>CAVRTZ010000001.1:0-296932 GCA_963724215.1 uncultured Ignavibacteria bacterium
CCAGGTCTACGAGCCGCTGATCGAGAGCGGGCACGACATCGTCTCGATCCACCTGGGCGCCGGAATCTCCGGAACCTGCGAGGCCGCTCGCCAGGCGGCCGCCGACGTCACCGCCCGCGGCGGGCAGCGGCGGATCGAGGTCGTGAACTCGCGCAGCTGCTGCGCCGGCCTCGGCCTGATCGTCCTCGCCGCCGCGGCGGCCGCCGGGGGAGGCGCCGATGTTCAGCAGGTCGTCGACCGCGCCGCGGCGGCGGTCGAGAACGCGCGGATCTGGTTCGCCATCGACACGCTCGAGTACCTGCGCCGCGGCGGGCGGATCGGCGGCGCGCAGGCATGGGTCGGCGGTGCGCTGAAGATCAAGCCGATCATGACGTTCGACGACGGCGTCACGCCGATCGAGCGCGTTCGCACGGAGAAGCGCGCGTTCGAGCGGATGGTCGACTACCTGCGCGACCGCAAGGCGGATGGCGCGACCGCCTGGATCGTCCAGCACATCCAGGCATCCGAGCAGGCCGAGAATCTGATCGAGCGCGGCCGCGAGGTCTTCGACAGCGAGCCGCTGTTCTGCTCGGAGATCGGCGACGTGATCGGCACCGACGCGGGCCCGGGGCTGATCGGCGTCGGCGGGATCGACCCCGCGCTGCTGCGCCCGTAGAGGTCTAGCGGCGGCGGCTGCGCCCGAAGATCGCGGCGATCCCGCCGCCGATCACGAAGCCGGCGATCGCCGCGCCGGCGATGACCTGGGGGCGATGCGTATTGATCTGGCGGCGCCAGTCGGCGACCGCGACCACCTCGCCGCGCAACTGGGTCAGCGAACTGGCCAGCCCGGCCTGGTTCTCGGCGATCGACGCGCGGATCTGTTCCGGGGTGCGGGGATTGGTGCTCACGGTCGCTGGTCCTCCGGCTTGACGACGACCTCGCGGACCTGCTCCTTGAGCAGCGCGGTCTCGCCGCTGATGGTCGCCTGCGTCTCACGCGCGGCGGCGAGCGCCTGCTCGGGCACCGGCGATTGCGCCTTCTTGAGGATCTTCGCCGCGATGAATCCGGCGAGCACGGCGAGCACGATCAGGATGAGCGCGATGAAGAAGAAGCCCCAGAAGAACTGGTCGTTGGGGAACAGCTCGTACCACGCCAGCCAGGCGAGGCCCTCCAGGATCAGGATCAGCGCACCGACGATGAAAGCGAGGCCGGCGGCGATGGCGATCGCCGTGCCCCGGCCGAAGACCATCGCCTTCTTCTGCACCTCGAGCTTCGCCAGGTCGACCTGATCCTTGACCAGGGCCTGTGTGTGCGCGGTGACGCGCTGGATCGCCTCGGCCATGGCCGTCTCGTTGGACGGCGGCGGCGGTGTCTGCGGGCTACCGGCCACGACGACCGATGAGCTTGGCGAGGATCATCCCACCGAGGAACGCGCCGCCGACGAGGATCTCGGGTCGCGTCTCGGTGATCGGGCGCTTCGGCTCGACCGGGGGCAGCGGCGGGGGCGGCTGCGGCTCGGGGGCCGGCGGGGTGTTGAGCGGCTCGGTGCTCATTCCGGCGGCTCCTCGCCGTAGACGCGCCGGTAGATCAGCGCGGCGATCCGGAAGGCGGCGATGCTGGCAAGTGCCTCGATTCCGGCCACGAGGCCCATCCAGGCCACCCGCTTGACGAGCTCGTTCTGCATCGGATGGGACCCTAGCTCACTGTGCCGGGGCGGTGCTGTCCAGGCCGCCGCAGATGTCTCGACGACGAACGACTTGGCCTCGTCGTAGTCCCCGGGCGCGCCGGGCAGCAGGTCGAAGATCCAGCCGGTCAGAACCTGCTCGATCGCGCCGTAGAACGCCATCGCCGCGAACGCCGGCGTCACCGTGTCCTTGAACTCCCCGGACGCCTGGCCCTTCTCGACGATGACGGCGATCAGGTCGTAGGCCTCGCGAATCTGCGCCAGGTGCTCGCGGCCGAACGAGTTCGCGGCGCGGGTCACCTCGACGATGATGACCTTCATCAGGTCCTGGTCGTGGCGGTAGGAATCGACGATGAACGAGGCGATCGCGTGGAGCTTCTCCCGCGCGGTGATCGCGTCGTTGCCGTCGACTTCGCGGATCGCCTCGAGCAGGATGCCCCAGCGCTCGAGGAACAGGGTGTCGAGCACCTCGTCCTTGGAGCGGAAGTAGTGGTAGACGAGCCCGTAGGCGACGCCCGCCTCGTCGGCGATGTCCGACACGCGGCACGTGTGGAAGCCCTGCCGTGCGAACACGCGAACGGCGGCGTCGAGGATCAGGCGCCGTTTCTCCGCGGCCTGCTGCGGGTTGCGCGTCGCCATCAGGCCATGGCCTCCGTGCCCTGCAGGTGGTAGGCCGCCGGCCGGCGGCCCTCGAGCGCAGGCAGCCGGCGACGGATGTCGTCCTGGCGATCGAGGTCGAGGTCGGCGGTGATCACGGTCTGGGTGTCGGGGGCCTGCGCGAGCACGAGGGTCGACGATCATCGACCGCCCGCCGGACCGAAGACCGGGAGCATGCTCGCCGATCTGGTTGGCGGCGACGACGAAGCACTGGTTCTCGATCGCCCGTGCGCGCAGGAGCGTCGCCCAGTGGTCGAGCGTCGTGGGAAGCGTGAAGGCGGCGGGCACCAGCAGCACGCGCGCGCCGCCGACCGTCAGCACGCGGTAGAGCTCGGGGAAGCGCAGGTCGTAGCAGACGCTCATGCCGGCGACGGTGCCATCGGAGAGCGTCGTGAGGACCGCCTCGTCACCGGGCTGCTCGTGGGCGGATTCCCGGTAGACGGCGGTGCCATCGACCTCGACGTCGAACATGTGGATCTTGCGGTAGACCGCCTTGATCCCGCCGTCGGGGCCGATGTGGACGGAGGTGTTGCGCAGCTTCGGCTCGCCGTCGATGCGCTCGGAGATCGATCCGGCGATGAGATCGATGCCCAGCTCGCGGGCGCTCGCTCGCGCCCAGCCGATCGCCTCGCCGTCGAGTGGCTGCGCCCCGGCGCGCAGCGCCTCCCCGGGCCCCAGGACGCTCCACTTCTCCGGCAGAACGACGAGCGACGCGCCGTCGGCCGCCGCGGCGCGCACGAGCCGGTCGGCGGACGCGAGGTTCGCTGCGACGTCGGGCGTGGCGGTGAGCTGGATGGCGGCGGCGCGCACGGGTGATCTCTCCTCGAGATTGACTGACGAGTCAATCTCGTATGCGAACCATAGCCCCCATCAGCCGCCGATAGGGTCTGCGGGCTCGTGACCCGCTCGAACGCAACCCGACCATGACCGTGCCGGCCGGCCTTCCGGCGCGCGGCGACGGCTCGGTCCGTCCGCAGGGCCTCCCGCTGCCGCCCGCGCGGATGCCGCTGCTGCGCGACGGCCGCCCGCTGAAGCGCTGGCGGTACGTCGGCGTCTACGGCGAGGACGTGATGCTCTGCGCGGCGACCGTGCGCATCGGCCCGATCCCTCAGGCGTTCTGGGCGGTGCTCGACCGCGCCACCGGAGAGCTGCACGAGCGGACGGTGTTCACGCCGGGGCTCGTCGCCGTCGGAGACGGGCACCTCTCGGTGCACGGCCGCGGGATCGAGATCGACCTCGCGCTGGCGCCCGCCGGCGCGCCGATGGAGATCGTCAGCCCGCACGGCGACTCGTACATCTGGACGCGCAAGGATCCCGTCCGGGCGCTGGGGACGGTCGCGGCGGGTGGGCGGACGTGGAGCATCGACTCCGCGGGCCTGATCGACGCCTCCGCGGGCTACCACGCCCGCGAGACGGCGTGGCGCTGGTCCGCAGGCGTCGGCACGGCCGCCGACGGCCGGGCGCTGGCCTGGAACCTCGTCGCCGGCGTCCACGACGCGCCGGGCGCGAGCGAGCGGACGATCTGGATCGACGGCGCCGCGCAGGAGGTCGGCCCCGTCGGCTTCCCGGGAGACCTCGACGGGGTCACGTTCGCAGAGGAGCGAGCGCGGCTCGACTTCGTGGCGGAGGCAGAGCGCGCACAGAGCGACGACCTGAAGGTGTTCCGCAGCGACTATCGCCAGCCGTTCGGCACGTTCTCGGGCTCATTGCCCGGCGGCGTGGAGCTCGCCGAGGGCTTCGGCGTCATGGAGTGGCACGAGGTTCGCTGGTAGGCGGTCAGCCGAGCGAGATCGTGCCGTCGTCGTTCAGCGTCCAGCCCGGGTTGTGCGCGACCTCCCAGGGGTGTCCGTCGGGATCGACGAAGATGCCGGAGTAGCCGCCGTAGAAGGTCGCACCCGGCTCGCGCGTGATCGCGGCGCCCGCGCTGCGCGCCTCCTCGATGACGGCGTCGACCTCGGCTGCGGAGCCGACGTTGTGGGCCAGGGTGACCCCGCCCCAACCCCCGCCGTCGCTCACGCCGCTGTCCTGTGCGAGCTGGTCGCGCCCCCAGAGCCCGACGACCATGCCGCCGGCCTGGAAGAACGTCACGTCCGCTCCCGGGATCGGCCTGTGCGTCCAGCCGAGCGCCTCGTAGAAGGCCGTCGCGCGAGCGAGGTCGGCGACGCCGAGGGTGATCAGGCTGACGCGCTGCTGCATGACTTCGTCTCCCTTCTCCCCGAGCCAGGCGATGACGGCCAGGACACGGCGGTGATCGTCGCCGCTGGGCGGCAGGCCGAGCTTGCCGAAGATGCTCGAGACGTGCTTCTCGACGGCGCCGTCCGTGACGACGAGCTCGCGCGCGATGCCCGGAGTTCGAGCGGCCCTCGGCCATCAGCGACAGGACGTCGCGCTCACGTGGTGTCAGCTCCTCCAGGCGCGCCGGCGCCGCTGCCGGCGACGAGCTGCGCGACGACCTCGGGATCCATCGCGGTGCCGCCGCCCGCCACGCGCCGCACGGCCTCGACGAAGTCGCTGATCTCGCCTACGCGATCCTTCAGCAGGTAGCCGACGCCGCCGCTGCCGTCGGCCAGCAGCTCCTTGGCGAACCCCCGCTCGACGTACTGCGAGAGGACCAGTACGCGCAGGCCGTCGACGCGCCGGCGCGCCTCGAGCGCCGCGCGCATCCCCTCGTCGGGAACGTCGGCGGCATGCGCACGTCGACGACGCGACGTCGGGGCAGCTCGTCGACCGCCTCGATCAGCGCGTCGCCGTCCTCGACCCCGGCGACGACGTCAAGCCGTGCCGCCAGCATGCGCTCAGGCCGTCGCGCAGCAGCGCCAGGTCCTCGGCGATCACGACTCGCATGGGAGCTCCACGTGGAGGTGCGTCGGGCCGCCGGGCGGGCTGTGAGCGTCAGCGTCCCGTCGAGCGCCTCGACGCGCGGCGCAGTCCGCGAGGCCGGTGCCGTCGGGGTCGCGCCGCCGCGGCCGTCGTCGTGCACGTCGATCTCCAGGAGGTTCCCGTATCCCACACCCGCATTGACGAGGGAAACACCGTTGAGGTCAGCGGCTGTGCCGCTCGTCGCCGGAAGCCATGTTCCACCGCCATCTGTCGTCCGGAGAATTGTGCCATTGAGACCTGCCGCCAACCCATGATTCACATCCGCATACGACACTCCGGTGAGAAGTTCCAGGGTGCCACTTGGTTGATGATACCAGAGGGAACCGCCGTTGGTTGTCCGGAGGATAGTCCCGCCCATCCCCACCGCCGTTCCGACGTTCACACTCGTGAACGAGACCGACCTCAGCCAGTTGGTTGTTCCGCTCGACTGGGGGAACCAGGTCGTTCCACCGTCGGTGGTCCGGATGATCGTGCCTGATCCCCCCACCGCAGTACCGGTCATCGCCGTGCGAAAATCCACATCGTTCAAATCCATCACCGTCGGGCTGGTTTGCCCGATCCACGATGAACCGCCGTCGGTTGTCTTGCCGATCAACCCGTACACACCGACCGTGTAGCCGGTGGTTGAACTGACAAACGATACGGCCCGGACATCACTCCCATGGGGAAGGGGATTCTGCCATCTCCAGTGTTGTTGACGGGCCGATAGTTCGGGAATCAGGCCGGAGCAAGAACAGACGAATACGATGACGAGGCGTCGGAGCATCGAGATTCGATTTCCCCGCCTGAGAGATCCGGCCATGATCAGAATATCTGACAATATTCAATGCAATTGTGTGCTGTCGCACCACCCCCGCAGACAGGGCCCCCGCAGAGCTTATTTTCGACGGGTGGATAACCGCAAGGAGGATTTGTACACACGCACACATTTGCACACTCGGGAATAGCAAATGCCTCCTCATGGAGCGCCTGGAGGAGACCACCCACGGCGATGAGGACTCCGACCACCAGAAAGAGCACTGGGTTTGGACTGAGGTTTTTCATATGGCCACCATCACGTTAGTCTTGCCGGAATTACTCGTGATTTATTGAAGCCTCGGTGTTAACAGTTGCAGGTGAAAGTATGTCGACAACTTTGATCTACCCCGGCACCCGATCCATCGGGGGGCCGTTCCTGGGTCCTCACCGGATCATCACCATCTTCATCGTTTTGCTGAACCCGGGCGCCACGAGCCGGTAGAAGTAGACCCCGCCCGGCACGCCCTCACCCTCCCACCGCACGAGGTGCTCGCCGGCTTCCCGGACCCCCTCGGCCAGAACGGCCACCCTCCGCCCCAGCAGGTCATAGACCACCAGCGAGACGCGGCCCCCCGCGGGCAGCGTGTAGCGGATCTGCGTCGAAGGGTTGAACGGGTTCGGGGTGTTCTGCGCAAGCGCGAACGCACGGGCGGCAGCCGCAGGCGGATCTCCGGCACCGTCGGGCGGCGATGGCGGGATCTCCCCTGGTCATCGATCCGTGATCCTTGCGGTTGCGGGAAGTGAACCCGCCCGACGATGACAGGAGCTCTCCGGGCGCCGTGACCTTCACCCAGTACCCCCTCCCCGGGTCGATCACCGGACTCTGAATGTAGGACCCGTCGTAGCGGTAGAACCCCGAGGTGACGATCCCCCCGGGGATCGAACCGACGTCGGCCGCATTGATCCCGGAGCTCAACGACCCCACCAGGTTCCAACCCGCCGCCACATCGATCGTCTCCGCGTCGAGCCACGTCCCGTCCATCACGATGGTTTGCGCATCCGGGAACTTCAGCCAGTATCCCAGCCCGGATTCGAGGGTATCGCTGACAATGTAACCATCGTCGTAGGCATATGCGCTGCTGATGGCATTGGGGAAGAGCGAACTCCTGGATAGATCGTCGGGAGGACGGGACGGAGACGATGTTCCAGCCGGTGTTGACTTCAATAATGGAGGAGGCAGTGTCAACGGTTTCCGGTCCGGTGTGCAGTATCGTCCCAAGGTCCCCGACGGCCCAACCTGTGCGTTGCATCAAGGAAGAAGACATCTCGCAGGGCAGTGTCCACGATACTCTGTTGGCGGCCCCATTGCGATCCACCGTTTGTCGTACTGATAATCGTCCCACGGCTGCCGACGGCAACGCCATGATTCAGGTCAGGGAATGAAACCCCGTAAAGTGAGTTTGATGTGCCGCTTGTCTGTGAATACCAGGTGTTACCCTTATCGGTGGTATGAATGATATAGCCGAGATTGCGGACTATGAACCAGCTGCTGTCTCCCGGTATACTCAGTGCGTTGAGATCACTCCACGGATTGGTAGGCTGGCGCCAATTCCCAACCAATTCCCGCGTTGATCGAATGGTAGACGGCGTGCAAATTCGCCAATCGCGACTCCCCTCGATTGAGTCGATGAACTCAACGTCTCGTAAGTCTTCTCGACCGAGCCGGAGTCGACAATCGTCCATGAGGCACCGATGTTTGTCGTCCGTAAGATGATAAAATCATCCCCGACCGCAAGAGCTATCTGTTGAGTGAGGAAATGCCACACCGAGGAGATCCGAGCTCACTTTGCTATTCTGTTGCATCCAGGTAGAACCACCATCGGTGGTGTGCAGAATAGTCCCTCCATGCCCGACAACCGTCCCCCTGAGGGAGTCAAGCAGAGAATATCCCGTTCAGATTGTTTACCGTTCCGCTTTCAACCTCGTCCCAGTGAACGCCTCCGTCGGTCGTCCTGACGATCGTCCCAGTACTCTCCGACCGCCATCCCCAGCATCCCGGTGGCAAAGTCCACCCTGTTGAGGCGTCGCCTCGTCCCTTTCACCTGACTGACCCAGCCGTTCCCGCCATCGAATGAATGCAAGAGCGTGGCTGATTGACCCACGACCCACGCATGATCGGTGTCCGCGATGCTTACGCCATACAGATGTTCTGTCGTGCCCGTGCTGGAAGCGATCCACGATGCTCCGCCCGTCGTTGTCCTCACCACCGTGCCGCCCGTCCCGGCGGCGATCCCATGGTTGACATCGACGAAATCGACTGCATACAACTGACCCCCGACTCCGCCCGGTTGCCCGTTCCAGGTGATCCCCCCATCAGTTGATTTCCGGATGAATCCATCAGCGCTGACAACGTACGCCACCGCGGGACTCACGTAGGACACATCGTAAAGATGGACGGTCGTTCCGCTGGCCTGAGCAGTCCAGGTCGATCCCCCGTCGGTCGTTCGCAGTATCGTGCCGTTGTACCCGACCGCCAGGCCGTTTCCGGCGTCAACGAATGACACGCCAACGAGATGTTCACCTGTCCCGCCTGTCTGGGAATACCAGACTGTACCGCCATTGGTGGTTCGAATGATCGTGCCAAATAAACCCACCGCCGTCCCCACATTCGTACTCGTGAATGAGACCGACCTGAGCCAGTTTGGTGTCCCGCTTGACTGGGCAATCCAGAGATTACCCCCGTCAGCGGTTCGGAGAATCGTACCTGCTCTCCCGACGGCCGTCCCCGTGTTTTCATTGAGGAAGACCACGTCGTACAGATCGAGTATCGTTCCGCTGGAGAGCGGGATCCAGGTGGCGCCGCCGTCAGTGGTCTTGTTGATCGAGCCAAAGAGGCCGACGGTGTAACCAACCGACGGCGTCACAAAAGAAACCGAACGGATGTCAGTCCCTTGCGGGTAGGGGTTCTGCCACCTCCAGGTGAATTGAGCGAGAGCCGAAAGACCAGAAAGCAGGATTGTCAATGACAGGGCGCTCAACCTCAACATCTGGTAATCACCTCTTTCAATGGTCAGTGAATGAAGTCAGAATCAGGTGATCAAACACCATTGGCGACGAGTGGCGGCGTACCAGGTGAGCCCGCGGCATGGCCCGCACACGACGATGCCCAAGAAATTGACCCATTTCGCAGGGATCTTCATTTTGAGCAATTCAGTCTAAGAAGGCTATCCATTGTGCCAAGGGAGAACGCATTGGGAGTGATGCGTCGGAGGGCAAGGTCGGCAGAGTAGAACACCTCCCGACACCTAATGGTAATACAGATTCCAATAAATGTCAATGGATAATCTGGTAATACGCAAAGCGAACCGGCTTTTGTCCACCGGACTCCACCGCGCACCACCCTCGGGCCTCCCCGATGTGTCATCCGCTCCACATGGGTGATATGACCCTTCCACTTCAGTCGAAAACAATCTCCCACGCATGAAAAATATATTCCGGATCGCCGGGTGATTGGCACGTTGATTGAAGTAAGAGGGGGAGTCGTCCGCGTGAATCGCGGCACACTCGATCCATCAATCACTGAAAGGGACACATCATGAAACACCACCACTATATCCCGGCGTTCGCGTTCTTTTTCGCCCTCGTCGCGGCCACCATGGCGAGCCCGGCCTTCTCCCAGGCACCGCCCACGGAACTGGAAGGGTCCTGGTCCGTGACGGACACCGCCATCGAACTGCGGTGGCACGCGCCGGACGTCCTCCCGGCCCCGACCCATTACAACGTCTACCGGAAGGCGGGCGCTGCGCCCGAATTCACGCTCTTCACGACCGCAGGCGACCGCCGCTATGACGATGCCGATGTGGCCGGCGGGACCGCGTACAGCTACAGAGTGACCGCCGTGTACGACGCGACCGGCGAGAGCGCTCCCACCAACATCGTGACCGTCACCGCGGGGGGCGACTCGACCCCGGGGGGAAGCGGCACGGGGTCCCTCCCGCCGCGCGAGCTCGTCGGCATTTTCGACGACCGCGGGGTCGTGGAACTCGACTGGCTCTGGCCCGACTCCGGGCATTCCCCCCTGTCGTACAACGTGTACCGCGCCCTGTCGGCTGAATCCACCTTCTCGTTCCTGGCGAACGTCCCCGAGGGCGAGCACGACGACAGCATCATCGCGGCGAACACCGGCTACCTCTACTACGTGAAGGCGCTCTACAACGGCGCCGTCGAGAGCGTGCCGTCCAACATGGTTTTCGTGCAGACCGGGTCGCTCAACGACACGACCGGCGACGATTCCTCGGGCGTCATCCACTTCACCTCGCAGCCGGTCCTGTCGGGGATGGTCGGGGAACCGTACCAGTACCAGGCGGCCGTCGTCACGACCCCCCCGGGACTGGCGGTCTGCTACGAACTCACGCATGCTCCGTCCGGTATGTCGGTAGATTCCGGCGGTCTCGTCACGTGGCTCCCCGGCTCCCTCGGCGTGTTCGAGGTCGAACTCAAGGCGAGGGTCTGCCCGAACGGTGAGGACGCCGAGCAGGAATTCCGGCTGATGGTGCTCTCGGGCGCGGCGGCGAGCATTCACGGCGCCGTCACCGACACCTCCGGATCCCCGCTCGACAGCATCCGCATCAAGATCTTCGACGTCAGCAGCGGCGTCTTCGTCCTCAAAACGAGGACAGACAGCGCGGGACAGTACGCCTTCCCGGTCGTGAATCCCGGGACCTATTTCGTCCGCGCGGACGCCGACGAAACGCCTTACGAGGACGTCTGGTACGTGAACTCGCACGAGCTCGCGGGCGCCACCCCGGTGGTGGTCGCCGAGAGCAGCGACGTCGCCGTGAATTTCATGTTGTCGGGCGAGCACGCCGCGTCCCTGGAACACCACAACGTTACCGGCATCGTCCGCGATTCGTCGGGCATCCCGATCTCCGGAGCGTCCGTCTCGCTGATGAAGCTTTCGGGCGACTACGGCGATGACGACGATTTCTTCGACGACGATTCCCGGCACGGCGGGCACCACGGGGACGACGACGACTCCGAGCAGCACGCGGTCACCGACAGCGCCGGCGCGTTCCACCTCGTCGCGCGCGACGGCGATTACATCGTCCGCGCGAGGGCGCCGGGTTTCTTCGAGCAGTACTGGGACGGCCAGCCGTCGCCCCTGGAAGCCAGGGTCCTCGTGCTCCGCGCCGACACGGCCGGCATCGATTTCTCGCTCGTCCCGAAGACGCCGGGGCTCGACGGCCCCGGGAGCATCTCCGGCACGGTCCGGCGCGCCGACAACCTGGCGCCGCTGCGCGCCGAGGTGCTCGGGTTCATGAAAAACACCGCCGGCCATTTCACGGGCCTGATCGCCTCCGACCACACCGACTCCAACGGGGCGTACCTGCTCGACGAGCTCCCCGCCGGCTTCTACCTGGTGATGGTAAAGGACGAGGACGGCATCGTCCCGACGTTTTACTCGATATCCGGCGGCACGCCGTTCGCCGACAGCGCCTCGCTCGTCGCGGTCAATGCCTCCGCCGTCACCGGCATCGACATCGACGCCCTCGTCGACTCCGCCGACGGGCTGAACGACATCAGCGGTGAGGTCGAAATCGAGATCGAGACCCCGGGCAAGAACGCCTTCCGCGCCCCCGGGGCCCTCGTACCGCTCGCCGGCGCGATCGTGACGGTCGTGGACGGCGCCGGCAGGGTCGCCGGCTCTGCAGTGACCGGACCGGACGGCCTCTACACAACGCACGGCCTCGCGCCGGGCGACTACACGATCGTCTTCCAGAAGCCGGGGGCCGGCACCGTCGCCGTCGGGGGCACCGTCGCGTACCAGGGCGGTCTGCCCGCCACGACGACGATGAACGCGGCCCTCGCTCCGCAGTCGGGCGGCGCCGGCGTGACGCTCTCCGGCGTCAACGCGGGCTGGAACCTGGTCTCCGTCGCCATGACGGTCGCAGACTACACGCCGTCGGCCGTCTTCCCCACCGCGTCCTCTTCGACGTACGCCTACTCGGGATCGTACCAGACCGTGACCACGACCGAAAACGGCCGCGGCTACTGGCTCAAGTTCCAGTCAGGGCAGGTGCTTTCGGTCGCCGGATCCGAAATCGGCGCCGGATCCATCGCCATCGCGAAAGGGTGGAACATCATAGGGCCGCTCTCGACCCCGGTGTCGGTGGCCTCGATCGTCACGACGCCCCCCGGCCTCGTGGCATCGGATGTGTACGGTTACGAGGGTGGCTACAGCTCAGCGGTGACCCTCCAGCCGGGGAGGGGGTACTGGGTGAAAGCGGCGGCGGCGGGGACAATCGATTTCACCGGCGCCTCCTCCGGGATGACGGTCGCCGGGAGCGCCGGTAACGGGACGAACGGCGAGCTTCGCGCCCTCGACTTCGAATTCTCCGACGAACTGGGTAACCGTCAGGTCCTGTCGGTCGACGCCGGGACGATGAAGGAAAGCCTCCCGGAACTGCCCCCAGTGCCGCCCGCGGGCGCCTTCGATGCGCGCTTCGCGTCGGGCAACCGCATGGCGACCATCGGCGGCGGCTCCCTGACCGCCTCGTTCAACATCCGACTCCAGCCGGCCGGCTCGAACACCAGGATCCTCCTCCCCGCGCAAGCGAACGGGATGGTGTTCAGCCTTTCGGACGCGGGCGGCAAAACGATCGCCGTCTCGACCGATGCCCCCGTGGCCGCGGACCTCGGCCGTGCGACCGAAGTGACCCTCACCGTGTCATCGGCGGGTCAGCCGCAGGAGTACCGCCTGGAGCAGAATTACCCGAACCCCTTCAACCCGACGACCACGATCGCCTGGCAGCTGCCGGCGGACAGCAGGGTCGTCTTGAAGGTGTACAATGCTCTCGGACAGCTGGTGGGGAACCTCGTGGACGGGAACATGCCCTCGGGCGTGCACTCGACCAATTGGGATGCCAGCGGCCATGCGAGCGGGGTCTACTTCGTGAGGATCGAGGCCGCGTCGGTCGCCGATCCGGGCGCGGGTTTCGTGCGAACGATGAAGATGCTGCTGGTCAGATAAGCACCGCAGGCGCTCCAAAGGAAAAAGCCCGGTCGATTCGACCGGGCTTTTTTCATGCAATCCTTAAAACTGTCGGATGGTGTCGTACATTAACTCCGCAATACCGGGGTTGTGTTCGACTTACCGCCACCACCGGGCTCCCGGAGGACGGGGGCTACGCCGTCCGCGCGGTCTCCCCGGGACGCGAGGGCATCGACGTGCAGGTGTTCAAGGCGTAGTTCCCCGTCAATAGGGTTTGCGATGCGGGCATGGTTCCTGTGTCGCTCTTACCGGATCACGGTGACGTGCGAAGCGACGAAACCATCCGCGTGCAGATGTCCAACCAGCTCGAGCACGGCCGCGTCAGCAATTTCCGGTGGTGCCGGATCGTGGAGGGTAATCTTCACGACCACGTCGTCCTTGTCCGATCCATAAAAAGATGTGATTCTCCCCTCCCCGTCTCTTTTGATTTCCTTCGATTTCACGACGGCGACGTTGATATCCTGATTGATCTCGCTGTTGGTGCTGAACTTGCTGAAGGCGCCTAATTCGTCCGTCGTTTTGATGAAACTGTAGTATACCGATCCAACGACGGTGAGAGATACCAGTGCGATGATAAGTCTTGAAATGGGTTTCATGAAGGTATTCCTGTTTGAGAAAACGTGATGACGAACTCAATCAAACTCCCGCCGATCCATATTCCAGGATGCTTCGCGAATGATCGGAACCCCGTCGGCTCTTACCGGAGGAGTACGAGTTTCCTCGTTTCAACGAAATCGCCCGCCTGCAGGCGATAGAAATACACACCGCCCGATAGTCCGCTTGCGTCGTACGCGACCGATTTATATCCCGGTTCCTGCACCCCGTTCACGAGCGTCGCCACCACCCTTCCCAACGCGTCATAGACCCGCAGCGTGACGTGGGTTTGTTCCGGCACCTGGTACCGAATCGTTGTGACCGGGTTGAACGGATTGGGGTAGTTCTGCCGCAGGAGGAACTCACCGGGAACGCCCGGCGGGTCGCCGACGGGCACGCCGGTGATGATGCCATCGCCGCCGGTCTTGATCAGATACACATCCAGGTTGACGGCCCCGAAGGAGAGTGTCGATCCCGCGACCACGTACCCGCCGTCGGACGTCTGCCGGACAAAAAAGCCGAGATCGGCGAGGGTCCCGCCGTATGTGCGGGTCCACACCGTGTCCCCGAGCCCGTCAATCCTCAGGAGGTAGACATCGGTGGAGCCGGTTCCGGAGGCATCGGTATAACCGGCGACAATGTACCCGGCGTCGGATGTCTGCTGGACGGACATCCCCTGGTTGTCGTTGGAATCGCCGTAGGTACGCGTCCAGAGCGTGTCCCCGAACGGGTTCGTCTTGACGAGGTACAGATCGCGCGAACCGGCGCCGAAAGATTCCGTATAACCCGCGACGATGTACCCGGTGTCGGCGGTCTGCTGAACGGAAAATCCGTACTCATCGGATGTCCCTCCGAACTTCCGGGTCCAGAGCGTGTCCCCCAGGGAGTCCGTCCGCACGAGATAGATCTGGTTGGAGGGGGAACTCAGGGAAATGGTTTCTCCGGCGAGGATGAACCCGCCGTCCGACGTCCGCCCCACCGACCGGCAGTAGTCGTTGTACGCGCCGCCGTACGTCCTGGTCCAGAGCGTGTCCCCCGCCGCGTTGGTCCTGACGAGGTACATGTCCGCGAAACCGGCGCCGTAGGAGAGGGTGTATCCTCCGAGGGCGTACCCGCTGTCGGACGTCTGCACGACGGACAGGCCGAAGTCCGCCGATGACCCGCCGTACGTCCGCGTCCAGAGCGTGTCCCCCAGGGCGGTCACCCTCAGCAGGTAGGCATCGGAGGAGCCGGCGCCGAAGGAAGAGGTGTGGCCGCCGACGATGTACCCGCCATCATAGGTCCGTTGAACGGACGCCGCCACATCGGCGGCACCACCCCCGTAGGTACGCGTCCAGAGCGTGTCCCCGAGGCTGTTCGTCCGGACGAGATACACATCGGCCCGGGAATATCCGGCGACGATGTATCCGCTGTCGGATGTCTGCTGGACGGAATATCCCGCATCTCCCATCGGACTGCCGTAGATCCGCTGGAAGCCGGTTTGAGCCGGCGACGGACTGACGCCCGCGATGAGCGTCCAGAGGAGCGTGACGCTCGCGAGCGGGAAGAGCCTTATGGTGGACATACGATCACCTTTCTGTCCTGGGTTGGTGGTGGATTGCGATCCTATCGGACGAGGACGAGCCTCCTGGATTCGACGTATTCGCCGGACTGCAACCGGCAGACGTAGATGCCGCTCGGGAACGCCGCCCCGTCCCATGCCACGGAGTATCTTCCCGGGGCGAGTCGTTCCGCGACCAGCGTCGAGATCTCCCGGCCCAGCAGGTCATACACCTTCAGGCTCACGAACGAATTCCCCACAGCGGAAAAGTTGATCGTCGTCGAGGGATTGAACGGGTTGGGATAGTTTTGTTCGAGGGCAAAGGCCGACGGTACGTCGCCGCCCGGGACCTCCTTCACGGCCGTGGCGCTGGCCGGTTGACTCCACGAAATATTGCTGACGCTGATCGTGCCGGTCTGAGGCTGGTTCGTGTCGGACGGAGACACGTTGACGGAGACGCCCTGTTTCGTAAGGAACTGGTAGGAGATGAACCGGAACGAGTTGGTGCCTGACGTCGAGCGCCTGTCTGTTTTCAGCCGCAACGCCTGGTAGACGACCCCGCCGGGGAGCGTGAGGGTGCCGTACGCGTCCACGGTATTTTCGGCGACGTGGTTGTTGAGGGTCGTGTAGGTCGTCCCCGAGATGGTGACATAGCTGGATTCGGCGTACGTCGCGGTCCAGGTCGTACCCATCGTCAGCGGCAATTGGTTGATGACCTGCGGGGGGATCTGCTTCGTCCGGATCTCGGTCGGCGGCGGCTGGCCGTAGCCGAGCATTTCGAGGTTGGTCGTGAGCTTGTAATATGAATACCCGCTACCGGCATTGATGGCGTGCGTCGCGCCGGGATAGAAAGCGATCATCGACGTCGTGTCCGGGTCGACGGGGGCGGACATCAGCGTCATGCCCGCCGTGAGCGCGCTGAAATCCCACGAGTTGGACCCAAGCGTACCGATGTCGGCCGTGTGGGTACCGGTGTCGATCCTCGTTGTGCTCACGTTTCCCGGCGTGAAGTATGTTCCCACGTCGCCCGCGGTGATGACGATCTGTCCCGCCGCGGGGATGGCCGTGACTATGCCCAGGCCTGTGGCAAGAACGAAGTGGAGAAGATTTTTCATGATGAATCTCCATTGATGATGATGGTGTCAGTGATGGTGAATTCGGGTCATTCTTTTACGGCGATGATTTCGACCATCGGGGGGGAACAGAAAAACGCCCCCGGATCGTTCGACCGCTGTTTCCAATCCCGCATGAGGGCCTTGTGTTCTTCAGGCGTCAATCGTCCCTCCTCGACGAGCTTCGGCGCGTAGGTCTCGATGAATATCGTCGGCCAGGTCCAGAGCTGTGAATGCGGACGGGCGACGCGGTGAAGGGGACGGATTTCCCTCGGCGTCAATCCGTGCTTCGCGAGGAGCGTGGGCAGCCGCAATCCGATTTTCGTGTCGCCGCCGTGTTCATTCCACGCACTTGCGACGACCGCCATGAAACGAAGGAACGCCGTGCTCTGCGGCGCCAGCAGGACTCCCTCATAATTCATATAGTCCTGGATGGCAAACACGCCGCCCGGCTTGAGCGCCTTCGCGACCCCGCGTACGACCGCCTCGGGGTCCCGCACGAAGCACAACACCCAGCGCTGGTAGGCCGCGTCGATGCTTTTCGGCGGCAGGTCGAGCTTCTGCGCATCGCCGACGCGGGCGTCGATCGGAATCTCAGTGTCGTGCCGGAGCCTCGATTTCAGATGGTCGATGAAACGCGTGGATTCGTCGATCGCGATCACCGTTCCCTTCGATGTGACGACCCCGGCCAGATCGTAACTCGTATATCCGGGCCCGCAGCCGATGTCGAGAACGGTCTTTCCGACGGAGATGCCCGCCCGTTCCCAGATCGCAAACGCGGACGCGCTCCAGAGCTTGTGCTGCACACCGAGCCGAACGATTTCGGCATCGTGGGTTCCGAGGGCGTATTCCTTCTGATCGGTTCGCTTCATGGTCCTTCCGTCTATTGATGTGTCGTTGTCCCGCACGTGTACCGGTCATTCTCAGGAATCTTCGAGTGGCTCACACCCGTTCATCCACCGTGATGACAATTTTCCCCCGGGCATGTCCTTCTCCGAGATACCGGAGAGCTTCAGCCGTTTCACTTAACGGGTAACGTCTATCGATAACCGGTACGACTTTGCCAGCTTCCAGAAGGCCTTTCATAAAAACCAGATCCTCCTGGTTTGGTTTTGCCGATACGCCTCCCATTTTCTTGCCGCCGGTTTTTGACATCCATGATCCCAGGAGCATGGCCTCGAAGATCTGAGCCATGGAACCTCCGGCCATAACATAAATGCCCTTGGGAGTTAAGGCACGCTTATACGCTGAAAGCGAATGATATCCGTTTGCAGCAAGAATCAGGTCATACTGCTGCCCGCTTTGGGTGAAATCTTCTTTGGTGTAATCAATGACATGGTCTGCCCCAAGCGAGCGCGCCTGGTCCAGATTCCTGGTGCTGCACACGGCGGTCACTTCAGCCCCGAACGATTTGGCAATCTGCACCGCAAACGTCCCCACCCCACCCGACGCGCCATTGATCAAAACCTTTTGCCCCGGACGAATTTGCCCTTCATCGCGCAGACCCTGCAGGGCAGTGACGGCTGCCATTGGCACAGCCGCTGCTTCATCAAACGATAGATTGGCTGGTTTCAAGGCAAATGCACTTTCAGGAGCGAGACATACTCGGCAAAACTGCCGTTACCGTGTCCGGCCATATCCCCGAAGACCTCATCACCCGGCTGAAACTGCTTGGCGTTTCTGCCGACCGCTTCAACCCGCCCCGCTATGTCAGCGCCGAGTCTCGTGTTTTTAGGTTTGAACAGCCCCCCGCCCATCAGGCGAACCAAGAATATGTCAGCGGTCAGGAAATGCCAGTCATAGTGCATTGACGGACGCCGCATGAACTTTTACCAGGACTTCATCGTCCCTGGGCGCAGGTTTTTCGACGTCCTTGAGTTGAAGAACATCCGGCGATCCGTATTTTGTGTACACAATCGCTTTCATGAATCTTCCTTCAGGATTACTCTATCAGACGGGGATCATCACTCCCCCTCCACCCCCGATTCGGTGATCTTCCGCAGTTCACGCACCTTCCGGAAAAATTCCGGCAGGTCCATCTCGCGCAGGAAAATCATCCCGCGCGCGGCGCGAAGGCGCGGATGGTCGTGCTTCAGGAAGTAATCGTCCCCGAGGCAGGTCTTCGCCGCGGCGTACTGCTCGACCTGGATTCGGCGCGCCAGCTCGGAGAACGGCCCGTCGTGCTCGTAACTCGGAAACGACGCCGACCGCTGCGAGCCGAAGCAGGTCATGAACGCGGTGTGGAGAAGCGACAGGGAGTTCAACGAAACCGGCACGTAGAGGTTGGCTTCCGCGGGCCGGAACCGGTACCAGACGTTCCGGTATCCCCACACCCGCACGTCCTTCCCGCCGTCATTCTCGGCGTACAATTTCAACGCGGCCGCCACCGCCCTCAGCGCCTTGTAGTGGGTGTCGGGCCCGCTCCCCTCCGGGTCGAACGCGACGGTCACCACCCGGGGCCGGATCTCCCGTATGTACTCGTAAATCGGCGCGGCGTCGCGTCCGGTCTCCGGTTCGGGGGAAAAGATGTCCCCCGTGTAGAAACCGAGCCGGAGCGGCCGTATCGCCGAGGCCTCGATCCCGAAGTAGGCCCAGAGGAGTTCCACTTCCCACTCGCGCACCGTGCCCTTTAAAATTTGAATGTCGGGCGGGTCCTTCGCCCCCGGGTAGGTCGACGTAAAATAGTCGTGGAGGGTCCCGATCTTCGCCGAGAGGTCGGTCATGCGGGAGGTCCGGTAGACCTCGACCAGGTTCCGGAGCAGGCGGTACGCTTCGGCGCGTTCCTGCATCAGCGGGTCTCCCGCGGCGACACCGTCCAGGTAGAGGTACACGTCGGCCATCCGGTGCTTCACGTCGGATGGGTCGAAGAACCCCTCGGCGTGCCGCCGGCGCAGTTCGAGATCGCCGCTGTATTTCTCGAGCTTCATCACCTGCGAGAGCATGTACGCGTTCGTCACCGATGTGAACCCCGACGTGAGGTTCGCGAAATAGTGGACGTTGGTCGCGTCGCGCACCAGGTGGTAGATGTGCGCGAGGTAGGCGAGCATGATGTCGTCGTGGTGCGGCTCGGTGTGGAGGAACACCGTGTCGGAGACGTGGCTGAGGCCGCCGGCGATCTTCGTGATCATCCGGGAACGGGCGTCCATCCCGGCGGTCCCTGCCCGCGTCCCGAGCTTCTTCGCAAGGAGCGATCCGAACCGGTCGGACTCCAGGTCGGCGTCGGTGAGCCTGTGCAGGGGGATTTTCGCCCGAGCGAGACGCCGACGGCGATGTCGTCGGCGGTCTCCGCGTCGAAACGGTCGAGGCCCGCCAGGTCCGCGTACCTCCGTTCGGTCAGCCCCGAGGCGGCGCCACGCGTCACGTAGAATCGCGCACCCTCCAGGTCCTGCAGCACCGAGGCCGGGGCCTGCGGGCTCTTCGGCTCCTGCACCGCGCGGGCCACGACGGAGGCCTTCGCGTCGCCGGCGGCGATGATGAGGGCCGAGCAGTGGGGGTTGTAGGTGATCGTCTCGAGGCCGATCGTGATCACGAGCCGGCTCCGGGAGATCTCGATGCCGCCCGAGGTCGGCGGCCGCGGCGGCCTGCGTTTCGTAGTTGGTGCCGGTCAGCCGCGTGACCGAATAGAACCCCGACCCCCGGACGTTGAACGCGATGTGGCCGTCGGGGCCGATGCCGCCGAGGAAGAATCCGATCCCGCCCATCTCCCGGATCCTCGCTTCGTAGTTCGTGCAGAACTCGTCGACGCGGTTGATCACGTCCTTCTGCGTGCGCTCGAGCTCGTTGCGCAGGTGCCTCGTCCGCAGCGACAGGTCGACGGCGTTGTCGGGGAACACCTCGGCCATCGTCCTCCCAGGGGGGAGCCCGAGCGACGTCGAATCGATCAGGAGCGCGCGCGCGGGGTCGAAGCCGAACCCGTCGAGATAGAATTCCCTCACGTAGTGGTTGAAGCTGTTGTGCTGGAGCGAATCGATCGGGTAGAACTCGTCGATCTGGACGAACGACAGATCGCGCGAGCACCGGTGGACGCGCCGACCCGACGCCGTATTCCTCCAGCAGTGCCCGCGCGTCCTTCCGCGCCCAGTTGGCGAGCAGGTGGCGCACCCACTTGATGAAATACTCCGGCGTCTTCCCGGTCGGGAGCGCCACGACCCCGCCGGGGTTCTTCAGCGTCCACTCGACGAACCTCAGCGCGGCGAGCCGGCCGAGGGACGGGAAGGTCTCGACCTCCACCACCCTGATCTTCTCGACCGGCGGATAGATGATCCGGTGCGGACCCCTCGAGAGTTCACGCTCTTCGACCGTTGACGACGTATCGTATGGCCGGATGGGCATGTCAGCGTTTCCTTTTCATTCGGTCCAGGATGACCGCGGCCAGCAGGATCAGCCCGCTGGCGACGTATTGATAGAACGGCGGGATGTTCAGCAGGTTCATCGCGTTCTGGACGGTCCCCATGATCAGCACGCCGACGATCACCCCGCTGATGGTGCCGACACCTCCGGTGAGCGACACACCGCCGAGCACGCACGCCGAGATCACCTGCAGTTCGAGGCCCTGTCCCGAGGCGGGCTGTCCGCTCGTCATCCTCGAGGCGAGGATCACGCCCGCGAACGCCGCGACGATCCCCTGCGTCACGAAGATGGCGACCTTGACGCCCGTGACGCGGATGCCGGCGAGCCAGGCGGCGTCCCGGTTTCCGCCGATGGCGAGCGCGTACCGGCCGAACACCGTGCGGTTGAGGAGAACGCCGAAGAACGCGAAGAAGGCGGCCATGATCCAGACGGGGGTCGGGACCCCGAGGAAGGCCGAGACGCCGAGCGAGAAGAACGATTCTTCGCTGACGCCGATCGCCTTCCCGTCGGAGACGATGTAGGAGAACCCCCGCACCACCTGCATCGTCGCGAGGGTCGTGATGAGGGCGTTGATCCCGATCCGGGCGATGACGAAACCGTTCACGAGGCCTACGACGGCGCCCGCGGCCAGCGCCGCGAGTATTCCGATAAAAACGCTCCCGGTGGCGTTGATGACGACGACGCAGAGGACCCCGGCGAACGCCACCACCGAGCCGACCGACAGGTCGAAGTCCCCCGCGGCCAGGCAGAAGAGCATGGTGCAGGCGATGATCCCCACGGTCGCGACCGAGAGGGCCAGGCCGTTGAGGTTGACCCAGCTGAAGAAGTTCGGGACGAAGAACGACACGAGGGCGAACAGGATGAAGAAGACGGCGATCATGCCGGTGTTCTTCCAGAGTGCCGTCAGCGCGTTCATCGGCGGGTTCGGTCCCCGGTCAGGAATGTCATCGGTCAGAGCAATCCCTGTTCCGCGAGGACCTGCCGGAACGTGGCGCGCGTGATCAGGATCCCCTTCGTGTACGTTTCCCGGGGCGGCTCCGCGCCGTCCTTCACCCAGCGGTACATCATCTCGGCGGTGTCGAACCCGTGGCGCTTCGGCGCGAGGAGGATCGACGCGAAGAAGCCCGTCGGGCTGCCCTTCCCGAACTCCACGATGCAGTCGGTGCCGTTGATCCCGATGGCGATGACGCTGGAGGCGTCGTAGCCGCGCCCCTCCATCGCCCGCACGGCGCCGAGCACGGCGTTGTCGTTGTTGCCGCAGACGAGCCACCGTTTCACGCCGGGGCGCTGGACGAGGAGCGCGTTCACCGCGTCGAACGCGCCCGGGATGTCGGCCACCCGCTGCGGGGCCTTGAAGACGTTTTCCGCCGGGAAGCCGGCCCCGGTGAGCGCCGCGATCGCCCCGTCGGTCCGTTCGCGCGTCGTCTGGAGCTCCTCCCAGGTGGCGGCGCACAGGGCGGTCTCCTTCGGGTCCCATCCCCGCTTCGTCATCTCGTCGAAGAGGGCGCGGCCGACCGTCCTGCCGATTTCCGTCGCCGAGATCCCGAGGTGCGGGACCTCCGTGATGAAGGAGCCGTCGGCGGAGACGAACCGGTCGTCCACGCTCATGAGTTTGAGCCCCTGGGCGCGCGCCTTCGCCACGATCGACGGACCGAGGCGGACGTCGGGCGCGCAGATCACGAACCCCTTCGCCCCCTGCGCCGCCAGGTTGTCGATCGCCGAGAGGACCTTCTCGCCGTCGGTCGCTCCGATCTTGATCAGTTCAAACCCGAATGAATCCGCGCACTGCTGCGCGAACTTCCATTCGTTCTGGAACCACGGCTCGTCCGGCTGCTTGACGAGGAAGCCGATCTTCACCTTCTCCGCGCCCGATTGCGACGCCTGGTCGGAGCCGTCGCGGCCACCGCATCCGGCGATGGACAGCGCCGCGCAGAGCGCCAGGACCAGGGCGACCGCAAGGGAAAGGGCCGGGATCGGCGTTCGTTCAACGGTCGCGTCCCGTCGAAGCATCGATTGTTCTGGTACTCGTTGCATGTTCGCCTGTCGTTCGATGATGGTGAATGGCCGCGGGTCGTTATTTCACTTCCCAGACTCTCACGAGGACCACGCCGTGGTGCGGGACCTCCGCCATGAAGACGTCCGCCTGGGTCCCGACGTCCTTCTGCCTCCAGAGATCGCGGACCCGGATCCGCCCGCTGAACCCCAGCTCGGCGGCCGTCACCGAAATCTCCGTCCCGGTCTCACCGTCCCATCCGAAATAGCCGGACGGGTCGTCAAAATCGTTGGCCGGATAGAAGAGCCCGACCGCCTTCGAGCCGTCTTCCATCTCCCGGACCCAGACCTCGCGGCCGCCGCCTTTGCGAAGGAGCGCGCCCTGCTTTCCGAGCGGGTCCTGGTTCACCTCCAGCACCTCGTCGTTGGTGAGCAGCCCGAGCGTGAAGTCGTCGAGCCGGGCGAGGTCGTTGCCGAGCAGGAGCGGCGCCGCCAGGAGGCTCCAGAGGCTGATGTGCGTGTACTGCTCGTCCGGGAGGAGCTGCGTCTGCCGCAGCTGCGGACCCCAGCCGACGAGGCCCACGACGAGCATGTCGGGGTCGTTCCAGTGGCCGGGCCGGGCGTGGGGCCGCCACCGGTCCTGCGAGAATCCGATCCGGCTCATGCTCTCCCAGGTGTCGCGGATGTCGCCGGTCGTCCGCCAGCACTGTGCGAGCGCGGAAAGTTCCGCCGCCGATTCAAAAGGCGCGCTGTTCGAGAGGCTCAGCGCGATGTCGCGGCCGCTCGCCCTCAGGGCCTCGGCCATTTCCTTCACGTGGGGGACGTCGTTCGGGTTCCAGTCGTACTTGAGGTAGTCGAACCCCCAGGCCGCCCATTGACGGGCGTCGTTCACCGCGAAGGAATGTTTACCGAACTCCCATCCCTTGTTGCGCCCCTTCTCGTAATCCTTGTGCCGGAAGTCCTCGTTCGCCTCGCCCGCCGCGATCCAGTCGTACGTCCCCTCAGCGTTGTCGCCCGAACTCCCGATGTGCCCCTCGTAGCTCCCCTTCCAGGGCGTCGAGTAGATGCCGATTTTCAGTCCGAGGGCGTGCACGGAATCCGCCAGCCCCTTCATGTCGGGGAATTTCCGGTTCCCCTGGATGCCGGTGAAATCGCCGCCGCGGAGGCCCTGCCAGCCGTCGTCGATGTTGATGTACGTCCAACCGTGGTCCATCAGTCCTTTTTCCGCCATCGCGCGCGCCGAGGAAAGGACCTTCTCGGCGCTCACGGACCCGCCCCAGCAGTTCCAGCTGTTCCATCCGAGCGGCGGCGTGAGCGAGATCTGTTCCCCCGCGACGATTTTCAGCGACCTGGTGGCGGAGCCGAGGGCGTTCGTCGCCGTGAGCCTGAGCAGGTGCTCGCCGGGGAACTGGAGTGTCCCCGAGATCCGGCCCGAGGCGGCGTCGAGCGCGAGCCCGGCGGGGATCGAATCGGCCGAGAAGGTCATCGGCCGCTCGCCGGTCGCAGGAATGGTATAGAGCACGGGATGTCCGGGCCGCACGCCGAGGAGCGACGCTCCGTTGATTCGAGGACGCGCCGACGCGGGCGGCGTCAGGATGTACGGTTCACGCGCGGGAGCGGGAGCCCCCGCCGTGAGGGCCGCGGCGGTGAGGCCTGCCGCGCCCTCGATCCGGGCGTCGGCCCAGTCGGCGTGGTCGTAGTTGATGCCGTCGCCGGCGTCCGTCACCAGGAGCCCGAGCTTGCGGACGCCGGTGATGTCGACGTCCACAGGTTTCGCGGCGTCGCCGAGAACCATCCGGCCGCTCTTCCAGAGGACTTTTTTATCGCCGAGGACGAAGAACTCCACGCTGGCCGAGGAGTTCCCGGTTTCGTCGTCGACGCCGACCGACGCGGCGAACCGTTTCCCCTTCCCGTCGACATTCAGCAGCATCGTGCTCAGCGCGTGGGTGCCCACGCCCCTTTCGAACGTCTTCCCCCCGATGGAAAGGGGGTTCCCGTCCACCGACCTCCCGGCTCTCGGCGTGCCCCATCCGGATTTCATCAGGGCGAGGTCCGCCTGGTCGAGCCAGGCCGGTTGAGTTTGCGATTGCACCGGTCCATTCCAAAGCGCGCATACCGTAATCACGGCGACGAGCCGGTTGATTCGTCGCCTCCATTCCAGAACGTTCACCATATCCGTCAATCGGAGGATGCCGAGCATGCCGGGTATCCCGATCACGCCCTTCACGTCTATCACGCTTCTCATATCTTTCATGTCTCTCATGACCATCACCTTCGTCAATACTGTCAATATCGGGGTGGAAGCATCACCTGAGCGTCACTTCATCGACGAACAACCACGCGTTTTTCCCCGCCGCCGAATGGCCGGGCGGGCAGACCCGGATGTTTTTCACGACCACCCGGAGCCAGCGGTCCTCGAAGCCCTCGAGGGAGACCGTGAATCCCTGCGCGCCTTTGACGCTGGTGCGCATTTTCATCAGGTCGGAGGAGGTCTGGCGGACGGGCCGGAATTCGCTGCCGTCGGATGAGGCGAACACCTCGACGGAGGAGGGGAGGAATATCCACGACGCCGTGTCGTTCATGCAACCGACCGAGACGGTGGAGATCGGACGGGGCGAGCCGAAATCGAAGCGGATGTCGAGGTCTCCGCCCTCGAAGCCGAGCCATCGCCCGTCATTGAAACGGTCGGTCCCGTTCTTCCGGTCGACGAGCGTGAGGACGCCGCCGGCCTTGTATTTTTCAGCCGGTTCCGCCCGCCAGCGACACCGATTTCACGCCCTTTCAACACGGTGACGTCCCGCCTCGACACGGAACTGAGGCCCCTCCGGTCGACGGAGACGGCGCTCACGACGGCGGTGCTGTCGATGGCGATCGGATCACGGTAGACGGGCGAACCGATCCCCGGGGTCGATCCGTCCAGCGTGTACCTGACGGAGATGTTCTCCTCCTTGGTGGAGATGGCGACCAGCTGCGGTTCCAGGTAGACGCCGCCGGCCACGGAGATCCTCGGGCGCGGGATGTAGGATGCGCCGGTCCCGGAGCGGTCGAACGCTTCGAGCACGGGCCTGCCGATCCAGGAATCGGGCTGCCGGAGACCGAGCGCCCACGCGGCGGTGGACGCGGTGTTGAAGGAGTTGTTCGGCTTGACCAACATCCTGTCGACGACCGTCCCGGGGCCCGAGACGACCCAGGGGACTTCGATTTCGTCCATGCTCTCGCCGCCGTGGCCGTGGCCCACCCCGCCGTGGTCGGAGATGACGAAGAAGAGGAGGGAATCGAACAGCCTCCCTTTTTCAGTTCCGAGAAGAGCGTACGCCAGGGCCTCGTCGACGTCGGCGATCGATTGCCGGAAGGCGACGGTGCCGTGGCCGGAATCGTGGCCGACATCGTCGGCGTGCCCGATGTAGATGAACGTGAACGCCGGCCGCTCGCCGACGATGAACGCTGCGGCCTTCAGGACCGTTTCGTGGTAGTCCTTCGAGAACACTTCCGCGTCGATGTCCTTCGGATTGTAGAAATTCGCCAGCTCGTCCCAGTCGTAGAACATCGCGGTTTTCCGGCCGGGCATCTGCTCCCGGACCACCTTGAAGATGGAGGGGAAATAGCCGTCGGCGTCGCGCTCGGCGGGGACGATGGTCGAATTCTCCCTCGTCCATCCGTTCCTGGTCACACCGTGCTGTTCGGGACCGGCGCCGAGCAGCATCGAGGCCCAGTTCGGCGCGCTGACGGTCGGCATCACCGCGCGCGTGGTGAGCGACAGGGCTCCCCTGCGGATCAGCGTGTCGATGTTCGGCGTCTGACTGAACTGAAGGCCTTCCGTCGAGAGCGCGTCGACGCCGATCACCACCACGCCCGTGGGCCGGGGCGGTTGGATCGTGTCCTGGGGAACGGCGGCGGCGAGAGGGACGAGGAACAGGATGGCGAAGAGCGTTTTCATGCTGGGTATCCGGTGCTCACCTGACGGGCGATGGATTGAATATCGGTTATTTTTTTCTAAACGGCTCCGGCCGGAGGTAGAGGTTGTATCCCCTGACCTGGCCCGGGGCGGTCCCTCTGCGGGGAAGATACACAAACCCGCCGACATTACGGAACTCCCCGATGTCCACGACGATGTGGTGGGGATGGGGCGGCCTCGCCGAACCCCACTGCGTGTGCCAGATCGACTCCCGGTCGCCGTCGAGGGCGTTTTCGGCCCGCCCGTCCTCGGCGACGAGCTCTTCGCTGTCGACCGTCACGATTTTCCATCCCCGGCGGTCGATCCTGTTCCCCCGCTCATCGAGGAGATGGAGTTCCGCCGCCGACGCGAAGGGATCATTCCTCATCGACGAAGTCGATTCGAGTGCGAAATAGCGTGCCTTCCGCGGCGGGAAACGTGAACGACCCGCTCAGCTGTCGCCGGGGGCGAAGGCACCGCGGCTGACCACGTCGGTCGAGTCGAGGAGGACGCGTCCTCCCCTCACCGGCGGCGGCGGGGCGAGTTTGTCGGCGCCGAGTCTGTTCAGCACGGGCTCCGTCAGTCCGCGGACCGTCCGGACCCCGGTGTCTTCGATCTCAAAGACGACGATGTCGTTCTCGCCCTCCTTCAGCCAGGCGCCCGGGCAGGTAGAGCGTCTGCTGGGGGCCGATCGACCAGTAGCGGCCGAGGTTGTGGCCGTTCACCCAGACGCACCCCTTCCCCCAACCGCCCATGTCGAGGAATGTGTCGCCCGTCTTCGCGAGCGTGAACACCCCTCGGTGCAGTGCCGGGACATTTTCGGTGTTGCCGGGGACGAAGTTGAAGGCGCGAACGTCCGCCATCGGCAGCGGATAGATCCTCCACCCGAACAGGGGTTCGCCGGCGAGGACGACCTCCCTCGTGATCCCTTTCTGGTTGTCGATCATCTGGCGGCCGTAGTTGATCCGGCCGCCGTTCTCCACCAGGATGTCGAGGATGGCCGGCTGGTCGTTGGCGCCGAGGCGGATGGCCTGCTGCTTGTGCCGGCGGTCGAGCGAGCCGATCTTCCTGCCCGTCGAGGAAGACGATCCCGTAGTCGCGCAGGTCGGCGATGACGAGCTCGCCCCCCTTGCCGGGACCGAGCGTGGTGCGGTAGAGGACGTATCCCGTCCCCTGCCCGATCATCTCCATCGGGACGGGCTCCTCCGAGGAGACCGGCTCCGGGAGTTGATCGAAGAGCGGGACCGTTTCGTTGAGCGTGACGGCGGGAATGGCGATGACGGGATTCACCGGCGGCGGCTCGGGGAGGATCGATCCGGCGGGAAGATGGCGTAGCACCACGTCGCGCAGCGCGAAGTACTTCGGCGTCGGCCGGCCCGCCTCGTCGAGCGGCGCGTCGTAATCGTAGCTGGTGGGCTGCGGCTGGTAGTGGCCGCCGAAGTTCGCGCCGTTCGTGAACCCGAAGTTGGTCCCCCCGTGGAACATGTAGAGGCTCACCGAGATGCCGCCGGCGAGCAGACCCTCGAACTGCGCCGCGGTCTTTTCGGCCGCCACCGTCGAATGTTCCTCGCCCCAGTGGTCGAGCCAGCCGGGATAGAATTCGGGGTTGAAGAAGGGGCCGGCGCCGGCGTTCCACTTCCGCACGGTGTCGCGGATCGACGCCGGGTTGTCATCGCCGTTGATGCCGGGGAGCACCCCGGCGACGTGACCGTTTTTACACTGCGACGGGCCGTCGGCGGTGAAGAGCGGGACCTCGAAGCCGGCCCTGATCATGTCGTCCCGCACCGTCCCCATGAAGGCCGTGTCCGCGCCGAAGGAGCCGTACTCGTTCTCGACCTGGACCATGATGACCGGGCCGCCCCGGGTGACCTGCAACGGCGCGACCTCCTCCCCCAGGCGTTCCAGGTAGCGGCGCGACGCGTCGAGGAACCGTCGGTCCATCCCCCGGACGATCAGCCCGTCGTTCTTCAGCAGCCACCAGGGGTAACCGCCGAATTCCCATTCGGCGCAGGCGTACGGGCCGGGCCGGACGATCACCCAGAGCCCCTCTTCGCCGGCGGTCCTGATGAACGCGGCGATGTCGCGGCTTTCGGTCGTGAAATCGAACCGCCCCGAATCCGGCTCGTGGTAGTTCCAGAAGACGTAGGTCGCCACGGTGTTGAGGCCCATCGCGCGGGCCATCTTCAGACGATGCCGCCAGTATTCCTTCGGGATCCTCGCGAAGTGCATCTCGCCGGCGATGATCTGGAACGGTTTCCCGTCGAGGAGGAAATCCTCCTTCCCGAGCGTGAAGGTGCGGGTCTCCCCCGCGCGGTATTCGGTCCCACTTCCCGGCGCAACGGTTATGCCCTGCGCCGGAGTCGTCCCGACCTGCGCGGCGGCGGTTCCGGACATCATACAGGCGACGATTGCGAGGACGGCGAGGATTGTGAAGTCGGCGAGGATACGCGGGCACAGGAAACAGGCGGAGCGAAACGATCGAAGCGCGTCTTTCATTTCGATTTTCTCCCGGTAAGGACATACTGAGACTCGTGCGGGGCCAGCGTGATCTCGTCGGCTGCCGTTCCCGTGGGTTTGCCGGACGGGTCGCACGGCGCGACCCTCAACCGATTTCCGTCCCTTCCATCCAGCGAGCCGCTCGCGGGGGATCCGGACGGGTTATATAATAGAAGGAGGAAGGCATCCGGGCCGCCTGCCGGTTCGACCGACTCGACGACGACGTTCGACGGCCGCAGCGTGAAGAGCGGGGGAACGGGCTCTCCTCCCCCGGTTGACGCACAGATGAGCGGCGCACGCCGTTCCCGCCCCCACCGTACCGCTTCGGCCGGATCGAACGGCCCGTGGGGATGGAGTCCATACCGGAAGCTCACGACCCCCTCCTGGTCCGCCTTGTAGTTCGTGTGCCAGTAGTTGTTCATCACGTACGAAAAAAATTCCGGTGAGCGGCGCGGCGACTTCATCCAGGGCGACTCCGCGTTGATCCCGCCCGTCTCCACGAGCGGCGCGTCGGCACTCGTCCAGGTGACGCCCGACGAATCGCCGGAGACGTCGGCCCACCCCTGCACGGAGAAGAAATTCATGCACGAACCGTCCAGCTGGTCCTTCCCTGGCTCCACGATCGAACCGGCCACGTCGTATCGGAATGTCGCGCCGTCGATGGCGAAGGGGAACGCGATATGCACCCCCTCCTTCTCACGGATCGGGAGCTTATCGACGGTGGTCACGAGGTCGACCCTGTCGATGCCCGAGAGGACACGGATCTCCGACGAATAGGTGCGGCAGCCGGGGGCGTCCCCCTCGACAACGTACGACGCCACGAGCGGCCCGCGCTCCCCGACGCGGACCCGCACGTTCGAGAGGTAGAGGGCGCTGTCGGGGTTGGTGCCGGGGACATAGACGAACCGGTTCAGGCCGGTCGCTCCGGCCCGGAACCTCCGGCCGCCGGAGACGATCTCCGTGATCGCGCCTGTCGTCGAGTCGACCGCGACGCTCAATCGCGCGTTGAACAGCCTGCCGCCGGAGATCCCGGCACCCCCGCCAGGGACATCGTCGCCGGCGCGCGACGATGCCGCATCGCCGCCCCCCGGCCGATCCGAAGCCGCCCGCGCCGGACCAGGCCGCACCGTCAGCGTCCTCGACGAGAACGGGGCGATCGCCTCGACCAGGACCGCGAGCTCTCCGGTCGTAAGACGCTGGGACGCCGGTGCGGCTCCGGTTCCGTCGACGACACCGTCCCCGGCGCGGCTCTGTTCCGCGCTCAAATACACGATATCGGTCCTCGTCCAGGAGGACGTATTATAGACAGCCACGGAGCCAGGAGCGCCGCCCACAGCCGCCGCCCCATCGCCCCGCGCCGCGGCGTCAAGCCCCCGGGCCAGGAGAGCGGACGACATGCTGTCCGAATCCGCGACGTATCGCCTCTTGATCTCCCACTGGCCGGTGGTTTTCGCGCTGTCGGGTGACGACACGCTGATATCAGCCCCCCAGGTATGCTCGTCCCAGAGCGACACCTTCTTCCACGCCTCCGAATATTCTTCCGCCGGATACCGGTCGGGCGAACGCATCGCCCAGACCGCCTCCCCCTGGACCAGGCGATCCGCGACCCCGCGGTTGAGCCCGGTCTCGCGGGCCGTGGAAACCGCGCCGTCCTCCCAGTACGGCGTGAAGTCGCCGCGCTTCACCGGCAGCTCCTTCCCGTAGCGGCGCTCGAACGTCTCGAACATCTCCCGGTGCGTCGCGATCACCAGCTTCGGCGTTTCATACTCCTCGTTCCACCGTTTCACGAACGCGGGCAGGTTCGTGTCGGGACCCCCGTTGTCGCCGAGCGTGTAGGGCAGGTAGTACATGTCGTAGGGATATCCGGACGACCCGATCCGCCGGAGGAGTTTCATCAGTTTTTCCCGGCCGAGGTGCGACAACGTCCCCTCGTGGAAGAGGGCGTAACTCGAGCCGGCCACCCAGAAAAGGACGCGCTCCGTTCCCGACTGCGACTCCCAGAAGAAAGGCCGGTCGCCGTGCTTTTCGAGGACATAGCCGGTCCGGTCCCCCGGATTGGGCGCGCTGGCAAAATACCTCACGCCGCTCCGCGCGAGGGAGGAAACGATTCCCCACGTGAACCCGGGGATGTCCGACACCGCGGCCGTCGGGATGTCGATGGCGTATTCCGCGGTCAACCGCCGGGCGTACTCGGTGTAGCGGTCCATCCCGGGGGAGCCCGCGAGGCCCGTGAGCGGGTTCACCAGCAGGGCGTTCAGGCCGATGCTCCCCGACCTCACGGCGTCGATGACTTCGAGGCGCCTCTCCGGCGTGGCGTTCGCCAAATACGTTTCGAACGGCCAGAGGACTTCGATGTTCCAGCGGAACCGGGACCCTTCGGGGTAATCCTTCGTCCGGCGGATGAGATCGAGCGCGACGTCGATGTTCTTCCAGTGTTTCTTCTCGACGTCGGGCTGGAGGTCGGTGTATCCGATGTCGGTGTGGGAGTGCGGGATGAGGAAAATTTCCAGCGGGGCGGCCGGCCTCGCGGCGAAGCGGTCGGCGCTGACCTCTTTACCGTTCAGCCTGTAAACGAGTTTCCGTTCCCTGCCGTCGCCGGCGACCGGGATCACGAAAATGTTCCCGCCGACGTCCAGCGACGTGTCCACCAATCGTGTATCGCCGTCGGCGATGGTTACACGACGGCCCGGGACTAGGTTGTCGAGGCCCACCCGCAGAGGCACGGCCGCGCCCGCGCCCGATTTCAACGCGGCCGGCTCCACGCGAACGCGCGGCGTGAAATTGAACGCGTACTCGAAGACCATGAACCATTCCGGGCTGCCGGCGTCCTCGCCCACGACGCGGAACGTCAGCGGGAAGCCGGGGGCGAAGGCGTTCTTCGGTAGGGTGAGGTACATCATGCCGAAGAGGTCGCCGAACTTGTCGGTGAAGGACGACCGGAAGCTCAGCTCCGCGCCGCCGGCGCCTGTGATCGTCCAGGCGGACGCGCGTCGAATCCTTCCGGTTCTGGAACGTGAAATAATCGGCGCCATTGATGAAGAACCGGAACGTGCGCCGGCCCTGCGGGTTCCCCCACCCGATCCGTTCGATGCCGGCCAGCCAGACGAAACGGTACCGCTCCCCCGCCACGGCCGCCGGAAGCGTGTCGGATTGCCACGTGATCGAGCCCGCGTCGCGCCTCGCCCGGCAGATGAGCGCGTCCTCCGCGTCGGGATGGGACGAATGATAGGTGATCGTCGCCCCGTCGATCGCGGTCCTGAAACCGTTCATCCACGCCGTCGATCCGCCGGCATCATCGCCGCCCCGGACGTCCACGACCACGTCCTGCTGTGCGCCGAGGGGGAGGAGATAGAGAAGTAACGGGAAGAGAAGGCGCGCGGGAAGGGGGACAGGTTTCATCGCTTGTCGGCCCCGTAATCCGTGGCGTCATAGACGCCGATCTCCGATATCGCCGGCGCGGCCTTCGAGTCCAGGATGACCAGGCGGAGTTTCGAGGCAGTCACCGCCGGGAATTGCATGATGCGCTTGCGCCCCATCGTCGTGCCGGAGGCGACGCGGGTCCATCCTGTTTCGGTGAGCGCCTCGACGGCGAACTGTTTCACCCGCTGCCCCAACGCGAGATATTCCCGCAGCACGACGGTGTTGAAATGTTTCGGACCGGCGAGGTCCACATCGATTGACGGGGAGACGACCGCGTCGTTCAGGGCCTTCGGGACGTTCAGGGCGTTCGCGTCGTTCGCAGCCCAGAAGGTCGCGCTGTCGCCGTCGGTGAGCGACGACGCGGAATATCCATCCCTGGTCTGGCCGGAGGCGGCACCCGCGCCGGCCGCGAGGTTCACGCTGTATAACTCGTCCAAGAGCTTCCTGAAGCCGACGAGCGAGGCGGAGTCCCCGGGGGCGATCAGGCCGTCGGGCCCGGGGGGAACGTTCAGGAGCAGGAGCGACCCGCGCCCGACCGAGAGGAGGTAGAGCCTCATCAGGTCGCGGGGCGATTTCACGAGGCTGTCCTCCTGCGCGTGGTAGAACCATCCCGGGCGGATTGAGACGTCGCATTCGGCGGGGATCCAGAGCGCCCCGTTCTCGTTGCCGCGGTTCAGGGTATCGGCCGGAGGCCCGGTCGCCCCCCTGCCGAACCCCGCGGTGTCGAGCAGGTTCCAGTTCGTTTCGCCGGCGACGCCGTTTTCGTTCCCGACCCACCGGATGTCGGGGCCGATGTCGCTGAAGACCACCGTCCTCGGGTCGATCTCCCTGACGATGTTCTCGTAGCGGCGGAAGTCGTACGCCTGTTTTCTCCCCGACGGCCCCTCGCCGTTCGCGCCGTCCCACCAGAGCTCGGAGATCGGGCCGTAGTTCGCGAAGATCTCGGTCATGCTGTTGACGAAGACGTCGTCGTACCCGGGCGTCCCGTACGCCGGGTGGTTGCGGTCCCAGGGGGAGATGTAGACGCCGAATTTCAGCCCGAAGAGTTCGCAGGCGTCGCTGAGCTCCCGCAGGACGTCCCCCTTCCCCCCTCTCCAGCCGCTCTCCCGCACCGTATGCGCGCTGAACCGGCTGGGCCAGAGGCAGAAACCGTCGTGGTGTTTCGCGGTGATGACGATGCCCTTGGCCCCCGCCGACCGGGCGATGCGGGTCCACTGGGAACAATCGAGGGACGCGGGATTGAAAACCTCTTCGTCCTCCGTCCCCTTCCCCCACTCCGCGCCGGTGAAGGTGTTGGGCCCGAAGTGCATGAAGATTGTGAGCTCCTGCTCCTGCCATTCGAGCTGGTGGCGGGTCGGGACCGGTCCGACCGGTTCGAGCGGTACGGCCACCCCGACCCCCCCGACCGGCTGGGAGAGGATCGGTTGGGTGAGGAGAACGATCAGCGCGAGTATCGGGAGAGTTTTCACGTGCGTCTTACTCCAGTTTTTCGACGACCCTGATCCTTTTGTTGAATTTCTGGACGTCGTTCACGAAGACCTTCAGGTAATACCGCTGCGGACCCCGGGACGCGAGGTCGTACGTGAACGATCCCGAGCGGAGGCCGGGATACTCGTGCTCTTCGACGACCTCCCCGCCCGGATCGGTGACGATCTTCACCGACACCCGCGCGGTGTCGTTGGAAAAATAATCCATCGTGGTCGCGCCAAGGGTGCGCGTGGGGAAGAGCCCGATCGCCGGCTCCTTCGCCGGCGGCGCGACGATGCGCCGGTCCTCGGTCACCCGGAAGCCGTACCGGATCGAGCTCCCGAAATCGGACTCGAAATTCCTGACCATCATCCCGGCGAGGTCGAAGAGCCGGGCGTACCCGCGTCCGCCCTTCACGTTGTACCAGAATTCCAGCCCGTCGCCCGCGGTGTCGGCGACGAGGAGTTCGTAACAGCCGGGATCGAGCCTGAGCGTGTCGCGGTAGACCGAGTCCGGGGCGAGCGTCCCGGCCTTCACTTCCCTCGCCACGGTGCCGTCGCTCCGGCGGATGACATACGAGGTCTGCGCCGGCTCGCTGTTGGTCTTGAGCACGAGGACCACGGGCGAGCGGTGGGCCGGGGACGCGTCGAACGGAACGGTCATCGCGTTATCGTCGGGGAAGGCGTCATCCGTCTTGTTGGCGGAGAGCAACACGACCCTGAAACGGTTTCCGCCCGCGCGGGCGGGGATGTCCCCCGGGAGTTCGATGGTCGCCGACGCGTTGAACGCGAGATTGCCTTCCCAGACGTACGACCGGTCGTCGAACCCGATCGTGCCATACCGCACGTAGAGGCCGGTGAGCGGCTTCGAGCCGTTGTTCCGCACGACGATCCTCGCGCCGGAGCAGGCGGGGTTGAAACGCCGGTCGGCGGCGGCGGTGGAGGGCACGACGATGCGCGAGAGCGCGGCGTCGTTCTCCGCGGCCGGGCGTCCGTACTGGACCAGGTACGCGCAGATCGCCTCGTTGGCCTGGGTCCCGGGCAGGAGATACGGCTCCATCTCGATGTCCACGGTGTGGACGCTCCCCGGGGTCACCGGAAAATCGTACGCGTCCGGCGTCAGCAGGTCGCCCGGGCACCAGTTCGCCCTGTCGTAGATCCAGGTCCCCGCCTGGGGAGAAAGAGGGTTGTCGCCGCATTCCTTCCAGATCCGCCTGGTGTCCGCGACCTTCCCGTCGAACACGATCTGCCTGTATTTGCTGCAGAACTCCCCGCACCCGCTGTCGTCACCGCCATGACCCGTTTGGTAAACCAGCAGGCGCGCGAACTCCGCTCCGGCGGCGGCCGTAAACGTCACCGGGGCGAGCGACGCCCCGATCGGGCGCGCCGAATCGCCGTACGCGTAATTGCCGTCGTAGATCCTGGTGAGCGAAATCGGCCGGGCCGCTGGCGCGCCCCCGACGAACTCGAACCCGACCGAGACCCGCCAGCCGCGGTCGCTGTCCGGCTCGTACCCGCTGTGGTAGTAATCGATCTCCACGCTGTCGCGCAGCAGCGACGCGAAATCGGTCACGTCGGTCGACCATTCGAACTCCCAGTCGCGCGCGAACGCCCCGCCGTAGGGGGTGAGCATCCGGCCGATTTCATACCCGAGGGAATCACCGCCGGTTCCCCCCTTCCGGCGCACGACGATATGGTCGAGGTAATCCCAGTCGGCGCACCGCAGCGAGTCAGGACAGCCGAACGTCACCGTCATCGTCGCCCTCCGGACGGCGAAATCCGCCGCGGGGAAGACGCCCCACCGCGGGTACGACCTGAAGCCGGTCGAGGGGTCGGTCACCACCGTGACGCCGGAGTGGGTCACGACGCGGATCGTGTCCGCGGCCGAGGCCGCGCCCGGCGGGACGAACGCGCCGCAGACGAGCATCGCGAGGGCCGCCGACTTCAGTTCAGAAAAGAGCGTCATCGTCGTTCGCCGTCATTCGATGATGATTTCGTCAACGAAGAGCCACGCGTCTTTTCCCGCGCCCGGCTTGCCGTCGGGGATCGTGCCGGCGTTCTTCGCGACGACTTTCACGTACCTGGCGTTACGCGGCGAAAATTCGATCCGCTGAACGTTGCCGGCCGACCGGATCTGTTCCGCCGGGAGTTTCCCCGCGCTCGTGAAGCCGTACTGGTCCTCCGAAACGTACACCTCGATCTCCTTCGGAAAATAGATCCAGCTCCCCTCGCCCTCGAAGACGTCGAGCGTCACCGACGAGACGGTCGCCGTCTTTCCGAGGTCGACGACGGCCTCCATGTCCGGGCCCCAGAACCCGAGCCAGTCCGCCCCGAACCGGGAGAGATCGCCCCTGATGCCGTCAGTGAGCGTCGAAGGGCCGGAGCCGGGATAGTTCCGGTGCGGGGGTTCTTTCAACGTGACGTTTTTCCCCGTGGAGAGGCTCACCGTGAAGCGCTGCTCGATGGCCGGCCCCTGGATCGTTCCGTCCCTGAAGAACGCCGCGCGCACGACGCCCGTGCTCGCGATGCGGATCGGCGACTCGTATTCGGTTGATGAAGCGGTCGGCTGCGAACCGTCGGTGGTATACCGGATCTCGCCCTCGGTAAGGGGGGTCGAAAGGTCGAAGCGCACCCCGTCGCCGTCAGGGTCCGGCCGGGAAGACGCCTTGAGCTGGAAGAGGGACCGCGAGTAATGCACGTCCAGGATGTCGAGGAGCCGGAAATGCGCCGTGACCCGCCGCAGGAAATCGCCCCAGTTCCTCGCGCCCGCCGGGCTCCACACGACCTCGGCCAGGGCGGCCATCCGGGGGAGGGCCATGTATTCCACCTGGTCGGTCGTCGTGATGTACTCGGTCCAGACGTTCCCCTGCGCACCGAGGATGAATCCCGCCTCCGCAGGGCTCAGTCCCGGCGGGACCGGCTCGTACGAATAGACTTTTTCGAGCGTCGTGTTCCCGCCGATCGCGAGCGGCTCGAACTTCGGGTCGCCCTGGTAGTAGTCGAAATAGCAATGGGACCCCGGCGTCATCACCACGTCGTGCGACTGCCGGGCGGCCGCGATGCCCCCTTCCTCCCCGCGCCAGCTCATCACCGCCGCGTTCGGCGCGAGGCCGCCCTCGAGGATCTCGTCCCACCCGATGAGCCTCTTCCCCTTCGAGTTGAGGAATTTCTCCATGCGGCCGACGAACCAGCTCTGCAGCTCTTCCTCGTTTTTCAGGTGTTCGGACTTGATGCGGGCCTGGCAGGAGTCGCAGCTCTTCCACCTCGCCTTCGGGACCTCGTCCCCCCCGATGTGGATGTACGTGCCGGGGAAGAGGTCGCAGACCTCGTTGAGCACGTTCTCGAGGAACTTGATCGTGGTGTCCGTCGGGCAGAAGACGTCCTCGTACACCCCCCACGCTTTGCCCACCTCGAACGGCCCGCCGGTGCAGGACAGTTCCGGGTACGCGGCGAGCGCCGCCAGCGCATGGCCGGGGAGCTCGATCTCCGGAACGACCATCACGTTCCGCAGCGCCGCGTAGTCGACGACCTCCCTGATCTCCGCCTGCGTGTAGAACCCGCCGTACCGGACCGAATCGAACTTCATGTCGCTGTACGGCCCGACCATCGAGCCGCTTCTCCACGCGCCGACCTCCGTCAGCTTCGGATATTTCCTGATCTCGATGCGCCAGCCCTGGTCGTCGGTCAGGTGCCAGTGGAAGACGTTCATCTTGTGGAGCGCCATGAGGTCGATGTATTTCTTGACGAACTCCACGGGGAAGAAATGCCTCGCGACGTCGAGGTGCATTCCCCTCCAGGGGAACCGCGGGGTGTCGACCACCGAGACGCAGGGGATCATCCAGTCGATCTCCTCATCGTCCTTCGGGGCGCGGCCGGCGCCGAACACCTCGGGCGGGAGCAGCTGGAGAAGCGTCAGCGCGCCGTACGTCAGCCCGGCCGCCGAATTGGCGCCGATCAGGATGTTGTCCTCGTTGACCACGAGCCGGTATCCCTCGGGACCGAATTCCGCCTCGTCGAAGATCATGACGCCGATGTAATTGTTGTTCGTGCGTTCGTTGTCCAGCATCAGCACGCCCTGCCGGGAACTCACCTGGATTTCCGCGAGCGGAATATCCCGTCGCCCTCCGGATCCTCTCCGCGAGGAACATCGCGCCGGAAGCGGCCCTCGGATTGTCGTGGTCGAATGCGAGGATGGTCGATTCGTCCAGCTCGAATTCCCCCTCCCGCACCTCGAGGACCGACGGCCGCGGGATGATGTTTCCCGCCCGCGACGCCGGGTCGTCCCCGGGGTGGCCGACCGGCGATGGAGCCGCCCCCGCGAACGCGAGGACCTGGACGAGAAGAGCGAGGACTGCGGCGGGAAGGAAGCGGTGCACGGGGTTCCGGAGAATTTTCATGCTCGGTATGCTTATGGGTTGAAGTATTTTTTGATATCGATTTGAATGAGGCCCGCGCCCCCTCTTACCGGCCGGCGGTCCCCGCCGGAGAGATACTGCCGGACTCCGGGGATGTCGGCCAGCTGCGTGAGGTCGGGGACACGCTCCGACGCGCTGATGGCGTAGACGCTCCCCGGACGCTCCGTCGCCATCATCCTGACCGCGACCGGGAGCTCCTTCTCGTTCCGTTCGGGATGGAGCGGCACCGATGCAAGGTACGGAAGAATTTCGTCGCACGTGAACCGGAAGATGTTCATGCTGACGCCGATCCGGCCTTTCCCGTCGGCGGCCGCGGCGATGTCGGCCGGCGAGGGCTTTTCGACGATGTCCCGGACGAATCCCGAACGGTCGGTCGTGACCACGGCGAACTGCGATGTCCGCTCCGGGGGGAACCCGAGCGCGTCCCTGTCGTAGTTCACCAGGGCGTTCGGATGGGGGTCGTCCAGGAGGGTTTTCAGCGCGCGGACGGAGTAGATGTTGTCGCTGTTGCAGACCGTGCACTTCCCGCCGCGCCACGCGGAGCGCGCCGCGAGCACGCCCTGCAGTGCGTCGGCGGTGCCGAGAGGCTTCTCGCGGCCGGCCGGAATCCGCTGGACCACGTAGGAAATCGCGAGCGCAGGGAAATCCTTCGCGTGGCCCCCCGTCTCATAATACTCGGTGATGGACGAATCGCGCTCGCCGGTGACGATCACCACCTCGGCGTACCCGGCCGCCGCGATGTTGGAGAGGCAGAAGTCGAGGAAGGGGCGCCCGCCCGGCCCGACGCGGATCATCGCCTTCGCCTTCTCCCTGGCGTCGCGCAGGAGCGTCCCGTCGAGGTCCGCGGCGCGATCGGCTCCACCCTGGAGGTCGACGCCTTTTTTCATGCGGGACGACATCCCGCCGGCGAGCACGACGATCCGGGGGTCCATCAGTCGCCGCCCCCGGCCGGTTCGGTCCTGGTCCCGCCGTCCACGGTGATGACGTACGCCACGCCGCCGCGCCCGGTGATCGCCCCGGCCACGGCGTCGGCGGAATCGGGCGCGTACGCGAACATGCAGCCGCCGCCGCCCGAGCCGTTGATCTTGCACCCTGCGGCGCCCGCCTTCAGCGCGGCTTCGATCATCCCGTCGATCTTCGGCGTCGAGATTTCGAGCGTTCCGCCCAGGATCGAGTGCTGTTCGTTGAGCATCTCACCCAGCGCCCGGGGGTCTGGTTCCGGAGTTTTCAGCAGCGCATACCCTTCACGGGTGATGTCCCTGTTCCTGAGCGTCGCCCGCATGAACGTCCTGTCGCCGGAGGCGTGCGCGTCCAGGTAATGGTCCACCTCCGACGGCTTGGACGTTCTGCAGGGTGAATTCGGGATGCCGCTCCCGCACCGATTTCACGATGTCGAGCACGCGGGTTTTGACTTTCGTGAGGATCCCCTGCGTGTCTTTTTGCGTCTGGGAGTCGCCAAGGACGAACGTGCCGAGCCTGGCCGGGAGCGGTTCGATCCGCGTTTCCGGATAGAACGACTGGAAGAGCAGGCCACCGACGGCCGTCGCGTACTGGTCCATCCTTCCTCCCACGCCGCCGGCCATCTCGACCTCGGCCCGGTGCGCCAGGAGCGCGCACTCCTCGCCGGAGAGTTCCTTCGCCTGGTCGCTCATTTTCGCCAGGAGGTTGATCCACGAGACGACCATCGCGGACGAGCTCGACGTGCCTCCCCTGATCGGGATGTTGCCGCGGATGGTGCAGTCGAACCCGGTGGAGAACGTCAGGCCTTCCTTCCGGAGGGCCACGACGCCGTTGATGAGGAATTTCCGCCACCCGACCGCGCCCAGGCCGAAGCTCCCGCCGATCCAGTCGGGAGTCGCGTCAAGGTCGAACTCGAACTCTTTCGAGATGTCGGGCGCCATCACCCGCACGTGGAGGTCGGGATCGCAGGACGCCCTCGATGCCGAGCCTCAACGATATCGCGGCGGAGATGACCGGAAGGTCCAGGTAATCCTGGTGTTCGCCGAAAAGACAGACCCTTCCGGGCGTCGAAACCCGCCAGGGACCAGGGCTCCGGGATGGGTGACTGTTCATCAGGGGTGTTGAGCATTCTGCGATGGGTTTCGGGCGGTAAGATAAAGAATTTTTCAGGATGGGTCAATGATGGAGGGGCCGGTTCCGGCCCGTATGACCCGCAATCAGGCCTTCATGTGATTAACCCTTCTTTCCTCCCAATGGGGGATTGCCCGGGGCCGCGAACCTCAGTACCTTAAGAAGGGAATCACCGAATCCCCGGTACGGAACCTGGGGGCCACCCGGGTTGTTTAACCGATTTAGAGATCCATTATGAACAAACCGCCAACCCGGATGCTCCTTGCCGGTTCGATTTGTATATTCAGGCATTAAGCCAAATTATCATTAATTCGGCGGAATTCCGGGCTCCCGGCCGCCGGCATCAGAAGGAGTCAAAACATGAAATACGCATCTCTGCTCATTCTCGCGGCATTCCTCATCGCGGGGTGTAGCGGCCGCACCGAGGAACTCGAGAAACAAAACGCCGTCCTCCAGCAGCAGAACAAGGACCTGGCGGAGGATCTCACCTCCCAGGACCAGTACATCGATGACGTCGTGACGTCGGTCAACGAAGTGTACCAGAGCATCGAGGCCGCGCGCGCGACGGAGAAAAACCTCCTGAGCGAGTCGAAGGGGATCGAGGGAACGAAGGCGCAGAACAAGGACGAGGTCCGGAAGGACCTCCTCGAGCGGATCGCCACGGTGAACGAAAACCTCCAGACGAATTACAAAAAGGTGGCGGACCTCCAGAAGAAGGTCAACTCCTCGCGCAAGCAGTCCACCGCTCTCCAGGCGATGGTCGACAACCTCCGGACGACGCTCCAGGAACGCGAACAGTCGATCGCGGCGCTCGAAATGAAGGTCAAGGGTCTCGAAGGGGAGATCGCGGCGAAGAGCGAACAGGTGCGGCAGCGCGAGATGGTGATCGACGCCCAGAAGAAGGAAATCGCCACGGTCTACTACGTGATCGGGACGAAGAAGGAACTGGAAGAGAAGGGGGTCATCAAGGACGAGGGCGGGTTCCTCTGGGGCCTGGTCGGTTCGACGACCACGCTTGCGAGCGGCCTCGACCCCTCGTACTTCACCCCGATCGACAGGGCACGGAACACCAGCTTCCGCGTCGACGGGAAGATCCGCGAAATCCTGCCGAAACGGAATCCGGAATATTACACCCAGCAGAAGAAAGACGGGGGCGAATCGGTCCTGACCGTTTCGGACCTCGACCACTTCTGGAGGGACAAGTACCTGGTCATCCTCACGGACTGAGGCCGGCCCCCCCCCGGGGGCCCCGCAGGCCTCCCCGTCCAAATCGGGCCGCTTCTCCCACAGGGAGGAGCGGCTTTTTTATGCCGTACATTTTATCCGAAATCTCGCTATATTGCGCCTGTCATACGGTACCCCATCATGCCCTCCGCGTTCTTTCCAACCCACTGATCAACCAACACGATGGAGGATTTACCATGGCAGATAAGAAGGCCGACCTGGCAGGCCCGGGCATCGGCGATTACGACGAACTGAAGAAGATCCTTCCGAACGACTACCGCTCGCTTCTCGACCCGAAGGAAACGCAGAAGGCGATCTTCGAGGTCAAGAACTACATCGAGAAGAACCTCTGCAAGGAGCTGAACCTGATGATGGTGCAGGTGCCGCTCATCGTGGACGTGGAGAGCGGCGTCAACGACTTCCTCGACCGGGACGGATCGCGCACGCCCATCCAGTTCCACATCAACAACGACTACAACAAGCACCCGATCGACGCGCAGGTGGTGCAGGCCGCGACGAAGTGGAAGAGGGTCGCGCTCGGCGAGTTCGGCATGAAGCCCGGCGAGGGCCTCTGCACGGACATGCGCGCGGTCCGCAAGGACTACTTCCTCGACCACGACCACAGCTGCTACGTCGACCAGTGGGACTGGGAGCGGGCGATCACGGCGGCGGACAGCGAACCTCGATTTCCTGAAGGACATCGTCAGGAAGATCTGGAAGGTCCTCAAGGGCGCCGAGCGGCACGCCCAGGAGCTCTTCCCGAAGCTGAAGACGAACAAGTACCCGAACCTCCCGGACGAGCTCGTCTTCCTGCACGCCGAGGAGATCCTCGACATGTTCCCCGACCTGCCGCGCAAGCAGCGCGAGACGCAGATCCTCCAGAAGTATCCCGCGGTGTTCATCATCGGCATCGGCTGGGTCCTGAAGGACGGCTATCCCCACGAGATGCGCGCGGCCGACTACGACGATTGGGTGACACCGACGACGTCCGCGAGCGGGAAACCGATGCACGGCCTCAACGGCGACATCCTGGTCTGGAACCACGTCACGAAGCGGCGGCACGAGCTCACCTCGATGGGGATCCGCGTGAACGCCGAGACGCTGCGGCAGCAGCTCGAGATCACCAAGCAGCTCGACTTCCTGAAGCTCCCCTACCACCAGGGGATCATCAACGAACGTCCTGCCGCTGATCATCGGCGGCGGGATCGGGCAGTCGCGCACGCAGATGTCGATCCTGAAGAAGGCGCACCTGGGCGAGGTGAGCGTGACGGTGTGGCCGGAGGTGCTGAAGGAGATGTGCCGCGGAAAAGAACATCCACGTGCTGGAGTAGGAGTGGGAGAGACGGCGCACGCTGTACGCGGAACGTCGCGATACACTGAGGCCCCGGCGGGCGTTACCCTGCTCGCCGGGGCCCTGTTATTCCTGGCCTCCGTCCTGGCGGCCGGGTGCGCGGGGTCCGGGGCCGCCGACAGCCGGATCACCGTCGCGCAGTTCGAATCGCTGAACGACCTCGAAGCCCTTCTCCCCCTCACACCCGATTCGATCGTCACGCGGTACCGGAACTACGACAGCCTCGCGTTCAGGAATATTTACAGCGACAAGCTCACTTACGTCACGGACCTGATCGATTCGCTGAACGGTTCGATCCCCGACAGCCTCCGCATCGACACCCTCGCCATCGACCATTCGTTCGGCACGTTCGGGGAGGCCGCCAGGAGCGGCCGGTCGATCGTCATCTCGGCCAGTTACTTCATCGTCTTCGACGACTGGAGCGTCCTCCGGTCGGTGGTCTTCCACGAATTCGGCCACATCGCCTACGACCTGCTCGGGAGTTCCGACCGCCGGACCGTCGACACGGTGTGGCGCGCGCTCGAATCCGGCGCGCTCCTCTACCTGTTCCACGACGGCGAGTATTCTGGAAACGCCCGCTTCGGCGGCCACCCGGACGAAAGCCCCTCGGAGCTCTTCGCGTCCGCCTACAACCTGATCCACAACCGCGCGGCGGAGATGCGCGCCCGCCTGACGTACGTGGAGCCGAGGCACTTTCCCCTCATCCGCATGCTTTCGATTCTTACCGGCAACAGCGAATCCGCCGTCGTCGCGTCCGAGCCCTGACCGTGACGGGGGTCCCAAAACCCCTTGACATTTCGTAGTTTTTTAACCACCTTTACAATTAAGGATTCATTCCGCATTTTCAAATGGGTTCCATCAGCCGGTCTTTTTTCAACCGACTTCGACGACCCACTCCCATCACCGACAGATCGTTCTTTCCGGGCTCGCATCACCCGATGTCGAAAACTCGGCTGGCTCTGGTGTCAGCTGCCAACGCCCTCAGCCCGTATTGACCATTAACGAGGACGAATGATCCTCTATCTTTTCCTCATATGCTCGAAACCTCCGCGAGGACAGTCCAAGTGGGGTTCGATGGTAGCCCTTGTCCTGTTGACCTGCGCGACGGGTGCGCTATCCCAATCGACTTGGGAAGTTGTGGAAGGCGGACGGTATGCTAATCTGGGTCCCACCTCGATCGTTTCGGTCGACAGCGTCTGCGTCTTCGCCGTGAACGAACGCGGCGCCGTCTACCGGTCGGACGACGCGGGCCGTTTGTGGACGCGGCAATATACCTCCCCGTCACGCTATTTGTCCTCGATCGATTTTGCCGGACGGGATCACGGGATGGTGCTCGATGAAACGGGATGGCTCCTGGTGACGCGCGACGGAGGGGCGAATTGGGTCCTGAGATTTGTTGGTACCTCCGGATACGAATGCATCTCCATGGTGGATTCGTCCAGTGCCGTCGTAGTGGGGAGAATTTCGACAATCCTTCACACCACGGATTTTGGCAACTCCTGGCTTCCTGCGGAACGATACGGCAACTTGAATGGGCTTCACAGCATCGACATGCAGGGTGCCACCGGGTTTGCCGTGGGGGACCTCGGAGGAATTTTCAAGACCGTCGACAGCGGGCGGTCGTGGCATCAGCAATCGTCCGGCACCGATGTTTCGTTTTATGATGTCTGGATGATCGACAGCATGCGTGCGTTTGCGGTCGGCGACGATGGCAACATCGTGAAAACGACGAACGGCGGCAGCGACTGGCAGCTCAGCTCGACGGGCCTCGGCCTGCTCCGGTCAGTCTCGTTCAGCGATCACCTGAACGGGGTGATCAGTTCGTACGATGGAAGATTCCTGACCACGACCGACGGCGGCGAGCAATGGACACCGATGAACCCGTGGTCATTTCATGTCCGGGAGATCTGCGCGGTTTCGTCGAGCGATCTCCTTCTCCTCGAGTGGAGCGGACGCATGTTTCAATCGACGAATTCCGGCGGTGACTGGTCCGAGATCGTATTCGATTGGGCGGGCCAGTACCATGCCGTCGTGACGATCGACGGGGATCGTGCGATCGCCGGAGGTGAAAACGGCCGGATCGTGAGAACGACCGACGGCGGTGAAACGTGGCACGTCCTTCCATCGGGAACAGTGAAGACGATCCGAGGTATTGCATTTTCAGGTCCCGCGACCGGGCTCGCCGTCGGAGACTCCGGGTTGCTGTTGAGGACTTCGGACGGAGGCGATTCGTGGGCCGTGCAGTCCACGGGTACGATTCTGACCCTGTTCGGTGTATCACTCGAATCAGCCACCGGAATTGCCGTCGGCGATTCCAACACCATTCTCACGACCTTGGACGGAGGACTCACCTGGACCGAGCGGCGGGCTGATAATCCCGATGACTGGAGGAGCGTGTCGTTGTTCGACGGATCGAATGGCGCGGCCGTGGGCTTCGACGGCTCGATCATCCAGACGCACGACGGCGGACTCACCTGGAACAGGACATACTCCTCCGGCCACCTGCTTTCCGTGGATTGGGTCTCTGAGAATTTCATTGTCGCCGTCGGATATTCCTACGGAGGGGAAAAGAGGGTTGTCCGATCATTCGACGCTGGCTCGAGCTGGTCGACCCAGTCGACCTCGATCAACTGGCTCTCCGGAGTCTCGTTCCCCGACGAGCAGAACGGGTACGCCGTCGGACCGAACACATGGCTCTTTCAAACATCCGACTCCGGGAAGAGCTGGATGCAAACCGGGTTGTCGTTGATGGCCGTCTCGGCATGGACTCCGCAAGTAGCGTTTGCTGTCGGTGACGTCGGCGTGATCTGCCGGACGTTTTCACGGGGTACCCTCGAGGGGATCGTTTTCAACGATCTGAACCACGACAGTCTGTGGACACCGGGCGAGGGTACGTGCGCGGGGGAGTCGATCCTCATCGAGGGATTAGTCAGCAGGTCGACCACTACTGATTCCACCGGAACGTACCGGTTCGATCATCTACCGGGGGGAAATTATTCCGTTCGGTGGGAATCCGATCTCGAACACGAACAGACGAGCCCTTCTCTCTTGGCTGAATATACCATTCGGATCTCCACGAACAACCTGACCCTCACAGGGCGCGACTTCGGCATCTCCACCACAGAGATGCACGTCAAGATCCCGGTGTTCATCAAGGACAGCACAACCTTCGCGTGGCGGTATGTCTGGTGGGGGGTGAAGCCCGGCGCGAGCAGGGGGCTTTGGGGCCCCGATCCCCTCGCCACCATCGTCGACTCGCTCGAAGGAGAGTTCGAGATACCGCCGCGAAATTTTTGTGACGACCTTGGTATCTTTGACGCCCGGTTCACCGATCCGTACGTTGAACTGAATCTCGCCGGCACCACTTTCGGCGAGGGGGGGTGGACCGACGCGCGGGACTTTCGCTTGCCGTCGCAGTCCGACACGTTTCTCCTCAGCTTCCTCCCCGGCCTGCACTACGGGGGCGATTACCCGATGACGATTCGATGGTCGAACACCCTCGTCTCCAGGTCGTTCTCCGGTCCGGTGACCCTCACCGACCGTTACGGCGCGGTGACCGATATGAAAACGCGCGACAGGATCATCGTTTCCGACCCCTCGATCGAATGGTTTCTGATCACTTCGAACAGTCCCTCCATTCCTCCGTCATGGCTCGCGCGCTGGGGGCTGGTTTCGATTCCGGCGGACGCGCCGGACGCATCCGTGACCGCGAGGTTTCCCATTGCGATGTCGGGCGCCTATGCGTACCTCCCCGGGGAGGGATACCGCGAGGATGACACGCTGCGACCGGGGACGGGATACTGGGTCAAACACAGGAGCGCCGCGGATGCAAATGGAATGGACCCCGGGGCGAGAACCAGGGACACGATCCGCCTTGCGCGGGGATGGAACCTCGTCGGATCGCTCAGCGCGCCCCTCGCCGCAGCCGCGGCGCACTTCGATCCGCCTCACATCGGGACACCGTACTGGTTCGGGTACGACGACGGATACCTGCTTGCGGATACGCTCATGCCGGGTTCGGCGTACTGGCTCCAGGCATCTGATTCCGGCATCGTCGTCCTGGACGCTTCCGACGGCTCCGTGGCACAGAAGCCGGGGTATGATGGTAAAACGGGCGAGCTGGAGGTGTGGCCGATGCGATTCACGTTCACCGACGGTTTGGGTCGCTCTTCGACTCTGTTCCTGACGGGCGATTCCATCGGGGAGCGTTCCGTTTATTCCCTCCCCCGAAACCCCCCGCCGGGGGATTCGACATACGCTTCACGACCGGCCGATTTGCCGAGCGGTTCATCGAAGGCAGGGATCTCCGTTTCCCGGTCGAGATCTCGTCCGCCCAGTACCCGCTCAAGGTCTCCTGGAACATCGGGAATTCGGACGCTGTCACACTTCACGGCGAACAATTTGAACAGCATGCTTCGGGTGACAGTGGCTCATTCACGATCCGCACGGCGCAGGAGCTCACCACATCCCCCAACGGTTCGTCATCGCTGCTGACACTCATCGTCGGGAAGGGCGGCGGACTGCCGGCGAGGTACGCCCTCGAGCAGAATTACCCCAATCCCTTCAACTCCACGACCACGATCCGGTATGCGCTGCCCACGGAAAGCAGCGTGGTCCTGACGATTTTCGACGTGCTCGGGCAGACGATCGAGACGCTCGAGGCGGGCACACTCCCTGCAGGATACCAAACCATACGATGGGATGCGCGCGATCTTGCGAGCGGTGTCTATTTCTATCGGCTGGAGGCCAGGGGGACGGGGAACTCCGAATCGTCCTTCTCCGAAATCCGAAAGATGCTGCTGCTCCGATAGTTCAACCCGTCGTCTGTCGACCGGATTACCGTCGGGCCGTTCGAGTCCTGACACGGCTCAATCCCTCTCCTCGAGACGTTCAAACATCTCCACCAGCCGCAGGAACTCGGCGCGGTAGCCGCCGGCGTCGCGGCCCAGGGCTCCCTCGGCCAGGCCGAGGATCTGCCGGATCGAGGAAGTCCCACTGAACTCCGAGCCCCTCAACACCATCCCGAACTCCGCGACGGCGGCCGCGAACCGGAGGTCCTCGGAGGCGTCGTCGATGACCGGCCGCTCGTCGGAGACCTCGACGCTCAACTCCCTGCTCGTCGTGGCGTCCGGGTCCTTATACCGAAGGGAGACCGTTGCGGCTTCCCCTGCACGGCCGTCGTCCCCGCGGTCCTGCCGTGCGCGACCGTCCCGATCGGTCATGGAGACCTCATCGGCGTCGCGGCGGCTGTTTTCGACCGGGACGATCTCATAGAGCGCGGTCACGGTGTGTCCGGCGCCGAGCTCGCCGGCGTCCTTCTTATCGTCCCTGAAATCGCGGTTGTTCAGGACCCTGTTCTCGTAGCCGACGAGGCGGTACGATGAGACCACATCCGGATTGAATTCCATCTGTATCTTCACGTCCTTCGCGATCGCGTAGAGCGTCCCGGAGAGCTGGCGGTCGAACACCTTCTTCGCTTCGCGGATGCCGTCGATGTAATAGTAGCTGCCGTTCCCCTTGTCGGCGATCTTCTCCATCTTGGAGTCCTTCAGGTTTCCCGTCCCGACGCCGATGACGGAGAGGAAGATCCCGTCCCCGCGCTCCTTCTCGATCAACCGCACCATCTCCTCGTCGCTCGAGACCCCGACATTGAAATCGCCGTCGGTGGCGAGGATGACGCGGTTGTTCCCGCCTTCAATAAAAGCGTCGCGCGCCTGCGAGTAGGCGAGCCGGATGCCGGCGCCGCCGGCGGTCGAACCGCCCGCCTCCAGGCCGTCGATCGCGTCGAGGATGGTCCGCTTTCTGTCGCCGCGCGTGGGAGGAAGAACGAGCCCCGCGTTCCCCGCGTAGACCACGATGCTCACCCGGTCTTCCGGCCGGAGCCGCTCCACGAGGACCCGGAAGGCGTCCTTGAGGAGCGGCAGCTTGTTCGCCGGGCTCATCGACCCCGACACGTCGATCAGGAACACGAGGTTGCCGGCCGGGATGTCGTCCTGGTCGACATCTTTCCCGCGGATCCCCACCATGAGCAGGAGATGTTCACTGTTCCAGGGGCATTCGGCCATTTCGGTTTTCACCGAGAACGGACGCCCCTTCTCGGGCTGGGGATATTTATAGGTGAAATAATTGATCATCTCCTCGATCCGCACGGCATCTGCCGGCGGGCGCTGCCCGTCGTTGAGAAACCGTCGGATGTTGCTGTAGGATGCCCCGTCCACGTCGATGGAGAAAGTGGATTTCGGCTGATCGGCGGCGTCCCGGAATGCGCTCTCATAGATCCTGTCGTACGATTCCGTGCCCGGTGCGACGCCGTCAATGTCGACACGGTAGAGTCGCACATCTTTCGTCCTCCCCCCGCGGAGATAAAGGGTGTTCCCCTCTTGAACCACGCCCGCCTCGCGTTTCGACACGCCCTCCGCGCTCCTCACGTTGGGGGTGCTCTCGATGGCCTCCTTCGTTACCGTCTGCGTTCCAGAGGTGACCTGCGAGCTCACCTGTTGATTGTCGGCGGTGATCGTCACGCCGGCGACATGGACCTCTTCGGTCCATCAGCATGGCGCTGAGCTTCGTCGTTTCGTCAGCGCCGACTTTAACGTCCTTCATCTCCGTATTTGCGTACCCGATGGCGCTGACGCGGACCGCGTACTCGCCGGTCGGGACCCCGATGATCTTGAACTTTCCGTCGGGGTCAGTGGTCGCGCCGCGCGTGGTCCCGACCACGAGGACGTTGACGCCGAATAACGGCTGACCCGTCGCCTGGTCCGTGACCGTCCCTGAGACCGAACCTGTTCCCGATTTCCGGCCGTTCACCTTCGCCGGCGCGTTGACCAGCGCCCCGGGGTCGGAGGGAGCGGAGATACCCGACGCCGTTTCTTGTGGGTTGACCGTCGTCGCCTGGGGAGGAGTCGCTGTCGGTTGTTCGGAGCTCTTTCGGGGCACCTTCGATGCCGGTTTGGACACCACGGGAGTTTCCGCCGAAACTGTCCCCGCGGACGGCTGTTTCGATGCAATTTCCGGTGCGGGGGATTGTTCAACCCGATCTCCGGAGGAAGGCGCAGATTCCTGGTACAAGGACCTCCGCGATGCCGGTGCCCGACTGCTCGGGAGATGGCGTCCGGAGGAGATACCACGCGGCTCCTCCGCAGATCACGAGCGCCAGGACGGCCGCGGCCCGCATGGCCATCGCGGGATGTCGAAACAGGAGTATCGCTCGGGGGCCGGATGTGGCGTCCGCGCGTTTTCCGGCGCCGTTCCTCCTGAAATCGAAGAGCGCGCCGATGCGGAATCCCGGTGCGGGGAGTTCCGGCAGGTTCTTCGCGAATCCCTCCGGCGGCTCGATCTCCACGGGCAATTTTCGCAGCTCCGACGTGAGGCGTTTCATGTCCTCCGCCTCTTTCCGGCAGGCGGCGCAGGCCGCAAGGTGCGACTCGACCGTCCGGAGCGTTTCGCCGTCCAGCTCGCCGTCGACGTAATCGTCGATCAGATCCAGAACGTGTTCGTTTTTCATGACTCCAGCCTTTCTCTCAATAAACGTCTGGCCCGGTGGAGCTGGGCCTTGGATGTCCCCACCGTCACCCCGAGCGTCGCGGCGATCTCCTCGTGCCGGAACCCCTCGATGTCGTGCAGCACCAGGACCGTCCTGGCGCCAGCCGGAAGCGAGCGGATCGCATCCTCGAGATCGATCGAGCGCCCCGGATCGGCGGACGGACCGCCGTTTCCGAAGCTATCCATGTTCTCCTCGGGCCAGGTGTTCCCCCGGCCTCCGGACGCCGATCGAAGGGCATCCAGCACCACGTTCACGGTGATCCTTCGCATCCACCAGAGGAATTCTCCATCGTCCCGGAGCGACCGGAAATTCTGCCAGGCCTTCAGGTACGCGGCTTGCGATGCGTCGCGCGCCGCGTCCCGGTCCCCGAGCATCCGGAGGCAAATGGCGTAGATCCGGCCGGCGCTCGCCTTGTACAGCGCTTCGAAACGAATCCCGGGGGCCGCATCCCGGGAGGGGGCGGTCGGGATTTCGGGCTGATCTTCGTCTCTGGGGCGCATGGTGGTTCCCGCGTTTCGGGATGTGACGGTTGTTTATAGAATAGAACGGACGGATGGGCTGAAAGGTTGGAACGGCCTCCCGCGGTGATTCCGGGGGCCTGAAAAAGGGCTCCCCGGAGTGATAGCCCCGGGGAAGCCCCAACGGCGAGTAAAAAACGCTACTTGTTCGGCTGCGGCGTCATCCGCAGGTACGGCTTGACGACCTTGTAGCCTTTCGGGAATTTCGTCTTCAGTTCGTTCTCGTCCTGAATGGCCGGGAGGATGACGACCTCCTGTCCGTCCTTCCAGTTCGCCGGCGTGGCGACGCTGAACTTGTCGGTCAGCTGGAGCGAATCGATGACCCGGATGATCTCGTCGAAGTTCCTCCCCGTCGAGGCCGGGTAGGTGATCATCAGGCGGATTTTCTTCTTCGGATCGATGATGAACACCGAGCGGACGGTCTGGGTGTTTTCGGCGTTCGCGTGGACCATGTCGTAGAGCATCGCGACCCTCCGGTCGTGGTCTGCGATCACCGGGTAGTTCATCGTCGTCTGCTGTGTTTCGTTGATGTCCCTGATCCAGTCCTTGTGGGAGGCGGTCGGGTCGACGGAGAGGCCGATGACCTTGACCCCGCGCTTCTCGAACTCGGGCTTGATCTTCGACACGTACCCGAGCTCCGTCGTGCAGACGGGCGTGAAGTCCTTCGGGTGCGAGAACAGTACTCCCCAGTTGTTGCCGAGGTATTCGTGGAACTTGACCGGCCCCTCGCTCGAGTCCTGCGTGAAATCGGGGGCGGTATCGCCTAAATGGAGAGCCATGATAATAACTCCTTTGATTGATGGTGAATGGGGGGGGGAAAGAAAACGCTATGCCCTATTATAGCACACGGGTCCATGATTTCCAAAGGGAGGGAGACGACGACCCGCGATGCGTCGCAGGCGGGCAAGCGCGGCCGGAAGGGGCCGGACCGGTCAGGGCACCACGAGCCGGTACCCCTTCCCGTGCACGCTCTTGATCTCGACGGCCGGATCGACGGCGAGGTATTTCCGGAGTTTCGAGACGAAGACGTCGAGGCTGCGGCCGTTGAAGATGTTGTCGTCCCCCCAGACCGACGTGAGGATCTCGGAGCGCTCGACCACCTGGTTGGGGCGGGAGGCGAACAGCCGCAGGAGCTGCGCCTCCCTGCTGGTGAGGTTCTGGTCCCTCTTCGAACCGGTGAGACAGCTGGCGCCTGGCGTCGAATGTTAATTTGCCGAGCCGGAAGATCTCGTCGCCCGCGTCTTTCGGTGTCGCGCCCTTCGTCCGCCGGAGGACCGCCTTGATTCTCAGGAGAAGCTCGTCGATGCTGAACGGTTTCGTCACGTAATCGTCCCCGCCGATCCGGAACCCCTCCACGCGGTCTTCTTTCAGCGCCTTCGCCGTCAGGAAGATGATGGGCGTCGCCGCGTCCTTCGCCCTGAACTCCTTCGTGAACGTGAACCCGTCCTTCTTCGGCATCATCACGTCCACCAGCAGGAGGTCGAACGACGATTTCTTCGTCTCCTCCAGCCCCTCGACGCCGTTCGTCCTGAGCGTGACGCCGAACCCGTGGGCCTCGAGGTGCTCGCGGATGACGAACCCGAGGTTCGCGTCGTCTTCCAGCAGGAGGATGCGGTTATCGTCCATCGTGCAGGCGGAATTTCAGTTCGATGGTGGTCCCCGCGCCGGGCACGCTCGAAGCCCGGACGCTCCCGCCGTGGCGCTCCATCACGAGCCGCACGTAGCTCAGGCCGATGCCGAAGCCCTTCACGTCGTGGAGGTTGTTGGTGGGGACGCGGTAATACTTCTCGAAAATGTTGGGGAGGTGCTCCGCGGCGATGCCGATCCCGCGATCGGCGACCGAGAGGACGATCCAGCCGTCGGCGTTGTATGTCGAAACACGCACGACGGGCGCCTCGGGTGAGTACTTCTCCGCGTTGTCCAGGACGCTGCTCACGACGTTCTCGATGTGCACCGCGTCACCGCGGACGGTGTGCGCCGCCGCCCGAAGGTCGATCGCGACCGTGCCGCCTTTCTCCTTCACCCGGAGGGAAGAGTTGGCCGCGGCGCGCGAGGCGATCTCGTGCAGGTCGAGCGGTTCGTACCTGAATTCGAACTCCCCCTCCTCGAGCGCCGCCATCTCGAGGATGCGGTCCACCTGCGACTTCATCCTTTTTTGCTCGTCGGCGATGATCGCGCCGTACATCTCGACCTTCGATCGTTCCGCCGCGACGTCCGGACGCGCAAGCGCCTCGGTCGAGAGCGCAATGGTCGAGAGCGGCGTCTTGAATTCGTGCGTCATGTTGTTGATGAAGTCGGTCAGCCGGCCCGCGAATTCCCGCTGTTTGCGGAGGGTGCGGATCGCGTAGCTGAAGGACGCGCCGATGATGAGCACGAACAAAAGGTTCAGGACAAGTTCGGGCAGGATCGACTGCAACAGGTACGACCGGTAGCCGGGGAACCAGAGGAGGAGCTCGCCGGGTTTGCCCGAAAAACCTGCCGGGAAACAGGAGCGCGGAGTAGCTCCCCTCCGGGACGGCCGAGCCCGGATCCATCCGGGCCATCACCACTGAATCTCCCTCGAGATCGCGGACGGCGTACTCGTACGGAAGCGTGATGCCGTTGGCGGCGAGCCCTTCCGCGATGGCCGAGTCGAGCAGGCCCGGACGGAGGCGCGCCGAAAGGTCGGCGTCACGCCCGGCGGTGACCGTTTCCGCGACGCGCCCGATGATCCTCGCGGTGCGGGTTTCCTCGTCGGTCCTCATGCCCTTCCACTCCCCCACTCCCCTGTCCCACCGGATGGTGGAGGTCGAGCTGTCGGCCCTGATCTGGATGAACCTGACGCCGGCGCTGAGCCTCTCCTTCGGGAGCGCCAGTTCGTAACTGCCGCTCTCCTTCCGCTCGTCCAGTATCGTGGTATCGAGCCGGCCCAGCTCGTCGAAGACACGGATCGACACGTTCTGCGGGCCGTCGATGCGATAGGTCAGCATTTCGCCCTGCACCCGGGCCGAGAGCGTGCCCGATTCGGACGTCATCACGGAGACGAAGACCATCGAGTCGGGAGGCCCGCCGCCGGGGAGCCGGCCGTGCTGTTTGAACTTGATGACGACCGGAGCGCCCGAGTCGGTGGACGCCGTGAAGAGGCGGTCCCTCACGTCGGCCTCCTCGACGCGCTCGGTGGCGGCGTTCATCGCCGTAATCGTGTTCCTCCTGAACGACTCTTCCTTCAGCTCGACGTTGTTCTTCAGCAGGCGGTACTGCAGGTAGAGGATGCCGCAGATGGCGATCGTCATGAGCGCGATCAGGACGCGGACGGTATTTCTTGAAAGTTCCACATCAGAATATACGAAAGCCCCGGACAGGGTTCCAAGGCCCTTAACATTCATTAACAATTGGTAACACCATTTAACTAGGCGGAACGAATCTTTTTCGCATTGTTGTACGCATACTCAGCGGGACACACATCAGAAAGGTTGCTGTCATGAACAACTCCAGTATTTCCGTCGTCGCGTCTATCCTCGCCTGCATCGCCTGCCTCGTCTTCGCCTTCTGCGCGGGCGCCACGGCCCTCGCGCACGACGAGAAGCCCCAGCAGAAGAACATGAAGATGATGCAGTTCGACGCCGACAAGGCCGTCATGATCAACGAGGCCGGGATGGTCATCGTCGAGAAGGACGGCAAACTCGCGGTGGAATTCATCGGGCCGAAGGAGACCCGTCCCAAAGAGACCGCCGACCTCGACATCGTCGCGGGAGACGAGGTGGGGATGGCCGCCGGGAAGAAGGTCACGACGATCCTGGCGCTGAGGGCGGCGTACGATTCCACAAAACCTGGCGAGGAATTCAAGCTTGGCCTCCGAAGGGACGGAAAGGCGTTCATCGTGTCGTTCAGGCGGATGGACCAGAAAGACCTGCCGAAGACGATGGTGATCAGGCGCGACGGTCCGGACAACCCGAACCAGGACGTCCGCCCCGCGCTCGGCGTCGTCATCGAGCAGAAGGACGGGAAGGTCGTCATCGTGGACACGTTTCCGAACGCCCCGAAGGACATGCTGAAGGGCGACGTGGTCGCCTCGGTGAACGGCACCGCCGTGAAGAACCTGGAAGATTTCTCCGGCGTCTTCGACAACGTCGAGGTGGGCGGCGACGTGAAGTTCGAGCTCCGCCGCGACGGTAAAACCGTCACGGTGTCGATACAACGGCCCAAACCCCAGGGACAGGTGATCGTCAAATGAAAACCCCACGCGTCATGCGGAGGCTCGCGGTGCTCCTCGTCCTGGCCGCGTTCCTCCCGGCAGGCGAATCGGTCGCGCAGTACAACAGCTTCAACCAGCGCGACGACAAGTACCGTCTCCTCGGCCTGAAGCGGGCCAAGGAGTACTTCGAGGTGACGCGGAAGGAGTTCGACCGCCAGAAGGGCCTCTTCGAAAAGGGGCTGATCTCCGATGCCGAGCTGGACCGTTTCAAGAATTCCCTGGCCGACGCCGAGGTGAATTACCAGCAATCCCTCCTCTCGGTGCTCTTCGAGCAGCAATACGTCACGATCGAGAAGGCGGTCAAATACCAGGCGGCCGACGGCTCGAAGCACGTCCGGCTCACGGTCTCGAACGCTTCGGGGAGCAGCGAGGAGTTCCGCAAACTCCTCGGGATCGAAGACCAGCTTTTCCGGTCGCTCCAACCCGACGTCATCCAGAGCGTCTATATTTCGCTCTATAATAACGACGGCGCGATCATTTCCCAGCCCTACGAGTTCAAGGTGGAAGAGCTCCGCGCCGGCTCGCCGAAGGTTGTGGACTTCGCCCTGTTGCAGGAGCTCGACGCCCTGACGGTGAACATCATCTACGGCAACGGCTCGACGAGGACGCTCAAGATCCTCCTCCAGAAGGACAACACCGTCAATAAGGTGGTGGTGCAGTCAGCGCAGTTCTCGCAGGAGGCGGAGCTCGGCAGGACGGCCTCCTACGGCCTCACGCTCGAGCTCTTCGGCGGGGTGAACACCTCCTTCAGCCTGCATGTCGTCAACCTCCCCCTCCAGATCAACCGGTTCTTCCGCGAGACGGCCACGCAGGCCCGGCTCAGCCAGATAAAATTCACCGAGAGCGTCAACACGATGCGCGCCTCGCTGGAGGTCTCGCTCCCCGACCGCCCCACGGAGGAAATCGCCATGGACAGGGCGCTTCCGTTTTACATCATGGTCATCCCGGCGGGCCGCGCGGCGGAGCTGAAGGGCGCCGAGTCGAAGACCTGGACCGAGGAGCAGATCAAGAAACTGAACGTCGGGTACGTGAAGCTCGAGCTCTTGCCCCGCGGGAGCGGCCGCCTGCTGGTGCGGGCCCCCCAGCTCTATTATAACATCAAATCGGACGAGCCGGCCGTGATGACGATGGACCTCGTCAACGAGGGGACGCGCCGCCTCGACAACGTGAAGGTGGACGTGGACCTCCCGATGAACTGGACGAAAACGGTCGAGCCGGCCGTGATCCCCACGCTCGACATCAATCAGGAGCAGCGGGTCACGCTGACGGCCGTCCCGCCGGCGGGCATCGCCTCCGGCCGGTACGAGATGCGCCTGCGCACGAGCGGCCTCTCGGACAACCAGCCCGTCAACGCGGAAGACAAGACGGTGACCGTCGAAATCGAGGAGGACGCCAACGTCTTCGGCACGATCCTCCTCGTGCTCGCGATCCTCGGCATCATCGGCGGGATCGTCGTGTTCGGCATCCGGATGTCAAAAAAATAATCGAACCCATCAGAGACCAGGAAGGACCCCATGGAAAACCGACCCATCCTCGAAGCGGACAAGCTCACCAAGCGGTACGAAGACGGCGTGCTGGCCCTGAACGGCGTTTCGTTCGCCGTCCGGGGCGGAGAGATCTTCGCGATGCTCGGCGCCAACGGGGCCGGCAAGACCACAGCCATCAATCTTTTTTTAAACTTCGTCGAGCCGACCAGCGGCGAGGCGAGGATCGACGGCATCCCGACGCACCGGGAGCCGCTCGAGGCGAAGAAGCGCGTCGCGTACGTCTCCGAGAACGTGATGCTCTATCCAAACTTCACGGCCCTGCAGAACCTGGACTACTTCGCGCGGCTCGGGGGGAAAACAGCGTACACCGCCGACGATTACCGGGCGGCGCTCGCGCGCGTGGGGCTCCCGGAGGAGGTGCACCGGAAGAAGCTCCGGGGCTTCTCGAAGGGGATGCGGCAGAAATGCGGCATCGCCATCGCCATCCTGAAGGACGCCCCCGCGATCCTGCTCGACGAGCCCACCTCCGGGCTCGATCCGCAGGCGGCGTTCGAGTTCCAGGGGTTGCTCGGGGCGCTGCGGGCCGAGGGGAAGGCGATCCTGATGTCGACCCACGACATCTTCCGCGCGAAGGAGATCGCCGACACCGTCGGGATCATGAAAAACGGGGAACTCGTGATGCAGAAGAGCTCCACCGAGCTCGCCGGCGAGGACCTGGAAAAGATCTACATGACGTACATGGCCGGTCATGCGAACTGACCACCCCGGCCATCCCGCACAGCATGTGTCCTGAACACTGAAGGAACCGATCATGTTCAGACTCATCGTCGAAAAGGAACTCCGCGAGATCATCGGCTCGATGAAGTTCGCGGTGACGTTCGGCATCTCCTCCCTCCTGCTGTTGCTGACCTTCTACATCGGCGCCCGCAACTACCAGGTGAGCGTCGAACAGAACGAGGCCGCCCGCAGGGAGAACCTGCGGAAGCTGGACGGCCTCACAGAGTGGGACGAGGTCCAGAATTTCCGGGTCTACCTCCCGCCGCAACCGGTGTCGTCGCTGGTGATGGGCGTCTCGAACGACATCGGGCGAACGAGCGAGCATCCGCGGGGTCGGCGAGATCAACGCGCGCGACAGCAAGTACGGCGAGGACCCGGTCTACGCGGTGTTCCGGTTCCTCGACCTCGATTTCATTTTCCAGATCGTCCTGTCGCTGTTCGCCATCCTGTTCGCCTACGACGCGGTCAACGGCGAAAAGGAGCGCGGCACGCTCCGGCTGACGCTCGCGAACGCCGTCCCGAGGAGCACGTACATCGCCGGAAAGATCACGGGTTCGTTCCTGGCGCTGGCGGTGCCGCTCCTCGTTCCGATCCTGCTCGGCGCGCTCCTGCTGATCGCGATGGGCGTCCCGATGGCCACCGCGGACTGGACCCGTTTCGCGCTCATCGTCGCCGCGGGGTTCCTCTACTTCGGGGTCTTCCTCTCCCTGTCGCTTTTCGTCTCGTCCGCGACCGAGAAATCCTCGACGTCGTTCCTGGTCCTGCTCGTCGTCTGGATCTTCTCGGTGATGATCATCCCCCGCACGGCGGTCCTGCTCGCGGCGCGGGCGGTGGAGGTGCCGACGGTGGACGAACTGGTCTCCCGGAAATCCCGCTACTCCGCCTCGCTCTGGCAGGAGCACCGGAAGAAGATGGCCGACTGGCGGGCGCCAGCCGACACCCCGATGGACAAGGTGTTCGAGAAATTCCAGCAATTCATGGCCGACATCGACGCCGAGCGCACCGAGAAAATGAACGCCTTCGGCGAGCGTCTCAACGAAGAACGGTCGAACGCGCAGGTCGCTCAGGAGCGGCTCGCCTTCGGGCTGGCGCGGATATCGCCGTCGGCGGTTTTTTCCCTCCTCAGCACCTCCATCGCGGCCACGGGCGTCCACCTCAAGGACGAGTACAAGACGCAGGCGGGGCAATACCAGAAGCAGTACGCGGAGTTCATGAAGGAGAAGACCGGCAGGAACCCCTCGGGCACCTTCATGTTCCGGATGACCACCGACGACGACCAGAAGGAGAAGAAGAAGATCAACCCTGCCGAACTGCCGGCCTTTACGTTCACACAGCCCCCCGTGGCAGCGGCACTCGGGTCGATCTTCATCGATTTCGGCATCCTCGCGCTGTTCAACATCGTTTTTTTCGCCGGGGCGTTTGTCGCGTTCCTGCGGTTCGACGCGCGGTAGCGGACCGGCCCGGGCCCACACACCATCATCGAAAGGCAAGAGCATGTTCACCACCATCGTCCTCAAGGAACTCAAGTCGATCCTCGTCAGCCCGAAGTTCCCGGTGACGTTCGCCGTCGCCTCGGTGCTCGTCCTCCTGAGCGTCTTCATGGGGATCCGGGAGTACCGGGCCTCGCTCGACCAGTACCACGCGGCCAACGCGCTCGTCAAACAGGAGATGCGCGAGGCGCGCGGCTGGATGGCCCTCTCGAACCGGGTCTACCGCGAGCCGGACCCGATGCAGATCTTCGTCTCGGGCGTGCACAACGACGTCGGCCGCCTCTCCGGCATCAGCACGTGGGAGCCGGTGAAGCTCTCGGCCAGCGCCTACAGCGACGACCCGATCTTCGCGCTGTTCCGGTTCATCGACTTTACGTTCATCGTGCAGGTGGTGCTGACCCTTTTCGCCATTCTCTTCACGTACGACTCCATCAACGGCGAGCGGGAGTCGGGCACGCTCCAGCTGATGCTTTCCAACCCCGTACCCCGCGCGAAGGTCATCACGGCGAAGTTCGCCGGGGCGTGGCTCGGGCTGGTGGTGCCGATCGCGATACCGGTCCTCCTCGGGGTCTCGCTCCTCCTCGTCTACAGGGTGCCGATGACGGCCGAGCACTGGGTCCGGCTCGCCTTCCTGGCGGGGGCGTCGCTGCTCCTCTTCACGTTTTTCATCGCATTCGGCATCCTGGTCTCCGCGGTGACCCGGCGTTCGAACATTTCATTTCTCGTCTGCCTGGTGTCGTGGGTCGCCCTCGTGCTGATCGTGCCGCGCGCGGGGATGATGATGGCGGGCCAGCTCGTAAAGGTGCCCACCGACGCCGAGATCGACAGCCAGCAGGACAGCTTCTCGAAGGAGTGCTGGAACGCGCACTTCAAGGCGATGAGCGAACAGGTGGAGCAAACGGATGGAACCCCTGCGAGGGGCTGCCGGAAGCGGAACGCGAGGCGAAGCGCGAAGAGATGGAATGGGCGTGGGCCGAGGAGGACAAGAAGGACCGCGACTCGATGCACGCGGTGATCGACGCAAACGGGAGGAAACTGAGGGAGGAGCTGCGCAACCGCAAGGCCGAGCGGGAACGACTCGCGTTCACGCTCTCGAGGTTCTCGCCGGTCGCCTCCTTCCAGCTCGCCGCGATGAACCTCGCCGGCACCGACATCGGGCTCAAGCCCCGGTACGAGGACGCGCTGGAGGCCTACCGGACCGTCTTCAACCAGTACAAGGCGCAGAAGCAGAAGGAATCGGGTTCATCGGGGGGGATCTACGATCCAGGTCGACACGGACCGCGGCGTGAAGATCGACGTCGGCCGCGAGATGGCGCTCGACCTCACCGGCCTGCCGGAGTTCACTTCGACCCGGCCGTCGCTCGCCGAGTCCGTCTCGGCCACCGCCGTCGATTTCGGGTTGATGGGGCTCTTCCCGATCCTTTCGTTCGCCGGAGCGTTCGCGATGTTTCTCCGGTACGACCCGAGGTACGCGAACTGAGGGGTCAGTCCGCGGACGCCAGCCGGTACCCGATCCCCGATTCGGTCACGATGAGCCGCGGGTTGGCCGGATCCTCCTCGATCTTTTTCCGGAGATGGCCGACGTAGACCCGCGTGTACTCCGTCTCCTCGACGAAGGTGGGCCCCCAGACCTGTTCCAGCAGGTACCGGTGCGTGAGCACCCTCCCGGCGTTGCGCACGAACAGGGCGAGGAGCTTGTATTCGGTCGCCGTGAGTTTCACCGTTTCATCGCCCTTCCTGACGCTCCTCGCCGCGAGATCCACCGAAAGGTTCCCCGACGTGAAGACCACGTCCTGCGGCAGCCCCGGCCGGTGCCGGATGGCCGTCCTCACGCGCGCCAGGAGTTCGCCCGCCCGGAACGGTTTCACCAGGTAGTCGTCCGCGCCCGCGTCGAGGCAGGCGATGATCTCCGTCTCTTCGCTTCTGACCGACAGGATGAGGACCGGCATCGTCGCCCACTCACGGAGCCGTTTCAGGACGACCGTGCCGTCGATATCGGGCAGGCCGAGGTCGAGGACCACGAGTTCCGGCCTGTCCATTCCGGCCATGCGGATACCCTCCTCCCCCGTCCCGGCGACCGCCACCCGGTACCCGTTCGAGGAGAGCGTCAATTCGAGGAGCCGCTGGATCTGCGTCTCGTCGTCGATCACGAGGATCAACGGTTCGTTACTCACCGGCCGCCTCCTCCGCGACGGCGGGCGGCTCCGAGAGCGGGAGTCGGATGGTGAACGCCGCTCCACCCCGCCCGGGGCGGTTCTCCGCGGTCACGGTCCCCCCGTGCGCCCGGACGAACCCGTGCACGATCGAAAGCCCCAGGCCCACCCCGCCCGTTTTCGATCCGGGGACCCGGTAGAACTTCTCGAACACCCTGCCGAGCGATTCGGGCGGGAACCCCGGGCCGTCGTCGGCCACGGTGATCACGCATTCCCGGGCTTCGCGTCGCGCCGTGACGGTGACGGCGGTCTGTTCGGGCGTGTGGACCGCGATGTTCCTGAAGAGGTTCCCCAGGACTTGTTCCATCAGCGGGAAATCCAGGCGCATCAACGGCAGGTCGGGCGAAACGTCGACCACCACGCGGCGGCGCGGGAGCTCGTCCTTGAGGATGGCGAGCGCCGCGTTGATCACGTCGCGCAGGTCCGTCCAGTCGAGCTTGGGCCTGATCAGCCCCGACTCCAGCCGGGTCATGGCGAGCAGGTTCTGGACGATGCCGTCGAGCCGTTCGGTCGCGGAGGCGATCTCCCCGGCGAGCGCCAGGCGGAGTTTCGGGTCGGCGCCGGTCTTCGGGTCGAGCAGGCTCTCGGACGCCCCGAAGAGCGCCGTGATCGGTGTCCGCATTTCGTGGGAGATGGAATTGAACAGCGTGGTGTAGAGCCGTTCCGACTCGACGAGCGCGATCGACTGCTTCGTCATCTCGTTGAGGAACTCGCGCTCGAGCGCGGAGGAGATCTGGCCGAGGAAATTGTGCAGCAGCGCGTCCTGGTCGATGGTGAGCCGTTCCCCGGCGGCCGGCCTGACCCCGATCACGCCCAGCGGGTACCTCGGGCCCGTCAGGGGATAGTAGGTCGCCTCCGCGAACGGGAGGGTTTCGGTGAACCGCCCCGCGATCCGCTCGTTCCAGTGGACCCACGAGGGGACGCTCATCTCCTTGTCGCCGGGGACGAAGGTGCTCGCCGCGTGGACCCTGCCCACGAAGTCGCCGTCGAGGTCGCTCAGGAAAATCGCCGTCTCGGCTCGAAAATACTTCCGGATGTTCCCGACCGCCGCGCCCACCACGTCGTCCTGGTTCTTCGCCGACGAGAGGTCGTTGGTCAGGGAGTAGAGCGCGACGGCGCGCTCCTCCCGCGAGCGGACGGCGCGTTCCCGGGCGCGCACCCTGGCCGTGAGGACCCCCGTCACCGTGGCGACGGCGAAGAACGCGATCTCCATCAGGATGTCCTGGGGCTTGGAGATGACGAACGTGAACTTCGGCGGTATGAAGAAGTAGTTCCAGAGGAGCGCGCTCAGCGTCGCGGCGAGGATGACGGGTCCGACCCCGAAGCGCAGCGGGAGGAGGGCGACCGTCAGGAGGTAGATCAGGGAGACCGTCTGGTACCCGATCACCTCCGGTGAACGGGTACGACGCGATGGTCACCAGGACGACGCCGGCGCCCGCGAGGAGGTATTGAAGGTAACCGGACCCGGATTCGGGGAGACGCATCCGGCGGCCGGCCGCGGCCCCCGGCGACGGCTCACCACTGGTGACGCAAACGTCGACGTCCGTGCTCAATTCAATGAGCCTGTCGACCAGCGTCTTCCGCCAGAACATTCCCCCGGCGGGCCTGCCGACGATGATCTGCGTGGCGTTCTGTTCGCGCGCGACGCGGACGATCGCGGCCGCGATGTCCGCGTCGGCGGTGGTGACGATCTCCGCGCCCAGCTCGCGGGCGAGCGCGACGTTTCTGGCGAACAGCTCCTTCTGGGTCGCGCCGGGCTGGGAGGCCGTCTCGACGAACACCGCCACCCAGCTCGCCTGCATCGTGAAGGCCAGACGCCGCGTCCACCGGATGAGGTGGACCGAGTCCCGGTTCGGGGTGATCCCGACGATCAGCCGTGCGCCCGATTTCCAGGGGCCGGGGATCTTTTCCGACTTCATGTACTCGCGCAGCTGCCGCTCGACGCGCTCCGCCGCGAGGCGCAGAGCCATTTCCCGCAGGGCCGTGAGGTTTCCCGGCCTGAAGAAATTCTCCGCCGCGCGGGTCGACCGCTCCGGCGTGTAGACCTTGCCGTCGGCGAGGCGTCGCAGCAGTTCGTCGGGCGGCAGGTCGATCACCTCCACTTCGTCGGCCTGGGCGAAGATCGAGTCGGGCACGGTCTCGTGGACGATTGCGCCGCTGAACTGCGCGACGGCGTCCGCGCGGCTCTCGAGGTGCTGGACGTTCAGCGTCGTGTAGACGTCGATGCCGTTGTCGAGCAGTTCGACGACGTCGAGGTATCGCTTGGTGTGGCGGCTTCCGGGGGCGTTGGTGTGGGCGAGTTCGTCCACCAGGGCGAGCGCGGGCTTGCGGGCGAGCACGGCGTCGATGTCCAGCTCCTCGAGCGACGTCCCGCGGTAGTCGACGGCCTTCCGCGGGAATGAGGGTGAGGCCGGGGAGGAGCGCCTCGGTCTCGGCCCTGCCGTGGGTCTCGACGAATCCGATGACGACGTCGACGCCTTTCTTCCTCGCTTCGTGCGCCGCCTGGAGCATCTCGTAGGTCTTCCCGACCCCGGCGCACATCCCGAAGAAAATCTTGAGCTTGCCCCTCCCCTCCTTCGCTTCCGCGCGACGGAGCGTGCGGAGAAGCGCTTCAGGGTCGGGTCGGATGGGAGCGGCAGCCTTCATGGGTCAAAATATACCAAATCCCGCGAATACAATCCCGGCGCATCCGCAGGGCCGGCCAGCCGCCCGGCGGCCTCAGACGCGGGCGCCCGGGCGGAGGACGGCGGTGAGCCGCCCCTGCTCGACGACATGCACGCTGAGCCGGGTGCCGAAACGACGGTTCACCCGGCCGACCGCCTCGTCGACGTCCCGGCGCATCCCGGGATCGGGCCGTTCGAAGCTGACGACCTCCACGTACGCCTCCTTGCGCGGTCCGTGATCGTCCGGCGGGTGGGCGAAGCCCCTGGCGACGATGCCCTCCACCCACGGCAACCGGAAGAGTTCATCCTCGAGCCGGCAGAACGCCCTGGCGGAGAGTTGCGCCTCATCGACGAATCCGGCGCGCCTGAGCCACCGCACCACCGTTCCCCAGAATCCGGGGCGTCCGCCGGCCAGAGCGTCCATCCGGCCTCCGGTCAGGGCGAGTCGTCCGCCGGCGCCGCGGGGCCCGAAGGAAAGATCGTTCGTCGACCGGAGCGCATTCAATCAGAATCTGACGATGAGGGACCCGATGATCCGGTTTTCGCTCGTCACCAGGTCCGCGGTGAATCCCGTCGGGTCGCCGATGGGCGCGTTCCAGCCGTTGGGAGAGGTCACGCCGCCGCGGCCGGCGAAATACGGGACGGACGCCTCGCGGTGGACGAATTCGAGCCCCCAGGTGACGTGTTCGCCCGGCATGTACTGGAAACCCGTCGAGAAATCCCATGAATCGAATTCGTCGCCGGGGTTCTGGGTGAGCACCCCCGATCCCGTCGGGAGGAGCGCCAGGTAGCGGCCCGGGTTGTGCAGCTGGCCGCCGCCGATCGTCCAGGCGAATTGTTCGGCCGCGCCGAGCCAGAGGCGGTGGTAGATCATCCAGCTGATGAAATTCTGCGCCGGCTTGGCGGAGTCGCCGCCGAACGGGACGACCCCTCCGCCGTTTTCGAACCCGATGTCGCCGGTGACGGAGAACGCCGCCATCGGGATGGTGGCGCCGGGCGCCTTCCGGTACCTGATGAGGACGCTGTTGTCGGTGTGGAACCTGAACCGTCCGGGAGTGTTGGGGGTGTCCCACCCGCCGTAGGCGCTCGCGAGGATCGAGATCCATTCCTCGCGGGCGGTAGATCGCCTGGACGCCGAGGCCCGGCTGCTGGTTGAACATCGCGTAGGTCTGCCAGCCGTTGATGATCCAGTACTCGAGCTTGAGCCGGTCGGTCGGGAACGTCTGGATCCGGACGCCGGTGAAGAACCACGGGGTGTTGTCGGACGTGAACGAGGGCTGGTAGTTCCAGTTCTCGAAGTTATTGTAGCTCAGCAGGCCGACGTACGACTTGAAAAGACCGACGTCGACGTTGACGCCGTGCATCGAGTTGAAATGCATCCCGACGTACGCTTCGGTGACGAAACGCATCGCCGTGTAGAGGTCGAACTGCCCGCGCAGCGGGGTGTTGTCGTTGCGCGGGATGCCGGTCGCGCGCGTGCCGAACTGCAGCATCAGCCGGGCGCGGGCGCCGCTCTCGGGGTCGTGGAAATCCCCGCCGACCTCGATATAGGAAAGGTTGAACTCGTCGGCGCGGAAGGTCGCGGTCGAGCCGGTGTTCGTGTGGTCGATCGGATGATGGAAGCTGAAATTATAGTTGACGTCCATCGTGACGTCGCCGGTGAAATACTTCGAGTCCAGCACCTGTTTACTGGAGCCGGCTGTTTCCCTGCAACCACCTGAAGTCGCCCCAGGCGAACGGGGCGGCGGGGACCTCTTCCCCGGCGATCCCGGTGGAATTCTCCTGCGCGATGACGAGCGGTGAAACCGATACGAGAAGCAAGAACAAGAGCCATTTCATGGTCGAGACCAGTTGTGAGAGTGTGAGTGAAATACAATCATTGCGAAGAATCCGCGGCCCCTGAGCGCCCAACCCGGGGCTGCGACGGGAACCGGGCGGCGTCAACCGGCGAGCCCGATGGCCACCAGGAGGAGATCGACCAGCTTGATGCCGACGAAGGGGGCGAGCAATCCGCCGACCCCGTAGATGAACAGGTGCCTTCGCAGCAGCTTGACCGCGCTCATCGGCCGGTATTTCACCCCCCGGAGCGCGAGCGGGATCAGCGCGACGATGATCAGCGCGTTGAAGATGACGGCCGAGAGGATCGCGCTCTCGGGCGTGGCGAGCCCCATGATGTTCAACGCGTTCGAGCGCGGGGTAGGTCGTGGCAAACGCCGCCGGAATGATGGCGAAGTACTTCGCCACGTCGTTGGCGATGCTGAACGTGGTCAGCGTGCCGCGCGTCATCAGGAGCTGCTTCCCGATCTCGACGATCTCCAGCAGCTTCGTCGGATTGCTGTCGAGGTCGATCATGTTCGCCGCCTCGCGCGCGGACTGCGTGCCGGTGTTCATCGCCACGGCAACGTCCGCCTGGGCGAGCGCCGGCGCGTCGTTCGTGCCGTCGCCGGTCATCGCGACCAGGCGCCCCCCCTTCTGGTAGTCGCGGATCAGCTTCAGCTTGTCTTCCGGCTTCGCCTCGGCGAGGAAATCGTCCACGCCGGCTTCCGCGGCGATCGCCGTCGCGGTCAGCGGGTTGTCGCCGGTGATCATCACCGTCTTGATCCCCATCGTCCGCAGATGGGCGAACCGCTCCTTGATCCCGCCCTTGACGATGTCCTTCAGGTGGATCACGCCGAGGACCTCCCTGTTCTCCGCGACGACGAGCGGCGTCGCGCCGCGCCGGCTGATTTCCTGGACCGTCTGCTGGACCGCGGCGGGGAACGTCCCTCCCTGCTGTCTCGACGAATCGCTTGCATCGCCTCGGCCGCCCCCTTGCGGATGATCCGTCTGCCGGTGCTGGCCTTCTCCGGCTGAATATCCGCGCCGCTCATCCGCGTCTGCGCGCTGAACGGAACGAACTGCGCGGCGATCTCATGGACCTCCCGGCCGCGCAGGCCGTACTTCTCCTTCGCGAGGACGACGATGGAGCGCCCTTCGGGGGTCTCGTCGGCGAGCGAGGCAAGCTGCGCGGCGTCGGCCAGGCGTTCCTGCGAGACGCCGGGCGCCGGCGTGAATTCCGTCGCCATCCGGTTCCCGAGCGTGACGGTCCCGGTCTTGTCGAGCAGGAGGACGTCGACATCTCCGGCCGCCTCGATCGCGCGGCCGGAGGTCGCGATCACGTTGTGCCGGATCATCCGGTCCATGCCCGGCGATGCCGATCGCCGAGAGGAGTCCGCCGATCGTCGTCGGAATCAGGCAGACCAGCAGGGCCACCAGCACGGTGATCGTCACGGGCGTTCCCTGCCCGGCCGCCTCGACGCTGTAGAGCGAGAACGGAAGGAGCGTCACGCAGACGCCCAGGAAGATGATCGTGAAGGCCGCCAGCAGAATGTTGAGCGCGATCTCGTTCGGCGTCTTCTGGCGCTTCGCGCCTTCGATGAGCTTGATCATCCTGTCGAGGAACCCTCCGCCCGGGCTCGGCCGTCACCCGGATCACGAGCCAGTCGGAGAGCACGCGCGTCCCGCCGGTGACCGCGCTCCGGTCGCCGCCCGATTCGCGGATGACCGGGGCGCTCTCGCCGGTGATGGCGCTTTCATCCACCGATGCGATCCCCTCGATCACCTCGCCGTCGGCGGCGATGATGTCGCCCGCCTCGACGAGGAACGACATCTCCCTGCTGCAGGCCGATGCGGAGGAGACCGTCTCGAACTGCCGATCCGTGCTCGGGTTTCGTTCAGCCGCTTCGCCGTCGTATCGCGCCGGGCCCGGCGCAGCGCCTCCGCCTGCGCCTTCCCTCGCCCCTCGGCCAGCGCCTCGGAGAAGTTCGCAAAGAGGACCGTGAACCAGAGCCAGAGCGAGACGACGCCGATGAACCAGGCGGGCGCTTCGCCCGCTCCCGCCCAGCGCCTGGATCCAGAGCACGGTCGTCAGGACGCTCCCGATCTCGACGACGAACATGACCGGGTTGCGGACCATCCACCGCGGATTCGAGCTTGACGAGCGAATCGACCAACGCACGGCGGACCATGCGCGCGTCGAGCCCGAGCGGTTTCCGGATGTTCTGTGACGCGGCTGTGTTCATTACGGCACCATGAAAATGTTCGACAATCGGCCCGAGCGCCAGCGCCGGGAGAAAATTGAGCGCGCCGACGATCAGGACGACGGCAATCAAGCCAGAAGATGAAGAGCGGCGTGTGCGTCGGCAGCGTCCCCTCGCCCGCGGGAACGAGCTTCTTGCGCACCAGCGACCCCGCCAGCGCGAGCGTCGGGACGGCAAGCCAGTAGCGGCTGATCAGCATCGCGATGCCCGCCCGTGAGATTGTAGAACGGCGTGTTGGCACCGAGCCCGCCGAACGCGCTTCCGTTGTTGTTCCCCTGCGACGTGAACGCATAGAGGATTTCGCTGAACCCGTGCGGCCCCGGATTGTGGACCGCGGCTTTCCCGGCGTCCAGTGACGACCGCGAGCGCCGTCAACCCGAGGACCGTGAGCGGCATGATCAGGATGAGCAGCGATGCCATCTTCATTTCGTACGCCTCGATCTTGTGCCCGAGGTATTCCGGCGTCCGCCCGACGAGCAGTCCGGCGACGAACACCGCGACGATCACGAACACGAGCATGCCGTAGAGACCCGAGCCGACGCCGCCGAAGACGACTTCGCCGAGCTGCATCATCACCAGCGTCACCATCCCGCCCATCGGCGTGAACGAATCGTGCATCGAATTGACCGACCCGTTGGAGGCGGCCGTGGTGGCGGTCGCCCAGAGCGCGGAATTGGCGATGCCGAAGCGGACCTCCTTCCCCTCCATGTTCCCGCCGGGCTGCAGTCGCGTCCGCCGACTGGTCGACCCCGAGCGGCGGTCGAACGCCGGATTCCCCGCCTGCTCGGACCATGACGGCCGTAAGGAGGAACGCGCACGAGGATCACCATCATCGCGGCCAGCAGCGCCCATCCCTGCCGCGTGTCCCCCACCATCGACGCCGTACGTGTAGCACAGCGCCGCGGCGATGAGGAGGATCGAGAGCATCTCCAGGAAATTCGAGAACGGCGTCGGATTCTCGAACGGATGCGCGGAGTTCGACGTTGAAGAACCCGCCGCCGTTGGTGCCGAGCTGCTTGATGGCGATCTGCGACGCCGCGGGACCCATCGCGATGACCTGTTCGGTCGACCGCGCGCCCCGTCCGACGCCGGCCGGCTGATCGAGGAGCGGGACCGGACGTACGGGGAGAAATTCTGCACGACGCCCTGCGAGACGAGGACCAGCGCGAGGACGAACGAGAGCGGCAGCAGGATGTAGAGCGTGCTCCGCGTCAGGTCGACCCAGAAATTGCCGAGCGTCTTCGTCGAGTGGCGGGCGATACCCCGGATGAAGAGCGCGAGCACCGCCATGCCCGTCGCCGCCGAGACGAAATTCTGCACCGTCAGGCCGAGCATCTGCGTGAGGTAACTCATCGTCGTCTCGCCGCCGTACCCCTGCCAGTTGGTGTTCGACGCGAAACTCACGGCGGTGTTGAACGAGGAGTCGGGCGAGACCGGCCCCATGCCCTGCGGGATTCAGCGGGAGGAGGTGCTGCAGCCGCTGCAGGGCATAGACCACGACGAGGCCCGCGACATTGAACAGCAGCATCGCGATCGCGTTTCCCTTCCAGTCCATCTCCTCGTCCGGATTGACGCCCGACAGGCGGTAGATGAGCCGCTCCACCGGACCGAGGACCGGGTCGAGAAACGTCCGTTCGCGCTGGAAGACCCTCGCCATGAAAGCGCCGAGCGGCTTGACCGCGAGCAGCAGGACCGCGAGGAAAAACACGATTTGCAGCACACCGTTCGTCGTCATTCGAACATCTCCGGTTTCAGGAGAACGATGAACAGGTAGACCAGCAGGCCGGCGGTGATGACGCCGGACACGATGTAGAGTATGTTCACGAGCGTTCCTCCGGTTTCGGTTCAGCGAGCCGGTGACAGAGCCGCATCAACCCCCAGGTGAGAAGGAAAAAGAGCGCAACGACGCCGATATAAATAAGGTCCATCATCGCGATACCCCCGGCGCGCGACCCTCTGCATCGAGGGCGAGGTTCAGTTCGAGGACGTTCACCCGCGCTTCGCCGAGGAACCCGAACTGCCGTCCCTCCGTATGGAGGTCCACCAGCGCGCGAACGCGGGACTCTTCGATTCCGCGGCTCCGGGCCACGCGCACGACCTGGTACAATGCCGACGCGACGCTGATGTGGGGATCGAGCCCGCTGCCGGAGGCGGTGACGAGGTCCACCGGGACCGGCTTGGCATTGAGCGGTTCCGCGGCGCGCAGTGCGTCAACCCGGGCTTTCACCCGTCGAGCAACGCGGGATGCAGGGGCCCGTCGTTCGAACCCGAGGAGGCGGCGGCGTCATAGCCCGCGGCACCCGCGGCGGAGGGACGGCCCCAGAAGTACTCCGGCGAGCTGAACGGCTGGCCGATCAGGCGCGATCCCGCGACCCCTCCCTCACCTGCGATCAGGCTGCCGCCCGATTGTGAGGGGAAGAGGAGCCCCGCGACGCCCGTGACTGCGGCGGGATAGAACACGCCGGTGATCACGGAAAATACCGCGAGCATGATGATCGATATGCGGACCTGCTTCAGGAACATTGTCGTCCTCGGTGGATTCTTCAAACTGAGCCATATGATGCCGAATCGGGAGGGGAATTCAAATGAAGGACTCGTTAAAAAACCTCGCTGGCGTATAAATTTTCCATAAAAATCGCGGTCGGAAAGCGTTCCCGAAACATTGTTTTATTTTGTGCTGGATCTTCCTATCTTCGGAGCATCATGTCGACCGCTCTTAGAAAGAGGATTTCGACGTTTCTTCTCCTGGTCTATGCCAGCGCGGCCTTCGGTCTGCAGGCCGGCCACAGGCACGACCTCGTTGTCCGCACCGGTGATGACACCGAAGTCCGCAGCCACGATTGCGGAGCCAACGAGCGGCACCTCCCCGCCGGGACGGACATGGACTGCGCCCTCTGCCAGAGGGTGCTGCATTTCGTTTCGATCGGCAGTTCACAGTTTTTCTCCGCCGCGGAAACGGCCGAAATCATCCCCCCCCAGGTCACCCGCTTCACGTTCCGGGACTCGCGCACAACGTTCTTCTTCCGCCGCGGCCCGCCCGTTCTCTCGTAACAACTCCCCCATTCATTAATCGACCTCCGGGCGTCGATGCGCGCTGTTTCGCGCTTCCGTTCGGGGATATCGTTCATCCATTCTTGAAGGAGTTCTACGATGAGACCGATCGATTTTCTGTTCATTGCGATAATGTTGCTGACGATCCGGACCGCGGGCGCATCTCAAACGATCTCCGGAGTGGTTTCCGACGAATCGGGGGCGGCGCTCCCGTCCGTCACCGTGTCCCTCCCGGCAGCCCACCGGGGAACGGTGACCGACACCGCGGGCGCCTATGCCATCGCCAATCTCCACCACGGCATCTACACGCTCGAATTCACGCTGATCGGGTATGGCAAAGAGACGCGGAAAGTGACGCTGGATTCCGGCGCCGTGACACTCGATGTGATACTGCGTCAGAGCACGCTCGAACTCCCCGGGGTCATCGTCACGGGGAAACCCCAGCCGACCGACGTGCTCTCCTCGCCGCAGCCCGTCTCCTCGATCGACGGGCGCGAACTCGAACGCTCGCGCGGACAGAGCATCATGCAGTCCCTCGGCAATTCACCCGGGGTGACCACCTTCACGACCGGGGCCGGGATCGCGAAGCCGGTGATCCGCGGACTGACGTCTCAGCGGGTCCTCGTCGTCGACGACGGGACCCGGCAGGAGGGCCAGCAATGGGGCGACGAGCACGGGCCCGAAATCGACGCCTTCGACGTCGAGAGGATCGAGGTCCTCCGCGGGCCGGGCAGCGTACTCTACGGTTCCGACGCGATCGGAGGCGTGGTAAACGTCATCAAGCATGGTCTCCCATCAGTCTCCGAGGGGGATCCGGGGCTCGGGGGCCGGCTCACCCTGAACGGGTTCAGCAACAATGATCAGGCGGCGGGGAACCTGTCGCTCTTCGGGGCGGAGGGCGCGGTCGGGTACCGCGCCAGCGTCAGCGCCAGGAACGCCGACGATGTCTCCACCCCGGACGGCCGACTCTCGAACAGCGGGGTGGAGGAATTCGACGCGGGAGGATTGGTCGGCGCCGGGGGCGACTGGGGTGCGCTCTCAGTCGACTACTCCCGGTTCAGGCAGAGGCTCGAGATCCACGAAGACCCCGCCGAAGACCCGGACGCCACGCCCTTCCAGAAAATCGAGCACGACAAGCTCCACCTGCACGGCGATTTCCCGTTCGAAATCTTCCGGTTCGAGATGGACGGCGCCTGGCAGCAGAACGACCGCAGGGAGTTCGAGGAAGAGGGCGCCACAGACGCGGCCCTGCACCTCCTGCTGACGACCCTGACCCTCGACGCGCGGGCGCACCATCATCCGGTGGGTCCCTTCTTCGGAACCCTCGGGTTTCCGTCACCCGCGAGAAGAACGAGACCCTCGCCGAGGAGAAACTGATTCCAGGGTTCGATATGTCCAACGTCGCCGGATATCTCTACGAAGAGGCGAAATTCGGCGCCGTGGCGTTTTCTGCCGGCGCCCGGTACGATTCCCGGACGCTCGACGTCGAAACGACCGAAGAACTGAACGTCCAGGCGCAGCGACGGACCTATGACGCGTTGACGGGGACCATCGGGGCGAGCTATCGACTCTCCGAGCCGTTCGCAGTCGGCGTGAACATCGGCACCGGCTGGCGCTCGCCGAGCGCGTTCGAGCTGTTCGTGGACGGGGTGCACGAGGGCACCATCCAGTACCTCATCGGCGACCCGGCGCTCGGGAACGAACGGTCGGTCAATGCCGACGTCTCCCTGCGCTACGCCTCGGGGCGGACTCCAGGGCGAGCTCACCGGCTACCGGAACGCGATCACGGGGTTCATCTACACCAGCCCCACCGGAGAGATCGACACCGCGTCCGGCTTCCAGAAGTACCAACTGAAGCAGGCCGACGCTCTGCTGACCGGGGTGGAATTTTCCATTCAGGCGCAGGCGGCCTCCTGGCTGGTCCTCACCGGCGGATTCGATTTCACGCGTGCGAACAACGAGGAAACGGACCAACCGCTCCCGCTCATCCCGCCCGGGCAGGGTCAGGGCCGGGGCCCGGTTCCTGGCGCCGTCCGGGAAGGTCGTGTTGAATCCCTACGTCTCGGTCGGAGTGCGAAGCGTGTTCGAGCAGGACAGGATCGAGACGTATGAGATCGCCGACGGACGGATATACGCTCGTCGAGATGGGGCTCGGAGGGGAGATCGGGCTCGGAGGGGACCGGATGGAGGTGGACCTGCTGGCGGAAAACCTCTTCAACACGGCATACGCCGACCACCTCAGCCGGTACAAGGACTATGCGCTGAACATGGGGCGGAACATTTCCCTCAAGGTGGCGATACCCTTCACGATCGCAGAGTGAAGGGATTCCCGCAGGGGCGGCCGCACTTCGCCGGCCGCCCCGTCGCGGGGCGTCGGTCAATTTGAAAATCCTTCGAAATTACCGTATCTTCAATCCATCACCTTCCTGCCGTTCTTCGTTCCGCCATTCCAACGATTTCCGACACACTATTGAAAGAGGCACCCATGGCCCCCACAGGATTCCGCGTGAGAATCGCAACGGTTCTGACAATGCTGCTCGCCTGCCTGCTCTTCGCGGGCATCGCTTCGCCCCGTCCCGACGAGGGGATGTGGACATTCGACAATCCCCCGATGAAGCACCTGAAGGACAAATACGGTTTCGCCCCGACGCCGGAGTGGCTCGACCACCTGCGCCTCTCGAGCGTGCGGTTCAACGACGGCGGCTCCGGCTCGTTCGTGAGCGCCGACGGGCTCTGCCTCACCAACCACCACGTCGCCCGCGGCCAGCTCCAGAAGATGTCGAACGCCGAAAAGGACTACGTGAAGGACGGCTTCTACGCGAAGACCCGTGCCGAGGAGATGAAGTGCACCGACCTCGAGCTGAACGTGCTGATGTCGATGAAGGACGTGACCGAACGCATCATGGAGTCGGTGAAGGACGCGAAGGACGACGCCAACGCGAAGGAGCTTCGCGACGCCGAGATGGCGAAGATCTCCGAGGAATGCCTGAAGGAAACCGGACTCCGCGCCGATATCGTCACGTTGTACAACGGCGGCCAGTACTGGCTCTATCGATACAAGAAATACACGGACGTCCGGCTCGTGTTCGCGCCCGAAGCGGGCATCGCGTTTTTCGGCGGCGATCCCGACAACTTCACGTTCCCGCGCTACGACCTGGACATGGCCCTCTTCCGCGTCTATGAGAATGACAAACCGGTCCTGGCGAAGAACTACCTGCGCTGGAGCGCCACAGGCGTCGGCGACGGCGATCCGGTCTTCTCCGCCGGCAACCCCGGGACCACGGAACGGCTGAGCACGGTCGCGCACCTGGAATACCTGCGGGACGTGCAGATACCGGTCATCCTGAAGAGCCTGAAGCGCCGCACCGAATCGATGCGCCGATACGGGAAGCAGGGGACGGAGCAGCAGCGGCAGGTGGCCTCCTCGATCTTCAGTTACGAAAACTCGATCAAGGCCTATGGCGGCGAGCTCGACGGCCTGCTCGATCCGGCGATCTTCTCGAAAAAACAGAAGGAAGAGACCGAGTTCCGCGCACTGATCGGCGCGAAACCGGAATGGCAGAAAGAGTACGGCGCGGCGTGGGACGCCGTCGCGGCCGCGAAGAAGAAACAGGCGGGGCTCTTCGTTCCGTCGTTCTTCAGGAACCTGCGGGGCTCACGGCTGGCCTCGACCGCCGTGCGCATCGTCCAGTACGTCGCCGAAATTCAAAAACCCGACGGCGAACGGCTCGACGGGTACCACGAGGCGGAGCTCGAGTCGTTCCGGTTCAGCCTCCTCTCGAAGGCGCCGGTCTACCCGGCCCTCGAGGAATACCGGCTCGCGGACGGCTTCCGCGAGTCGATGGAAGCGCTCGGTCCCGACGACCCGTTCGTGAAGGCGTTCCTCACCGGCACGACGCCGGAGGCCCTGGCGAAGGAACTGATCTCCGGGACGAAACTCGCCGACACCGAACTCCGCAAGGCCCTCCTCGAGGGGGGCGAGAAGGCGGTGAAGGAGTCGACCGATCCGCTCATCCTCGCGGCGCTGAAACTCGATCCGATGCTTCGGGCGATGCACAAGCAGGTGAAGGACGAGGTGGAGAGCGTCGAGGCGGTCGCGGGCGAAAAGATCGGGAAAGCCCGGTTCGCGGCCTACGGCACGTCGACCTACCCGGACGCGAATTTCACGCTCCGGATGACGTACGGGACGGTCACCGGGTACCCGATGAACGGCACGATCGCCCCGCCGATGACGACGTTCTACGGGATGTACGACAGGCACTTACAGCTTCAAGGGCAACCCCGCCTACGACCTCCCGCTGCGGTACCTCGACGGGAAAGGCAAGCTCGAGCTGACGACGCCGCTCAATTTCGTGTCGACGCTCGACGTGGTGGGAGGCAGTTCGGGATCGCCGGTCGTCAACAGGGAAGGCGAACTGGTGGGCCTCGTGTTCGACGGGAACATCGAGAGCCTCGTGGGTTCCTACGTCTACGACGTCGGGAAGAACCGCACCGTTTCGGTGGACTGCCGCGCGATGATGGAGGCGCTCGTCAAACTCTACGACGCGCAGGGCCTCGCCGACGAACTGCTCGGCAAAGGAGCGATGGGCGGGAACCTCCTGAAGTAGCCGGCGATACGCGTCACGGGGCCCGGGACCCGGGCCCTGGCGCACATCGGACGGGTCCAAACGTGAAGGGCAGCCGCGGCGATGCACGGCTGCCCTTCATCGTTCAGACACCTCCCGTCCGGGCGACGGCCACAGGCCGGCCGCCGCTCGGTTAGAGCGTCATCCCCACCGACACGTTCCCGATGACATTCCTCGGGAGGCCCGGCTCGATGTAGACCGGCTGCCCGTTGACGTAGTCTGGGTTCAGCCATGCCGACCCGATGTACTTCTCGTCCGAGACGTTGTTCACCCCCACGAACGCCGAGAGATAGAACCTCCCTCCCCCCGGAGCCCAGCGGTCGACACCGATGTTGGCGCTCGCGATGGCATAGGACGGGACGGAGATGAGGTTCGCGTCGTCGGCGAAGTACTCCCCCACCGTCTGCAGGCCCGCGCCGACGAACAGCCCATGCAACGGCTTCGGGGCATATTTCAACCCGAACGAATAAAAGATATCGGGGACCCCCACCACTTTGTTCCCGGAGTAATCCGCGATCGCTCCCGGGTTGCCGTAATGCACCGAGTCGATCGTGTACTCCTTATACTCGTTGTTCGACACGGTGAAGCGCGGCCTGGGCCGTCAGTCCCATCGTGAAATTCAGCTCGGCGCCGAACTCGAGCCCCATCCGCTCCGTCCTCCCGGCGCTGAAGTAGAACCGGCCGTTGCGGTACGGGACGATGTCGTCGGTGATCCGCAGCCAGTACGCCGCGACGTCGTAGGTGAGGTAGGCGACGGCGTCCTCCCCGCCGAACCCGATCACCTGCTTGGTGCCGACTTCGACGGTGGTGGATTTCATCGCATCGAGGAGTGGATTGATCGCGTACACAGTGTCCTGCCCGTCGGTGCCCGCCGGGTCGGTCTCGTTGCCCGCGGGGACCTCGAGCCCGCCGCCGAGGCTCGCGTAGAGGCTGTGGGTCGGTGAAATCCGAAAGGTGAGGCCGGCCTTCGGGATCAGTCTCGAAAATGTCTTCGAATCGCTCAGGTCGAGGTCGATGTAGCTTTCGGAATAGTATTTCACCATGTCGTACCGCAGGCCGAGGAGGACGATCCAGGTGTCGCCGAAGAAAATCTCGTCCTGCGCGAAGAGCCCGAGGTTGTTCGCCCCCTCGCGCTTGTTGTCGCGCAGCGGGAGCGCCCGCCCCGCTTCGGGCGAGAGCGTATAGAAGAGGATCGCCCCGTCCTGGTACGCCTCGTCGAGCCCCGCCAGGAAGACATTGCGCAGGTCCTCGGCCGGAACGACGTCGTTGCGGTACATCGCGCTTCCGCCCAAATGGTACCTGGTGAAATCCCTGAACGTCCCGCGCTCGGACCGCTGGAGGAACTTCGGCTGGACGAACGCCGTCGCCGAAATCGAGTTGTTGTCGTCGAGCCGGTGGTCGGCGGTCACGCCGAGCCGTCCGAGCCGGTTGTTTCGCCGCTCGTCCCGCTTGATATAGAGGGAATCGGACATCGACGGGTCCGCGTCGTACTGCGCCTGGGTGAGCGCCCCGGGGATCCTGAAGACGTTCGAGGTCCCCACCAGGTGGACGCCGAGGTCGGTCCTCTCCCCGAGCGTCGCGACGATCCCCGCGTCGAAGAGCGCCTGCGAGCTCCGGGAGTGGTCGCGCCACCCGTCCGACGTCGTGTTGCCGAGCGAGTAGTAGAGTTTTCCCGAACCCAGGTTCGATCCCCCGGTCAGGTGTTCCTTGTGGAACCCGAAACTCCCGAACGACTGCCGGTAGAGCGCGTAGGGGTCGTCGAACGACGTGTTCGACGTGATGCTCACGATCCCCCCGCCGGCGTTGCCGTAGAGCGAGGAGGCGTTCGAGCGCATCACTTCCATTCCCCCCGCCGCGGAAATGTCCAGGAGGTCCATCGAGGTCCGTCCGTCCGGCTCGGTCTCGGGGAAGCCGTTGTTCAGAATCCTGATGCCGCGCGTCGTCCCCGCGTTGGATCGCTCGCCCGCCCCCCTCGCTCCGAAGCCGCGGATCATCAGCCGAACGTCCTGGTTCCCGTACCGGGACTGGGCCAGCACGCCGGGCACGAACGAGAGCACCTCGTCGATGCCGTACCCCTTCGATTTCCGGAGCTCCTTCGTCCCAATAATCGTCAGCGAGAGCGGCACCTGGATCCACGAGTGGGACACCCGCGTGCCGGTGATCGTCACCGGGTCGAGCAAAAAGCTGACGGAATCGTCCTCCGCCTGGGCGCGCACCTTCACGGCGCAGACAAACACGCCGAGGAACGCCGCCGCGAACAACAATGATCTGTCGCATGATCGGTTTCCTTCCATGTGAATGAAAATGCAATCCTGAATACCGCCGAAACACAATGACATCCTCCTCCCACGCGCACGGGACGCGGCCTCGGGGATGGAAATATCCCCTGACCGGGACCCGGTGCGTCACGGACGGCTTATGGTTTCGACGGAGTATTTAGGATGGAAATCAGGCGGACTGCGCCGGGGGAGACTTGTCGCGGACAGGATGGGATGGGGGAGAGTACGGATCGAGGATTTCATTGACGATGGAAACGACCTGGAGGATGTGGATCGCGATGCACGGATCGACCGTGAAGGCCTTCGGTGCGTTCGATTTGTCGAACGACTCCCAGTTGACCGATGGTTTCGCGAAGGCGAGCTCGTCGGCGGGGCCCCGGTGGTTCTCGAGGAACTCCTCCTCGAACGGCTCGACCTGGAAGAGGAAATAGACGACCGCGAGGGTGAGCGCGACGATCGCCTGGAATTTCCGTGCCGCGGAGAACCGGATCACGAATCTTGATATCGGCAGTGGGATGATGGATCAGGATTATACTTCAGGAAGCTATCCATTTCCGCCCGGAAAGTCAATCCGTGGGAGAGTGAGGTTTCCGGGAATTCCGTTTCATCGGATCGGGTTTGTAATAATAGCGGGGATTCGGTATATTGTGGCATCACATCGGTACCGGATTCCCCTGGAATCCCTGATTTTCGTCCCGCCTTTGAGATCCGCTTGCATATGCAGCGCCTCCCCTGCAGTGCAACCCTCTTTGGCGGGATCTTTTTTTGCGGGTTGTCGTGGTTCACCGACTTGAATCTCTCCGATTCTTTCCGTATGCTCCAATGCCGCGACGTGCAATGGTAATAATTTCGTCGATCGTCGCGATTCCCGGATTCCGGACCAGCTTCGAAGGTTCCCCGTGCGCCCATTGACCGTTTTCAGCCCCACTCCAACCCATCCGATGGATTATCCATGGACCTGCAACAGTTACTGAACGAACACAAGGATGAAATCCTGACCGCCGCGCAGGCGGCGCTCGCCCGCGCCCGCGTCGCCGGGTACGAAAAAGCAGGCGAAGACGTCACGGCAACGCGGCTCCGGACGCTCTACGACATCACCGCGCTCGCCGTCAGGGACAGACATCTCGGGCCGATGATCGCTCACGCCGGGACGATCGCGAAGGAACGCTTCGAGGCGGGGATCGACCTGTGGGAGGTGCAGACCGCGTTCAACGTGCTCGAGGAAACGGTGTGGGTGCATGTGTTGAAACATCTCCCGGCCGGCGGGCAGGCGCAGGCCCTGGGGCTGATCAGCACCGTGCTCGGCGCCGGGAAGGACGCGCTCGCCCGCGGGTACGTCACCCTCGCCGGCAAGGTGAAGGCCCCGTCGCTGAACCTGCAGTCCCTTTTCCGCGGCGTCTCGGAACCGTAACCGGCTCCCGGGGGCATCGATACCCCGCGACCGGTGAAGTTTTTAAGGGTTTTCCGATCATCCGGCCTCCCGGAACATCCACCGGGGCGGCAACCAACTCCGTTCTTTTCCGTATACCCACACAGTGTTTAATCCCGAATCCACCATCCATTCCCACTATCGGAGTCATCCATGAACAAATTCCTCCTGACGACGTTATTGACGACGCTGTTCGTCGCGGGCGCCATCGCCCAGCCGGAAGCCCGCCTCCTGCGGTTCCCGGCCGTCTCGAACGACCAGATCGTCTTCACCTACGCGGGCGACCTCTACACCGTTCCCACGGCCGGCGGCACGGCCCGCAAGCTCACCAACCACGAAGGCTTCGAGATGTTCGCGCGGTTCTCCCCCGACGGCAAGTGGATCGCCTTCACGGGGCAGTACGACGGGAACACCGAGGTCTACGTCATGCCCTCCACCGGCGGCGTCCCGCGGCGGCTCACCTACACCGCGACGCTCGGCCGCGACGACGTGTCGGACCGGATGGGCCCGAACAACCTCGTGATGGGATGGAAGCACGACAACAAGACCATCGTGTTCCGCTCGCGCATGAAGGAGTTCAACGATTTCAAGGGACAGCTGTTCAGCGTGACGCTCGACGGCGACCTCTCCGAGCAGCTCCCGTTGCCGCGCGGCGGATTCTGCTCCTATTCGCCGGACGATTCCAAGCTCGTGTACAATAGAGTATTCCGGGAGTTCCGCACCTGGAAGCGGTACCGCGGCGGCATGGCCGACGATCTCTGGATCTACGATTTCAAGACGAAAGCCACCGAGCGGATCGCCGAGAGCGCAGCAGGCGACATCATCCCGATGTGGCACGGCAACAGCATCTACTTCGTCTCCGACCGCGACGAGGCGAAGCGCTTCAACCTCTACGTCTACGACCTCGGAACGAAGCAAACCCGCAAGCTGACGAATTACACCGACTACGACATCAAGTTCCCATCGCTCGGGAACGACGCCATCGTCTACGAGAACGGCGGGTACATCTACCGATATGACATCGCGGCGGACAAGGCGACGAAGGTGCCGGTCATCGATCGCCGAAGACATGGTCGGCGGGCGCGGCGGCATCATCGAGGTCGGCGGCACCGGTGACGAATTACGAAATCTCCCCCGACGGCAACCGGGCGCTCTTCGGCGCGCGCGGCGACGTCTTCACCGTCCCGGCGAAGCACGGGCCCACCCGCAACCTCACCGCCACCCCCGGCGTCCACGAACGCAACTCCAAGTGGTCGCCCGACGGAAAATGGATATCATATATCAGCGACGCCACCGGCGAGGACGAGATCTGGATGGTCCCCCAGGACGGTTCCGCCCCCGCGACGAAGCTCACCAGCGACGACGACACCTACATGTACCAGCCGTACTGGTCGCCCGACGGCAAGAAGTTGATGTGGGCCGACAAGAAACTCCGCCTGCGCATCGTCGACGTCGCGTCGAAGAAGATCACCGACGCCGCGACCGCGGAGTCGTTCGAATTCAACGATTACGTCTGGTCCCCGGACAGCCGCTGGATCGCCTACACCAAGCCCGAGCTCGAGACGATGAACAGGATCTACCTCTACTCGCTCGAGAGCGGGAAGAGCATCGACGTGACGGACCCGTGGTACACCTCCGGCAGCCCGGCCTTCAGCCCCGACGGGAAGTACCTCTACTTCGTGTCGAGCAGGGACTTCAGCCCGAACTTCAGCCAGACGGAGTTCAACGTCTCGTACGCGGATATGTCGAGGATCTACCTCGTCACCCTCACGAAAACGGCCGAATCGCCTTTCAAACCGAAGAGCGACGAAGTCTCAGCGAAGGATGACGACTCGAAGGACGGCGACAAGAAAGACGACAAGAAAGACGAGAAGAAGGACGAAAAGAAAGACGCCGGAGCGTCGGTGAAGGTGAAGGTCGATATCGACGGCATCAAGGACCGGATCGCGGTCCTGCCGATCGTCGCCTCGAACTACGGCAACCTCGTCGCCGTCGGATCGAATCTCTATTATATACGCCAGGGCAGCAAGGACGAGAAGCCGCAGTTCCAGATGTACGATTTCGAGGAGCAGGAGGAGAAGAGCCTCGGCGAAGTGGGCGGGTTCGAACTCTCCGCCGACAAGAAGAAGATCATCGTCGGCAAGGACCGCGCCCATTACATCCTGGACCTCCCCAAAGGGAAGATCGAACTGAAGGACAAGCTCGACCTCTCGGGGATGGAAGTGAAGCTCGACAAGAAGGCCGAGTGGACCCAGATGTACAACGAGTGCTGGCGCCAGATGAAGTACTTCTTCTACGCGCCGAACATGCACGGTGTGGACTGGGACGCGGTGAAGGCGAAGTACGCCCCGCTCGTTCCCTACGTCAACCACCGCGCCGACCTGACCTACATCCTCGGCGAGATGATCGGCGAGCTCTCCGCGGGCCACACCTACGTGGGCGGCGGCGAGTACCCCAAGGCGGCGCGACTGCAGACCGGCCTCCTCGGGGCGGAGCTCCATCGCGACGCGTCGTCGAATTTCTATAAAATCTCGAAGATCCTGAAGGGCTACAACTGGGAGAACGGGACGAAGAGCCCGCTGACCGAGATCGGCGTCGACGCGAACGAGGGCGACTACATCGTGGCCGTGAACGGCGCGCCCACCAACACGATGGACAACATTTACGAGTCACTCGTCAACACCGTCGGCAAGCAGGTGAAGCTGACGCTGAACTCCAAGGCCTCGGCGGACGGCGGCCGCGTCGTCACGGTCATCCCCATCGACGACGAGTCGAACCTCTACTACCAGAACTGGGTGGAGGCGAACATCGCGAAGGTCGACAAGGCCACCAACGGGAAGGTCGGCTACCTCCACATCCCCGACATGGGCGTGGGCGGGCTGAACGAGTTCGTCCGACGGTTCTACCCGCAGCTCCGCAAGAAGGCGATCATCATCGACGTGCGCGGCAACGGCGGCGGGTTCGTTTCACCGATCGTGCTCGAGCGTTTGCGCCGCGACCTCGCGTTCATCGACTTCTCGAGGAACACCGCCCCCTTCACCGACCCGCAGGAGATGGTCTGGGGACCGAAGGTCTGCCTGATCGACGAGTTCTCCGCCTCCGACGGGGACATTTTCCCGTACCGCTTCAAGAAGGCCGGTCTCGGGAAGCTGATCGGCAAGCGGACGTGGGGCGGCGTGGTCGGCATCCGCGGATCCCTCCCGCTGCTCGACGGCGGTTTCCTGAACAAGCCGGAGTTCTCGCGGTACGACGAGAACGGGAAGTGGATCATGGAGGGCGTCGGCGTCGAGCCCGACATCATGGTCGACAACGACCCGGCGAAGGAATTCGCGGGCGACGACCAGCAGCTCACGAAGGCGATCGAAGTGATCCTGGAAGAGTTGAAGACCAAGGAGAAGACGATTCCGCCGATCCCGGATTACCCGGTGAAGAAGTAATCCCGGGCACCACCGGCCCGTAAACGGGCCGGGATCCCCGCCGGGTGAGGTGAACGAGCGGCGGGTGGATTCGGCAGGATTCAGAGTAATGCAAAAGGGGTGGCCGGACGAGTTCCGGTCACCCCTTTTTTTCGTCTGCAGGGAATATCGTCAGGGTATTCCGCCCAGCGCGACAGGGCCCGACCGCATCGGCGGTTCCGCCGGCGGCTTCGTCCCAGGATTCCTCCGCCGGAGCGATCGTCCCGTCTTCGCCGGCCAATCCGGATTCCTCAAGCCGTGGATCCGCCGGTCCATTGAGAATGAACATGTCGTATCCGGACGTCACCGCCCCGTTTCCCCCGGGCCCGATCGGGCCTGACGACGGGCCGTCCGTGCATCCGCTCCATGCGGCGGCAAGCGCCGCCAAGAACAGAAATCTGCTGATTCTCCTCATCCCGGCAATCCCCTCTTCTTCTGATACATGTGATTCTTGATTGATGCGTTGACGGGACGCCGGATCGTTCCGGCGTCCCGTACGCAAAATACAGAAGAAGAGTGTCCGCTCCGTCACAGAGCGTAACTGCCGTCACGACCCGATGTCCGGAGTTACCGGAGGGCAGGCGGACGAGTGGACGATACCTACTCCTTGCTCATCGCCCTCGCAGCCTCTTTTTCCAGATCCAGGTATTGCTCTTTTCCTGTGCTGATCCTTACGAAGGAGATGGCTCCTCCCTTAAATTCCCCTGGTGATTTGTATTGATTGCTCACCGGGTCGCCGCTGTCGTAACCGACGCATAAGCCGTCGCCCACCAGCGTGAATTTACCCACCTGTGCCGTCATCGCGCCCGCGGCAACCTCCTTATCGTTTACGTACAGTTTCGCGGTTCCGATGGACTCCCCGTGCTCCCCCGCTTTTTCCTTCGTAAACTCCATGCCTACCGTGTACGAACCGGGTTTGAGGGTGCCCGAGACCAGTTGTTGTTCCCTGATCCCGAGGAAATTATAGACGTAATACAATTTGTGGTCTTTGATGAACAAGCTGTGGCCGCCAAAACGTGAACCGTGGGCAAATATTACACCCGAACTATTGGCATCGGTAATGTTCACATTGGCCACAATCTTGTATGATTTGCCCCTGATATTCACCGCCACCGCTTCGGGCACTGAACTCGTGTGCGGGAAATACGTGTAGGCATCCCTTGCTTCTTCTTCCGTCGGTCGCTCGATCGCAAAAAGTGCCTTGGCGTCGCGGTCATCCAGCGGCAACGCGAAATTTTTCGTCGCTTCCTCCAGGTATAATTTCTTCAGCGCCTCCAGCTTTTCGGGATTTTCCTTGGCCAGGTCATTCGATTCCGAGCGGTCGACATCGACATGGTAGAGTTCCCATTTATCCTCGTCGAAATGGCCCTTGTCGGTAAGAGGAGCGTGCACCGCAACCGCTTTCCACCCATCCTGCCAGATGGCACGGGTGCCGATCATGGTATAGTACTGCACGTGCTTCTGCGTCGGATCGTCAGGTTTGGCGTCGAAGGAATACTTCATGGAAACTCCCGACAGGGGATACTGCTCCACGCCCCTGTAGACCTTCGGCATTTCCAGTCCGCAGATTTCGAGAACGGTGGGAACAATGTCCACCGCATGGTGATACTGGTTCCGGATCTCCCCGCGGGCCTTGATGCCCTTCGGCCAGGTGATCGTCAGCGGGCATTCCGTGCCCCCCGCATAATTGGAATAGCGTTTGAACATTTTAAACGGAGTCGAGAAGGCAGCGGCCCAGCCCGTCGGGTAGTGCTCGTAGGTGTTCGGTCCGCCCAGCTCATCGAGCAACTTCATGTTCTCGGCCAGATCGTCGGGGTATCCGTTGAAGAACTTGTTCTCATTGACCGACCCGTTGGGCGTGCCCTCGCCGGACGCCCCGTTGTCGGCGGCATACATGATGACCGTATTATCGTACTGCCCGGTCGCTTTCAGATGATCGATGACGCGGCCGATCTGCACGTCGGTGTATTCCGAAAAGGCGGCATACACTTCGCATAAACGGGAGAACAATTTCTTTTCGTCCGCATTGAGGCTCTCCCACGGGCGCACAAAATCCGCCGGATTAGCCTGGTCTTCGGGCATCGGGTTCCATTCCGTCAGCTTCGTCCCTTCGGGCAGAATGCCTTTCCCGATCATGCGGGGCAACACCCATTTGCGGTAGGCGTCATACCCGTCGTCAAATTTGCCCTTGTATTTTGCGATGTAATCTTTGGGCGCCTGGTGGGGGGCGTGGTTGGCCCCCGGGCAATACCACATGAACCAGGGTTTGGAGGGATTTGCGGATTTCTGATCGCTGATCATCTTGATGGCCTGGTCCGCCAGGTCCTTCGACAGATGATAACCCTGCTCAGGTCCGTACGGCGCCTCGATGGCATGGTTGTCTTCGGTCAGGTCGGGATACCATTGGTTGGTTTCACCGCCGATGAAACCGTAAAAACGGTCGTAACCCTGTTGAAGCGGCCATTGACTCTTATTGGCGCCCGCCGACAGGTCGGTTTCCGGAACGTTGTGGTCTTTCCCCAGCCAGAACGTGCTCCAACCGTTATCGTTGAGTATCTGCGCCATGGTCGCGGCCTGCGGCGGCAACTGGCAGCTATACCCCGGGAACCCATTGGAGGCTTCGGTGATCGCCCCCATGCCGTTCAGGTTATGGTTGCGGCCCGTATTGATGCAGGAACGGGTGGGTGAACAGAGGGCGACGGTGTGCCACTGGGTATAGGTCAACCCGTCGGCGGCCAGCTTGTCCATCGTGGGCATATTGATCCTGCCTCCGTACGGAGACCAGGCGCCCAGGCCGGTGTCATCGTACAGGATGAACAGGATGTTGGGCGATCCTTTGGGCGCTTTTTTCCGAATGTACGGTTTCCAGTCCGCTTTGGAGTCGCGAACATCGAGTTTGATTTCACCATTCCACGTTGAGCCGGTGGTGTCCGATGTCGCGGTTTGTCGCTGATCGCAACCGAAAATAAACGCCGCTGCCGCAATGAACAGCACCAATGCCAGTTCCACTTTGTGTTTCATCGTCACTGCGGTCGCCAGCGATATCAGGCCGTTGTTCCTACTGCTGTGTTTCATTGTTCACTCGTTATTGGTGGGAGTCGGTTGGTTGGAATGATTGATTTGATGGATCATCTCAGTGATGGTCATAATAAACAATTCTCTCCCCATGGAATACATCCAAAGGGATGAAAAAGGATCTAGACCGACGAAAAGGAGTGGCCGGGGGCTGAATTATTCCCGGGCACCCGCGGGACAACGCGCGTCCCGTCAACCGGCAGGATCCATCCACGGCCTGCCTCACATCGTTCATATGCCGTAGGAGAATGCAAAGATCAATCTCATCCGGCTTGATGTCAGCGTTAAATCCTGCACGGCCGCATACCGCCCTGCCGTGACCGCGCGGAAAATCGGGTTGCCCCCGAGGGAGATTTCCTTGCTTCCGGATGCGTATCCGAGGCCGAGCGTGATTTTCGACCTCCCGATGCTGAAAATCCCGCCGCCGGTCGCATTGATGAAGTCGAGCGTACTGATGGCAAAATTCGACCCCGATCCGGTTTTCGCCCCGGAATTGTCCGTCGTGACGCTGGCATACCAGGAGGTGAATTCGCCGGCGTCGTATTGGACGCCGGCGCCCACGTTCAACACCGGATCGAGATCGGCGGCGAGCGTGTTCTGATACTGCGCGCCGGTCGACTGTCCGGTGAATGAGGACGGTTCCAGGATGTTGAACCGGGCCACCGCGGCGTACCATTCGGCCGAGACGTCGAATCGGAACTCGTCCAGCTGGTAGGATGCCCCGATCCCTGCCGCCCACGAACTGCGGTATGTCGAGGAAAGTTCTTCCTGGTAGTCGGCCACGAACGCGGGATCCGGGACGCTGTCCCCGTCCAGATCGACGCCGTTTGCCTGTGTGCTCACGAACGCGGTGCCGCTTCCGAACAGATTGACGCTCGGGGTCGTGAGCGTGACACCGAACGAAAGCGGCGCCAGGTCCACGGCCAAACCCGCTTTCCAGAGAACACGCACGTTGTAATAGTCATGGCTGATCCCGTATGTGAACCCCGCAACTCCCGCGGAGTCCGCCAGACTGTTCAGTGACACCGTGGACCCTTTATCCTGCGATCGAAACGCGAAATACGACGTCACCCCCACCCCCACCACCTCGCTCACGGGCCGGGACCATGTTATGCCGGCCCACGTCTCGACGAGGCTCTGCGTGAGCTCCGCATTCTGGGAGACCGAACCCGGCTCCCAGACACCGGGGATCGACTGACTTTCGCCGACGAACCGCCACAGGAGGGTGATATCCGCCCGTTGACGGGTGATGATCGAATACGCCAGCCGGTCCGCCGCCCCGCTGTCCGCCGGGACCCGTCCGGCGACAAGGCTCGGGGCGACGTTGAACGCGAAACTCGAGACCTTCCGCTTCTCGATCCCCTCGCCTTCGAGCGCGAGGGAGTTCCCCTCATACACCCCGGTGCTCAGGATGAGGCCGCTCGTCCTGCTGAGCCCGAGCGCTCCCGGATTGTAATACGTCGCGCTGAGATCCGCGACGCTCCCGATCACGGCGCCCCCGAGGAGCGTCGACCGGGTGCCGTATTGAATGTTCCAGTATTGCGTGTCCTGCGCCCTGGAGGTCTGCAAACAGAGAAGCACGGCGAACACCGCCGCGCCTGCCGGTCTCAAACATTGAAGGAGGATGCTTTGAGCGTCTCGTCTGTCCATGACTCTTCTCCTGTTGTGTCCGACGGTCGGGCCCTGTCTGGGCCCGACCAAAAAATGTACGATATTTCCGGCGAACCGGAACGGATGTCTCTCACCGCTTCCCGGCGGAACCGGCGCGCAGGGCCGATGACAGGTTGCGAGCATCTTCATCGTCCGGGAATCTCTCCCGCAATTCTCCGATGACTTTTTCGGCCTCCCTCCGATTTCCGCTGCGGATGTAATAATCGGACAGGGCGTAGAGGATCCTGTAATTTCCGGGTTCTTTCGCCCTGGCCGTCAACAGTGTCGATTCGGCTTTTTTCAATTCACCGGTCCGCTGGTACATCAGCGCGAGGTTATAATAGACGTTCGATCCGCCCTGTTTCACCGCTGCCGCCTCGAGCCTCACGATGGCCTCCGGCATCCTTCCCTGCTCGGCATAGAGGAGTCCGAGGTTGTAGTCGGCCTCGGGGTATTCGGGATGGCGCCCGGCCACATCGAGAAAGAGCGCCTCGGCCCGCGTAAGATTCCCCTGGTTGTAGGAGAGAAACGCCAGGTTGACCTTCGCCGGGAAGAACAGGCTGTCGATGGCGATCGCTTCTTCATAGTTTTCCACGGCCTTCCGTCCGTCCCCGGTGGATTCGTAATACCTCCCCAGGTTGAACCTGCCGGTGGGAAAGTCGGCGACATACAACATTGAGGCCTCGTACTCCTGCCGTGCCGATTCCAGGGAACGGAATTGGGTGTCGCTGAACTGTTCCTTTCTCAGGACCGAAAGTTTGTTCGCTGCCTCCAGCCTCACCGCCTTCACCGGATCGTCGAGCGCCGGGACGACGGCCGCCAGGAGGTCGGCCGAATCGATCGCCGTGAAGTGCCGCAACGCTGAATGACGGATGAGGGGGTCCGGATCGGTCAGCGATTTCCTGATGACGCCGGACGCGGCGGGCGTCTGATACCCCGCGAGATACTCCATCGCCGTCGACCTCACGATTTCGGGATACAGGTCGCTTGCGATGAGCTTCACGAGGCCCGTGTCGGCGCCCGTCTTCAGGGCCGCGGCGTCGGCGAACGCGGTTGCGAAGTGCGCTTTCCTCTTTTCCCCATACCATTTGTCGACCTGCTCCACCGACCACCGGGCGCTTTTGTCCTCGTGGCAGGAGTTGCACGCGTTGGGCGCGCCGACCGAAAGGGTGAGATCGGGCCTGGGGACCCTGAAGCTGTGGTCGCGCCGGTAGTCGATGCCCATGTAGTACCGGCCGTCCATGTGACAGGTCACGCAGCGCGCACCCTCCCCCACCCCGACCTTTTCCCCGTTCCTGCGGACGACCGGCTCCCCCTTCTCGCCCTTCTGTTTGTGGAAGTGATGCTCGTACGTGTCGTACTCTGCGGCCTTGTGGCACTGGTTACAGAGGGCGTTCCCCTCGAACTTGAGTTTCAGGCTGTGCGCGTCGTGGCAATCGGTGCAGCGGACGTCGTGCATGTACATCTTGCTCTGTGTGAACGAGCCGTACTCGTAGTCCTCGTCTCGTATCTGTCCGTCGACGAAGTACATCGGCGTCGTCGGCAGCTGCGGCACGGCGTTGCCGAGGAAATCGCCCTGTTCATGGTCGAACGGCCCGAGCGAACTCCTGCGGGCGTGGCACGGCGCGCACTGTTCCACGAGCTGTCTCGAGGAAATACCGCTCGTCTTCACGACAAGGTCCATGTTGTCGTCGTACGACCTCGCCATTTCGGGCAGCCTGGCCCATTCGATGTGCCGGGAGCCGGGGCCGTGACAGGCCTCGCAATTGACGTCGATGTCGGACCAGGTGGTGGAAAACGATTTCGACGCCGGATCGAAGTTCTTCCGGAGGTTGGTCGAGTGGCATTCGGCGCACATGCCGTTCCAGTTCTGGGCCTGGTTCGTCCAGTAGAGCCAGTTGCCGGGTGACCGGCTCTGCTTGTCGTACACCATCGCGGCCATGTTGAACCAGCTCTTCTTTATCGTGTCCCAGGCGATGGGGAGGCACTGGTATTTCCCGTTCCCGAAGGGGACCAGGTATTGCTGCAGCGGCCGGACGCCGAAGGTGTGCGTGACCTGGAATTCCTGCATCTCACCCGTCGGGCCTTCGGTGTAGACGTAGAACCCGCCGTTCCGCTTATAGAATTTATGGGTCTTCCCTTCGAAGGTGAAGCTGGCGTCGTTGAAATCGCCCTTGACGGTGGAATCGGCGGCGACGTCCATCGCGCGGTCGTGGTCGGATCCGGTCCACACCCGGTACTCCGTCTGGTGACACTCGACGCAGTTCTTCCCCCCCACGAATGTCGCCTTTTCGGGCGGCACACTCCCCGACATCGGGAGGAATATGACCGACGCCGGTATCGCGAGGGCGATCGCCGCGGTGGCGATGAAGCCTGTCACGGCCCAGGGGTCGTGCTTCATGGCTCTCAGAGGTACACCGCCTGGTTTTTCTCGAAGCGCGCCCTCTGCCGGATCGTTCCCACGTCCACCTTCACGACGCCGTTTTCGATCACGACGGGATAGTAGTCGAGCGCCTTCGGCGCAGGGGCGTTCCTGACGCTCCCGTTGATGTCGAACGCCGACGCGTGGCACGGGCAGACGAACCGTTTCTCTTTTTCCTCCCAGAGAATGGAACAGCCGAGGTGCGTGCACCTGAGCGAGAGCGCGATGTACCCGCCGTCGTCGAGCCTCGAGAGGTAGAACCTCCCGCCCCTGAACGCCGTGACCGACCCCGGGAGGAACGAGTCCGCCGGGCCGGCCTCGATCAATCTTTTCGTCGCGCGCGGCGCGGCTTTCCCCTTTCCCCAGAAGAGGTACGACCCCAGCACGGCGACCGATTCGAGCCCCGCGAGCAGGCCGGTGGCGGCCCAGAGCTTGTTCAGGAAATTTCTTCTCCCCGGACCCGTGGCCCTGGAGGGCTCAATCGCCCCGGCATTTTTCTTTTCTTGTTTTCCCTTCACCGTGTGCTTTCGCAATGTCAATCAACTCCAGGGGAGCGTCAGGGCCATGTCCGTTCCCCTGAACGCCACGCCCGCAAGCGTAAGAATCATGAACGCCGCCACGAGAAGAATGCAGAGGACCTGCACGGCCTCGGTGGCCGGCAGGCTGTAACGCCGCACGATGGCGCGGAACAATCCATAGAAAATCCCGAGGACGACCAGGAACGGGACCAGCCCGTTGCTGACCGCCGGGGGGAGCCCGGGCAGGAGTTTATCGAACTTCAGGACGTATTCGCTCGCCACGATTCCAGCGGTCGTCGCCAGCGCCCCTGCGATCGCCGCCGCCGTCGCCGACCTCCTTCCCGCCTCCGAATGAAACCAGAGACCGCTCGATTCCCGGTCGTATTTCAGGTACGGCACGGACGCGACCAGCCCGAGTCCCGCCGCAGGGATGATGAATGCCGCGAAGAGCGGGTGGAAATGCATCAGCAGTTCCTGGACGCCGGCGAAGTACCACGGGGCCTTCGTGGGATTGAGGCTGAAGTTCGGGTTCGCCCGGTCGAGCAGCGGGGCGCCGGCGACGACGGACAGCACGCAGAGCGCGGCGATCACGACGAGCGCGGCCACGCCCTCGCGGTAGACGAGATCCGGCATCGCCGGGACATATCCCTGCCCCCCGGCATCCTGCGGAATGAGCACTCCCCCCGCCTTCCTCACCCGCCAGAAGTGATAGAGCATCAGCGCCACGAGCAGCACGGGGAAGACCGCGCTGTGGAAATTATAAAACACCAACAGCGTATTCGCGTCGACTTCCCTCCCCGCGATCACGAATTCGCGCAGGTTGTCGCCGATGAACGGAATGTACCGGAGGATGCTGGTGCTGACGGTGATGGCCCAGTAGGCGAGCTGGTCCCAGGGCAGGAGGTAACCGGTGAAATTCGAGAGCACGACCAGCGCGAGGAGCAGCAACCCGACCAGCCAGGAGACCTTCCGCGAATCCCGGTACGCGCCGGTGAGGAAAACCCTGAGCAGGTGGAGGAACGTGACGACGATCAGGAGCACCCCGCTCCAGTGGTGCATGTTGCGGATGAACCTTCCGAAATGCACGGTGTCCTGCAGGACGAGGATCGACTCGTAGGCCCTTCCCGGAAACGGCTCGTAGTAGAAGCGAAGGAGTATCCCCGTGACGCACTGGAGCACGATCAGCAACGCGGCCGCGCCGCCGAGCCCGAACGTCCGGTGGAATCTGAGGGACCCCTCCCTGACGTAGGCGGGGTGGAGGTGGAGGACGATATTCGAGAATGTACCGGGTTTGTCGGTTTTCATCCGAGGCGCGGGGGACAGGAGGAAGGTACGAAAGGCGCCTCGAAGATGCAACGATGCCGGGGATTCCGCCGACCCTATTCGTCGAGGTCGGGGTTATGCAGTCGCCCGATGATTCCCCTGGTCAGTCCGAGCTTGACGTTGAGGCGGAAAATGTTGTCGGTGTACTCCAGAGCGTCGCTGTCGTCGGGATGGGTGAACTGGGCGTGGTAAATGAACTCAAACCGGAGCCGGTCGTCCAGCACATACCCGATTCCTCCCCGGATGCGAAACGGGTCCACCTGGCCCCGGTCGAAGCGGTAGTACGGCTCGAGATCAACGAGTCCGTACCACGTGCCCGGCTGCCACGCCCGTTCACCTGACGCGAACGGGAATTCCACCCCGAACCGGCTGCGGAGGCGGGAGACGTGGCTCCATTCGCGCGTGTCACGGTTCTGCGTGGCCCGGTATTCGTAGCGGGTGAAATTGTAGATGTTCCACCTCATGTCGTTGGAAAGGAAGAACTTCGGGCCGGTGAACGGGCGAAGCTCGAGCTTGTCGGCGCTGTTCTCGTTGTCGGTGTAGAGACCCACCAGACCACCCCAGATCTGCAGCCAGTGAGCAGGGGCGTAGCTGGCCGCCGGCCACCCGAGGTAATAGGTCTGGTAATCCTTCTCCGGGTTCCATACGTAACCAAGGTACGCGAAGCCGGTCACCTCATCGCTGATCGCGTGGTGCGGAAAGAGGGTGATCCGGTACTCATTGCCGGGAGACGGATCCTGGGCGAGCGCCGTTCGTGAAACGGAAAGGGAAAGGAACAGGAGCCAGAACGTGATGAAGCGGCATGTCCATTTCGTCATTGATCGTTGCGTTCGATGGTAGAATGAATTACCGGGACGACGCCGCGTCCCGCCGTTCCCGGTACAATTGCCCGATCTCGGCGCCGAGGATGAAGACGATGGCGGTGTAGTAGATCCAGAACACGACCACGATCGCGGCGACGTACGCGCCGTAGATCTTCTTGAAGGTCGCGACGTGCACGATGTACGCGCCGAAGAGCTGCTGCGCGGCGAACCAGAGGACCGTCGTCGAGAGCGCCGCGACGAGGGCGGCCCCCTTCGGCGGCCGCGTGACCGGCACCAACCGGTGCACGATGAACAGTACGATGATGACCGCGACGATGGACCCGGCCTCGAGGAGCAGCGGTTCGAGACGTGCGACGATCACCCCCCCGAGGACGCCGGACTCACCCGCGAGGTGATCGAAGACCTGTACGACGGGCAGGAGCGTCGCCGCCACAAGGAACAACATCATGACGACCAGGATCATCATGAGGTCGAAGAGCTTGCTGACGACGACCGACCGTGCCTTCTTGATCGGGTAGACCGCCGCGAAAATCGAGCGGATCGTGCTGAAAAGCGCGCTCGACGCGAACACCAGCCCGATGAAACCCACCGTCCCCGCCAGGTTCTTGTAGAACAGGAACTCACCCGCCTGGTCGGCGACGATTTCCTTCACGAAGCGGGCGTTCTCGGGGTAGGGCACGACCACGTCGATGAACGTGTCGAGCTGGCGGAGGAAGTCCGACTCCTCGAGGATCAGGCCGCCGACCGAAAAACCGATCAGGACGAAGGGCACGATGCAGACCAGGATCGAGAAGGAGAGCGCCTCCGCCAGGAAGAGGATGTTGTGGTCGCCCGCGCGCTTCCACAGCCCGTGGGAGTAGTATTTTATCGACTTTCCGAATTCCATCTGCATCAGACAACCCAGTTATTTCCTTCCGGAATTATGAAATATAGGAAATCCTCCGTACATTTCCGGCATCATATCCTTCTGTCGTTCTTGCCCTCCGTCTGTCTGACCTTACAAGGAACGGGATATGACCACACCTGGAGTCGTTCGCGCCACCCTCGTCTGCCTGGCCTTCACCTTGCTGCCGTCCGGCACGTCCATCTGCCAGGACTACGTCCTCATCGGCTGGAACGACCTCGGCATGCATTGCTCGAACCAGGATTTTTCCAAAATCGCAGTCCTGCCGCCGTTCAACAATGTATCGGCACAGCTGATTGAAACGGATCCGGCGGGCATCCCCCACCTCGTCACCTCGGGGTTTACCGTCGAATACTCGATCCCCAACAACACGTACTCGGTCGGGAAGACCAATTTCTGGACCTACGCGCAGCAATTATTCGGATTGTCTTCACCTCTTCCGGACAACGTGGGTCTGACCGGCAACGGTCTCACGGGTGTCCTCGTCGCAGCGGGTTCACATTTCTCCGTGACCGGCATCCCGATTACACCGTTCGCCGATTCGAACCACGTCAACGAAGCCCCCTTTCAGCTCGTCCACCTGGTCGCGAAGAGGAACTCAGACGGGGCCGTCCTCGCCACGACGGACGCCGTCATACCCGTCAGCAACGAGGTGGGGTGCGTTCAATCGGGGTGCCACTCGTCCGAAACAGGCATCCTGAATTCACACGAGGACGTTGACGGCTTCAACAGGAGCGGACCGGTGTTGTGCGCCTCGTGCCACGCTTCGAACGCCCTCGGGACCGTCGGCACGGCGGAGGCCCGGCCGTTCTCGTACCGGATGCACCAGAAGCACCGGGAGGTCGCCGGGCCCTCCGGCGCCATCGCCACCTGTTACAAGTGTCACCCCGGCCCCAACACGCAATGCCTGCGTGACGTCATGGGAAAGGACCCGATCAACCCGCTCTCCTGCCAGCACTGCCACGGGACGATGGACACCCTCGCGCAATCGATCAATGCGGGCCGGCGTCCGTGGCTCGACGAACCGAAGTGCGGGACATGCCACGGAAGCAATTATGCCGAAGAGACCGGCAAACTCTACCGGCAATCCGCCGGTCACGGCGGCCTCTTCTGTTCCGCGTGCCACGGGAGCCCGCACGCCATCCTTCCCACCGTCCAGGCCAATGACAATATTCAAAATATCAGCCTGCAGGGATATGCCGGCACACTCGGGAAATGCTCCGTCTGCCATTCAAGCCACCAGGCCGGACCGGGCCCGCACGGGATCATGGACACGACCGTCGTCACGCCGCCCGAAGTGCCGGCGTTGTCCGCACCGTTCGATGGCGTAACGGGACTCACGATGCAACCCACGCTGGATTGGCAGGCGACCGCGGGGGCGCAATCGTACACCGTGCAGGTCTCCGGCGATGCGCTCTTCGCCATTCTGACCTGGTCGGATTCGGGAATTGTCCCAACGTGGGAACAGACGCCGGTGCTCGGCGGCGGTCAGCAATATTTCTGGCGTGTACGGGCGGAGAATTCCGCGGGGCCGGGCGGATGGTCGCCGCCGTGGTCATTCACGACGGCAAACGGCCCGACGAGCTCGTACGCCTTCAACAAGTTCTGGAACCTCGTCTCGATGCCGATGGTCCCTGACAATCCCGCCACCAAGTCGCTCTTTCCATCGGCCGTGAGCCCGTCATACGCCTACGATCCCGCCTCGGGGTACCATATCCACGATTCGCTGGCGGTGGGACCCGGATATTGGATACGATTCGACCGGGCCCAGTCCATCGCCCTGACCGGTGTGCCTGTCCCCGTCGACTCGGTCGATGTCGGGACCGGATGGATCATCATCGGGTCGGTAAGCGATCCTCTCCCGTGGAGCGCCGTCCAGACACTACCGTCGGGGATCGTTTCATCAATGCCCTTCGCCTATGACGGCGGATACGTGATCGCCGACTCCATCCTGCCCGCGCGCGGATACTGGGTAAAGACGAGCGGACCCGGAAAAATCATCCTCTCACCATCGCCGTCGATGCCGCAACCGGCGGCCGCGCGGCGCGGACGTTCGGACGATATGGCCGTTTTGACGATCACTGACGCCCGCGGCAGGTCGGGCAGATTGTTGATTGCCGGCCGCCCCATCCCGAACGACATCCTCGGGCTGTATGAGATGCCGCCGTCACCCCCGCCGGGGGCGTTCGATGCCCGATTCGACTCCCGGCTCATGGCAGTGGCGCCGTCAAATGATCCGGGCAGGATGACGGGCATCCGGATCTCGACGTCGTTTTATCCGGTGACGCTCTCGTGGGAGCCTGCGGGCATCCTCGACGACGTGATTCTGGATGTCGGCGGCGAGATCGTCGACATGGGAAACGGCGGGAGGGTTGGGGTGCCGCTGGGGGTTGCCGTTTCCGTCGGATTATCCCGGGACCCCGGGACGACTCCCGACGGCTATGTCCTGGAACAGAATTCACCCAACCCGTTCAACCCGGCGACGACGATCTCCTACACCCTGCCTGAAGAGAGCCGCGTCACCGTGGACGTGTACAATATGCTCGGGGTGGTGGTAGAAAAGATTGTCGACCGGGACCAGCCGGCGGGATCATATGCGGAGCGTTGGGCGCCCGACAACGTGCCGAGCGGAGTGTACTTCTGCCGGCTCGAAGCGGTCGGCGTTTCCGACCCGGCGAAAATCGCCGTCCGGGTGATGAAAATGTTATTTATGAAATGAGCGGGTCGGCTTCGAGCGCCATAATTCCCAGATAGCAGGGTCGGACAGCATTTTAATGAACACCCCGCCGATCACCGGGCGGGCCCGGAACCCGACCATTTTCGCGGTCTTTGTGTCGTACCAGTCGGTGAACGGGACCCGGTCGGGAGTGTCGTTCAGGAAATCGTAGAGGGGCGATACGGTCGAATCGAAGTCCTCCCTCGTCCGGGCCAGCGTGGCCGTCCAGACGAGCCAGTCGGATTTCGTATAGTCCTTGCGGTTGTCGAGCGGGAGACCGTACCGGTTCTGCTTCGCCATATAAAACCTGACCTCCTTCTCCGCGACCTCCTCGGGGAAGAGGTCGAGCCCGAGGATGTCGTCCCACACGAGGTTGTATTTCTGGCTCCAGGTCCCCGGCCTGTCGAAGGCCAGCCGGTAGTGGTCGCCGTCGTCGGCCATCTCCATCCACTTCGCGGCGTACTCCTGCGCGAGACTCCGGTACTCCTTTGCCTCGGATGGTTTACCCGCCATCTCTGACAGCCTCGAGTAACATCCCAGCGCCAGGATAGCTTTGAGTGATAGGTTCACGTTGTGCGCCAGGTGTCCGGCGAAATCGTCGGTACAGAGCTGGTTCTCCGGGTCGAGCCCCTTCTCCTTCAGGTACCGCGCCCATTTCGCGACCGCAGGCCAGTACTTCTGAGCGTACGCGGCGGTCCCTTCGATCTTCGCTGTCGCGTACAGCAGGATCAGCATGTTCCCCGATTCCTCCACCGGCATCTGGTCTTCCTCCGTCCGCTCGCCCCCGCCGTACACCTGTCCGTTCGCCTTCGGATAGGTGCCGAGGTCGTGCGGCGCGAAGGGCCACTTCCACCGGGGCATCATCGAGTATTCCATCACCGGTGTCAGCGACGCCTTGAGAAGTTCGGGGCTCAGCAGCATGAAGATCGGCGATGCCGGGTAGATGACGTCCACCGTCGCGATGCAGCCGTTGCTGAAATTCTCCTTTGGAAATAGGAGCGGCTCACCGTCGATGTCCGCGGCGAGCTTGTGGGCGGCCATCGCCTGCCGGTAGGCGAGCGAGGCGAGCTTCGCGTACTTCTCCCCGCCGATCTTCCGCAGATCCGCGGTGAGCGCCTCGTCGAACGTCCGGCAGGCCGCCGCCAGGGAGTCGTAGTCGGATTCGGAACGCGAGAGAAGTTCCCCCGCCTCCATCCCACCGGCCCTCCAGAACGGCCGGATCTTCCGGTCGAAATACTCGATCGAGAACCGGTCGTCGTAGGCCATCAGGAGGTGGCGCGCCACGGGCGCCGTCCCGACCTTCCCGAGGTCGAAGGCGAACGCGAGGACGGGCCAGTCGTCTCCCGCCGGGCGCGGCATGCGGAGATCGTCCGACGCGGGCAGGGTCCCGCGCCCGACGAACGACATCCGGGCGCTCGAGTGGTCCGTGATGACGCCCGATCCCTTTTGCGCCTTCGGCGAGGCGAGGTAGAAATATCCCCAGTCGATGCGCACGTCATCCCCCGATTTCCCGAGGACGTCCTGATCCTTCGAGCCGATGCTCAGCACGTCGAGACCGCCGGACGGACCGTCGCCGCCGAGGTCGAGCCGGGACCAGACGACCTCCTGGTCAGGGGTGTTTACGACCAGCTCCGCGCTGTTGTCGAAGTAGACCGATACGGCATGCTCCCTTCCGTCCGACGACGCGACATCCCACGACACGTACGTCACGGGACGGGAGAACACAGAGAGGTCGCCGGGCAGGAGCGGCGTCGTGAACGTCATCGTCACGGCGACGCCGCCGTCGGCGAACCTGTAGACGGTGCGGGTCGGGAAGACGTCCGTCGAGACGAGCGTCATCGGCGGGACCGATCCGGTCGAATTCCCCAGGAGGCGGTACGTCGCGCCGTCGATTCTGATGAAACTCACGAGCGCGTGATTTTTCCCCGTCCAGTGCCTCGGCCAGTCGGTGCCGGGATGGTCGGCGAACGACCAGACGCTGAAGTAGGGATCGCTCGTCGCCAGCGGGACCGCGGGCGGGCGGAATGCGGCGTCCTGCGCGTCCGCGACATCGCACACCGTGAAGGCGACAAGCGCGATCAGGAGGCACGTCCTGATCGGATTGCCGAGAGCGGGATTTTTATCGAGGGAGGTCATTGGACACCGTGCGACCGAATATACGGATATTTGCGGTTTCCGGCGAACGCGGAGGGCACACACACCGGGAAAAACCCGCCTACACCTTCACCGTCTTCCATCGTCCCCGCCGGAACAGCATGATCCCCACCAACCCCGCGCTCGATTCGGCGATCACGATCGACCACCAGACGCCGGTCTCGGCGGCGCCGAGCTCGATCGCGAGCAGGTACGCCAGCGGGATCTCGAGCAGCCAGAAGCAGAAGAAGTTGATCTTCGTCGGCGTGAGCGTGTCCCCGGCCCCGTTGAAGGCCTGCGGCATCACCAGGCCCCAGGCGTAGACGAGATACCCGTACGAGACGATCCGCAGGCACTCGGCGCCGGCCGCGACGACGGCCGGTTCGGAGGTGAAGATCCCGACGAGGTGTTCGTGGAAGAGGATATAGAAGAGGGACACCGTGGCCATGAACGCCATGTTCGCCAGCCCCGTGATCCAGACCGAGCGTTCGGCCCGCTCCGGCCTGCCGGCGCCGAGGTTCTGGCCGACGAGCGTCGCCGCCGCGTTGGAGAGGCCCCAGGCGGGCATCATCGTAAAAACGATGATGCGTACCGCGATGGTGTAACCGGCCAGGACCTCGCTCCCGAACACTGACACGATGCGTACGAGGCCGATCCAGGACGACGTGGCGATGATGAACTGCCCGATCCCCCCGAGTGAGGTCCGGACCAGCCGCCCCATCACCGCGGCGTTGAGGCGGACCTGCGAGGCCGTGACGCGGATGTGCTTCGCCCCGCGGAAGAGGATCCAGAGCTGCATGGTCACGCCGATGCCGCGTCCGATGTTGGTCGCCACCGCCGCGCCCTCGATGCCCATCGCCGGGAACGGCCCCCAGCCGAAGATGAGCGCGGGATCGAGGAGGATGTTTACGCCGTTCGAGAGCCAGAGGACGCGCATCGCCGTCGCCGCGTCCCCCGCCCCGCGGAAGATCGCGTTCATGATGAAGATCAGCATAACGACCGCATTCCCTCCCAGCATCCAGGTCGTAAACCGGTATCCGTGGTCGAGGCTCCAGGAGTCGGCGCCCATCAGGGTGAGGATCTCCTTCGCGTAGAGGATGCCGGCGAGCGAGAAGGGGATGGACGCCGCCAGGGCCACGATAACGGCCTGTACCGCCGTGTCCGCGGCCTCGCGCGGATGTTTCTCGCCGATCCGGCGGGCGACCAGGGCCGTCGTCCCCATCGAGAGGCCGATGGAGACGGCGTACACGAGCGTCATGATCGATTCGGTGAGTCCAACGGTGGCGACCGCGGAGGCCCCGAGCGACGAAACGAAATAGACGTCGACGACCGCGAAGAGCGATTCCATCGACATCTCGAGCATCATCGGGACCGAGAGCAGCAACAGGGCGCGGCCCATGCTCCCCTCGGTGTAGTCGATGGAGGTGCCGCGGATGGAGTCCACGATGTCGCGCCAGAGGGCGCCGGGGCGAAGGCCGGCCTGGGTCCCGGCCACCGGCGGCCGGTCGTTCACCGGCCCGGGTTCCCCCCGGGGGGCCAGATTTTCATCCTGATTGTCCAATCGATCACTTTTCGAAGGGGGGCGATAATATAGAGAGATTTCAGGAATTCATCCGTATTGAGCGCCAAAAAATGGTTGCATAATTCCCCATCCGGTCTATATTAAAAGAAGGGAGGGACTGCGCACTCCAATCATCACAACAAGGGAGTACCGCCATGGATCCTATCGACCTGAAGGCCTTCGAACAGAACCTGATCGTCCGGCCCCTGACACTCGCCGACTACAACGCCGTGGCCGACCTGCAGCTGAAGTGCTTCCCCGGCATGACCCCGTGGACCCACGGCCAGTTCGAGAGCCAGATCGCCCACTTCGCCGAGGGCCAGATCTGCGTCGAATACAACGGCAAGCTCGTCGCGTCATCGAGCAGTCTCGTGCTCGACTTCGCGCTCTACGGCGAGTACCACGCCTGGTCCGAAATCAGCGACGCCGGCTTCATCCGGAACCACAACCCGAACGGCAATACGCTCTACGGGATCGAGATCATGGTCGACCCGGCATACCAGGGCCTGAAGCTGGCGCGGCGTCTGTACAACGCGCGCAAGGACCTCGCCAGGGAGATGAACCTGATGCGGATCATCCTCGGTGGACGCATCCCGGGCTATGCGAAACACGCAGATTCGATGTCGGCGCGCGAGTACGTCGGGAAGGTCACCGGAAAGCTCCTCTTCGACCCGGTCCTGACGGCCCAGGTCTCGAACGGTTTCGTCCTCAAGCGGCTGATCCCCGATTATCTCACGTCAGACAACGAATCGCGGGGCTACGCCACGTTCCTGGAGTGGACGAACCTCGACTACGTCCCGGACCCGAACCGCAGGTTCGTGCCGGTCCTGCCCGTCCGGGTCTGCGCCGTACAGTACCAGATGCGGTTGATCCGGGACTTCGATGAATTCGCGGCGCAGTGCGAGTATTTCGTGGATGTGGCGTCCGACTACCATTGCGATTTCATCGTCTTCCCCGAGATCTTCACCACCCAGCTGCTTTCCTTCATGCCGTCGAACGACCCTGCGACCGCAATGCGCAACCTTTCCTCGTTCACCCCCAAATACCTGGAACTCTTCAACCGGCTCGCGGTGAAGCACAACATCAACGTCGTCGGCGGTTCGCATTTCACGGTCGAGGGCGACCGTCTCTGCAACATTTCATACCTGTTCCGTCGCGACGGGACGCTCGGCAAGCAGTACAAGCTCCACATCACCCCCAACGAGCGGCGGTGGTGGGGCGTCAGCCCCGGGGACAAGCTCGAAGTCTTCGACACCGACCGGGGGAAAATATCGATCCAGGTCTGCTACGACATCGAATTCCCGGAGCTGAGCCGGCTGGCGGTGGAGCGGGGCGCACAGATGATTTTCGTCCCCTTCAGCACGGACGAACGGTTCGCCTACCTCAGGGTACGATATTGCGCACAGGCCAGGTGCATCGAAAACCACGTTTACGTCGTCATCGCGGGATGCGTCGGGAACCTGCCCTCGGTCGAAAATCTCGACATCCATTACGCCCAGTCGGCGATCTTTTCGCCGTCCGACATCCCCTTCTCGCGCGACGCCATACAATCCGAGGCCACCCCGAACATCGAAACGGTGATCATCGACGACATCGACCTCGAGCTCCTCAAGCAGCACCGCCAGACCGGGACAGTGTTGAATTGGAGGGACCGGAGGAAAGACCTCTACGAAATCAGGAGCAAGGGGGGATGAGCGGCCCCGGGAGCGGTCAGATCAATCCGATATCCCCGGCATCGCGTCCTCCATGGAGATCGGCCTCCCGGCGATAAAATCGTAAAGCGAGAGCCGGCGCACGCGGTAATACGACACCCAGAAGTCCCGCAAGGTCTGGATGTGGTTCCGCCGGGCGCCGTCCTTCTCGTCCTGCGCGATGAACAGGATCGGGATGTCGATCTTCCCGATCATGTACCGGTCCTTGGCGACGTCGAACCTCCGCTGGCCGATCGTGTCGGCCTTCGCGGCCACCCGGACCTGGAGGCCGAGGAGGTTCAGCCGCGCCACCTCGTAGAGGATCTCCTGCTCGAACTCCTCCTCCTGCTGTCCCACGTCCGCCTCGGTCCGGTCCCGTTCGCTCTCGGCGGCGCCGATCGCTTCGCTCCCGGCGCCCCAGCGGTAGAGGGGGACCTCGAGGCGCACGTTGAATTGCTGCTGCTCGAGCAGGTTCTGGTAGGCGTCGCGCAGGAGAGGGGCGCTCTGGTTGAAACCGAGGGTGGCACTGATCGTCGCGTTGAAAAGATTGTCGGATTTCGCCTGCGCGATGCCGCGCTCAGCTTCCACGCGCCGCATTTCGAGGCCCAGGAGATCGCTCCTGTTCGTGAGGGCCTGCGCGAGGGCGAGTGCGGAGTCGATGCGGAGGCCCGGGATTTCCGAGGGGGGGAGGACGCGAAGTTCGCCGGAAACGCCGCCGCCGAGCGCGGTCCGGAGCGCGGCCCTGGCCCGGGTGTATTCCAGCGTCGCGTTCTCGAGTTCGGTCCGCGCCTTCAGGAAGGCGAGCTCGCTCTGGAGGAGGTCGTTCTCCGCGATCCTGCCGACGTTGTACCTCCCCTTCGAGATGTTGTACAGGGTGTCGTTGTTCGCCAGGTTGACGGCGGCGTTCTCGATGTCCATCGACGTCAGGTAATAATCGAAGAATTTCGCGGTCACGTCCAGCGCGACGTCCTCCATCGCCTCGACGGCGGTTTTCCCGGCGATCCGGTACCGAAGGTCGTCTTCCTCCAGGTCCCAGTTCATCGTGTTGATCTGGAAGAGCGGCTGCCGCAGGCTCACCGTGAGGGGGCTCGACCGGTAATAGCGGGTCTCCGATTCGGGAAGGTTGATGCTGTTGAGGCCCGACATGAACAGGAGGTCCGCCCCCGTGAAGGGGATCTTCTGGGAGAGCGAGAGGTTGACGGACGAGGTGAACTGGCTCTGGGGGGTGAAGGTGATCGATCCGTCCGGCAGTGTGATGGAGCTGATGGAGCGGTAATACCCCGGGACGTCCGCCTGGAGCGAGAGTTGCGGCAGGTACGTCGCTCTGAGCGAGTGATGGCGGCTGCGTTCGGCCTCGAAACCGCGACGCGCAATCGTTCCCCGGGGCCCTGACGCCTGGGCGATCCGGATGCATTCCCCGAGCGTCAGGCGGGTCGTGTCCGCCTGCGCGAGCGCCTCCGGCCCGCACGCGAGGCAGGCCGCGGCCACGGCCAGGGGAAGCAGTCCCCTCACGGGGAAAAGCGGGGGCATGGAACGGACGGGCAGGGACATGGGACGGTCATTCGTAACGAAGTGAAACGACGGGATCCTGCCGTGAGGCGCGCATGGCGGGGAATATCCCCGACGCTATCCCGATGGAAATGGAGATGATGAACGCCAGGAGGACCGAGAACCACGTCACGATCGTCAGGACGCCCGCCATCTGTTCGATCAGGATGCTGATCCCGACCCCGAGCAGGATCCCGACGATCCCCCCGCTGAGGCTGATCGTCGCGGCCTCGCCGAGGAACTGTACGAGGATGTCGCGCCGCGTCGCGCCCGTCGCCCGCCGGATGCCGATTTCCTTCGTCCGCTCGGTCACCGACGCGAGCATGATGTTCATGATGCCGATCCCGCCGACGATGAGCGAGATCGACGCGATCGCGCCGAGGACGATGTTGAAGATGTCCTTGGTGCGCTGTTCCTGCCGCAGCAATTCCTCGGGGACCGTCACCTGGAAATCGACCACATTATTATGGCGCCGCTGGAGCATCCGGCTGATCACGCCCGCGAGCGTCGCCATGTGCTCCGAGCCGTCCACCCGGACCACCAGGCGGTCGACCTGATGGTAGTTCACCGCCTTCTTCCCGCCGTCTTCGGAATTGTCCCCGTCCCCCCCCTCGCGCGAGGCCCGCTGGACCGCCTGCTGGGTGATGAGCGTCCGGTTTTTGAACCGGAGCAGGAGCGTGCTGACCGGCGTGTAGACGTCGAAATTGTAATCCCGCAGGCCGAGGTGCTGGATGTTCTCCTTGCTGAGCGCCCGCTCCTTCAGCACGCCGATGACGGTCAGCCACAGGTTGCCGCACTTGATCCGGCCGCCGATCGGGTCCTGGCCGGCGAAGAATTTCGTCTTGATGGAATGCCCGATCACCGCGACCGGCGTGGCGTAGTCCTCGTTCATGCCCGAGAACATCCGGCCCCGCTCGAGCTCGAAGTTCGACGTCGCAAAATAGGTGGAATCCACGCCGACGAGCTTCGTCGTCCGCTTCATCCCCTCCCGGAGCACCACCGTTTCGATCACGATCTCGGGACTGACGAACTCGACGTGCGGGAGGGTCGAACGTATCCCGTCGGCGTCCCTGATCGTCAACCCCGGGCTGAAGCGCTTCTTTTCGTTCTCCTTCTCCATCCCCTCATCCTCCACCTTCCCCTCCTCCTGCTCAATGATCGGCGTGATGATGATGTTGTTGGCGCCCAGCAGCCTCATCTGGTTCAGGATTTCCTGTTTTGCCCCGGTCCCGATCGCGAGCATCGAAATCACGGAACCCACGCCGAAGATGACCCCGAGCGAGGTGAGCACCGCCCGGAGCCGGTTGTGGAAAATCGCCTCGAGGGAGATCTTCAGGCTCTGGACATACTGCTCCGGAACGAAGGAGAGGATGCGTTCGAACTCCACAGGGCTCATTCCTTCCGGGCGAGGAGGAGGGTTTTCGCGTCGATGCCGTCGGGCGGAGAGAGGTAGATTTCGTCCTCTTCCCCGACGCCCTCGAGGATCACGGCGGCGTTCTCGTTGATGATCCCGAGCCGCACCTGCTGCCGGACGACGCTGCCGCCGTCCTTCCGGTACACATACGTCGTCGAATCCTCCGTCTGGATGCACTCGAGCGGGATATGGAGGACGCTGTCGAGGCGGGCAACGAGGATCTCGTTCGACGTGGTCATCGACGGGCGCAGCGTGGTGTCGGACTCGGTCACCTTGATCCGGACTTCGAAGACCTTGGCGTCGGAATTCGGCCGCTGCTCCCCGATGTTCGCCACCGAGGTCACGGTGCCCGTGAGGGATTTGTTCGGGTCGGCGTCGAGCTTGAGCTTCACCGGTTGTTTGAGGGCGATTTTCTGGATGTCGATTTCCGTGATGTAGGTGATCGATTCCATCTCCCGCAGGTCGGGCAGGGTCGCCACGGTGGGTTCCCAGGGGTTGATCGTGGATCCGACGATCTTCTTCTTCCCGCTCCACTCCCTCGCATACACCACCATCCCGTTCGCCGGTGCGTTGATCGTGAACTCGTCGGTCGTTTTCTTGTACAGGTCGAGGCGCTGCCGTTCCTTCTGCAGGTCGGCTCCGGCCACCTCCATTTTCGCGATGGACTGCTGTCGCTTGGTTTCGTAGTTCTTGGTGGCCTGCTCGGTGTTCCGCTGGGCGCGCTCCAGGTCGAGCTGTGCCTGCCGCTGCATCGCCGGGGCCTCGTACGCGGATTGCTCGAGGATGATTCGCTTCTCCTCCTCGGCGTATTTCAGGTTGACGAGCTCGTCCCGGGCCTGCGAGAGCGTCAGCGTGCTGTCGAGCCGGGTCTGCTGGTATTGCGCCTCCAGTTTCTGCACGGAGAGCTGCGATTCCTTGAGTTTTCCGGTGATCTCGGACTTGTCCAGTTCCGCGACGAAATCGCCCTTCTTCACCTCCGTCCCCTCGGGGATGAGGTTCGAGATCTTCATCTGCCAGATGTTCGCGGACCGGGCGTTTTCGGGACCCACGATCTGGATCGAGTTCTTCGCCTGGAGCTCCCCGGTGGTGGTGACGGTGACGAGGAATTCGCCGCGGACCGGCGTGACGGTGATGTCCGAGGCGTCCGCGGGTCCTCCCGCCACGAGCATCCGGACCAGGAACAGTATGATGAGCAGCGATCCGGCGGCGATCGCGATCGTCCGGGAGTTCATCGGCGGGAGTTTTTTCAGGCTGAACATGGTGCGACCTCGGATCCGGGGAAGTGGGGTGGATCCCGCGGGAGGGGTATACGCCGCAGGCTCCTGAAATATGAGAGGAATGTACTCATCACCGGGCTGAGATTCAATCTTCCCATGGGCCGGGAATGAGGCGGTGAGTGGCGCGGCCGACGGGGGCAAATTAGGATACGGACGACGGGGGTGTTACATTGTAGAGGGACCGCGTAAAAACAGGCCGATAATCACGGTTCCGGGCACTGCAACTCACCGTTCGTCATCATCAGAGGAAACCTATTGAAGATCATTGCACGCAATTTATCGAGGGAAATCACGGAAAAAGACCTCCGGACCGAATTCGCGGCTTTCGGTGAGGTCTCGTTCATCAATCTCGTCTGGGATCGTTTCGACAGGACGTCGGTGGGGTTCGGCATCATCGAGATGCCCGGGCTCTCCGAGGCCACGACGGCCATCGCGGCCCTCGACGGGAAGAAACTCAAAGGCCGCAACCTGACGGTCAACGCGGCGTAACGCGTCGCGGGACGGGTCGTCAGCCCGCTTTCAACGCACGGGCGAACTCCAGGGCCTGGGGTTCGCTGTTAAACCAATCTCGCGAGATCAGCCTCTTCATCCAGAGAAACTTTTTCCGGCGCCGGACGATCCACATCCCGGCGTCGGATTCGCTGTGAATGATGTCGACGACGTGTCCCGCCTCCTCCCAGACGCGGACGGTCGTGCGGAGCTGCGTCACGGCCTGTCTCCCCCAAGCCGGTCGAGAAGCTTCGATAACACGTTGATCCTCCGAAGTCCGTAAATGACCTGCCACCTGCCCCAGGACGCGAGCGTGACATCCGGCATGCGGATCACCTCCGTTTTTCCGTTATGCGAATAGGTCCTGTCGGCGTCCTTCTTCCGTAATAATTTCAATAATATCCCTTCGTTATCGTTTGGTGTATGATGTATTTCCACGGTCGATGCGCAATACGTGTTCACCGGGACCTCATCCGTCGGTTTTTTTCGTTTCGTCCGGTCGCGGTTCAACCGGCCTGGGATGCTGGCCCGTTTTCGCATCGTTCCCGGTCGGCCGCTGTCCCGGTCTGGCAGATTCTTCGCTGCTGTCGGGAGGCGAACTGCCCCTGGGGTGTTTCTGCGGAAAGTTGGTATTCATTCGATTTCACCCCTTTTTATGCACTTCATACCAATACAAGATACGCAGACCCCGCCAGCCCCTCAATCGCCCATTGGGTTGAAAAAAGGACTACATCCCGGGAGACCGGATTCAATCGGATTGGATGAATTCGGCAGATTCCACGCACATCGGCCGGACTCTCAGCGGGTTGCAAATTATTTCGCTATTCTCTAACTTTTACACCGATGAGCCTGATTCCCGTGTACCGATGAAGAAGATCAAACTTCTCGTCGTCGAAGACAATCGCCTCTTGCGTGACGGGATCACGCAAATGCTCAACCGGCAAAAGGACATGACTGTCGTTGCCTCGGCGGGAAACGGCGAAAACACGATCAGGAGCGTCGCCACGTCGAAACCCGCCGTCGTCCTGCTCGACCTCGGCCTCTCCAACCAGAACAGCCTGCAACTCGTCGCCACGCTGAAGAAAACGCACCCGGCGGTGCGGATCATCGTGATGGACCTGATTCCGATGCAGGAGGACGTGGTCATCTTCGTCCAGGCGGGGGTGTCGGGGTTCATCATGAAGGACGCGACGATCGACGATTTCCTCCACACGATCCGTTCGGTCGCCAGGGGCACACGGGTGCTCCCTCCCATCCTGACGGGATCGCTCTTCTCCCAGATCGTCGACGCGGCCGTCACCGGTTCGGGGCGTTCACGGCTGAAGATCTCCGTCCGGATGACCAAGCGCGAGCGCCAGGTGATCCAGCTCGTCGCCGACGGGATGACGAACAAGGAGATCGCGCATAACCTCCACCTCTCGCCATCCACCGTGAAAAGCCACATCCACAACATCCTGGAAAAACTCGCCCTCCGCTCGAGGGTCCAGATCGCCAACTATGCGCGCGCGTCCGGTGATTTCAAAGAGGTGACCGACTCCATCTCGCTGATCGACGAATAACCCCCACCCGGCCGACGCCCGTACCCACCCTCCGGACGAGGACACCCGCTACCCGGTGTAGTTCCTTTTTCAACCCTTCGTACGATTGAATCCGCCGCGCCGGTGCGGTATGTTACAGTGTGACGGCAAAGAAAATCAAACTCCTGGTCATCGAGGACAACCCCCTCCTGCGGGAAGGGATCGCGAGGATGCTGAAATCCCACCGGGATATCACGATCCTCGCGGCCCCCACGGGCGACGAAAGCCCGGTGCTGAAGACCCATCGTCTGAAACCGAACGTCATCCTGCTGGACCTGGGCCTGCGGAGCCAGAACAGCCTCCACATCGTCGAGGTCCTGAAAAAGGAGTTCCCCGCGGCCAGGATCATCGTGATGGACCTCGCCCCCGCGCAGGGCGACATCCTGCAGTTTATCCGGGCCGGGGCCTCCGGATTCATCCTGAAAGACGCCACGCTGGACGTTTTCCTCGACACCATCAGGGCCGTCTCGGCGGGCACGAAAGTGCTCCCCCCGCTCCTGAACGATTCGGTCTTTTCGCAGATCGTCGAACACGCCATCAGGGGGGGGAAACCCGCGCTGAAAGGGCGCACTGAAGATGACGCGGCGGGAACGCGACGTCATCGGGCTGATCAGCGACGGGATAACGAACAAGCAGATCGCCCACCGTCTCCATATCGCCACCCACACGGTGAAAAGCCACGTCCACAACATCATGGAGAAGCTCGCGCTGCACTCGCGCCTTGAGCTTGCCAACTTCGCCGCAACCGATTCATCGCTCTCGCGGAGGATCGCGAAGACCATTTCGATCCTCAACCATTGATCGGGCGCTCACCCGAAAGGTGTAGTTCCTTTTTCAACCCACAGGCCTATTCCCGGTCCGTCAATAGTTCCGTATCATGGTACTACCGGTAAAAACCGTCCACCGGGACCGAAATCGGAGGGGTCCAGTACCCCTCCTTTTTTATCGTTCCTCACATCAGGGGAGGGAAACAAGAGTGGCCTCGAAACGTACACTGCGCGTCGGCGTCATCGACCTCGTCACCAAGGGCCCGACCCGGGCGCTCTGGGCGCGCGTCATGAACGCCAACTTCGCCGCCATCATGCCGCAGGTCGTCGCGCTGTGGTGCGAGGAGGAGGGACACAGCGTCACCTCCGTCTGCTTCACCGGCTTCGAGGACCTCATCGAGGAACTGCCGGACGACATCGACATCGTCTTCATCGGCGCCTTCACCGAGTCCGCGCAGACCGCCTACGCCCTGAGCGCCATCTTCCGTTCGCGGGGGGCGATCACCGTCCTCGGCGGACCCCACGCCCGCTGCTACCCGCAGGATTCGCGACACTACTTCGATTACGTCACCGGGTTCACCGACAAGAAGGTGGTCCGCGAAATCCTCGAGGACTGCTCCCGCCACCGGCCCTACGGGAGGTATCTCGCGGCGTCGCAGCAGCCGACGGAACTCCCCGGCGTCCGGGAACGCTGGAAGTACATCGAGCAGAACCTGCGCAAGGCCCCTTTCATCAAGATGGTCCCGATGCTCGGCAGCCTCGGCTGTCCCTACACCTGCAGTTTCTGCATCGACTCGGTCGTGCCCTACCAGCCCCTCGACTTCGAGGTGATGAAGGAGGACCTCCGGTTCCTCCTGACGAAGTTCAAACGCCCGCTCGTCGGGTGGCACGACCCGAACTTCGGCATCCGCTTCGACGATTACATGGATGCGATCGAGGAGGCCATCCCGCCGGACAGCATCGACTTCATCGCCGAGAGCAGCCTTTCACTCCTGACCGAACCGCACATGCGACGGCTTCGCCGCAACGGCTTCAAGGGAATGCTCCCCGGGATCGAATCGTGGTACACGATGGGGGAAAAATCGAGGACGGGCTCCATGACCGGGATGGACAAGGTGAAACAGGTCTCCGACCAGGTCAACATGATCATGCGGTACGTCCCGTACGTTCAGACGAATTTCGTGCTCGGGATGGACACCGACACGGGACACGAGCCGTTCGAACTCACGAAACGGTTCCTCGACATGACGCCGGGCGCCTTCCCGGCCTACTCGATGCTCTCGTCCTTCGGGCAGGCGGCGCCGCTCAACCTCGAGTACCAGAGGGCGGACCGGGTGCTCCCGTTCCCGTTCCATTTCCTCGACAACAACAAGGCCATGAACGTCAGGCCGCTGAATTACTCGTGGCCGGAGCTTTACGAAAACATCATCGACCTGAGCAAACACTCGTTCTCCAACAAGGCGATCGTCGACCGGTTCGCGGCATCCAGGGGAATGGTCCCCCGGTGGCTCAACGTCGTGAGGGCGATGTCGTCGGAGGGGTACGGCAGGATCAGGTACAACACCGAAGTGCTCGGAAAACTGCGTCACGACACGGGGTTCCGGAGCTACTTCGAACAGGAGTCGGATTCTCTCCCGGCTTTTTACACCGATCAGATCAGGAAGAACATGGGCTCGCTCTGGGAGTGGCTCCCGGACGGCGCGATCGATCACGACCCGCACGCCTATCTCAAATCGACCGGTGAAACGAACGTCCATCTTGAACCCATAGAGGTCCCCGTTGAAATCGCTCGCTGACGCAAAACTCCCGGCCGACCGGTGGGAGTTCTACAAGGACCGCACCGACCAGTGGCAGTGGAGAAAATTCGAGGAGAGGAAGGTCGTCGCCGTCTCGGGGGACGGGTTCTTCTCGAAACAGGCCTGCGTGAACAACGCGCGCGGCAGGGGATACCTGGGGTCCTGATTTCCGGGATCCTCCGATCCCGAAAACCCTCTCCCTTTCTCATCCTCCTGCATTCCCCCGTACCCCACCGATCCACGTCCGGCCGGGATCGACCCCGACTTTGCCCTCTCGCGGATTATTCGTATTTTTCTCCCATGACGACTGCCGCCGCACTCCCCCTGGCGCTCACGCCACCGTAACACCCCCTGTTTTCCCGGGGATCGCGGGTATTCCCCCGCCCATCCCGAAATACATCGCGCGGACAGTCCACATTTCCACGATCATATTGACGCTGAATTCCCCTTGACAGAAAACCGAGAACTTTCCCGACGCCGGACGTTTGGCATCATCAGCCATCCCGACGCCGGGAAAACGACCCTCACCGAGAAACTCCTCCTCTTCGGCGGCGCCATCCACACCGCCGGCGCCGTGAAGAGCAACAAGATCAGGAAGACGGCCACCTCCGACTTCATGGAGATCGAGAAACAGCGCGGCATCTCGGTGGCGACGTCGGTGATGGGCTTCGAGTACAACGGGTACAAGGTCAATATCCTCGACACGCCGGGCCACAAGGATTTCGCCGAGGACACGTACCGCACCCTCACCGCGGTGGACAGCGTCATCCTCGTCATCGATTGCGTGAAGGGTGTCGAGGAACAGACGCGCAAACTGATGAACGTCTGCCGGATGCGCAACACGCCGGTGATGGTGTTCATCAACAAGCTGGACCGGGAGGGACGAGACCCGATGGCCCTCCTGGACGAGCTGGAGCGCGAACTCGGGATCCACACGCGGCCCCTCACCTGGCCCATCGGCATCGGGACGGGGTTCCAGGGCGTCTACAATCTGTTCGGGAAAAACCTGAAGCTCTTCTCCCCCAACAAGACCGGCATCTCGGACGACGTCGTCGCCATCGACGACCTCGCCAGCCCGCTCCTCGAGGAGAACCTCGGGGCAGATGCGGCCGCGAAGCTCCGGGAGGACGCGGCGCTCATCGAGGGGATGTACGAACCGTTCGACGAATCGCATTACGCCGAAGGATACCTCGCCCCGGTGTTCTTCGGCAGCGCCATCAATAATTTCGGCGTGAAGGAACTGCTTGACACGTTCCTGCGGATCGCCCCTTCCCCGCGGCCGCGCGAGACGTCGACCCGGACTGGTGGACCCGGCCGAGCCCGCGTTCACCGGGTTCGTCTTCAAGATCCACGCGAACCTCGACCCCAACCACCGCAACCGCATCGCGTTCTGCCGCGTCTGTTCCGGCAAGTTCGAACGGGGAAAGTTCTACCTCCACACGCGCCTCGGCAAGGAGCTTCGGTTCAACACCCCCACGAGCTTCATGGCGAACGAGAGGAGCATCATCGACGAAGCGTGGCCCGGCGACGTCGTGGGCCTGTACGACACCGGGAATTTCAAGATCGGCGACACGCTCACCGAGGGGGAACAGCTCCAGTACAAGGGGATACCGAGCTTTTCGCCGGAGATCTTCAAGGAAGTCGTCAACGGCGACCCCTTCAAGTCGAAGCAGCTCGCGAAGGGGCTCCACCAGCTCACCGACGAGGGCGTCGCACAGCTCTTCGAGCGCCAGCCGGGCAACATCAGGATCGTGGGCACGGTGGGAGAGCTCCAGTTCGACGTGATCCAGTTCCGGATCCTTCAGGAGTACGGCGCCAGATGCAGTTTCCGGCCGATGAACGTCTACAAGGCGTTCTGGTTCACGTCGCCGGACGAGGATCAGCTCGAGCGGTTCCAGAGCCTGCAGCGCTCCCACGTCGCGCTCGACAAGGATGCTCACCCGGTGTTCCTCGCCGAGGGGACCTGGGCGCTCGACACCGCGCGAAAGATGTTCCCGGACATCGAATTCCATTCCACGTCCGAGTTCAAGACGGAGGCGGGGCGCGGCGAGAAGGGGTAACTGTATCGCTTGAATCTGGGTGGTCACGGGTTTATATTATTCCACGCATCCGAAGGTGTTCGAATTGCATCGGAACAAGAAAATCATCATCGCCGCCGGGTTGATCGCCTTCTACGCCCTCGCCGGCTTCTTCCTGCTCCCCGCCCTCCTCGAACCCCGGATCCGTGAAGCGATCTCGGAACGCACGAACTGCCCGGTGCGCCTGGGAGAGTTGAGGGTCAATCCCTTCGCGCTTTCGACCACCGTGAGGGATTTCACGCTGATGGACCGGGACAGCGTCCCGATGGTCACCTTCAAAGAGCTGTACATCAATTTCGAGGCCGTCTCCCTCTTCCGGCAGGCGTGGGTCTTTTCCGAGATCCACCTGTCCCGGCCGGACATTTTCGTCGGAGTCCGCGCCGACGGGACGACGAACCTCGCCGACGCGATGCCGCCCGATTCAGTGAGCGTGGAATCGGCGGAACCTCCCGATACGCTCGTGCCACCCCCCGTGGCCGTCGCCGTCCAGGACCTCCGGATCGACAGCGGAAGGGTCGTGTTCGAGGACCGGGCGCGCCCGACAGTCTACCGTTCCGATTTCGATTCCCTCGAACTGTCGTTGAAAGATTTCACGACGCTCCCCAACGAGGACGGCGAATACCGCTTCGAGGCGACGAACGGCCGCGACGCGGTCGTCCGGTGGCAGGGGAGGGTCAGCGTTGTCCCGCTCCGCTCCTCCGGGAGTCTCGAGCTTCTCAACCTGCGGGTAGAACGGTTCTGGGATTACATCCGGCACAGTGTGAATTACGAAATCCCCACGGGATTCGCGGATATCCGGGCCGACTACACGCTCGACATGTCCGGCGGTCAGACTCTCTTCGCGCTCCGGAACGGGGCCGTTACGACCCGGGACATCCTCATCGACAACACCATCGACACGGTGGAAGCGGTATCACTCCCACGGCTCTCGATCACCGGCATCCGGATGGATTACCCCGCGAAGGAGGTCGAGGTCGGTTTGATCACCGCGAACAACACGACGCTCCTGAACGTGGCGCACGCCGACAGCACGATGACGCTCAAGACGATGTGGCTCCCGAAGCTTGCGGCCGGGGAAGCCCCGCCGCCGGACGCCCCGATGACGTGGAAGGTGCTGTTGAAGAAAATCGAACTCACGGCGCTGACGTTCCGCCAGGAAGACCGGTCGACCACCCCGCCCGCCATCCTCGAACTCTCGCCGGCCGACGCGACACTGGAGAATTTCCGGCTGGACAGGCCGGAGCCCGCGGGATTCTCCCTCCGCACGGCGGTGAACGGCGGCGGCACCGCCGTCGCGACCGGGAACGTCACGATCGACATCGACCGCGTGAGAGTCGACGCCGAGGCTGAGGCCGACGTGGCGAACGTGGCGCTGGCGCCCTTCCAACCCTATGTCAATGAGTACGCCAGGATGGAGATGAAATCGGGGACGGCGGGATACAGGGGTACAGTGAAGTTTTCCCTTCGGGACGGGAAACGGACGATCGATTACGACGGCGATGTGAGGTTCGACGGTGTGGTCGTCTCGGACCTCGTCCTCCAGGAGGATTTTCTCCGCCTCGGGCGGCTCGATTTGAGAAAACTGTCGTTCCACCAATCCGAGCGGTCGCTCTCGATCGCCGAGATCGTGGCGACGAAGCCCTACCTCCGGTTCATCATCGGTCCGGACAGGGTATCGAACATCGCGAACATGATGGGCGCGGACAGCACCACGGCGGACTCCACGAGCGAGGCCACGGGCGACGTCACGGGCGACGTCACGACCGGGGGACCGTCCACCAGGAGCCGCATTACTCAACTCCGCGTCGTCGACGGCTCCATGAACTTTTCCGATCACTCCCTCACTCCCAATTTCAACGTCGGCATCCACGAAATGGGGGGAACGATCAAGGGGCTTTCGTCGGAACAGGTGTCGCGCGCGGACGTGGACCTCGCCGGGAAGGTGGACAAGTACGCGCCGGCCCTGATCAGGGGACAGATCAACCCCCTGAGCGAGGAGGCGTTCACCGACATCACGCTCAGCTTCCACGGGATCGAACTGGCGACGTTCAATCCCTACTCGAACCGTTTCGCGGGCTACAAGATCGACCGGGGAAAATTGAACGTCGACCTGCACTATAAACTGAACAAGACGTACATCGAAGGCGAGAACAAGATCGTCCTCGATCAGCTCACCCTCGGGGAGAAGGTCGAGAGCCCCGACGCCACCAGCCTGCCGGTGAAACTCGCGATCGCCCTGCTCAAGGATTCCCGGGGCGTCATCGACCTGGACATTCCCATCAGCGGCGATGTGGACGACCCCGAGTTCAGCGTCATGCCGATCGTGCTCAAGGCGCTCCTCAACCTCGTGGTCAAGGCGGTCACCGCGCCCTTCAAGCTGCTCGGCGCGCTGTTCGGCGGGGGCGACGAGGACCTCAGCTATGTCGAATTCAGCCCCGGCGCCGATTCGATCAGCGCGAACGAAGAAGAGAAACTCGCCTCGCTGGCCCGGGCCCTGAAGGAGAGGCCGGAACTTGCCCTCGACGTCCGCGGCATCGTCGTGGACACGATCGATCGGGAGGCGCTCGCCGGGAACGCCGTCTTCTCCGCCCTGCGTCCCCGGACACCGGTGACGCGGGACGTGGCGACCCTGACGCCGGAACAGCGCGCCGGCATCCGCGCACAGTATGCGGCGACGTTCGGCGAGGACCCGGAGATCCTCGTCCCCCGGCCGTCGGAGGAGGAGGGGAAGGATATTTCCGACGAGGAGTACGATCTCCTCGTGACGAAGGCCGCCCTCATCCGCTCGATCCGGTCGTACACCGTTCCGGACGAGTCGCTCATCGCGCTGGCGCGGGCGCGCGCGGACGCCGTGAAGTCGTACCTCGTCCTCGGGAACGGCATCGGGGAGGAGCGTGTGTTCCTGGCCGACGTGAACGTGAAGGCAGAGCCGAAGGACGGCGCGGTCCAGATGGAACTCCTGCTCCAGGCGCGATAGGGTCCGTCGCGCACGGACCGCAACGCGCTTGTCCGGGATACGATAAAATGGTACCATTCACCCGGTAGAATTTTCACAAACGACACCATGCTCACAGGCCCCAGACAGTCGACCGGTTCCGCCACGGGAAGGATGCTGATGTTGCTGTCGATCCTCCTCCTGATCCCGGGAGCATACGCCTTCGCCACCGACACCGGCGGCCACGCGGACCCGGTAGCCTCGCTGCTGCTGGCCCTCATCCTCATACTCTCCACCGCCAAACTCGGCGGCGCGCTGTTCGAGGGCTTCGGCCAGCCGGCGGTACTGGGCGAACTGGTCGGCGGTGTGTTGCTTGGCAATCTCGTCCTGCTCAATCCCGAATGGAGTTTCTTCGAACCCCTGCGGGTCGCGGAGCTCACGGAGCACTGGGCCGTGACGGTCAACAGCCTGGCCGGGATCGGGGTCATCATCCTGCTCTTCGAAGTCGGGTTGGAATCGACCGTGCACGGCATGATGAAAGTCGGGGCCTCGTCGCTCCTCGTCGCAACCTTGGGGGTCATCGCGCCGATGGTCCTGGGCTTCGGGGTCAGCTGGCTGTTCATCACGGAGCTGCCGGCGCAACTCGTCGGCGTCGTACCCCCGGATTTCAGCCTGAACTATATCCACCTGTTCATCGGCGCGGTGCTCTGCGCCACGAGCGTGGGGATCACCGCCCGCGTGCTCAAGGACATCGGCAAACTGCAGTCGAAGGAGGGGCAGATCATCGTCGGCGCCGCCGTCATCGACGACGTCCTCGGGCTGGTCGTCCTCGCCGTCATCTCCGGCCTCGTCGCCGGCGCCGAAGCGGGCCGGCCGCTGGACGTCGGAGGCCTGTTCCGCCTGATCGCCATTGCGGTCCTCTTTCTCGGCGGCTCGCTCGCGGTGGGGGTGTTCCTCGTCCCCAGAATCATGAATCAACTCTCCAGGGTGCGCACACACGGGATGATGCTGGTTTCGGCGTTGCTGTTCGCCTTTCTTTTCTCGTATCTCGCCAACGCCGCAGGCCTGGCGACCATCGTCGGGGCGTTCGCCGCGGGCCTGATCCTGGAAGAGGTCCACTTCCGCGGCTTCCGCGAGGACGTCCCGGTCATGAAGGTCCTGCAGCCGATCTCCGCCTTCCTCGTGCCGATCTTTTTCGTGTTGATGGGGATCCAGGTGCGGCTGGAAACGTTCGCCGAACTGGAAATCCTCGGGGTGGCCGCCGGCCTCACGGCCGCCGCGATCGTCGGCAAACAGGTGTGCGGCCTGGGCGTGCTGGAAAAAGGCCTTGATCGATTGACCGTCGGCGTCGGGATGATCCCCCGCGGCGAGGTCGGCCTGATCTTCGCTGCGATCGGGAAATCACTGAGGGTCATCGACGACGCCACGTTTTCGGCCGTCGTGATCATGGTGGTGGTCACGACCCTCATCACCCCCCCGTTGCTGAAGGTCACGCTCACTCGCTGGGAACAACGGAAGGGGAAACCGTCATGAGCCGCGCATTCATGAAGGAAAGCGACGACCAGTGGCTGGGCGACGTCGCCCCCACCCTCGGCGCATTGCTGCTCTACCTGGCGCGGGAGAACAACGGCATCATCATCGTCGAGGAAAAACGGACCATCGACCAGCGCGGACGTGAAGTCCACCACATGAGCGACGGGCTCGCGTACGTCAAGGACGCCGACGGCAGGTGGAGCGTGGCGCCGGAAGGGGGATGAATGGCCGGACTCCGCCATCCGCGCGCGGGCGACCCCGCCTGTCATCCCCTCCCCCTGATCTTCGCCCTCCTTTTACTCCTTTACAACACCGGCTTCGCGCAGACCGGGTGGGAATCCCTCGCCGGCGGGCCCTACTTCGAGCACAACCCGCTGTGCGTCGCCGTGATCGATTCGCTCCATTCCGTCGTCGGGGGCTGGGCAGGCTACATCGCGCGCACGACCGACGGGGGAACGACCTGGATACGGTCCCAGGGCGGATCGACCGATAATTTCGAAGGTATATCCTTCCCGGACCGGTACCATGGGACGCTCGTCGGGGGGACGCAGACGACGATCCTGCGAACCGACGACGGGGGCGTCACGTGGCGGAGGCAGACCAACGGCCCGTTTCTTTCGTACGATTCGTTCAGCAGTGTCTCGTTCAGCGACTCCCTGAACGGCGTCATCGTCACGCTGGGCGGGCGCATCTATCACACTTCCGACGGCGGGGAGTCCTGGGCGTACGCCGGCCCCCAGCTCTACCGCGGTTTGCGGCGGGTACGGCTGAAGTCGTCGTACGGGCTGGCCGTCGGATACGTCGGGGACACGTTCCGGACGACCGACGGCGGGCGGAGCTGGTTCTTTCACTCCGCGGCGACCGGTGGGAGGGCGCTGCGCGATGTCTTCCTGCGTGACAGCCTGAACGCCGTCGCGGCGGGGGACGAGGGCATCATCCGGAGGTCGACCGACGGCGGTCTTTCCTGGATGAGCGTGGCGAGCGGGACGACCGCGCATTTCCAATCCGTCAGCTTTCACGACGACCTGAACGGCCTCATCGGCACACTCGACGGATCGGTCCTGCGGACGACCGACGGGGGCATCTCCTGGTCGGCCCCCGAGCCGACGCCGATGCGATATGTATGGGACATGGCGTTCGGTCCGGCCGGTTTCGGGATCTGCCTGACGAGGTTCGACGGCAAGATCTTCAGGACAGGCGACGGCGGTAGATCCTGGGAAGGGCTCGAATACGCATGGAACGGTTCGTATCGCGGCGCCTGGACGGTGAGTCCGGGGTCGGTGTACGCCGTGGGCGACGGGGGGCGGATCGAGTTCTCCTCCGATTCAGGACGCAGCTGGGAACAGCAGTCCGGGACGACGGCGGCGACCCTGAGGGGTGTGAATTTTCGGAATCCCCTCGAGGGGTGGGTCGTGGGCGATTCGGGAGTGATCCTTCGCACCACCGACGCCGGGACCGGGTGGATCCGGCGACCGGCGCCCGTCTCCGAAAACTTCCTCGCGGTGGCCTCTCCCGGCGAGGCCGTGGGGATCGTGGTGGGCGAGAACAATTCGATCCTCCGCACGAGCGACGGCGGGGCGTCGTGGAGTGCGCACCCGGCCCCGCTCTTCGACCACTGGCAGGCGGTTTCCTTCCTCAGCGCCGATGAGGGTGTGGCCGCCGGCCGCGCCGGCTCTATGATAAAAACCACCGACGGCGGACTGTCCTGGTCAGTCCTCCACTCCGTGGCCGGCCTGACCGACATCGAATACCTCGACCGCGACCATATCTACGCAGTCGGCACGCTGTCGGACGATTCCCTGCGCGGCCTCATCCGCACGACCGACGGCGGGAGCACCTGGTCGTTCACCCGCGAAATCGGATGGAAGGTCACGGACGGTTCGTTTGCGAACCCGGGATTCGGATGCGTTTCCGGAGGACAGGCCGGCCTTTTCGTGACACAGGACTCCGGGCGGACCTGGACCAACCGCAGTCCGTCGGCGGCCCCCTTCGGCTCCGTTTCGATGTCCGGGCCGAGAGGGGCGTTCGCGGCGGGTGATTCGGGAGTGATCGCCCGGATGCGGGTCGACGGCAGCGTCCGGGGAGAATGTTTCCACGACCTGAACCATGACGGCATCCGAACCGTCGACGAGGGCGGCCTCGGCGGACGCCGGGTGTATCTCGATGGACCGTTCACGGATTCATCGACGACAGGTCCGGACGGGCGGTACCTTTTCCCCTCCCTGCCGTACGGTTCGTATTCCGTCCGGCCGCAGACCCTCCTGTTCTGGGAACAAACCACGCCGCCCGCTCTTTACGGTCGATACCCTCCGTGTGTCGTCCAATTCGGACCAGGCGGTCTACCGCGACATCGGGTTCGGCGGCCCCATCGCGAGGCTGCGGATACCGATCTATCTCAGCGACAACACGACGTTCGCCCACCGGTTCTTGTGGTTCGGAGTCCGCCCGGGCGCGACGTTCGGCATCTGGGGTACGGACTCCACCGCCTCGGAAACGGACTCTGTCGAGGCCGAGTTTGAAATTCCTCCTCGGTCGTTCCCCCTGTCCGTGGGCCTGTTCGACGCGAGGTTCACCGATCCGCATTTTCTGCTGAGCGAATACAGCCGGCAGTTCGGCGAAGGTTCGTGGACGGACACGAGGGGATACACGTCTCCGGACAACGGGATACGTTTCTTCTGAGCTTTCTCCCGGGCTACTACTACGGCGGCAACTACCCGATGACGCTCCGATGGCAGGCCGACCTGGTAGCGCAATCGTTCGGCGGGCCCGCCGTCCTCATCGACCGGTATGGATCGACCATCGACATGAAATCGACCGGGAGCGCGACGATCACCGATCCCACCGTCGAGTCGCTCTTCCTGGTGACCGGCTCCCCCCTGTTCCCGAACGCCTGGCTCGCCAGGTGGCGCCTCCTCTCACTGCCGGCGCCGGTCGCCGACGGGAGCGTCCGGTCGATGTTTCCCTCGGCCGACTCGAAGGCCTATTCGTTCACCCAGGGCGCCGGGTATCGGGCGCACGACACGCTCCGGCCCAACGTCGGCTACTGGTTGAAATACCCGTCGGCGATCGACACGCTCGTTTTCGACTCCGCCGCCAGGCCGCGCGATACCGTCGCGGTCACCCGGGGCTGGAACCTGATCGGGGCGTTGAGCGCGCCGGTCGACGCGGGTTCCGTGACGACTGGACCTGCCAATCTCCCGCTCGGACCTCTCTGGGGTTTCGACGGCGGGTATACGGTCGCGGACCGTTTGATCCCCGGAAAGGCCTACTGGGTACACTCTGATGGTGAGGGGTTCATCGTCCTCGATGCGGGAGGAGCCGGTTTTGCGGGAGCGACCGGTCCTTCGGGGGGGACTCGTACAGGACGGGACGTCGACCCGGCGGCTGTTGGCCTGGCTTCGATCCGCGTGCAGGACGCGGATTCGAACGCGGCGGTCCTCCGCCTTTTCGGCGACGACGGGGGCATCGACCTGTCGGCGTATCGACTGCCTCCCCTTCCGCCGCCCGGCGCGTTCGACGTCCGGTATGCGTCGGGGCGCTCGGCGGAAGTCGTACGGGAAGGAGCCGTGACGGAATATCCGATCCGCATCGCGTCCGCCCGGTTCCCGCTGACGCTGACACTCTCACAGGACGCGCCGGATCCCGCATTTCTATCGATCGCCGGAGCGCTCGTTTCTCTTCCTCCCGGCGTCCCCGTCGTGCTTGACGACGCCGGCGCGCTTCAGACGTCGGGCGATGAGCGCGGATACGTCCTCACGCTCACATTCCCGGGACGTTCAGGGACGCCCGGTGATTTTGCCCTGATGCAGAATTATCCGAACCCCTTCAATCCGGCGACACTCATTCCGTACTCCCTGCCGGTGGCGAGCCATGTCCGAATCGGAGTCTACGACGTGGTGGGGCGGGAGGTCGCGGTGCTGAGAGACCGCGTTGAGGAGGCGGGATACCGGTCGGTCCCCTGGGACGCGCGCGACGCCGCGACCGGGATATACTTCTACCGGATGGAGGCCGTCAGCGTCGCCGACCCCGCGCGCTCTTTTTCGACGGTGAAGAAACTGGTCCTGTTGCGGTAACGACCGGGTCGACCCGGTTCACCGCGCGAGGACCATCTTCTTCATGTCCGTGAACGTCCCCGCCGTGATGCGGTAGAAATACACCCCGCTCGGGAGGCCCCGGCCGTCGAAATCCAGAGAGTACGAACCGGCCGGCCTGTGGCCCGCGACCGGCGTCGCGACGATTTCGCCCAGGATGTTGAACACGGTCAGCGTGACGTAGGCGTCGGCCGGGAGCGCGTACGACATCCGGGTCCCGGGGTTGAACGGATTCGGATAATTTTGCCCGAGCCGGTACTCCGACGGAACCACCGGTGGAGTGTCGCCGGAAACCACGCCGCCCGGCGGCGGCGGCGGGGTTTCCGTCCCCGGCACGATCCTTATCCGCGCGGAAACGGGCGCCGGCCCGGCCGAAAGAGTCAGCATTCCCCCTTCCGACACTTTGATCCAGTACGCCTTTTCCGGCTGAAGCGCATCGGCGGAGAAATACCGATCCGCGTACCCGAAGAATTGCGACGTCACCATGCCGGGCGGATCAGAGGACACGTCCGCGGCGTTCACCACGGTGGAGATCGTCCCGATCAGGTTCCAACCGGCCGTGACCGGGATGGTGATCGCGTTCACCCCGGGGCCCGCCCCGGAGAGCGTCGGGTTCTCCACCTCGTCAAATTTCATCCAGTAGCCCTCCCCGTTCCGGAGCTCATCGCGGACGACATAGCTTGACGGTTGATACGCGAACGCATTCGATTTCGAGGCCGGGTACAGCACAGAGCGATGCCAGTCCGGGCAGTCGTACGGGACCGAGAGCATGTGCCAGCGCGTGTCGATGTCCTCCACCGTGGTCCGCTCGGGCGTGAACCCGGATCCGCTGAAACCGTTATCGACCGTCTGGACGCTCCAGAAATATGTGCCCGGAGGAAGCGTCAGCGTCCGGCTGGTCTGGTGGCCGGTGTTCCCCGCTTCCGGGACTCTGCGGTATCCGGTCGCGAGGTTGGATGTGGGAGCCACGATGTCCGAGGCGCCCGGTGAAGTTCCCACCCGAAGATTGTAACTCAGCATCGGGACGGGCGTGTTGTCGTCCGAGCCGGCGCCCCACGTGAACACCATACCGTCACCGTCCGTGTGGACAGCCATGTTCGGCGGCGGCGAGGGCGGGAGGTTCGCGCCCGGCAGGTTGTTGTGGTACACCGCGGTGATCGGATAGAAAGGGTTCCATGGCACGTAGTTATAATAGAACGCGGCGAACGGTTGGGGCCCCGTCCCCCCCGACATCAGCAGGTCGAGCCTGCCGTCGTTGTCGACGTCGCCCCACGCCATCGAGCCCCACCACGTGCCGGGCAGGTCGGCCCCGATATCGGTGAAATCGCCGCCGCCGTCGTTGCGGAAAATTTTCGAGATGTTCGTGGTATCGTCGTGCCATCCGTTGATGGCCAGGTCCAGGTCCCCGTCGTTATCGTAATCGCCCCAGGCGACGCCGCACCCGTTCAACTGCGGGAGGGTGGTCGGTACGAGATCGAAGGAGCCGTCCTCGTTCGAATGATAGAGCGCCGTGAATGTGTTGAGACCGGTCCAACCGGGCGGATTTCCGGAGACCACGAAATCGAGCCTCCCGTCGTTGTCGAAATCACCCCATGACACCGCGGAGAAATTCACGGGTTCGAAGGGCAGGGAGAGGGCGGCGAACGACGCCCCGTCGTTGCGCCACAGGCCCGACGTCATCCCCCAGTCGCCGTATCCGGTGAGAAGCAGGTCGGGATCGCCGTCATTGTCGTAATCACCCCAGTCCACCGAAGCGCCCCAGACCCCGGGGAAGTAGATACCGCTCTCGGTGAACGCCGTGTCGTCGTTTCGATAGAGTTTCGTGACGAACGACGAACCCCGGTCGGGGGAGCCGGCGATGAGCAGGTCGAGCCTGCCGTCCAGGTTGTAATCGACCCATGTCGTCACGCCGCCGAGCACGGCCTGGAGGCCGGCGTTGATGTCGACGAAGGTGTTTCCGTCGTTGCGGAAGATTTTCGAGACCGGCATGGTTCCGGCTGAATCGAGTGTCCCGGTCATGGCGAGGTCGAAATCGCCGTCGTTGTCGTAGTCCCCCCACGCAACGCCCCGCTCGGTGATGACCGGGGGGATCCCGATGTCGGTTTCCTGGAACGTTCCGTCGGTGTTTCGGTACATCTTCGAGAGCGGCGCCGATCCGTCGTACCCCGAGACGAATATGTCGAGGTCCGCGTCGTTATCGAAATCGATCCACTGGGCGTTCCCGATGATCACACCCAGGAGATCCGTGTCGTAGGGGGTGAACTCGGCGGTGTCGGCGTGCAGGTTCGAGACCCGGAGAGGGATGTCGCGGGAGGGCCGCTCCATGCCCACGGCCGGCTGCTTCGAAAGCCGTGGCCACGGATGCCGTTTGAAAAAATCTTCCTGTGCGGAGGCGGCCGTGACGCCGATGAGAACAAGGATCGGCGTTAACGTGAGGAATGCCTTCAGGGGCGCCGGGATTTTCATGGGTTCTCTCCTTCCACCGAATGGGTCCGGAACGAAGAACAAGCGCCGACGAACTGTGGAAAAGCGACGATTTTGGATGGATTTTATGGGGCACAGACCCTCAACCGGGTGGTCGGATCAGCCTGATAACGGGACTGTATGAAACTTGCGGGATAAAGTCAAATCTCTCCCGGCCACCCTGACCTTATCCGGCATTTTAATTTCATTATGCCATCAATCCCGCGCCATCACGACAACCATCGGTAGGATGTACCATGGCACCGTTCTTTTGGAGCAACCGGTTCGCGGTGCCCGCACTCAACCACAACCAGTCGTACCTGCCGACGAGCCGGGGGAGGATCGCCATCGTGAAGGCGGGGGGCCACCGGAGCAATGACCCCCCGGGGTACACTACGAGCGGCGACGCATTACTTCAGGAGGAGCATTTTCCTGACCTGCGTGAAGCTTTCCGTGTTGTCCGCGATGCCGACTGCGTGGATCCGGTAGAAGTACATACCGCTCGAGAGGGAAGTCCCGCCTCCCGTGATCCCTCCCCACGTCACATCATGATATCCCGCTGATTCAATTCCGTCCGCGAGCGTAATGACTTCCCGGCCGAGCATGTCGTAGACCCGGAGGGTGACCCTGCCCGGGGCCGGGAGCGCGTACGTGATCGTCGTCGTGGGATTGAACGGGTTGGGATAATTCTGTTCAAGCGCGTATGCGGCCGGGATCCCGCGGTCCCCGTCGTCGACGCCGGTCACGATTCCGCCGCCGCTCAGTGAAACGAGCAGGGCGGGCCCGGCGGCATTCGTGAAGATCTCGAGTGTGTCCAGGTACCCACCCGCCGTATCGGGCGAGAAGACGACCGCCACCTCCAGCGTGTCCCCGGCGCGGAGCTGCGTGATGTCGGTGAAGTATGAAGGGGTAAAATAGGGTGTGCGTGTGCGGATCGAATCGATCCGGAGAATGTCACCCGCGGTGTTTGTCAACGTGAATGATGCCGAATCGGTTTCCCCCGTCACGACACCCCCCACGTCGATGGAATTCGTACTCAGGCCCGGGGCCGGGGGTGAGGTGGTGTCAACGGGATACGCAATCACGACGACGGCTGAATCGGTGAGCCCGCTCGCGGAATCGCTGACCTGGACGGCGTACACACCGGTGTCAGGCCCCGCCACAAATATCCCGCCCGGAGTGATCGTCCCCCCCGTTCCGTTCCAGACCGGCACGAACGGCACCTCCCTCCCGGCCTGATCGAACGCCACGGCGGTGAGCAGGAGCGAATCGCCGGGGTTGGCGGTCAGCGTGTCGACCGGGATCGCCACCTCCGTGATCGCGGGTGCGTAGACGACGAAATACAGTGTGTCCGCGTAGGCGGCCCCCGGCGTGCTCATCGACGAAGCCGAGACGATCGCGCGCGAAACCGTGCCCGGCGCAGCGGGCGGTACCGCGTAAGCGACGGTCATCGTCGCCGGCGTCGAATCGGCGAGGACGACCTTCTGCGAATCGACCGGCGTCACCCATCCAAGCGCGTCGGAGACGCTCACGGAGATCGAATCGCCCGGGTCCGCCCAGTTTGCGGCGGCGACGGCAATGGAATCCTCCTCGCCGGCCGACACGAAGATCGTATCGAGCGCGTTTCCGCCGTATACCGACACCGGCGAGGCCAGCCACGTGGAAGCCTGGACGACGCCGGACGTCTGTCCAGCCGGTCCCGCCGCACTCCCCCACCAGTTATCCTCCGCCCCGACCGTCCCGGCCGCCGTGTTGTTGACCCCGAAGCCCGTGTTCCCGAAAATATTGGACGCCCCGACGCGGAACGGGAGAACGGTGTCGACCCCGATGCCGTCCCCGGCGTTCGCGTCGATGGAGCTTCCCTCGACGCGGGAATCCGAAACCGCTTCGAGCGCCGATGCGACGAACGGGACGCCGCGGTATGCCGCAACCGGGGCGGGCGGCAGGGCCTTCCCGGAGATCCCTCCCATTCCGTTCTCGCAGACCTGTGTTCCGCTGATCCGGACGACCGGCGAGAGGATTCCGTATCCTGTGTTTTCGCACACCCTCCCCCCGGTGATCGACACGTAGTGGTTCGAAGCAAGCCCGGACCCGCCGTTGCCGGTGACGATGCCACGTCCACGGATGCGGACCGCCGAAAAGCCCAGTATCCCATGCCGCGCGTTGTCGCGGATCGAGGCTCCCTGGATCTCCACCCGTTGCGCGATGATCCCGTTACCCTCCCCCTCCGCGACGACCTCCGGCCTGGAGCCGTTGCCGTCGGCCACAAGGTTCCCGGTCACCCTGACCGCGCCGTTGCTCGCCGAGAGCCCGTCGCCTCCGTTCCCCGAAACGTCGTGGGCACTACCCCGGATGTCAACCTCGTTCGACGCGAACACGCCCCGCGCGGCGTTGCGCCTGACGACGGCGTTGCCGCGGAGGGTGATGTTCCTCCAGGCCGTCAGGCCGGCCATTTCGTTGTCCTCGATGACGACGTCCTCGCCCGTGAAATCACGGTACGCGAGCACCGCCCCGACGATGGGATCGCTTACGCCGGGGGCTTCTTCGCTTCCGTGCCACCCGCCGAGCCTGTTCCCCCGGGCGGTGAGTTTCCCCTTCACGTCGATCGACCCGTTCGCCGCCCACATCCCCTGGTCGAGGTTGTTTTCGAGCATGTGGTCGGTTCCATCCAGATGGATGTTGTAGATTGCCCAGACACCCCGGCCGGTGTGGTTCTTCACCGTGACGTCACCATCGACGAAGAGCGACCCGCCCGTCTTGATGCCGTCATATCCGTTATTGATCACCTCGATCGAGTTGGTGTAGATATTGCCCCCGGCGATGAGCCCGGTGAGGACGTTGTTGAACCTCCGCACTTCGCTGACACCCGCGCCGTTGTTATTGACCTGTGCCTTCCCCTTGAGGGTGACGGGTCCGAGGTCCGACCAGATGCCGTGGGAGGAATTTCCGTTCGCCAGGATCACCGGCGAACTCCCGGTGTCTGTCCCTTCGATGGACAGCGCGCCGGCGGGCAGATGGACCCCCGCTCCGAGGTTCGTCGGCGTGCCGTTCGACAGGAACTGGAATTTCTTCCCCTTGAGCGTGACGTCCCCGTCCGCATAGAGGCCGTCGATGCTGTTGCCGTCCGCATCGAGTGTGCCCTCGAGGGTGACGCTCCAGTCGCCCAACCCCGACCCTCCGTTGAGTCGGATTCCGTTTCCGCAATTCCCGTTGGCGGACACCTCGCCGGACCCGGTCAACGACCCGCCGACCCAGAGCCCGGCCCAGTTCGAGGAGGCGCAGGGAACGGAGCTCCGGTCGGTGGAGGGGCCGTTGCTGCTGAAAATCGACGTTCCGGAAAGATCGACATCACCCGAGGCGCGGACGCCCGCCCCCTTGTTGGCGATCGCGGAGACGTCGGTCAGGAAGAGCCGGTCGCCGGTCATCTGGACACCGTCGAAGGCGAACGCCGTGATGTAGAGCGCGCGGAGTTCCGACCGGTTCCCCGCGAGCACCAGCCCGTTCGCCGACGGTCCCGCCGACGTCCCCATGACCCGGACCGGCTGGACCTCGCCGGCCGCGTAACCCGGCTGGGTCGTGGCGTCGATCAGGATGTCTTCGGACAGGTCCTGGAAGGGCGAGGCCGGTTGAATGAAATGCGGCGCCGGTCCCGGGATGTTGAAGTAGATCCCGTCCTCCCCGATGACATGGTTCGAGGCCTGGATCGCGGAGCGGAGCGTGACCTCCGGCAAACCGTCGACATGCGGCCCGGAGGTCGCGGCGGTTCCGCCGGCCGGGTTTGCCGCCGGCCTGTCCGCGGACGAATTCACGATGAAGGGACTCTTGGAGAATTCCGACGTCCCGTATTCGGCGTGCGTCGCCGTGGCGTTCACCCGGTCGAACGCGCCGGGGATCGTAAACTCGAAATTCGCCAGACCGCCGGTATCGGTATGGACGTCGACGGTGTATTGAAACGTCTGCCCTTCGCCGAACCCGGTCGTGTCGGCTTCGTCGCTCGTATAAAACTCGAGCCGGTAATCGTTCCCGGGAAGGGAACGGAAATCGCCCCTGACCGTCGTGGACCCGCCGGCAGGCGCGATCCAGGTCAGGCGGGGAAAATTCTGTCGTCGATGCGCGCCGCTGTCGGCGTCCGCCGAATCGTTGAGCGTCGGGCCGTCGTTGGCGAGATCGATCCCCAATCCTCCGTTCTTGTAGATCGAGTTCCCGAGGATCTGCGTTCCCATCCCCGCCTTGACGATGAATCCGCCGAGGCCGTTGAAGGCGACGACGTTGGCGTCGGAGGTATCGGTCCCCCCGAACGTGTTGGCCTGCGCGCTGTCGATCAGGACGCCGGCGCTGTCGTTGGGCAGGGGCGCCACCCCGTCGACCGCGGTACCGATCCGGTTGATCCGGAACGTGGTCCTGTTCGCGCTCGCACCGAACGCCCTCCGCAACCATATCCCGTTCCGGTCATTCCCGGACACCACATTGTCGAGGACGACATTGCTGTCGACGTAACCGGTGAGGATGATGCCGTGCTGGTTCGGAATTTTTAACGTCCCGGTGATGTCCGTCCCGATCAGGTTGCCCTGCACCAGGTTCCCCTTGAAAAACCTCGGACCCCCGAACGAGAGTCCGCCGTAGAGTTCAACGCCGGCGCCGCCGTTCCCCGAGATGAGGTTCCGGTCTTCGGGGGCGGGCCCCCCGACCATGATGGTGTCGGCGACGACGAAAACCCCGGACGAAGAATTTCCCCAGTCGAGCGTGCCGGTGGGATCGGTCCCGATGATGTTCTTCCGGACGAACGATCCGCCATATCCCGAAAAGTAGATCCCGTAAAAACCGTTTCCGCTGACGAGGTTGCTGTCGATCACCACCCCGGCCCCGAGCACCTGGAGCCCGCCGAACCGGTTGCCGAAGACGCTGTCGAGCGTGCCGTTCGGGCCGATGATGTTTCCGTGGATGAACGTCCCGAAGGCCTGGCTCAGGACGGTGATGCCGTAATCGTTGTCGGTGACGACGTTGTTGATGACGGAATCCGCGTCCCCGAAAATGCTGATGCCGTCACCGCCGTTGCCGAGCCGGGCGCGCCGCGATGAATCGGCGCCGATGACGTTGTCCTTCACGAGCGTGTTCATGCTGAATTCGCCGATCTGCAATCCCTCGTCCCCGTTGCCGGAGAGCACGTTTTCCAGGACACGCGCCCGCGAGCCGAGTACATAGAGGCCGGAGTTGTCGTTCGGGGCGGGGGTAATCCCGTCGCTCGTCCCGCAGAAATTGTTGCGCACGGTGACGTCGTCCGCGAACACGATCGCGATGCCGTCCTGCGTATTATCGTACGCGAGGTTCCTGTCCGCCGGGTCGGTTCCGCCGATGAGAGTGTTCGCCCCGTTGATGTTGAGACCCACCCGGTTGAGGGTGAAGACGTTCCGTTGCACCACCGATCCGGCGGCTCCGGTTGCGAGCGCCAGCCCGAGTCCCCCCGCCCAGTTCCTGAATTCCATGTTCCGGACGGTCGAAGCACCCCCGAGGAGCAGGCCCGCGCTGTTCGGCGGCGCCAGCGAACCGTCAATGATGATCTTCCCCGCCGCGACGCTCCCGTCGATGGTCAGCGGCCTGTTGACGGAGGGGAGAGCACTCACGGGCTGAATGATTGTGATCCCCGATGAAAACGTGATGGCATGCGCTCCGGCGAGGATGTTCGCGTTCTGGATCGCGGACCGAAGCGTGGGCGGCGAGTATGTCCCGTCAGTCAGGTCGGGATCAGGGGTGTCGCTCGCATCGGAGACGAGGAACGCCGTCACGGCCGAGAGCAACGGCCGTTCCCGGCGGCCGCGCCCGCCGTTTCCCTTTGGAGCCTCACCCCGCGGGGAAGCTCATCGTACGACGCGTACGGGCCGTCGGGCATGACGGTGACGGCATAGATTCCGTCCCGTTCGATGACACTGAACCTGGAGTTCTTCGTGTCGCCCGGCGCGTCGACCGTCTGGCCGAAGAGAACGATGGCGGGCATCCCCAGCACCAGGAATGACGTCCACACCGTATGGAGAAGGATGCGCTTCAGGCCCCTTTCAGGATCGGGGTTTGATGATGGGAACGACGCGGGAAGGCACGGTACCCGGCCGGCGAGGGATGGAAAATGACGGACCCCCCTCACGGAGGGGATCGATCGGATTTCTGATGTCATAAGAACAGCCTCCTGCTGATAGTGATTCTGGAGCGGGGGACTCTGGCGCGGGGAATATGGTGCGGGGATGGGTCCCGACGCCACGAGGGATTGCAGCTACATCACGTCCGGAAATCAAGGGCGGAGGTCGCCGGACGCGCGACGTCCGGCGAAGACCGCCACTCGATCGCCTGTTACTTCATCAGAACCAGTTTCCGCGTCGTGGTGAGGTCACCGGCCTGGAGCCTGCAGAGATACACACCGCCGGGCTGGCCGGAGGCGTCCCACTGCCGGGTGTAGCTGCCCTGCGGCAGTTCCTCGGACACGAGGGTCCCGACCTCCCTCCCGAGGACGTCGAAGACCTTCAGTGACACGAACGAAGCCGTGGAGAGCGTGAAGTTGATGCTCGTCGACGGGTTGAACGGGTTGGGATAGTTCTGTTCGAGGGCGAATTTCTCCGGTGTCTGCGAGGGACCGTCCACGGCGGTGATGCCGCTGAAGGAGAGATCATCCACGATGAAGTAGGACCCGACGTGCGGAAAACCGGTTGTCGTGTCGCTGATCATGAACTGGATGTAGGCAGTGTCGGGGTCCCCGGCGGCGCCATAGAATATCGGAGCATCGAACTGCGCGTAACTCGCCTGGCTCGCCTGGGCCATGAACGCCCCACCGGCGATCACCGTCCCCGCCTGCAGCATCCCCACCGTCACGATCAAGACGTCTCCACCCACAGAATTAAACTGATAGAAACCCGACAGCGTGGCGTGGCGCTGTGAAACCGGGAATCCCAGGCCGGCGTCTCCGGCGGCCAGGACGGGAGAAATGTTGAAGCCCGAGAAGGAGACGACGTTTCCCCTGGCAGCCCACGAGCCGCCATGGGCCGTGCCGCTCTGCTGGATCGAACCGGGGATCGCGGCGCTGATGCTGTACCATCCCACCGGCGATCCCGACGACCACGATTCAAATCCCGGAGTCGGGATCTGGGCCTGAACCATGCCCGCGCTGAGAAGCGCAACGAAAAGTGTAACAACTCGATTCATACCTGCACCTTCGGAAATGTGAATGACGATCGGCCCCCGTGCTTCCCCGGTGGGACGTGATGGGGAATAATAGGTAAAAAGGAATTCATTGTAAAGCGAAAATTGATAGAGACTCAGAAACAGGGGCCGGGGATGGTAAACGGCGTGATCGGGTGTAAAATCTTGATTTGCGTTGATCGCTTTCGTACATTCCTGACGGTCAATTTCTGAACATATGGAACCCAACATGCCCGCCTGGTATCGCATTCCCTGCACGCTCGTCATCCTCCTCGCCTTCTCGATTCCGCCTTCCGCCTCGGGGGGATCGCCGGATCAGGATTCGGTGATCGTGATTACGGACTCAACATTCCTGAAACTCTGGGCAAAACGCCGTCCATTCGTTGAATTCGGATATGGAGTCGACTGGGCCCGCCATAAACGCCTCGAGGCGGAATTCCCGTCCACCGGGTTGATGGAATTCAGGGCGGGCTACCTGCGGATCGACACGCTCGACAACGGGCTCCTCTCGTTCGACCGCAGCTTCCTGACGGGCAGCTGGTACAACACGAACCTGGGCGGCGGCACCGGCGGGACGGAAGGATTGAGCGGCAAGCTCACCCGGTTCGGAATGGGAAACGAAGAGAGCTACGGTTACGACCTCGCGGGCTCCTCCGTCGTCCCGTATTTCCTCTCCTCCATTTCGTGGACCGAACTGAAGAGTGGCCGGCCGGCGAGCCTCGGGCAATCCGACGTCGACATCCTCAACAGGTACGAGGGGACGTTCCGGTTCGGAGTATCCGGGGAAAGCGGAGTACGGGCGAACCTCGGCCGGACGATCTCCGTGTCGGGGAGTTACGAGGCCGGCGTCGTCTATCCGAGGATCGTCTTCTGGGAATTGATGGGCAGCTATGCGGTCGTCGGCATCGCGAACGGTATCGTGACGTGGTTCGGCGACGACATGCTGAAGGCCTCACCGACGCTCGGTCCGATTTTCCTTTTCCTGATTCGCAGCGGCGTCACCTGGGGCGTCTACCAGCTCTGGCGCGAGGACATGAACTGGCCGTTCGGTTCTGAGACGCCCCTGACGCACGAGAGCCTGAAGTTCGGTCTGAGCTTCACGCTCTGAACGATCCTGTCGGGCCACGGCGCCATCGATCTTCCTCTCTGAAACCGTCGCGACAGGAACAGGTCGCGGGCCGGACGCGCTCACGCGGCTTCCATGATGCTGTGCAGTTCGATCTCCTCCTCCCTGCCGCGCAGTTTGATCCTCCCCATGTTTTCGATGGTCAGGTAATCCGGGAACGACATTTGCCGGAGTAACTGGCCTGAGAGCAACAGGTCGCGTTTGACGGCGGTGCACTCGGACCTGATTCGCGCCGCCGTGTTCACCGTGTCGCCGTTGAACACGATATCGCGCTTGATGTCGCCGATGAGACCCGCGGTGACGTTCCCCACGTGGTACCCGGCTTTGAATGCCGGCACGTGGCCGTATTTTTTCTCGTACCTGTCGCGTGCGTGCTCGATCGCCCCCCTTGCGCTGAAGTAGCATTTCAGGCAGTTTGCGCCGCTCAATCCCCGGTTCTTGGCCCATGTGACCACCACCTCGTCACCGACATACTGGTAGATCTCACCCTTGCTCTCGATAATCGACGGGGTGATGTCGTAGAAGAAATCGTTGAGGAACCGATGGTAGCGGTCGTCCCCGATCGCTTCGGCGATTGTGGTGGACCCCTTGATGTCGAGGAACATGAAGATCCGCTCCTCCTGGACGGGATTATGGTACCTTCCGAGGATGTGGTTCACAAGCGTGCGCTGACCCAGCATGCGGCTCACGCTCCGTATGAAGTTGATGATGATGATCATGGCGAAGGCGTAGGCGTTGATCGTCAGAAACTCCGTGCTCTGGAAATATCGCTGAAAGGCGACCGGCTGCGTTTCCTCCCCGATCGAATGCCCGTGGAAAATGACGTTGTGGCTGATCATCACGAAAATCACCACGGCGTTGATGGAGAGGACGTAGTACAGCGTCTGCACGATGATGAAGAATGAGAAACGCATTCGGCGGATTCGCGTCTTGAATACAAACAGTTCACCGAACGAAAGCGCGAGGCCGATCATGCCCCCGATGGCCACGCCGTTGACGTACGCATGCCACGCGGGGCCGTACGCCGGTTGCTGCGAGGGAATCAGGAAGGGATAGACGAAGCCAAAGAGCGATGCGACGAGCACCGCGATGGCGGTGGTGGTGAAGTTCCGCCTGGCGCCGGTTGTGAGTTGCACGCGGGATAACTTCATGGTGGTATGGACATTGTGATGATGACGATGGATCCGTGCTGTCGCGACGGCCTCGGATTGAATGCCGTGCGTCCGGGATCACGCCGAGGGCGCGACCCCGGGTGATCAATCTAAAGAAAAATATCTCTCATCGGCAATCGAACGGAACGGGCGGATGGGGTACCTCAGTCCCTTCGCTGACCGGGTTTATCCAAACCGACGCTACACCGTGTCCCCCCCAATCGTATGTGGTGACCGGCACGAACATCAGCGCCGACGTCGATGTCACGGCACCGGCCGGATTCGAGGTATCCGAGGATCAGGTTAATTGGGTGGCGCCCCCCGCGTTCATCACGATCGGCCAGAACGGGCCGACGACAATTCCGCCGACGACGATCTATGTCCGGTTGAATACGGCGAGCTACGGTAGCCACACCGGTAACATCCTGCACACTTCGACCGACTCTTCCCCGTTGCTGCTTGCGGTCGACGGCGTCCGGTCTGCGAAGTCGCCGACGACCACGAACCTGCTGTCCTCGCCGAACCCCTCCATCTTCGGCCAATCGGTGACGCTGACGGCCGACGTAACGTCGCCGCTCCCCGGTACGCCCACCGGAACGGTGACCTTCTACGACGGCGCAACATCCCTCGGGACCTCGGCTCTGAACGGTTCCGCGGTCGCAAGCCTGGGAACGTCACTCCTGACCTTCGGACCGCACAGTCTCACGGCCACCTACAACTCCGATGCCAGCTTCGATGGGAGCACATCCCCGGTGGTTGACCAATTCGTGCGTGGAACGACGACGACAGTCGTCGCGTCGAACAACAATCCGTCCATCAACGGCCAATCGGTCACCTTCACCGCGACGGTCTCCTCGTCGTTCCCGGGGACTCCGACCGGTTCGGTGACGTTCTTCGACGGGGCGACAAGCCTCGGGTCCGCCCTGCTGGCGGGGGGAAGCGGCGCCCTCACTACATCCGCGCTCACGCCCGGGTCCCATTCCATCACCGCCACGTACGACGGGGACGTTTTCTTCGATGTGAGCACCTCTTCGGCCATCAGCCAGTCGGTGAAGGCGGCCACGACGACCGCGCTCGTCTCCGACAACAATCCGTCCGTTTCCGGCCAGCCGGTGACCCTGACGGCGACCGTTTCTTCGGTCACGCCGGGGGTCATCAGCGGGACTGTATCGTTTTTCGATGCGGGTAATCCCATCGGGGCGCCCGTGACGCTGAGCGGGGGCATCGCCGCGTACGTCGCCGCGTACGCAGCATCGTCGAGCCCGCACGCGTTTACCGCGACTTTTAACGGCGACGTGAATTATGCCGTCAGCACTTCATCGACAGTGAACCAGGTCATCAACAAGGCCGCGACGCTGCCGGTGATTACCGCCGACCACAACCCGTCATACATCGGGCAGTTGGTCACATTCACCGCCACGGTCAATCCGGTCCCGCCCGGTGGCGGAACGCCGACGGGTTCGCTGACATTCTCCATCGACGGCGGTCCGACGGCGCCAATAACCATGGCCGGCGGCGTCGCGACCTATTCGACATCGGCGCTGACCCTCGGGGGACACGTCATCGAGGCGAGCTACGGCGGGGACATCGATTATCATCCCGGCGTTTCAGCGGCATATCCCGACACGGTCGGCCCCACCGTCACCGCGACGGCGGGACCGCATGGCTCTATATCCCCATCCGGGGTTGTCGCCGTCGCATACGGCGCCTATCCGGTTTTCGTGATAACTCCGGACCCCGGCTACCGTGTGGACAGCCTCTATATCGATGGCGTGGGTCAACCGCCGTCGACGAATTACACGTTCGTCAACGTCACAACCAACCGCACGATCCATGCCACGTTCTTGATCGAGTCATACGCGCTCGGCATTTCCGTCATCGGAGGAGGAACGGTCGCAAAGAGCCCCGACCAGGCATTCTATATTATCGGCACGGATGTGCAACTGACGGCGAATGCCACGGTCGGTTACGTCTTTTTTGGTTGGGGCGGGGACGCGTCCGGCGCCGTCAACCCGCTGACGCTCACCATGGATACCATCAAGAACATCACGGCGACATTCGTGGTTGATTCGGCGTACCTCGCCACGTTCCGGACCGCCTCGATGACCGATTGGGCGACGGCTGTGGACCAGAAGGGCAAATCGTTCCTGGTGAAGTGCAAACCCGACAAGGTCCAGTTCCAGTTCAGGCTGCTCGTCCCGCCGATCGCCACGGCGGTCAAGGTCAAGGTCGGCATGCTCAGCTCGGGCACGGTGACCAGGGAAACCGAACAGATCGCATGCCCGGGAACGCATGTCCGGGCAGCGCCACGGGTGACTGGAGAACCTCGGGAGGAAGGCGATTTCAAGGGCCGGCGTGGATGTGGACAACCGGCATGCGGGAACAGGGCTATTTTATTTTGGTTTGCCCCCGAGCGTCTTATCGATCTGAGCGACGAGCTCTCTTCCGTCGACGCCGGGAAGGTGGCTCATGAACGCGATGGTGCCCCCCTTCCTGATCACGTAGATGTTTTTCAGCGGGCACGTGGCCTCGACGAACCTGCCGGCGTAGCTGGCGGTCGCCTTGCCGTCGGGATCGTACAGAAACCGGAAGTTCACGTCATGCTCTTCCATGACGCTCTCGACGGTTTCGCGGTCTTTCCCGAGCACGCTGACCGCCACGAACTCGACGCCTTTCTTCTCATACATCGACTTCAACGTCTTCACGTCCGGGACCACCGACTGGCACCCCTCGCAGAGGTTGGTGAACCAGAGGACGACGGTTTTCTCCTTCATGGATGACGAGAGCGTGAAACGTTTCCCGGAAAAATCCTGTAGGGTGAAATCGGGCGCGACTCCCCCCACCTTCGTGACGGCCGGCGGCGCGTTTCCGGGCGCCGCGCGCTGGGAATAGGCGCCACCTGCCGCCGGGAGTGATAGAGCTACCGCAAGAATCGTCCGGGCGGCATACCGGTGGAACGGGCTGACGTTGATCGGGATCATCTGATATTTCCTCAGCGCCCCGGCATGTCGTCAAGACCGCCGGCGTTGGTGACGTCGGAGTAGCCGGCCGACCTGAGCAGCTGCGCGGCGTATGCGCTCCTGGCCCCCGAAGCGCAATAGAGCACGATCGGCGACTGTTTGTCGCCGAGGTCGGCCATCCTCTTCTGGATCTGGTCGACGGGGATGTTGAGCGCCCGGGGATAGTGTTCTTCCTCGAATTCCTCCGTCGTTCGAACATCCACCACCGCGGCGCCCGCCTTGATTTTATTCGCTAAACCGGTCATGACATTTCCTCTTCCATTGAGATATGTGCGTTATGGTTCCAGAGTTCGGTCCATCGCGCGGCGAGGTAACCGCCCGCGATATTGTACACGCTCGCCCATCCGTTCGCCTTCAGGATCCGGAGCGTCGTATGGCCCAGGAATCCGTCCTTGCTCAGCAGGTAGACGGTCTTCCCGCCCGGGATTTCGCCGATCCTGTCACGGACCTCGTCCGCCGGAATGTGGAGCGCGTCGGCGAACGGCGACTTCGATTGCTCCCCGATGGTCCGGACGTCGAGGACGAACCCGTCGCCTTCCTGAAGTCCGGTGAGGACCTCGGCGGGCGTCTTGAGCGGGCTGAATCCGGCGATGTTGTTCATCCCGATGAATGCCGCCAGGTTCACGGAGTCGTTGGCGTTGTTGAACGGCGGGGCATACGCCAGGTCCAGCTCCGAAAGGTCCTCGAGGGTCAACTTCCCCTGGAGGGCCGTCGCGAGGACGTCGATCCGCTTCTCGACGCCGCTCCTGCCGTACGCCTGCCCGCCGAGCAATCTCCCGGTCTTCAGGTCGTACACCAGTTTCAACGCGAGCGGGCTCCCGCCGGGATAATACGCAGCGTGATCGTCCTTGAACACGTAGGAAATGCCGGCGTCGAACCCGGCTTCGCGGGCCGCCTTCTCCGAGAGTCCCGTCGACGCGGCCGCGAAGTCGAACAGCTTGACGACGGAGGTGCCCATCGCGCCGCGGTACGCCGTCCGCCGCCCCAGGATGTTGGTCGCCGCGATCCTTCCCTGCCGGTTGGCCGGCCCCGCCAGGGGAATGCGGACTTTCCGTCCGTGGATTTTATTGACGACCTCGACCATGTCGCCGACGGCGTAGATATGGGGATCGTTCGTGCGCAGGGTTTCGTCCACGACGACCCCGCCGCTCGTCCCGACCTCCAGCCCGGCGGCTTTCGCCAGCGTCAGCTCGGGGCGCACACCGATCGAGAGGATGACCATGTCTGCGTCGATCGACGACCCGTCGCTCAACAGTACCGAGCCGCTCCCGATCTCCGAGAGGCCGGAGCGTGTGATCACCCGGATCCCCCGTTCTTCGAGGCCGTTTTTGATCATCGCGGAAAATTCGGCATCCATCGTCACCATCACCTGCGGCGCGGCTTCCACGACGGTCACCTTCAATCCCCTCGCGCTGAGCGCCTCGGCCATCTCCAGGCCGATGAACCCGCCGCCGGCGATGACGACGCTCGCGGGTTTCCGCTCACCGATGAATCCGTGAATCCTGTCCATGTCCGGGATGGTCCACAGTTTGAAGACGTGCGTTCCATCCACCCCCGGAAGTTTCGGCACGGTGGGCGATCCCCCCTGGGCGAGGATCAGCGTATCGTAGGGGATTTCCTCGTCGCCGGCCGCACTCCTCGCGACGACCCTCCGTTCGTCGCGTTTGATCTCCACCGCCTCGGTATTCACCCTCACCCGGACCCGGTACCTGCTGAAGAATCCTTCGGGGGTCTGCAGGATGAGGCTCGACCTTCGCTGAATGTCCCTGCTGATGAAATATGGCAGACCGCAGTTGGCGAAGCTGACGTACGGTCCTTTCTCGAGGATGGTGATCTCCGCGGTTTCATCCAGCCGCCGCAACCGCGCGGCCGCCGTCGCTCCGCCCGCGACGCCGCCGATGATGAGTATTTTTTTTGGAATGGTGTTCATTGGTAGTCGTTACGATTCCTTCCCGGTTTCCGAGCCTCCGCCCTGTTTTCCCGACCTTCTCCGTCCAAACCCCATCATCAATCCCAGTCCGCCACCGTACGCGGTGCTGACCCACGGGTTGCTCGTAATCGGGCACGTACCCGACCCGCACCCGATGAAATAGTAGTAGGCGAAACCCGCCGAGGCGCCTATTATTGAATACAGCGCCCGCTTTCCCCAGCTCGTTCTCATCAGGTCGGTAGAAGCGTTATTTTTCTCATTTTAGGGCCCTGTTCGCTGATGGGGTTGACAATCGATGCCAATGAGATGCGCAGATTGGAGAAAGGATTCACCCCGGGGATCTTGGGCGGCTGGGGTGGAACGATCAGTCTCGAGTAATCTCTGCACGCCCGGTCAGGGCGTTATCTTCCCGGAATCGGCGGACACCGCCTCGAGGCCATTGAGCGCCGCTCGCCACCCGGACCACATCGCCGGTCTTATAGAAGTCCACGGCGATGAGGTTCGGCAGCCGTCCCCTCTCTTCCCGGCATTTTCTCGCCCGCGCAAGGAGAAAGTCGTAGGCATTGACGATCTCCGCATTGCTCGGCAGCGGCGCCGGCGACGTTTCGATCCAGTGATTGACCAGGAACAGCGAATTCCCCGCCGCGCCCCGGTTCGGCCCGCACGAGAATTCCCCCGGCTCGTGAAAACTGTACGGGGTTTCCTGCATGGACTCGTAGGCCTTGTGATACCAGGAGACTCCGCCGGCGTCGTTCTCCGCAAAGATCACCACGCGCTGATCGGCGGCGATCATCTCCCGAAGGGTCGGCCACGGCGGACCGACGGGGCCTCGATAGACGAAGTCGATCAATCCGCTCTCCTGAAAACATTTTTCGACATCTTCCGGTGTCACGCCCTCGTCCTGGATGACGATGATCAAAACTTCGGCGGGGTTCAGGACGAGAAAATCCCGGATTTCCTCCAACATCGGAACGAAGGCGCTGGCCCCCAGTTCGCAGAACCCGTGACAGAGATAGACGCCGGGTTCGCCTTCCTCCTTTCCGACCAACCGGTCGCGAATGCGCATCGCAGCCTCGAGCCCCTCCTTCCCGAGCGCGGCCTCATAGGTTTTCCGGGCAGCGACCTCGTCCTCGAGCTTCGTCTTGATCCTGTCCGCAACGGGAACGCCGTTATGAACGTCGACGAGGAAGCCCCGAATCCCGTCGCTCAATTGTTCCGGGATGCCCTTTTCCTGATTCGGAAACAGCCAGTTCGGGACGTCTCCGGCGGACATGGAATTGTGTGTCGCGGGAAATACCACTTCATCCAGGCGCCGGCCGCAGAGCTCCGGAGCGCCGTTGCACGCGCTGATCGTTTTGGGGGGTGTCGACGCGTCGCGGACCACGAAATAGACGCCCGCGCCGATGAGCGCAACGGCGACGGCGCCGACCGTGACGACGCGGTATCCTGTCAGCTTGCGGCCCCCCGAAGCGGCATCGGCGGCCTGCGGTTGAACGTCCTTCAGCGGCAGGGCGCCGAGCAACAGGTGAAAGAGCTCCTGGAGGCCGATGAAAAAAAGAACGAGGCCGGCCAGGAATGAGAGGATCGTCAACGTCGCACCCGGTGCCAGGCTGGCCAGGAGTCCCACCGCGAGAAGGACGACGCCACGCCAGATCCTGGCGGTGGCGCCCGGCGGAGGGGTCGCGAGCCACTGCCAGGATGCGCGGCCGAGCTCCGCCCACTGCACTTTCTGGATCATCGAAGTCGCGGCGGCGGTCAGGATGACGCCGATGCCGCCGAACACGAGCGCCCACGTCATGAATCCGTCGAGAAACGCCCCCCACAAACCCGCGGCGGCCAACCCGACGGCACGGTCGCTCGCCAGATTGGCAAGGACCTCTCCACCGAAGCGGACGGTCAAACGCAGCACCAGCGCGATGATCGCCAGGGAGAGGCCAAGGCGCAACAGGGTCGAACGGCGGGACGGGGAGAGCGCGAAGCCGAGGACGCACAATGAGGTCCCCGCAAGGAGAAGCGCGAGCGAGCTTAATTTAGCCCGGCGAGCAAGCCTCAGAAGATCGAACGCGACGGCGCCTCCCGGGGCCTCATCGGAATCCCCGATCAATGCGGTGATTTCGGGGGGAATCTTTTCGGCGAGCTCCTTTTGCGTGGAAAGCGCGCTCCGGAGGATTACGCCGACGTCCCGAAGGTTCAGGACCATCCGTTGGGCGCTTCCCGATATCAACGATTCGTGTCCCGCGCGCGCCGCCCGACGCACGATCCCCCGGAAGGTCTCCGACGTGATGACGGCCCGCATCGCGCCCTCGAGGAGCGGCCGATACGCCGTCAGATCACGCTGCTTCGAGATGACCGCGCCGGTGACCCGCTCCGCGACGAGCGACGACACCCCGGGATGCTCCAGGCTCGCCGCCACGCGGTCGGAGAAAGCGTCGGAGTTGAATAACGCGTAAGAGGCGTATCCGAGGACGAGGCCGAGCGTCAGGCTGACGACGCCGAGGAGCGTACAGGCGCCCGCGATGCGCCCGCGGGATTTGTTTCCAGGCTGACGTGATCCCATCGCACACCTTCCCCGTATGAAGAAAAACCCGTTCGCCCGAATCGAACCACAACCCCCTCCCGGAGCGGGGTTTCGCCCGGAACGTAAGAATTTCCCGGTTCGGATTCAACGCCCTCGTTGCCACGTCCGCCCGGGACGTTCTTTTCCATACGTTGGGCGCAGAAACCCTCGCCCGACTTCAGATTTTCGGCACATTTACAATGCTGGCGAACGGGGGCGCACTCGTCCCACTCTGTGTTGCTTCTCGATCTTCCATTCTATAGATTGGCTGATAATTGCAGTCCCCCGCTCATGGGCGCGCATTCCGTTCATACCAGATGTTCGACGACCCTGCGGGGTCTCTGCATTTCCATCGCTCTCCCGGCCCTCCTCTCCGCCCAGGTTCTTCCGTTCCGCCACTACACGACGATGGACGGGCTGCCTTCGAACCACATCACAGCGCTCTGCCAGGACTCGAGAGGTTTCCTCTCGATCGGAACCGACGAAGGCCTCAGCGTCTACGACGGTTCTGCCTTCAGGACATACACCACGGTCGACGGTCTGGTTAGCAATTATGTCAATGCCATCGTCGAGAGCCGCCGGTCTCCCGGCACGATGTGGGTTTCCTCGATTGCAGGCGGCGTGACCAGGCTCGAGGACGGGCACCCCGCGGCGATCAGGTTTTCCGGCCATCTTCCAAAGGCATTCATCGGCGCCGTCGTGGAGGACCGGGAGGGCACGGTCTGGTGCATGACCTCCAACGGACTCTACAGAGTGGCAGGCAGTACACTCGAACCCGCTCCGGTGTACCCCCCGGAATACATGGACGGCAGCGACATGGTGCTCACACCGGCGGGGGACGTCCTGGTCGGCATGAATCGGCGGCTCTACATCCTCACGCCGGGCCGCGACGGCGCCCGCATCGTCGAGCCCGGCTTCCGGCACGGGACCAGCATCATCCACATGTCGGTGGATCGGGAGGGAGACGTGTGGATCACCACGTCGGACAGCACGCTGAGGCGATTCACCGGCGACCGGCAGGTCGCCGCCTGGCGCAGCGTCTCGCAAGGCCTCCTGAACGAGGTAACACTCGACAGCGATGGCGAGCTTTGGATCACCACGTCGGACGGGCTCCTCCGGATGCCCAAGCGGGACTTCCCCGGAAGCCGGGTCACCGCCTACACGCAGCGGAACGGGCTCGGGGAAGGCCCGCTCAATCCGGCGCTGGAAGACCGTGAAGGAAATCTCTGGTTCGGCGGCTCGGGAAGCGGGTTGTACAAGCTCTCCGAGAAAAACACCGTCAAACTTCCCCTTGATCACACCGGCGTCGGCTTCACCGACCCGGCGGGTCACTTCTGGCTCCAGCACACCGGGGGAATCTGGGAGTGCTGGAAGGAGAAGGATGACTGGATCACCTTCGACCACCCCCTTCACCCGCAGGGCGGGCCCGCCCTTCTGAACATCCGGTCGGACGGCCGGGGAAGGCTCTGGCGTCATTACAGCGACACGACGTTCGAATGCGATTCGATCGTTTCACAACGGCACGGACCCTCGCAGCTCCGCCATGCCTGGTCGCTCAGGCCGGGCCGGGATTTCCCCGGTGCGTTCGTCTGGATGTTCACCGCGGATGCTCGGGACCGGTTATGGCTCAGCACGGGCCGGGGGATCGCGGTCGTCGAGCTTCGTTACCCCCGCCCGGAGTTCGCGGGGTTGCTGCGCCAGGATGACGAGATACGGATGTCGTCGGTGCGCGCCATCCACAGGGATTCGAAGGGAAACGTCTGGTTCGGCAGTTTCAGCGAAGGCCTCGCTGAACTCGTCGGGGGCGACCTCGCACGCCGGGAAATCCGGCACTTCACCGTCGCGGACGGCCTGCCCGACAACGCGGTTCGGTCGATCGCCGAGGACGGCCAGGGGAGACTCTGGATCGGGACACGCTACGGGGGAGTTGCGGTGTACGACGGCTCGAACTTCCGAACGCTGTCGATGCAGGACGGGCTCCTGAGCAATGCGGTCTGGTCGCTGGAGGAAGACGGCCGGGGCCGTATGTGGCTCGGGACCGGTTCGGGAGCGATGTCGATCAGCACCCTGGACCCTGCAGACTTTCGATGGTCCTCACTGATCCCGAGGGAACCGTGCGGAGTGTACTACGCGAGTGCGACAGGAACGGTGTGGATCGTCCACGCGAAGGAGGTTGTCGCCGTGGGCGCGGAGAGCCGGAATGTCCCCGCCCCGCAGGTTTCCATCACGAGAGTCGAAATCAACGACCGCCCCGTGGAATCCCGCGGAGGGATGGAATTCCCCCCCGATCGCAACAATGTCGTCTTCGAGTTCACGGGGCCCAGCTTCAGGGACGAGCGTTCGCTGAGGTACCGGTACCGGCTCGGGGGTGTCGACACCGGGTGGAGTGTCCCCTCCCTACGGCAGTCAGTCAGCTATGCCGCGCTCAACCCCGGGGCATACACCTTCGAGGTTGACGCGTTGACCGGAGAGGGGGCCGCGAGCGCATCGACGGCCGTGTTCTCGTTTACAATCCTGGCGCCTGTCTGGCAACGCTGGTGGTTCGTCTCCCTGGCCGCAGCCTGCATCGTCGCGGGGGTGTACTTCGCCGTGCGCCGGAAGGTCACCGGCCTTGAGCAGCGCCGGGCCCTGCAGGAGGAATTCTCACGCCGGCTCATCGATTCGCAGGAAAGCGAACGGGCGCGCATCGCCGCCGAGCTGCACGACAGCCTCGGGCAGAATCTGCTGGTCATCAAGAACCATGCCCTCCTCGCGCTCGATGGACCCCCGGGGGAACGTGAGGTTGCCGACCGGCTCGACGACATTTCGAATGCCACTTCACAGGCCATCGAGGAAGTGAGGCAGATCGCGCACAATCTGCGCCCGTACCACCTGGACAAGCTCGGCCTGACGACCAGCATCGAGTCGATCGTACGCCGCATCTCCGAAGCGAGCGGCATCGCGTTCACCTCCGAGATCGAACCGATCGACGGCCTGTTCTCGAAGGAGGATGAAATTCACATCTTTAGAATCGTCCAGGAGGCACTGAACAACATCCTGAAACATTCCCGGGCCACGAAAGCCTCTGTCACGGTCATGGGGCGCGATCGAGCCGTTTCGGTGACGATCAAGGATAACGGCAAGGGATTCCCCAACCCTCGCGCGGTGCTGCCAACCCCCGCGGATGAGCTGGGAGGTTTCGGACTGATCGGCCTCGGAGAACGGATCCGCATCCTGCAGGGGACCATCTCCCTCGATTCGACGCCCGGGCAGGGGACGACGCTCCTCGTCGAAATTCCGAGGAGCGGGGAAAGCCATGCCTGATCTCATCCGCGTCATCATCGCCGACGATCATCCCATCTTCCGCAGCGGCCTCCGGCAGCTATTCATGGCCAATGATACGGTTGAGATCCTGGGGGAGTGTTCCGATGGCGAAAACGCCCTCCGATCGATCGAGAACCTGAGGCCCGACGTGGCCATCCTCGACATCGACATGCCGGGAAGAAACGGTCTGGAGGTCATCAGGGCTCTTGGTGAAAAGAACCTCGACGTGCCGGTCATCTTCCTCACCATGTACAACGATCGGGAGATGTTCAACAAGGCGATGGACTCCGGCGCCCGTGGATACGTCTTGAAGGAAAGTGCCGCCCGGGAGCTCGTCGAAGCCCTCCGGCTCGTCGCCGGAGGGAAGTACTACATCAGCCCGGCGCTCTCCGCCTACATGGTCGAGCGTCGTACTCGCGCCGCGCAGCTCCGCGAGGCCCTGCCGGGATTGGACCTTCTGACCGATGCCGAGCGAAGGATCATCAGGCACATCGCCGACGGCAAAACGAGCAAGGAGATCGCGGCGGTGCTCAGCGTCAGCGTTCGCACGGTCGACAACCATCGGTTGAACATCTCCGCGAAGCTCGGCATCCACGGGACGCACCAACTCCTGAAGTTCGCCGTGCAGAACAAGTCTGCACTCTGACCCTCCCTCCCCCGGCGGATCCCCACCGATGCAACCACGCCGCCACGAGAGGTACTCAGGGGGGAGTAAACCTACTCATCCCCGCCCCGGTAAATCCCGGATAGAACGAGCGTAAACTCCCCTATTTCTCTGTTCGCTCCTCTTTCTTATTGATTAATCATGGGTACCTGCGCACCGTTCAGACCATGATCATGATTGTCGACGACAATGCATCCATCCGGGCCATCGTGGCAAGCCAGGTCCGGAGGATTACCGGGATCAGAGAATTCTTCGAGTGCGACAGCGGCATCGAGGCGATCCGCGCCTACGGACCCGTCCGGCCCGATTGGGTCCTGATGGACATCAAGATGCCGATCATCGACGGACTGACCGCGACGAGGGCGATCCGCCGGGAATTCCCCGAAGCTCGGATCGTCATGGTCACGAACTTCGACGATCCCGACCTGCGCGAGGCGGCGCGCAAGGTCGGCGCGGCCGGCTATGTGTTGAAAGACCGCCTATCCGAGCTCAGGACGATCATCGCATGCCAGGCAACGAACGGAGGAGAGATCCGATGAAGATCATAGCGTCAATGTTCTCATTCGCGCTCGGGCTGGGACTGATTCTATTTTCCATCCCGCACCCGGCCGACAGATCGACGCTCCGGGTGGGTGAAACACAACAGTCACGCGGAGAAGGATGCGAATGTGAGGGAGAGGCGGAATCCGGCGAAAAATTTCGATACGCGAACCGAATGGATCCGCGGACCTACCTGGAGACGTACGAAGCGATCCGGAGCATGCCGGGGGAGAGCCGGGAGGATACCCCCCTCCGGAAAGGGGTACGTAGCACGAGCGTGAACGATTTTGAATGGGAATCGTTCGGTCCGGTGGCGGTCCCGGAGATGGGCGCACCGGGTGGCAACAAACTCTTCGGCCGGATCCGCCGCATGAAGTGGTATTACAACACCGGCGCGGGAATGTGGGAGATCTACCTCGGGGCCGGTTCAGGCGGCTTGTGGTACGGGACCGGAGACGGCAATTGGGTTTCGGTCGGCGACAGGCTCTCCAACCCCGCAGTGGGGGCGATCGCCATCGATCCGGTGAATCCCGGCACGATCTTCGTCGGCACCGGCGACTGGGGCAGGGACAATGGCGCCGGCATGTTCAAAACCACCAACCAGGGCCAAACGTGGGCCTTCGTCGCCCTCCCCACCACGCCAGTGTACATCACCGAAATCCTCTACCTCGTTGGATCGTCGATCATGATCATGTCGAGCAGCTCGGGGGTCTTCAAGTCGACCAACGGGGGCAGCACCTGGCAGATCCGGACGGTTGAACCCACTCAACAATCCGCCGGCTGCTATAACCTCGTCGCGGCCTCGGTTTCCACCCTCTATGCCACGCTCCCGGGATTCGGGGCGGACAGCGCCGGCGGGATCTACAGGTCCGCCGACGGCGGTGACACGTGGTCGAAACTGTCGAACGGATTGCCCACCATCTCGGGCTCCACGATAGCGCTCGACGTCAGCACATCGAACACCGACGTAATGTACGCTTCGTACACGAATGCGCAGAACGGTTTCGGCGGAGTGTACAGGTCGACAAACGGGGGAAGCGCCTGGCAGAGGACCCCCGATCCCCCCTCCTACATCGCCAACGGCCAGGGGTTCCACGTGAACGTCATCAGCATCCGCCCCGATCTCTCGAATTACGTTTACGCCGCCGGCGTCGGCATGGTGAGAAGCTACGACATGGGGGATCATTGGGAGGAATACGGCCGGGAGCGGCGGGGCCACGACGACATCACCGCGGTCGAGTTCGACCCCTCGGACGCCGACCTGATGTACATCTGCAGCGACGGTGGGATCATCCTCCGCGATGAAGAGAACGCGACGCTCAATAACGCGAATTACACGTTCTCCCCCGGGGCGCCGTTGCAGGTGTACGAGATGGACTACGCCTGGTCAGGGAGTAATGTCATGGCAGCGGGTACGCAGGACGACGGCCAGCTGGTCACCACAGGCGCATCGCAGCCCGGGAGCACATGGTTCGCCTACGCGGGGTGCGACGGCGCGCAACACCTCACGATCGATCCCAATAATTCCTCCGTTTTCTACCTCAACCAATGGTGCGACCCGGACGGACAGGACCCGCGAATCCGTTCTGACAGCATGGGGAAAGGCAACGTCACCATCGACGGTTCCCTTCCGAAGAAGACGTTTGTCCCGATCCGGCTCGCGAAGGGGGGAACGACTCCGCTCTTCACCGTGACCAACAGCTCGCTCTACTATTCGTACACCCGCGGCAATATCTGGTCCCCCGCGGTTTTTTTCGGACCCACCTTCACCGACTGGCCGACCGAGCTCTCGGTCGACAATTACGCCCCCGGCGCCGACAGGACCTGTTACATCACGGGAGCGGACGGTAAGCTCTACGTCTCCAGGGGCGTTCCGGGATCTATGGTCATGGGGGACATGAGTTTCAATCTCCCCACCCCCATTTCAAACTGCGTCGCGGACCGCTGGAGGCCGAATGTCGCGTATGTGCTGAAAACCGGAAAAGTCTTCAGGAGCACCGACCGGGGCACCAACTGGTCCGATATCACGGGCAACCTCTCGAACCTCACGCAGTTGAATTACAACGACATCATCTCGTCCCAGAACTACGCCGACGCACTCTACCTCGCTTCGGCGATGGGGATGTGGAAGACGGTCGACGGCGGCGTGCACTGGACCAAGATCCAGTTGAACCTTCCGATCGCCAGCGTGACGAGACTGGCCATCGTTCCCGGCATCACCGAAGACACGCTCCGGATAGCGACATACGGGCGGGGATTCTGGCAGCGGCTAATCAACGATGTGGACCCCGATTACCTCGTCCAGCCGGTGACGACCCCAATTTTCTCCATCCAGGGGAAATTCAACAGGATGTATGCGACCGGATCGGTGGGCGGAGCGCTCCGGTCGTTCGATCATGGAAATTCGTGGGAGGTGGTCGAGACCGGGACGCCCGCCAACCTCAACGCGGCCAACCTTTTTGGAGACCATTCGGTGATCCTCGCGGGAGATGCGGGGACGGTCCTCCGCAGCACTGACGACGGGGCCACATGGAACATCACCTCCGTCACGACGGGGAACATCACCGGGATGAGCATCACGGCCGGCGGGATCCTCTGGATGTGCGCCGACGACGGCTCCCTCCTGAAGTCGATCGACGGCGGGACCGATTGGATGCCGCAGCCGGGCTTCGCCGGGATCCCGCTCGGTTCGTGCCAGTTCCGCGACGACCTGCACGGCTGGTTGCTCGGCGGAGCGGCGGGGGGCGGACCAGGTTCGGTCGCCTACCGGACGATCGACGGGGGAGGCAGCTGGACCCCCGCGGCGCTCCCCAGCGAACACGCGATGGTGAGGCTCTTTTTCCCCTCGGACTCCGAAGGTTTCGCGATCGGCGACAGCGGGACGATCGTCCGGACAACCGACGCCGGCGAATCGTGGACGACGCTCGAGACAGGGACCGGCACGGACCTCCACGATTGTTTCTTTTCCGGTCCCCTGGCCGGATGGGTCGTCGGGGACAGCGGTATAATCCTCACGACCGGCGACGGTGGGGAGACCTGGGCGCAGGCGCGGGACAGCACCACGGGCGATCTGCACGCGGTGGCGTTGTCCGGAACCAACCTGCTCCTTGGCGGCGATGGCGCGTTGTACCGGTCGAGCCAGGTCCACCAGAATACCGTCTTCTACAGTCTGAACGACAGGTGGAATCTCGTCTGCCTGCCGGTGGCCGTCCCCGAGTCCTCGGTCGCGGCCCTATTTCCGACGGCCCAATCGGAGGCGTATTCCTACGGCGCCGGGTACAATTCCGAATCCTCCCTGCGTCCCGGCATCGGGTACTGGATGAAGTTCGCGGGCGACCAGGTCGCGACGGTGACCGGTACGCCATCGGGTTCTGTCTCGATCCCCGTCGTCGCGGGATGGAACCTCATTGGTTCGACGAGCATCGTCATCCAGGCGGCAGCCATCCTGAGCTCCCCCCGGGGATCGTCACATCAGAATTTTTCGGGTACGGCGGAGCCTACGAAGTTTCCCCGACGATCCTGCCGGGGAGGGGGTACTGGGTGAAAGCGAGCCAGGCGGGGACGCTCATTCTCTCATCATCGTCGTCCATTCCGCCGGGCGCGGCCAGGATCACGATCGTCCCGAACCGGGAGCTCCCCCCGCCTCCGCCGGATGGGGAGGCACCCGGTCAGGCCCCTCTCCCGCGGGCGTACACCTTAGAGCAGAACTATCCCAATCCGTTCAACCCGGCGACGGTCATCCGGTATTCACTCCCGGCAAGGGGACGTGTCGTCCTCAAGGTGTACGACATGCTCGGGCGGGAAGTCAAGACCCTCATCGATGAGATACAGGATGCGGGATCCCGGTCGACCTCCTGGGATGCTGACGGCATGCCGAGCGGGATCTACTTCTGCCGCCTCACTGCAGGCGAATTCACAGAGACGAAGAAGATGGTATTGATGAAATAGCATCCGAGTCGTAACAAACAGAAATCCCCGCCGGATTGGTCGTGGCGGGGATTTCTGATTTTACAGTCGTTGTAGCGGGGGGCCGAACTTTCGTCAAGTTGCGACGTCCATCCTGGACATTTACGAGCTGGGGATAACCGGGCGGACGGTCCTCACCGTACCAGGAGCATCCTCCTCACCTGGGTCGATCGATCAGTCTCCAGCCGACAAAGGTAAACCCCACTTGGCATACTCTCCGCGTCCCACCGGGCCTCATATTGACCGGGCGATCTTACTCCACTCACCAAGGTCACGACTTCCCGTCCGAGGAGATCGAAGACTCTCATTGTTACAAATGTCCGCATAGGAATTGAATACGATATCGATGTCGAGGGATTGAACGGGTTGGGATAGTTCTGATCGAGCTGGTATTGATCGGGGACAGGATTTGAGCCGGCCTCGACGGAAACCACCTGGGAGATGGGCCTCATCCACAACCCTGTGTCGGGATAGGATTCTGCGTACAACTTCGTGGAGGTACAGGCCAACAGGGAAATAATTTTTCTTGACGGGAGTCCTTCGTTGATTTCGTGCCAATTACGACAACTATCGGTGGAGATGTATACCCCTCCACCGTGTGTACCCGCAAAGACCGTTGATCCAAGGGCCGCCAGCGAAAGTACGGTATCGTTGAGGAGACCGTTATTGACAGGATACCATTGATCTCCATGGTCGGTCGAGAGATAGACGCCTTTGTAACCGGTGGCCATAAGAATCCCGAATGGCGTCACGGCAAGCGCTCTCGTTGCGCTATCGGTAAGGCCGTTGGTGACCGCCTTCCAGGACTCGCCGTAGTCTGACGTGCGATAAATACATCCTTTGCTTGCTCCGCCGATGAGGGGGACTCCTGCGAAAAGGAACGAGTCTTGTGTTGCAAATGAATTTATCCACTTCTGGGTAAGGCCGGTATTCAACACTCGCCATGACCCGCCATAATCCGTTGATCGGTATACACCCTCAGCATTCGCCGCACAGAATATATATTCGGCGTCGCTCTGGGGAGTTATTATTGAGATCGACGCCATAAATGTTTTATAACCAGAGCCGGTGATTGACTCTTCCCAGTAGGTCCCGCCATTTGTCGATCTCCAGACACCGTCGCCGCTCGTAACGCCGAAAATGGCATTGGTCGAAAATGACATCGCCTCCACTGAAGCCCTGATCATGGTGATACCACTGTCGGCGATATCCCACGGCAACCCGTTCATCGACCGATAAAGGTGCGACATTGAAGGAAATTCCCGTGTTCCGACGAATACACTGCCCCCATTAGATTCAATCATCGATAATCGGCGGTTCACTGGAAAGCTTGATTTAAACCACTGGGTCAGAACCGTCATATGAATCGCCATAATCAGGATCAACGAAAATAATGTCCGTAGAAAGAATATCGTTGACATCATCGGCCTCCTTTACGACATTCATCGCACAATAAATAAGATATAAGAGCCCGGTGTTGACGGTCAACATCGGGCTCTCGATCAGAATATTTAATTTACCAAGGTCCTTCCCCGATACAGCTCAAACTATCCCCCCAAGAAGAACAGTATTGGGCGCAGCTTATATAGTAATCACAGTTTGACCGATTTGGATTACATTGGTTCGTGGGCAGGGTGCTATAGCAGTACGGTTCACCATTCCACTCTCCAATCCCTGGTCTCCATCTGCACTCACACCATGCCTGAACACATGAATATGGGCAAGCGTAGGCCTCCTCATAGAACAGTTGTAATAGGCCCGCTGCTGCAACCACGGACACAAGGACCAGAACGAGAATGTCGTTTTTGATGTATTTCATCAGACACCTCCTCTGTTAAGCGACAATGCAAGGTGGTTATTTTGATACCTCCTGAGCCGCCACCATCGACTCATTGATTTGATTAATTATTTCAATGCGACGGTTAGAATTCAATTCACCACGCCATACATGCTTTACAGTACCTTCACTGCCAACAAGAATCAAAGTAGGGATGCTTGATGTGCGATATTTCAAGACAAAATCCTGGTCAACCGTTATTATCGGGAATCGGAGCTTGTTGTCAATAATATATTTTAGGGTCTGTTCCCGTGTAGCAAGAGATACGCCCAAGAGATTCACATCGCCCCTAGCCAAGATGATATCGACAAGCTGCTGAACTTCCGAAAGACTATTTTGGCAGTGTGGGCATGAAGTCGTAAAAACAAAAAATAATTGATTCACATCGTGACCGGCGTACTGAAAGGTTGCCTCCTCTCCATCGAGATTGCGATATTTAAAAGACTCCACCTTTGTACCCGTTTCGAGTATCGAACCAGAGTCACCACCCTCGGCCGATTTTAGTCGGCGGTTTTGTAGGATAAGGAGGATGCAGATAAATGCGAGAATAATATTGAGAATATAGCTCACAATTCGCTTGATATCTCGTTGTGTGGCATTTGGAAATTTGTTTACCGAGATCATAGGGGCCTCCGAAAAGAAAAATTAAAAACGAGAAGCAGAGGATGATCTTGAACGAGAACGCGCTTGAAGGAATGATGCAGGTGGCAGGGAAGCAGCGGGGAGTGATCAGCAGAAAGTCATCAACGCTCCCACAAGCTCCTTGCTTGTCCGTATGATGATACTGCTTATGGTGCGAACGTATAAATATTTTGCAAGAAAGTCAAGTTGCATCTAGAGGGTGCTGGTTTATCTTGGGTCATTAAAATAAATAGGCCGAATCTTTTTGGATTCGGCCTTTCGCGTAGCGGGGGCAGGACTTGAACCTGCAGCCTTTGGGTTATGAGCCCAACGAGCTACCAATTGCTCCACCCCGCGATGTGTGAAGGATTAAATATACACAATAAATCCAGCCGAAGCAAACTTTCTCCCTTGACAACCGCCTGTTAAATACCTACTTTCAGCCATTATTCATCCGGACCCACTCCAGCCGCCCCGGCCGGCCGCCGGGATGGGGCATCCGGCGGCAAATCAACACAATTACCCTTGGAGGATACAATGGTTCCCATCATGTCGTTGTGGCTGCCGATCTTCGTGTCGGCCGTCTTCGTGTTCATCGTGAGTTCCCTTATTCATATGGTTTTTAAGTACCATGCGGGCGATTTCAAGGCAATGCCCGGGGAAGACCAAGCGATGGACGCCCTGCGAAAGCTTAACATTCCGCCGGGCGATTACATTTTCCCCCACGCCGGGAGCATGAAGGCGATGAGCGACCCGGCGTTCATCGAAAAATTCAAGAAAGGACCGGTGGCGTTCATCACCATTTTCCCGAGCGGTCCTCCTGGAATGGGAAAGGAACTGGCGCTCTGGTTCCTCTACAGCGTCCTGATCAGCATCTTTTCGGCGTATGTGGCCGGAAGAGCACTCGGACCGGGAGCAGAGTACCTGGCCGTCCACCGGTTCGCGGGTGTGGTCGCGTTCGCAGGATACGGCCTGGGGCTGCTCCAGAACTCGATCTGGTACAAGAGGTCGTGGAGCACGACCTTTAAATCTATCTTTGACGCCCTCATTTACGCCTCGGTGACGGGTGGAACATTCGGCTGGCTCTGGCCCGCAATGTAAGCTGTCGCTCTCCCCTCTCCTCCATCCGGGAGGGGGGGAGAGGTGTTTTTCCGCAAGCACGAGCCGGAGGCTATTTTTTAAGCACCAGTTTCCCCGCGGACGATACCTTCACCCAGTAGGCAAGACCCGGCCTGAGTGAATCCGCGGTGAAATACCCCCCGTTGAAGCCGAAATAGTTCGACAGCACGATCCCGCCGGGAACTTGCGCGACGTCCCCGACCGCGACCGGCGCTGTGATCGTCCCGATCATGTTCCACCCCGCTACGACGTCGACCGAATCCTCGTCCCTCGCGAGACCGGAGAATACCACCGTGTCCGCCGCGGAAAGTTTCACCCAGTAGCCCACACCGACTTCGAGCGTTTCCGCTGAGACATATCCATTGTCATAGCGGTATGCTCTCATGAATGCTGCATGGTACAGCGCCGTCTTGCTCATATCCTCCATCTCCACCGGTACGGACACCATGTTCCACCCTTCGATCAAATCCACCGCCACCGCGAGGGTGGGATCTGTGACTGTCACCGTGACGAATATCGTATCCGCTACGGTCGTATCCGATACCGACCGTGCCACGAGCGTCACCGTATCGATGATCCCGGCGGTATCGGACCCTGATATGGTCACCTCGATTTCGAGCGTTTCGACTGCGGCCGCGATCAGCGAAAACGCCGAGTCGGAGAACGGCAACGCCCAGCCGCGGGAATCGTACAGCGTGCAGCGGAGCGTGTCCCATCCGTTACCGGCATTGTTCACGCCGAACTTCACCGACACGGTGGAATCGGGCGGGCCGTCGCCCCCCGAGATCCCGGTCACCTCGAGCCCGCGTAACAGGTGCCCGACGAAGAACGGCGAGAAGGTCGCGCCCTGCATCTCCCCCGTGACGACCCAGGTATCCCCGACCCTTTCGGGCGGCGAGAGTTCCGGCACGATGTCGAACCACGATCCGTTCCAGTGCAGGAGCGCAAGGTTGGTGTCGGCGATCCCGGCCGACAGGCGTTCCGTTTCGTCGACATACGCCGTCACCACCGCATCGAACTGGCCGGAGGTGCCGCCCGTCTGCGACAACGTATACCAGCGTCGCACCGTCGGGCAGCCGAGGTCCTGGACGCCTGCGTCATCATAGGGATTTCCCGCGGCCAGCGAATAGCTGATCTGAAGGTCTGTCGGCGGCCCCGTCCCCCCGGTGACCATGACCCGGTTCACGGCATACCCGTCCGCGGTGGAAAAGAAATCGGGGACATCGACAACGCTGGTATCGGAATACGGACCCGACGATGAGACGGCCGACGTATCCACCTCCAGCATCGCGATTTCGATGTCGGCCCTTCCATTTCCAAAGATCTGGTCGAAGACCGGGATCCCGAGATCGATGGCCGTTCGGTTGAATTTCGCCCGGACCTGCGCCGGCGTCATCGCCGGGGATTGAGAGAGGAGGAGCGCGGCCATCCCCGCGACGTGCGGGGCGGAGGCCGACGTCCCGTAGAACCGCCAGTTGGTTCCGTCCCATTGCCCGAACCCTCCGGTTCCGGTGACCACGTTCCCGTCGACGGCGACGAGGTCGGGTTTTTCCCTGCTCTGGTAAAGGGGAAAGTAGACGTCATAATTTCCGCGTGAGCTGTAGGGCTCGTTGACGACGCTGTTGTTGTACGGCACCGCGCCGACGGCGATCGCGTCGGTGATCCCGGGCTGTCCCCAGATGCTGTTCTCGGGCGTATTGTACTCGACCCAGGAACAACCATATATATAGAGACCGAGGAGTTGCGGCGCCACAACGGGAGGCACGTGGAGGTTGATCACGACATTCAGCGTTTCGGGGTGGGCGTAACCGTTCGTGTACGATACCGCCTCGTAGGCGTTCTGGCCTCCCAGCTGGAACGTCGTGCTCGAGGCCTTGATGACGGACATCGCCCCGTCGTAGAGATAGAGGTCGAAATCGTTGGTGGACGCCCCCCAGGCCTCGTTCCACTCGAGGACCACGTCGAGTTCGGGCGGTTCCCCCCCGGTGAAGGGCGGCACGATCACCATCAGCCCGGCGTCGACCGCGAGGCCCGCGTCGAAATCGTGAAGGTTGTCGAACGGTGCCGCGTACCCGGCCGGCGGCGCGGGCTGGGGGATCGCGATGGCGGGCAGCGGTTTGACCGGCGTATTCGCCGCCGCGTTGTTGTCCCGGAAATTCGCCTGGTAGTGCGACCTGTCGGTGGCACCACCCTGGGCCCAGTTCCCCGCCGAGCTGACATAGATGACGCCGGTGTCCGCCGCCCACTGCGCGGCGGCCGCGATCATCCCGGCCGTGGCCGCCGTATTGTCCTCGAACATCGGCTGGTCGAAATAGGTCAGGTCGTCCACGATGACCCCGCACGATTTCTCGCGCACGAGCCGCTGGATCGCGTCGATCATCGTGGCGCTCCCCCCCAGGCTCAGCGCGCCGTAGAAATAGAGGTCGGAATTCGGGGAGAGGTCGTGGACGATTTCCATCATCGCCGTCCCCTCGTCGCCCGACGGTCCCGATTTCACGCCGTTGGCGAATGTGAAATTCGGCGGGCCGAACCCGGCCGGGAGGTCGCCGAGCGCCTGGCTCCCGGCCCAGGTGAAGCAGGCGTCGGAGATCACTCCCACGGCGACGCTGTCCCCGGTGACGTCCAGGTCGTCCCTGACGTCAAGCGCGTGGTGGAGCGTGTCCCCTTCGCTCGTCACCGAACCGGTGTTCGCGACACCGGCCATGATCGGGCGGACGATGCGGACATCGTCCATCGCCGCGACGTCCCCGACCCTGTCGATCGGGAGATAGACCGCCACGAGGCGAGCCTCGGGGATCGCGTGGACGACCTCGCCGCCCATCTCATCGAGGCGTTGAAGGAGTCCCGCCGACACCGCCGTGACATCGAGATTCAGTCCGAGCCTTCCGGATTCATCGAACATGGTGAGGCGGGTGTTGAACCGGCGGAGGACGTCCATCAACCCGGCGTTACCAGCGGTCACCCCCTTACTTTGTAACTTCTCCAGGGTAGTGGAAATAATGGAATAGATTTTTTCGGATCCCGCTGTCGCCTGTGCGGTTCGGTCCGGCGATTGGGGATCGGCGAGGATCACATCCGCGAGAGACAGCGTCATCGCAACGGACGCGATCAGGACCAGGTACAGCATCTGAATTTTCATCGTACATCCTCCGGGGTGAACCGGGGATTTCCGGGATCGTGGACGGGGTGCGGGTAGGGGTAGCCGTGGGGAGTGGGGGGTCGAGGGCTGCCGGTACATCGGGAGACGCTCCGATACCGGAAATTCCCTTATGTCAATGGCCGCTGATGGATGATGTTCCTGGGGATAATGTACGGACGACCCCCGGGAATGTCAAATTCGTGCTCCGTTGGCCGGTTCGACGATATGTCGAAAAAAGGGGTGAGGATGGAGAACACTCGCGGAAAAATTTTCGACACCCTGTTATTGGCGATTTTCGTCGCCGTTCGCCACTTCCGGCCCCGGGGAGTAGAATGACGCAGTCCGGGATTTGGAATTGAACTCGAATGTCCGTATCTTTCCATGTCAAATAACAGTACACCGTATCAAGATAAGAGCCACCCTGCAAAAGAAGTGTAAGACATCACGCTTCGACCCCCTGCTGATAGATAGTACCACCCCACTCGCTGGTCCGTGTCGCCATCCATCACAGCATCATGTCAGGAGCCAAGTCATCGGCGTACACATTACAAGCCGGTTGTTCTGCCGGTAACATCAAATCCATGAAAGGAGATACTACCATGGAAAAAGGAACTGTGAAATGGTTTAACGGAGCCAAAGGTTACGGCTTCATCACGCGCGAGCAGGGCGAAGACGTATTCGTCCACTTCCGGGCTATCGTCGGCGACGGGTATAAGAACCTGAACGAAGGCGACAAGGTCGAGTTCGAAGTCGAAAAGGGACCGAAAGGCCTCCAGGCCGCGAACGTTCAGATCATCTAAACGATCTTCAGCGTTTCAACCGAAACCCCGCACCGAGAGGCGCGGGGTTTTTTTGTGCCTTTTTCCGTATTTTCCATCAGTATGACATTGAAAAACGACAGTGACAGAAAGGCCGCCGCGGCCGAAGAGGCCACCGCCGAGCTGATCGCCACCGCCCGGTCGGGCGATTCCGAATCCTTCAACCGCCTCTTCCGAAAGTACGAAGACACGATCTTCAGCTTCGCCTTCAAGGTCTGCCGCGACCGGAACTACGCCGAGGAGACCCTCCAGGACACCTACGTCAACGTCTTCCGGAACCTGAAACAGTTCGACGGCCGCTCGAAGTTCAGCACCTGGCTCTACAGCATTGTGGCCAACAACTGCCTGATGAAACGGAGGCGTGGCAAGCTCGAAAAACACGCCGTGAGCATCGAGGAGATCATCGCGAGGGAGCAGGGCGCGGACCGCGGTCACGACGGCCGGCACGCGGCCGAACCGGTTCCCCGATGGCGAAACACCCCCCTCGAGCAGGCGATCGACGGCGAGCTCAGAGCCCGGCTGGACGAGGCCATCCGGAAGCTCCCGGTGGATTACCGGCTGGTCTTCATCCTGCGCGACCTGGAGGGGAAATCGGCGGAAGAGACGGCGAAGATCACGAAACTGACGGTCCCGGCGGTAAAATCCCGCCTGCGGAGGGCGCGCGTCTTCCTGAGGGAAGAACTGAACGAATTCATGGCGTCATGAAGAAGAACCCCGCTGCCTGCCGGAAGGCTTTCAGGAAAATCTGCGCCGACCTGGGCCGGGACCTCAATTCGCCGGAGTGCCGTCCGATCAGGACCCATATCAGCCGCTGCCCCCGGTGCTCCGCGCGGCTCGACAGCATGAAGAAGACGGTCACGCTTTTCCGCCTCTACCCCACCCCGCCCCACCGTAAATTACGCCTGAAATAGGCGGGGGCAGGGAACCGCGCAGGTCCGGGTGGGGAGCAGGCCCGTGTTTGATGTGGGCCCGGAGTCGGCCTGGAACACGATCCCCCCCCCCCCCGCGAATCCTTTCCCGCAAGCGTGCATCATATCCATGGGAACCGTCCATCATCAATTACTGTGAATCCGATGAACAAGAACATGGGAAGAATCGACCGGGGACTCCGCACTTCGATTGCCATTTTGATCGGGGCGCTCTACCTTGCAGGAGAACTGAGCGGCACGATGGCGCTGATTTTCGGCATCGTCGCGGTGGCCTTTCTGCTCACCTCGACCTTCGGAGTCTGCCCTCTCTACCGGGTGTTGAAATTAACGACAATACCAAAGGACTAACGTATGGCAACCAAACAGATCGTCACGGGAACAGATCAAAATTTCAAGAAAGAGGTCCTGGAATCGGAGCTCCCGGTGCTGGTGGATTTCTGGGCGCCGTGGTGCGGGCCGTGTAAAATGGTGGGACCGATCGTCGAGGAAATCGCCGCGGAATACCACGGCAAGGCCAGGGTGGTCAAACTGAACACCGACGAAAACCAGGAAACCGCGCAATCGTACGGGATCATGAGCATCCCCACGCTCGCGATCTTCAAGGGAGGAAAAGTCGTGGATGGGGTCGTCGGCGCCGCGCCGAAACACATGTTGAAGGAACTGCTCGACAAACAGGTCGGTGCGCAGGCGGCCGGCTGACGGGGACAAGAAAATGAACTACGGCATTTCGAAAGTGTCGGGGAGCGGCTTCGAGGACACCGTCGTGCGGGTCACCGAGGAACTGAAAAAAGAAGGGTTCGGAGTCCTCACGACGATCGATGTCCGGGAAACGCTGAAGAAGAAGCTGGACGTGGATTTTCCGCGATACGTGATTCTTGGCGCATGCAACCCACCCTACGCCCACAAGGCCCTGCTGGCGGAAACTGAACTCGGCCTGCTGCTCCCCTGCAACGTGATTGTGTACGAAAAAGGGGACGCTACGACGGTTTCGGCGTTCGATCCGACGACGATGTCGAAGATCGTCGACAACCCGGTGATGGAAGAGATCTCCGCGGAAGTGAAGCGGCGACTCGAGAGGGTGATCGCGGCCGTCTGACCGGCGGTACGAATGTTGCTCCGGCAACTTCCGGGCACTATTTTCGTACACTCTATTGTTATTGGGGGTGAGATTGAGTACGTTTCTTCAAGCTCAATCAGGCCGTCCGGCATGCGCCGGGGATCGTCCATCACCAGGCAGGAGGGAGCACGCGATTGAAAAAAATCCAGAAACACGGCCGCGTCTTCATGCCCATCCACCCGATCGTCACGGAGGGACCCCTCCCCCGTGATCCGTTGAATGTCCGCATCATGCGTAGGGAGATACACCGGCTTGAAACGCGGTTGAGGCAGCAGAACGGAGAGATTTCCGCGGTCCGCCAGCTCCTGATCAGCAACTCTCTCGAAGAACACTGGGAAGTGCCGGGCTGATCCCGGCGATGACGGAACCTCGCCCCGCTTCAGAGCGGAAACGCGTAGTTCAATCCCAGTTGTATGCCCAGGAACTGGCTCGTGTTCATCGAGAACGTGTCACTATCGTAGTACTCCGCGTAATTGGCGTTCTTCACGAGATGATACCGGACGCTGAGGTCGAGGAAAACGTTGGCGCCCACGGGATAGAGCCCGCCAAACCCGAAGACCACTCCCGGCTCGCTGAAGAACTGCTCCTCGAACGGGAGAGGCGCGGGGGCCGAAGTGCCGGTGGTCGTCCCCTCGAGTTTGACCCAGTAGCAATAGACACCGGCGTCGAGCAGCCCGTAGAAGCGCATCCCCTTCCCCGGCGTCACCATCCTGAGACTTAAAAGGAGCGGAAGTCCCTTGAGGCTCCCCTCGATTGTGTATGCGCCGGGGTTGGTCGAGGAGAGGTCCGCGGAGACGGCCTCACCGTCCACCGTGCTGTGGATGTATCCGATGGCGATGCCGAACCGTATCGATTCGCTCAGGCCGCTGTACGCGCCGCCCTGGAAAATGTACCCCGGGTTGAAGTAGTTGGCGTACTTCCCGGTCGCGACCATCACCCCGCCGTTGAATTCCGTCCCGTATTCGCCGGCGCTCTGCGAGAACGAGGGCGCGTTGAACGTGCAGAGCATGAGGACCGCGAGGAAACAATACGCGGCCCCCCGCCCGACGACATTCGTTACTGTTCGGAGTGGCTTGTCATGCATCATTCATCATCCTGAGAGGTTGTACCGGGGTCCATTCAGGTGACCGTTAAAACTTGAACGTCAGTCCCCCGAGGAAATCGCCCTGGACGATCGGAATGCCCGCGCTCACGCCGACCCCCGCCCCACCGCCCCCGGCGTAAATGTACCCGCCATCGAACCACATCGGTAAAAGGAGGCGTCCCTGCATCCGCAGGCCGATCTTCTCCGACAGGTCGATGTTCAGCCCGCCGCCGAAGGCCAGCGCGAATTTCGTGACGGAATCGTAGAGCGGATCATCGGGGGTAAGTACGAACACGCCGCCCTGGAACAGACCGAAAGGCCGCACTTTTTCAGTGCTGCGCGCTTTCTCGGCGATTCCGCCGAGCATGAAGTACTGGACGGAGGCCGCGCTGAGCGTTCCCGCGGGATACGGAGCATCGAAAAGATAGGGTTCGAATCGAACTTCCGTCTCCTGCCGGGTGTAGGAGAGTTCCACCGACATCCCTGACTGCACGGGAAAGGTCAGCGTGCCGCCCCAGTTGACGGCATCGGGCATATCCAGCGAACCGTAGTACCCGTCGACGGAACTGTTCAGCATCCATCCCCCCAGGACCGTGAGTTGGGGTTTCTGGGCGAACGAGCTCGATCCGGCGGTGTGGAGGAGCAGGACGAGCGCGATAATGAATGCGCGTCCGGTCCACCCCGGGAGCGCACCGGGCCTGTGTGTCAGTTTCCGATTAAACGTCATATGTTCTCCTTCGTTGGTTGATATCGCCGGTGAATGGCACGGACCTGAAATCAGGTTATTTTTTCTCCTTGCCGGCGTCTTTCTTTGCAGGCATCTCGATCAGGGGAACCGCCTCGATAAGCTGCATGTCCAGCAGGGTGAGGATCTGGTTTTCGATCTGGGCGAACCGCGCCGCCAGCACCGGGTTGGTGGCCTTCGAAACCTTCTTGAACGTTTCCTGCAACAGGTTGCTGCGGTCGTGCTGGAGCTTGAACGACACCTCGGCGAGCGAATTCGCGGCTGAATCGGTCATGTTCTTGTAGACTTTTGCGTAGTCCTTGATGCCCGCAAGCCTGCGGTCCGCCAGCTTGCTCAGCGCGAGGTCGTATTCGCGGTAGATCGGCCAGAATGCGTCGGATTCCGTCTGTGTCATCGGGAGCGATTCGGTGAGGATCGCGACCTTGGAGGTCTTGATGTCCTGCCTGAGGAGTTCGAAATAATCCTGTGAGCACGCCGTCGCAGTGGCGATGAATGTCAGGACGATGAGGAGGTATTTCATGGTGAATCCTTTCATGGTTGTGTGAGTGATGAAGAATGATCGCCGGCCGGGTCGCGGCCGGAATGTTGATTAAAATTTATAACTCAGGCCCCCGAGGATGCTCGCGAATTTGATCGCGCGGGTCGAGACGTTCTCGGATCCGGAGGTGCCGATGAGGACCCTCCCCTCGTAGTCGATCACGGAGTTGAATTTCGCGTCGAAATCGAGCGACCAGCGGTTGCCGAGCTCGATCATCGTGCCGAGCCCCACGCCGAAGGCGCCCTGGGACCAGGTCTGCGTGGTCGGCGTGAGGGTGGTCGTCACTCCCCCGTCGGTGATCGTGCCCGAGGTCTTCAGTTCCTGGGCGTAGAGCCCGAACGTGAACGTGAAATACGGCCAGAAGCTGCCGTAGTGGCTGAAATACTTGAGGCCCGCGAGGAGCGGGACGATCGTGTACGGGGCGTCGAGCTCCGCGGTGCCGGGGATCCCCGCGATTTCGAGCTCGTGATTCAGCTTGTCGTTGTCCACGGCGAACCGGGTGTAGCCCACGCTCGCGAAGAGCTGCATCGCCTCGCTCACGTCGTAGGGAAATTCCAGGTAACCGGCGAAACCGGTGCTGAAGAGATCGTTGAATTCGCCCGTGGGGATGGCGGGACCGGCCTTGGCGACGATCCCGAACTTATGCGCTCCGCCCACCGCCGGAGCGTCGCGTTGCGCCCGCGCCGGGACGGCCAGCGACGCCGCCAGGACGATCAGCAATCCGGTTTTCATCGTTACGCTCTTCATCGCCGCATCCCGCTCACCGGTCATTCCCTGAAATTCCAGGCGAGCCCGACGGTGTACGCGAACCCCGTCGCCATCGCCTCGTGAGTATAAAAATTGCTGTTGTAGCTCGCGGAAGCGTCGACGGCGAGGTTGCCGGCGACATTCACCGTCGCTCCCACCCCGAACTCCCACGCGAATTTTGCGTGCGTCCGCTCGACCTGTTCCCCGTCCAGGCCGGTGTTCTCGAAGATCACGTTCATCCCGGTCATGAACGCGGCAAAGGGCATCACCCGATCCGTCAGGAAGTAGTATCGGCCGCCGACGTGCAGGGGGATGACGTCCAGCTTCGCGTCGGGGTAGGCGACACTGTCGGCAAGCGCGCTCGTGAGGTACCCCGTCCGGAACACCAGGAGGTTGTGTTCCGGGAACGCTATTCCGTAGGAAACGGTGGCGCCGGAGTTGCTCGCCCAGACGTCCCCGTATTCCCCGAGATGACGGGTATAGACTCCGTCGAGCATCAGCCGGTCGGCCAGCCGGCCGGACCCCTGGCCGGACTCCTGGGCAAAGCCGTCGGCGGGCGCGCCGCCGAGGAGCATCGCCACGGCGAGTATGGAGTGTATTTTCATCCCGGGTTGACGGTCATGGTTACGGTGCTCAGATGGAGATGATCGCCGTACGGAAGAAGAGCCGGCCGAGCGAATGGCTCCGGTTCACGTCGGGATACGAATCGTAGACGCTTTCGCGCCAGTACCGGCCGAGTTCCACGCCCACCGTGAAGAAGGGCGTCAGCGGGTACTGTGTTTCGAGGATCAAAAAGTGAATGTGGTGCCTCGATTCGGCCGGCTCGGACTGCGTGAAAATCCACAACCCCCGGTAGTACAGCGAGACATACTCCCACTGCTCCCCCAGGATGGACGCCTTCAGCGTCATCCCGGCGCCGGGACCGAAATCGTAATTGCGCCCTCCCCCGGCCGTGGGATCCATGTAGTAATCGTTCGGGGTGGAGGCCATAAGGGCGAGCCCGACGCCGGCGTGGGTGACGAGGTCCGTCCCCTCCCCCAGCCGGAACCTGGAAAGGACGTGAGGGTTCACCGTGACCGATCCGAAGACGATCCCCTTGAAGACGATGCTGTCGCCCGGTTCCGGGATGTCCTTGTTGAGGTTGTTGTAGTCGAATTCGAGGTTGACGTCCAGGCGGTGCCGCTCCGGCCCGAGCTTCCCTCCGAAGAGGTGCCCGGTCGTGTTGATCCCCGCGAGGTGGGGGACCCCCGTCGCGACGGCAAGCCGCATCGAGAACGCCGAGAACGGCTCCCGGGGCGTGAATTCGTTTCCGTAGGCGAGGCGCATCACGAAGGTCCCGTCGATCTCCTCTTCGGGGAAGTTCAGGTCTCCGTTCTTGTCGAAGGCCCGCGCGCCGGCGTCGAGCGTGAGCCGGAAATTCGCGGGGTCGCGCCAGGAGGGATTGGGGAAAACGTGCGGCCGTTTCCCCACTGATCAGGCGGGTGAAGCCGCGCACGGGGTTGACGAGGGTGCCGCCGATCTCCTGCCACACCCTCCCCGATCCCGTGGCCGTGTTGTCGGTCACCATCGTCGAGAGCCGGAAGAGGATCTCGCCCAGGTTCACCCCCCCCACGCCCGTGTAGATCCAGTCGTTGATCGACGGCCGGTAGTTCTCCCCGAAGAACTCCCACACGACGCTGCCGCCGAGCGAGAACGCCATCGATTCGTAGAAATCATACCCGTTCGCGCGACCCGCGTTGAAGAAAAGCGCCCCGTGATAGGGATGCCCAAGGTGGTTCGCGGTGAAGTTGTCGGTGTCGTACTCCCACCCCTTCTGGAGATTGTTCCACCAGGTGTCGGGGTTGACGATCGCATAATTGTCCGAGGGCTGTTCGAAATCCCTGATCCATCGGGCGAGCGCCCAGGGGAGGAATTCCAGGAGCGCGAGTTCCGTCACGCCCCACGCGAGGTGCTTCGAGTCGTCCCACGGCCGGTAGCCGGCGTCGAGCTGCATCATCGGGCGAGATTCGGGGCGCGGGGCGAGCGGTCCGCGGACGGCCGGTCCCCCCGCGAGTGCGAGTGTAAACAGTGGCGGAGGCGGCGGGGCCGGATCGAGCGTGACGCCGGGCGGTGGATCGGTTTCCTGGGCGCGGGAGGTACCGGCCATCCCAGCCAGTCCCGCCGCGAAAACGAGGGGGATCAACAGCCCGGGGATGATCCGAATTCGTGTCATTGGTCCGCTTAAAGGGATTGAACGCGCCATGCCTCTGCACAACGTGAGAAACATCGGGGCCAATATACGAAAATCACCTGACAATTACCGCCTGTTCGCCGATGTTCAGGATGTCGATTTTCCCCATCAGGGCCTCATCTTCCTTTGCCAGGCCGAGGAACACCTCGATCGCATTGAAGGGATCCATCGGCTCGTGGACCGTCCCGTAATGGATGGGGACCATGGCGCAGGCCCTCGAATCTTCGAGGATTTTCAACGCTCCGAGCGGCCCCACGTGGTTCGGGGTCCCGACGCTCGCCGGGTCATAACAGGGCGCGATCGGGAGGAGGGCGAGGTCGATGGAGTATGCCTCACCGATGGCGCGGAACATCTCCGGGTCATACCCGGTGTCGCCGGGATAATAGACCGTCAGCCCGTGGTATTCGATGATGTATCCGGTGTAACCGGAGAATCCCCAGATCGACCCGTCGAAGCCGTACCGTCCGCCCCAGTGGGCCGAGGCGACGGCGGTGACGTTCACGCCGCCGATGGTGACGGTCTCCCCCTTCCACCGTCCGGCGCTCCGGTCGGCGCGCGACAGCCGGTGGAGAGGAAAGCTATACCGCGGCAGGAACTCCTCGACGCCCACGGGAAACACCAGGTCCGCCGCCGGGAACCGCTCTCCGATCATCCCGAGACTTCCCAGGCTCAGGTGGTCGGCGTGGGAGTGGGAGATCAGTATGATGTCCAGGCGATCGAGCGAATCCAGGTCGATCCCCGGCTCTATTAATCTGGCCTTGATTCCACCCACCTGGGCTGTCAGGAACGGGTCCGTGACGATGACGCGGTCGTCCATCCGGATCAGGACGGTCGAATGTCCGACCCACTGCACGGAGAGCCGGGCGCCCCCCAGGGGCGGAAAACCGCTCATGACTTCAGGGACCGCGGGACTCGAAAAATTTCCCGCGACGGTGGAGGCGACGCCGCCCACCCAGGCGCAACCAGGCGCGAGCGCCGTGACGGCCACGAGGAGGATCATCGGAACGGACGACGGGAGGATCTTCGAGGCAAATGACACGAGGATCGCGGGTTGGAGCGCTCTGGAGGGGCGTCGTGGCATGGCTAGTAATATTTCAACGCCAGCGACATCGACGCCCGGTGCGCCGGATCCCCGGTCAGGTCGACGCGAAGCCCGACGATGCCGAAGAGTGTGTAGACGCCGAGCTCGAGTCCTGCGGTGTTGGAGCGTCCACCGGCGGAGTTCTCACGGACGAGGACCTTCCCCCCCACGGAGAACGAGAGGCGCTCGCCGTATTCCACCAGCGGCAGGAACATCCTGAGGCCCGCCCCCATTCCGAGGCGGTCATCGCCGGAGCGCCGATACGGCTGGAGCGCCCAGGCTGGCTCGACGAAACCTTCCACCGAACCGCCGTGCCTGCGCAAGGGATTCACGAGGAAAAACTGCGCGGGGGACACGAGCCGGTTTGCGCTGAACGAGTAATTGAGGGGAACGACCTGCCAGCGAAGTTCTCCGACGAGCGCCGCGCCTGCCGCGTCGTGATCGACGTTGAACCCGGGGGAAGGAACGGCCTGGAGTAGTGCCCAGGTGGTCCATTGGAGGAGTGCGTTCTGCGCCCGTGCCTCTCCGGCGCCGGCGATAAGAGCCGCCGCGGCGACGATGGTCCAGTGGAAACGCGTTTTCGCCATGGAATCCGGGGATGTCTCCCGCGCCGGTCGGGGTCAGGTCACATCAACACGAAGCGGACTGCCATGCCTGTCCGGCACGACAATCCGCTTCAAAACACCCTTCACGCCGGGACGGCGTGGTGTGACCCGCGTCCGGCCGGGATGGATCATCCGCGCCTACAGGTCGTACGAGTATCCGACGCCGATGTTGAAGCCCCAGTAGGCGTACGCGGTGTTCTCGCTCTGGAGGTACGATTCACCCGCCGAGAACGCGTAGTTGTACCGGCCCGTGAACACGATGAAGGTGCGACGATCGACCGGGACCCAGAACCCGCCTTCCGGCGCGAGTCCGAAATGCCAGTTGTCCTCGAAGAAGGACGTCGTCCCGATGTCGAACTGCCGGCTGATGTAGTACGTTCCGGCATTCAGTCCGATGAACGGACGCACATCCCCGCGGTTGCCGAAGTAGTAGTCGGCGTTGAGGAGGAGCGGAAACGAGTTCACCGACCGGACGTTCGTGCCGCTGATCGCCGCGTTGTCGAACTCGATCGTCTCGCCGCGTCCGAGCTGCGAGAAGACGTTCCACCCGGTGACCAGCCCGTACGCGAAGTCGGAGTTCTTCATGTCCCGGAACTCCAGGCCGATGCCGCGCCAGCTCATCTCGTTCGTGAATTTGTGCAGGTTCCCCGTGGGAAACGCCATGTTATAGGTAATGGCCGTCGTCATGTCCTGGGACCAGAGGGCGGCGGGCAGCAGCAGTATCAGCAAAAGTATGGTCTTGAATCTCATCGTGGTTTCTCCTTTTCTGGTCCGTCGTTAATGGGCGCCGAGGTACGGTGACTGGATGAACGCCTGGTTGATGCCGTTCCGGATGCGCGTTTCGGTGGCGGACGTGGTCGAGACATCGGCCAGTCCCTGCAACACGGCAAACCAGACCGATTTCACCTGGGTCGCGGCGGCGCTTGCGGCCACGTCGGCCATATCGACGACGACCGTGCCCGTGGAGTAGGAATACCCGTACACCGGCGGATAGTAGCCCGGCCAGTACCAGCCATAGTAGCCGCCCCATCCGTAGTAGACCATGTACTCCTGCCGGGTGATCGACGTCTGGACGAGGACATCAGCCAGGGCGGGATCGGCCACCGAGACATATCCGGCGGCTTCCAGGTTGTTCCGGACCGAGGTCAGGATCGTCTGGTCGAACGTCCGGGGGACGTCATCGGGGGTGGAAGGCGGCAGGATGTGCTGGACCGTGTCGATGAGATAAAAGCTGGCGTACGAACCGTAGTCGGTCCCGGGAGCGTGGTACGTGGCGACCGCGTCGTAGTCCGTGACCGTGAGCCCGTAATCGGGATAGCAGGAGCTGAGCGCGAGGGCGGCGAACAACATCATCGCGACGCCCAGCGTCCCTCTCCGGAAGGACTGATGACTATTGAATGTTCTCATGTCTCTCGTTCTCCTCGTGTGAGTTTGGATGATCGATCTTATTTCCCGGCGTCCGGCATGGGCTTTTCCTCGTTCAGGCGCTGGCTCAGCATATACGTGTATTCCTTGCTGAAGTCGTCCAGGTTGGTGGGGTTGTAGGCGGTCGACTGCATCGAGAAGTTGAGTTTGCCCGTGGCCACATCGTAGGCGTTCGCCTCGATGAAGTATGTTTTATCGGTGGTATAGTACCCTGGCTCCGTGACCACCGCGTAGTTGTAGCTGTAATAGCCGTAGTACCCGCCATAGTATCCGTAATTCGGATACGGCGCGTAACCCCCGGCGTAGCTCGTCGCACCCGGAACGTACCGCTGTTCGCTCTTGACGTCGAGGATGCTCAGTGTGAAGGCCGCGTCACAACCCAGTTCCTTGATCTTCGCCATGATCACCCCCTCCGAAGGCATGTCTGACTTGGAAGCGATGTTCGGAAAGTAATCGATGCTCCTGGCCGCGCTGAGCCCGCGCGCCTTCGCCGCAGCGGCGAGGTCCGTTTCGACGGTGTTCCGGGCGCCCCGGTCCACCGTCAGCACCGCGATGAAGACCTTGGAGTATTTCTGGCCCGCGGGCATCTCGGGATTTTTCCAAAAGTTCGTGATTTCCTGGGAGGCCCCGCAGGACATCAGGGTGATCGAGACACAGGCGGCAAGGACCGCCACAATGGCTTTTTTCATGTCAGGCACCTTTCTGATGATATTGGATGATACGATCGTTCAATGGTTTCGTTGCGCTTTTCGGGCGATAACCGTGGGGGAGGGCATATTCGGCGGGCAATATACCATAAAATACCTTGCCATGCAATCCGCCGGTTTCCGTGGATCCCCGCAACCATTCCCCCGGCGGTTGTCCGGAGCATCACCCTTCACGCGCGGATCGGCCGGCCACCACGCTAGCGGTACACCGGTTGATACATATGCTTCATGATGAATTTGCGGATGTTCTTCGGCCTCTTCACACGGGCCAGCCCGCTCTTGAATATCACCTCCGCAACTTTTACCGCGACATTGACCGACACCTCCTGGATATTTTTCACGGCGGGATAGATCAGGCCGCTGGCGAAATCCTGCCCGGTGATCTGCTCCGCCACCGCCTCCGCGGCGGTGATGAGCATTTCGTCCGTCACACGTTTCGCTTCCGTCGCGTAGATGGCCAGGCCCAGCGCCGGGAAAATGAAGACGTTGTTGCCCTGCCCCGGCGTGAACGTTTTACCCTTGTGGGTCACCGGCGCGAACGGGCTGCCGCTGGCGAAGATCGCCGCCGCCGTCGCTCCAGGTGTATGCCTGCTCGGCGGTGCATTCAGATCGTGACGTCGGGTTCGAATACGGAAAGATGATCGGCCGCTGGTTGACCGCGCTCATGTTTTCGATCACCTCCCGGGTGAAGGCCCCGCCGACGGTGCTGACGCCGACGATGGCGGTCGGCCGCAGCCTGCAGGACGCATTCGGCGAAATTGTTCGACGGCTCGCCGTCGTGCGCGAACGGTTTTTGGTGATCGGCCAGGTCCGACCTCGATTTCACCAGGAGCCCGTTCACGTCGAACATCGAGATGCGCGCGAGGGCCTCCTGCCTGGCCGAGCCCGTCCTTCTCGAACTTCTTCACCATCATGTCGGCGATGCCGAACGCCGCGGCGCCCGCGCCCGAGGAACAGGAACCGCTGGTCCCCGAAGGGTTTGCCCAGCAGCCGGCTGATCGCGATGAACCCCGCGACCGCGATGGCCGCCGTGCCCTGGATGTCGTCGTTGAAGGTGCAGACTTTGTCGCGGTATTGCTCCAGGATCCGGATGGCGTTCACGCCCGCGAAGTCCTCCCACTGGATGCACACCCTCGGGAACCTCTGGACGACCGCCTTCACGAAGGCGTCGATGAATTTGTCGTACTCCTTGCCCCTTCACCCTGGGCTGCTTCAGACCCGGGTAGAGCGGGTCCTTCAGCAGCTTTTCATTGTCGGTCCCCGCGTCGAGCACGATCGGGAGGGTGTGCTCGGGCGGCACCCCGGCGCAGCTCGTGTAGAGCGTCAGCTTCCCGATCGAGATGCCGATGCCCGCCGACGCCGAGGTCCCCGAGTCCGAGGATCCGCTGGCCGTCGGTGACGACGACGACCCTGACGTCCTTCGACCGGCCAGTTTTTCAGGATCTCCCCGATCCGGTGTTTGTTCCTGATCGAGATGAAGAGCCCCCTCGGCCGGCGGGCGATGTGACCCATCCGCTCGCACGCCTCGCCGACCGTCGGAGTGTAGACGAGCGGCAGGAACCGCGCGGGATCGCTGATGACGGTCCGGTAGAAGAGCGTTTCGTTCGAGTCGAGGAGCGCGTTCAGGTACACGTATTTCTGGATCGGCTGCTCCAGGGCCTCCAGCTGGCCTGCGACGCGGAGGATCTGGGTCTCCATCGTCTCGACCTGCTTCCGGCAGGATCCCTCAGGCCGTACTTGCGCCGTTCGTTCTGCGTGAACGCGGTCCCCTTGTTCTTCCGGGGATTGTAGAGAACTGAAAAAGCCGTTCTGTTTCTTCATGGGATATCCGTCCGTTATGAGAGTATCAACACCCAGAGAATGATCAGCGCGGGCCCCAGGAATCCCATCAGCATCCCGCCGAGCCTGAAATCCTTCTGTTCGATGAATCCCGTGCTGTAGGCGATCGCGTTCGGCGGCGTCGAGACCGGGAGGAACAACGCCGTCGACGACGAGAGCCCGATGATCAGGCAGACTTCGCTCGCGTTCTCCGGCAGGATCGACATGCCGAGGGGAATGAGGACGGTGCTCGTGGCGGTATGGCTCATGACGTTGGAGAAGACCATCGTCGCGTAGGCCAGGAAGAGATAGAACGCCACGTTCGGCACCTGGAACGCGGCGATCCGGCCGGCGTACAGGTCGAGCAGTCCGGTCTGCTTCAGCGCCGTGCCCAGCGCCAGGCCCCCGGAGACGAGGATGAGCGTGTCCCACCCGATCGCGCGGATGTCCTCCCCCTTGAGGATCCTGGTCATCGGGAGGAACACCAGCGGGACGACCGACACCGCCGCCGCGCCCAGCCGATGGATCGGGCTCGTGAGCCAGAGACCGAGCGTGACCGACAGGATGGTCGCGACCGTAAGACGCTCTCGCCGGAATTCCGGGGTGATGACGGTGTCCGCCGTCGCGCGGTCCGTGAGCGAGAGCGGTAGGGCGATTTCATGTAGCGCCTCACGAGCACCCACCAGGCGAGCCACGTCAGCAACAGCGTCAGCGGCAGCGCCGTAATACATCCATGTGATGAAATCGAGTTTTTGGCCGGCGGCGACGAGGGCTCCCACCGCGAGCGCGTTCGGCGGGCTCCCGATGATCGTGCCCATTCCGCCCGGTGGTGGCGGCGATGGGGATCCCCAGGACGAGCCCCTTCGCGATCGGCGATTGTTTGCCCAGCTTCACCAGCAGCGGCATCAGCGCCGCGATCACCATGGCCGTGGTGGCGGTGTTCGAGATGAGCATCGAGAAGACCATCGTCACCGTCATCAGGCCGAACAGGATCCGCCGCGGGTTCGTGCCGCACACCTCTCATGCGTGAGGCGGATCAGGTCCGCGTCGAGTTTCGTTTTTGTCATCGCCGACGCGAGGAAGAAGCCACCCATCATCAGCCAGATCACCGGGCTCGAAAATGTGTTGAGGTAGATCCTGCACGTCCTGCGGTTCGCTCGTGAAGAGTTCGCGACCCGAGCGTGAAGGCCAGGTACGCGAGGATGAAGAGCCCGACCGCGAAGGGCGGCACGGCCTCGGTGAGCCAGAGCCCGACGGAGAAACAGAGGAGGAACAGGACGTACGTCTGGGCCTGCGAGAAGGAAGGCTCCGTTACGAGCCAGGTGAGCCCGAGCGCGGCGATGAGCGAGATCAGGAACTTGAGCGTCTGTTTCCCCTGTGTCATGGGCCTGTCTGTCGTCGTTGAAATAGAAATCCCCGTTTGCCGCGACTGCAAACGGGGATATGATGGATCGCGCCGCTACTCCGCCTCACTCTGGGGTGTCCTGGCCGGATTCGGATTCCTCCGTCCAACCTCCGCCGAGGGCCTTGTAGAGCTGGACCATCGACTTGAGCTGGTCGCTGATCGCAGCGACCTCGTCGAGCTCGGCCGAGAAGAGCGAGCGCTGCGCGTCGAGGACCTCGAGGTAGCTCGGCCGTGCCGCCCTGGTACCGGAGCTCGGCCAGGTTCAGCACCTGCCGCTCCGCCAGGACGCGAGCCTTCTGGGAGACCCGCTGTTCCCCCTTTTTCCGATAGGTAATGAGCCCGTCCTCGACCTCGCGGAACGCCTGCTGGATCGTGCTCTCGTAGAAATAGAGCGTCTGGCGCATCTGTGACTCGTTGAATTCCACCCGCGCGGTGTTCTTCCCGGCGTTGAAGAGCGGCTGGACCAGGCCCGAGACGAGCGACCAGGCGACGGCCGGTCCGTTGAAGAGCCCTTCGAGCGTCGAACTGCTCACCCCGCCGGCTCCGGTCAGGGAGAGCTGGGGATAGAGGAGCGCCTTCGCTTCGCCGATCCTCGCGTTCGCCGAAACGAGTTCCTGTTCGGCCGCGCGGACGTCGGGCCGGCGCTCGAGGAGCGAGGACGGGAGCCCCGCCGGGACCTCGGGAAGCACCGCCTGCTGCTCGATCGACCGGCCGCGGAGGATCGGCCCGGGGTTGCGGCCGAGCAAAGTCGAAATCTCGGATTCAAAGATCTTCACCAACCGCTCGAACTCGAAGAGAAACGATGCCGTGCGATGATACTCCGCCTCGGCCTGGCGGTAGTCCTTCTCCGACGTCACCCCGCCCTCGAACCGGGTCTTCGCATAGTCGAGGTATTCCTTCCTGGATTGCAGCGTCCGTTGCGCGATCTCGACCCTGAGGTCGGCGTCGCGGAGGTCCATGTAGGCCCTCGCGACTTCCGCGATCAGGGCGATGAGGACGCCGCGCCGCCCTTCTTCGGTGGCGAACAGCAACGCTTCTTCCGCCTCGGTCGCCCTGCGGATCCGGCCGAAGAGGTCGATTTCCCAGTTCAGCGTGCCGCCGGCGCGGAAAACGCCCTCGGCCTCCCCGCCCTGCGACTCGAACCTCCGGCCGCCTGCGCCGAGGTTGATGTCGAGGTGCGGCCAGAAGTCCGCCTTCGTGTACCCGAGCGACGCGCCCGCGGCGAAGATGCGCTCGGTCGCGATCTTCAGGTCCTTGTTGTTCACGAGCGCCGAGTCGACGAGTTCCTGGAGCACCGTGTCCTGGAAGACATTCCACCAGTCGAGGTTGGCGATGCTCGAATCCTTCGTGGCCGCGGTGTCGCTCCAGGCGACCGGCGTCTCGACCTCCGGCCGGACGTAATCGGGTCCGGCGGCGCAGGACGCGAGCAGGACGGCGAGGATGGGAACGACGATTGCGATGGCCGGCCGCATGAAGCGGTACCGCGATGCGCGTATCATCAGTGGTGATCTCCTTTGGGCGGTTCGGGCGCGACGGCCGTTTCCGCGATCGCTTTCTTCTTGAAACCGAGCTTCTCGATGAAGACGTAGAACGACGGGATGAAGAAGACGCCGAGCGCGGTGGCGATCAGCATCCCCCAGAAGACCGCCGTGCCCATCACCGTGCGCGAGGCGGCGCCGGAACCGGTCGCGATCATCAGGGGGATCACGCCGAGGATGAAGGCGAACGCCGTCATCAGGATCGGGCGGAAACGCAGCCGCGCGGACTCGATGGCGGCGTCGTAGAACTCCTTGCCCGCCTCGTGCTGGGCCTTCGCGAACTCCACGATCAGGATGGCGTTCTTCGCCGCGAGGCCGACGAGCATCACGAGACCGACCTGGACGAAGACGTTGTTGTCGAAGCCGCCGATCCAGACGCCGAACAGCGCGCCCATCACGACGAGCGGGCTGCCGAGGAGGACCGACCAGGGCAGCTTCCAGCTGTCGTACATCGCCGCGAGGAGCAGGAACACGAAGACGATCGCCATGACGAACGTCGGGCCCGGGGGCGGCGCGATCTTCTCCTGGTACGAGAACCCGGAGTACGCGTAGCTCATCTCGGGCGGGAGCACCTCCGTCGGAGATCTGCTCGAGGGCGGCCATCGCCTGCGTCGAGCTGTACCCCGGCCCGCTCGCGCCGCTGATCTCGACCGAACGGAAGAGGTTGTAGCGGGCGGTGAGTTCGGCGCCGGACACCGATTCGACCGTGACGAGCGTCGAGAGCGGCACCATTTCGTTCGTGGTCTTGCTCCGGACGTAGAACCGCCCGATGTCCTCGGCCTTCTGCCGGAACTCCGACTCCGCCTGCAGGTAGACGCGGTAGAGGCGGCCGAACCGGTTGAAGTCGTTCACGTACGCGCCGCCGAGGGCCGTCTGGAGCGCGCTGAAGACGTCGTTGATCGGGACGCCGAGCGTGCGGGCCTTCTCACGGTCGAGCTCGAGCTTGATCTGCGGGACGCCCGGGTCGAACGAGGTGAACAGGTTCGCCAGCTCCGGCCGCTGAGCGGCCGCCGCGAAGAACGTCTTCGTGTTCGCGCCGAGCTGCTCCACCGTGAGCGTGCCGCTCCGGTCCTGCAGCATGAAGGTGAAGCCGCCCGCGGCGCCGAACCCGGGGAGGGTCGGCGGCGCGAACGGGAAGACGATCGCCTCGGGAATGTTCCGGAATTCCCTCTGGAGGTACGCGACCATCCCTCGCAGGTGGAGCTCGGGGTGCTTCCGTTCCGCCCACGGCTTCAGCCGGCAGAGCGAACGACGCGACGTTCGTGGTGAAGGTATTATTGAGCAGCGCCAGGCCGCCGATGGTGTTGTAGGCGTCGACGCCCGGGCGTGTTCTTCAGGATCTCCTCGACCTGGCGGCAGACCTCGTCGGTGCGCTGGAGCGAGGATGCGTTCGGGAGCTTCATGTTCACGAGCAGGATGCCCTGGTCCTCGTCGGGGACGAAACCGCCGGGGACCGTTTTGCCGAGGAGCCACGAGACCACGACGACGGCGAGGACGAAGACGACGCTGAACGAGGCCTTGCGGGCGAGACGACCGGTGATCGAGACGTACCCCCCGGTGGTCTTGTCGAACCCCTTGTTGAAGAGACCGAAGAATTTGTCGAGCCAGTTCTTCTTCGCGCCGGTCTTCGCCGGCTTGAGGAACATCGCGGAGAGGGCGGGCGAGAGCGAGAGCGCGTTGAAGGCCGAGATGAGCACCGAGATGGCGATGGTCATCGCGAACTGCTGGTACATCCGGCCCGTCAGGCCGCCGAGGAACGCCACCGGGATGAACACGGCGGAGAGGATGATCGCGATGCCGATGACGGCCCCCCCGACCTCCTTCATCGCCTTGAACGTCGCGTCCTTCGGCGAGAGCCCGTGCTCGATGTGGTGCATCACCGCCTCGACCACCACGATGGCGTCGTCGACGACGATGCCGATCGCGAGCACCAGGCCGAACATCGAGAGCGTGTTCACCGTGAACCCGATGAGGGGGAAGAAGATGAAGGTGCCGAGGAGCGACACGGGGACCGTCAGCATCGGGATGAGCGTGGCGCGCCAGTTCTGGAGGAAGATGAAGACGACGATGAGGACGAGGATGATCGCCTCGACCAGCGTGTGCATGATCTCCTCGATCGACGCCTCGACGGCGGGCGTGGTGTCGTACACGATCGTGTAGTCGACGTCCTGCGGGAAGAACTTCTTCTGCTCGTCGAGCGACTCGTAGATGCCGTCGGCCGCCTCGATCTGGTTCGCGCCGGGGAGGAGGTAGACGGCGAGGATGGCCGACGGGCGATCCGTTCAGGCGCCCGAACGACTTGTAGTTCTCGCTGCCGAGCTCCACGCGGCCGACGTCGGCGATGCGTCACCTGCCCGCCGGCCTCGCTCGAGCGGATGATGATCTTCTCGAATTCCTCGGGGGTCGAAAACCGGCCCGGGCGCCCGGACGGTGTAGGTGAACTCCTGACCCGGCGGGGACGGCGCGGCGCCGATCTGGCCGGCCGGGGCCTGGAGGTTCTGCTCCTTGATCGCGGAATAGACGTCCGCCGGGGTCAGGCCGAGCTTGGCGATCTTGTCCGGATCGATCCAGACGCGCATCCCGTACTCGGACCCGCCGATCAGGTCGACCTGCGCGACCCCCTTGACGCGCAGGATCGCGTCGCGGAGGTTGATCATCGCGTAGTTGTTCAGGAACTTGTCGTCGTACGTGCCGCCCGGCGAATAGAGCGACACGAACATCAGGATGCTGGGGTTGATCTTCTTGACGGTCACCCCCTGCTGGACCACCTCCTGCGGGAGCCGCGACTGCGCCTGCGAGACGCGGTTCTGCGACGAGGACGTTGGCGATGTCGAGGTCCATCCCGACGTCGAAGGCGACGTCGAGCATCATCCGGCCGTCGCTGGTGTTCAGCGACTTCATGTAGATCATGTTGTCGACGCCGTTCACCTGCTGCTCGATCGGCGTGGCGACCGACTGCTCGACGACCTCGGCGGAGGCGCCCTGGTAGGTCGCCTCGACCCTGATCGTGGGCGGCGCGAGCTGGGGGTACTGTTCGATGGGCAGCTCGCGAGACCGTCACCAGACCCACGATGACGATCAGGATCGAGATGACGATCGCGACGATCGGCCGCCGGATGAAGAAGTCTGCCATGGGCTATTGTCCTTTCAGCGAATCGCCGACTGCGATCTCCTGCACCTCGACGGTCATCCCGTCCCGGATCTTCTGCGCCCCCTCCACCACCACGCGCTCGCCGGGGGTCACGCCGGAATTGATCACCCAGAGGTTTCCGACCTTCGCGCCGACGTCGACCTTCTTCGAGGCGACCTTGTTGTCCTGCCCGACGACGAAGACGCTGTAGGTGGCCTGCAGTTCCTGCACCGCCTTCTGCGGGACGAGGATCGCGTTCTCCTTCGTTTCGACCGCCGAACGGAGGCGGGCGTACTGCCCCGGCCGCACCATGCTGTCGGGGTTCGGGAAGGCCACCTCGAGCATGATTGTCCCCGTCGTCGGGTCGACGCCGCGGTCGACGAACACCGTCTTTCCCAGGTGGGGGTACACCGAGCCGTCGGCGAGCACCATCTCGATGTCGTCCTTCGGCTTCTGCTGTTCCCTCGGTGTCGCGGCCTTCTTCTTCGCGAACACGATGTAGTCCTTTTCGGCGACGTTGATCCTCACGTGGATCGGGTTGATCTGCGAGATCGACGCGATGAGGTTGCGGTCCTGGCTCACGAGGTTGCCCGCCTTCATCTCCGTCTTGCCGATGAGCCCGCCCTCCGGGGCGGTCACCTTGCAATAGCTGACGTCGAGCTCCGCGGTCTTCATCGCCCCCTTCGCCGCTTCCACCTGGGCGGCGGCGGCGGCTTCCATCGAGACGGCGGTCTCGTACTCCTCGCGCGAGATCGCGTTCTTCTCGACCAGCGGCTTGTAGCGGGTGACGTCTGCCTTGGCCTTCTCGTAGTCGGCCTTCGCCTGCGTGTACTTTCCCTTGGCGGTCGCCAGCGCCGCCGCGTACTGTTGGGGGTCGATCGTGCAGAGGACCTGGCCCTTCTTGACCGGCTTCCCCTCCTGGAAATTGATCGACTCGATGATCCCGTTCACGCGGGCGCGCACTTCCACCTCGACGGCGCCGCGGGTCTGGCCGATCGCCTCGAAGTAGATCGGCACGGTTTGCTGGATCACTCTCGTCACCTTCACCGGCTGGATGACCGGAGCGGCCTCTTCCTTCTTGCAGCCTGTAACCGGGAGGATGAGAATGACCGCGACGGGAAGAATGATGGCGAGGTTCGTGTGTTTCTGATGGGACATGGCTGGGCCTCAGGGCTGAGTGGGTTGCGCACGGAGGGGAGTAGGTCCCCCTCGTTTACAGCCCGAAGGTACCAAAAATCTCGCCCCGATGCAACCCGCCCCCGCCGAAGTCCGATCCCCCGACCTGGGCCCGTTCTGTTGTATTTAGCGCGTCCAACGTCTATATTCCCCCATCGCATTCAAATCCGGTCACGGGTCATGAAAACCTCGGTGGTCGTCCTCCTCCTCGTCATCGCCGCGAACGGCGCACTCCTTCGGGCGCAGGAATCGTCCGGCCCGGACTGGAAATTCTCGACGTCCGTCGCCGCCTACGTCTTTCCCTCGGACGAGACCTGGTTCCTCCCGATCCTTTACGCCGACCGCGATTGGCTCCACCTCGAGGCGAGGTACAACTACGAGGCCCGGGAGTCCGGGTCGCTCTTCGTCGGCAGGAAGTTCACCTGGACATCGGGGGAACTCGAGGGCGAGGTCACGCCGATGGCCGGCCTGGTGCTGGGCGAGATCGACGGCATCGCCCCGGGGATCGAACTCGACCTCTTCGTCGATCCCGTCGAGTTCTATACCGAGGGGGAATTCATGATGGACATGGGCGAGGGCGCGTCCAGTTTCTTCTATTTCTGGTCCGAACTGACCGTCTGGCCGGCGGAGTGGCTCCAAGCCGGCCTCGTCTCCCAGCGGACGAGGGTCCTGCAGACCGAATTCGACCTCCAGAGGGGATTTCTCGTTGGCGCCTCGCACGGCGACTTCGGGCTGACGTTCTATATGTTCAATCCGGATGAAGAGCCCTACTACGTCTTCACGCTCAAGGCGGCGTTTTGATCGACGGTTGATTTTTCTTTCCAATTTTCGCATATTTCCGCGTCAGTGAGCGTACGCCTCCTTCCCCCTGAACGGCGTACCGGCAGCCGACTCCGGCCATCCGGCAACGGTCTGCATCAGTTTCCCTCGCCGCTCTTCGGTCGCGGGAACGTTCTTCACTCCAGGAGGCGGATCATTCCGGCCGGGGACCGGTCTTTACGATACCGCATCCCTCAACGAACGGGGCGATACCTTCCATTCACGTGTTCAGAACATGAAAGGAACATAGAGTATGAGAACCTCACGCGAAATTCTGGTGTTGATCCTGATCGTGCTCACGGCTGCCGGCTGGCAGGCCTCGGTCGCCCAGGTGAAGGAGCCTCAGACGGGCGACACCACGACCTACAAGACGATCATCCCGGAAGCCAAGCAGGGCCTCCTGAAGAATGTCAGCATGATCGCGAACATGCAGTTCGCCCTGCGCAATGAATTCGTCGACGGGGACTATACGCTGACCCGGTTCAAGAACGAGCAGTTCCGGCTGGAGATCCGGGGACAGGTCCACGAGAGGGTGTACTTCCGTTTTCGCGACCGGTACACGCGGGCGCAGACCTCGGAGTCGATCGACAACCTGAGCCGTTCGGTCGACCTCGCGTTCATTCGCGTGACCGCGACGGACAAGATGAGCATCTCGTTGGGCAAAATGTGCGCCGACTGGGGGGCCTTCGAGTTCGACTACAACCCGATCGACATCTACGAATACTCCGACATCATCGAGTTCGCCGATAATTTCCTGACCGGCGTCGGGCTCAACTACCAGCTCAATCCGGACCACCAGTTGACGTTCCAGGCGCTCGATTCCAGGACGGCCTCCTTCGGCGATCTCTACGGGACGCAACCCAATTTCGTCGAAGCGCAGGTTCCCCTGGCGTTCGTCCTCAACTGGCGCGGAAGCCTGTTCGACGGCAAATTCAACACCATCTGGTCGTATGCCGTGCACAACGAGGCAAAGAATGTCCCCGAGGACAAGCCCACGCTCATGAACTACATCGCGCTGGGAAATCAGCTGAAAATGGACAAGTTCACCGTGGAGTACGACTTCAAGTGGAGCGTGGAAGATCTCGATCGCACCGGGATCATCAGCATGCTCATTCCCGACGCCCTCTACCCCTATGCCGTCGAAAAGACGGATTATGTCGGGCACTGGCTTCACCTCTACTACCGGGCGAGTCCGGAGTGGAACATCGCGCTGGTGCTGATGGCGGACATCGAGAGCTGGAAGGACGACCTCGATCCCCAGAAAACGACCAACGAAATCCGCACGGCGTACGGCTTCATTCCGACCATCGAATATTATCCGTTCAACGACCTGAACCTCCGGTTCTTCGCGAACTGGGTCGGAAGGTCCTATGTCTATTCCGATTATGCAAAAACCCGGTTCGGATCGGCGGATTATACCACGGGCAGGTTCAACATCGGATTCGTCTCCCCGCTGGGAATTTTCTGACGTCATGATCCAGGGACCCACACATCACCAACAGAGGAACAACGCCATGAAACGCATTCTCGTCATCCTGCTCACGCTTCTCCTTTCCGCGCAGGTCCTCCCCGCGCTCGCGCAGGGGAAGAAGCTGCCGCACATCGTGATCCTCGCGACGGGCGGCACGATCGCCGGATCCGCGGAGAGCAACACTTCGGTGGGATACACCTCGGGGGCGGTCACCGTCGACGCCCTCGTCGCCGCCGTCCCCACGCTGAAGGACATCGCGAAGATCACCGGCGAGCAGATCGCCAGCATCGGCAGCCAGGACATGTCCGACGCCGTCTGGCTGAAGCTCGCGGCCCGTTTGAATGAAATACTCGCGAAGGCCGACGTCGACGGCGTGGTCATCACGCACGGCACCGACACGATGGAGGAGACCGCCTACTTTCTCAACCTCGTGGTGAAGAGCAAAAAGCCCGTCGTGCTGACCGGGTCGATGCGCCCCTCCACCGCGCTCAGCGCCGACGGACCGCTCAACATCTACAACGCCGTGGCGATCGCCGGCGACCCGACCGCAGCGGGCCGCGGGGTGCTCGTCGCCGCGAACGACGACATCCACGCCGCGCACGACATCACGAAGATCAACACGACGGACGTCCAGACGTTCATGTCCCCCTTCTACGGGCTCATCGGGACGACGCTCTACGGCAAGCAGGCCTGGTTCCGCAACCCCTACCGCAAGCACACGACCGGGTCGGAATTCTCGGTCGAGGGAGCAACCACCCTCCCGCGCGTGGACGTCATCTACGCCAACGCCGATATGTCGGCCGACCTCATCGACGCCGCGGTGAAGCTGGGCGCGAAGGGGATCGTGGTGGCCGGCGTGGGCGACGGGAACATGACGACCCCCGCGCTCGAGGCGCTCGACCGCGCGGCGAAGGCCGGCGTGGTCTGCGTGCGCTCGTCGCGGGTCGCCACCGGCCACACCTGGAGGAACTCGGAGGTGAACGACGACAAGATGGGGTTCGTTGCCTCGGGCGAACTCAACCCCTCGAAGGCGAGGGTGCTCCTGAAGCTCGCGCTGACGAAGACGAAGGACGTCGCGGCGATCCAGAAATATTTCGACGAGTACTAAGACGCCCGCCAACCAGCGTACCGCCGGGCCCCCGGGGCCCGGCGGGCGGCGGGATCCCGGACTTGGGGGCGGCGCGCCCGTACGCGCCGAAGCCAAGGTGCACTCATGATGTGGTTCGAACTCGTCCTCCTCCTCGCCTGCATCGTCCTCGGCGCGCGGCTGGGCGGCATAGGTCTCGGCGCGACGGGGGGAATCGGCCTCGTCATCCTCGTTTTCGGATTCGGCCTTCCCCCGGGGTCGCCGCCCTCGATCGTGCTCGGGATGATCATCGCCGTCATCACGGCCCTCGCCGCGATGCAGGCCGCGGGGGGCCTCGACTACCTCGTGTCGCTCGCCGGCGGAGTGATGAGGAAGAAACCGCAGTACATCACGTTCGTCGCCCCCTTCGTCACCTATCTCCTGGTGTTCGCCAGCGGCACCCAGCACGTCATCTACGCGCTGATGCCGGTCATCGTGGAGGTGTCCGCCAAGGCGGACATCCGCCCCGAGCGGCCGCTCTCCATCAGCGTCATCGCCGCGCAATCGGGGCTCATCGCTTCGCCCATCAGCGCCGCGACGGTCGCGATGGTCGGCGCGCTGGTTTCGATGCAGGTGGACCTCGTGACGATCCTCATGGTCGATCATTCCCGCGACGCTTGCTGGGAGTCCTCGTCGGCACGCTCTCGATCGCCTGGAGGGGAAAGAAGCTCAGCGAAGACCCGGTGTTCCAGGAGAAGGTGAAATCGGGGCAGGTGAACGTCGAGGCCGCCGGGATCGAATTCTCGGGCGAGAAATTGCGGAACGCGCGCGGCTCGCTGGCGCTGTTCATGCTCGCGATCGTCGCGGTGGTCCTGCTCGGCGTGTTCCCGGGCCTGCGTCCCCACTACCAGGTGTTCTCGGAGGGAATGACCGAGATGGGCCAGGTGGAGACCGGCCAGGCCATCATGATCGTGATGCTCGCGGCCGCCGGACTGATCATGCTCTTGTTCAAGGCGTCGCCCGACGAAACGGTGAAGAACAGCATCATGCGGGGCGGGGTGGTCGCCGTGATTTCGATTTTGGGCGTCTCGTGGATGGGATCGTCCTTCTTCGAGGGCAACCGGCCCGAGATCGTCGGCGGGATCTCCGAGGTCATCCGGCAGGCCCCCTGGGTGTTCGCGATGGGGCTCTTCGTGCTGTCGATGCTACTGATCAGCCAGGCCGCCACCATCGTGACGCTGATGCCGGTGGCGGTCGCACTCGGGATGCCGGCCGCGGTGCTCCTCGGCGTCTACCCCGCCGTCAACGGGTCGTTCTTCCTTCCCGACGTACGGGACGGTCCTGGCCGCGGTGTCGTTCGACAAGACGGGCAGCACGCGGATCGGAAAGTACCTCCTGAACCACAGTTTCATGCTGCCGGGCCTCGTGACGACGGCGGCATCCACGATTTTCGCATTGATCATCGGCAACTTCCTCCTGTGAACACTCACGTCAATGGATCCAAACCGGGGGTGCGCGCCACTCCACTGAGGTTTCGTCGCGCCGTCACCCGCCCCCGTTCCGCCCCGGAGCGTGTCGGGGACAGGTCCCTGCCCCTCCTCGCTCTCCTGGTGTTGTCACTGATCGCGTCGCCGCTCTCGCGCGGCCAGGATTCCACGCCGAGTCATTCCCGACGGCACCGAGGGAGAGTTCCTTGAAATGCCCGATACATCGGCCGCAAAGGGTAGGGGCGGAAAATGGAATGAATTCGACACAAAGATCACGACGCTGAAATTCGGATTCGGCTTCCTCTATGAAGTCGCGGCGTATTCCCAGGATGAAGAAAGCAGACAACAATTCGACCTGGAAACCGGCTACAAGGTCAGGGATTTTCGTGTGTTGATTTCCGGAATCATCAAATCGAAACGGGCGATTTCCTGGAAGACCGGAATTATGTACGACGGCCCCACCGATCGATGGCTGGTGCGCGAGTCGGGAGTCACCATCGGGGTTCCCGAACTGTGGGGGCGTTTTTTCGTCGGCCGCACCAAGGAAGGTTTTTCACTGAACAAGGTGATGAACGGGTACGCCGGTTGGATGATGGAAAGGCAGATGGCCGTTGACATCATACCGATTCTCGGCGACGGCGTGAGGTGGATGGCATTTCTTCCCGCGCAGGGCTTGTTCTGGGACGCCGGGGTCTTCACGGACTGGCTTTCACACGAACAGTCTTTTTCCACCTACGATTGGCAGGTCGCCGCCAGGGTCGGATGGTTGCCGGTCCACACCGATGAAACGGTCCTGCACATCGGATTGAACGGCCGCTATGGCGACGTGGAGGACGGTCAGTTGCAGGTCCGATCCCGCCCGGAGGCCTCACCCGCCCCCTACTTCCTCGATGCCGGCAAGATCCAGACCGATCATACCACCCAGTTTGGAGCTGAAGTCTACTATCGCAACGGGCCCCTGATGACGGGCACGGAGATCTACATCCACAATATCCACTCCCCGGTGTCGGACAATCCCGTGTTCCGGGGAGGCGAGGTCTTCGTGTCGTATATTGTCTCGGGAGAGACCAGACCCTATGTCGCTCCGGGCAACATTTTTGCCTTCATCGATACGAAGAATTCGGTCTTCGACGGCGGTCCCGGAACCTGGGAGTCGATCGTGCGGCTTTCCGTTCTCGATCTCAACGACGGACTGATCACCGGCGGATCGTTCTGGAGAATCACCCCGCAGGTCAACTGGTATCTCTCCAACAATTTCAGACTGGAATTTTCCTACGGCTATGGAGTCCTTGACCGTTTCGGTTTGAAAGGGGGCACGCACTTCTTCCAGAGCCGGATTCAGGTGTTGATGTAATCTTACAACCCGGCACGAATGCCGGGATACGAGCCTTCCAACAAAATAAAGGAGACCGGTATGTCGAAATCCAACGAAAACAGGTTGCGCATCCGCGCAACGATCGCCACTGGGCTGCTTGCCCTCGCCTTCCTTGTCCTCATCGCCCCGCGTCAGCGCCCAGGAAAAGTTCAGGGTCGAAAAGGACCTTCTGGGAGAAAAGAACGTCCCGGCGGACGCTTACTACGGCGTGCAGACGATGCGCGCCCTCGAGAACTTCAAGCTCTCGGGCGTCCTCATCAACCACTATCCCGGCTACGTCGAGGCGTGGGCCATCGTGAAGCTGGCCGCCGCCCGCGCGAACACGGACGTCGGCGCGATGAAGCCCGAACGGCTCGCCATGATCGAAAAGGCCTGCCAGGCGGTCCGCGACGGCAAGTACCACGACCAGTTCCTGGTGGACTGGTACCAGGGCGGTGCGGGTACTTCGACCAACATGAACGCCAACGAGGTCCTGGCCAACATCGGGCTGGAACTGAGCGGGCACAAGAAGGGCGAGTACCAGTACCTCGAACCGCACGACGACCTGAACATGTCCCAGTCGACCAACGACTCCTACCCGACGGCGATCAAGGTCGCCTTCCTCCTGCGCAACGCGAAACTGATCGAGGAGTTGCAGAAACTCGTCGCGTCGTTCCGCGCGAAGGGCGACGCCTATATCCGGATCGTGAAAATGGGCCGCACCGAGATGCAGGACGCGGTGCCGATGACCGTGGGCCAGGAGTTCCACGCCTTCGCGGCCGCGCTCGAGGGCGAGATTCAGCTCCTGAAGGACGCCGAGAAATACCTCTATGCCGTCAACATGGGTGCGACCGCCATCGGCACGGGGCTCAACGCGCCGGCGGGCTACGCGGAAAAATGCGCGCAGCACCTCGCGACGCTCACCGGCAAACCGATCGTCCCCGCCACCGACATGGTCGCGGCGACCTGGGACCAGCAGGGGTTCGTCGTCTATTCGTCGGCGCTGAAGAGCCTGGCGATCAAGCTGTCGAAGATTTCGAGCGACCTGATCCTCCTCGCCTCCGGGCCGCGGGCCGGGCTCGCCGAAATCAACCTGCCGGCGCTGCAACCCGGATCGTCGATCATGCCGGGGAAGGTGAACCCCGTCGTCCCCGAGGTCGTCGGCATCATCGCCTACAGGGTGATGGGCAACGACTACAGCGTCACCCTCGCGGCGCACAGCGGACAGCTCCAGCTCAACGCCTACGAGCCGCTCGCCGGCTTCGCGTCGATCGAATCGCAGGCCCTGCTGTACAACGCGTCGATCCTCCTCCGGACGAAATGCGTGGACGGGATCACGGTCAACGAAAAGGTCCTGGCCCATTACCTGGAGACGACGGTCGGGATCGTGACGGCGCTGAACCCCGTGCTTGGTTACGAGAAGGCGACCGAGCTGGCGGGCGAGGCCTACAAATCGGGAAAGGGGATCCTGGAGGTCATCCGGGAAAAGAAGCTTCTCACCGAGGAACAGATCAAGGAATTGCTCGATCCGGTCAAGTTGACCGGGCTGGACATGAGCAAGTACCCCCCGAAAAAATAGGGGCCGTTGTCCTTCCCGCGGCCTTATATATAGAGGGATCCGAATCCCCCCATCGCACCGGGATGGGGGGATTTTTTTATCCCGTGGGTGGAGTCGGGGGCTTCGTGCTGAGGTATTTCCCGACGAGCAGGGAGATCAGGATGGCGATGTAAAGCTGTCCGAAAACCGCGACGAGAACGGCAAGCGAGCGGGCCCCGGGGGATACCGGCACGATGTCGCCGTATCCAACGGTCGTCATCGTGATGAAGGCGTAGTAGATGAGGTCCGAATTGGCGAGGCCCGGATCCGGGGACTTCAACGATCCCGGTGACGCAATCTCGGTGATCATAAACCCCGCTGCGGCCATGAATCCCAGAAGCAGGTACCCGTCGATCGCGCCGAGGATCGTGCCCAGTGTCACCTCCCTGCTGACCGCGATCTGGTAGATTAGTGCGGCAGTCACGCCGGCAAAAAATAGAATGCGGAACGCGTCGCTCGTGATGAGGAACCCCGGGCGTTGAGTGAGGATGGGGATCCATCCGCTCAGGATGGTCAGGATGCCGAACCAGCGGAAACTCGCAAACCCGGTTTTGTTTGACTGGAGGCATCCGATGGCCGCAAGGAAGACGAACGAGATGAGCGTCGTCCGAAAGAGGAGCTTACTCGGCGAATCCTCGACGATGGGCGTGAAGACGAAGTACGAGAGGAGCAGGACGAGGAGGATCAGGAACCGATGCTCCCTGAACAATTCGAGGACCGGCCTGCGACCGTCGCTCACGTTCAACGCTCCCGCGCCGGATCGATGAACCTGCCCGCCCGCGTCACGCCGCCGCGCCCTCCTCGAGCCACGCGAGGAACAGCTTGTAACCGAGCGTGAACACCACCGCCCCCACGAACAGCCCGATGAGGCCGTAGACGATCATCCCCCCGAGCGAACCGATGAGGATGATCAGCATCGGGGTCTGGGTCCCGCGCCCGAGGAGGAACGGCTTGAGGACGTTGTCGCTGACCCCCACGACCAGGGCGAAGACCGTGAAGATCACCGCGGGCAGCGTCTCCGCCGTGGCGAACATGTAGATCGCCGCCGGCAGCAGGACCGGCAGCGTGCCGATCTGCATCACCACCAGCAGCAGGCAGAGGAACGCCCAGAGCCCCGCCCCGGGGATCCCGGCGGCGACGAGCAGGATGCCGGCCATCACCGACTGGATGAAGGCGATGCCGAGGATGCCGCGGACGACGCTCCGGATGGTCTCGCCCGTCAGCTTGACGAAATCACCGCCGTGATCGCCGGCGAGCCGCCTCGCGAATTTCTCCGACACGGTGATCCCCCCCTCGGCGTACGTGAGCAGGACGCCCGCGACGATGATGGAGATCAGGAAGAGCAGGATGGTCAGCCCGAGCTGGCCGACGATCCCCAGGACGAATTTCCCCGCTTCCTTCAACTGGGGGCTGAACTGCACGACGAGCTTCTCGAGGTTCACCGACGCCATGGTCCAGAGGCCCGCCACCTGCTTTCCGACGATCGGCCAGGTTTCGACGCCCGCGGGCGGCGGCGGGATCGCCAGCGTCCCCTCCCGGACCTGCTCTCCGGCCTCGCGGACCCCGGTGATGACCGTATCGGTGAGGAGCCAGGCGGGGACGAGCAGGACCACCATCATCATGAGGATGACGGTCGTCGCCGCGAGCCCCTTCCGTCCCCGGAACAGCGATTCGAGCTTCAACTGGATGGGGTATACGGCGACCGCGATGATGATCCCCCACACGATGGGGATGATGAACGGCGACATGATCTGGAAACACCAGACGGCGAGGACGGCGATGGCGGTGATCCGGATGACGGCCTCCGTCGCCCGGGCCACGAATGCCTTGTCTTCAGACGATTCGTTCGACGTATTCATGGGATCGATTCCTTCCTGGTCAATGGATGGCCGGGTTCGCCCGGTCCCCGTGAGATTGCCCGTGAAATGGTTCGGCGCATGGGTCGGGATTATCCTCCCAGAGCCATCGTGATCCCCACCAGCGCGACGCCGAGGACGACCATGGCGAGGCCCGTCCTCCACGGCTTCCGGCCGGCGTACCGCGCGAGCGTCGACCCGCACCAGTAGAGCAGGGCGATGGCGATCCCGTTGGAGACCCTCAGTGCGATCATCGCGTCCTGGATGAACAGGAACGGCACGACCAGGGGGAATGTGGAAACGAAAACGAGGAGGAACACCGCGATCGCCCCCTTCCAGTCCTCCCAGCCGAGGTTGACCTGCGCCGGCAATCCCGTGATTCCGGCGAGGTGCTCCCTCAGCATCCCCATCTGCGCGGGGCCGAGGCCTTCGGATACCACCGGGGGCAGCGCCTCCGCGATGAGCCGTTCGGCCGCGGCGGGGTCGGTGGTCTGCCGCAGCGTTCGCAGGGTGAGCAATCCCCGGGAACGCTCGATCAGGTTGCTCATCAGGTACATCACCGCGTCCACCAGCCCCCAGGCCAGGTTGCAGCCGATCGCCCCGATGAGCATGGTCCGGACGTCGGCCCTCCCGGACTCGCCGGCGCTCAGCGACAGGGTGAAGGTGAGGGCCATGATCAGGCCGAAAAGGATCTCCGAGACACGGGAGACCGGGTCGAGCACCTGTTTGCCCATCTCAGTGCCCCGTCGCCGGCATGAAGTAGAACATGAGCGCGATGATCGCGTACACCGCCATGAGCTGGACGCCCTTGAACCAGTTCGACTGGCCGTCCCCGCAGACCATGGCTCCGATGAAGACCGCGATGAACATCGCCCCGACCTCCGGACGGGTGAACGCCAGCTCGAGCGGGGCAGGTGCGACGGCGTAGCTCGCGAAGACCAGGACGGGCGCGATGAACAGGGCGATCTGGATGCAGCTCCCGAGCGCGATGCTCACCGTCAGGTCGACCTTGTTCTTCCTCCCCATGGCGATCGCCGACCCGCTCTCGGCCGCCCCGCCGATGACCGCGAGGAAGACGATGCCGATGAACATTTCTGACATCCCGAGCGCCTTTCCGGTTTCCTCGGCCGCGCCCACGAGGATCTCGCTCATCCACGCCGCCAGGACTGACGCCGCGAGAAGGCTGACGATCGCCCGGGGCATACTCCATCGCGGTCCGTCGTGGTGTCCACCTCCCCCGCCACCCTCCACGCTTTCAAACTGTTTGCTGTGGGTTTTCAGTGAGAAGAGCAGGTAGAGGCCGTACGCCAGGAGCAGGAGTCCGGCGATGCCGAGTCCGAGGAGCTGCTCCTGACGGACCGTTTCCCCCGCCGTAAAAAAATGGCTGAAGGTGCTGGGGACCGCCATGCTCACGGCAGCGAGGAACATCATGGTGCTGTAGGTGCGGGAGGCGGCCGGATTGAATCGCTGGTCATGGTGACGGAGGCCGCCGAGGAAAAACGCCGCGCCGAGGGCAAGCAGGAGGTTGGCGAGGATGCCGCCGATGATCGCGCCGCGGACCATCTCGACGTACCCCGCCTTCAACGCGACGATGCAGATGATGAGCTCCGGGGCGTTCCCGAAGGTCGCGTTCAGGAGCCCTCCGACCGCGTCGCCGGTGTAGGTCGCGAGCTGCTCGGTCGAGCGGACGATCAACGCCGCGATCGGGATGATCGCCACCCCGGCGATGAAGAAGAGAACCGGCGCGGTGACGGAGCCCGCGCTGTCGAGTACAACCGCGATGGGCACGAAGGCCAGCAGCCAGTTGAGCTTGATGCTGAAGAACTGTCGGAGGAGACCGGGCGTCGCTTCGGAATGTGTGGCGTTCATCAGGCGTATCCTTTCGGCCGTGGGAAGGAGTGACCCGTCATCGCGCTTCCTGGTGACGGGATGCCTCGTATCACTGTGTGTCGCTGATTACGCGCGCGGGGTGACTGGTCATTGCCGGCACACCCGCTTGAACCGGGCTAATATACTGAAATGAGGACAGTCACACAAACACCAGGAACACTTCACCGGCTCCGGAGCGGGAGGGTATCGACGAATTCGATGGAAAAACGGATGAATAATCGTTACGTTTCTCCCATGGGCACGACGAGGCACATACTGGTAATTGATGTCGGCGGGACCAACGTCAAAATGCTCGCCACGGGGCGGACCGAACCGCTGAGGTTTCGCTCGGGACCGACGATGACGCCGGATCGGATGGTCACCGGCGTGCGGGAGCATGCAGCCGGCTGGGAGTACGGGGCCGTCTCGATCGGGTATCCCGGTGTGGTTCGCCGGGGGAGCGTCGCCGCCGAACCGACCAATCTCGCGCCGGGCTGGGTGGGGTTCGATTTCGAACGCGCGTTCGATCGCCCGGTAAAGATCATCAACGACGCCGCGATGCAGGCGCTCGGAAGCTACACAACGGGGACCCTGCTCTTCCTGGGCCTCGGAACCGGCCTCGGGTCCGCGCTGGTCGCGGACGGGGTCGTGATACCGATGGAGCTCGGCCGGCTCTCCTATCGTGACGGCACCTACGAGGACTACGTGGGCGCCCGCGGACTGGAGCGGCTCGGCCTCGCCGAGTGGCAGGGGCACGTCGATTTCGGAGTGGCGCGACTCATCGGCGCGTTCCATCCCGACGACGTCGTCATCGGCGGGGGAAACGCGAAGAAGCTGACCGGGATGCCGCCGGGTTGCCGGAGGGGTGACAACCGAAACGCCTTTCTCGGCGGATTCCGTCTGTGGGAGGAAACTGTCGAACGGGACCGCGCTCCGACCGCGCAACGTCCGACATGAGGTGAGAGTGACAGCGTGACCGCGCGCCGCCACCCCCTTCTCTCACCATGCCGTGGATGGACTCGTCAGGCACCACAACCACCCGGGCCGGGTATTGCCGAGCCGTCATAACAACCCATCGTCCCTGGAAGGAAGCACTGCCTGGTGACAGGCATACGGTGTCGATCGATATCCCACCGAACGACTACGGCTTGTAGTTGGTCATGCCCGGACCGGTCTTGTCCCACACGTTGAAGAGCTCATCCGTCATGATCGTGGCAACGCCGGTTTCCGGAATTTCGATCACATCCTTCTCAAGCGTCGTTACGCGGACCTTCCATCCAGGGGGGAGTTTCTTGAAGTTACCCTGCGCTGCGGCAAGGAACTCATCGTAGGTTTGTTTCGGATTGAGGCCCAGCTGGAATCCCTTCAGAATCCACGTGTTGCCTTCAGGATCGTCCAGGAGCATCGTCGTTGTGCCCTTCTTCCAACCCCACTTGCTCTTCCGCGCGATTTTCATTGGTTCGTACGGCGAATCTTCTCCGAGGCCGCCTTTCTCGGGCAACTCGAGCTGGGCGCACCAGCCGAGCGTCATCCCGTTGAACTCCCTTTCCTTGCCGACGGCAACCTCAACCCAATCGGGCAGCCAGAGTTTTGGGCCGTTCAATGACGCCTTGAGGACGCCCGTTTCCTTCGCGATTTTTTCGTAATCGAGGCCTTCGACCTGCCCTTGCGGCGCGGTGTTTTTCGACGCAGGTGTGGCCTTGGATGTATACATGCTGTTGTAGCATGGGGCGACCATCTTCCCGGTCTTCGGATCGCGGCAGGCGAGAAAGATCTCGATGAAACGCACCTGGTGCATGTTTTCAAACCGCAATGTTTTCGCGCCGGCCCCGTCGGTAAGCGCGTCGGGCTCCTTCGGTGGTTTTTCCTGCGCGACTCCCCCCATCACCGTCGCCGCCACGAGAACGGCCGTCAGGGCGGGTATCAGCAGGGTTGTTTTAATGGTATTCATCGTTTTCCTATGCTGTATTGATGATGAATGGTTTGGTGTTGTGTTTATCGGTCAGGTTGCGCCGGGTCATGGTCTCACTCTACCGGCCGCGCTCCGGGGAAGCTCCACGAACCGTCAATGATCTCCCGTTTCGGCTGATACATCCTCACAATGTAGTTCCAACCGGGAGTGATCGGAAGGTTGTTGATCGCGCCTGGGCCACCGCCGAAATTGATGGTGATGCCCCCATCCGGGTCCTTTCGGGCGGTGACGTTGTTATAGTTATAGACGTCCTGGTCGTTCTTCTCCATGAACCCATCCTTGTTGTAGACGGTGATGGACCAGAAACCGTCGACGGGCACGTCCTTCACTGTTAAGACATAAGGGGTCGTACCGTCGTTCCGTTCAGGGACAACGTTGTCGTACATGGCGGCATCTTCGGGGTTTCCGCCCCAGCCGAAGGCCGTGCCCAGCAGGTGGCTGATCGGGTCAAGTTTCGCCTTGTCACCGAACATACCCCTGGCATCGGTCCGGGTCGCCGCAAGCACGTTGATTGCATCGCGGACCTTCTTCAGCGAAGCCTCATCCCACTCCGGAATCTCAAACGTTCCAGGGTTCTCCTGCCGCACGGCGATCTTGTTCTGCAGGGCGTTGGCGGCCTTGATGTCAGCCGCGTCGTTCGCGTCAACGAATGTACGAAAAAGAACGATCGCGTAGCGCGTCCCGACGTTATCCTTTGTCAACATAAACTCGCCGGCCCCGTGCTCGACGGGAGGCATCGAGTGGTCCTGGTTGATGACCATCATCGATTGAAAGCGCCCCTTGGATTCCGGCTTCACGACGGTAACTTGCGTTGTGAGGTCGAATACTCCGACCGAATAAAGCGTTTCGCGGTTCATCCGGACCACGTCCTGCCTGTCGATCGGCGTCGGCTGGCGAATGTGCAGGAACTTGCCGAACGCTCCCTGCTTCACGTAGCGGCCGAGTGTCATGTCGGTTTCCGCGCGGACGAAGTTGTCCACCGTCACCGGATCCTGCGCCATAGCTGGAATGGAGCCTGCGAGGATGACGATGGCGGCCGCGACTCCAGGCATATTTTTTCTCATGGCTTGTCTCCAGATCATCAACCCGGTCCGGCTGACGGATACTATCGATGGGTAATTTGAGGCAGCCCTGGCATCGGCCTCACCTGCACCCGGCCGCCGCTTACAGTGGGCTCAGCCGGAAAAAATGGTATCCCCACGCCGGGAGATCGACGTAGAGGCCCGGGTCCCGCATCTCATCCCCGCTCCGTTCGTAGAGTTTGCCGATCATCGCGTCGTCGAGCCGCCACATCCTCCCCCTGAGCCCGTCCCAGGGAAGATGAACGCGGGCCTGCGCGGGGTCCCCCGAGAAATTGACGACGACCAGGCAACGCTCCTCGTCGCGGGTCCAGCACCAGCTGACGATATTGAGATAGCTCCGGTTGTCGGGCCACCCGCTTCGCTCGCAGAGCCGCCATTCCCCCTCCCGCACGCAGTCCGCGGCAGAGGCCTTGAGCAGTCTATTATAGAAGTCCCTGAGATCACGGCTCACCGGCTCGGGGGGACGGCGCCCGAGGAATACCGGAAGCCGCACCCTGCTTCCCCCGAACTGCCCTTCGTGGAAGAGCATCATTCCCGGGATCGAGGCGACGATGACCGCGGCGGCCCTCGCCTTTCCGGCGGCGAACGTCGCCGCCGCGCGGGGTTCGTCGTGGTTTTCGATGAAACGGACGAGTTTCCCCTGGTAGGCGAGCTCGGCGCAGAGATGGAGCCTCACGTTCTCCGTGTCCCCGTGCTCGAGCCGGTCGTAGAGGCGCTTGTCGTAGCAATAGTCGAACCCCTGCTGCTGGAGTTCCCACTCGAGGTCCCAGTACGCCTCCGCGATGAACAGGAAGTTCGGATGCTCGTTCTTCACGGCGGGAATCACCTCCCGCCAGTACTCGGTCGCGGGCCTCTGACCGGCGCGACCGCCCCAGGTCCGTCCGAAAATATTATTAATGAGAAGCATCGCCATGTCGCAGCGTACGCCGTCGCTCTGGCCGGCGATGTCCAGGAGGGTTTCGATCACCGCCTGCCGGAGACCGGGCTGGAAGGCGTTCAGTTGCACCACGTCAGGCCAGGCGGGGAAGAACGGGTCCCTGCCGTTGGCCAGCACCCTCCCTCCGGCCGCGATGAACGACGACGGGTCGTTCCTCGCATCGTCGGCATTACCCCGGACGAAGTATTCGGGATGCTCGACGACCCACGGATGGTCGGGCGCGACGTGGTTCGGTACGAAATCGAGGATGATCTTCATCCCCCGTTTCGCCAGCTCCTTCCGGGCGACCGCGAGCCCCTCCCGGCCTCCGAGGTGTTCATCGACCACGTACCGCCGCACGCAGTACGGAGATCCGACGTTGTCCGCCGGCCGGAAATCGGGGAGGGCCCGCCGGAAGTCGGTGAGAAGGCCGTTGTTCCGGTTTGCGATGGCGATCCCGGCGGGGCTTCGTTCCCAGACGCCCATGAACCATACCGCGTCGACGCCGAAGGACGCCAGCTGGTCCCATTCCTTTGGCGGCACGCCGGAGAGCGTAAGGGTACTGTCGTATTTCCGTCCCAGCTCGTCGAGCCACGTCCAGGCGTTGATCTCGTAGACGGCGGGATGTTTCGGCCACGGAATCATTTCACGCCCACTCCCTCCGTTTTCACGCGGGTAAACGCCCCGGTCTTGCCAGCCTCGAGAAGCGATTTCGCGTCAAGCGTTCCGAAGAGCTGTATCATCTTCGCCACCAGTCCGGTCCATCCCGTCTGGTGGCTGGCGCCCAGCCCGGCCCCGTTGTCCCCGTGGAAGTATTCATAGAACAGGATGTACTCGCGCCAGTGGGGATCGGTCTGGAACTTTTCGGCGCCGCCGTATACGGGCCGGCGCCCGCTCTCATCGCGCAGGAATATCCGCGAAAGCCGGTCGGAGATCTCCTTCGCCACCTCGAAGAGGTTCATCATTTTCCCCGAGCCGGTCGGGCACTCGATCCTGAAGTTGTCGCCGTAGTACGCGTAGAAGTTCAGGAGCGCCCTGATGAGCACGGCGTTGACCGGCATCCAGACCGGCCCCCGCCAGTTGGAGTTGCCGCCGAACATGCCGGTATTCGATTCGGCCGGCAGGTAGTCCACGCGGTACTCCTGGCCGTTGACGTGGAAGAGGTAAGGATTATTCTCATGGAATTTCGAAAGCGACCGGATGCCGTAGGGGCCGAGGAACTCGTTTTCGTCGAGCATCTTCGACAGTATCCTGCGCAACCGGTCCGGGTTGACCAGGGCGAAGATCCCCCGCTCGGCGATCCCGAAATGGCCGGGGCCGGTGGGGTGGATCGAATCGAGGAGTTCGGGCATCTGGCGCATTCGCGAGTGGATGGCGGCCGTCGCCATCGGAAGACGCTCCCGCTGCCACTTCTCCACCACCGTCGTGGCGCACAGGGGCAGGAGCCCCACCATGGAACGCACCTTGAGCCGGGTCGCGCTGCCGTCGGGGAGCCGCAGGAGATCGTAATAAAACCCGTCCTCCTCGTCCCACATGCCGTCCTGCCCCGGTTTGTTCATCGCCGCGGCGATATAGACGAAGTGCTCCGCGAATTTGACGGTCATGTCCTCGTACGCCGGATCGTGCGCGGCGAGCTCGGTGGCGAGCTCGGCCATGTTCTGCGTGAAGAACGCCATCCACGCCGTGCCGTCCGCCTGCTCCAGGTAACCCCCGGTCGGCAACGGCGCGCTCCGGTCGAAAATGCCGATGTTGTCCAGCCCGAGGAAACCACCCTCGAAGACGTTCTTGCCGAACCTGTCCTTGCGGTTCACCCACCAGGTAAAATTGAGGAGGAGCTTGTTGAACGCCGACTTGAGAAAATCAACGTCAGTTTCGCCCCTGAGGGCCTGTTCGGTGCGGTGGAGGAAGAGGGTCGCCCAGGCATGCACGGGGGGATTCACGTCGCTGAAGTTCCACTCGTAGGCGGGGAGCTGGCCGCTGGGGTGGAGATACATCCCCCGGAGCATCAGGTTCATCTGCTGCTTGGCGAAGTCGGGGTCCACGATCGAAATCGGCAGGGTATGGAAGGCGAGGTCCCAGGCGGCGTACCAGGGGTACTCCCACTTGTCCGGCATCGAGATGATGTCCTCGTTGACCATGTGGAACCATTCCCTGTTTCGGAACTCGCGGCTCCCGTGATGGAGCGGGTGCGCGCGGTGCTCCTCCAGCCACGCGTCGCCATCCCAGTAGTAGTACTGTTTGGACCAGAGCATGCCTGCGATGGCCTGCCGCATCACGTTGGCCGCGTCCGGGGTGATCGACGGCGGGGTCACCGACTGGAAGAATGCGTCGGCTTCCTTCCTTCGCGCGGCGAAGATCGCGTCGAAGTCCAGCCCGAACGGGACGGCGCTCGCCTGCGAGGGGTTGCGTTGTGCTGACGTGGCCTGCGCCGTGAGGCGCAGCCGGACCGTCGCCGATTTGCCGGGACCGATCTTCAGGCGGTAGTGCGCCGCGGCCTTGGTGCCCTGCCGGGCGGGGTTCACCGCGCCGGACTGCCCATTGACGACGCAGTCGTTGATGCCGTCCTTGAGGTACGGGCCGGCGTCCGGGTAGTCAAGATGGAGTTTCGCGTGGTTGGTTTCGTTTTCAGTGAAGAGCAACGCCGCATCGCCTTCACAATGGAGGTTGTACGACCCGATCGCGGGATGCGTCGCCGCGATCGTTCCCGCGCCCGCCGGCCCCCCGGACTTCCTGAGGACCGGCTTTTTCGCCGGGTGGGCCACCCACGTCGCCCAGTCGTTGCGGAACCAGAGGGTCGGCAGCAGATGAAGTTCGGCCTCTTCCGGCCCCCGATTTTCGGCGGTGATCTTCACCAGGACATCCTCCGGTCCGGCCTTGGCATACTCCACGAAGACGTCGAAATACCTGTCATCGTTGAACACGCCGGTGTCGAGGAGCTCATATTCCATCTCCCCGCGCGAGCGCCGCCTGTTCGTCTCCACCAGGTCGGCGTAGGGGAAGGCTGCCTGGGGGTACTTGTACAGGTATTTCATGTAGGAATGGGTCGGCGTGCTGTCGAGGTAGAAGTAGTACTCCTTGACGTCTTCGCCGTGGTTCCCCTCGCTGTTGGTCAGGCCGAAGAGACGTTCCTTGAGTATCGGGTCCGTGCCGTTCCATAACGCGATGGCGAAACAGAGCCGTTGCTTCTCGTCGGAGATGCCCCCGAGGCCGTCCTCGCCCCAACGGTAGGCCCGCGAGCGGGCCTGCTCGTGCGTGAAGAAGTTCCAGGCGTCCCCGTTCTCGCTGTAGTCTTCACGCACCGTTCCCCACTGCCTGTCGCTGAGGTAAGGCCCCCACTTCTTCCACGGGGCTCTTCCCGTCGCGGTCTTCGTTCAGTCGTTTCTGTTCATCAGTGTCGTTCATGGCGGATCTCCTTGTGGTGATGTCGAATTCGATTCTCCGGATGCCGGCGCGCCATCACAAGCGGTTGCCGCCGGGCGGGTATTAGAAGGACGTGGAGTCGGGTGATGGGAGCGAACGTCCGGGATGTCGGTTGAAAAGGATGGCTGATCGGGCCCCCGTGTAGGACGCAGGAATGTACGCAGTTTACCCGGATTTTCAAACTATTGCGATTTTTTGCTTCTCTTCCGCGAATTGAATAAATTACGGCTCACCCACGGATCAATCACCGGAGCATCCCATGACACACTACCTTCTCACATCGATTTTTCTCCTCCTCGGCTGCGGAAATCCCGACACGCCGCCGGCGTCGAAACCCGCGGAAACGAGCGTCGCCGACACGACCGTCGCGCGGGGCAAAACGAGCGTCGCCGACACGACCGTCGCCGCCCCCCAGGACAGCATGTCGTCCGCGGCGTTCGTCATGAGCCTGCAGGTCTACAAGGTCGGCATCATCCGGAAGGGCGCCAACTGGTCGGCCGACGCGCCGCGCGAAACTCCAGGAGATGGCGAAGAAGAACGCGGAGCCCTGGCGGCAGGCGATCATCGACGGTTCGCTCGTCGGCGTCGCCCGGGTCGTGGACCCCGCCGAGATCGTCTCGGTGCTCTTCTTCAAGAAGCAGACCGACGAAGAGATGAAGGCCATGGCCGCGAACGCGCCCGCGGTGAAAGCCGGCCTCGTCAAAGCCGAAGTACAGGAAGTCTGGGGAACGAAGGGGCTCGGAATGGGGCTGCCGGACAAGGCCGCGGCCGACTCGACGATGACCGCGAAGAAGGTAACGTACTACATGGTCTACACGACGAAGGGGAAGAACTGGTCGGCCGATTCGGAATGCCCCGAGACCAGGAAGGCCACTGACGAGCAGATTCAATATCTGTACGGCCTCCACAAGGGCGGCATGATGAAATACTTCGGCGTGTTCACCGACATGGCGCAGAAATTCGCGGGTTCGGGATCTTCAAGACGGCGACGGAAAAAGAGGCTCTCGACCTGATGGCGAAGAGCCCGTCGGTGCAGAAAGGCTTGCTCGATGCCGGCGTCAAGACGGTCGAGATCGCCGAGGGGACGTTGAAGTAGGCGTCGCGTGTTCGCTCCAGATACCGATAAATAACGGAAGGCCCGCGCGAGCGGGCCTTTTTCGTTTATTGAACGGGGTCGGCGCGATGACGGGCGGTTATTCGAATCTCGCGGGCTGGCCGGTCGCGGCGAGGACCGCGCTCCAGGCGAAGCCGTCCGGGTCCAGCGATTTCTTCCGGCTGGTGAGCAGTTCGATCGGCACGTGAATGAACGTGTCGTGCAGGTAGCCGATCACCAGCCCGGTCTTGCCGGCCATCGCGGCGTGCACGGCGTGGCGCGCGAAGAGGTCGCACAGGATCGAGTCTTCGGCGTTGGCCGGGCTGCTGCGGACGAGGTAGCTCGGATCGAAATAGCGCATGACCACGGGAATCTTCTCGGCCTTGAAATACGCCTCGATGCGCTCGCGCAGGAACGGGCCGATGTCCTTGAGCTTGACGTTGCCCGAGGCGTCGCGTTCCTCGCCGCATCGCCGCGAGCAGGTCCTGTCCGGCCCCTTCGGCCACGACGACGACCGCGTGCGGCGCGTGAGGATGCGCTGTTTGAGGGCGGCGAGGAAACCGCGCTCGCCTTCCAGCTTGAAGGGCACCTCCGGGACCAGCGTGAAGTTCACGTCCTGGCTGGCGACGGTCGCCCCGGCGGCGATGAAACCCGCATGCCGGCCCATCAGCTTGACCAGCGCGATGCCGTTCTCGACGCTGCGCGCCTCGGTGTGGGCGCGGTCCAGCACCTTGGCCGCTTCCTGCACCGCGGTGAGGTAGCCGAAGGTCCGCGTCACGAAGGCGACGTCGTTGTCCACGGTCTTGGGGATGCCCACCACGGACAGCGGCGTGCCCGCGCTTCTTCGCTTCCTGGAACAGGTCGTTCGCCGCCGCGCTGCGTGCCGTCCCCGCCGATCGTGAAGAGGATGTTCACGCCGCGCCGCATGAGGTTGTCCACGGCGAGGCCGATGTCCACCGGCCCGCGCGACGTGCCGAGCACGGTGCCGCCGTCCCTGTGGATGTCGTCCACGAACTCCGGCGTCAGGACGATTGGCTCCATCGGATGCCGGCCGGAGGCCGTGCCGGGAGCCGGGTCGAGGCCCTGGTAGCCGCCGCGGAAGCCGAGCACCTCCTTCACGCCGTAGGCGTGGTGCAGTTCGAGGAAGAGCGACCGGATGACATCGTTCAACCCGGGGCACAGGCCGCCGCAGGTGACGATCCCGGCGCGTGTCTGCTTCGGATCGAAGAACAGCTTTGCGCGCGGCCCGGCCAGTTCGAAGAGCAGCTCCTCCGCCGGCGGCGACTCCGGGTCCCGCACGATCTGCTCGGGCACGCGGAGGTCGTCGCTGACGCTGCGCCGGATGGGTGAGGCGAACCGCGGTTCGCCCAGTACGGTGATGTCCATGGCTCAGTATTGTTCGGGCACGAACTTCATGCCCTGGAGGCTGGCCTGGTCGTCGTAGGCCCCCTTCTTCGAGCGCTTCGGCAGTTCGATCTCCTTGCGTGCCACCTTCTTGTACGGAATGAGGGTCAGCAGGTGGCTGATGCAGTTCAACCGGGCGCGCTTCTTGTCGTCCGATCGAAGGACGAACCATGGCGCGAACTCCGTGTCGGTGGCCTCGAGCATCGCGTCACGCGCGTGGGAGTAGTCGTACCACCGCTCGCGCGAGGGCATGTCCATCGGGCTGAGCTTCCACTGCCGCACGGGGTCCTCGACGCGCTTCTCGAACCGGCGGAGCTGCTCTTCGTCGCTGACCTCCAGCCAGTACTTCACCAGGATGATGCCGTTGTTGACGATCATGCGTTCGACCTGCGGGCAGAGTCTCAGGAATCCCTCGACCTGCTCCTCCGTGGCGAATTCCATCACACGCTCGACGCCGGCCCGGTTGTACCAGCTGCGGTCGAAGATCACGACCTCGCCCGCCGCCGGGAAATGCGCCATGTACCGCTGCATGTACATCTGCGTCTTCTCCCGGTCCGAGGGCGCGGGGAGGGCCACGACGCGGAACACGCGCGGACTGACGCGTTCGGTGAGCGCGCGGATGGTCCCGCCCTTGCCGGCCCCGTCGCGGCCTTCGAAGATCACGATGACCCGCAGACCCTTGTGCTTCACCCACTCCTGGAGGTCGCAGAGTTCGGCCTGGAGTTTCCTCAGCTCTTTTTCGTATTTCTTGCTCTTCATCGTTCCCCGTTCACCGGCGTCCTTCTCCTCTTTCTCTTCCTTGTTCATGTCGTCTCCGTTGTAGGTGTGTCGTGTGTCCCGCCGGCCCCCCGCCCGCGCATACGGTCGGTCCGCCCCGGTCGCTAGCCTTGAATTCCGTCGATGTAGCCCTGCGCGCCGGTCTGGATGTTCGCGGCGTTTGCTTCGTCGGTGTCGATGTGCATGGCGAGCGCGAACTTCGGGTCCACGCGGACCAGGACGTCGCCGAACACGAGTTCGCGGTCGCCGGCGATCCGCACGCGCACCACGGACTTGTCGCGCACACCGTAGCGGAGCGCGTCGGCGGGCGTCATGTGAATGTGGCGCATCGCGCAGATGACACCGCGCTCCAGCTTCACCTGTCCCGCCGGCCCTTCGAGGGTGCAGCCGGGCGTGTCCGCGATGTCGCCGGACTCGCGGATGGGCGGGTGTACGCCGAGTTTGAACTGTTCGGTCATCGCGATCTCGACCTGGGTGTATTTCCGGGCCGGCCCGAGCACGCGCACGCGCTCGATGCGGCCCTTCGGGCCGACGATCGCGAGCTGCTCGGCGCACGCGAACTGGCCGGGCTGCGACAGGTCGGCGTGCCTGGTGAGCCGGTGCCCGGGGCCGAAGAGCGCCTCGACGTGCTCCTGCGTGAGATGGATGTGGTGCGCCGATACCTCGACCAGGAACGGTTCCTGTTTCTGTGCTTCCAGCACGCGCGTGATGTGGGTACGCCCGAGCGTCCGGAGCGCTTCGCGCGCCATCATGCGCTCTTCGTCGGTGGGCACGACGAGCACTGCCACGGTCGAATCGTCCGTCGAGATCCGGCACACCTCGTCGAAGCCGCGGGCGTCGCGGTTGCGCTGTTCGTCGAGCGTGATGCCCATGCAGCCGAGCCCCTGCAACGCCAGCGCCCGCACCTCCGCGCTCCCCTGGCCGATGCCGCCGGTGAAGATCACCGCGTCCAGCCCGCCCATCGCCGCGACGTACGCGCCGAGGTACTTCCGCACGCGGTAGCGAATACGCCTTGAGCGCGACGAGCGCCCGGGGCCGGCCCTCGCCGGCGGCCTTCTGAATTTCACGCATGTCGCTCGAGATGCCGGACAGGCCCAGCAGGCCGCTCTTCCTGTTCAGCAGCTTCTTCGCTCTGCGCCGCGGTGAGACCGTCGGTGCGCTCGAGAAAGGCGAGCACGCCCGCGTCCACGTCGCCGCACCGCGTGCCCATGATCAGGCCCTCGGCCGGCGTGAATCCCATCGTCGTGTCGATCGAGCGTCCGTGGTCCACGGCGCAAAGCGACGAACCGTTGCCCAGGTGGCAGCTCACGATCCGCAGTTCGTTCGGCCGGCGCCCGAGGAATTGCGCGGCGCGCAGGCCGACATACTGGTGCGAGGAGCCGTGGAAACCGTACCGCCGCACGCCCTTCGTTTCATAGAATTCGTACGGCAGGCCGTAGAGATAGGCGTGGGCCGGGAGGGTGTGGTGGTACGCCGTGTCGAACACGGCCACGTGCGGCACGGCGGGGAACAACCGGCGCATCTCGCGGATCCCCGCGACGTTCACCGGGTTGTGCAGGGGCGCGAGGGGGTTGAGCGCTTCGATCCGGGAGAGGACTTCGTCGCTGATGAGGGTCCCCTCGGTGAACCGCTCGCCTCCGTGGACGACACGGTGGACGACGACGCTGACTTCGCCCGTGCCGCTGATGACGCCGCCTTCCTTTGCCGTGAGCCCCTCGATCATCGCCGCGAAGACTTCCGGGAACCCCCCCCGGGGCAGGTCGCGACGCAATTCGCCGTTCGGACCGTGCTGCACGAGCTTCGTCTCGTAGAGCCCGGCGCGCTCCACCAGGCCGTGCGCGTCGCGCGTCTCGTCCGCCGTGTCGAAGAAAGAATACTTCAGCGACGACGAGCCGAGGTTGACGACCAGTATTTTTTCCGGCCGCTCGCCCCTGAGCCTGAGTCCGTACGGGTCGTCGCCCTTGCGAAGGGCTGCGGCCGCTTTCGCCGGGTCGGCAAGGATCGTTTTCATCCGGTCCGCGATGGTCCGCGATATGGACCGGACCGCCCCCGGCTCGCCGACGATGATGGACTGGAACAGCGAGACGGGAATGAGCAGCACCGCACAGGGGGATTCAGCGATGAAGTCGGCCTGCATCGCGTCGCCGGTCATCAGGGCCATCTCCCCGAAAGTGCCGCCGGCCTCCAGACGACCGAGGGATTGCCGCACGCCGCCGTCGCCGGTAACCGATGCGGCCACCGACCCGCTCAACACGACGCCGAAGTGCGTGGCTTCCGAGCCCTGGTGCGCGACGGCCTCGTTCGCTCCGAGGGCGGCGACGCGCGAACCGTCGACCAGTTCGGCGAGACGGGCGTCGGCGAAGCCTCCGAAGAGCGGCACTTTCGAGCGGAGGAAGGCGATGATTTCAGGCTTCGTCATGATTTTTATTCTCCGGATTCGACATGGGGGGACACGCGCCCCTGGTCGATGATTGTGAGTTCATGAATGCGGGGGCGGGGACAGACACGCGGACGCCGCCATCACCGGGGCGACGCCCGCGTATGGTGGTCATCGCCACCCGGCAGCGGGAGTATCCCGCGCGGGCTCGATCACCCTCCGACTTTCGCCGGGAAGGAGTGGGCGAGCGGGGGGTTACCGAAACGCTGCGCCGTTCAGGCCGGCGTCCCTCCGTTGCTCGGCACCGTCCTGACCCAGGTGCCGAATTGCTTGAGTTCCTCCATCCTGCACGACCATACCAGCTCCCCGTTCCAGACCGTCATGTCGGGGCATCCGTCGCACATGTTCTGGTAGCCGTTCTCGAGGAAATCCACCGGCTGGATGATCATGACCGACTGGTAATACACCCCCCTGAAGAGGCGGTCCGGTCGCGTCAGGAGCGACGACGCGTAGTTCCCCGCGATTCTCCGCATGCCCCGGTCGAGCGGCGAGAGGAGCATCATCGACCGTCCCTTCTTCGTGAGCTGGGGCTTTTCGTAAGCGAGGTATTTCCCCGTCCCGATGTGGTGCATGGTCTGCATGACCTCCATGAACTTCGCCCCGACGTACCCGTAGATCTTCCCGCCTTTCGAGCCGAGCCGGCCCGTGAGGAGCCACTTGAATGAATCGGGTTTCTCGGTCCCGTTCAGGTAGGCGCTGGGGGTGAAGTCGGGGAACCGCTTCCGGATCTCCGCGACCACCTCGGGGGCCTTCATGTCGATCTTCCGCTCCTTGTTCTCCGAGTAGACGAGCCGACCCATGTTCACCTTCTGACCGCCCGCGTACCAGTCGAACGGCAGGTTCGGCACCGCCGCGCGGTAGAGGATGAACACCATCACGTTGACGATGTCGATGTGTTTCCCGGCCCACTCCACGAGATCGGGGACCTGCGAGAGCGTGTCCTCGTAGACCGTTGAATTGAAGGAGCAGGAGATCCCCCCCGCCTCGGCCAGCATCTCGGCGTACTCCAGCCGGAGTTCGTTCAGGTCGACCTCGTTCTTGTCCTTCCATTTCGGCCTTCCCTGCTTGCTGTCGACGTGGAATGTGAAGCCGTAGACCCCGGCCTTCTTCAGTTCGCGGAGCAGTTCCTTCGTCAGGCGTCCGCCGTTCGTGTTCAGGATCGGCTTGACGCCCTTCGAGGCGATGTACCGGACGATCTCGACGACCTCCGGGTGCATGAGCGGGTCGCCGCCGGCGATGGAGATCCCGTCGCAGTTGCGAAGCCGCAGGAAGGTGTCGACCTCCTCCCTCACGACGTCCATCCCCTTGTGGCTCGAGGCGACGTTTTCACGGTAACACCCGTCGCACGCGAGGTTGCAGGCGGAGGTGGGCTCCAGCCAGGAGATCGCGTTGTCGGGCAATGTCCAGGGGAGGCGGTAGAGCTGACGGTGGTCGATCGAAGCGGTGGCAGACATACAAGGATCTCCGTTCTGATGATAGAATGACGTGGAAGACGATCAGACAAGAACGGGATGTGCATGATGATGACGAGGAGGCCCGAGGGAGGCGCGCCCCGCTTCCGGACGGAACAATATAACGATCCTGCGGTAAAATTTCAAGACGGGGTATTTTGGGAATCCTGCAATTCTATCATACATTGGAACAAAATCACGTTGTTTTCGTCTACACCCCGGACAGCGCTCACGGACGAATCTCCATCAATCCCGACACCGATGCCTGAAACGCTCCACATCCGCACCGAGGACCTCTCCCGCTACTATCGCCGCGGGAAGCACGAGGTCAGGGCCCTCGACGGGGTCACGGTTTCGATCGGGAAGGGCGAGTTCGTCAGTCTCGTCGGTTCCTCGGGATCGGGGAAGACCACCCTCCTCAACCTCCTCGCCGGCCTCGACACCCCCACGCGCGGGCTGGTGGAATTCGACGGCATCTCCCTGAGCGACATCCCGCGCAGGGAGCGCGCCCACCAGCGGGCGAGGAAAATCGGGATGATCTTCCAGTCGTTCAACCTCATCTCGCACTATACCGCTCTCCAGAACGTGGAGACCGCGCTCTATTTCAACGGCACTCCGCCCGCCGAGCGGCGCCGGCTCGCCGCGGAGGCGCTCGAGCGGCTCGGTCTCGCGGACCGGCTCACGCACAGGCCGTCGGACCTCTCGGGCGGGGAGCAGCAGCGAGTCGCCGTGGCCCGCGCGATCGTGAAACGCCCGGAGATTCTCTTCGCCGACGAGCCGACCGGCAACCTCGATTACGAGAATTCCCGCCTCATCTCGTCCCTCATCCGGCACTTCAACAACGACGGGCTGACGATCGTGCTCGTGACCCATAACCTCGAGATGGCGCGCGAGCTCTCCCACAGCATCGTCCGGCTGGAATACGGCCGGGTGGTGGAGACGAGCCCGGGGAAGGTGACGCGATGACGTTCCGCGACCTGATGGCGGTTTCGACCGGAAACCTCTGGAGGATGAAACTCCGCGCGATCCTGACCGTCTCCGGCGTGCTGATCGCCATCGCCGCCTTCGTGTCGATGGTCTCCTTCGGCGCGGGGAACCAGGAGTACATCGAGACGCAGTTCAACAAGCTGGGCCTCTTCACGACGATGCAGGTGTTCCCGAAGCGGGACGAGGACGTGACGGATTCGCTCCCGAAGGCGAAACTCGACAGGGCGGCGCTTTCGAAGCTCGGCGCCATCCCCGGGGTCAATCTTGCCTACCCGTACGACGCCGTCAGCGTCACGGTCGCCGTCGGCGACACCGTCATTTCCACGAGGGCGCAGGCGCTCCCGGCCTCGGCGATCCGGACGCGGCTCTTCTCCCAGATGGCGGCCGGGGCGGTCTTCGACAATGATTCCTCGCGCACGGTGATCGTTTCCGACGAGCTGCTCGAAGAAGCGGGCATCACGAATTTCGACTCGGTCCTCGGCCGGCCGCTCACGCTGAGCATCAGCGTTTCGATGATCGACAGCGGCCTCGCGCACATCCTTGTCGACGGGGACGTGTCGCTCCTCGACCGCGCGAAGAAGATATACTACGACTCCCTGCGCAACGCCGGGTACCGGGCGCGGGTGATCCGCGGCGAGGTGAGCGAGGTGGTGCGTCGGTTCGTGAGCGGGTTCCTCAACGCGCAGGCGACGGTGAGCGATACGCTCGTTATCTGCGGGGTCCGGCAGACAGGCCACATGGGCGGGTCCAGGATCGAGGACGTGATCATGCCGGTGGCGACCGCGGTGCGGTTCAAATCCGGCGGGTTCGGCGGAAGCCCCGCGGAGATCTTCGGGGCGCTCAGCAGCGGCACGCTCTTCGAGCAGGACGACGAAGTCGCGGGGCAGACCTTCTCCCGCGTGACGCTCGACTTCGATCCGAAGGTGCCGTATAAAACCGTGAAGGATTCCGTGGAGGGGCTCGGGTTCCGGGCCTTCAGTTTCGCGGAGGAGTTCGAGCAGATCCAGCAGGTGTTCCTCTACCTGAACATGGCGCTCGGCCTCATCGGGCTGATCGCGCTCACCACCGCGTCCCTCGGGATCGCGAACACGATGATCATGTCGATCAATGAACGCCGGAAGGAGATCGGCGTCCTGAAATCGCTCGGCGCCGACGAGAGCGACATCAGGATGCTCTTCCTGGTCGAATCGGGCGTGATCGGGCTCGTCGGGACCGTGGCGGGGATCGCCTTCGGCTGGGGAATCACCCGGGTCGCATCGCTGGTCGCGCAGTCGTTCATGGAGGACAAGGGCATTCCGCCGATCGACCTCTTCGCGCTGCCGTTCTGGCTCGTCGGGATTTCGCTCGCGGTGGGGGTGGGAGTCAGCGTGGTGGCGGGCCTCTATCCGGCGGCCCGGGCCGCCCGCGTCGATCCCGTGGAGGCACTCAGGAACGAGTAGGCGCGCATTGGTTGATCGACCCCATTGATCCCCCCTGTCCGTCCCCGTATATTGCGCGTCAATGGAAATCGAAATCCCGGAAGGACTCGCGCTGCTCACTCCGGCCGAGCGGACCGTCCTGCGCCTCGTCGCCGGGTCGATGACGACGAGGGAGATCGCGGACAGGCTCGCCCTCAGCGAGAAGACGGTGGAGAACCGGCGCTGCAGGATCGCCCAGAAACTGGGCCTCGGCGGGACACGCGCCCTCGCGCGGTTCGCGGTCGGGTGCCGCTCCGTCCTCTGAAGCGCGCGGCTTTTACTTGAGGTGGAGCTGGTCCCGCACGTCTTCGGCGGAGATCGGCGGCTGGCGCATTTCCGGCGGTTTCGACGTCAGCACCGGGACATGCGAAGTGCGCACCACCCTTTCGGCCACGCTCCCCATGAAGATGTGCGAGAGTCCGGTCCGGCCGTGGGTCGCCATGAGGATCAGCCCGGCGTTGTCGTGCTCGGCGAGCTTCACGATCTCGGTCGAGGGGTCGCCCCGCCGCACGACGCATTCGACGCGAGGGTAGTCGGCCATCCGCTCCTCCGCGATGGCCTTGAGGTACTGTTCGGCCTCCCCGGCCCGCGAATAGACGAGCTTGTCGTCGCCCTGGTACATGTCGAGCACCGGCTCGATGAGGACGTTCTCCTGGAGCACGTGGAGCAGGAGGATCCTGGTGTCCTTCGGCAGATCGAGCATCGCGAGATGGCTGATCACGCCGAGGGAATATTCCGAAAAATCGGTCGGGATGAGAATTTTTTTCAGGCGGGTCATGGTGCCGCTCCTTTCTCCCCCGTCTCCCGGGGGCGGGTGTCACCGGATATAGAGCAATTTTGTCGCGAGCTTCGTCACCGGAGCGGAACGGTCGACCGGCTCGGCGACGAACTCCGCGATGTAGACCCCCGCCGGCTTTCCCGAAGCGTCCCAGACCGCCTCGTACCTCCCGGGATCCTTCACGCCCGAGACGACCTGCGCGACTTCGGCGCCGAGGATGTTAAAAATTTTCAGCGTCACCCGGCTCCTGGCGGAGACCCCGTAACCGATCGTCGTCGACGGGTTGAAGGGGTTCGGATAATTCTGAAGCAGGAACGGGGTCGCCGGGTAGGCCGTCGCCTCCTCGACGCCGAGAAGCGCGTACGAGACCGAGTCGAGGTTCCTCAGGATCCACCGGCCGGGGTCGAGCATCACGCTCGCGGGTTCCGCGGGAATGAGGAACGAAAAATCCTGCGTCCCGAGTGAATCGACGACGACCCTCGTCTCCTCCCACCCCGGGCCCGCAAACCTGACGTCAATGGGCATCGTGAACGCGACGGGATTGGACGTCCCCGTCGTCTGCACGATCCTCAACGCCACATCATAGCCGACCGGGGTGAAAGTCGAGGTCCAGCCGTAGCGGTATGTCGGGAATTTTTCGCCGTACACCCACTGGTCGAAGAAATACCCAAGGTCCTTTCCCGACACCGACTCGCAGACGGACCGGAAATCGGTGGTCGTCGCGGTCCCGAATTTCAACGTGCTGTCGTTCGCGTATTCATACATCGCCCTGAAAAACACGCTGTCGCCCATCACGTGCCTGAGCATGTGGAGGACCGACGCCCCCTTATTATAGACCCTCGACCCCGCGAAGAGGTTCCCGACGTTCAGCGTGTCCTGCACGGAGAGCGTGCCGACGGCCGTTTTCGCGTCCAGGAGCGGGACGGTCATGTAATTGTAATACGACATTCCCCCGTAGGCCCGCTCCCGGTAGAGTCCCGTAACGTACGTGGCGAATCCCTCGTTGAGCCAGAGGTCCGCCCAGCTCTCGCAGGTGATCATGTCGCCGAACCACTGGTGGCCGAGTTCGTGCGCGATGGTATTCTCGCGAGTAGGTGCCCGTGGAGGTCATCGTCTGGTGCTCCATCGCGCCCCCCCAGCCGAAATCGCAATGCCCGTACTTTTCGTTGACGAACGGATAGAGACCGAACAGGTCCGAGTAGATTTCGAGCATTGTCACCGTGCGGGGAAGGTCGGCGAGTGCCTGGGCGTACTTCGACGGGAGGACGTAATGGAGGACCTCCATCGAATCGCCCGGGGCGTAGACGAACCAGTTCGAGATGGTCCGGTAGTTCGAGATGGCGATCGAGATCAGGTACGTGTCGATCGGGTACCGCTCCTTCCAGTGGGTCGTTGCGGTTCCGTCGCCGTTGTTCACCACGCCGGCGAGCGAACCGTTCGATCCCACCCGGAGCGTGTCGGCGCACGTGACGAGCACGTCCGAGGAGTCGGCCTTGTCGGGGAGCTGGTCCTTGCAGGGCCACCAGTCCTTCGCGCCGTACGGCTGGCTGAGCGACCAGATCCAGGGCGCGCCCTGCCCGGTGACGGTCATCGCGAAGCTCCCGAAACCGGTCGAGGGCGGCAGGCCGTGGTACGTCACATGGACGTCGAAGAGTTCCCCGGAGAGGCGCGGGCTGTCGAGATAGACGGTGACCACGTTCGACGCGCGCGTGAAGGAGAGCGTGTCGGCGCCGTCCGAGATGGAATCGATGGCGAGCGAGTCGCTCAGGTCGATCCTGATCGACGAGAGGCCGTCGATGACCGACGTCGACCGGATCGTGACGACGCCCGCGATGAGCGCCGGATTCGTCGTAATGGTGAGGTCGAGTTTGTACCAGGTGACGTCGTAGTTATTGTCCGCGGCCGGGGCCGACAGCCCCGATGCCATCCGCGCGCGGAAGCCCTCCATCTCCGATCGGATGAGGACTTTCTCCGCGGCCTGGCCCCACGATGACGTGTCCTGGGCGACCGACGCCGCGGTCGCAAAATACAGGAGGCAGAGAAGGAAAAGAGGGATTGTGGAGATTTTATGAGGCATAGGCTTCGGTCCTGAATGGCTCAACAGGGTTGAGCGGGGGAAGAACGCGGGGCGTTGATGGACGAACGGGCAACTGATGAAAGATACCCAATTACGGGATTGAATTCAACCCCGGCGGTGACGGGGGGCAACTCTCCGGACGAGGCGCAGGAGTTACTCCATCTCCCATCCCACCGAGAATCCGTATGTGTAATCGAGCTCCGCGCCCTCGATGGCGGGCCTGTTGTCGTAGTACATCGTCGTGCTGAGCTTGATGTAAAAATCGTCGAGAATGTCGTATTTCACGTCGAGGTTGAAATCCGAACGCAACCGTTTCGACTCGGTGAGGCTGGGGTACGCGTAGAGCGTGCTGTGGAGATTGAGGTCTCCGATGTCGAACAGGTCGAGTTCCGCGCCCAGGTAGGCTTCGATGCTCGATTTGTCCGGGGTATCGTTCGTATAAGACTCGTCGTTGTACGACAGGCCGAGGCCGGTCCGGAAATAGGAGCGGTTCGTGTGGACAACGTACCGCCCGCCGCCGAGCTTTCCCTGGGCCCGCAGCTTCAACGCCTGTTCAGTGTTCGAAAGCGTGGTCACCGAGGCGAGGGCGAACCAGTCGGCCGGCAGGAAATACACGTATTCGGCTCCCACCTCTGTCCGCCTGATGTCTTCGACGCTGTCCTGGGTCGACTGGTTGCCGTCAAAGCTCAGGGTGAGTTCCCATTGATCGACGAGGTACCCGATGGAACTCTGCGAACTGAATTGCTTCAGGTTGTTCGCCTTCGTGATGGTGAATCCCACGTCGATGTTCGCGCGAAGCCTGCTCCAGAAATCCGTGTCCAGGCCCCTCAGATACACAATGTCCATCAGCGTCGTCGACATCGTGTCCCGGGTGAGGTCGTCGGCGAGGATGACGTACTCCCCCCCGGTGGAATGGACCGAACCCTTGAAGCGCGCGCCGCTTCTCAGCGTGACGAGAAACCTCCGCTGGGCGTATATTTTCTTCACGCCGTCCCACTCGATGGTGAAATCGTTCTTGGAATAATCGGTTTCCATCGTCACGATTCCCGCGTCCAGCGCCTTCAGTTCGCCCGCGATCATGTCGCCGTTGTTCAGCACGAGGGAATCGCGCTGCGCGACGACGGATGACGTCGCGAGCAGGACGGCGGCGATGAAGGCCGTGATGGATGTCGACGTCATGTCGTGTGCGTGGTTATCCTGAATATCGTGATTGTCATCGACCATAGCAGGGATCTTCAACCCGGACCGGGGACTTCCGGACCGGGTGCATTCTGTGGATCAGGGCGGAAGAACGGCGGTTGCCGTCCCTGCAGGGATTCGATTGATGAGGGGAATATAGGCCGATAACCGGACATTATCAAAAATCCCGGCGCGGAACCGCCCTCCGGACTCCGGGTGATACCGGGAATGAGATCGACGCGACGGAAAACAGAGCGGCCCGGACGCAGGAGCGCCCGGGCCGCAGGAACATGAGCAATGTGTCGATCGCCTACTTCTTGACGGGCGCATCCCCGGTTTTCCTCACGGGGAAATACCCGACCTTCGAGACCAGGGCCTGTCCTTCCGGCCCGAGGATCCAGTCGATGTAGGTCTTGAGCTCGCCCGTGGGCTTGCTCTTCAGGTAGAGGTACAGGTACCGCGAGATCGGGTAGGTATCGTTCAGCACCGTCTCCTCGCTCGGCGCGATCGCCGGGGAAGCGTCGTCCTTCTTGATCAGGACGGTTTTTATCCCCGAGGCGTACGCGGCGCCGCCGTAGCCGATTCCCATCTTGTCCTTCGACACCGCATTCACGACGGAGGCGGTCCCGGGGAGGTTCTGCGAGCGTGCCGCAAAGTCCTCATTCTCGAGCACATGCTCCTTGAAGAAGACGTACGTGCCGGAGTTGTTCTCGCGGCTGTACAGGATGATCTTGGCGTCGGGCCCCCCGACCTCCTTCCAGTTGCTGACCTTGCCGGTGTAGATGTCCTTCACCTGCGCGAGCGTGAGCTCCTTCACCGGGTTGGATTCGTGCACGTACACCGACAGGCCGTCCTTCGCGACCTTGACCTCCACCCCGAGCGAATTGTACCGTTGTTTCAGCTTGTCCATCTCCGAGCGCTTCATCGGCCTGCGAGGCGTTGGCGATGTCGGTGGTCCCGTTGATGAGCGCCGAGAGCCCGGTGCCCGAGCCTCCGCCCGTCACCTGGATGGTGACGTCCTGCTTTTTCGACATGTAGGCCTCCGCCCATCGCTGGGCCAGGATGACCATGGTGTCCGAACCCTTGACGGTGATGGTCTCGCCCTGGAAGGCGAAACCGAACGCCGCAAGCACGGCGATTGCGGAAATGAGGAATCGTTTCATGATGTATGCTCCTGTGCTGTCAGAACCTGAATTGAATCCTGAAGGTGAACACGTCATCCCTCAGGTCTTCCGTGAATGCCGCCAGCGAACCGGTCGCCGACGGGGAGACCGTTTCGTTTCTTACGAGATCGTAGTAGAGCGTGAACTTTACGTTGGAATCGAAGTGATAGATCCAGCCGAGGCCGAGCGTCCCGTACTTCACGTCGGCCGGCCCGAGGTTGCTGCCGGCCACGCCGATGTCGGTCCCCGCCACGTCCGTGTTCGGGTCGTACTCGTCGTAACGCGCGACGAACTGGTGCGAGTTGCCGATGTTCTGAATGTACGTTACATACCACCCGGAGAATTTCCTTTTGTAGAGGGCCGCCGGTACGTCGATCCTGGCGGCCGGAGTGTACGGGTTGTAGAACGTGGTCGTGTTCTGCGTCCCGGGCTCATCACCCGTGACGTACTCGCTCCTGAGGTTCAAGCCGCCGAAACCGGGAATGTCAACGTAGAACTGCAGGTCCCCGCCGAGGTATGCGCGCGCCTGGTTGCCCCCGAGGTTCGACGCCGAGGAGTCGACCGCGTAACCGATCGGCGAGGCGGACTCGTCGATCGAATAGACGTACTTCGAGGTGTTCGTCACTTTCCCGGAATAGAGAGAGACCCCGCCGTCGATCTCCATGTTTTCCTCCACGAAGGGGAACTGGACGCCCATCCTCCCGATGAAGTCCTTGACCCCGTTGTTTTCGTTGGCGGTGAGAAGGACACCGTTGAAGACGCCCGCCCGGAGGTTGAACCAGTCGAACGGTCCCTCCTGGGGAAGGACCTCGAGCTTCGCCCCCAGCTCCTGTTCGGAGGGGAAGAGCGTCTGGTTCATCCGCGTCCGCTCGGGCGCTTCCCACATCCCCGAGGAGTAACCGAGCTCGAAGCCGAACGGACGATCGAAGATGCCAGCGGTGAGGCCGTAGGTCTTCACCCACGGGTCCAGGAGCGCCACGTATGCGTCCTTGATGGCCACTCCGTTCTGCGTGACGTCGATCTGGAGAGAATATCTTGAAAGTTCGTTCTCATAGACGAACTTGACGCGGCCTCGCCGGATGGAGAACCTGGTGTTGACGTTCGGGGGGAAGTCGCCGCCCGCGAAGGACGGGGTTCCCTTGATCTTCGTCGACTGGAACTGCGACTGGACGTAGCCGCTGATCTTGATTTTCTTCAGAAGGTCGAGCGTGCTCTGGATGCCGGAGATGGTTTCTTCGACGCCCTCGAGCGTGGTTTTGGACTCCTCGAATTCCCCGCGCGAGACGGCCCCGCTCGTGTCCTGAGCGATTGCGCCTGCGCAGGCGAGGAGAATCCCGAAAACACAGAAGAGGATTCTCTGTTTCATTGTCGTTCCGATGATGTGAGGGGTTTTTGAGCACTTACGGGTGAAAGATACCGAAATCCGGTTACTGTTCCGTTATCCGGGTGTAATGAAATGGTAAACAAAAATCAGGGGATTACGGCCGTTAACGCGCCATAATCCCCCTTGGATGACCCCTCAGTCATCGGTGCGCCCCCCTCCGGGTTGGGATGAAGCCACCGCCGGCCGCCGGGGAGGCGACGGCTGCCGGGCGGGAGTCAGTTACCGGTGTAGGTCGCCGAGCCGATGATCTGGGCAGTGTAGCCGCCCGCGAACGCCGTCGTCGGAACCGTCACCGTCGCGCCGAGGAACAGACCGCTGGCCGCGCCGCCGCCGATCGTGACCACCACCGCGCTGCCCGTCACCGGACCCGCATCGGAGAATGCCACGCCGGGATCGTTGTCATAGTTCCAGCCGTAGGTCCAGTTGCTCAGCGGCAGGTTGCCGTTCTCGTCGTCCGAGTTGAAGGCGCCGGGAAGGATCAGCGACACCAGGACGTCGGAGCCGGGATTGCCGTCGATTTCGAAACCGATCGCATCGACCACGATGCCAGCGCCTTCGCCGGGGCCCGGGGGCTCTTTGAAGCCGCTCGGGGTCACGGTGTAGGTCTGGCCGGGCGAGAAGAGGCCCCAGTCGCCGTCGACGTTGACGAGAACCAGTTCGCTCTCGACGGACGCCGTCACGAGCGCCTCGGCTTCGCTCTGTGCTGATGCGACGCTCAGACCGACAACCGTCAGCAGGGCAAGTACGAAGATGAAACGTTTCATGGATGCTCCAGGATATAGTGTTATGGTGGTTGGTGGATTAAGAAAGGGACCGCGACCGTTGCCGCCCGCGATCCCCCCCGTTGTTGATGATGACCCCTCAGTCATCGTGCTGCCTCCCAATGCCTCATTACTTCATCAGGACCATCTTCTGGACGGACTGGAACTGCCCGTCGTTGACGTTGATCTGGTAGTAGTACACGCCGGTGGCCAGCTTCGCGCCGTCCATCTCGACCCAGTTCTCGCCCGCGCTGAATTCCTCGCGGTCCGCAAGCGTCGCCACCACCTGGCCCAGCATGTTGTACACCCTGAGCGTCACGACCGCGTCTTCCGGGATCGTGAACTCGATCGTCGTCGTCGGGTTGAACGGGTTCGGATAGTTCTGCGACAGGGAGAACGTCTTCGGGACTTCGTAGAGCGAGCTGTAGTCACCCCCCAGTGCCGCCGGCGCGTTGCTCGGGCCGGTGCTCGTGAAGATGCCCGACAGCGCCACCGGCTTGATGCCCGTGGCTACCGTGTTCGTTCCGCCCCATGAAGCCGTGTCGAACGCTCCGGAAAACTCCATGTTCAGTGTTTCGAGGAAGTTCGCCAGGCGCACGTAGGTCCACGAGTTGGTCGGGACCGTCGGAAGGCCGCCGAAGCACGCCAGCGCCTTGTCGGCCGAGTCGGCGATCGCGTCGACCGTCTGGCCGACCCACGACGTTTCCGGTCCCACGTACACCAGGTCGCGGAACCCGGCCGACGGGGTGTGACCGAGCTCGCTGGCCGCCATGTTGAACTTCAGCGCCGTCAGCTGGCCGATCAGCTTGTTGCCCATCATCGGCGAATCCTTGTACCGGACCGTCTTGTCCGGACCGATCGACTTGAGCATCTTGATGTTTTCCTTGCTCTTGATCGTGTCCAGGCAGTACGCCGTCCCGTTCTGCAGGATCGCCGCGCCCTTGAACTTGTAGAGCGTCTTGGTCACGTCCTTCCACTTCGGGTAGCTGATGTGGTGGATGATCGGCTTGCCCTTCGCGTTCGTTCCGATCGACGCCGGCAGACCGATTCCCGTGCCCATACCGATGCTCAGGTTCAGCGGCTGCAGGTACATCTCGTCGCCGATGTTGTTGATGTTCGGCATCGGCAGGCGCAGGGCCTGCGGAGGGTACGTCGTCGCCGTCTTGACGAGCTTCGAGCCGGCAAGCGTGAAGCCGTGCTTGCCCTTCATCGCCTTGCCCTTGTTGCCGTTGCCGGTAACGACCACCGGCTGGCTGGGATCGAGCGGCGGGGCGGGGATGTTCACGGTGTACTTCTTCAGGCCCGAGATGTTGATCGGCGCGTGACCGTGCGTGTCGCCCGGGAACGAGACCGTGCCCTCGACCACCTTGTCGAATTCGATGTAAAACACGTCGGCGCCGCCGGCCGGAGCGGGTATCGTGACGCTGAAGTCCACCGAAATCGGCTTCGGCTTCTCGAACTTGCCGACCTTGCCCTTCTGGTCAGCCGCCAGGGCGATCGAATCCGTCGTGAAGGTGCGCATCATCGAACCGTCGCCGACGATGATGTCCACGAAGCTGCCCGAGAGGCCGTTGAACGTCGCGTGGGTGAAGGATGTCTGCGCGTCCATGTCGACCGGCGGGAACAGGAACCCGCCGAAGCCGTCGGTCACGTAGAAGCCGCCGCCGCTCACCGCTCCCAGGCCGGAGGGCCAGGAGAGGGTGATCGCCGTTCCCTCGGGATCCGTGCGGCGGAACCTGAGGCGGTAGACGTCCTTCTGTCCGTCGCTCACGAGATGTCTGATGTCAACGCCGAGCCCCTGTCCGTAGGCAAGACCTCCCGTGGGATCCACGAGCCGCGCATCCGGCGCCTGACCCGCGCCGCTCGGGGGAAGGGGCGGGAGCTCCTTCTCGACCAGCACCGGGCTGAGACTGTCCGTGATGCCGTTCGTGGCGGCGACGTACCGGCCGATGGTGACGGAGTCGGTCCATCCCGATCCGTCGGCCGCGTAAATCCTGATGCTGAAATCGGTCTGGGCGGTCAGCGCGCTCGCGCCGAACAGGATCGCGAAGGCCCCCAGGACGATGACCACTTTATGAAATTTGCACATAGCCACCTCATTCATTAGTCGTGATTGATTCGCAGTGGATTCTCAATTGATTTTCAATTGATTTTCAGTTGATTAATTTGAGGAGCGCCACTCCCGAAAGGAGTGACGCTCCCCTGATTTCCGTTATTTCAGGAACATCACTTTCTGCATTGCGCTGAAGCCAGCTTCCGACGAGGTCATCCGGATGAAGTAGATGCCGGACGGAGCGACGGTGCCTTCGGCGTTGAGCCCGTTCCACGACATCTGCGCGCTCCCCGCTTCCCGGACCCCCGAGAAGATGGTCGCGACCTTCTGGCCGAGGACGTTGTACACGCCGATTTCGAGCGACGACGTCACCGGCACGTCCACCGTGAAGTGGGTGACCGGGTTGAACGGGTTCGGATACGACCTGCCGAGCGCGAACACCGAGGGCAGGGAGGCCTCGCCCGTGAGGCGGAGGTTGAGCCTGCCGCCGACCGCCTCGTTGATCGTCACCGGAGCGCCGTCGCGGAGCGTCGCGACGACTTCCTCACCGCGGCCGTTGAGGGCGGCGAGGGCGTAGGACGCGCCGGTCTTGTTTTGGACGAGCGTGACCTTCACCGGGTACACCGCGGAGCCGATCACGATGTCGGCAACGGCGCGTCCCGATCCGAGGGACTCGACCATCCGCTGGGTGGCGAAACGCGCGTCGAAGTTCCCCTGCGGGGCGGCCGGCGGCAGCTCGAAGGCCGACAGGTCGGCGTGGGCGGCCACGGCGCCGACGTAGAGCGTCTGCGAGCGGCCGAGCGCGTCGGTGACCGTGACGCCGTCGATGGCCGAGACGTCGACCGTCGACACGGGAGCCTTGAGCGGCGCGCTGGCGTCCGCGCTCAGGGTCAGGGTGCCGGCCGCGTTGGTCTTGATCCAGTGACCGTGGCCGGGTTCGAGCGTCGTGACCGTGGTGTAGCCGGTCCCCGGGTCGTAGGCGAAGACGTTGCTGACGATGTTGCCCGGGGGATCGGATTGCACGTTGGCGGTCGGGATGGAAACCCCGAGCGCGCCGACCATGTTCCACTTCTCCTGGACGGGGATCGTCGCCTCGAGGACCTGGTTGCCCTGGGGGACCGCGTAAGAGCCGTCGCCCGTGAACTTCAGCCAGTAGCCCCTGCCGGCCGACGCGTGCGTGGCGGTCGTATACCCGACGCCGTATTCGAAGGCCGACGAGACCGCCGCGGGGAAGATGGACGCGAAGGCGCTGTCGTCCATGTTTTCAACCGGCACGGAGAGCAGGTTCCACCCGTCCTTCGCGTTCAGCGTGAAGGAATGGTAGACGGGGTTGTACGTGTCCGGCGAGTAGTTCGCCCACGGATAGTCCCACTGGTATTCGCGCGGGAGCTCCGGGTCGAACGCGCCGACGTACGAGCCGTCTGACGTCGAAGAACGGATCGCTCAGGCGCGGCGCCGGTGAAGCTCGGCGCCGCTCGCCGCCGGGGAACCCGGCGCCGGACGGGGGTCGAACGACGACGACGTGAACGGATCGATCAGCCCGACGCTGTCAGCTGGATGTAGCTCGCGGTTGGCGTACGCGGGCGTATGGTACCACACCTCGGCGTCGAACGCTCCGGCGTCGGTGTCGAGGAAGTCGATCCGCGGACCTTCAGGCCCGCCCAGATCGAATTGCGGATCTGGAGCGTGTCGCCGGAGGCCGACGCCACGGTCCCCGTGCCGTCGATGAGGAGCCCGACCGGCCAGCCCATCACGACGCTGTTGTAGATCGAGGCCTGGCTCGACCGGCGGATGTGCGCGCCGCGGCGGTAGAGCGGGTTGACGACAGCCGGTGTCCGCCTGGGGCCCGATCGAGGTCGACGTTCGAGAACCAGGGGTTCGTCCGCGGGGTGTTGAAGGTGCCGGTCGCCGTCGTTGTCGGACTCGAACCCGTTGCTGCTGCTGATGTCGGCGACGTTCGGATCGCGGACGGCCAGCAGGAACTGGAGCTTTCCCGCGGAAGCCGAAATCGGTGTCGAAATCGTCGTCGAGGCCCTTGAAGGCGATGAGGTATTTGCAGTTGACGGTTCCGCCGAACCACTCGAAGGAATCGTCGCCGCTGATAGCTCGACCTGGACGTGGTCGATCGTGGTGCCGCTGTCCGACGCCGCCCATGGTGAGGCCGTTGATTTCGTTGTTCGGGAGGAACGCGATGCCCGGGTATTCGATGCGGACGTAGCTGAACACGCCGCTGTTGTCGGCGTCGTCGGCGCCGCCGTACTCGGAACCGACGCCGCCTTCGATGATGGCGACGCCGCCGGGGACGTTCAGGGTGGCGTTCCCCGAGGATGATCACGCCGCCCCAGTCGCCGGCGGCCCGCGTGCCGATCGGCTCGGCGCTCGTGAAGATGATCGGCGCCGAGGGCGTGCCCTGCGCCTGGATCGTCGCGCCGCGCTCGACGATCAGCGCGCCCTTGGTGATCTTGTCGCCGTAGATGATCGTGCCCGGCTCGATGGTCAGCGTGACGAGCGAATCGACGTAGACGAACCCGGTCAGGAGGTAGCGCTTGTCGCTGGTGAGCGTCGTGTCGGACGTGATCGTGCCGGAGAGCACGATGAACGGCGACGGAACGTGGTACTTCTTCGGGTTGTACTCGGTCCAGCCCGCGTCCCACTGGTCGTCGCGGTCGAGCGCCGGGTCGAACGCGCCGACGTACGACGTCGGGGTGAAGAAGGGATCGGTCAGCCGCGGATTGGTGAAATCGGAACCGGACGCCGCGGGCGATCCGACCGCGGGCCGCGGATCGGGCGACGTGCGGTTGAACGGATCGATCAGCCCGGCGCTGTCGGCCGGGGTGTAGCTGCGGTTGGCGTATGCGGGCGTATGGTACCACGACCTCGGCGTCGAACGGTCCCGCGTCGGTGTCGAGGAAGCGGCCGGCGGCCTTGAGGCCCGCCCAGATCGAGTTGCGGATCTGCATCGTGTCGCCGGTGGCCGAGGCGATGGTGCCGGCACCGTCGATGAGCATTCCGACCGGCCAGCCCATCACGACGCTGTTGTAGATCGAAGTCTGGCTCGACCGGCGGATGTGCGCGCCGCGCCGGTAGAGCGGGTTGACGACGTCGGCCGTGTCGGCCTGGGGACCGACCGAGGTGACGTTCGAGAACCAGGGGTTCGTCCGCGGCGTGTTGAAGGTGCCGGTCGCCGTCGTTGTCGGACTCGAACCCGTTGCTGCTGCTGATGTCGGCGACGTTCGGATCGCGGATGCTGAAGAGGAACTGCAGCTTGCCGCGGAAGCCGAAGTCGGTGTCGAAATCGTCGTCGAGGCCGTTGATGGCGACGAGGTATCTGCAGTTCACGGTCCCGCCGAACCACTCGAAGGAATCGTCGCCGCTGTTGCTCACCTGGACGTGGTCGATGACGGTCCTGCTGCCGACGCCGCCCATCGTGAGGCCGTTGATTTCGTTGTTCGGGAGGAACGCGATGCCCGGGAACTCGATGCGGACGTAGCTGAACACGCCGCTCGAGTCGGTGTCGTCGGCGCCGCCGTACTCCGAGCCGACGCCGCCCTCGATGATGGCGACGCCGCCCGGGACGTTCAGCGTGGCGTTCCCGAGGATGATGACTCCGCCCCAGTCGCCGGCGCGCCCGGAGTCCCGGGGGATTCTGACTGGTGAAGATGATCGGTTTGGTGGGGGTACCCTGCGCGATGATCTTCGCGCCCCGCTGAACGATCAGCGACCCCTTGGTGGACTGCTCGCCGATGATGACGGTGCCGGGTTCGATGGTCATCGTCACGAGGGAATCGACGTACACGAACCCGCTCAGCACGTAGAGCTTTGTGCTGATGAGCGTCGTGTCCGTCGTGAGGTGACCCGAAAGGGTGTCCACCGGCTGGCCGAACGCCGCGGCGGAGAACCCGATCAGGAGAAAACATGCGAGAAGAAATTGTCTCATTCTTCGGACTCCTTGAGATTGGTGTGGATTGTGGTGGATTTGAACGTTGATGATCAGATGCTGTTCGAGCGGGAATTGATTTCTCGGGAGGGGTTTCCTATATTGACAACGAAGACAGGATAGGGAAACCCCTGCAACGGGACCAAAACTCTGTTTCTGTCTGGATTACCGGGCGGATGGTGCTGCAACACCGTCCGCCCTGCTTGTTATATCAGCCGGAAGATACTCCCGGCGGATTATTCCCGGTTAACCCTCCTGTTATGAAATTCTTAAATCTGCGGTCCGCGACGGGATCAGAACTTGACGCTCATCCCGAGGGCGATGCCCGGTCCCCTTGGAGTCTTTCCTCGCGACCTTGTCGCCCTGCATGTACACCTGCGACTCGTGGAGGACGTCCTTCGCCGAGAGCTTGATGTCGACGATCTGGCCGATGTTCTGGCCGATCACGAAGTCGACGACGCTCCTGCCCTGTCTCGACGACGTCCGGTTCCTGCGTCGTCGAAACCTCCGAAATCCTGTCCCCGAACCTGTTGAAGTAGACGCCGAACGACGTCCCGAGGTCCGGCTCGGCGAAGGTGAGCCCCGCGTTCACGACGTAATCGGACTGGCCCTGCAGCGGACGCGTCCTCGTTTCGATACCCGTGCATGCCCGGATCGAAATTCGACCTCCGAACGGATCCACGAGTAGTTCAGGTTGAGGGCGAAATTCCCGAAGTACTCGCCCGAGGAACGAGAGCGATTTCCTCCCCTCCAGCTCGAAGCCGTAGGTCTTCGCCTTCTCGGAATTCACGTACGTCCTCTCCGAGCCGAGCGACGCGGAGGGCCTGACGACCTGCTCGATGGCGTCGGTCATCGCCTTGTAGAAGACGCTCCCCGAGACGACCTCGCCGATCCCCGGGAACAGTTCCACCCTGAAATCGTAATTCCGTATCAGCGCCCGGCTGAGGTACGGGATTCCCCGTGAGCGTGAACTGCGTGGAAAAATCGTAATACGAGAAGGGCGCGAGCTCGCGCAGTTCGGGGCGGTTGATGGTCTGGCTGTACGCGACGCGGAAGTTCGCGTCCGTCCAGGGGGAGTAGACGAGGTTCGCCGACGGGAGCACGTCGGTGTACTCCTTGTCGACGTCGATCGGGTGCGTGTTGGTCAGGTCGCGCGTCCTGATCTGCTGGTTGCTCTTCTCCAGCCTCGCCCCGAGGATCAGCCGGAGGTTCGACGGCGACGATCTGGTGGTCGACCATCGCGTAGGCCGCGCGGACCGTCTGGCCCGGCGGAGTAGTTGTTCGTCCCGTTCTGGTACTCGTCGATCGAGAAGCCGTTCCGCCGGAAATTTTCGGGCGCGAAGATCGAATCGATCGGGCAGGTAGAGGAGCGCGAAATCGGTGAACCCGTTCCCCGGGGCGTTCATCAGCATCCCGACCAGCCGCGAGGAGAAGTCCCTCCGTTTCTCTTCATACAGCGCGCCGGTCTTGACTTTCACGCCCAGGATCGGCGTGCCGATGTCGAACGCGCCGCCCTTGACGTCGTCGTTCAGGTCGGAATAGTACCGCCCGCCGTTCTTGAGGTTGACCTGCGGACCGAGCACCGCGAAATACGGGTCGTCGGGCGAGCCGATGTCCCTGGCGTAGTAGACCCTCCGGTAGTCGGGTTCGTTCCTGTGCGAGAGCGACCTGAAGGCCCTCCATTCGAAGTCGACCCCCGAAAAGACCGGCAGGCTGTGTTCGCCGATCAGCTGGGTGGTGAAGACCTCGCGGCTCACGTAGCGCAGGGCGTTCTGGCGCTGGTAGAACCCCGCGTCGTTGTCCGGGCCTTCCATCGCGATGACCTCGTCGTCCGCCGTCCGGGTCAGCGTGTTCTTGAAACTGATCTTGTGACGGTCGAACAGCTTCAGGCCGATGTTGGCCACGCCGCCGCTCATCACCGAATACTTCGACTGCGTCCCGGCGAACTTGAACCTCACGTCGCCCGTCGACTCGTAGTCGTTCCTCTCGATGTCCGAGTGTTCGTACCACGACCGGCTGAGGGCCGAGGCGACGATCCCGAGGGTCTGTCCGAAGACCGTGAACTGGTCGCCGGCCCCGATGGAGTAGTTGACGTTGTAGGGGGCGGCCGTGGACCGCGGCGCCCAGATGTTGAGGAGGGTCTTCGCGGCGACGAGCTTCTGGTTCACCGAGGTGCCGCTGAGGGTCGCCGGAAACTCCGGCGGCAGGTTCCTGATGCCGGCGTCGGGGCCGTACGTCGTCTCGCCGCCGCTGTAGGTCAGGAACCCCTGGTTCGTGGTGATCGAATTGGACGACGTCCCGCCCGCCAGGTTCAGCGTGAACCGGGAGGGGAAATCGACGGTGTTGATCTTCAGGAGTCCGCCGGAAAAATCGCCGGGAAGGTCGGGGTGAACGATTTCGTCAGCATCGTGTTCTCGATCAGGTTCGACGGGATGATGTCGAACGCGAACGACTTTTTCTCCGGCTCGGTGCTCGAGAGCGAGGTGTTGTTGAGCATCGCCCCGTTGTACCGCTCGCTCGACCCGCGCACCTGGAGATACTTGTTGTCGACGATGGTCACCGACGGGATCCGCTTCACGACGTCGGCGGTGTTCGCGTCGGGCGTCTTCTTGATCTGTTCTTCGCTCATCCCGTCGCCGATCGCGTCGGACTTCTTCCGCTCCATCAGCATCGCGCTCTCGGTGGACTTCACCGCGTCGGCGGTGACCACGACCTCATCGACCGAGACTTCGACGCCCGAGAGGCCGATGTCGAGCGTCGCGGACTCGCCGGCCTTCAGGACGAGGCCTTTGACGACTTTGACGCCGTACCCGATCATCGACACCCGGAGGTCGTACGTCCCCGGGGGTACCTTTTTCACTGAATACTTTCCGTCGAGGTCGGCTGACGCGCCGAGCGCGGTGCCGGTCACCAGGATCGTCGCGCCCACCAGCGGTTCGCGGGTCGTGGAGTCGACGATGGAGCCCCGGATTTCCGCCGTCTGCTGTGAAAATACGACGTTGGTCAGCACCAGGGTGAGGATGACCAGCGCCTTCGTGAATCCCTGTTTCAGGTATGGATTTCGCATTTTGTGGTTCTATGTGTGTGATGGGCCAAGGGGTTTTCCTGGCCCAAATATAGAGATGGGATGTTACCTGCCGGTTGGGGAGGGATTATTATTCCGTTATCAAATTGTTAACGGTATTGACATTGAGCGGCTGACATACTACCTTTCCGGTAGCGAAGACCTCAGTTCGGGAGAGAACACAAGGAGGTTGACCGACCATGAAAATCCCTTCCGGTTGGATTAACGCCGCGAGTGTCACCATCATCGCGATCCTCACGACCGATGTGGTGTTATTGACCCTCAAAGTCCGTAGACTGGAATCCTACATCCAGAATACTTCAGTAATTTCGAATCTTGATCCGCTCAAGCCTGGCGATCACGTCCAAAGTTTTTCCGCGCTGTCTCTGGATGGAAGGCAACAGACCATTGCCTATTCCGACACTCAGTCAACCTACCTGCTCTTTGTGCTCTCGACGACCTGTCCCCATTGTGAGGAAAACATTTCGATCTGGAAGACGATTGTTGAGAATATCGGCGGGGAGTGCTTTTTTGTAGGGGTGTCGCTTCACGATCTACCCCGAACAATCGCATATATCGTTGAGAAGGCCGTCCCGTTCTATACGGTAAGTGTCGCGGACACAGGTTTTCAGAGGCAGTACAAAATCAGCGGTGTCCCGGCGACGATTCTCATCGATGGCGGAGGAAGGGTAGCAAATACCTGGATTGGGAAGCTTGACGCGATGCAAGTTGATGATATCGTTTCACAGACCCGACAATCACTCGACCGCACCACTAACTAACCCCATGTCCAACCATCGACAATGGAGGCAGCTCATGAACACACAACATCTTGCTCAGGTCCTCTTCCTGAGTATTGCCTTTGTGCTGGCAATTACGGCACTCACCGTGGCACTCCACGATGAGGCGTTCGCCGGACCAACTTGTCCCAATTGCGCATGTGCCCCAACATGTTCAATTGGTTCGTCTACTTCATGTGTGAGTACCGGCGTATTTTGTGATGGTAGTCCTGGAAGTCCGTTGACCTGCGCCGAATATTGCACGTGGTCGGCGCAAAAATAGACAGCACTTCGGATTCCAATCAACAACCCGTTAGAGATAGATGTGGAGGGGGGGGATTGTTCCTAATGAAATTATTGGGTGGACATCTCCCTCCCTTCCGCGCGGGTCAGTGAATGCACATCGTAGAGTTTGTTCGCCGTGCGTGTCTCCTCCGATATCACCCATGAAATTTTTTAATACAAACGTCATTCTCCTCCTTCTCGCCCTTGTATTTTTCCGAGATGAGACTTTATCCCAGCACGAATGGAGCTGGCAAAGCCCCTTCCCCCAAGGATCCGACATTCAGGGTGTTTCATTTGTCGATGCCGACCACGGGTACACCGTCGGCATCTTCGGGACGATCAATCGTACCACCGACGGCGGCCAGAACTGGGTGCATTGCAGGAGTGGCGTCGATTTTGACCTCAATGCGGTTTCGTTCACCGACGCCGACCGCGGGACTGCCGTCGGGAAATCAGGGACCATTCTTCGCACAACGGACAGCGGCGTTACGTGGCTCGAGCAATCGAGTGGAACCACCACCTGGCTGAGAGCGGTCTCCTTCGTAACGACCAACATCGGAACCATTGTCGGTGTCGGCGGCATCATTCTGCACACGACCAACGGTGGGACCAACTGGTTTCCGCAATCGAGCGGGACCACCAACCACCTCTTCGGGGTATCATTCTCAGACGTAGACCACGGGATTGCGGTAGGGTTCGGTGGTCTCGTCATTCGAACGACGGATGGGGGATCCACCTGGGTCCCCGGTGCGAGCGGTACGGTGAATCAGCTCTCCGGCGTGGATTACATTGATCTGAATACAGGGACCGCGGTGGGGGTGAATGGGACCATCCTCGGCACAACGGACGGGGGTGCAACCTGGTCACCGCAGCCGAGCGGTACTGCTGAGCATCTCTCCGGAGTTTCGATGGCCGGAGATCAGAATACCGCCGTGGTCGGTACGAACGGAATCATCCGGCGTACGACCGACGGCGGATCGACGTGGATCGCATCCCCGAGCGGGACAACCGAGGCTCTCTATACAACCAGCTTCACCGATGCAAATACCGGTTGGACTGTGGGACGGTTCGGGACCCTGTTGCATACGACGGACGCCGGAGTAAGCTGGACAAGCCAGACCAAGGGTGCGCGAACGAATCTCCACGGGGTCGCGTTCACTGATTCCAACAACGGGGTGGCGGTCGGTGACAGCGGACTGATACTTCGCACGGTCGATGGCGGGATCACCTGGTTACCTGAGTACAGCGGAACGACGGTGAACCTGTCGAAAGTAGCCTTGCCACAGGCCGGGCAGGGGGTAATCGTCGGTGATGGAGGAACCATCCTGAATACAACCGATGGAGGGGGATGGGTATCACGTTACAGCGGACTGACCGGTCCCTTGTATGCCGTCTCGTTCCCAACACCTAATTTCGGAGTCGCGACGGGGCAGGATGGTTTGATCAATCAGACGACAGACGGCGGGGCATCGTGGGTATTGATATCAGACCCATTATCCAATGCGATGTACACTGTATTCATGTCTGACCCGTATACGGGACTCACCGTGGGCCAAGCTGGATTTGCTCGGCGAACGGTGAATGGATGGAATCCCCTTCCCATCGTTTGGGAAATAGCGCTCCCCCCCGGTCGACCAGTGTATGATGTTTACCTCACAAACGGAAACACAGCGACCGCAGTCGGCGGAGGGGGGACAATCTACCACTCCACCGAGGCAATGGTCTACAACGCTTGGTGGACGATCATCCCCAGCGGGACAATAAAGAAGCTCCTGGCGATCACCTTCACAGATACTGTGAATGCGATTGTCGTCGGAGAGACGGGTACGATCATTCGCAGCTCCGATGGTGGTTTGAGCTGGACGCCCGAAACAAGTGGGACCATCGACCACCTGAACGACGTCGCTTTCGTGGACTCTAGCCGAGGTTGGATTGTTGGTGACGGGGGAGCAATCCTCCATTACAAAAAGGTTGAAGTCGGGACGATCGATCAATTCGCCGTCCAGGAAAACTGGAATATCGTCTCGGTTCCATTTACTGTCGACGACTACACTGCGTCCTCGCTCTTCCCTGACGCGATTACCTCCGCCTTCGGTTTCGACAATGGTTACGTCTCCCGGGACACCCTCGAGAACGGGAAGGGATACTGGATCAAATTCCCTCAATCCCAGACCATCGTGATGAACGGAGCGGCGCTCGAAGCTGAAACGATCGATGTGGCTGAGGGCTGGAATATGGTGGGATCGCTCAGCACTCCGGTCGATGTCTCGACTATCACATCGATCCCCGGAGGCATCGTCACTTCAGGATTTTTCCAGTTCGACCAATCGTATGCGCAGACCAGCATCCTCCATCCGGGGAGGGGATTCTGGGTCAAGAGCTCACAGGCAGGCCAGCTCGTGATGGCGAGTTCCGCAAACACACCTGCGGCCTCGAGGATACGAATCGAGGACCGGGGGAAAATCCCCCCTGCGCCTCCAAATCCCGGCGTGAGTACCCCGGGTCATCAACCGCAAGAGTACCGGCTCGATCAGAACAACCCGAACCCATTCAACCCTTCAACCAACATATCCTATACGCTACCCGTGCGGAGCCTGGTGAGCCTTAGGGTGTACGATCTCCTCGGACGGGTGATCGCCACGCTGGTGAACGGGATTGAAGAACCGGGCGAACATACCGTCCGGTGGGATGCAGAGGGAGTACCGAGCGGGATCTACTTCTATCGCCTCGTGGCCGGAGAATTTACCCTGGCACGAAAGATGATGGTGATGAAATGAGGATCTGGTAGGGCGATCGGGCGCTGAGCCATTCGAAGCGACCGATCGGGGATGGCCCCGGATCCGACGTCTCCCTGATTGTGAATCGTTGCTATTCCGCAGTCCGTAGTACGAAACTAAACGTGGTGCCCTTCCCCGGTACGCTTTCGACCCGGACGGTGCCACCGTGGGCTTCGACGATGTGCTTGACGATGGCGAGCCCGAGCCCGGTCCCGCCGGCGTCGCGGGAACGCTCCTTGTCGACGCGGTAGAACCGTTCGAATATGCGCCCCGTGTGCTCTGCCGGGATCCCGATCCCGTCGTCCTCGACGCTGACGCGGACGCCCTCCCCCGATGCCGCGGTGCGGACCCGGACGGCGCCCCCCTCCCGATTGTACTTGATCGCGTTCTCGATGAGGTTGACGAGGACCTGCTTCAGCCGGTCACGGTCGCCGTACACCTCCCTCCCGCCGGCCGGCGTCTCGACCTCGAGCCTGACGTTTCGCCGCTCGGCGATGGGGGCCATCTCGGCGGTCACGCTGCGCAGGAACTCCCCGATCTCGAAGTAGCGGAAGCTCATCTTCATGTCGCCCGATTCGATCCGGGAGATCTCGATGAGGTCGTTCAGGAGCGCGCTCAGGTTCTTTGTGTTGTTGAGGGCCCGCTTGAGGAAATCCCGGTTGACCTCGGGATCGTCGACGGCGCCGTCGATGAGCGTTTCGAGCATCCCTTGGATGGCGAAGATCGGGGTCCTCAGTTCGTGCGAGACGTTGCCGAGGAATTCGGTCCTCACCCGTTCGAGTTTCCGCAGCTGCGCGATGTCCTGGTTCAGCTTGTCGATCATGGAGTTGAGGGTTTCGCCCAGTTTCCCGAGTTCGTCGTTCGAGCGGACCGCGATCCTGCGGTCGAGCTCGCCGGCGCGGACGTGGCCGGCGACGGCGGCCATCTCGTCGATCGGCCGGGAGAGGCGGCGCGACATGAACCCGATGACGATCACGACGACGCCGAAGACGAACACGCTGACGAGCATGATGTTGGTCCTGATTTCGCCGATCGCGGAATCGACCAGCGTGAGGGGGATGCTGAGGCGGATGACGGCCGCAGATCCGAACGCTCCCGTTGAATCGAGTGGCGGGATGACCGGCCTCGCCAGGTAGATGAGGTCCTGGTCGATCGTGGCGCTGTGCCTCGTGCTGGTGCCGATCCTGCCGCGGAGGGCTTCCGCGACTTCCGGCCTGAGCGCGTGGTTTTCGACGCGGCCGAGGTCTCCCTCCCGGACGTCCGAATCGAAGATGACCGTGCCGTTCCGGCCGACGAGCGTGAGCCGGTTGCCGGAGGCCCGCCCGAAGGAGCGGAGGGTCTCGTAGGCCCCGGCCGGGGAAAGCAGCCGGTTGCGGAGGAGGAGGTCGATCTGTTCCGATTCGGTTTTCAGTTCGCCGACGATGCGCGACCGGAGGTAATGCCCGACGCTGAGCGTCGTGAAGAGGCCGGCCGCCGAGAGCGCAAGGATGGAAAGTGAAAGGAGGACAAGGGTGATTTTTGTGTGGATCCGCATCACTGGGGCCGCAGCCGGTACCCTACGCCCTTGATCGTTTCGACGTACCCCGCATGCCTCCCGAGCTTGTCGCGGATCTTGGCGACGTGTACGTCCACGGTGCGGTCCACCACGTGGGTGTCGCTCCCCCAGACGGCGTTCAGGAGGGTCTCCCGGCTCACCGCCCTCCCCTCGCGCTCCGCGAGGTAGAGCAGGACCTCGAATTCCTTTTTCGGGAAGAAGATCTCCCTGCCGTCGATTTTAATGATGTGCTGATCGGGGAGGATCTCCACGGCACCGACGACGATGTGGTCCCTGTCGGCCTGGGCGGGGTCCCGCTTGCGGAAAATGGACCGCACGCGGGCGAGGAGTTTCGGGATGCTGATCGGTTTTACGAGGTAGTCGTCGGCGCCGAGTTCGAGCCCGAGCACCTCGTCCACCTCGGAGCCCTTCGCGGTGAGGAAGACGACCGGGATGGAGGCCGTCTTCGCGTTGGCCTTGAGCCGCTTCACCACCTCCCAGCCGTTGACTTCGGGCATCATCACGTCGAGGATGACCAGGTCCGGCATCTGGTTCGCCTGTTCGAGCGCCGCGGTCCCGTTCCTGGCCGTGAGCACGTTGAAGCCTTCCTTCTGCAGGTTGTATTTCACGAGATCGACGATGTCCCTGTCGTCGTCGACGACGAGAATGGTTTGCATCCGGTCACTCCCCCTTCGTCATTCGACGGGTCCCGTGCCGTGCTTCACCACTTTCGCCTGCGCGATGAAGATGACCTCCTCGGCGATGTTCGTCGCGAGGTCGGCGACCCTCTCGAGGTTTCTGCTTACGCGGATCAGTTCGACGCCGGCGTCGATCACCGACGGTCGCGATTTCATCGTCGCCATCACGTCCGCAAAGACCTTCCGGTTCAGGTCGTCGATCAGGTCGTCCTGGTTCAGCACCGCCCGCCCGAGGGAGGGGTCGCTGTGGATGAACCCGTCGAGCGCCTGCCGCACCATCCTGCGGACCGTCTCCGACATCGACATCACCATCTTGAAGGAGGATTCCAGCCCCTCCGTTTTCAGCATCAGCGAGGACTCCGCGAGGTTGACGGCGTGGTCGCCGATCCGCTCCAGGTCGTTGTTGATCTTCTGGGCGGCCAGGATGAGGCGCAGGTCGCTGGCCACCGGCTGGTTGAGCGCCAGGAGCTCGATGATCTGGTCGTCGATCCTGATCTCGAGGGTGTTGATCTCGCGGTCCCCCTCGATGACCGCGGTGGCCGCCTCGCGGTCGCCCGTGCGGATGCAGTCGAGGGCGCGGATCAGGGCGTCCTCGACGAGGCTTCCCATCCTGACCAGGTGGTCCTTGAGCGTCTGCAGATCCTTGTCGAAATGTCGTTCCATGAGCGTGAGGGGGTCCTTTATGGTGATAATATACTCTTTTTAGACCGTCAGCCGAAACGGCCGGTGATGTAGTCCTCGGTCTGTTTCTTCCCGGGCGTCGTGAAGAGGACGTCGGTGTCGTTGAACTCGATCAGTTCCCCGATGTAGAAGAATGCGGTTTTGTCGCTCACGCGGGCGGCCTGCTGCATGTTGTGCGTCACGATGACGATGGTGTACTGTTGCTTCAGCTCGTGGATCAGTTCCTCGATCTTGGCCGTCGCCATCGGGTCGAGGGCGCTCGCCGGCTCGTCCATCAGCAGGACCTCGGGGCTCACGGCGAGCGCGCGGGCGATGCACAGCCGCTGCTGCTGCCCGCCGGAGAGCGAGAGCCCGCTCTTGTTCAGGTCGTTCTTCACTTCCTCCCAGAGCGCGGCCTGCCGGAGGCTCTTCTCGACGATCTCGTCGAGGGCCTTCGCGTCCCGCAGTCCGTTGATGCGGGGTCCGTAGGCGACGTTTTCGTATATCGATTTCGGGAAGGGGTTCGATTTCTGGAAGATCATCCCGACGTTCTTGCGCAGCTCCACCACGTCGGTGTCCGGGGCGTAGATGTTCCGGCCGTCGACCGTCACGGTGCCCTCGACCCGGACGCCGTCGATCAGGTCGTTCATCCGGTTGAGCGCGCGGAGGAACGTCGACTTCCCGCATCCGGACGGGCCGATGAGCGCGGTCACCCGGTTCCGCTCGACGTTCATCGAAATCCCCTTCAGGGCCTGCTTCTGGCCGTAGAAGAGGTTCAGGTCCCTGGCTTCGATTTTATAGGTCTGTTGATTCAACGGGTAATTCACCGGCGGTTCTAGGATAATGTACGTTTTCTCATTCTGTAACGGAGGAAGATCGCCGAAAAATTCAGGCCGAAGGTGAGCATCAGCAGCACGAGCGTGGTCGCGTACTGGATGCCCATCGTGGCTTCCACGTCGGGCGACTGCGTGGACATGATGTAGACGTGGTATCCGAGTTCCATGAACTGGTCGGAGAGCGACGTCGGCAAGCTGCGGGAGAAAATACGCCGCGCCCGTGAACAGGATCGGGGCGACTTCCCCCGCCCCGCGGCTCACGGCCAGGATGCCGCCGGTCATGATCCCGGTGACGGCGTTCGGCAGGACGATCTTCCTGATCGTTTGCCACTTCGTGGCCCCGAGGGCCAGGCTCGCCTCCCGGAGCTCGCGAGGGACGGCCTTGATCGCCTCCTCCACCGACACGATCACGACCGGAAGCGTCAGCAGCGCCATCGTCAGGCTCGCCCAGAGGATGTTCGGCTGGCCCCAGACCAGCTTCCCTTCGCCGGAGAAAATCCCGTCCATCCCCGTACCGACGAACTGGACGAAGAACCCGAGGCCGAAGAGGCCGAAGACGATGGCGGGAACGCCGGCGAGCGAGGTCACGGCGAAACGGATGAGTCGGGCGAGACGCGAGCCCTGGTGCGCGTATTCGGCGAGGTAGACGGCGGTGATGGTCCCGACCGGTATCCCCCCGATCGACATGATGAGCACGAGCATGAAGGTGCCGAAGATCGCCGGGAAGACGCCCCCGGCCGTCATCCCTTCGGTGGGTTCGCCGGTCAGGAACTCCCACGTGATGTGCCCGGCGCCGCCGGCCACGATGTCGCCCATGATGACGAACACCGCGGCGATGATCGCAAACGCCGAGACGATCGACGCGATCGCCGCCGCCCTGATGAGGATGGTGTCCCTGGTCTTCACTGAGCGCCCCCGAATTTCTTCATCAGCTGCTTGCGGACCACGAACTCCGCGAACGCGTTGAGCGTGAAGGTGAACAGGAACAGGAGCGCGCCGATCAGGAAGAGGATGTTGTAGTGCGTGTCGCCGAACACCACCTCCGCCATTTCCGCGCCGATGGTCGCCGACATGGTGCGCACGGGCACGAAGAGATCGGGAGATAAGAGCGCGGCGTTGCCGGTCGCCATCAGGACGATCATCGTCTCGCCGAACGCCCTCCCGATGCCGAGCAGGACGGACGCGTACACCCCGGGCGTCGCCGCGGGGAGGACGACGAAGAGCGCCGTCTGCCATCGCGAGGCGCCGAGCGCGAGGCTGGCCTCGGTGAACGACCTCGGCACGGTCGAGAGCGCGTCCTCGGTGAGCGTGTAGATGATCGGGAGCACGGCGAGGGCGAGCGCCGCCCCGCCGACGAACGCGTTCAACCGGTATTCGAAACCGAACAGGTCCTGGAAGAACGTGGCCAGCGTGATCAGGGCGAAGAACCCGATCACCACGGAGGGGAAACCCGCGAGGATTTCGATCGTGGGTTTCATGATTTCCTTCGCCCACCGCGGCGCGATCGTGGACGTGTAGAGCGCCGCGAAGATGGCGAGGGGGGCCGCCAGGAGCACGGCGATGAGGGAGACCTTGAAGACTTCCGATGATCAGCGGCAGGAGCCCGAACTTCGGCTCCTCCGAGACCGGCTCCCACCGGGTCTTCATCAGGTCGGTGATCCCGGCCTCCTCCCCCGCGATGCCCGACTCGAGGCCCGCCGCCGAGCGAGCCCGGGCGCCACGGACGGGTCGGAACCGTACGTTTCCTGCACGTCGCCGTAGGATTCCTGCGTCCCGCCGGACGATCCCCGGGCTCCGTCCGCGGCGACGCCCGCGGCCGGCGCGGGGTCCGGCGGGAAGAAGAACGGCACCGCCTCGCGGAACACGAAGGCGAACACCAGGACGATCACCGCGAACGAGGTCGCGGCGACGACAGCGATGACTTTTCGCGCGACCACATCGGCGATGTGGGCCCGTTTACGGTATGACGTCAGAACGGATGGGATGGCTGGCTTCTCCCGGTCCCGCCGGAGGGGACCCGAGCTTGTTCCGGAATTAACCGAGGGGTCGGTTTCATAGAGTGCGTAAATCTACCGAAAACCTTTCAATCCGATGTTACCGCAATATTACGGAATTGTTAACATCCGCGCCCGTCCCCCCGAAAAATCCAGCCTCAATATTTTGTCGAAATGTCAAAATCTATCTATATTCACATGAATTCAGGGCCACCCAGACAATCTCGAATCCCACCATGAACACACTTCGAACAGCGGTCACCTGCATTCTCCTCGCGCTTCCGGCCGGTTCTGTCCCCGCCCAGGAATCGGAGGCCGGCGCCGATACCGTGCGCGCAACCGACACCGCGAAGACCTACACGATCGACGAAGTGGTCATCACCGGGACGCGCACCGCGAGAAAAATCGTGGACGTCCCCTACCCGGTCGAACGGGTCGACGGGACCGATTTCTCGTTCGACCGGAAGGTCGCTGTCGACGACGCTCTGCAGGGCATCCCGGGCCTCTTCCTCCAGTCGCGGTACGGCAACCACGACGTCCGCATCTCGATGAGGGGGTTCGGCAGCCGGTCGAACACCGGCATCCGGGGGATCAGGATCCTGCTCGACGGCATCCCCGAGTCGGAACCGGACGGCCAGACCAGGATCGAGGCGATCGATTTCAATTCGCTCGGGGCGATCGAACTCATCCGCGGGAACGTCTCGTCGGCGTACACCAACGCCCCGGGCGGCGTCATCAATTTCATCAACGACCTGTACCCCGGGCCGTCGTCGGTCCTCTCGTTCAACCAGTTCGGGTCGTTCGGCCTCGCGAGCAACGGCCTCAAGGCCAAGGTCAACGGCCCGGACTACCGGAGCCTCGCGACGTACAACAACCACCGCGCGGACGGGTACCGGCCGCACAGCTCCGACTCCTGGGACATCCTGAACGGGGGAGTTCAGATCATCCCGGGCGGCGGCCTGTCCACCCTCGGCGTGTACCTGTACTACGTTGACGGGACCATCTACCTGCCCGGCTCGCTCACGAAGGAAATGTACGACGCCGATCCCTTCCAGGCGAACCCGCGGGAGGTCTCGCGCGACACGCGCCGGCTCACGCAGGAAGGGGCGCATCGGCATCCGGTACAACACCTTCTTCGGCGGGAAGAAGGAGCACGAGGTCGAAGTCACCGGCTACGGGACCATGAAGTATTTCGAGCGGCTGGCGCGGACGTTCAGGATCTTCAACAGGGACGGCGTCGGGATGAGCGCGCATTACACCGGGAGAATGCCACTCTTCGGAACGGCCAACGAATTCACGGCGGGCTTCGACGCCTTCTACCAGAGCGGGCCGATCGAGGAGTACCAGAACATCGGCGGCACCAAGGGTGACCTGCTCGAGGGACTCACCAACGAGGCGATCGGGAACAACGGCGTCTTCCTCCAGGACATCCTGACCATCGTGCCGGCACGGCTCGACCTCCTCACCGCCTTACGGTACGACAACATGACCTTCGCCGCCGACGACCGCCTCCTCGGGGTGAGGAACTCCAGCCGCCAGTTCAACCGCACGACCCCGAAGGCGGCCCTCAATTACAAGATCACCCCGCACGTCGCCGCGTACGCCTCCTACGGGCTGAGTTTCGACACGCCGGCCGACAACGAGATGGACAATTACCCCACCAGCTCCAATCCGACCCCCCTCCTCAACCCCGACCTGATGGCGCAGAAATCGAAGAACCTCGAGGCCGGGATCAAGGGTTCTGCCGCCGGCCCCGACGGGAGCGTCCTCGGGATGATGAATTTCGAGGCCTCCGTGTTCAACATCCTGACGGAGGACGAGATCGTTCCGTTCGACGTCTTCGGCGACGTGTTCTACAGGAACGCGGCGGAATCGGAGAGGACCGGCATCGAGGCGGGGTTCACGGCGGTGATCGCGGGCGACCTCAAGCTGCGCGCGGCGTACGCCTGGTCCGATTTTACCTACAGCGCATATACCGCACGGTCGACGGAAATCGGATTCGACCGGCGCGATCGTGGACGTCGACAGGGATTTTTCGGGGAACGTGATGCCGAGCGTTCCGGAACACAACCTGACACTGAGCGTGAGTTACGAGAAGAAACTCTCCGAAGCGGTGACCTGTTTCCTCCGGCCGACGTTCCGCGCGATCAGCGGGCTTTTCGTCGACGACCTGAATTCCGCGAAGACGGACGGTTACCGCCTCCTGGACTTCGTGGGCGGGGTCGACCTCACGATGGGCCACTTCAACCTCGTGGTCTCCGGCGGATGCCTGAACAGCTCCGACGAGGCGTACGTTTCCTTCGTGAACATCAATTCCGCGAACGGCGAATTCTACGAGGCCGGCGCGCCGAGGAACTACTTCGGCGGCATCAATCTCGGGTATCAGTTCTAGGGGATGACTCCCGTGCGCGAGGCGACGCCGTCGAAACGCGCGCGGGGCGGGTCATCCGCCGGCGTGGCGGCGTGCGTCCTGTCCCTCCTCCTCGCATCCGTCCCGATCGGGACCGGAACATTCGCGCAATCTGATGCCGTAAACGATTTCCCCCATCCACTCTCCCCTTCTTTTATCGCGGGGCCGAATTCCAGGATCTACCCGGGGCCGGTGACGCAGACCGAACCGTTCATCGCGCGGCATCCCTCCGACGACGGCATCCTCTTCGTGGCCGCGAACACGATCAACCTCAACACGGGATTCATCAGCGAAGGGATTTACGTGAGCTCCGATCGGGGCGCCGCCTGGTACGGATCGGACACGTGCCCGGGGGCGCCGGTCCAGTTCCATCGCGGGGACCCCGGTATCGCCATCGATAAAAACGGCGTCTTCGTCCTCACACGGCTCGGCTTCTCTCCCGGGCTCTACGCGCACTACTCCACGGACGAGGGGGTGACCTGGTCCGCCCAAAAACAGGTAGCCTCCAACGACCAGGACCGGGCCGACGTCGCCACCGACGCGGATCCGGCGAGCGCCCTGTATGGAACGACGTACGCCGCGTGGGTGAAGTTCGCCCCTCCCTATCCTGTCCTCATCTCGGGCACGACCGACGGGGGCGTGAACTGGACCATACCGCTCCAGGTCAACAACCCGTCACAACGGGGTCTTGGCGCCAACATCGCCACGGGCAACGGCGGGACGGTGTATGTCTGCTGGGCGGGCGTCATCTCCTCCTCACCGTTCACCGAAGACATCGTCGGCTTCGCGCATCGCGCTTCCGGCGACTCGGCCTGGACGGTGACGGAGAACGCTTACGACATCAACGGGATCGCGGGCACCCTCCCGCAGAAGGCCAACATCAGGGTCAACGGCACGCCGCGGATGGCGGTCGACAACAGCGGCGGGCCGTACGACGGCAGGATCTATATCGTCAGCACGCAGAAAAACCTCCCCCCGGCCGGGTCGGACCCCGACCTCGTCATCCGTTCCTCCTCCGACGGCGGCCTGAGCTGGTCGGCCGCGGTCCGGGTGAACCAGGACGCGTTGAACAACGGGAAGATCCAATACTTCCCCGCCATCCACGTCGACGACGGCGGAGGGGTGAACATCCTGTATTACAGCGACGAACCGACCACATCCGACTCCTCGGCGGTGTTCCTCGCGCGATCGGTCGACGGGGGCGCGTCGTGGGAGGCGGGGGAGATCGGGGACCACCGTTTCCTGCCGCAGCCGATCGGCGGCCTCGGCGCCGGGTACCAGGGGGACAACATCGCGCTGACGTCGACCGGTGACACCCTCAGGCCGGTCTGGACCGACAATTCCTCCGGCATCTACCAGCTCTGGACCTGCGCCGTGGCCCTGCCGTTCCATCCGAACCCGGTCGACGAACCTGCGACGCTGCCGGGCGGCTACGCGCTGGAGCAGAACTACCCGAACCCCTTCAACCCGTCGACGGTCATCCGGTTCACGCTCCCCCGCGCGGAGGGGGTCACGCTCTCGGTGTACGACCTCTCCGGGAAGCTGGTGGAAACGCTCGTTTCGGGGAGACTGCCGGCGGGGGCACACACGACAGAGTTTTCGGCAGAGGACAATCGGCTTGGCAGCGGAATCTATTTCTGTGTGATCAAAACCGAATCGGCCCGGCTGAGCCGGAAGATGCTGTTGGTCAAATAACAGTCCGATCACCGGGGAGCATCGCTCCGGAATGCTTCGGTCCCTTCCCCGGTCAGTCCGGCGTACCCGTCAGGACGATCGTCCCCGCCCCGCTCACCTTCACCCAGTATCCCTTCCCCGGCGCCAGCACCTGCACGGCCGAATATCCGACCCCGAACTCGAAGAAACCCGACGCGAGAATCCCCGGCGGAAGGGTTGTTATCGAGGAAACGTCGACCGGTACCGGGAGCGAGCCGATCATGTTCCACCCTTCTTCGACCGGGATGCTGTCGGAGGAGCGGGGCGGGCCGAGAAATTCGAATTCACCCGGGCCGGGGAACTTCAGCCAGTATCCCGTCCCCGCGTGGAGCGTGTCCACGACGACGTACCCGCCCGGCGAGTACCGGTAGGCGGGCGAGATGGCGGACGGAAAGAGGGAATCCTTCAACACCTCGCCCGTCTCGACCGGGAGTGAAACGATGTTCCACTGAGCCCCCACCTGTACGACCACCGGATTATTATAGACGAACACCGTCCCCGAATCCCCGACCATGTACCCGTGGCGGTCGCCGGAGAAGCTGACCCCGTAGGTCGCGACTCCGTTTTCATTCTGATATTCGACCCAGCTCGATCCCGTGTCGGTCGTGTACATGCTCGTGCCGGCGAATCCGAGCGGCACCCACCCTTCGGCCGCGTCCCGGAACGCGACCGACGTGCCGAACCCGAACGGCCCCACATACGAAAACGACCACGAGCCGCCGCCGTTCGTCGAGCGCGTGACGCAGGCGCCGTCGTCGAACCCTCCCCCCACGAAAAGGACGTTCAGCGAATCGACGTAGTGAATGCCGCGGAGCGCGTCGCCGATCCCGTCGACCGTCCAGTTCGCGCCGCCGTCGGTCGTCCTCCAGATCACTCCGGCCGATTCCGGATACCCCCCGACGGCGTAGCCGTAATCGCGGGAGTAGAACCGGATTCTCTTGACGGGAAAGGTCGTGTAGATCGTCGATTCGATGGAGGGCACGGACCAGGTGAGCCCGCCGTCGGTGGTGCCGACGAGGAGCCCGAATTCTCCGCCGGCCCACCCGTTGAGCGAATCGAAGAAGAAGAGCGTGTTGAAATATTCTCCCGGACGCTGCTGTTCGCCCCAGGTCGCGCCCCCGTCGGTCGTGCGGTAGAGGAGGGAGCCGTTCCAGTCGCCCGGGTTGATGAGCGGCCGTATCGCCGCGGCCCACGCGCGGAGCGTATCGACCATGAAGATGTCGGTGACATGGGCCGAATCCGCGCCGCGCAGGACGTTCCAGGAGGATCCGCCGTCGTCCGTCGAAAGGATGATCCCGGAATCGCCTCCCACCCATGTGTGGTGCGGGTCGGCGGCGAAGACGGCCTTCAGGTTTTGCGTCGTCGGCTTTTCGAGCGGGATCCAGTACGGCTGGGAAATCGCGACCGGTGCGATCACCGACCCGATGCAGAACGCGGCCAGCAGGAACCCCGCTTTCCGCAGGGAACCCGTCATGCACGGCGATGAGGAGGAGGTGACACCGATATCCATAACGCGCGGGGGACCGGAGATGACGTTACTCTATTAAATGTAACCGCCCGGGAGGGAGAATGCAAGAGCGGGACCCGGGAGGGCGGGATTATGCGGCAGGTTGGGTCGCCCGGCCATCGAGCCTCACTCGGGCTTGAGGATGACCCCTTTTCTCTTCCGGTTGTTGAGGTTGACGGTGAGGGGACGATCGAGACGGATGTGCCGGGTGAACTCCATCGAGGCAAGGGGTGTCAGGCCGGCGAGCCACTCCCAGTCGAGCCAGGAGGTTTCCGCCTGGGCGCCGACGCAGAGGTACCCGGTCATGAAGGCGGTGAGGTTCTGAAAGAAGTGCGATCCCTGGGAGGGGGCGACGTCCATGTCGCGGAAACCGGTCTCGACGATGACCCTCGCGCCGGCGATCTGGTCCCAGCGCACCGGGATCCCGAGCCAGGGATCGAGCGATCCCCACCGGCCGACGCCGACGAGGAGGTACGGTTTTCCCTCCGCCATCAGGCGGGCGTTGAACTGCTCGACCTCCAGCGCCACGTCGCGGCTCCTCCCGCGGTCGAACCGGTGAAAATCCACGTACACGATGTCGCGGATGTCGCCGATGACCCCGTTCCCGAGCACCTGTTCGCTGCGGCAGAGGATCCGCCCGCGCGCGATGCCGGCCTCGTCGATCTCACCGGGCTCCTGGTCCACCACCATCGGCCGCAGCTGCAGCAGGCCCACCTCCACCAGGCCCGACTTCCTGTCGGCGAGGTTGACCGCGAACTCGATTTCGATCGGCGTCCCCATCGCCCCGCTCCCAAGCGTGAGGATTTTCGACAGAATCTCCGGAAGGGAGAACGACGCGTCCTGCAGGAGCGACTGGAACGTCACCAGTCGCATCCCGGGGCGTGAGATGCCCTCGTAGATGGCGTCGTTCTCGGAGGAGTAGGTCGACCCGACCTTCACCAGCGAGCCGTCCTCCTCGGCGACCGGCAGGTCGAAGAGCCCGATCCTCGAATCGTACGTCTTGTCGGAGTCGAACCCCCGGAGCGTCATGTCGAGCGCGAAGAACTGGTGCTGGTTGTTCTCGAGGGTGTCCGCCACGGTGAAGAACTGCGGCATGTGCCTCGGGTGGCGCGGGGAAAACTTGACGCTCGAACCCCCCTCGACCACCATCTTCCCGAGCCCGAGCGCGACCGACACGATGCCGTCCTCCGGCGCCTGCGGAGGGATCGGGTAGAAGTTGTACGAACGCCCGACGCCCGCCATCTCCGGATAGTACCGTTTCCCCCAGCGCGAGCCGACCATCTTCTGGATCGCCACCGCCATCTTCTCCTCCTCCAGGCGGTAGGCCGTGGCCTTCATATAGTCTTTCGCCTTGCGGTAGAAGGTCGAGGCGTAGACCCTCTTGATCGCCGCGAGGGTCTCCTGGAGCCGCACCGACGTGTCGGGGTTGTTGTTCGGGAGCATGTACGTTTCGTACACCCCCGCGAAGGGCTGGTACTGCGAGTCCTCCAGGAGGCTCGATGAGCGCACCGCGATCGGGTCGGTGATGATCCCCAGGAACTGCCCGATCGTCGCGACGATGTCCGGGGGGAACTTGTCGGCGTCGACGAAGGTGCTCGTGATCAGCGCGTCGTCGTCGCAGCCGAGGGCGAACGCGCGCAGGTCGTTCAATTCGAGGAACCGGTCGAAGACATCGGTGCCGATGACGACAGCGCAGGGGACGAACACCCTCACGCCGGGGTACCGGTACTCCATCCCGTCGGAATTGAGCACCATGTTCAGGAACCCCATCCCGCGGGCCTTGCCGCCGATCGATCCGCCGCCGATCCGCGCGAAACTCCCCGAGGGGTCGAACGAGTCGACGTCGAAGTCGGTGATCGCGCCGCGCGCCTGGCTCCGCCGGTAGGTCCGCAGACGGAGGATGAGGTCCTCCCTCAGCTCCTCGAGCGATGTGTAATCGGACACCTGGCGGGGACGGAGCTGGTCGGCCAGCCAGAACTCGGTGCGGGCCTTGAGCCAGTTCGAAAAATGGTTCCGTCTCCCCGTGGTAGCGGATGCTCTCCGGCGGAACGACGCGCAGCTGGTCCTCGAGCGACCGGAGGTCCTTCGCCCTGCCGACCTCGCGGCCGTCCTCGGTCCGGAAGATGAAATCGCCGAAGCTGAAGGAGGACTTCATGAACGACTTGATCCCCTCGAGCATCGAGTCGGAGGCCTTCAGGACGAACGCCGCGCTGACGCTCGACGCCTCGCGCTCGATCTCCGGGTGGTACGACTGCAGGAGCACCGGCATGTCGGGCTGGAGGCCCCTGACGTGGGCGGCGAAATCGATCCCGGCCCGCTCGTTCGGCGCGCCGTCCCTCGGGAAGTCGATGTCGGAGATGACGCCGAGGATCGCCTCGCGGTAGCGCGTGAAGTACTCCATCGCCGATTCGTAGTCGGAGCAGAAGAGGATCTTCGGCCGGGCCCGCATCCGGAGGTACCGCTGCGAGATGTTCCTCCCCTCGGAGATGAGGCGCTTCGACTGGTTCAGGATTTCGCTGTACATCTCGGGGAGGAGCGCGGAGTAGAACCGCATGTTGTCCTCGATCAGGAGGATCGACTGCACGCCCACCGAGCCGGAGTCGTGCTCCACGTTCATCCGGTCCTCGAGGTCCTTGATGATCGCGATCATCAGGCGGAAGTCGCCCTGCCAGATGAAGATCCTGTCGAAGATGGTGGTGTCGTGCTGGGCCAGCAGCGAGGAGAGCTCCCGGTTGTCGAACGCGAGCAGGGTGATCGGCTGGGTCACGCCCATCTCCCGCACCTGCTTCGCGAACTGGAGCGGGTGGCTGTCCTCGATGTGGGGCGTGGTGATGATGAGGTCGAACTCCCTGCCGTCCACGAGCAGCGCGAGCGCGTCGGAGGCCTTCGAGACCTTGACGATCTCCGGCGAGTGGCTCATGCTCAGGCCGAGGTATTCGTCCTGGATCAGCCCGTAGAGCTGGCCGTCCTCGTCGAAGAGGTAGGAATCGTAATGGCTGGAAACAAGCAGAACCTCCCGGACCCTCCAGCGCATCAGGTCCAGGAAGTTCTGCGAATAACCGGTGAGGGCCGGCCTGGGGGAGGTATCGTCAGTCGTGCTCATCTTCCCTCGGGCCGGTCCGGATCACCGCACGTCGTCAACGGATGCCGCCCCGTCGAACGCTCCCGCGCTCAGACGAGGCCCTGGTCCATCATCGAATCGGCCACCTTGAGGAAGCCGGCGATGTTGGCGCCGTTGACGTAATTGCCCGGGGTCCCGAAGCGCTCGGCCGTGGTGACGCAGGCCTTGTGGATGCTCTTCATGATCCCGTGCAGGTGCTCGTCCACCTTCTCGCGCGGCCAGGCGAGACGCTGGCTGTTCTGCGACATCTCGAGCCCCGACGTGGCCACGCCGCCGGCGTTCGCCGCCTTGCCCGGGCCGTAGAGGATCTTGTGGTCGAGGAACTGTTTGATGCCGTCGATCGTGGTGGGCATGTTCGCGCCCTCGGAGACGACGTAGACGCCGTTCTTCAGGAGGTTCTCGGCGTCCTTGCCGTTGATCTCGTTCTGCGTGGCGCTCGGGAACGCGCACTGCGCCTTGTGGTTCCAGAGCGGGTTGTACCCGAGCTTGTGGTCGATCGGGACGAACTTCGCCGTCTTGAACTTCTCGGCGTACTCCGCGATGCGGCCGCGGCGCACGTTCTTGAGGTCCATCACGTACTGGAGCTTCTTCGCGTCGATCCCCTCCTCGTCGTAGATGTACCCGGACGAATCGGAGAGCGTGACGGCCTTGCCGCCGAAGTGGAGGATCTTTTCGATGGTGTACTGCGCGACGTTGCCGCTCCCGGAGACGAGGCACGTCTTTCCCTTCAGGTCTTCCTTCCGGGTGGCCAGCATCTCGGCCGCGAAGTACACGGCGCCGTAGCCGGTCGCCTCGGGACGGATGAGCGAACCGCCCCAGTTCAGGCCCTTGCCGGTCAGCACGCCGGTGAATTCGTTCCGCAGGCGCTTGTACTGGCCGAAGAGGAAGCCGATCTCCCTGCCGCCCACGCCGATGTCGCCGGCCGGGACGTCGGTGTCGGGGCCGATGTGGCGGAAGAGCTCGCGTCATGAAGCTCTGGCAGAAGCGCATCACGTCGGTGTCCGACTTGCCCTTCGGATCGAAGTCCGATCCGCCCTTGCCGCCGCCCATCGGGAGCGTGGTGAGGCTGTTCTTATAGACCTGCTCGAACGCGAGGAACTTGAGAATGCCGAGGTTGACCGACGGGTGGAACCGCAGGCCGCCCTTGTAGGGACCGATGGCGCTCGACATCTCGATGCGGAAACCCCTGTTGACGTGGATCTCGCCCTTGTCGTCCATCCAGGGGACGCGGAACATGATGACCCTCTCCGGCTCGACCATCCGCTCGACGATCTTCGCCTTGCGGTATTCGGGGTGTTTCTCGAGGACGAGCGCGAGGGATTCGAGGACTTCCTGTACTGCCTGATGAAATTCCGGTTCGTTCGGATTCTTCGCCTTGACTTCTGCGAGTTTTTCGTTCGTGTAGCTGTTCATATCAATGCTCCTGAAAGTAAGTTGGGGACACCTGACCAGCTGGATTGATACATTCTCCGTACCAGAAAATCCGGAGATATTTTACCGAAAACAGCCAATATTCGTGGATTGAGGGAGGGGATGCGGGCCGCAGGAGCCGGTTAAAATCAGGTTTGCGGAAACGGGGTGGGTTTCTACACCCACCCTCCCGGTCAGGGGAACACCCCCAGTTCCATGTACGATTGGGCGACCTTGTCGATGGCCACGATGAAGGAGGCCGTCCGCATGTCGACGCCCGGCGTTTTCTTCCAGGTCTCCCTGATCTCGTGGTACGCCTCGATCATCGTGTCCTCGAGGCCGGAGTTCACGAGGGCTTCCTCGTCGGGCCCCTGCATCAGCTTCGCCTTCTCGGCGTCGTTGAGCAGCTTGCCGGTCGCCTTTTCGATGGTCGTGATGAGCTGGCTCGTCGCGGTCTCGGTGTACCGCTTCCCCATGCGTCCCATCCTGACGTGCTGCAGGTTCTTGAGCCACTCGAAGTACGACACCGTCACGCCGCCGGCGTTCAGGTACATGTCGGGGACGACCAGCACGCCCCTGTTGCGAAGGAGCTCGTCCGCGTCGCTGCGGACCGGTCCGTTGGCCCCTTCGCCGACGATCTTCGCCTTGATGTCGGGGGCGTTCGCCATCGTGATCTGGTTTTCGAGAGCCGCCGGCACCAGGATGTCGCATTCCATCGTGAGCGCCTCGGCGGTCTTCATGTCGGTCGCGCCCGGGAACTTCAGGATCGATTTCGTTTCGCGGCGGTGTTTGACCACCGCCTCGAGGTCGAGGCCCTTCGGGTTGCCGATTGCGCCCTCGTACTCGGCCAGCCCGACGAGCACCGCGCCGGCCTCGTGGAGAAATTTCGCCGCGTGGTAGCCCACGTTGCCGAGGCCCTGCACGACGACCTTCTTGCCCGCGAGGCCCTTCGTCAGGCCGAGAGCCTTCATGTCCTCCTTCTGGTCGCACGCTTCGCGAAGGCCGAAGAACACTCCCCTTCCGGTGGCCTCGCGGCGCCCCCTGATGCCCCCCTGTGCGAGCGGTTTGCCGGTGACGCACCCGCTGGCGTCGATCTGCCCCGGGTGGAACGCGCCGTAGGTGTCGGCGATCCAGGCCATCTCGCGCTCGCCCGTGCCGTAGTCGGGGGCCGGGACGTCGATCCCGGGCCCGATGAAATTCTTCTTGATCAGTTCCGCGGTGTACCGGCGGGTGATCCTCTGGAGCTGTTCTTCGATTGTACTTGCGGGGGTCGATCTTCACGCCCCCCTTGCCGCCGCCGAACGGGACGTCGACCAGGGCGCACTTGTAGGTCATCAGCGCGGCGAGCGCCTTCACCTCGTCCTCGCTCACGTGCTGGCTGTACCGGATGCCGCCCTTGGTGGGGAGCTTGTGCTGGCTGTGCTCGACCCGCCAGGCGGAGACGACCTCATACCCCTTGTCGGTCTTGACGGGGAACTGGAAGTGATAGACGCTGTTGCAGACCTTGATCTGCTCGAGGAGACCTTCCGGGTAGTTCAGGTACCGGGCGGCGTTGTCGAAATTGCGGGTGACATCGGAGAAGAAAGTCTCGCTTTTAACGCTCATACGATGATAATCCTGTCTGATGATGGCAAATCGGGGGCAATATAGGAAACCGGGTTATGGATATCAAATCCCGTCGAGACGGATTTGCGCGGGCTCACGGCCGGCCCCTTCCGCGTCACGTTCGCCCGCTGCGGGAGTATGGAGTCGACCAGGACGGGTTATTGCATCTCATCCCCTGATATGATATATTGCCCGCGAAATTCATTTTCGGGACCCCTCAGCACCCCTTTCAGAGCATGAAATTCGACTCGATCCTCACGTTCCTGATGCCGAAGAACGACAAGTTTTTCGCATTCTTCGAACAGACCGCCGTCAACCTGATCGAGACCACGGAGCTCCTCAAACTGCTCCCCTCCACGGCGGAGGCGGACCGGAAGGCCCTCGTGAAGCAAATCGAGGACAGGGAACATCGTGGCGACAACATCACCCACGACATCATGTCGGAGCTCAACGGGACCTTCATCACCCCTTTCGACCGGGAGGACATTCACCGGCTGGCCTCGTCGCTCGACGACATCCTCGACAACATCTACGGCGCTGTGGTGCGCTTCGAGCTCTACCGTGTCAAGGACGTCCCCCCGGACATGGTGAAACTGATTGTGATCCTTGACCGCTCGGTCCGGGAACTCCACAGGGGACTCCACATGGTCCGTGACCTCCACAAGAGGCATGAACTCGGCGAGGTCCTGAAGAGGGTCCACGAGTGCGAGAACGAAGCCGATACGGCGTTCGAAGAGGCCGTGGCCTCCCTGTTTGAACACGACAAGGACCCCATCAACATCATCAAACTGAAGGAAATTTACGTGGGCCTCGAGACCGCGACCGACAAGTGCGAGGACGCCGCGAACGTCATCGAGGGGCTCCTCATCAAGCATTCCTGACGAAGACCTGAAGCGGCAATGACGTACCTCGTCATCTTCACGATCGGACTCGCCCTCCTCTTCGATTTCATCAACGGCATGAACGACGCCGCGAATTCGATCGCGACGATCGTCTCCACGCGCGTGCTGGCCCCGCGCTACGCGGTCCTGTGGGCAGCCTTCTTCAACTTCGCCGCTGCGTTCCTCTTCGGGGTCCACATCGCCAATACGATCGGGAAAGGTATTGTGCACCCGCAGGTCATCACCGAGGTGATGATTCTCTCCTCCCTGGTCGGAGCTGTCGTCTGGTCCCACCTCTGCACAAAATTCGGGATGCCGATCAGCGTGTCGCATGCGCTGATCGGAGGCCTCGCCGGCGCGGGACTCGTAAAGGGCGGCATGGATGCCCTCGTCCTCGGCGGGATCGCGAAAGTGGTGCTGTTCATTTTCCTGGCACCCGTCTTCGGGCTGGTCGCCGGATCACTCCTGATGATCATCGTCAGCTGGCTTTTCGGCCGTATGAGCCCACGGCGCGTGGACCAGGGTTTCCGCTTCGGACAGCTGGTGTCATCCGCCGCGTTCAGCCTCGGACACGGCTCGAACGACGCCCAGAAAACGATGGGCATCATCGGCATATTACTCGCATCGTCTTCCGTCCAATTCCCGCACTGGATATACGATTCGAGTCAGGGATTCTATGTCCCGATCTGGGTGATCTTCGCCGCGCACGGCGCGATCGGCCTCGGCACGCTGGCCGGCGGGTGGAAGGTGATCCAGACGATGGGCGTGAACCTGACGCACCTCAAACCGATTGGTGGTTTCTGCGCTGAAACGGCCGGCGCCACCCTCCTCGCCGCCACAGCCGTCGCCGGCATCCCGGTCAGCACCACGCACACCATTGCCGGCGCGATCATGGGCGTCGGCGCGACCAGACGGCTGTCGGCCGTCCGATGGGGCATCGCCGGCAAGATCGTCTGGGCCTGGTTCCTCACCATCCCCGTATCCGCACTCATCGGAGCACTGACGTACCTCATTGCGTCGCAGATTCATCCCTGAGCGTCGTCATCCGGCCGGTCCGTCCACCGCCGATGGACAATGCCGCGCTCACACCCATCGTCCCTTCCGGGACGGCGCTCTCACATCGATTGAAGTTTGTGTATCCTCTGGAGCACGGGCGGGTGGGAGTAATGCAGAAACACGTACGCCGGGTGGGGGGTGAGGTTCGAGAGGTTGTCCGATGAGAGCTTTTTCAGCGCCGACACCAGGTCATCCCCGCCCCCGAGCGTCTCCGAGGCGAACCGGTCCGCCTCGAACTCGTGTTTCCGCGAGAGCGCGTGCAGGGCGAGCGAGAGGAAGAACTCGATCGGTGTGAAGAGCATCCCGAAGAAAATCAGCCCGGCCTGGACCGACATGTTTTCCATGAAAAACGCGTCGAAGAGAGGCCGGTGGCTCACGAACAACGAGAAGATCCAGAGCATCGCCCCCATGTGGAGGACGCTGACCGCCATCCCGGTACGGATGTGCTTCTTCCGGTAATGACCGATCTCGTGCGCCAGCACCGCGACCAGCTCGGGCACTGTGTGTTTCGCGATGAGCGTGTCGAAGAGCGCGATCCGTTTGTATCTCCCGAACCCGGTGAAAAATGCGTTCGACTTCGAGGAGCGCTTCGATCCGTCCATCACGTAGATCCCCTGGAGCGGGAAACCGATGCCGGAGGCGTAGGCGAGGATCCGCTCCTTCAGCGGGCCGTCGGAGAGCGGTGTGAATTTATTGAACAGCGGCATCAGCCAGACCGGCGCGACGAACTGCAGCACCATCACGACGGCGGTCCCGAACCCCCAGCACCAGGCCCACGCCCCCGGCCCCGCCCATTCGAACAGCCATAGTATTCCCGCGACGAGCGCGCCGCCGATGATCACGCTGAGAAGCAATCCCTTTACCAGGTCGGCGACGAACGTTTTCGGGGTCGTCTTGTTGAAGCCGAATTTCTCCTCGATGACGAACGTCGACCAGGCGCTGAACGGGAGCGAGACCAGCATCCTGAGCAACGCGAGGACGCCGATGAACGTGAGCCCCGTCCAGACGCCGGGGAGGCCCCATCCCCTGACTGCCAGGTCGACGGCGTTGAACCCGCCGGCAAACCAGAATCCGAACGTGAGCGCGAGCATCACCGTCGAGACGAGGATACCGAAATGCGTCCTGGTCCTGGTGTACTCCTGCGACCGGCGATACGTCGCGGGGTCGTAGACGCCCGCGAACTCCGATGGGACTCCGCCGGCGAGCGCCTTCAGGTTGAGGAGGTCCGCGACGAGATGGAGGAGGTATTCCGCCGCGAGCGCGGCGGCGATGATGACGGCGTAGAGGTTCACGGGGCGGCGGAGGGCGAGGTTATCCGAGGATGCTCAGGTACTTGATCCAGGGCCCCACCTCGCCGCGGTATTGCCGCGCGAGGACCCGCACGACTTGCGAGATGTGCGAGAGGTCGTGGGCCACCCAGGTGGCGAGGTGCTGGCGGAGCGTGACCTCCCCGAACTCGGGGTGGACGCCGGTCATGGCGAGTTTCGTGTCGGTGAGATCGAACGCCCTGAGTTTCCGGATATTTTCCCCGCGAAGGTCCGAGAATTCCCCGAGCAGCCCGGCGAGCGTTTTTCCCCTGCTGAATTCGAGCATCGCGTCGCGCACGAAGGGTTGGAATCGTTTATCGCCGCCCGGCCCGAGGATGATTTCCGCGCGCGGTATCCAGTCCGTCTTCTCGCCGTGGATCAGGTGGCCCACCACGTCGTACGCGCTCCAGGTGTCCGGGCCTTCGTTCGCCGAAGCCCATTCCGGCGGGAGCCCCCCGAGGAGCCCGTTGAGAATGACGGGGGTCCTGGAGAGGATGTCGACCGCGTTGTTGACGTTGTAGTCCATGCTCATGGTACGTCCCGGACGGGCCGGGGTTACACCATCCGCCCCACGTCCATCACCGGCAGGAGCGGCCTGTTCCTGGCGTCGCCCTTATAATAGACGCGCTCGAGGAAAAGGCCGGAGGGCGGGGCGGTGTATTTGGCCGGCACGTCCGATTTCTTGTTCAGCAACTCGTTGACTTTCGCGACCGGGAGGTGTCCCCGCCCCACCTCGGCGAGGATGCCCACCATCTGGCGCACCATCTTCCAGAGAAAATGGGAGCCGGAGATCCGGATGAGCAGGAGGTCGCCCGACTCTTTCAATTGAATCGTCTCGATGAACACCTCGGTCGATTTGATCTCGGGGTCGTCCGCGGTGAACGACTGGAAGTTCTTCATCCCCACGAAGCATTTCGCCGCGCTCTCCATTTTGGCGATGTCGAGCCGGTCCTTGATCCACCACACGTACCGCTTGGCGAACGCCGTCCTGCGGCGCGAGATCTGGTAGAGGTAGCTCCGGGCGATGGCGTCGTGGCGGGCGTGGAACGATTTCGGCGCCTTCTCGATCTCGAGGATGTTGATGTCCGCGGGGAGCTCGTCGTTCAGTTTCATCCTGATGATCTCGGGGGCGAGCATCGTGTGGACATCCAGGTGGGCCGTCTGGCGGAGCGCGTGGACCCCCGCGTCGGTCCTCCCCGCCCCGTAGAACTCGAGCTGGTGGGTGTTGAAGATTTTCTGGGACGCCTCGAGGAGCTCACCCTGCACCGTGCGGGCGTTTTTCTGGACCTGCCAGCCGCTGTAGCGGGTGCCTTCGTATTCGAGGTAGACCTTGAACCGTCCCATAGGGAAACAAGGAAGGGAAAAATCCGACGATCGGCAAACCGGTCCGGGCGAAGATCACACCGGGGATCGGCGCCCTGCCGCTTCACCGGCGCCGATTTTCCTCCGGGAATTCCATGAATGAACGATGCGGTACCCGAGGAGGATCGCAAGGATGGTCCCGTAAATCATCGGCCGCTGCCTGTCCGCCTTCACCAGCCAGAGATAATGGATCACTCCGGCGATCGCGGAGACGTAAATCAGCCGGTGGAGCATCTGCCACCGTTTTCCCCCGAGCCGCCGCACCCAACCGGACGTCGACGTCACCGCGAGCGGTACGAAGAGCACGAATGCGGTGAACCCCGCCATGATGAACGGCCTCTTCGCGATGTCGGCCAGGATCGATTCGAAATCGAAAAACTGGTCGAGCCAGACGTAGGTGAAAAAATGGAGCGTGGCATAGAAGAACGTGAAGAGCCCGAGCATCCTCCGTATACGCCCAAGGAAATTCCAGCCGAGGAGTTTTCGCAGCGGCGTGACGGCGAGCGTGATCATCACGAACCGGAGGGTCCAGGTCCCGGTCGTGTCGGTGATGTCGTCGATCGGGTTGGCGGAGAGGTTGCCGGTGAAGGCGTCGAACGACAACAGTCCCAGCGGGACGACGCAGAGGAGGAACACCGCCGGTTTCAGGAGGCGATGCGGGAGACCGGGGGCGATCCGCGGGGGCGCGGGCCCGGGAGGCGCCGGGGCAGGAGTCAGAAATTCGCCCTCAGGTCCATCCCCGAATACATCGACGCCACCTGGTCGGCGTACCCGTTGAACATCAGCGTCTTGCGTTTGGAGAATTCGCCGATCCTCCGCTCGCGGGCCTGGCTCCAGCGCGGATGGTCGACGTCCGGGTTGACATTCGAATAGAAGCCGTATTCATTCGGCGCCGAAATCTCCCACGTGCTCTTCGGCTGGTAGTCGATGAAGCGGATCTTCACGATCGACTTGATGCTCTTGAAGCCGTATTTCCACGGCACGACCAGCCGCAGCGGCGCGCCGTTCTGGTTCGGGAGGGTTTTTCCGTAGAGTCCGGTCGCGATCAGCGTGAGGGGGTTCATCGCCTCGTCGAGCCTGAGCCCTTCCACGTACGGCCACTGCAGGACTGAACGTTTTTGGCCCGGCATCTCACCCGGCCGGAGGAGGGTCGTGAACTCGACGAATTTCGCCTTCGGCGTCGGACCGAACCGGTTGATGACGTCGCGAAGCGGGATCCCGAGCCACGGGATGACCATCGACCACCCTTCCACGCAGCGGAGCCGGTAGATTCGATCCTCCTGCGTGTGCGGCCTTAACAGGTCTTCGAGGTTGTAGACGGCGGGTTTTTTGACGTATCCTTCGACGGCCACCTTCCACGGCGACGGTTTGAACGATCCCGAATATGCTGCCGGGTCGCTCTTGTCGGTGCCGAACTCGTAGAAGTTGTTGTAGGTGGTGACGTCCTTGAATGGAGTCAGTTCCTCGTCGGTGTCGAAGGGACCTTTCTTTTTCGGTTTCCAGTTGTCCTGCGCCGGGGCGGCCGGTAATCGGGAGGGGGGGCCGGCCATCGATCGCGCGGCGGCGGCCAGTGCCGGGGTTCCGAGCGCGATCCCGAGCCCGACGCCGGCGGAGGCGCGGATGAACTGGCGCCTGTTGAGCCAGGTCTCCTCGGGAGTGATCTCTGAAGAACGGGTGTCGTCGGAACGCCTGATCAGCATGACGTGAGCCCCTGTTGTCAGTCTATTCAACAGCCCCGGCCCGGAAAAGTTCCGCCCGGGGCGGAGCGCACGTCGGAATAATATCCATCCCGCCCTCAAAAGTCAATCCAAAGTCGATAGAATCTCAATACAAATTCAACGGTCTTGCCCATTCCCGCTCCAAGTGCTATATTGCACGCTGTCATACCGTACGAATTCCTCAGCCTATGAAGCTCACTCTGCACTGCCTCCTCGGGCTGGTCTGCGCCCTCGGACCGTCCGCCGCGAACGGTTTTCAGTCCCGCGGTATGAACGCCTCCGAGCTGCGCCTCGAACTGAAGAAACTCTCCGTCCTCGGCTCGGTCCTCTACATCGCCGCGCACCCAGACGACGAGAACACCAACCTCCTGGCGTACCTGTCGAAGGGGCGGCTCGTGAGGGCGGCGTACCTCTCGATGACGCGCGGCGAGGGCGGCCAGAACCTGATCGGCCGGGAGCAGGGCGCCGACCTGGGGGTCCTACGTACGGAGGAACTCCTCGCGGCCCGCGCGATCGACGGGGCCGAACAGTTCTTCACCCGTGCGATCGATTTCGGGTATTCCAAGAGCTCCGAAGAGGCGATCAGGTTCTGGGGCGAGGCGGAGATCGTCTCCGACATCGTGCGCGTGATGCGGACCTTCCGGCCCGACGTGGTCATTACACGGTTCACACCGACGATCGGCGGCCACGGGCAGCACACCGCGTCGGCGATCCTCGCGCGCAGGGCGTTCGACCTTGCCGGCGACGGAGCGTATCAACCGGCCGCCGGCGGCGTGCTTCCGCCCTGGCAACCGAAACGGCTGCTCTTCAACGGGAGCGCCTTCATGCTCCCGGATTTCGACACCTCCGCTGCAATGAAGCTGAACACCGGCGGCTACAATCCCCTTCTCGGAGAATCGTACAACGAGATCTCGGGTCGCGGACGGAGCATGCACAAGAGCCAGGGATTCGGCGCGGCGCAGAACCGGGGGGACCTGATCAATTATTTCCGGAACACCGCGGGCGACTCCGCCGCGGCCGATATCCTGGAAGGCATCGACATGAGCTGGGCGAGGGTTCCGGGCGCCGGGACGGCTGCGAAGACGCTCGCCGAGGCGGAACGCTCGTTCGACCCTGAGAAACCGGCGGCCAGCCTGCCCCTGCTCCTCAGGGCCTATGCCGAGCTCGGTGCGAGCGGCGACGACGAATGGATCTCGGTCAAGCGACGGGACCTTCAAACGATCATCCTCGCGGCCGCCGGCCTCAGGGCGGAGGCGGTGGCCTCGGCGGAGAGCGCCGCGCCCGGCGACTCCCTCCGCATCAGGACGACCGTCATCAACCGCTCCGATTTTCCCTTCGTGCTGAAGAGCGTCCGTGTCGCGTTCGCGCCGCGGGACTCGGCGATCGGGACGGCGCTCGTCAACAACAGGGTCACCGCCCTGGACTTTCCCGTGGTGGTCCCGGCCGGCGAACCTCCGACCGGGCCGTACTGGCTCGAACGTCCGTCATCCGGCTCACGCTACGACATTGCCGACGCGACCGACATCGGCACCGCGCGTAGACCTTCCCCCTACAGGGCGACGTTCACGCTGACCGGACCCGGGATCGATATGGCCGTCGACATCCCGGTCCAGTTCAAGAGCGTCGACCCCGTCGATGGTGAACTCTATCGGCCTTTCATCGTGAGCCCCCCGGTTTCGATCGTGCCGGAAGAGAAGGTCCTGCTCTTCCCGTCGGCGGCCGGGAAGACGTTGAACGTGCGCGTCACCGGCGGGCGGACGGGGAGCGCCGGCACGCTTACGATAGACGCGCCCGCCGGATGGTCGGTCACGCCGGCGGAATTCCCGTTCCGCCTGCGGGCCGGAGGATCCGAGGAGCGGGTGTCGTTCACCATCACCCCGTCACCCGGTGCGGCCGTCGGCGAGTATTCGGTCCTGGCCGACCTCGGTGACCGGACCGTCCGCACCGGCACGACTGTGGTCCGATATCCGCACATCCCGGCACAGACGCTGTTCCACGCCGCCTCGGGGAGGCTCGTCCCGTCGGACGTCCGCAGGAAGAAATTTTCCATCGGGTACATCGACGGCTCCGGCGACGAGGTGCCCGAGGCGCTCCGGCAGGTCGGGTACGACGTCGTCCTCCTGACCGACGATGACCTCCTCTCGGCCGACCTGGCGCATTTCCAATCGATCGTGGCGGGAGTGCGCGCCTACAACACGCGACCGGCGCTCGCCCTTGCGAAGGGACGCCTGGCGGAGTATGTTTCCCGGGGCGGGACCTACGTCGTGCAGTACGCCACCGGCGGAAGGATGGAGGGCGGCGACCCGGGGCCGTATCCGTTCAGGATTTCCCGCGAGCGCGTCTCGGATGAGACCGCACCCGTGACGATCCTCGCGCCCGATCACCCCGCGGTGACCTATCCGAACGTCATCGGCCCCGACGATTTTTCCGGCTGGGTGCAGGAACGGGGGCTCTATTTCGCCGACACGCTGGACACCTCCTACGTGGCGGTTCTGGCGGCCAACGATCCCGGCGAACCGCCCAGGAACGGCGGCCTCATCGTCGCCCGGCACGGCGACGGGTATTTCTGCTACACCGGGCTGTCGTTCTTCCGGCAGCTCCCCGCCGGCGTGAGCGGCGCGTACCGGTTGTTCACAAACCTGATCGAACTCGGGAGCCGCGAGAAGGCGGAGGGGAAGAGATGAGCGGCGCGCTTCTTTCCGCCCCGTCACGCGGGCCGCGCATCGTCCGCCCATGACGCCCGGTCCCGACATGCCCGGCCGCGGGCCGTCCGGAGATGAAGCCCCTCCCTTCTTCGGGAGCTGGAACCGGCTCTACACCGCCGTTCTCGTCTACCTCGCGGCGCTGATCGCGCTCCTCTACGCCTTCTCGGAAATCTTCTCATGACGACACTCGACTGGGGGGTCCTGGCGTTCACCCTCGCGGCCATCGTCGCCTACGGGATGTACCGGGGACGGAAGAACCGCGACATCGGCGCCTTCCTGCTGGCGGACCGGTCGATGCCCTGGTACACCGTCGCGCTTTCGATCATGGCCACGCAGGCGAGCGCGATCACGTTCACGTCAACGCCCGGCCTCGGCTACAGCGACGGGCTGCGGTTCGTGCAGTACTACTTCGGCCTGCCGATCGCGATGGTCATCCTCTCGGTGACCGCGGTCCCCGCGTTCCGGAACGCCCGTGTCTACACCGCGTACGAATTCCTCGAGAAGCGTTTCGATCTCAGGATGAGGATCCTGACGAGCCTGATCTTTCTGATCGGGCGCGGCCTGGGGGTCGGGTTCACCATCTACGCGCCGTCGCTGGTCCTGTCGATCATCCTCGGCTGGGACATCGGCGTCACATCGGCGCTGATCGGGGGGGTGATCATACTCTATGCCGCGTCGGGCGGCGTGAAGGCGATCCAGTGGACGCATTTCCAGCAGATGATCGTCATCCTGTCGGGCATGGCCGTCGCGTTCGTGATCGCCGTCTCCCTCCTCCCCCCCGACGTCTCCTTCGGCGATTCGCTGCGCGTGGCGGGGGCGATGGGGCGACTGAAGGTCCTGGACTTCTCGTTCAACCCGAACGACCGGTACACCTTCTGGTCCGGCATCATCGGCGGAACGTTCATCGCGATGGCGTATTTCGGCACCGACCAGTCGCAGGTGCAGCGCTACCTCACCGGGGAGTCGGTCGCGCAGAGCCGGCTCGCCCTCCTGTTCAACGCGGTCATCAAGGTCCCGATGCAGTTCCTGATCCTGCTCCTGGGCGTGGCGGTCTTCTCCTTCTACCAGTTCGTCCAGCCGCCGCTCTATTTCAATCCGGCCGAAACGGAGAGCATCCGCTCGGGCGCGTTCGCCGCGGAGTACGGGCGGCTGGAATCGTGGCACACCACCGCGTTTGAGGCGAAGAAGGACGCGATCTCGGGATACCTCGGCGCCGCAAACCGAACAGGGGCGCGCCCGCTGGAAGCAGCACCTCGCCGATGCAGGACAGCGCTCGGACCAGGTCCGCGCCGACATGAAGGACCTTGCGAAACGCGCCGACCCCTCCTCCGACGGGAACGACACGAACTTCATCTTCCTCACCTTCGTCATCACCTACCTCCCCGCCGGGCTCATCGGGCTGCTGTTCGCCTGCATTTTCGCCGCGACCATGTCCTCCACCTCCGGCGAGTTGAGCGCGCTGGCGACCTGCAGCGTGGTGGACGTCTACAAGCGGCTGGTCCGGCCCGACGCGGACGACCGGCATTACCTCGTGGTCTCGAGGCTCGGGATGGTCTTCTGGGGGATCTACGCGATCGCCTTCGCGCGGTTCGCAGGCGGGCTCGGCGCGCTCATCGAGGCGGTGAACATCGTGGGATCGCTTTTCTACGGGACGATGCTGGGGATTTTCCTGATCGCGTTCTACATCAGGCGGGTGGGCGGATGGGCGGCCTTCTGGGCGGCCCTCGTGGGCGAGGCGGCCGTCCTGGTGTGCGCCGTCTTCACCGACATTTCGTGGCTCTGGTACAACGTGGTCGGCTGCGGCGTGGTGGTCCTCGCCGCTCTGGCCCTGCAGCGGCTCAGCGATCCGGAGTAGTCCGGCCGGCGATCCCCACCGGGGAGAAGGTCGTGGTGAGGCCGGCGATCATCACGCCGTTGTCGCTGAGGGCCCAGAAGAGACCCGGCGTGAACCCGCCGATGTTGAACGCCCCGGGGTACACGTTCAGGTGGACCTTGTAGTCCGACACGCCCGAAACGATCAGCGACCAGAGGAGCGAGTTGTCGCGGTCGTAAAAAATGCCCGCGTTCCAGGTGAGCGTCGTGGTGAGCCTCCGTCGTTCGACCCCCGGTTCCTCCGCCGAGATCAGCTCCTTCGCCCGCAGCCCCGCCCCGAACGACCAGCTGTCAACCCCATCCGCGCTGTACGACATCCCGAGGAGCCCCGTGAGCCCCCAATAATAGAAGAGGCTGAACTTCTCCGCGAAGGGCAGCCCCCATTTGATGGAATAGTTGATCCCCTGGTTCTCGATGGTGCCGGTGAAAGGGCTCCACGCCGGCTGGAGCGGCCAGTCGGCGAGGTGGAGCGTGTTCGCGAAGAATTCCGGGACGGCGTCGAAACTGAAGAGGATGATCCCGAGCGGGTCGAAGATGTAGAGGTCGGCGACCGGGTCCACGTTCGTCCCCACGTACGCGTTGTTTTCGACCACCTCGTTCAGGACGTGGTAGAAGGCCATCGTGGCGATCGCCGAGACGGCCGGTGCCGGGAACCCGTGGTACCGGTACCACTCGGTCATTTCGACGTAATGCACGCCCCCGCCGATGAGGTGGTTCTGGTAGTTGGGCCAGTACTGAGCGTTCTTCCGGTTCAACGACGTCGGGAAGATCTCGTTCGAGACGAAATCGCCCCATCCGTACTCGCGGATGGAACCTCCCGGATGCGACAGGTTCGAGAGGACGTTGTTGATGCCAGTGTTGAATTGTATGTCGTTGATGTCGCGCTTGAGGTTCCCGTACTGGAGGATGCCGAAACTGCCGTTGATGATGAGGCTGATGGGATTGATGAGCGCCTCGGAGCCGAAGTCGCGGCCCCGGTAGAAGTACGCGGGCTCCGGGGCATGCACTTCCGTGTCCTCCTGGGCGGCGGCGGCGGCCGGGAGGAGCAGGACGGCGGCGAGAACGATAATGAAGGAGGTTTTCACGGCGCGTGCGGGATGGGAGATGATACGAAATCCCCCGCCCCGAACCAACTGCAGGGCAATAAAATAAAAGCCCGGCGCGGATGCGCCGGGCTCCCGAATGGGCCGCCGGGGAGGGTCGCCTGTCTACGCAGCGTCCGGCGGCTTTCTCCGAGTTTCGTCAGTCTTCGAGCACCAACCCCTCCACGTTTTCGAGCGACGTCTGCCCGTCTTTCACGAGCCTGATCGCCATCTGCTTGAGTGTCGTCATCCCGTTCGCCAGCGCGTTCTGCCGCATGGCGTCCTCGTCGACGCTGTCCCCCGACTTGAGGATGATCCTGCGCAGTTCCTTGTTGATCACGAGCGTCTCGTAGATGCCGATACGCCCGCGGAACCCGCGGATGCAGTGCACGCAGCCGACCGGCTTGTAGAACTTCGTCTCCTGGATCTCGCGCTCGGTGAACCCGCAGTCGACCAGGAGGTCGGAGTCGACGGTCTCGTCGACCACCTTGCATCGGTCGCACAGTTTCCGGATGAGCCGCTGGGCCACGACGATGTTGATCGTGTAGGCGAGCAGGAACGGCTCGATGCCCATATTATAGAGACGGGTGACCGCGCCGATCGAGTCGTTCGTATGAAGCGTCGAGAAGATCAGGTGGCCCGTGTTCGCGAGCTTCACCGCGAGGTCGGCCGTGATCTTGTCGCGCATTTCGCCGACCATGACCACGTCGGGGTCGTGGCGCAGGAGGCCGCGCAGGGCCCCCTCGAAGTCCAGCTTGTGGTTCAGCTTCACCTGCCGGCACCCTTCGATGAGGTACTCGACCGGGTCCTCGATCGTGATGATGTTGAGGCCGGGGTCCATGATCGTCTGGATCGCCGCTAGCATCGACGTCGACTTGCCGCTTCCCGTCGGGCCGGTGAAGACCACCATCCCCTGCGGCTTGCGGATCGCCTTGAGGAACACGTCGAGGGCGTCCGGCGGCATGCCGAGCGCCCCGAGGCCGTTGGCCGCCTCCGCGCCGCGGAGGATTCGGATGACGATCGATTCGAGCTTGCTCTTGAGGTCCGTTCCGTAGACCGGCATCGTGGAGAAACGGAACCGGATCATCTTGTTGTCGATCATCCGCTGGGCGAAACCGTCCTGCGAGAGGAACTTCTCGAAACGATCGAGGTTCTTCGCGCGGTCCTTGATCACGGTGAGCACGGCCTCGGCGCGGACGTCGGCGACCGCGCTCCAGAGCGAGAGCCTGCCGTCGATCCTGAAGTGGAATTCCACCCGGTGCGAGCCCTTGGGGATCACGTGGATGTCGCTCGCGCCGGTCCTGGTGCCGTCGACCAGGAGGTTTTCGATCATCTCGTTGAGTTTGCTCCGCCCGATCTCGTCCTCGAGCGATTTCTCCATCTCCTTTTCGGCCTCGTCGTCGGAGAGCTCGCCCTCCCCGTCCAGCCCGAGGTGTTTCGCCCCCTGGTCGAAGGCGAGCTGGCGCCAAAGCTCGCTGAACTCACCGATGGAGACGTATTTGATTTCGTATTTCTGGAAGCCGAACGCCCTGGCCACCGTGTGCACTTCGGGGTGCGTCGTGTCGGGGGTGATCAGGACGAGCTTCTCGGCGGTGCCCGTGTTGATGATCTCGTACGGGACGATCTTCATCTTCACCGCGGTCTCGTAGTTCCGCGGGGGCAGGGCGAGGAGCAGGTTGCCGATGACCTTCAACCGCTCCTTGTCCTCATAGATGGTGGTCGGGTTGACCTCCTCGAACGAGTAGTGCCGCGCGACGAGCTTGTAGAGCGCTTCGCGGTCCACCCCGAGGTCGTCGATCGCGATGTCGATGAGGCGGCGCTTGTCCTGCTTGGAACGCTGGATTTCGAAGGCCTTGTCGACGATCTCCCTCGTGGCGACCCCTTCCCTGACGATGACGTCCTGGAGTCTCAGGCTCGGGAGTTTTTTCCCTTCGGGGGGGGCGGCCGGTGAGCCGGTGGCGGTTTTCACGCCGGAGGCGGCCATGGTGATCGGACCGGTCGGCCTGGGCGCGGCGGGCTTGCCGGCGGCGCCGCTCTGCGTGTTCCTGGGCTTGAGGAAGTTTTCGTCCTCGAAAAGTATTCCGGAGGATGGCCCGTCGCCGGGCCCGTCCTGCGGCCCTCCGGCCGCGGCCGGTTTTCCGCCGATCCCGACGGCGTTTGAAATATTGGAGAGAAAGGTTTTCTTCTTCCCTCCATCGTTTCCGGTAGACATATCACCCTCTCGCTGTTAAGACCTGATGTACGACCCTTCCAAGGTACGCGTCTAATGTAAGCGGGAGGGGCGGAAGAATCGCGTGATTCTCCGCACACTGTGACAGGGAACAATCAAATATGGGGGAATTTCAGAGGTACCCGGGAGACGGCCGCCTCCCGGGGCGTGAGCGCGGGGAACCGGCTACTTCAGGGAGCGCGCTTCCCTGAGCGATTCGGTCGAGGCGTCCAGCAATTTCCTCGCCTCGTAGGCCTCGAGATCGCGGATCGTGTGGTGGATCCTGGTCATCGCGCCCTCGATCCTGTCGAGCCACCGCATGATCTCGGCGTCGTTGTTGAATTTCCTGCGGATCTCCTGGGTGGTCGTCGAGATGATCGCGAGCGGGTTGTTGACGTTGTCCTGGAGGAGCATCATGATGTCCTTCAGGAGGCCGCTGTGGATTTCCTGGCGGTCCAGGAGGCGTTCCACGCCCCGGCGGCTCTCCTCCTCCTGCTTGGCGGCCTTTTTGGCGGTCTGCAATTGAATCAGCGCGGCCGATGCGATCCAGAGGAAGATCAGCGAGTCGAACTGGACGATGTACTCCCAGAAGGTCCTTTTCCCCCCGGCATGGCCGAGAAAATCGACGGTGGTCGCGAGGTAGTAGAGATAAATGATGATGCCGGCGACCACGACCGGATACCTGACGACCAGGTTCTTGACGGGGTTATAGAGTCGCTGCCACATTGGTGATCCCTTCGTTTTCAATGGTTGTCAAATTTCGCGGCCAGGAACGCGAGGATCCTCGCCCAGGCGTCCTTCGCGTCCGCCTCGCGATACCCGCCGGCGTTGCCCGGGTTCATGAACGCGTGCCCCGCCTCCGGGTACATGGTCACGTTCACATCCTTCTTCATCCCCTTCGCCGTGCCCTCGAACTCGAGTACGCTTTCTTCGGGGATGCCCTTGTCCGCGGCCCCGAAGATCCCCAGGACCGACGCCTTGATGCCCGCGATCGCCGTGGAATCGGTGACCAGCCGGCCGTAGCAGACCACGGCGGCGGAAAGCTCCGGGATCGTCACCGCGGCCTCGAGGGAATATCCGCCCCCCATGCACCAGCCGACGGACCCGATTTTCCCGCGGACCACGTCCTTCCTCCCTGCGAGGTAGTCGAACGCGGCCTTCAGGTCCCGCGCCGCCCTGTCTTCCGGGACTCCCCGCATCAACTGGTGGGCCTCGTCCGCCGTTTCGGCGACTTTACCCCGGTAGAGATCGATCGCGAGTGTAATGTACCCTTCCCCGGCGAGTTTTCCGGCGCCTTCCTTCACCCAGGGCGTGAGCCCCCACCATTCGTGAATGACCATGACGGCGGGAAAGGGACCTTTTCCATCGGGGATGCAGAGATAACCGGACACTGTGTCCTTCCCGCTGACATATTTCGCGCTCGATGTCTTGATTTTCCCCTGCGACCACGTGTGCGCCGTGTCGGCGACGAAGAGGAAAACGAAAAGGAATGGTAAGAACAATAACCGGCCCGACTTCATCTGATTACCTTCTGTTCAACGATGATTTCCTGGATTGTTTCGACGATTGTCTCATTCTATACATCAAATGACGGCTGACAATCGTTATTTGGTAAAAAGTTACACAAGAATAACAAACTGCCGCGAGATTCGCAAGGGGGAAGAGATGAAGCTCACAAATTCGCAAATTTTCAGGATTGAATATCGATGGCGGATTGAGTACTTTATTGTATCATTTTCACGGGTCTCCGTTCTTGAATCCGTTATTGGACACCAATTTCAGCGCCACGACCGCCCGCTTCCCGCAGGCGTCCGGTCAATCCGTCGCTCCGGTCCGGGGTGCCTCCCTCCTGTTCGCATTCTTTTTATTGCTGGCAAGTTCCGCGTGTCCTGTGACCGCCCAGGAAACGGGCTCCGTCCGATTCCTGGCGAACTTCATACCACCGTCCGGCGGGGGTTACACGGCGGGATGCTGGGGATGGACCGATTCGGCCGGCGGGCGAGAATACGCGCTTCTCGGCAACTCGACGGGAACCTCGATCGTCGAGATCACGGACGTCGGAAACATCGTGGAGCGGGATTTCATCCCGGGCCCCGCGTCGAACTGGAGGGAATTGATGACCTGGGGCCACTACGCCTACGTGGTGAGCGAAGGCGGCGGCGGGACGCAGATCATCGATCTCTCGTATCTCCCCGACTCCGCGCACCTCGTGAGGTCGTTCGTCCACACGTCCGGGGCGAAGAGCACGAACCGCGCCCACACCGTGCACGTCCGAGACGGCTATCTCTATCTGAACGGCTGCGCGCAGTGGAGCCCCGGCGGGATCCTCATCTTCGACCTGGCGGACCCGGAGAACCCGGTCTTCACCGGTGAATATGCGGAGAACTATGTCCACGACTGTTTCGTGAGGAACGACACGATCTTCGCCGCGGCGATCTACGGCATCGGCGTCGAGATCATCGACGCCACCGACAAGTCCGCTCCGCTGAAAATTTTCACCATCTCCTACCCCGGATCGGGGACGCACAACACCGCGACGACCGCCGACGGGCGCTACGTCCTGAGCACCGACGAGATCAACGCGGCGGCGAAGACGCTGAAGATCTGGGACCTCTCGTCGCCCCCCCTCTTTCCGAAGGTCGCGGAATACGCCGGGAGCCCGTCCGCCATCGTCCATAATGTGTTCGTGAAGGACACCCTCGCGATCATGTCGTACTACACGGCTGGCATCCGCGTCGTCGACATCGCCGACCCCCTGGGCCCCGTCGAGGTCGGCGGCTACGATACGCGCCCGTCCGACGAGTCCGCCCAGTACACGGGCGCCTGGTCCGTCTATCCGTTTTTCCCCTCGGGGAAAATCATCATCGGCGACATGGGGAACGGGATGTTCGTCGTCGACCTGAACTCCGCGGCCCCGCGCGTTCCCTCCGGCGTGACGGCCTACAGCGATTACGCCACACCGACGGGCGTTTCGCTCGCGTGGACCGACCCGGCCCTCACGGTGGGCGGCGACCCGCTCTCCACGGTGGAACTGCGCATCTACCGCGACGGGGCGTTCCTCGCGACGGTCCCGGGAGGCGTGCAGGCGTACACCGACACGGGGCTCACGCCGCACCAGCTGTACCGTTACACGTTCTTCGCGGTGAGCGGCACCGATTCGAGCGCGCCGGTCAACCGGACGGTCTACGCCGGCGGCGCCGCCGCGCCGGCGATGCCGGCAGGGTTCCGCGTACTCGAGCTCTCGGACGGAGTACGCCTCGAGTGGACCACCCCGTCGACGCAGGCCGACGGGACTCCGCTGAACGACCTCGGGGCGATCGAGATCGAACGCGACGGCGCACTGTTCACCGCCGTCCCCGCCGGTTCGGCCGACACCGGGGCGGCCTCCGCCTACACCGACACGACCATCGGGTACCACACGTACCGGATCAGGGCGCTCGACACCGAGACGCCGACGAACTTCAGCCCCTTCACGCCGCCGCTGCTCGCCTACGGGGGGCTGACCTCATCGTTCACGGTAGACTTCGAGACCGGGAGTCCGACGCTCCTCATCTCCGGGCCGTGGGACACGACGCGCGCGATCGCGTCCTCGGGAACCGCCTCGTTCACCGACAGCCCGGCGGGCGATTATGCGAACAACTGCGACCGCCTCGTTCAGCACCCCCCGGTTCATCGTGTCGACCGGCGCGACCCTGACGTTCAGGCATATCGCCATCATGCTGGGCGGCGATTTCGGCTACGTGGAAATCACCCGCGACCGCGGGCTGTCGTACGTCACGCTCCGGGCGTACAATTTCTTCGCCCATGCCGAGTGGCGGGACTCGAGCGCGGACCCGGGGGACTGGTTCCTCCGAAGCGGTGCCGCTCACCGGCTACGAGGGCGACACGGTGGCCCTCCGTTTCCGGCTCCGGTCGGACGCGACCGCGGCCACCGACGGCTGGTACATCGACGACATCGCCGTCGGGCCGGCCACGGCAGTGGAAGACGATCAGGCGGACCTCCCCGGGACGTTCGCCCTCCACCAGAACACGCCCAATCCCTTCAACCCCTCCACCGCCATCCGGTTCGATCTGCCGGCGCGGTCGGAGGTCAGGCTCGCGGTGTATAACGTGCTGGGTCAGGAGGTATCCTTGCTTGTCTCGGGCGCGATGGAGCCGGGCGCGCACACCGTCACGTGGGACGGCCGGACCGGCGGCGGGGCCCCCGCGGGAAGCGGGGCGTACTTTTACCGGATCGAAGCGGCCGGCGTCGACGGGAGACGCCACTCGGCCGAAAAACGAATGTTGCTCATTAAATAAGGCTGACACATCATGCGTACCGGATCATTCATCATCGTTCTTTTTCTTTGCGTTTCGATGACCGCGACGGCCCAGGAATTCGGCGCCGTGCGGTACCTCGGTCATTTCACACCTCCGAGCGGCGGTTCGTACACCGCCGGTTGCTGGGGGTGGACCGACACCACCTCCGGCCGCGAGTACGCCCTCCTCGGGAACTGGTGCGGCACGGCCATCGTGGAAATCACGAACGTCGGCGCGATGGTCGAGCGCGACTTCGTCCCCGGCGTCTGCTCCAGCTGGAGGGAGATCCAGGTGCACGAAAACTACGCCTACGTCGTGAGCGAGGGGGGCGGCGGGACCCAGATCATCGACCTCTCGTACCTCCCGGACTCCGCGCACCTCGTCCAGTCGTTCACGTATACGTCCGGGCCCCAACAGCACGAGCCGGGCCCACACGATCCACATCAAGGACGGCTATATGTACCTGAACGGGTGCGCCACCTGGTCGCCGGGCGGCATCGTGATCTTCGATCTCGCGAACCCCGAGAACCCGGTGTACCGGGGCCAGTACGCCGGGATGTACATCCACGACTGTTACGTGAAGAACGACACCATCTTCGGCGCGGCCATCTATGGGGCCGGCATCGTCGTGATCGACGCGACGGTGAAGACGTCGCCCGTTCCGCTCTACACGATCGGGTACGCGGCGCCGGCACGCATAACACCTCGACCACGGTCGACGGCGGCGTACATCCTCTCGACCGACGAAATCGGCTCGACGGCGAAGACGCTCAAGATCTGGGACCGCGCCTCGTCCGACGATGGTCGCCGAGTACGTCGGCAGCCCCACCGCCATCGTCCACAACGTCTTCGTGCGGGACAGCCTCGCGATCATGTCGTACTACACCGCGGGGATCAGGGTGGTGGACATCTCCGACCCGACCACGCCCGTCGAGATCGGGGGATACGACAGTTATCTCCCCGACGACAGTTATGATTACTGGGGCGCCTGGTCCGTCTACCCCTTCTTCCCCTCCGGGAAGATCATCATCGGGGACATGGCGTCGGGGATGTACGTCGTGGAGGTGAACGTCGACGCGCCGTACCCGCCGTCGCCGTTCGGGGCCTACAGCGACTACTCCTCGCCGACGCAGGTCACGCTCGACTGGACCGACCCCACCCAGAAGGCCGACGGCTCCCCCCTGACGAATTTCAAGCTCCATATCTACCGGGGCAACACCTAGATCGCCGAAGTGGATTCGGGCGACGAGACATACACCGACGGCGGCCTCACGACGCACGTCAACTATTCATACACCATCAGGGCGGTCACCCCGACCGACTCCAGCAGCGTGAGGTCGGCCTCGGCGTGGGCCGGCGGGCATCCCCAGCCGAAACCCCCGACCGCGTTCCAGGTCTCGGACGGGGCGACGAGCAACGACCTCGGGTGGATCAACCCGTCGCGCCAGATGGACGACACCCCGCTCAACGACCTCGCGTACGTCCTGATCTACAGGGACGGCGCCCTGTATGACAGCATCGCGCAATCCTCCGTCGATACCGGGCAGGCGCGGACGTGGTCCGATCTGAGCGGGGGTTATCATTCGTATTACATCGTCGCGCGGGACAACGAGACGCCCCGCGCACTACAGCACCCCGACGGCCGCCGGCTCGGGCTTCGGGGGGCTCCACAGCGTCCTGAGGGAAACGTTCGATTCGGCGTTGACCGTCTACCAGGTGACGGGCGGGTGGGACACGACCTCGGCGATCGCCGCGGGCGGCGCGCACTCGCTCACCGAGAGCCGGGTCGGGAATTACCTCCCGAGCTCCACCAGCTCGATCACGTTCCCGAGAGTCGTCCTGGGGGCCGACCCCATCCTGCGTTTCAGTCACATCGCCATCGTCGCCTTCGGCGACATCGCGTTCGTCGAAATCAGCAGGAACAACCGGCAGACGTGGACCACGCTCAAGGTCTACAACCTCGTGGGCCACGCGGGCTGGACGGACCTGACGGCGGACCCGGGCGACTGGGAAACGCAGCTCTTCGACCTCCACGGCTACCAGGGGGATTCGGTGAACGTCCGGTTCAGGCTGGTGACGAATTCCAACACGGAAGCCGACGGCTGGTACCTGGACGACATCTACCTCGGGACCTCCCAGGAGGCCGACACCGTGGAACAGACATCGTCCGCCGGCTGGAACATCGTTTCGCTCCCGGTCCTCACGCCCGACGCGAGCGCGACGACCCTCTTCGGCGGCGCGTTGACCCCGGCCTACGGCTATACGAACGCGTATTTCCCCGAGGACACGCTGGAAAACGGCAGGGGATACTGGGTGAAATTCAACCCCGACGAACCGATCGTCTACGGTGGTTTCACCGTCCTGCGCGACACCGTCGACGTGGAGGAGGGCTGGAACCTGGTCGGATCGGTCAGCGTGCCGATCGTCGCCTCGACGGTCGCCTCCATCCCGGCGTCGAGCATCGAGACACCGTTTTACGAGTACGACGGCGGATACACCGTCGCGACGAACCTCCAGCCGGGTCTGGGGTACTGGGTCAAGAGCTCGCAGACCGCGAAGATCGTGCTCTCGGGGTTTGTCGTCTCGACATCCCGCGTCCGCCGTCCCGTCCGGGGTTCTGCCGGAGGACGTCGCCGGTGAGCCGACGGAATCCGACGCCGGGAAACTGACATTCACCGACGCGGACGGTCATCGCGCGACGCTCGAGACTGCGCGCTTTCCCCGCCGGCGGCGCGACGCCGGGCGCCTTCGACCTTCCGCCGGTCCCGCCGGCCGGCGCGTTCGACGTCCGGTTCGGCACGCAGAGGAGCGGCGAACTCTTCATCGGCCGTTCGTCGGTCATCCCGGTCAACATGCAGGGCGTCCGCTATCCGCTGAGAATCGACTGGCAGATACCCGCCGGCAGCCGTGACCGTCGTTCTCCGCCGGGGCGTCGAATCGGGACCTCACCGCCTCCGGATCGATGACCCTCGACGCCGAGCCCGCTTCGATGACGGTTTCCTACGGCGCACCCTCCGCCGAACCAGTACCGACGGAATTCGGCCTGTCACAGAACTACCCGAATCCCTTCAACCCCTCGACGACGCTCGAGTTCCGGCTCGCCGAACCGGGCGTGGTGAGGATCGAAATTTTCAACACGCTCGGTCAGAGGGTGGCGACGCTCGCCGACGGCGCGTTCCCGGCCGGCGTCCACCGGAGCGTGTGGGACGCGTCAGCCTCCGGCGACCTGCCGGGCGGCGTCTATCACGCGAAGATGACCGTGACCGACCCCGCGGGGAGCGTCCTGTTCAGCGGCTCGCGCAAGCTGCTCCTGATCCGGTAATGGACTCTCCGCCGCAGGCCGGGTCCTGCGTGGCGGACCGGATCCCGGGCGATTGACCCGCCGCCGCGTCACCGGAGACCCGACCGACCAGACGAATTTCCCACCGCCGGCACCGACAGGGCCGGCGGTTTCGTTATTTGCATCTCCATCGCGATTTACCGACATTTTTCCACCCGGTCTCCAACCACGATGCCTGACTTTTTCATCGACCTCGCCGTCCCGAACTCGGCCGACAGGGTCTTCACGTATTCCGTCCCGCCGCACCTCCGGCCGCTCGCGCGGACCGGCGTCCGGGCGCTCGCCCCTTTCGGGAAGAAGACCGTCGCCGGGATCGTGGTGGCGACCCCCGCCTCCTCCGATGTCCGAGGCATCCGCGACATTCTCGACATCATCGACGATCAGCCGGTCATCAGCGAAGAGCTGATGAAACTCGCCGGGTGGATGTCCGCGTACTACCACGTCCCGATCGGCGAGGCGCTCCGTCCGATGCTCATCAGCGGGTTCACCGGTGTCGGCAAGACCACCGTCAGGCCAGCGGCAGATGTCACCCCGGAACTTCTCTCGGGACTCGCGAGGTCCCCCCTCCAGCAGGCGGTGATGCGACATCTTGCCGGGACCCGGAAGGCCGCGGTGTCCACGCTCCGGAAGGCGCTCGCCGCGCCGAGCCTCTACCCCGCGCTCCACGAACTCCGGCGGAAGGGATACGTGACGCTCGACGAGGAGCGCGCTTTCAAGCGCGACGCGGCGAAGGTCGAGCCGGTCATCGTCGTCGACGGGAATACCGTGAAGGAGTGGCGGGCGTGGCTGGAGGTGAACGGCGAGCACTAAACGCACGTCGAAGCAGGCGGCCGTCGTGCGCGCGCTCGCCGCGATGGATCCCGCGACGGTGACCACCGCGGAACTGGTCCGGGAGCACGACCTCTCACCGGCGGCCCTGAAGTCCCTTTCCGGAAAACACGTGGTGTCCATCGTGTCGCGGGAGGTCGTGCGCGACGGTTCGTCGGCCGGGGAACACCGCGAAGAGCACAGGGAATTCACGCTCAACGCCCACCAGTCGGCCGCGCTGAGCGCGATACTGGAACCGGTCGAATCCGGGACGTTCGCGGCGTTCCTCCTCTGGGGGATCACAGGGAGCGGGAAGACGCAGGTCTACATCGAGGCGATCGCCAGGGCGCTCGAGCTCGGGAGGAGCGCGCTCGTCCTCGTCCCGGAAATCGCCCTCACGCCCCAGACCGTCGGCCGGTTCCGGCGTCGGTTCGGCGACAGGGTGGTGATGTTCCACAGCAGGATGTCGAGGGGGAACGGTACGACGCGTGGCGCCTCGCCCGCGACGGCCGTTACTCGATCGTGATCGGCCCGCGTTCGGCGGTGTTCGCCCCCCTGCCGCGCCTCGGCCTCATCGTCGTGGACGAGGAGCACGAGCCGTCGTACAAGCAGTACGACCAGTCGCCGCGCTACCACGCCCGCGACGCCGCGGTGGTCCGGGGGAGCATGGCCGGCGCGACGGTGATCCTCGGTTCGGCGACCCCCTCGATGGAGAGCTTCTTCAACGCGCTCTCAGGGAAGTACCATCTCGTCGAGCTCCCCGAGAGGGCCGATGGAGCGCAGCTCCCCGCGGTGACCATCGTGGACATGGTGGCCGAGCGGAAGAAGAAATTCGACGCGTACCGCGCCGTGCGGAAGGAGGAGTTCAAGGCCGACGCGCTGGCCGCGAAGCTCTCGATGAAAAAATTCGAGCACGGCTCGATTTCCGACCTGTTGCGCGAGCGGATCTCCGACCGCCTGCAGAAAAAAGAAGGGATTATTATTCTACAGAACCGCCGCGGGTTCTCGGCGTACCTCGAGTGCCGCGAGTGCGGGAAGGTCGAGATGTGCGACCGCTGCCAGATATCGCTCACCTATCACCGCCCCCAGAAACATTTACGGTGCCACTACTGCGGGCTCCGTCAAGACGCCGCCGCTCTTCTGCGGGGAGTGCGGCGCGGGCGACCTCCTCTATCTCGGGCTCGGGACGCAGAAGGTCGAGGAGGAGCTCCGGAGCGGCGTTCCCCGCCGCGGCCGTCGAACGGATGGACCTCGACACCACCTCCCGCGAAGGGCTCGCACGCCGGGATCCTGAACCGGTTCGCCGGCGGCGAGATCGACATCCTCCTCGGCACGCAGATGATCGCCAAGGGCCTCGACATCCCGCGCGTCACCCTCGTCGGCGTCATCTCCGCCGACACGCAGCTCCTCCTGCCGGACTTCCGGTCGGCGGAGCGGACGTTTCAGCTCCTGACGCAGGTCGCGGGAAGGTCGGGGAGGCGGAAGATCCCGGGCGAGGTGATCGTCCAGACGATGCAGCCGCTCCATCCCACGATGCGGGACGTCGCCCGGCACGACTACAGGAAATTCTACGACGACGAGATCAGGTACCGGAAGGACCTCGGCTACCCGCCGTTCACGCGGATCACGCTGCTGGAGTATTCGGGGGAGAAGGAGGAGGAGGTGCGGAAGGAGGCGGAAGCGGCGGCGGCGGTCCTGCGGAAATCGTGCGGTCCCGGCGGCGGTGATGGGGCCCTCGCCCGCCGCGATCCCGAGGATCCGGGACCGGTTCCGGTGGCATGTCGTGATTAAGAGTCCCAAGGGAGGCGACCCGTCGGGCTCGCTCCTCTCGCGCCACCTCGCCGCGCTGGAGCGCCCCGCGCAGCGGAGCGTCAGGATGACGATCGACACCGATCCGCAGAGCCTGATGTAAGCGCGCCGCCCTCAAATAAAAAACCCGTTCCGCCTTCCGGGCGAAACGGGTGGGATTGCGTGAGGGGGTGCGCTGTCAGACGCGCACGATGTTGTACGCCCGCTTCCCCTTCTGCTCGGTCTTGAGCTCGTACTTCACGTTGTCTCCCTGTAAGAGCGTGTCGCGAAAACCGGTATTCTTCACGTTACTTTTATGAAAGAAAATTTCTTCTCCCTTATCGTCCGTAATGAAACCGAATCCCTTTGCAACATTGTAAAACTTGACTATGCCTTGCAGCATACTCTAAGATCTCCTTCTTGAGTAAAGTGTGAAACAAAACCCCACCCGGGCTGCAGACGGCCGGGTGGGGCTGGTGCTCGAACATTGCAGCCTCAGATCTTGGTGACCTTTGCGGCCTGCAATCCCTTGGGACCCTGTTCAGTTTCGAACTGGACTTTGTCGCCCTGGTTCAGGGTCTTGTATCCCTCACCGATGATGGCCTTGAAGTGCACGAACACGTCTTCGCCATTCTCGCGTGAAATGAAACCGTAACCCTTGGCGCCATTGAACCACTTCACTGTCCCCTGCTCCATTGGAACATCTCCTTGTTGTTTTGTTGATGGAAAATGTACCCGAGGCTGCGCTGAGCCGGAGCAAGGGCTCCGGGCCTGGCCAGATTTTTTGGCTTTTAACGCATCAGCTCCACCGGAGATGCGGGATCGACAAGCGATCACCTATTGATACTCTCCCGGCGGCGCTTCATCCTGCGATGACACACCTCGTGGTACGTTCAATGGAGTTGAACAGTCACGGGGATTACATCTGCAGCTCTATCGTAAAAGCGTGGCAAAGCCACCCCTTCAACCGGCACCGAAACCCAGGTCCCGTTACCGGTCTCAGGGACAAAAACGGTGTACTGTGATTTTGCACCTAAAAGATACATAAAAAGGGGTGAAGAGGCAAGGGGAAATATAGGGCCGAATCGCCACGATCGTGCCATGGTTTTCGATGATTTACCTCTCCCGGCATGGCGCCCCGCTGTTGGAAAATCGACGACGATTGGGTACGTTTCACCCATCCCCCTTCAACAGGCGACCGATGCACCCCGGACTCCCGAACGGACTGATCCCGATCATTCCTCATCCTCACGCTGGCATCACAGCCGGGCTGCGGCCCGGGCGACCGCAAGGAGGCCGCCAGGGGGCGGTCCACGGCAGTCCACCCCGGCGCCGACGAAGTCTCGAACATCACCGTCCGGGGACTCGAAGGCGACACCGGGTCGGTGACCCTCCGGGACGGAACATGGGAGGGCGCGCCGTACGCCGGCGGCGGGGCCGCGCGTCCTTCCGTCTCACTGGTGCCCGACTTCCTGGTGCCGTGGAACGCCGACGGAGAGGGTCCGCCGGAATCGGTCGTCCTCCTGGGGGAGAATTCCGGCGGGAGCGGCGAGTATATATATCTCTGTCTTGCAGGCCGGGTCGGCGAGCGGGTCGAAAACCTGGCCACCATCCTCCTGGGCGACCGGGTGCAGATCGTTTCCGCCGATACGTCGGGCCGGCGGCTTCGGATGACGCTCCTCCAGGCCGGTCCGGAGGGTGCGCTCTGCTGCCCCGACGAGATCGTCGTGCGCGAATGGGAGTTCCGGGACGGCACGCTGAGAGAGACCGTCTCCGGGTCCGCTCCCCGGCCGCTCTCCCCGGATATCATGGCCGGGACGACGTGGAGACTCACACACTGGGATTATGACGTGCCTGCGGCCGACACGCCCGCGATCACGCTCAGTTTTTCCGCCGGGCGTTTTTCCGGGAACAGCGGGTGCAACTCCTGGTTCGCGAACGTGGCGGCGGGCGAGATGCCGGGCGACATCGTCCCCGGTCCGATCGGGACGACGCGGATGGCCTGCCCCGACCCGGCTGTCGGGGAGACGGAACGACGGTTCCTCCAGCTCCTCGGCTCGGTGGTGAAGTTCGGCTTCACGGGCGGACGCCTGATGCTGATGTACGAAGGCGAGTCGGGGACGGGCGTCCTGCTCTTCAGGCGGACCCAGGGATCACCTCGCACCTGACGCCTCCTCCCGTTGTCAAAACGGGGGAATTTTCGTAACTTTCACTCCGCCCTCCCGACATCTATTATAGAGAGTTTCCATGGACCTGATATCGGTACCGATCGAGAAGCCGGCCGACATGAACTTCATCCTCGGCCAGTCGCACTTCATCAAGACGGTGGAGGACATCCACGAGGCGATCGTCACGACGGCCCCCGCGATGAAATTCGGGCTGGCGTTCTGCGAGGCGTCCGGGCCCTCCCTCGTGCGCTGCAGCGGGAACGACGAGCGCCTTGTCGCCATCGCGCGAGACAACGCCTCCAGGATCGCCTGCGGCCACTCCTTCATCATCTTCATGGAAACGGGGTTCCCGGTGAACATCCTCAACACCATCAAGAACGTCCCCGAAGTCTGCTCGATCTTCTGCGCCACCGCCAACCCGACGGAAGTCGTCGTCGCGGAGAGCCCCCGGGGGCGAGGCATCATCGGCGTCATCGACGGCAACCCGCCGAAGGGCGTGGAGACTGCCGCGGACGTCGAGGCGCGGATGGGTTTCCTGCGGAAGATCGGCTACAAGCTCGGCTGAGATATGCGGCGCCCCGCCATCATTCAACAATCAATAGAACCTCATCCGGCTCGCAATCGAAATTCAATCGAAATCAATCGAAATACAATCGTAAATCAATCCAATAACAGATGAAGATATTCCGCCCCACCCTCGCGCCGCTGTTCATCGCGCTCTGCCTGTCGGTGTCGCTCACGTCCGTCGCCCAGGTGCGGATCCCCTCGCCGTCAGAAGTGCTCGGATACAACCTCGGCGACCGGTACACCTCGTACGACGGCGTCGTGAAATACCTCGACGCGCTCGCCGCCGCCGCCCCGGACCGGATGAAGATCGTCCGGTACGGCACGACGTACGAGGGCAGGGCCCTGCGGTTCGCGGTGCTCGGCTCTACCTACAACCTCGCGCGGCTCGACACGATCAAGGCCGACAGCCGGAAGCTCGCCGATCCACGGTCGACCACCGGTGCGGAGGCGGCGGAACTGGCCCGCACGATGCCCGCGATCGCGTGGCTGTCCTACGGAGTGCACGGGAACGAGGCCTCGAGCCCCGAAGCGGCGCTGAACGTACTGTACAGGCTGCTCTCCGCCGGCGACCCCGGGACGGCCGGCCTTCTCGACAGCATGGTCGTCGTCGTCGACCCGCTCCTGAACCCCGACGGTCACGAGCGCTACGTCAACTTCCAGCTCACCCGCGCGGGCATCACGCCGAGGGAGGACCCGGAGGCCGTCGAGCACAACGAGGGATGGCCGTCGGGCCGCACGAACCACTATCTCTTCGACCTCAACCGCGACTGGGCGTGGCTCACGCAGGAGGAGAGCAGGGCGAGGATCGCCGCCTACCGGGAATGGATGCCGCACGTCCACGTCGACTTCCACGAAATGGGGTACAACAGCTCCTATTTCTTCTTCCCCGCGTTCAAGCCGTTCAACAAGAACTTCCCTGCGTCCACGATCGAGTGGGGCGAGATCTACGGCCGCGGCAACGCCGAGGCGTTCGATCGGGAGGGCTGGAGTTACTACAGCGGCGAATCGTTCGACCTCTTCTACCCCGGGTACGGCGATTCGTGGCCCTCGCTCCACGGCGCCATCGGGATGACGTACGAGCAGGCCGGCCAGTCGGGGGTGAGGATACGGAGACGCGACGACGAGATCCTGACCCTCCGCGAGCGGCTCGAGCACCACAGTGCCACGTCGATCGCGACGCTTCGGACCACCGCCGTCAACCGGGAGAAACGCCTGAAGGACTTTCACCGTTTCTTCGACGAGGCCATTGAAGAGGGGAAACAAGGCCCGGTCCGGTCGTACCTGGTTCCCCCCGGGAAGGACCCTGCGAGGACGGCCAAAATGGTCGACCTCCTGGTACAACAGGGCGTCGAAGTCTCTCAGGCCGGCGAGGAATTCTCGCCCGGCGACGCGAAGACCTACTTTCCGTCGACGACGCGGCCGAAATCGTTCCCGGCCGGCACATTCGTCGTGCGGCTCGACCAGCCCGCGAAGCGGCTGGTCATGGCGCTGATGGAGCAGGAGCCGGCGATCACCGACACCTCGTACTACGACATCTCCGCCTGGTGCCTCCCGATCGCATACGGCGTGGAGGCGTGGTGGTCGTCCGGCGTGCCCGGCGTCCCCCTCGCGCAAGTCGTGCACGCCGCCGTCCCGCCCGGGAGCGTCACCGGGGGGAAGGCGCGCTACGCTTACATCATGCCCTGGACGTCGAACAACGCGGCAAAGGCGCTCGTGAGGCTCCTCCAGGCGGGTTACAAGACCCACACCGCGATGAGGGAATTCACGCACGCAGGCACGCGGTACGGGCGCGGCACCATCATCGTGCCGGTGCGTCCCAACCCGCCGGGAATCGATTCCGCGATGAAGTCGCTCGCCGTCGAGTTCCATCTCCCGATCGCCGCCGCCAACAGCGGGTTCACCGAGAGCGGGATGAACCTCGGCTCCGACAGGGCCGTGCTCCTGAAGCGGCCGAAGATCGCGGTGCTCGCCGGCGACCCGGTGAGCACGTCGGCGTTCGGCGCCATCTGGTCGATGTTCGACAGGGATTACGGCATCGAGTTCGTGCCGGTCGAGCCGTGGCGGCTCGGCTGGACGGACCTGCAGAAGTACACCGCGATCGTCTTCCCCGACGACGGCGCGGCGGGGCGCGACTACGCCGAGGCCCTCGATTCGGGTTTCGTGAAGAAGTTGAAGACCTGGATCGCCGCCGGCGGGACCTACATCGGGATCGAGGGCGGGGCCGTGTTCGCGACACAGGACCGGATGGGGATCGCGGGCGCGAAACTGAAGTCGAAGAAGAAGAAAGACGGCGAGGAGAAGAAGGAATCGGCCGACAAAAAGAAGGGCCCGGACGAAGAAGAGCTCGGGAAGCTGATGACCGTGGAGGAACGCGAGAAGAAACGGCGCAGGGAGGATATCCCGGGGACGATCGTCGGCGTGAGGATTGACAACTCCCACCCGCTGGGATTCGGCTACGACACGACGATCGCGGTGTTCCGCACGACGAACTCGGTCTTCGAGCTGTCGGCGTCGGGATACAACGTCGGCGTTTACAGGGCTTCGTCGAGGATCGGCGGCCATATGAGCCGCGAGAACGAAACATTCATGGAATCCACCCCCTTCCTGATCCACGAGACGCTCGGGGCCGGCAACATCGTCCTCTTCGCCGACGACCCCAACTTCAGACTCTTCTGGGACTCCCTCAACAAGATGTTCCTCAACAGCGTGCTCCTGATGCCGAGCATCCGCTCGGTCGGGATGGCGGCGTCCGAAGGACAGGAATAAACGAAGACGACGAAATGCAGACGGTGAAACGAACCATCACGGCCCCGCGCGGGACCACACTCAGCTGCAAGGGATGGGTGCAGGAAGCCGCGCTCCGGATGCTGATGAACAACCTCGATCCCGAGGTCGCCGAGAAGCCGGACGAGCTGATCGTCTACGGCGGGACCGGGAAGGCGGCGCGCAACTGGGAATGCTTCGACGCGATCGTCCGCGACCCTGCGGGAGCTCGAGAACGACGAGACGCTGCTCGTCCAGTCGGGGAAACCCGTCGGCGTCTTCCGGACGCACCCCGACGCGCCGCGCGTCCTGATCTCCAACTCGATGCTCGTGCCCGGATGGGCGACCTGGGACGAGTTCCGCCGGCTCGAGGGGCTCGGCCTGACGATGTACGGACAGATGACCGCCGGGAGCTGGATCTACATCGGCACGCAGGGGATCCTCCAGGGGACGTACGAGACCTTCGCGGCAGTGCGCGGAGAGGTACTTCGGCGGCTCGCTCGCCGGACGGCTGCTGGTGACCGCCGGTCTCGGCGGGATGGGCGGCGCGCAGCCGCTCGCCGCGACGATGAACGGCGCCGCCTGCCTCGCCGTCGAGGTCGGACCGCGCCCGGATCGAGAAGCGGCTGAAGACGAGATACGTCGACACGATGGCGTCGACGCTCGACGAAGCGCTCGCGATCCTCCAGACGGCGAAGGAGCTGAAGGAGGCGAAATCGGTGGCGCTGCTCGGCAACGCCGCCGAGGTCCTTCCCGAACTCCTCGCGCGGAACATCCGCGGTCGACGTGCTCACCGACCAGACCTCGGCGCACGACACGCTGAACGGCTACGTCCCGGCGCACATGCCGTACGAGGAGGCGCTGGCACTCCGCGCGTCCGATCCGCAGAAGCTACGTCGCGCTCGCGCAAGGCATCGATCGTCGAGCACGTCCGCGCGATGCTCGGCCTGATGAAAAGAGGCGCGGTCACGTTCGACTACGGCAACAACATCCGCGGCGAGGCGCTCGCCGCCGGCGTCGACGAACGCCTTCGACATCCCGGGCTTCGTTCCGGAGTACATCCGTCCGCTCTTCTGCGACGGCAAAGGACCGTTCCGCTGGGCGGCGCTCTCGGGCGACCCCGCGCGACATCCACCGGACCGACCGGGCGATCCTCGAGACGTTCCCCGAGAACAAGCCGCTCTGCCGCTGGATCGAGAAGGCGCAGAAGCAGGTGGCGTTCCAGGGACTCCCCGCGCGCATCTGCTGGCTCGGCTACGGCGAGCGGGCGAAGATGGGGAAGATCTTCAACGACCTCGTCGCGCGCGGCGAGGTGAAGGCGCCGATCGTCATCGGCCGCGACCATCTCGATTGCGGCTCGGTCGCCTCGCCCAACCGGGAGACCGAAAAGATGAAGGACGGGAGCGACGCGATCGCCGACTGGCCGATCCTGAACGCGCTGCTGAACGCGACCGGCGGGGCGAGCTGGGTGAGCGTCCACCACGGCGGCGGCGTGGGGATCGGGCTTTCGATCCACGCGGGGATGGTCGTCGTCGCCGACGGAACGCCGGAGGCCGGACGCCGCCTCGAACGGGTCCTGACCTACGATCCGGGGATGGGCATCATCCGTCACGCGGACGCCGGATACGAGCGGGCCATCGACAACGCCGGCACTCACGGCGTCAGGATTCCGATGAAGCCGCGGGCGACATGAGACGGCGCTTCGCCGTCGAGGATTTTACCAGCGCGCGGCCCGGCACCGCGGTACTGGCGTCCGCGCGACGGGCTGCGCCGTTCACCGGCCTCCTGTTCTTCGCCGCGCTCCTCGTCATCGCGCCCGCCGGCCCCGCGCTCGCGCAGACGAACCCGGCCTTCAACATCAGCCTGTCGATCGATTACACGTCCGCCGAAGAGACGCTGAAACTCCTCCGCGGCGAGTACGTCAGCACTCAGCAACTCTCCGGGCTCCGCGGGAACCGGATCGCGGCGTCCACGACCGGCTTGATTTCCGGCAACGGCGGCGTTTCGTCGCTTCTCCGCTCATACCTCGACTCCCTGCAGGGGGGCCAGATCATCCGCGACGACGTCTTCAGGCTGGAGGAGGCGCAAAAAAACGCCGGTGCCATCGGCGACCTCTTCGACGAACTGCAGCGCCGCAATTTCAACGCGAGGGTGATCGCCACCGTCGAGCAGATCTTTCCCCAGGACATCCCCGTGAGCGCCGTCATCCCGGTCTACGTGGTGGCGCTCGGACACGAAAACGCCGACGCGTACGTGCGGAGGGTGACCTGGAAGGGGGACGTCCCGGTGTTCGTGGGGGACGGCGAAGGGGAGCTGACGATCATCATCAACCTCGCGGCCGCCGCCGGATACCCCGTCCGGCCGGAGGCGAAGCTGTCCTCGATCCTGGTCACCGTCGCGCACGAGGTCTTCCACGCGGCGTTCGGGATCTACAAGGACGCGTCCCCTTTCTGGAAAAAATTCCGGGCGGTCTACACGACCGACCTGGACTACCTGCTCGACCTCGTCCAGAACGAGGGGATCGCCTATTACCTCTCGATGGAGCAGAGGATGGGCGACCGGCTGCCCCAGGACTGGGCCCAGAGGATGGAGGAATCGTTCGGGACGTTCAACAGGAACGCCGAACGGCTGATGTCGGGAAAGCTCAACGGGAAGGAGGTCGCCGACATTCTCTATTCGGCGAACCTGAGCGGGTACTGGGAGAGCTACGGGTCGATGGTGGGAATGGCGATGGCGAGGGAGGTCGACAGGGGCCTCGGCCGGGGAGCCCTCATCGAAACGCTCAGCCTCGGCCCCCTCGATCTTTTCGCGAAATACCTCTCCCTGTCCGAATCGAACTCCGGCCTCCCGGAAATTTCGGATCGCCTCCTCCGCGCCTATAGCCTGAAATAGCCGTTTTATGCCATTTTTCAGGCTTTTTTCCTCCACTCCTAAAAATGCCGGTTTTTAACCGTTTTTGCTGGACATCGACGATTTTTTTTGTATATTCCGGCACTGTTGTAACTTACGTTCCTGTATAGCGTATGTCCGTACTGTCTCAAGCAGTACAATAACTCGCAAGTGGAACTTCCAGGTCCCCGATTGATCCAGTTTCAAATATTCAAACCCGCGAAAGAAAAACTGAGGGAAGGCGCCGACGGGTCCTATCCCGTTTCCCTCATTGAAACGACCAAGGCGAAGACCGAGGTCAGGCACGACATCGACGAGGCGCTGACGCGCCCCTGGGTGAGGCATTATTTCCTCGGCCAGGCGCTCCACGCCACGGGCGAGCAGGACGACCAGGTCTCCTTCGGAAGGAACCTGATCACCCTCTTCAGGACCACGATCCCCCTGCCGGAGAACGCCTTCATCGAGAGCAGGCTGAGCTCGTGGAGGATGTTCCTCGACAGCGCGTTCCGCGACGCCGACACCCCGTGGTACCACGGGACCCGGAGGCTCCTCATGAAGGAGCGCTTCTACACGGCGATCGAGCAGCTCGAACTCGAGGTCCCCGAATCGAACCCGCAGAAGCAGCTCCAGTTCCACGACCACCACAACTCGCTCCGCCGCCTGCCGCGCGTCCCGATTAAACTGCTGTTCGCACTTCCCGGGAACGAACGCGAAACCGTGTGCGGCATCCTCCGCGAAGCCCTGGTCGCGAACCCCCATAACATCGACATCGCGCTGCTGACCTACGCGTTCTTCGTGGCGTGGGACCGCGGGACCGACCTCCTGGCGATCGCCCACCAGGAAGACCGGGACGACCTGAAGGAATGGTACTACTGGGTGAACAACGACATGAAGAGCATCGGCGTGATGAAGCGCTCGTCGGGCGACTACCTGTCGCTGTTCTACATCTACGACCGGGCCGGTTTCGCCGCCGCTGAATACCGCGACATCGCCGACTGGTTCCTGAAGGAGTCGGAGTTCAAGCTCTCGTACCACTTCTATTACAAGGCGAAGGAGTTCGAGACCGCCATCGAGATCCTCCAGAACATCAGCCCCCGTGAATTCTCGGAGCTCCTCAACCTCCGGCGGAGCTCCTCGGGCGAGCGGCCGATCGACCTCACCCACGACGCCACCCGCCTGGACCTGCTCTACCAGGAGGAAATCGAGACCCTCCGCGGTTTCGCGCGCATCCGCGCCGCCGAGACGTACAAGCAGGTGGCCGTGAAGGCCCGCCAGCACTTCGACCGCGAGACGATCGAGACGAAATACGCCTTCGGCGAGCTCACCGAGGACGAGTACCAGCGCCTCATCCGGCAACTCCAGGAAAGGATGCAGTGACCGACCGGGACGTTCTCCACGAAGCTGGGGATGGAGCGGTGCCTCGGCTGCGACCATCGCTGGATCGACTACGAAAAGAGCCGCGCCTCCTGCTACCTCTGCGGAGGGACGAAGATCTCCGAATGCGTCTCGCTGCGGGACATCCGCGACGCCATCGCCGCCCTCCGGAAGGAGGACAAGAAGTACCTCGACAAGCACGCCAAACGGACGCTCATCCTCAAGCAGCGCTACCGCGAGATCGCCGAACTTTCCCTGGCGCGGGCGCAGGAAATCTTCGCCAAGGTGAAGGAGCACTACGAGGCGGGGAACCTCACCGACAAGGTGCTCGACCAGCTGGTCATCGCCTTCCGCCTCTTCTCCGACCTGGGCGTGCACAAGTCGGCGTCCGCGATCGCCTACATGGCGGCGATGGGGTACGCGCAGAGGGGCGTCTCGCGCGAGGTGCGTTCCGTCGAGGACCTCGACGACCTGGTGGCCGCCCGGCAGTGGTTCCTCCGCCTCGGTTCGAAGGAGTGGGAGGCCGCGATGAACATCCACATCGGGCAGAAGGCGATGGCCACGATGGGCACGGACCACAGCCTCCTGCAGCAGATGACGCAGGTCTCGCTCTGGCACTTCTACAAGGCGCGCGATTTCTACTACGAGCGGCACGACGCCCAGATGGTGGACCGTCTGCAGTTCGACATCGAACGCTCCACCCAGCTCCTGATCACCTACAACCAGGGCTTCTCCCGGATCGAGGCCGCCCGCATCCAGGCGCAGTCCACCCAGCGGCACAGCGAGAACGTCCGCAAGGGGCTCGAGTCGCTCGGCCGGTCGGTCCAGCAGGGGCTCACATCCCTCGGGGAAGGCGTGGAGAGCGCAAGCGGGTACCTCGGGAGGGCGATGCAGTCCTCCTCGGCGGCGCTGACCGCCAACATCACGAACACGATGTACACCCTCGCCTCCTCCTCCAGGCTGAAGGGCCGTTCCCTCGACCGGAGGATGTCCGACGTGGGACAGCTGATCTCCACGAGCGTCCGCGAGGTGCCGGAGGAGTTCTTCCGCCCCATCAGGGAGCTCGGCGCGAAATTCGCGCTCGGCGCGGTGAACCAGGCGACCACCACCGACATCACGAGCGACCCCTCCGTGATCCGCCTGGCCGAGTCGGTGCAGCCCGAGGCGAAGCAGTCGGAGGAGGGACTCAGGCAGGTGGACGAACCGACGGTCAGGATCAGCGGGACGCTCCTCGACACCCTCGTGTCGAAGGGCCTCACCAAGGTGATCGAACAGCTGGAGTCCTCCGAAGCCGCGAAAAAGGAACCCGCCTCCCACTCCGGGTAACGCAGGTCCCGGCGCTCCCGCCCGCCACTCTCGTACGACGCCGTACGATCCCATCCCTATGAACGAACCGGCTCCGCGCACACCACCCGGACTCTGCGCCTCCTGCGCCGAGGCCGAGAGGACGGGCAACCGCCGCGGTTCGGAGTTCATCCTCTGCGCGCTCTCCCGGACCGATCCCCGGTTCCCGAGGTACCCCCGGCTGCCCGGTGTTGAGCTGCGACGGATACAGGGCGCCGCCGGCGGCGCAAAGCCGGCGACGAGTAAGCGCAACATCCGAACGATACCACCGATCAATGAACCGATCACCGAATCGACAACCACCGACGGCCACGCCGATGACCACACGACGCCGACAGCACGACCCGCACCCCGCCCGCCATCCGGCGCCTCACGAAGAAGGACGGGAAGACATTCCTGTCGCTCATCGACGCGCTGGCGGACTACGAAAAACTGGACCGGCCTGACACCGGCGCGCGGCGCAGGCTCCTGCGCGACCTCGCCGGGCCGGCGCGGAGGTTCGAGGCGCTGCTCGCGGTCGCCGGCGGGGAGGCCGTCGGTTACGCGGTCTTCTTCGAGACGTACTCGACGTTCCTGGCGCGGCCGACGCTCTACCTGGAAGACCTCTTCGTCCTCCCCGCGCACCGCGGGCACGGGACCGGCCTGAAACTCTTCCGGGCCTGCGTGGCCGAAGCCCGGCGCCGGAGGCTGCGGGAGGATGGACTGGACCGTGCTGGACTGGAACAGGCCCGCCATCCGGTTCTACAAGAAACTCGGGGCCGCGTACCTCCGCGAGTGGCACGCTCTACCGGATCGGGCGGGACGAGTTCGCCGGTTGCAGAGGCGATCCGGGTGATCTCGCCGCGGCGTCCTGCCGTTCGGTCCCACCCGCCCGCAAATTGTAAAACCCCGCCGATTTAATTATCTTGAACAGATTTTAAACGCCCCGGCCCCTTGAACCTCGCACTGATCAATATCACCCAGCTCGTGACCGTCCCCTCCCACGGGAAACGCCTGAAGCGCGGGTCGGAGATGTCCGACATCGGCGTGATCGCCAACGGCGCGGTCATCATCGAGGGGGAGACCATCTCGTGGTGCGGCCGGATGGAGGACCTCTCCATGGCGAGCCTGAAGGAGGCGACGATCCTCGACTGCCTGAACCGCGTCGTGATGCCGGGTTTCGTCGATTCGCACACGCACCTGGTCTTCGCGGGGAGCCGCGAGGAGGAATTCGGGCTCCGGAGCAGGGGCGCGACCTACCAGGAGATCGCCGAACAGGGCGGCGGCATCGTGAGCACGATGGGCCAGGTCCGCGCGGCGTCGAAGAAAGAGCTGAAGAAGAACGGGCGCCGCTGGCTCCACCGCCTGCTCGAGCACGGCACCACCACGGTCGAGATCAAGAGCGGGTACGGCCTCGACATGGACTCGGAGGTCAAGATGCTCGAGGCCATCAACGAACTGAACGCCGAGGAGGTGATCTCGGTCGTCGCCGACGTTCCTCGGCGCCCACGCCCTCCCGCCGGAGTACGGGAAGACGCAAGAGCGAGTACGTGCGCGAGGTCGTCGACCGGATGATCCCCTACATCGGGTCGAAGCGGCTGGCGGCGTTCTGCGACGTCTTCTGCGAGAAGGGCTACTTCACCGCCGCCGAGAGCAGGCTGATCCTGAACCAGGGGAAGCACTTCAACATGACGCCGAAGATCCACGCCGAGGAGCTGAACCCGACGGGGGGCGCCGAGCTGGCCGTCGCCGTGGGCGCCGCGTCGGCGGACCACCTGGAACACGTCAGCGACGAAGGCATCGCCGCGCTCGCCGGGAGCGAAACGGTGGCGACGCTGCTGCCCGGGGTGTCGTTCTTCCTCGGCAACCCCTACGCCCCGGCGCGGAAGCTGATCGACGCCGGCGCCGCCGTCGCCATCGCCTCCGATTTCAACCCGGGGTCGTGCATGTCGTACAACATGCAGCTGATGATGACGATCGCCTGCACGCAGATGCGGATGAGCCCCGAGGAGGCGATCACCGCGGCGACGCTCAACGGCGCGGCCGCGCTGAAGATCTCCGGCCAGGTCGGCAGCATCGAGCCCGGCAGGAGGGCCGACCTCTGCGTCATGAACGTCCCGAACTACTCATGGATCCCCTACCACTTCGGCGTGAACCACGTCGAGAGGGTCGTCAAGAACGGCGTGATCCTGGAATTCTGACAACCACGTCAATCTCCCGGAGCCAATGGAAAAAATCGTCGAATGCGTTCCGAACTTCAGCGAGGGCCGCGACCCGATCGTCATCGAGGCGATCGCGAAGGCCGTGAAGTCCGTCCCCGGGGTGACGCTGCTCGGCGTCGAGCCGGACAAGGACTACAACCGGTGCGTGGTCACCTTCGTCGGGCCGCCCGGCCCGGTGCAGGAGGCGGCATTCCGCGCGACGGAGCAGGCGGCCTCGCTGATCGACATGAAGGAACACACGGGCGAGCACCCGCGCATCGGCGCCGCCGACGTCGTGCCCTTCGTTCCGGTGTCCGGCGTGACGATGGAGGAGTGCGTCGCGATCGCCAACGAATACGGCCGGCGGATCGCCGGCGAGCTCCGGATCCCGGTCTACCTCTACGAGGAGGCCGCGCGAAATCCCGCGCGGCGGAACCTGGCCGACGTCAGGAAGGGCGAGTACGAGGGACTCCGGGCGAAGCTCGCCGACCCGGCGTGGAAGCCCGACTACGGCGACGCCGTCATGAACGAGAAGAGCGGGGCCACCGTCACCGGGGCGAGGTTCTTCCTCGTCGCCTACAACGTGAACCTCGACACCAACGACAAGGGGATCGCGCACGAGATCGCGCTGCGCATCCGCGAGAGCGGCCGCACCCTGAAGGACCCGGCGGGTGTCACCACCAGGATACCCGGCAGCCTGAAGGCCGTCAAGGCGATGGGCGTGCTGGTGGAGAGGCTCGACATCGCCCAGGTGTCGATCAACCTCACGAACTACACCCTCACACCGCCCCACGTCGCGTTCGAGGAGGTCCGGAAGGAGGCGGCGGCGCTCGGGGCCGGCGTGAACGGCAGCGAGGTCGTCGGCCTGGTCCCGATGGAAGCCCTCCTGATGGCCGGGAAGTTTTACGGGGGAACGGGCGGGGAGAAGGCGCTGATCGGGACGGCCGTGAGCCGCCTCGGCCTCAGCACCATCGAGCCGTTCGTCCCGGAGAAGAAAATCATCGAATACATGGTCAACAGGGGATGAACAGATGAGCCTCGTCAACAGGAACCTGAACGCCTTTCTGGAAGAACTCGCCTCGAATTCACCCGCCCCCGGCGGGGGGAGCGTGGCGGCGCTCGCCGGCGCGCTCGGCTCGGCCCTCACGTCGATGGTCTGCCGGCTGACCGTCGGGAAGAAGAAATACGCGGAGGTGGAGGAGGAGATGAAGTCGGTGCTCGTGATGTCGGAGCGGCTCAGGGCCGTGTTCACGCGGCTGGTCGACACCGACACCGACGCCTTCAACAAGGTGATGGAGGCCTACGGGCTCCCGAAGGAGAGCGACGACCAGAAGGCGCTGCGCAACGCCGCCATCCAGGAGGCCACCAAGGAGGCGGCCCTCGTCCCTCTGGAATGCATGAAGCACGGGATCGACGCCCTCGCGCTGGCGCAGGACCGTGGCGCAGAAGGGAAACCTCAACTCGGTGAGCGACGCGGGGGTGAGCGCGCTGATGATCGGCGCCGGGATCGAGGCGGCGGCGCTGAACGTGAGGATCAACCTCTCCGGGATCAACGACACCGAGTTCATCGAGTGGAAGGCGTCGGAAGTTTCGTCGATCCTGAAGACGGGGAAGGACGCGGTGGAAGAGGTCCTGTCGATCGTCGGGGAAAAAATCAGCTCATAAGGCGCGCGAGCGCCACGACGGCGGCCGTTTCCGTCCGGAGCCGCCTCTCCCCCAGCCAGAACGTGCCGAACCCCGCGGTGACGCACTCCGCGATCTCCTCCGGCGTGAATCCCCCCTCGGGCCCCACCAGGACCACCAGCCGGTTTTCGCCCGGCGCTCCGGGCCGCAGGCCGCCGAACGGCGTCCCTGCCGAGGGATCCTCGTGAGCCACCACCCTGTTCCCGAAGGAGCGAAATTCCTCGACGACGTCGCCGAAGGGGGTGAGATCGCGCACCGCCGGCAGCCACGACCTCCCGGATTGCTTCATCGCCGCGAGGGCCAGCTTCCTCCACCGGTCGCTCCGCGCGTGCGAGGGTATCGTCCGGGCCGTCCGCATCGGCACGATCTCCGTCACGCCGAGTTCGGTCGACTTCTCCACGAGGAAATCGTAGCGGGACGGGTTCTTCAGCACCGCTGCGGCCAGCGTGACGAGGAGCCCGGGCTCCCGGAACTGCTCCTGCTTCGAAGGATACCCTGCAGAGACGCCCTGCGGCCGACGATCGATCCGTTCGATCACGGCCTCGTACGCGTTCCCCCTCCCGTCGACGGCGACGATCCCGTCCCCCTCCTTCCTCCTCATCACGTGCACGAGGTGGGAGAATTCGTCCCCGTCGATGACCAGCGTCCCGCCGGCGATCCGTTCGGGGGGACAGTAGAAGAAGTCCGCGCTCACAGCGCCGCCCCCAGGTCGATGATGAGCTCGCCCTCGCGGATTTCGTTCCACGCGTACTCGATCCTCAGCACCACGCTGTAGGGGAGCAGCAGGTGGATGCCTCCCCCGTACCCCTTCGCGAGGTTGCCCGACGGAAAATTTGTCGCTCCCGAACCACGCCGTCCCCGCGTCGCCGAAGAGCGCGGCGGTCGCGCCGAACCGCCAGAGGTCGAACCCGTCCGGGAGGAATTCCATCCTGAGGTACCGCACCGGCAGGAGGGGGACGTGGAGCTCCGCGATCCCGCCGGCGATGTTCTCACCCTCCACGACCTCGTCGAAATGCCCCCTGACGCGTTCACCGTAACCGATATAGACGCGGCCGTAGACAGGGATCGTGCCTCCGCCGCCGAGGTCCGTGTAGAGCCGCCCGCCGAGGGTCAGCCCGCCGGGCAGCAGGACGAAATGCCGCACGTCCGCCGCGAAACGGAAGTAATCGACGTCATAGCCGGGGACGCCGGACTTCAGGAAGGTCGCGGACGCCATCGTCCCGTGCGACGGATATTCCAGGAGGTCCCGGGTGTCGTAGAGGTACCCGGCCCCCAGCACCGGGAAGTGGTCCCGTCCGTCCTCGGAGATCGTCGTGACCACGCTGTCAGACGGGGCGTGGACGAGCTTGTAGCCGCCGGAGAGCCATACTGAATGGTGCCGGCCGATGCGCGTTCCGAAATTCGCCATCGCGGAGAAATGCCGCTCCTCGTATTCGCCGTATACCGCCTCGATGCCGGGGCTCCGGTTCCGTATGCGGTTGTACGAAGCCCGGGCGTCCATGAACCAGGTGCCGTCTTCGTCGAGGAACGGGTTCCTGTAGGCGAGGGTCACGGAGGGGTCGTAGCCGAGGGTGAGGGACGCGAAAAGCTTTTCGTTGCGTCCACGGAAATTGTTGTGGACCACGCCGGCGCCGTAGAAGATCTTGCTCCAGTCCCTGTCGCGCAGGCCCAGGATCGGAAAGGGAAAGATGTACCACCGTTCGTCCAGCTCGACGAGGACCGTCGCCTTCCCAGGCGAGGATGGGAGCGCGCGGACCTGGACCCTGTTGAACAGCCGGAGGCTGTAGATCCGCTCCCTGTCGTACTCGATCCTTTCGCGCGTGACCTGCTCGCCCGGCCGGAGCGACATCTCCCTCAGGATGACGAACGGCTTCGTTTTTTCGTTCCCGGTGACGATGACCTCGTCGACCACGAGAAGGGTGTCCGGGAAAAGGTCGGGAAGCCGCAGCGGGGGGATCGTGTCCTGGGCGCAGGCGGAGGAGGCCAGCAGGAAGATGACGGCGACGGTGGCGCGCGCGGGGGTCGGGGCGGGGCGGGGTCGCATCAATTAATACTCAACGAATACTCAACTGATACTCAACTGATACGCCACTGAAACGCAATCGACGCTCAATTGATGACACCGAGCGACCGGAGCGCGCTGCGGGCGGCTTCCTGTTCGGCGTCCTTCTTGTTCTTTCCCGAGCCGGAACCGTACTCCTCCCCGCCGATCTGGACCGCCACGGTGAAGGTGCGGTCGTGATCGGGGCCCTTTTCCCCGACGGTCAGGTACCGGGGGACGCCCATCCCACCGGCCTGCGCGTGCTCCAGGAGCATGCTCTTGTAGTTGTCGTCGAGCGCGCCGATCTGCCCGCTCCGGAACGTCTCGAGCACCGTCCGGGAGATGAACTCCTTCGCCGCCGGGTAGCCGCCGTCGAGGTAAATGGCCCCCACGACCGCCTCGAAGGCGTCGGACAGGATCGTCTCCATGCCCCTGTCCGAGAGCTGGTCGGTCTGCGAACTGGTGAGGAGGAACCGTTCCAGGCCGAGGTCCTTCGCGTAGAGCGCGAGCGCCTTCCGGTTGACGAGCCTCGCCCTGACCTTCGTCAATTCTCCCTCGGGGGCCATCGAGCGGGTCGCGAAGAGGTACTCCGCCACGAGCAGGTTGAGCACCGAATCGCCGAGGAACTCGAGCCGCTCGTTGGAGACCAGGCCGGAGCCCTGCGTCGACTGGGAGTAGGAGCGGTGGGACAGGGCCTCGTGGAAGAGGTCGTATCGCGAGATGGAATACCCGAGCGCGGACTGGAATTCGGCCAGCGGGATCAGCGACGCGAGGGCATGACGCGGTTTCCGTCCGAGAGCCCCCCTGAACCTGGCTGAGATGGACCGGAGAAAGCTCATGAACGAGAGGTCAGCCCGCGGCGCTTGGTTTCTTGAACAGGAGGGATGCGTTGTGGCCGCCGAAACCGAAGGTGTTGCTGAGCGCGACGCGGACGTCCTTCTTGACGGCGGTGTTCGGGACGTAGTCGAGGTCGCAGTCGGGATCGGGGACTTCGTAATTGATGGTCGGCGGGATGACGCCGTCGCGGATCGCGAGGACGCAGACGATCGCCTCGACCGCCCCGGCCGCGCCGAGCAGGTGGCCGGTCATCGACTTGGTGGAGCTGATCTTGAGCTTGTAGGCGTGGTCGCCGAAGACCGCCTTGATGGCCTGGGTCTCGGATTTGTCGTTGAACTGCGTCGACGTGCCGTGGGCGTTGATGTAATCGACGTCCGTGGGCTGGAGGCCCGCGTCGCGCAGGCAGATGGTCATCGAGCGGACGGCGCCCTCGCCGCCGGGGGCCGGCGCGGTGATGTGGTACGCGTCGGCGGTCATGCCGATCCCGACGACCTCGGCGTAAATCGAGGCCCCGCGCTTCACTGCGTGCTCGAGCTCTTCGAGGACCAGCATCCCGGCCCCCTCGCCCATCACGAAGCCGTCGCGTCCGGCGTCGAACGGCCGGCTCGCCTTCTCCGGCTCGTCGTTCCGGGTGGAGAGCGCTTTCATGGCGTTGAACCCGCCGACGCCCATCGGCGCCACCGCGGCCTCCGAACCGCCGCTGAACATGATGTCGGCGTCGCCGCGCTGGATCAGCATGAAGGCGTCGGCGATCGCGTGCGACGACGTCGCGCAGGCCGAGGTCGTGGCGTAGTTCGGGCCTTTCGCGTTGAAGCGCATCGAGATGTAGCCCGGCCGCGATGTCGGCGATCATCATCGGGACGAAGAAGGGGCTGATCCGGTGGGGGCCGCCCGATTCGAAGACCGTCTGCATCTGGCGTTCGTACGTCCGCATGCCGCCGATGCCCGAACCGAAGACCACGCCGACGCGGTTCCTGTCCACTTTCTCGAGGTCGAGGGCGGCGTCCTTCACGGCCATCTCGGCGCACGCCATGGCGTACTGGGCGAAGAGGTCCATCCGGTTGACCGATTTCCTGTCGATGAAATCGAGCGGATTGAAGTTCTTCACCTCGCAGGCGATCTGCGTGTCGTAGCCCGTGGCGTCGAAAGCGGTGATTTTCCCCGCCCCGCTCTTCCCCGCGATCGCGTTCTTCCAGAAATCCGCGGCGTTCAGACCGATGGGGGTTACGGCCCCCACACCGGTGATCACGACGCGCCGTCTCCGATGGTCAGTGCCCTGCATGCGTTCGTCCCGCTGTTCCGTACCAGGGCGTCAGGAGGTCTTTCCGGAGATGTACCTCACCGCGTCGCCGACGGTCGAGATCTTCTCGGCGTCCTCGTCGGGGATCTGGAGGTTGAAGGCCTTCTCGAATTCCATCACCAGTTCGACGGTGTCGAGGGAATCGGCCCCGAGGTCGTTGGTAAAGGACGCCTCGGGGGTGATCTGTCCGTCGTCGACTCCCAGCTTGTTGATGATGATCTCCTTGACCTTTGCTTCAACATCTGCCATTGCGTTGCTCCTTCTGTTTGTGTTCGTTGTCGTTCAAGAAATCCTCACATCACCATGCCGCCGTCCACGCAGAACACCTGGCCGGTGATGTAGTCGGAGCCGGCGGAGGCGAGGAAACAGGCCACGCCGGCAATCTCCGCCGGCGTCCCGGTCCTCTTCAGCGGTATGTTCTGTTCCAGTTTCTGCCGCTGCTCGGCGCTCAGCGCCGCGGTCATGTCCGTGTCGATGAAACCGGGCGCGATGGCATTCACCTGGATGTTCCTCGAGCCGAGCTCCCGGGCGAGCGACTTGGTGAACCCGATCATCCCGGCCTTCGACGCCGCGTAGTTCGCCTGCCCGGGGTTGCCGATCACCCCGACGATCGACGAGATGTTGATGATCTTTCCCGAGCGCTGGCCCATCATCGGCCTGATCGCGGCCTTCGAGAAATTAAAGACGCTCTTCAGGTTCGTGGCGATCACCGAGTCCCAGTCCGCCTCGCTCATCCGCATCAGGAGGCCGTCCTTCGTGATCCCGGCGTTGTTGACGAGGATGTCGAGCCGGGAGAACCCGGCCAGGACGCCCTCGACGACGGTCGCGGAGCCGGCGAAGTCGGCCGCGTCGGACTGGAACGCTTTCGCGCGCCTCCCCGCCGCCTCGATCTCCTTCACGACGTTCGCGGCCTCGCCGGCCGACGAACGGAACGTGATCGCGACGTCGGCGCCGGACCCGGCGAGGGCCAGGGCGATGGCCCGGCCGATGCCCCTCGACCCGCCCGTGACGAGCGCGCACTTACCCGACAGGTCGGCCATCAGGACCGCCCTCCCGGGAGGAATTTCCCGAGGTCCGCGGCCGTGTCGATCCCGAGGATTTCAACGGATGGGTCTGTTCTCTTCACCAGTCCCTGCAGAACTTTGCCCGGGCCGACCTCCACGAACCGCCGGATCCCGCCTGCGATCATGTTCTTCACGGTCGATTCCCATAAAACGGCGCTGGTGAGCTGAGCACCGAGCAATGTACGAATATTTCCCGCAATTTGCACCGGTTCGGCGGTCACATTGGCATAAACCGGCATCCCGGCGTCCCGGATATCGGCTTTTCCGAGCGCATTTTCAAGGCCTGTTCTCGCCGATTCCATCAGGGGTGAGTGGAATGCCCCGCTCACGACGAGCTCCTTGACCATCTTCGCGCCGTTCGCCTTCGCGAGCTCCATCGCCTTGCGAACGCCCTCGACCGAACCGCAGATCACAATCTGTCCGGGGGAGTTGAAATTCGCGCGACTGCACGATCCCCGCGCCGGACGCTTCGCGGCACAGATTCCTCGACCGCGGGCGGTCGAGGCCCACCACCGCGGCCATCGTCCCCGGGCTGCTCCTCGCCTGCCCGCTGCATCAGCTCGCCGCGCAGCCGGACCAGCCGGAGGGCGTCCTCGAAGCCGAGCGCCCCGGCGGCGACGAGCGCGGAGTATTCCCCGAGCGAGTGCCCGCGACCGCCATAGACGGCCGCCGGCCCGCCGAGCACCGCGCGCGAGCGCGACGCTGTGCAGGAAGATCGCCGGCTGCGTGTTCTTCGTCTGCGTGAGCTCGTCGTCCGGGCCCCTCGAAGCAGATCCGTGCTCGAGCGGGAGCGCCGAGGATGTCGTCCGCCTGCTCGAACATGCCCGCGGATGCGGCGGTCGGCGGTCGCAGAGGTCCTTGCGCCATCCCGACGTACTGGGACCCCTGGCCGGGGAAGAGGAATGCGCGTCTTCACGCTGTCGGGCATCCAGTCAGCGTTCTTCGCCGGTTTGTCCATGGACCATTTCAGCAGGACCGCGCCCCAGGTGTAGCCCGCGCCGAAGCTGGACAGGACGAGCGTCTGTCCCTTTGCGCAGCTTGCCGGCCTGCCACCACTCGGAAAGGCAGAGCGGGATCGTCGCGGCCGTCGTGTTGCCGTACCGGTCGATGTTGATCATCACCTTCGAACGGTCGAGCCCCATCCGCTCGCGGTCGCGTCGATGATGCGGAGGTTCGCCTGGTGCGGCACGAGCCAGTCGATGTCCGCGCCGGTCAGGTGGTTCCGCTCCATGATCTCGGCGGAGACGTCGGCCATCCCGACGACGGCGACCTTGAAGACCGCCTTGCCGTCCTGGTAGAGTGTAGTGCATCTTCTTGTCGACGGTCTCGTGGGTCGGGGGGTTGAGGCTGCCGCCGCCGCGCATGTTGAGGGCGGCTCCGCCGGACCCGTCGCAGCGGAGCGATTGGTCGAGGATGCCGCCGTGTCGCGTCGTCCGCCGGCTCCAGGAGCACCGCCGCGCCCGCGTCGCCGAACAGGATGCAGGTGTTCCTGTCGGTGTAGTCGGTGATGGAACTCATCTTGTCGGCGCCCACGACCGCGACCTTTCGGGCACGTCCCGCTTTCGATGAACTGCGCGCCGGTCACCAGGGCGAAGAGAAACCCGGAGCAGGCCGCGGAGAGGTCGAACCCCCAGGCGTTCTTCGCGCCGACCTTGTCCTGGATGAGGCAGGCGGTCGAGGGGAAGAACATGTCGGGGGTGACGGTGGCGACGATGATCAGGTCGAGGTCGGCGGCCGCGATGCCGCGGTTCTTCAGGAGCGCGCGGAGCGCCCCCGCGCCGAGGTCGGACGTCGCGCCGTTCTCCAGGATGCGCCGCTCGCAGATGCCGGTGCGCGTGCGGATCCACTCGTCGGTGGTGTCCACCATCTTCTCGAGGTCGGCGTTCGACAGGATTTTGTCCGGGCACGTAGTGCCCGACGGCCGTGATCGGCCGCGCGGATCGTTTTTCCGTCGGTCGTCATTGCGCGGCGGCCATCGCTTGTTCGATCTTGCCGTTGATGTTCTTCAGCGACCATTTCCTCGGCCCGGAAGATCATGTTCGTGATCGCCTTCGGCGTGGAGCCGCCGTGGCCGATGATCGAGACTCCCTTGACGCCGAGCAGCGGCACGCCGCCGTGCTCCTGGTAGTCCAGCTCCTTCATCACGCACCGGAGGCGTGTTCAGCGCCGGGAGCCAGCATCGAGCTTCCGCAGCGGGCTGCGCGCCGACGAAGCCCGAGATGCGGTCCTTGAGGAAGGACGGGATGCTCTCCCCGAACTTCAGCAGGATGTTCCCGACGAACCCGTCGCACACCACGACATCGACCTTGCCGCTCAGGATGTCGCGTCCCTCGACGTTGCCGATGAAATGGACCGGGGCGGTTTTCAGGAGCTTCGTGCGCCTCCGAGGGAGGCCTCGTTCCCCTTCGTCTCCTCCTCGCCGATGTTCAGCAGGCCGACGCGCGGGCTTCGCGCACGCCGAACATCGCGGAGATGTAGATGCACCCCATGATGCCGAACTCCATCAGGTGCCGCGGCCGGCAGTCGACGTTCGCGCCGGCGTCGACGCAGCAGGCAGACGGCGGTGCGGCTCGGGAAGAGGGCCCCGATGGTCGGCCTCGCGATGCCGTCGACGCGGCCGAGGATCAGCGTCGAGGCCGACAGGACGGCGCCGGTGTGCCCCGCGCTGACGAACGCGTCGGCCTTCCCCTCCTTCTGGAGGTTCGAGCCCGACGGCGATGGAGGAATCCTTTTTCTGCTTGAGGGCCGCGGTGGCGCCGTCGTCCATCGTGATCACCTCGGAGGCGTGCACGATGGAGACCGGGACGTCCCGGGCGTTGATGCGGGCGAGCTCGGCGTTCAGGAGGGCCTCCGGGCCGACGAGGATCAGCTCGATACCGCCGGGGTCGCGCCGCACGGCGTCGACCGAGCCGGCGACGACGTTCGCCGGGGCGAAGTCTCCGCCCATGGCGTCAACGACGATTCGTATGTGAGTGGACGGTGTCTGCAAGACCGGTGTCGATGGGCCTCAGCTGCCCGAACCGCCCGCCCAGGATCTCCCGGCGTGCGGCGTTGAGCTCGCGGCTGGGGGTACTCGTTCCCGTGTGGCTGCGCTGTAACGACAAGGGCGCCAACTGCAGCGAGATCCAGGGCGCGAACGACCCCGAGTACGAGATCCGCGACAGCGATACTGGTCGTACGATCCGCGTCCGCGTCATCGCCAGGAACGACCGGGGCTCGACCTCTGCGATCTCGAACCCGACCGGTGTCGTCGGCTCGAACCAGCCGCCGCCGCCGCCGCCGGGCAGCTCCGTGCCGGTGGGCGATCTGAAGGCAGCGGGCGATCGCCTCGTCGTCGCGTCGGTTCAGTTCTCGCCGAATCCGGTGACGAGCCAGACCGCACCGATCACGGTGCGCGTCCGGGTCACCGCAAGAGGAGGCCGACCGGTCAGCGGAGCGCTCGTGTTCATGCGCGGGACGCCGAGGGTCGTGTCGGGCCAGACGCAGGCAACGCAGGCCGACGGCTACGTGACGCTGACGCTCGTTCCGAACCAGTACTTCCAGCAGCCGCGGAACGGCTTCAACGTGCAGTTCTTCATCAAGGCGTATCGGAAGGGCGATCCGGCGCTCGGCGGCATCGCGGGCTACCGCCTCGTGCAGGTCCCCCTCGCCGGGTAGGCGACGGCGACCACCGACAGAACGACCGAGGAGGAGGGAGCCTGGCTCCTCCTCCTCGGTCGTCGGTGGTGCGCACTCACTCCGGGCGACAGGAGTGCCCCCCAAGTACGACCTGCACTCGATGGGCGACGGTGCACTTGCCAGATCGGTACTAGAGAACACGTTGTCGCTCTTCAACAACAACCGCGACGACTTCGCTCCGCGGAGCGCGGCGATCCTGCGCGGGCTCCTCGACGAAGCGGGGATCCCTGCAGCCGGAGGAGTCGAGCCTCCGCCCGAGCGGCCGACGCTCTTCTGACGTGGTGCTCCGATCATCGGGCACGGAGCCGCACGCTCTGCGCACGAAACAACACGCCGGAGACAGCTCGCCGGCATGTGTGAGTGATCCGAAATGCCTCCTGAAGGTTGACGAGCCTGATCGGTAGTTCCGGGCAACCGGGCTGAGCAGCTGCCCCGATGTCGCTTTGCGGCACTTCGCGGGATCCTGAATCTGGAAAGGGCGGTAATGCGCCGGCTGGCGTTGCTCTTCTCAGGATTGGCGGTGGTGACCGCAGTTGTCGCTGCTGTTTCGTCGGGTGTCGGACGCGAGACCGCCGCAACGAAGACGACATCGGCCAAATGTCCGTTCGTCTCCGATCTTGACGGCTTCGTGTACGACCTCCCGAAGCGCATGTCGCGAGAGCAAGTCGAGGCGTGCCAGCGCTACTTCGCGCATCACTCCCCGAATCACCGCTTCGCGCCAGGAAGTTCTGCATTCTCGACCCGCTTCTGCAGTGCGCGTGAACACCGCCATCCTGCATGCCAGCAACTCCGTGCTGCGATGTGCCGCCTTGCGGTCACCGACGGCTCGTTCGCCAACCTCCGTGCGTGCCTTGCGGCCACACCCGCAATCCGCCGCGTCGTGCACATCGGAGGCGCTTCGATCAGCGTCCTCGTTCTGGAACCGTGGTACTTCTGGACCGGTGTGCCACTCCATCTGTCCGCCGACAACGAGATCCGATTCACGCACGCATTTCCGAACATTGACGGACTGATCGAGTTCCTAGCTCCAACCCGCACGGCGTGGGATTCGCGCACGTCGCAGGAGGTCTCGTTCCCCTCAAGCCTCGCGGACTTCCTGGCACACAACCCCTACCTGCGGGTCATAGCCACCCGAACTCTGCATCTCCCAGGCATGAATGCGACCGAGATCGACCTCGTCGCCGTACGCGGTGACCCGAAGGCGCGCAAGCAGAACGTATGTGGTGAGTTGGGGATTCGTGACGAACCGTGTGTTCCGGTCACTGCGGATTCAGACTCGGGTGACACGACGCTTGCCCTCAAACCAGGATGGCCGCACCGCGTGATCGATGTCCGAACGGCCTCAGGCCGAGTCGTAGTCGTAGTGAGTCAGTTCTATCGCTTCAGCGACCTCGCTGGGGTTGAGCGGATTCTGCGGACGCTTCGCAATGCCGGTTAGAAGCACCCCTTCCTTGAGCGAGTGATAAGGAACGCCGCCCTTACGGTGACGCTTCAGTAGATCACTGCACGACGATCAGGGCGTGTCCCGATGTCGACTGTGCGCTCGTCGATCACGCTTGACGTAGCCCTCGGGAGAGCCGTGTTGTCGAGTGCACTGTCCACATCGGATCCCGCGTCCCCCGTGCCCCACGGGGCAGGCGGGCGTCGGCGCGCCTGGGCGGTCGTCGTTGCCGTGGTCGTTGTGGTCGCCTTGGCCGCAGCTGTCGCCGGCGTGTTCATCGGGCGGGCGACGAAGTCCGGCCAAGAGGCAGGCCCCGGAGCCTCCTGGCAGGCGCTGCCTGTGGCCCCCATCGTGGGACGTCTCGGGCCGAGCGCGGTGTGGACCGGAACCGAGATGCTCGTGTGGGGCGGCTATGCGCGGAGCGAGAACGTCGGGCAGAAGTCCGACGGGGCAACCTACAACCCGACGACGCGTGTCTGGCGGACGATCGCGCCGTCTCCTCCTGGTGTGCAAGGTGGCGCAACGGTCGTATGGACCGGCGATGAGATGGTCGTGTGGGCCTCCAACTCTCCCGACGGCCCCGTGGGCACAGCGGCTTACAACCCAGAGATCGACAACTGGCGCCGTCTGCCCGCCGGCCCGCTCGGCAGGCGAGAAGGCTTCTCGTCGGCCTGGACCGGGAAGGAACTGATCGTCGTCGGCGGATCTCTCGGGGACACTCTCGCCACGCCCGTCGCAGCCTCCTCAGCCCGGAAACCGGCTCCTGGCGCCTACTGCCTGCGCTCAACCGGGTCACCGGCCTCATGCCTTCGCCGGGTGTCGTCTGGGACGGGCACGAGGTCTTCATCATGGGTTCCGTCTGCAGGAACCCCTCGTCGTGCTCGCCGACGCTCCTCGCGTATGACCCGGCGACCAACGTGCTTCGTAGGATCGACATCTCGAAAGCGCCGATCGCCGCACCGCAGCAGCTGACGCTGATCGGAGTGAGTGGCAGCGACCTCGTGTTCTCGACGGAAGGGTTGGCGAACATGAGGATCTTCATCGTCCGCTACGACCCGACCACGGACAGCTGGAGCAAGAAGGGCACCTTTGCTCCGTTTCCCGTCCCGGTCGGGGCCTACACGCAGACAGCCTGGCTCGGGGATCGCTACGCGGCGGCCGACGGATCGAGCGGTCTCCAGATCTACAGCCTCGACAGCGACACTTGGGAGGCGATCACGCCAGGACCATCGCCGCTCAACTCGCGGGAGGGCAGCGCAATCGTTTGGACAGGAGCCAACCTCATCGCTTGGAGCGGCACCGTGTACGAGCGCTTCAACCCCACCCCGGCGGATGGCGCCTCACTCACACTGCGAGGTTGACTGCCGCGCCGTCACTGCAATATCCACGCTATCGCCATGAACCGACAAGCTGGTGTCGTGGCGCAGCACCGTCCTGTGCCCCGTGTGCGGGAGTCTCTTGAGGATGGATCCGTAGTTCTTTCGCGGCGGAATGTGGCTGACGCCGATGTGGCCGCGCGGGCGCTCGGGTTGAATGAACCTCGACGGGTTCCGTCCTGCAGCAGTTCTGGCACATAGTCAGAGAGGCGAGATCATGAATCAGCACCAGTCGCTGACGTTCGGTATCGCGATTGGGGCCGGCGTGGGCACCGTTGTTGGCATCCTCGTTGGCAACATCGCGCTTGGCATTGCATTGGGTGTAGGAGCCGGCGTCGCTTTGGGAAGCGCGTTCGATTACGCGCAGCACCGCAGGTGACTACTTCAGACCGTCAGCAGGCGGGCTAGTTGTATGTCCCAGGGAGGTTGTTGACGCGCTGTAGCGGCGCAAGCCCTCCGAGCGCGCGGTGCGGACGGAAGCGATTGTAGAAGTCGAGCGCCTGAGGCAAGGCGGCCAGACGCCCTGACTCGTGCGCGTAGGGATAGGCGTATGCCCAGCGCTCGAGCAACGTGCGGATGAAGCGCTCGGCCTTGCCGTTGGTCTGGGGCCGATAGGCGCGTGTCTTCTTGACTGCGATCCGATGCTCTGCACACGCCTCGGCCCAGCGGCGCTTGAAACAGGAGCCGTTGTCGGTGAGCACGCGCTCGACGACGATGCCGTGGGCGCCGTAGAAGCGTACGAACTCAGCGAGGAAGGCCGTTGACGAATCGGAGGTCTCGTCGGGGTAGACCGAGGCGAAGGCGAGCCTCGAGTGGTCGTCGATCGCCACGTACAGGTACTGCCAGCCGGCGCCGGGCGAGCGTCGGGAGCGATCCCCGGTGACTCGATGTCCAGGCCGCACGATCCGGCTCAGCCTCTTGACGTCGACGTGCACGAGCTCTCCCGGGCGCTCTCGCTCATAGCGGACGACTTCCTCTCGTATCTGGGGCGCGACGAGCCGCGAGCTTCCGTGCCGACGAAGCACCGCGTGCACCGTCGAGGCGGCGATGCCGAGCGCCCAGCCGATCACGTGCGGCCCTTCGCGAAGCTCGGCGCGTGCGCGCAGGATCGCTTGCTCCACGGTTGGCGCAGTCCGCCTCGGTGAGTGCAGTGGCCGGCTCGAGCGATCGAGCAGGCTCTCGCCGCGCCGCAGACGGTTGACCCACTTCGATGCCGTTTGTCGTGAGCAGCCGACGACGAGCGCAGCCGCAGTGATCGTCAGACCGGTCGCGACGAGATCACAGACACGCTGACGCTGTCTGACGGTCAGGACCGCATTTGCATGAAGATCCACAAGAGCCCTCCTTCGGGTGTGACTTGGACAAGCCGCACCCTAGGAGGGCTCTCTGTACCTCAGAGCGTCAACAACGTGTCTGGGAACTACAGCTAGTCGTCGCAGCCCGAGGTCGCTTCCAGCGCGCACTGACGCCGAGCGTTCAGGACTCATCGACTCGGGCTAGTCGTCTCTGAGTTGCGCGGCGGCAGCTCTCGCCAGATGACTTGAGAACACGTGGTCGTTTGTTCAACAACAACCGCGACGACTTCGCGCCGCGGAGCGCAACGATCCTGCGCGGCCTTCTCGACGAGGCGGGGTTCCCGCTAGCGGAGGCCTCGAGCCCCCACCGGCTGCGCCGACGCTCTTTTGACTTCCCGGGCGTGCGAGCCGACAGCGACCGAATAGAGCGGGAGCCGCAAGAGCGATTCCGCATCCTGCGGCGACGGGCGGCCTCGCGGGTATTCCCGCGTCACTGGCAGCTCGTGCTCGATGCAGAGCGGCCCAATTGTCAGCGTCTTGCACCCGAGTACGGTGCACTGCGTCACGATCGACATGAGCGATCCATACCCCCTCTTCACCTGTTCCTCACCAGACGGCTCCCCAAAGCCTAGTCTCGAATCGATGCGAGTGCTATCCGTCACCCACGGCCCGAGTGTTCCCGGAGGAGTCTTCGACGAGACGGTCGTGGCCGCTGGGCACACGCTCGACCGCTGGATCGTCCCACTCGGACGTTCACCACAGGTGCCGTCGAGCTACGACGCCGTGATGGTTTTCGGCGGATCGATGCACCCTGACCAGGACGATCACTTCTCGTGGCTCGGGCGAGAGGAGGAGTTCCTCCAGCAGGTGCTGGCCGAGGAGATCCCGGCTTTCGGCGTCTGCCTCGGCGCACAGATGCTGGCGCGCGCCGCGGGCGCGAAGGTCGGCCCGGCGAGCAAGCCCGAGATCGGGTGGCTCGAAGTTGAGCTGACGCCGGACGGCGTCTCCGACCCCGTTCTCGGCGTTCTGCCGTCCCCGACGACCGTTTTCCAGTGGCATCACTACACCTTCGAGCTACCGCGCGAAGGTGTCGAGCTCGCGCGGAGCGACGTTTGCACACAGGCGTTCCGTCTCGGCCGCACGTGGGGAATCCAGTTCCATGCCGAGGTGACGCTCGCCATGGCTCGTTCCTGGGCCGAGGAGGATCCCGCAGATCTGCCGATGCCGGTGACGAGCCTCGTCACCGAAACGGAAACGCGGATCGCGCTCTCGAACGAGCACGGCCGCCGGCTCTGCGCAGCGTTCCTCGACGTCGCTGCGCAGCCCTGAGGCTCTAGGGCTCGCTCGGGAGAGCGGGGTCGCGAGACCACTCGTGCCACGAGCCCACGTAATTCCTCGCGTTGTAGCCCGCTG
>CAVRTZ010000002.1:0-109507 GCA_963724215.1 uncultured Ignavibacteria bacterium
ATCAGGACCCGGTCGCCGATCCCGAGGCCCAGCGCGCCGCCCGAGGCGCCCTCGCCGATGATGATGACGATGATCGGGACGGGGAGCCGCGACATCTCGAAAAGGTTCTGGGCGATCGCCTGCGCCTGCCCGCGCTCCTCGGCCTCGAGGCCGGGGAAGGCGCCGGGGGTGTCGAGCATCGTGATGACGGGCCGGCCGAACTTCGCCGCCAGCTTCATCAGGCGGAGCGCCTTCCGGTACCCCTCGGGGTTCGGCATGCCGAAGTTCCGGTACACGTTCGATTTCGTGTCCCTCCCCTTCTGGTGCCCGATGATCATCACGGGGTGGTCGCCGAGGTGGGCGAACCCGCCCACGATCGCCTTGTCGTCGCTGAAGGCGCGGTCGCCGTGGAGCTCGACGAAGTCGGTGGTCATCATCGCGATGTAGTCGAGCGTGTAGGGACGATCCGGGTGGCGGGCGAGCTGGACCTTCTGCCAGCGGGTGAGGCTGCTGAAGACGCTCTTCCGGAGGGTGTGGATCTTCTCCTCCATCGTCCGGATTTCGTCGGCGATGTAGAGGGAGTCGGCATAGCGGCGCATCTCCTCGACCTTCTGCTCGAGTTCGGCGGATCGGCTTTTCGAATTCCAGGATTGTCTTTGCCATCGCCTGCTATGGTTTCCCGGAGCGGAACGATTTCATGAGAATTTCGAGGTCGAGGAGCAGCGACTGGTTCTTCGCGTAGTAGACGTCGTACCGCTCGCGGTCGTCGGCGGCGATGTCGACCTTCCCGTTCAGGTCTGCCAGGCTGGTGAGCCCCGGCTTCCCGAGGTACGCCGGCCTTCCGCCGGCGCCGGGAAGGGCGTCCCCGACCCGGTCGGTCCGACGAGGCTCATCTCTCCGGCCAGGACCCTGGGTAGACGCTGGAGCCGCCGGCCGAGCATGGTCTGCGGGCGGGCATTCCCGTTCCGCGCGAAGGGATAGAGCGTTGCGTACAGCAGCAACCGCGACGAGGTCCAGGAGGCGCTTGAAAAACCTGTTGGAAAGCTGGTGGAGCCTGTATTCGATCTGGACGAACGGGAGGTCGTTCAGGCGGTCGATGTGGGTCTTGCCGATGATGACCTCGAGGCTCGTCGGCACCAGCCGGAAGTTCACCGACCGGCTCCCCGTCCGGGCGATCACGGACAGTATGTCCTTGTACGACAGCGCGTCCGTCGAAAATATCACTTCCGAGACCTTTTCCTGCTGGATTATTTTTCCAATATTGTCAATACTTCCGAGAATTTCAACCCCGTCGACCTTATCACCGATCCGCCGGCTCGTGGCGTCGATGAAGCCGACGACGTCGTACCCGCCCTGCGGATTGGACCGGAGCTTCCTGGCCACCTCCCTCCCCGAGTCGTCCGCCCCGACGACGAGCGACAGCCTGCCGAACGGGCTCCCCTTCCGGAAAGACGCTGACCGGAACAGTCTGAAGGCGGCCATCCTCCATCCCGTCAGGAGGAAGACGTTCAACGCGCCCGAGATCAGCACCACCATCCTGCTGAACGCGTAGTCCCTGAAGAAGAACGTGATGGCGGAAAGGAGGACATACCCGGTGATGACGGCCCCCGCGACGACCGGGACCGAATATTTCCTCGCCCCGTAGGCCCCCATCGAGTGCATCACGGCCGCGACGACCAGCCAGGGCACGAGCAGCGTGATCGGATACGCGTAGGCGGGGAACCTGAAGACCTCGCCGAACCAGAGGTACTCCGCCGCCAGCCACGCCGCCGCCATCAGGACGAGGTCGATGGCCGCTGCGCATCGGCCTCGCGATTTTCACAAGGAACGCGATCCATTCCCGGACCGTGATCCCGGCCCGGAGGATGAGGCCATTCACGGCCCCGCGCCCGTGGTGCTTGTCGACGAAGATCCGCATGGCGCGGTAGAAGGTGCGGACCTCGTCGATGTCGCTCCGGCGGACGCTCTCCCCCTTGTAGTGGATGATCCGGGTCTCGCTGACGTAGTAGACCTTCCACCCCGCCTGCTTGATCTTGAAGCACCAGTCGAGGTCTTCCCCGTACATGAAATACTCCTCGTCGAGGCCGCCGACCTGCTCGTAGACCTCGCGCCGCAACGCCATGAACGACCCGCTGATCGCGTCCACCTCGTAGGTGCCGCCGGGGTCGAGGTACCCGAGGTTGTAGCGGCCGAAGACGCGGGAACGGGGGTAGAGGGTGCTGAGGCCGGAGATTTTCGTGAAGGCGACCCACGGCGTGGGAAAACTCCGCCGGCAGGCCGGCTGGAGGGTGCCGTCCGGGTTGAGGATGGTGCAGCCGGCGAGGCCCGCGTCGGGATGCTCGTCGAGGAAACGGACGATGACCTGGAACGTGTCTTCCTGGACGACAGTGCTGGGGGTTGAGCAACAGGAGGTGGCGGCCCTTCGCCCGGCGCAGCGCCACGTTGTTGGCCGCCGCGAAGCCCACGTTCCTGTCGCCGGCGATCACGGTGACAGCTCAGGGGAATTCTTCCCGGACCATCTCGACGCTCCCGTCGTCGGAGGCGTTGTCCACGACGATGACCTCGCCGTCCATGGAGCGGAGCGCCTGCTGGACCGACGTGAGCACGTTCGAGGAAATCGCGGACGTTATAATTGACGATGATGACCGAAAGGTCCATGGACGGCCCGGTCAGAGGGTCCCGATGATCTTCCGGAATTTCAGTTTCCAGACCATGAAGACCGCCTCGTAGACGATCTTCTTGGTCATCTTGGACTGGCCCAGCGCCCGGTCAACGAAGATGATCGGGTGTTCCACGGCCTGAAGCCCCTGGAATACGCCTTGAAGTTCATCTCGATCTGGAAGCCGTACCCGTCGGGTGGACGCGGTCGAGGTCGATGCGCCTGAGCGCTTCGCGCCGGAAGCACTTGAAGCCGCCGGTGGCGTCCTTGATCGGCATCCCCGTGATGATCCGCGTGTAGATGTTGGCGCCGTAGGTCAGGACGAGCCGGCGGACAGCGGCCAGTTGACCGACCCGTGACGCCGTCGAGGTAGCGCGAGCCCATCACCAGGTCGGAGTCCTGGATCGCCTCGAGGAATCGCGGGCAGGCTCCGGGTCGTGGCGAGAAGTCGGCGTCCATCTCGAAGATGAAGTCGTACCCGTTCCAGGGCGTACCGGAACCCGTGCGACGTAGGCGGTGCCGAGCCCCATCTTGCCCGGCCCGCTTCAGGATGTGGATCGCGGGGTTCCGGGCGCCGATCTCGTCCGACGATCGCCCCGTTCCGTCGGGGGAGTTGTCGTCCACGATGAGCATCCCGATCGACCGGGTCCTGGGACAGGACCTGGCCGATGAATTTTTCAATGTTGTCCGCCTCGTTGTAGGTCGGGGTCACGACAAGCGTCTTTTCCATGCAGTCAGTCGGTTTGGTTTCAGAATTCCAGCATCGCCCGCAGGCCGAAGAAATGATCGTCCGCGGTGCCGCCCCGGGGAGGACTGGCGGCGGTATTCGTAGGCGCCCGAGAACACCAGCTCGTTGACCGGCTCGTACCAGGCACGCAGTTCGAGGTACCGGGTTTCGATAGGTCCCCCGCGAGGAAATCGGCGGTGTCGCCGTCGCTGTCCCGGTGACCGACAGTCTCTCCCCGCCCGCGTTGAAAGTGACGACGCCGTTCTCCACGACGTTCGCGCCGTGCCGGTTCATCCGGGCACCGACGGTCCCCTGAACGACGCCCACGGCCTCGCCACGATCCGGACCAGCCATTCGTCGGAATTCGGCTGGAGGTTGTGCCCGAGGCCGAACTCGCCGCTGGTGAAGGCGTTTCCGGTGATCCGGTGGGAATAGACGTACGGTTCGATCCTCGTGTATTCGGCGTGGAGGTCGATGTCGGAGATCCCCGCGACGTCCGATAGGTATGCGCCCCCCTGCCACCCGAACTGGTTGCCCCACCAGCCGGTGCCCGTCTTCGAAAAATCGACGTCGTCGGCGAGAAGTCCCGCCGAAGAGTTTGTATCCGTCGGCCGGGAAGATCTCGAGGTCGAAGCCGAGCATCGTGTTGTCGCGGTCCCCGAGTGAATGTTCCGCGGACTTGAGGAAGATCAGCGGATTGAGGTACGCCAGTTCGGGGGACGTGCGGTCGTCAGACCACCGCCTCGTAGAACGCGGCGTTCAACAGCCCGAACAGCGCGAGGTCCAGGCGGTGGACGGCGAGGTACTTGTTGACCTGCCACGACGGGTCGTCGGACGGCAGCCCTTCGTACCAGGCCGGCTCCATCAGGATTGACCCGTGGACGAACATGTACCGCACGCAGCCGTAGTGAGCGTCGATTTTCACCATGTCCAGGGCGGGGGCGTTGTCGCTGATCATCAGCCGGTCGGAGTACCCGGTCCCGAGCTTCAGGAACTCCCGGCCCAGCTCGAGGTTGAACCAGGAGAGGTCGGCCCTGAGGTACGCCTCCGCGAAATCGAAGTAGGGGGAGTTCAGATCGTTGAACTTGACGCTCGTGCGCAGGCGGGCATCGGAAAGCGCGAACTCCCTGTCCCCATAGAGCGTGCCGTTGGTGACCTGCGCGAAATAGCCGAGCCGGTCCTTGATCGTGCCCCGCGCCCGGAAGCCGTGGGTCTCGAAGTACGAGCGCGCGCCGTCCCACGAATCGCCGTCGCCCATCCTCGCCTCGAGCGAACCGATGAACTCCAGGTAGAGGGTGGCGGAGGAGTCGGCGTAGTGGTAGAGATACTTTTCCCGCCCGGAGAAGAAGTCCCCGACCGGCTCGCCGTCGAAGAGCCCGAGCGCGTTCTCACCCGCCGGGTCGAGCTCTCGCGCGAATTCGACGTTGAACTTGTCGAGGTAGGCGGCCTCGGCGCCGGAGAGTTTCGCGCGGTTTTCCCCGGCGGTCCGTAGCAGCTCCGCGACCGCACCGCGCGACATCGGGATCACCGTTGAGCTCGCCAGCGGGAGGATGCCCCGGACGCCAAGCCGGTCGAGGTACTCGTAGACCGGGTTCGAACCGGCACGTTTTCGACCTGTGCGGTCGCGGTCGCCGCGGCAAGGAGGGCCCACGCGATCGCCGCGACCACTCGACGCACGGTCGCGCGGTGCTCCTCCGCTGTTCCGGATTTTCGGTACGGCTCCAGCTCAGTGCCCCTTTCCCATCAGGACGACCGCGATCGTGTTCAGGAAGATCTTGAAATCCATCCTCAGCGACATGTTCTCGATATAATAGAGGTCGTACTCGACCTTCTTCCTGACGTCCTCGACGCTCTCGTCGTATTTGTGCTTCACCTGCGCCCACCCCGTGATGCCGGGCCGCACCTTCAGCCTCCGCTTGTAGAGCGGTATTTCCTTCGACAGCTGGTCCACGAAGAACGGCCGTTCGGGCCGGGGCCCGATCAGGCTCATGTCGCCGTCGAGCACGTTGATGAACTGCGGGACCTCGTCGATCCGCAGGCGGCGGAGGACCTTTCCGACGCGCGTGACCCTCGGGTCCGCCCTGTTGGCCCAGACCGGGCCCGGATGATTTTTCCGCCTCTTCGCCCATCGACCGGAACTTGACGACCTTGAAGAGCTTCTCGTCCTTCCCCACGCGCTCCTGCGTGTAGAAGACCGGCCCCTTCGAATCGAGCTTGATCGCGATCGCGACCGCGAGCCACACCGGGAACCCGGCCGCGAGGATGAGGAACGACACGAGGATGTCCATCGTCCGCTTGACCACCCGCTCCCACGGCTGCATCAGCTGCGGGGAGATCTCGATCAGGGGGAACCCGTAGATCTGGTTGGTGCGCGCCTGCCCGCTGATGATGTCGTAGAGGTCGGGGATGATCTTCATGCTCACGTCGCGCCCGTTGCACGCCGAGATCACCGAGAGGAGCCTGTCGTGGTCGGTGGAATCGAGCGCGATCAGCACGTCGCGGACTTCCATCTTCGCGATCACCTCGGGGAGCGTCTCCACCGTCCCGACGATCGGGATGCCGCGGTCCGCTTCGGCGGGCGGGGCGGTGTTGACCGGGACGAAGCCCACGATTTTGTAACCGAGGGCCGGGTAGTGCCGGAGATCGTCATAGAGCTTGACCGCCTGCGGCCCGTCACCGACGATGATGGAGTTTCGCGTGCCGAACCCGGCGATGAGCAGTCTCCGGTGGACCGTGTGGAGAAGCAGCCGCCCGCCCCCCGTGAGCCCGAAGATCAGCATCCAGTAGATGAAGATGAGGTACCGGGAGTACACCGGCCCGGCGACACCGCTGTCATCGATGAAAATGATGAAGAACAGCAACAGAACTCCGAAAAGGGTCGCCTTGAAGAGGGAGGCGATTTCGTCGAACCGTGATTTTGCATACCAGGGCTGGTAGAGACCGAACGCGAAGAAGACGAGCACCCAGTAGCCCCAGACGGCGAGCATCGGGAGGATGAAATCGGGATCGATCGTGGTGCTGACGATCCCGCTCCTCACCCTGACGAGGTAGTACACCGACCAGGCCAGGTTGATGGTCAGGAAGTCCGTGACGACCTCGGAGAATCTCGGGCCGCGGTTCACGGGCCGTGCCCCGTGCCGGCGCATTGCCGGTAGATCTTCTCCAGGGAATCCGTGACCACGTCCCAGTCGTGGCGCGCCCTGACGATGCGCATGGCGTTCTCCCCGAGTTCGCTCCTCAGCCGTTCGCTCGCCAGCAGCCTGTTTACGCACGAGGCGAACTCCGCGGCCGTGTCCGCCACGAGCAGGTGGCGGCCCGACTCCAGCAACAGGCCCTCGGCTCCCACGGACGTGGCGACGACCGGGATGCCGAGCGCCATCGGCTCCAGCACCTTATTCAATGTGCCCGCGCCGAACCGGACGGGCGCGATCGCGACGGAACTCCTGAGGTATTCCGTGCGGATATCCTCCACGAAGCCTGTGACGACGATATTGGACGAGGCCAGTTTTTTCACCTTCCTGGGCGGGTCTTTCCCCACAATATACAGCGTGACGCCGGGATTTTCCTTCTTGATGAGGGGGAAGACATCCCGGACAAAAAAGAGGACCCCGTCGGAATTCGGGAAATATGATAAATTTCCGGTATAGATAATCCTGAGGGGATCGGAGATCCGGCCCACCCCGGGCGTGAAATATTCGAGATCGATCCCGTTCAACAACACCGACAGATTGGCGTCCTTCGCGCGCGCGGCGAGCACGTCCAGGTCCACCGATGAGCACACCAGCGAAGCTGAAAATTCACCGATCACCGCCTCGTACAGCCGCAGGCGTTTGAGTTCGATCCCGAGAAGGAATTTTTTGACCGGATTGCGCGTCGTCCTGTGAAACCGCTCCAGGTAGAGAGACCCGGCATCGGTCAGGTCGAGGACGCGCGCCCGGGACCGGTCGGACCTGCAATACTGCGCCATGCGGATCAGGTGGACGTGCACGACGTCGTACTCTTTTTCCATCAACAGGGTCCTGAGCCTGGCGCGCATCGTGCGGGACGCGTAATACCGGACCTGGAGAGGGTCGGAACCGGTCAGGGCGAGCAGGCTGTTCAGCAGGGAACGCCACATCGGCAGCCTGACGGTTTCCACGCGAACGCCAAGTTGTTCGATGTCGCCGACGTATGAGAGGTCCCGCGCCCCGGACACGAAGGAGAGCAGTGTGATCGCGTGCCTCCGGGACAACCTTTTCAGGAGGTTATACATTTTCAGTTTATCGCCCCTGTGGGGGGGATACGGAAAACGGGACGTGAGAAACAGAATGTTCATCGGACCCCCGGCTTCCTCGGCCGCACAAGCTCCGTATACACCCCCTCGAACATCTCCGCGACGCTCTCCCACCGGTATCGCCGGCGGGCCAGGAGTCGCGCCGCGTCGCGTATCGCCGAGCGTCGCCCGGGATCGGCGAGCAACGCGATGACGTGATCGCTGAACTCCCTTTCGCTCTCACCGACGAGCAGGTGCTCCCCGTGGGACGCCTCGATGCCCTCGCAACCCACGGGCGTCGCCACGACCGGGACTCCCATCGCAAACGATTCGAGTATCTTCAACCGCATTCCGCCCCCGATGCGGTAGGGGGCGATGCTGACCGCGTATTTCTGCACCTCCGGACGGAGGTCGCTGACATACCCGTGGAACACACACCGGTCTCCGGCCATTTTGAGAATATCCCCCGGTAGGTTCTTCCCGATGACGTGGAGCACGACGCCGGGGCGCCGTTGAGCCACCAGCGGAAGGATGTCGTTCAGGAACCATCTCAGGGCGTCCTGGTTGGGGATCCAGTCGAGGGCGCCGAAAAAAACCAGGGTGTCCGGAAGGACGTCCTGCCCGGGCGGGGGGATGAAACAGGATTCGTCCACTCCCCCGGGGACGACCCGGATGCGGGCCGCGGCGTTCATCGCGGTGAGGCGCGACGCGTCATCCGGCGTGATGGGACAGCAGCAATCGAAACGACCCGCCATCATGGCCTCGTACGCTGAGCAACCGGCGATGCTGGACGGAGGCATACCACCGCAGGGCGGGATTCCCGGCGTGGATGCCGTACCGTTCCATGATCACCGATTCGACATTGTGTTCGCGCAGCACCACGGGCAACCCGAACCGTTCCTTCAGCGATACACCGTATGCCGCCATGTGGAGGTGATCGACGTGAACCACGTCCACCCGGTGGTTCAGCGTGAAATCCACGAGCAGGCCCAGGAACGCCGGCGACCGGTATTTTGAAATATGATACGGAAGATCGGAAAATATATTCATTAAAGCGCCGGCCGGAGTGTTCCGGGTCGAGTGGTCATGCGCATGGAGCGTGCAATACTCGCGCAGGGGGGCATAATCGACCCCCGGCGACCGATCGAAGGCGAACAGCGTAATGTCGTGGCCCCTCGCCGCGAGATGCTTCGTGATGTTGTAGATGCCGACCTTTCCCCCGTCTTCGGGGGGGTACGGCACCTGCGGCGCGATCTGGAGGATATTCATCCTTTTTCAGCCAGCACGAATTCGGCGAACCCGAGCAGGTCCCAGAAGACACCCCCGGCGACGTACCCCAGCTCGATTTTCGATTTGACCATCGAGAGCGGCATGGTTGCGATGCGCAGCCAGTCCCGGCGGGTCCCCGACCCGAGCACACGCCACCCGCCGTCGAGAAACACCCGCTCCACTTCCCCGACGGAATAGATGCGGGCGTGGGTGTCGTCGTCATAGAAATTGAGCGTGCCCTTCTTGCTCGGCAACCGGGTGCTGCGACGACGACGGGAATTCGACGTAGGCCATCCCCCCCTTCCTGATTTTCGGCAGCAGAGCCGGCGAGGACATGGTCGCCGTTCGGGAGGTGCTCGATGACGTGCGCCATCATCAGGACGTCGAACGCGTCGTCCGGAATCATTCCGAACTCGAGGCGGGTAAGGTCGATTTCGTAGAAGTTCGTCATCGCGCGATGGTCCCGCTCGTCGTTGTAGAAGTCCCGGGTCCGGTCGATGCCGGAATAGGCGCATCGGGGGAACCACTGCTTCGTCAGCGTGGCGGAATGGCTGCCGCAGCCCACGTCGAGCATGGAGAATTCCCTCCCCCTGTAGCGGGGCATGAGGGGGACGAACCGTGTCGGGCGCAGGATGGACATTCCGGAAGGATTCGCGGGTTAATAGAGCAGTTTCATATAATATAACGATTTCCTGAAGAGCGCCGGATTGCCGGTGATCACTCCCTGGAGAAAATAGGCCGGCACGCGGAGCGCCGTCCCGGTCCATTGCAGCGCGATCATCGTTGCGAGGACGACGCCGCGATGGTGCTTCACCAGAAAGCGCCGCAGTCCCTCGTAGATGTTTTCGTAGTAGCTCTGCCGCGGCTGCGGCGAACCGCCGCCGTAATGGACGATGACGGCGCCCGGGAAGAAAAATGTCCTGTGGCCGAGCATCTTCGCGCGGTAACAATAGTCGGTCTCCTCGCCGTAGAAGTGGAAATCCTCGTCGAACGGACCAACCTCCGCGAACACATTTCTCCGGACCATCAGGGCGGCCCCGGCGACCCAGTCCGCCTCGCGAACGGCGTCATGGGCGAAGTTCGTCATATAGTATCGTCCGAACACGGACGAATGCGGAAACAGCAGGTACAGCCAGAACGACTCCGAGACCAGGTTGATCACCCCCGGAAAACCCCTGCACGAGCGCTGTAGCGTGCCGTCCGGATTGTGGAGCCGGCATCCAGCGATCGACGCATCGGGGTGTCCGTCCATGAACCGGACGAACGCGTCGAGAGCGCCGTCGGCGAGCACCGTGTCGGAATTCAGGAAGAACACATAGTCCCCCGACGCGACCACTGCGCCCTGGTTGTTTCCCCCGGCCCAGCGTCTGTTGTCGTCGTTGTGGATCACGACGACGCGGGGATACTGCGCGCGCAGCATCTCCCTCGTCCCGTCCGTCGAGGCGTTGTCCACCACGATCACCTCGAATTCCGTCCGCACCGAAGGTCCGAAAATCGAATCCAGGCATCCCCGCAACAGGTCCATCGTATTGTAACTGACGATCACCACCGACAGCCGCGCGGCCATCACCTGCCCCCGCTCCCGGAACAGACGACGGTCATGTACCCGCGCTCCACCAGCGCGCCGGGGAGGTCCCAGCGCCCGTCGACGACGGGAAATTTGTCGAACCCTGCCGACCGTCTGGAAAAGAGCGATGCGAGTGTGAGCCGGTTGAGCGTGCGGCTGAGAGGCCAGGACCGTTTCCGGTAGACGTACTGATAATAGAACCGCCTGGCGGAAAAATGCCGGGCGAGCAGCCCGTCGAATTCAACCTCGTTCCACTCCCTCACGTGGAAGGGGTTCGCCGGACGGTCGCCGAGCGAACCGGCATGGCGGACCGGCGTCGAGACGATGAGGCAACCGCCCGGACCGAGGAGTTCGCGGGCCGGGACGAGAAGGGTTTCGGGATCGTCGAGGTGTTCGATGGTCTCGAAGGAGACGATACAGTCGGCCGGGCCGACGGTCCGGAGCATCGACACATCCCCGCTGAGGAAGGTGATGCCCTCAGCGGCGTAATGCCCGGCGGCGTGCGCGACCGCCTCCGCCGAGATGTCGATGCCCGTGACCGACGCCGCGCCGTGCCGCCGCAGGAGCGACGATCCGTAGCCTGTCCCGCACGCCACGTCGACGACGCGTTTCCCGGCGGTATGGCGCGAGGCGAATTCGTACCGGGAGACGTGCTGGGCGTGCAGTTCGCCCTTCGGCCGGGTTTCCGGTGTGAACCGTTCGAGCTCCATCGGGCCACTCCTACGTTCTCGCCGGGCGGAAGACGCCCAGCACTCTCCCCCGGTCGTCGCGATCGAACACGACGAACCAGAGGCTGAGGGAATACACGGCGACGAAGCCGGCGGCCACCGCGATCGAGCCGGGAGCCCCGATGCCGAGGGAGCGCGCAGCGAGGACCGGAAGCCCGCAACACGCCAGCAGAGCCGCGCCCTTCCAGAGATACGAGTAGGCGGCGATCGTCTCGCTCCCCTCCCACAGCCCCCGCACGCGGACGAAGAGATACGCCGTCTCCACGACGACCCGGATCAGCCACGCCAGCGCCGCGCCCCGGATGCCCCACATCGATGTGAACCAGGCGCAGAGGGCGAGGTACGGGAGGAGCTCGATCAGCAGGAGCCGGGCGGTGATCTGGGGCCTTCCCGAACCGAGGATGAGCGTGTTCGGGAGCTGGGCGAGCGCGTGGAAGAGCACGCCGAACGCCGCCATCGCGAAGACGTCGGCGCTCCGCGCGGCGAACTCGTCGCCGAGCCAGAGCCGGAGGATGTCACCGCTGAAGACGATGCCGACGAACACGGCCGGGAGCAGGACGTAGTACGTATAGCGGACCGAATCGTGGTAGATCCTCCGGGACGCGGCCGCGCCCTCCGGCATCCCCCACCGGGCGCTGACCACGGGGTAGAGCGTCGAGGCGAGGCTCATCGGGATGATCACGAGCTTGAGCAGGGTCTCCTGCGGGACGGCGAAGTACGTGATCCACTCGGGGGACGAGGTCCGGCTGATGATGACGCGCTCGAGGACGAGAAGGAGCGGTCCGACGAGCTGGGCGACGCTCACCCACCCTCCGAACGCCAGGAGCCTGCGGACGTGGGATTCGCCGGCCCCGCCCGCCCGGCCCGCGGGTGTGGCGGAAAAGACCCGGCGCACGTACAGAAAGAGGAGGATCGCGATCAGGTAGCGCGTGGCGACGAACAGCACGATGACCTCCACGAGGCCGCCCCCGAGTTTGAGCACGGCGACGCTGCCGAGCCACTGCAGCAACGCCCCGAGCGTCTGCATGAGGTTGACCAGGTCGAAACGGTTCATCGAGAACGGAACGCTCCTCAACACCCCCATCAGCAGGACGGGCGGGATGCCGAGCGCGAAGAGGCGGAAGGAAATCCTCGCATCGTCAAGGATCGCCGGGGAGAGGTTGAGGAACGCGGCCAGCCCCATCTCGTGGAGCGCCTCGAAGAGGACGATGAAGGCGACGCTCACGGCCGCCCCCAGGATGAGCGCCGTCCGGAGGACGCGGCCGGCCTCCTCCATGTTCCCGTCGGAGACCTTCGACGCGATCAGGTTGATGGTCGCCTGGCCCATCCCGAGGTCGAGGAACCCGACATAGCCCAGCATCAGCCAGCAGATCGAGAGCAGACCGAAGCGCTCGTCCCCCAGCCCGTGGACGATGGACGGGAGCGCGATCACCGCCAGCCCCGCGATGGCGACCTGCGTGACGAGGTTCATCAGGGAATTCTGGGAGAATGTCATCCTCCCGCTCCCGGCCCTGAACAGCCCGTTCATGCGCCTGACCAATCCCGGCCCCTGTCGACATACCATGCCGCGGCGAGGCCCGCCAGCAGGCTCACGAGCCAGTACCCGAGCCGCGTCGACATGGTGATGAAACTCAGGTCGACGATCACCAGCAGGTGCGCGAGGACGACCATGGGAACGATCCGCCCACCCCGGACGGATTTCAACCAGAAAACCGAGCAGAGACACCCGATCACGAACGGCACGACCAGGATTCCCGCCATCCCGAAGTCGGAGTGGACCTCCCGCAGGTAACTGCCCGTATTCGCGTTCGCGGGGGTCGAATAAAATCTCTGGTATTGCCCGACATCGGTCTCAAAACCGAACGTGGAGAGGAAACGGTAGACCGGTGCGAAAGTATTGGACCCCCAGAGGGCGCGTTCTTCATCCTTCCGGAGATACTGGTTGAAGACCCCGTGGTCGACCGTGAGGTAGAGATACACCGAGGGTGTGATGAATGACGACCGGCTGAGAGTTCTCAGGGCCTGGTTCGAACCGGGGATGGACTCCGGAATTCCGCGGTTGGAACGGACAATCTCTCCGGCGACCGCGAAGAGAAGGATGGCGATTCCCACGGTGGCGAACTTCCGGACGAACGACCTGGGGGCGGCCGCCCCCGGGACCGCCGCCATCCGGGAATGGAGAAAATAGCCGGAGAGAAACAGGATGACTGCGATCAGCACTTTGACCCTGCCCATCAACCCCACCGCCTCGGCGATCACGACGAGGAAGGGCAGGAGCCCGAGCAGGGAAAACCGTTTCCTCGACGAAATGTAGAGGCCCGCGAAAAAGGATCCCGCCAGACCGAACGAATCGAAATAGGGGACCCCCACCGGCATTCCTTCCGACAAACGGAGCGAATAGACGATGTTGCCGAGCACGATGACATTGAAGATGCTGCCGAATTTTTCCAGGAGGATCATCCAGTGCTGGACGACCGCGGCGAGCGCTATGCCGCTCAGGACGAGGATCGCGTTCCGAAGACGTTTCTGATCATAGCGGTCCACTCCCGACCTGGACGGTGGGTCGTCCGTCACCGCGCCGCCCGGCGCATAACCCGCCGCCGGCAGCAACAGGGACCCCGCCGTGAACGAAACCCACCCGAGCCCGATGTATATCCACGTTTCAGGTTCCAGTCTGTAATAATCGATGAAGCGGAGCTCGAAGAGGATCAGCGACCCCCCCCAGATAACAGAGTACATCGACAGATGATTGAACCAGCTGCCGAAGATCCGCCTCCCCGCAATTGCGAGGACCGTTGCGGTGATTCCGAGGAAAAAAATGATCATCGACGGGTGTCGGGGGATGGGACCGGCACCGTGCCCGCGAACGGTTCGTGCATGCCGGTGGTCACGACGACTGTAACGGGACCCGGTAGAGTCGCGCCGCCCTGGCGGAATACCTGAGGAGAACGTCACCGAACGCCCCGGGAGGGGTGTCCCAGCCTGCCGCCTTCTGGAAAAGGAACGCCAGGAGCAGCGAGACCAGCAGGGCCAGGGAGACCGACGCAAGGACGATCAGACTGCGCTGGGGTTTCGTTTTTTTCTCCGCCCTGACCGCCCTGTCGAGGACGAGGAGGACGGGGACGTCCTTATGTTCGTCCACCTTCGCCTGTTCGTACAGCGGGAGGAGGAACTCCACGATCTTCTGCTGGATCAGCGCGTCACGATAGAGCCGGATCGATTCGATCCCGATCTCCGGAAACGACTCGAGCTTCTTGTCCAGCTCGGCCAGTTCCAGCTGGAGCTGCCCGATCGAGGGGTCCCCGGGACTGAGGCTTTTTTGCAGAATCGCCAGTTCGATCTCCTTCTTCGCCTTCATCCCGTAGAGTTCCGCGACTCCCCCGACGGAGGCGGACGAATTTTGCTCGGGAATGACGATCATCTTCGACTTTTCCTGGTACACCCTGAGGGCGTCTTCGGCCCGCCGGAGGTCCGCGCGGGAACTGTCCAGCCTCCTCTCGATGAACTCCCTGTTGTTGCCCGCCTCGCGCGTCCCGAGCTGGAGGCTCACCGTGTTGAGGACGTCGACGAAGGCATTCGCCATGTCCGCCGCCCTCTGAGGGTCCCTGTCGTACACTTCGATCGTGATGAAGTCGTCGTCCTGGAGTTCGAATGCGGCATTTTCCTTCAGTTCCTTGATCGCCTCCTCCATGGACGTGTCACCGACGTCGTACACCTCGATCAGGTTGAACCGTCGCACGACGCTGTCGAGCACCGACCGGCTTTTGAGGATCGCCAGGTAATTGTAGGTCCCGAGGGCGCCCCCACCGACGCGTTTGCCGAGGCTCAGGCCTTTGAGGACGGAGCCGGCCGCGTTCAGCGGGTTCAGCATGTCCTGGTCCTTCGGGGGGATGATCGAGGCGGTCGACTTGTACCATTTCGGAAGGAGCAGGCTGACCGCGACGCTGACGACGGCGGCCGCGAGCACGTTGATCACGATGAACCGGCGCCAGCGGTAGGCGATTGCGACCAGTGAAACCATGTCACCCGGAGGCCCGGCGAAGCGGGACCGGCCGTCCGGGTTGGATCTCTGGGTATCCGTCATACTGTACCGTCCCTTAGTTCGAAAGACTGATGATCACCGCCGCCATGCCGATGATGACGCTCAGGACCGTCGCGGCCTGGCTCGCCGTCGTCATGTAATACGAAAACGTGTAGTCCGGTTCCTTCGGCACCCAGATGTAATCGCCCTCCTCCATCTCCGTTTCGTCGCCGGCCAGCCATTGCTTGGTCTTGCTCTTGATGATTTTGAGGTCGTCGGGGCGGGCGCGATCGGTGAACCCCCCCGCTTTTTTCACGTAATACGCCGGCCCTTCCCCCGGAACGTAGGGGATGTGGCCGGGCGAAACGATCTGGCCGAAAACGTAGATGGTACGTTTCACCGATGGGATACGAATGACGTCCTCATCCTGGAGGTAGACGTCCTGCGTCGAATCCCCCCCGGTGAAGAGCGACGCGAAATCCACGTTGACGATTTCCTTCTTCAACCGCAGTTCCGTTTCATGGATATAATCGAGGCTGTCTTCCTGGGACACGCCGCCGCGGAGGCTCATCAGACGGTCGAGCTCCACCTCGTTCGGCTGGACCGAACGCCTGTTCAGTTCCGCGGAGCTCATGGCCGCGAACTCGGTGAACCCCCCCGCCTCGCGGATGACCTCGGAGATCTTCGTCCGGTCCCTCGTGATGGGGTAGACCCCCGGGAAAAGGACTTCCCCCTCGATCCGCACCCGGTAATCGGCGCGCTGTTCGTTTCTGCTCCTGACGACGAGCCTGTCGCCCGGGGCGAGGGTGACGTCTTCGGGGGAACCCGCCACGAGCGTGGTGAGATTCACCGTGTTCCGCTGCAACGATCGCCCGTCGTTGGAAAGCCGGGAAAATTCCGCGCTGTCCGCGTTGGCCGCCCGGGTGAGGCCCTGGCCGATTTTCAGCGCGTCGGTGAGCCTGTCCCCCGGGACGTGCTCGTAACGGCCGGGGAGGTTCACCTCCCCATACACGCCGATGACGTTCTTGGTGATGTCCTTCCTCGGCACGAGGATGACGTCCCCTTCGCGAAGGTACGGATTGAGATCGTCCTCCTTCGTGGCCAGGAATTTCACCAGGTCGACCTGGCTCTGGGACCCGTCCCGATGGCGGACGATCACCCGCCTCAACGACATCAGCTGGATGACCCCGGCGATCTTCTCGTCTTCGCCGGCGTTGGCGGGCTTGTTGGCCTCGTGGATCACCTGGTCCGCCCTGTCGGTCGCATACATCGTGTAATCCCCTTCGTGCAGGACTGTCCCGTGGACTGAGACGATGACCGAACGGGGCCGGACGAGGGTGACGGAGGCGTTGATCGAGAGAAACCGCTGTCGCACGGCGGTCAGGACTTTTTCCTTGGCCCGGGAAAGGAGCATGCCCGACACCGGGATCTCCCCTACGGTCGGAACGATCAGCGTTCCTTCCGGCGTGACCTCGAGCCTGTACTGGACCGGCGGGCTGATCCAGAGGTTGACCGAGAGCACGTCGGAGGGTCCGACGTAATATTTTTCCGGGTCGACCGTCGCGCTGAGGGGAATCCCGGCCTCGGTCCGCTGAGGTGTCTGCAGCTTGTCGATGATCGACGATTCCGGTGAAGAAGACTTCTGGCCGGATGTCTGCGCCGTCCCGTTCACCACCCCTGCGGCCAGCATCGCGCAGAGGACGAGCGCGATCGCGCCGTGACAGCGATGAGCTTCCCGGTCTCTCCCCGGCCGATCGTCGTGCTTCTCACCTGTCATCATACATCTTCCTGTAATATTCTTTGTATTCGCCCGTTTCGACGCGGCGTCGCCACGTTTCGTTGCCGAGGTACCACTGCACCGTCTCTCCGAGGCCGTCCTCGAACGCGATGGACGGTTTCCATCCGAGCTCCCTCCCGATCTTCGACGCGTCGATGGCGTAGCGGCGATCGTGCCCGGGGCGGTCTTTCACGAAGGTGATCAGGGACTCCGGTTTGCCCAGCGTCCTCAGCAGCAACTTCACGATGTCGATGTTGCGCCATTCGTTCCGCCCGCCGATGTTGTAGGCCTCCCCGGGGCGCCCCTTCTGAAGGACGAGGTCGACGGCGATGCAATGGTCGCGAACGTGGAGCCAGTCGCGGACGTTCAGGCCGTCCCCGTAGACCGGCAGCGATTTTCCGGCGATGGCGTTCGAGATCATCAGGGGGATCAGCTTTTCCGGGAACTGGTACGGGCCGTAGTTGTTGGAGCAGCGCGTGATCATCGCCGGGAGGCCGTAGGTATGATGGTAGGCCTGCACGAGCAGGTCGCCGGCGGCTTTTGAGGCGGCATACGGGCTGTTCGGGTGGAGGGGGGTGTCTTCGGTGAAGACTCCCTCCTCGCCGAGCGACCCGTAGACCTCGTCGGTGGAGACCTGGACGAAACGGCCGACGCCGTGCTCCCGCGCAGCGTCCAGGAGGACGTTGGTCCCGCCTGCGTTGGTCTCCATGAAGACGGCCGGGCCGGTGATGCTTCTGTCGACGTGGGTTTCCGCCGCAAAATTGATGACGGCTTCCACTCCGTGCTCCCTGAAGCTGGCGTCGACGGCCTCGCGGTCACAGATGTCGCCCTTGACGAAAACGTAGAAGGGGAGGGATTCCAGGTCGGCCAGGTTCGCCGGGTTGCCGGCGTAGGTCAATTTGTCGAGGTTGACGACCTTGTGATCGGGGTGGGCATCGTGGTAATACCGGATGAAATTACTGCCGATAAACCCGCAGCCGCCCGTGACGAGTAGTACCACGTTCGAACGATTTATTGAATAAAATGAACAAGAATCTACGAAAATGACCCCCTAATGTCAACGGAATGAACGCGTTCCGGAACGGAGGTCGGTGAGAGGTTGAAGTGTTTTCCGGCGAAAACCCGGGGTGAAACGTTACAATTGTATCAATGGCAGGGTGTGTCGGGGAGCCCTCTGTTGAATCGATTGGTATGTTCTAATGTAGATAACGGGGGGAATAATTGCAAGACGCGACGGGGCGAATAAACGGTCAATTCGGGAGGAAATGACCACGATCGGGGTTCACCCCTTTCCGGGTTCGAAAAGGACGTTGGCTGAGTTCGGTAATCGTTCTGAGCGGTAACCCATCCCTCCCAGTTTCCCGATGACCTTCTCCGAGTTGGTTTCGACGATCAGCACCGGATGGTCCCGGGCCAGCAGTTTCTCCATTCCGGACAGGCAGAATGCCTCGTGCCCCTCGGTGTCCATCTTGATGAGTGAAATGCGTTGCCCGGGACAGAACTGGTCGAGGGCCAGCGTGAGGACGGACAGCACACTCCCCGCGGAGGGCGACAGGCGGGCTTCGTAGTAGTTGGTCAGACCTGTCGGCAATTTCGGGATGGAGATGCCGGCCAGGTCCATCCTGTCGGAAACGGCCGCGTTGATCAGCGTGACATTGGGATGGGCGAAGAGTTCGACGTTGGCGGCGAGCAGCGAAAAGGTCGTCGGCACCGGCTCGAAAGCGATGACGCGCCCGTTGGGCCCGACGAGTTCAGAAAAACGCTTCGTATAATGACCAACGTTCGCCCCGATATCGACGACCCAATCTCCGGGCTTTATCAATCGGGCGAGAATTTTATACTCGGGCTCGTCCGTCGCAAACGTGTTCTTCCTGATCTGCCGGCCGAAATGGATCCGTTTCATCTCGGTCTGCCACCGGTGCGGCAATCGTGCCGCGATTTTCTTGAGCAGGCTCATCGCGGCGTACCCTTTCCGTATTGCCGTCCGTGGCGCGGCATCAGATCACCTTCAATTCGGTCATCGGCAGCCACCCGATCTTGCCGTCGGCCAGGCGGATCTTCCGCCAGTCGCCGACCGAATCGAGGAGGTCGACCCTGACCCCCTCGTGCACGACGAAGAGATCGGTGCTCCGCGCGTCCGGGGCGCTTTTGACCGGCGATGACGGCGCGAAGAGGATGGCCGCGCTCTCCGACCGTTCCCTCCCGCCCTGGATTCCTCCCGCCGTGAAGGCGAATACGGCGAAGAGGACGACGGTCAGTCCCGAGAAGAGGCAGAGCCGCTGGACCAGCGGGCCGCGCAGGAGCCTGAGGGCCGCCAGGAGCAGCGAGGCGGCCCAGAGGGCCGCGATCGCGATCGTTCCCCACCCCGACGCCGACGCGAGGCCGACGACGGCGTCCCACCATTCGACGAGGAAGAGGCGCGGCACAGGATCGATCTTGTCCACGATCCGCAGGTTGGCCAGCCGGAGGTTGTGCTCGATGTCTTCATCACCCGGGGCGAGCCGTTTCGCGCGCTCGTAATGGAGGATCGCCGCCGGGATGTTGCCGGTTTTATAGAACGCGTTCCCCAGGTTATAATAGAGCGCGGGGCTTTCATAGCCGTTCGTGACGATCTGCTCGTACGTCCGGATCGCCTCCGGAAATTTCCCTCCCCTGTAGAGCTCGTTCGCCGCGGAAAAATTCATCTCCGCCTCCTGCGCCGCCGTCGGCGCCGGAAAGAGCAGCAAAAAGAGTAGCAGAAAGAGCGGCAGGAAGAGCGGCGGGAGGACCGGCGCCGGGCGTCGGAAACTGATGGCGTTCATCGGAACGCCCCCTCGAGCGAGAGGATCAGTTTTTCCGCCCGGGCGTAGAACTCTTCCATCCCGCGGTGATCGGGATCGGGCGCGAACCGCGCGAAGTCGCACTGTTCGATGATCAGTGCGAGTTCGGAAACGGATTCTCCGGGCGCGCCCTTCCGCCGGAGCCCCTCGCAGATCGTGTCGAGGGCGAGGCCCGCCTGCGGGATCCCGAGCTTGTCCGCGCTGTAACCCCAGAGGGCCCTCGACACCTCCGTGTAGAAGGCCTCCCGGTCGCCGCCGCCCAGGAGGTGTTTCGCCCGCGCGAGACGCTTCTTCGCGACGTTGCGCGCCCTTCGGGATCGTAAGCCGGCGACGTCCCCGAGCATTTTTTCCCGCCGGCGCATCACGATCAGGAAGAGGCCGAGGAACGCCACGGGGCAGGCCGCCATCGCGAAGAAGAAGGGTGAGCCGGCGAACCTGTCTCCCCGCCGGCTGAGCGAAGCGTCGTCGCTCCGTATGAACCGGATGTCCTCGCCGAGCAACCTGACGTCCTCCCGGCTCAGGCCCGAAACCGAACCCCCTCCCCCGGCGTTGTCGGCCGACCGCGAGACGGCGATCGCGTACTCTTTACTGCGCAACGTCGCGTACGCCTTCCTCGCCGGATCGAAATAGCTGAATGCCACGGCCGGGATCTTCTGGCCACCCGCGTGCCTCGGGATCAGGAGGTACTCGAACGTCCTGACGCCGGAGACCACCGTTTTCCCCTTGCTGATCTGGTCGGACACCTTGGGATCGTACCGGTCGAAATCGGTCGAGAGATTGACCGCCGGGGCCTCGATGAGGCGGATGTTTCCCGACCCCGAAATTTTCACCCGAAACGTCACCGGTTCGTTCTCGGCGACCTGTTCCCTGTCGGGCCACGCCTCCATCGTGAAATTCCCGACGGCGCCGCCGAACCCCGGCGGGGCGCCGTCCGCCGGGAGCTCCTTCACCGTGACCTTTTCCGGCCGGGTCGTCACCGTGTGGTTGACGTTCCTGGCGTTTCCGAAGAAGGGGTCGTTGAAGAACTGGTCGAAAATGTCGTTGGACTTCCGCTTGGTCTGGACCTGGACCACGCATTCGATCTCCATCGGGCCGAGGTCGAGCGTCCCGCTGCGCTGCGGAAAGAGGGCGACCTTCTTCAGCACCCCCACGCGGTACTGTTTCCCCTGGTACGTCTCGGTGGTGAGCTGGACCTGCTGGGCCACGTCGAGGTCCTCCGACCAGAAACCGGTATACGACGGGACCTTCGCGAGGTTGTAGTTGACCACGTTGACCCTCGTGTAGATCTTGTAGGTCGCGGTGATCTGCTCGCCCTGAAAGACCGAGCGTTTGTCCAGCTCGAGCCTCAGGAACAGGTTGTCGCCGATCTGGGCGCCGATGTCGTCCGCCTGCGTGCGGGGGTCGGCCGGGGGGGGCTTCGCGCCGGCCTTGCTCACGGTGATGGTGATCGGCGAGGTCGTATACCGGTTCCCCTGGTACTCGACGGTGGCCGGGCCGACGACCAGCGCGCCTTCGCGCCTCGGCTGGAGGACGTAGGCGTAGGTGATCGACGTGCTCACCGCCCCGTTGATCATCTGGAAATTCGTGGACTGGTTAGGTCCTGTGAGGACGACGAAGTCGCGGAAATCGGGCGGCTGGAAATTCCTCCCGGTCTGCGTGCCGGTGAGCTGGAAGCTGACCTCGACCTGCTCGCCCATGGCCATCGACGTCCGCCCGGCGCTCGACTTGAATCCGACGTCCTGCGTCGGGCGGGAGATCGCGGGGACAGCCACCAGGAGGAGGAGCGTCAGCGCGGCGCGGACGCCCGGTCGAATCGATTGTGGAATGAAGTACGGCATACTCCGGGTCACCAGTCCTTCTCCACCTTCACCCTCACCGGCGTCTTCTTCTGCAGTTTCTTCTTGACGTCCTGCTCCTGTTGCCTGAGCGCGTCGAGGATCCTCTCGGCGTCCGCCTTTGAAATCTGGTCTTTGGGCTGCCGGGGCTGCTGTTTCTGGTCCTTCTGCTGTTCGTTCTTCTGGGATCTGGTCCTGCTTCTGCTGGTCCTGCTGCTGTTTGTCCTTCTGGTCCTGTTGGTCCTTCTTGTCTCTTTTATCTTTGGGCTGGTCTTTCTTCTCCTTGTCGTCCTTCTTGTCCTGTTTTTGCTGTTGTTGCTGCTGTTGCTGCTGGAGAAGCCGTTTCGCGTATTCCAGGTTGTAGCGCGTGTCCTCGTCCTTCGGGTTGAGCTTCAGCGACTCCTTGTACGCACCGATGCTCTCCTCCAGCTTTTTTCCCTTGAGGAGCGCGTTCCCGAGGTTATGGTATGCCTGCGCCCGGACGTCGCGGTCTTCGGCGGACGCGGCCGCCGACTCGTACTCCCCCGCGGCCTCGTCGTACCGTTCCTGCCGGTAGAGCGCGTCGCCGAGGTTGAATTTTCCGGTGAGGGGATCCTTCGCGGATTCGAGGGCTTTGCGGTAGCTTACTTCCGCGTCCGGGAACTGCTCCTTCTCGTAGAGCTTGTTACCTTCCCGGAGGAGCGTACGGTCCGATTGGGACGTCGCGGCGCCCGCCGCCAGGAGGAGGCCGGCGGCGAGGAGCAAGAGGACGGAATGAACCGACATCGCGCGCCTCATGCCCTCACCCTGAACATCCTGGCGATGAAAGGCCACGTCGCGCCCCTCTCCGAGATGAACAGCTCCAGCAGGAGGAAGAAGAGCGCCGCCGCGAGCAGGTACTGGAATCGGTCCTCGTAGTCTGTGAAGATCCTCGCGCCGAATTCCTTCTTTTCCATCGAAGCGATCTGCTTGAAGATTTCGTCGAATTCGTTCTGGCGGTTCGTGGCCCGGACGTAGACCCCTCCTCCCGCGGCGGCGATCTCCTGCAGCATCCCCTCGTTGAGCCGGGAGAGCACAACGGACCCGTCGGCGTCCTTCCGGAAGCCCGCGGCGGCGTTGTTCTGGTACACCGGGATCGGCGCCCCCTCTTCCGAGCCCATGCCGATCGCGTGGATCACGACGCCTTCCTCCCTGGCCTTCTTCGCCTCGCCGAGGGCGTCGTCCTCGTGGTTTTCGCCGTCGGTGACCAGGATGATGACCTTGTGCTTTTTCTCGCCGGCGATGAAGGACTCCATCGCGAGCCGGATCGCGGAACCGATCGCCGTTCCCGGCACGGGGACCACGTCGGTGTCGACGGTGTTCAGGACGAGGCGGACCGCCGCGTAATCGGTGGTGAGCGGCAGCTGGAGATAGCTCTGGCCGGCGAACACGATGAGCCCCACGCGGTCGTTCTGGAGTTTTTCCAGCATCCGCGAGATGTTCTGCTTCGCGTGGTCGAGCCGGCTGGGCGTGATGTCCTCGGCCTTCATGCTGTTGGAGACGTCCAGCGCGATGACGGCGTCGACCCCCTCCCGCTTCACCTCCTCCATCTTCGTACCGATCTGCGGGTTGGCGAGGCCGAGGACGAGGAAGAGCACGGCCAGGGCGATGAGCGAGAACTTGACCCCCCGGCGGTATTTCCCGGGGGACGCCACCAGGCCGGCGAGCAGCGACGGGTTGCCGAACCGCTCGAGCATCGCCGACCTCCGGCGCGCGGAATAGAAATACAGCGCGACCAGCGGCAGGAGGGCAATCAGTCCGTAGAGATATTCCGGGTGCGCCAGGCGGATCATTTCGCTCAGGGGATTTTTCTGAATAACGTCAATGACAACAGCACCTCGCCGAGGAGGAGGAATCCCGCGAGGAACCCCGCGGTGTAGAAATCCTCCTTGTGGCGCCGGAACTGGGTGACTTCGACTTTGGTTTTTTCGAGCCGGTCGATTTCGGCGTAGATCAGTTGCAATTTGTCGTTGTCGGTCGCCCGGAAGTACGTTCCCCCGGTTTGTACGGCGATCTGTTTCAAAAGTTCCTCGTCGATTTCCACGGGGACGTTCCGGTACTGCGTGCCGAGCGGGGTCTGCACGGGATAGGGCGCCATCCCGATGGTCCCCACCCCGACCGTATACACCCTGATGCCGAAGGTCGAGGCGATCCCGGCGGCGGTCATCGGGTCGATGACCCCCTTGTTGTTCACTCCGTCGGTCAGCAGGATGATCACCTTGCTCTTGCTCTGGCTGTCCTTCAGGCGTGAGACCGCCGTGGCCAGCCCCATCCCGATCGCGGTGCCGTCCTCGATCAGGCCGCTCTTCACGCCCGCGATGAGCTCCTTCACGACGGCGTGGTCCAGGGTGAGCGGGCACTGGGTGAAACTCTCGCCGGCGAACACGACGAAGCCGATCCTGTCGTCGGGCCGGCCGTCGACGAATTCGGCCGCGACCGCTTTCGCGGCCTCGATCCGGTTGGGCCGGAAATCCTCGGCGAGCATGCTCCCTGAAACGTCCGTAACGAGGACGATGTCGATCCCCTCGGTGGAAACGTTCTCGCCTTCCGACGTCGTCTGCGGCCTGGCGAGGGCGACGATCACGAGCGAGAGCGCCGATACGCGCAGCGCGACCGGCAGGTGCCTGAGCCGCACCTTCCACCCGGGCCTGCCGGACGCGAAGGGCAACAGGGTCGGGACCCTGATGTCGGTGTACGATTTTCTCCCCTTCCGTATGTACCAGTAGACGAGCAGGGGAACCAGGAGCAGCAGCCAGAAATATTCCGGGTTCGCAAAGGTCATCGCGCCCCCCCGGCGGCCGCATCCTGGTCGTCGCCGCCTCGATCCGGCGCCGGCGGTCGGGTCATCGGCGGGATCCGGACGAGCGGCCTCGTCGTGGCCGGTGTGCGCGCGCGACGTTCGCCTTACGGGTCAGCTCGACGAACGATATGGATTCCGCGATGCTCCGCTCGTTCTGTTCGGGAGGCGGAATGAACTTCGCGAACTTCACCAGGTCGGACCTGGTGAGCGCGTCCCGCAGCCCGCCGACCGCGGCGGGGGCAAGGCCCGCGACCGCCGGGCTCGAAAGGATCTCCTCCGAGGTGGACTCCATCGCCGGCATGGAGAACCGGCGTTCGATGTAGGTCCGTATCACGTCCGAAAGCGCGGTGTGGTATTCCTTGACCATTCCCCTCTGCCAGAGTTTTTCGGCCCCGATCGACCGGAGGGCCTCCAGGGCGATCTCATCGGCCGGACGCGGCGGCGGCCCCGGGATGAACTTCTCCCCCCGTTTACGCTTTTTCAGGATATAATAGACGAGCCAGATGACGACGACTGCCGCGACGATGCCCAGGAGGTACGGCAGGATTTCAGCGAAGGTGAGCGGCACGTCGAGCGGCGGCTTGATCGCCCGGATTTCGGCCGACGTGTCGACGTCGACGCCGCGCACGAAAAGGACAATCGGCGCGCCCGAAACAGAACGGAGCGCTGTATCGGACGGCGCTGTGTAATACGCGATGAACGGGGGGACGACGTAGGTCCCGCTGTCGAACGCGGTGAACGTATAGACGCGGCGGACCGGCGAGCCGGCAGGCGCCGAGTCCGGCGCGGTAGAATCGACACCGACGATTTCCAGCCCCTCGAGGGAGTCGGCCGGGCCGATGTTCCGCAGGAGGAACCCCGCAGGATGCTCCACCGACACCGTGACCCTGACCTGCTCGCCGACGCGCAGGGCGTTCGTGTCCGCCGACGCGCTCAGCCGGACGTCCTGGGAGAGCAACGCACCCGGGACTGCGAGGAAGCAGCAGAGCGCGATCGCGTGGAGCGTTGCCCGTCTTCGGAGGGCCCTCACCATCGTTTCTCCCTCATCCGGAAAAACATCACGAGCGGCTTCACGTAGGGCTGGTCGGTGCGGATCCTGATCTCGTCGAGGCCCGACCTCCGGAAGGTCCTGATCCTGGCCTCCTCCATCGCGCGCCACCACCGGGCGTACGCCTCGCGGACGCTCCTGTCGCCCGCGTCGATCCACCGGGCCTCGCCGGTCTCGGCGTCCACCGTCCGCATCAGGCCCACCGGCGGCAGGTCGGCCTCCCGCGGGTCGAACAGCTTGATGCCGACGAGGTCGTGTTTCCTGCCGGCGATCTTGAGCGCGTCCTCGTACCCCTCGTCGATGAAATCGGAAATGAGGAAAACGATGCTCCGTTTTTTGATGGCGCCCGTCAGGAACCTCAGGCCTCCGGCGATGCTCGTGCTCCTGCGTTCGGGGCGGAAATCGATCACCTCCCGGAGGATCCGCAGGACGTGCGAGCGGCCCTTCTTGGGGGGAATGAATTTCTCCACGACGTCGCTGAAGAAGATGACGCCCACCTTGTCGTTGTTCTTGAGCGCGGAGAAGGCCAGGACGGCGCAGAGCTCGGCGGCGGTGTCGCGCTTGAGCTGGCGCACCGTTCCGAAGTCGCCGGAGCCGCTGACGTCCACGAGGAGGATGACGGTGAGCTCGCGCTCCTCCTCAAAGACTTTCACGAAGGGATGGTTGAACCGGGCCGAGACGTTCCAGTCGATCGACCGGATGTCGTCGCCGAACTGGTACTCCCTCACCTCGCTGAAGGCCATGCCCCTCCCCTTGAAGACGCTGTGGTACTCCCCGGAGAAGATCTGGTTGACGAATCCCCTCGTCCGGATCTCGATCGCCCGGACTTTTTTCAGCAGTTCTGCGGTTTCCATGATGACGAGCCGGCCGCGGGCGGGAGCGCCCGGTCAGGGCACCTCGACCGCGTTCAGGATGTCGTCGATGATCTGCTCGGAGGTCACGTTCTCGGCCTCCGCCTCGTAGGTGACGGCGATGCGGTGGCGCAGCACGTCGTGGCAGACGGCCCGCACGTCCTCCGGCATCACGTAGCCGCGCCGCTTGATGAACGCGTACGCCTTCGAGGCGAGCGCCAGGTTGATCGTCGCGCGGGGCGAGCCGCCGTAGCTGATGAGCGCCGAGAGCTTTTCGAGTTTGAAGTTCTTCGGCTCGCGGGTGGCGAACACGATGTCGAGGATGTAGCGCTCGATCTTCTCGTCCATGTAGACGTCGCGCACCACCTCCCTCGCCTTCAGGATGCTGGACGGCTCCACCACCGGGTTCACCGCCGGGAATGCGCCTGCGATGTTCTGCCGCATGATGAGCCGTTCGTCCTCCCGGCCGGGATAGTCGATTTTCATCTTCAGCATGAACCGGTCGACCTGCGCCTCGGGGAGCGGGTAGGTCCCCTCCTGCTCGATCGGGTTCTGCGTCGCCAGGACGAGGAACGGCTCGTCGAGCTTGAACGTCTGTTCGCCGATCGTGATCTGCCGCTCCTGCATCGCCTCGAGGAGCGCGCTCTGGACCTTGGCGGGCGCGCGGTTGATTTCGTCGGCGAGGATGAGGTTCGCGAAGATCGGCCCCTTCCTGCACCGAGAACTCTGAATTCTTCTGGTTGAAGATCATCGTCCCGACGAGGTCCGCCGGGAGAAGGTCGGGGGTGAACTGGATCCGCTGGAACTTCACGCGGATCGCCGCCGACAGGGTCTTGATCGCGAGGGTCTTCGCCAGCCCCGGCACCCCCTCCAGGAGGATGTGGCCGTTGCAGAGGAGCCCCAGGAGGAGGCGCTCCACCATGGCCTTCTGGCCGACGATCGTCTTCCCCACCTCCATCAGGAGGAGGTCGGTGAACGCGCTTTCGCGCTGGATGCGTTCGTTGAGTGCGGTGATGTCAGTCATGGAATCCGGTTGTGATTGTTGCGTGGACAGGATGAAACGTGTTTACATCTGTTCGGGCGCGGAGATCCCCAGGAGGGCGCAGCCGTTCCCGACGACGATCTTCGTCCCGAGCGCGAGCGTCATCCTCGCGGCGGTGACGTTGACGTCCTCGGAGACGACGCGGTGCTCGTGGTAAAATTTATGGAACGCCCCGGCCACGTCGTTCAGGTACTCGATCAGCCGGTGCGGCTCGAACGTCTGCGCGCACGATTCCACCATGTCCGGAAACGAGGCCAGGGTCTTCATCAGGCCGAGCTCCGCCGGGGCCGTGAGGAGCGCAAGGTCCGCCCGGCCGAAATCGACGCCGAGGGACCCGGCGTGCCGGATGATGCTGGCGATGCGCGCATGGGCATACTGGAGGTAGAACACCGGATTGTCCTCCGATTGTTCCGTGGCGAGCTTCAGGTCGAAATTCAGGTGGCTCCCGATTCCGCGCATCAGGAAGAAATAGCGCACAACGTCGGGGGTCACCTCGTCCATCAGCTCGTCGAGCGTGATGTAATTCGCCTTCCGGGTGGACATCTTCACCACCTCCCCGTCGCGGACGATCGTGACGAACTGGTGAATGAGGACCTTCATCAATCCCGTGTCGTGCCCCAGCGCCTTCAGGGCGGCCATCACGTCCGGATACGTGGCCACGTGGTCAGCCCCGAGGACGTCGATGATCAGCCCGAAGCCCCGGCGGTATTTTTCGCGATGGTAGGCGATGTCCGGGAGACGGTAGGTCGGTTCGCCGGTGTTCTTCACGACGACCTTGTCCTTTTCCCCCCGAGCGACGAGACCCTGAACCAGACGGCGCCGTCCTGATCGTAGATCAGTCCCTTCGCCCTGAGGTCCGCGAGGGTCTCCTCGACCTTGCCGCTCTCGTAGAGCGTGTTCTCGTTGTAGAAGACGTCGTGGGCGACGCCGAGCCTGCGGAGCGTCCCCTTGATGTCCTCGAAGATGTCGTTCTCCGCCTGGCGCTTGAAGAGTCCCTCGGCCGGCTCGTCGCGGAGGCGGTCGCCCTCTTTTTCGAAGAGCCGCTTCGCGATGTCGCGGATGTACTCGCCCTGGTAGTAGTCCTCGGGGAAGGGCGCGCCCTCATCGCCGAGCAGTTCGAGGTACCGGAGCCTGACCGAATCGCCGAGGATCCGCATCTGCCGGCCGGCGTTGTTGAAGTAGTACTCGCGGGTCACCCGGTGGCCGGTCCACTCGAGGAGCCGCGCCACGGTGTCGCCGAAGACCGCGCCGCGCCCGTGGCCGACGGTGAGCGGTCCGGTCGGGTTGGCGCTCACGAACTCCACCTGCGCCTCGATCCCCTTCCCCGTCGCGCTCCGGCCGAATTCGTTTCCCGGCCGCGACGATGTCGCGCAGCCGCGCGTGGTAGTACGCCGCGCCGAACCGGAAGTTGATGAATCCCGGGCCCGCCACCTCGACCGATTCGATCAGCGGGTCCGACGTCGAGACCAGTGCCGCGATCTCGGACGCGAGCTGCCTGGGGTTCTTCCCGGCCTGTTTCGCCGCGACCATCGCGACGTTGGTGGTGAGGTCGCCGTGTGAATCCACGCGCGGTTTTTCGAACGTCGGCGAGATGTCTCCCGAAACCCCCATCGATTTCAGGGCTTCGGAAACCGTTTTCCTGAGATGTTCCTTCATTTTTTGGCGCGCTTGCGCGGGACCGCTGCTTTCTTGCGCGAGGTTGGTGCCTTGTTGCCGGGCGTCGTTGTTTTTTTGCGGGGTGTCGGCGGCTTGTCGTCGAGCGTTTCGATGTTGGCGTCCCCCCAGAGTTTTTCCAGGCCGTAGAACCTTCTGACGTCCTTGTGGAAGACGTGGACGACCACGTCGACGAAATCGAGGAGGATCCACTGCTTCTGCGTCAGGCCCTCACGGTGCCACGGGTGGACGTCCGATTCGGCCAGGCCGTCGAGCACCGAGTCGGCGATCGCCTTCACCTGGGTGTCGGAGTCGGCCGAGCAGATGACGAAGAAATCGGCGACGTCGGAGACCTTCCTGAGGTCGAGGAGCTGGACGTCAGAGGCCTTTTTTGAAAAAGCGAACCCGGCGATTTTTTTAGCGAGATTGCGTGACGTCAATTGGTCTTTCCCGGGTTCAGTGAGACGTGGTCCTCGCCGATGACCACTGAGACATCGACGAAGTAATCGGGATTGAGCTGCTGGACGACGTTCGACTCCGCGACCCCGAGCGCGGCCGCCACCCTCCGCGCCGCCTCGAGGTTGCCGACCCGGTCGATGACGATGGTCCTGGCGACCCTCGAGGAGCCGTAGTTCTTCATCTCGACGACGTCGAAGCCGGACCCCCGCAGAAACTTCGTGAACTTCGCGCCCGCCCCCCTGGCGCCGCACCCGTTCAGGACGTCGAGCTGGATCACCCTGGATGGGATCACCGGGGCCGGCGGGGCTTCGGGTTTCTTCCCCTCGGCGTAGAAAAGGTACGCGAGGAACCCGGCGCAGCCGATGGACAGGAAAAGGACGGTGGTGAAAAAGTGTCGCAACGATCTTCGCCGCGGCGTCCGTGCCTGATCGGGGCCGGGCGACACCGGCTCAATCATCATCTGGCATCATGCGGCGTCATGCGGGATGGTCATCGCTGGAATGGTCGGTCTCCCATCGGGTCAGTGGAATACCACGGGTCGAAATAATTCCTGTAGGGGGAATACGGCATCTCGCGGTACTGGAGCTGCAGGTAGACGTTTTCCCACGGGCGGTAGTTCATTTCGGCCCGGCTCAGGTAGATCTTGTTGAGGGCGTTGCGGTCGACCCCGGCCGGTGTGCCGAAGGGTGAACCCTGCAGGGTGACGTCGACGCGCACGTTCAACGGATCGGCGATCTTATAGAACATCGAATTGGTGTAACTGGCCAGCGAGAGACCGGATCCACCGGCGCTCATGTAATTCATCGACAGGGTGTGCCGCATCAGGAAGCGGTCGGGGTCGAGGAGCCCGAAGAAGGAGCTCAATCCCCCGCCCCAGGAGCCGGATCCATTCGAACCTGCCGAGCCTGCCCCGCCCGGCCGGACGAGGGACGCCGCTGCGCTCTGTTCGGTCATGGTCTGGGTTCTCAGCTGGCGCGGCCGCCGGCGCGCAAAGCGCGACGATCAGGGCTGTTATCAGGGCTGTTTTCCTCATTGGGGCACACGATAAGTTAAAAAAAACGCGTTTGAGAATCAAACGGACCCGCCCGCCCTCGAGAGCATGACCGACCTGGCGCTTTCCAGCTGGGACGGGTCGTTGATTCCGGCCACTTCCGCCGGATCGAGGCATTTTACGGCCGAAATCCGCCACCCGTTCTTCGAGAAGATCTCGAACACGTCGGTCAGGTAGTATTCCCCCTGCGCGTTGTCGGGCCGGATCCGCCCGAGGGCCTGGAAGAGCTTCTCCCTCTCGAACACGTAGATCCCGGAATTGATTTCCCTGATCTTTTTCTCCTGCGAGGAGGCGTCCTTTTCTTCGACGATCCTGCGGACGCTTTCGTCCTTGTTCCGGACGATCCGGCCGTACCCCGAGGCGTCGTCCACCTCCGCCGTCAGGATCGTCCCCACGGCGCCGGTGGTGCGGTGGTACCCGAGGAGGGCGCGCAGCGTCTTCTCGGTCAGCAACGGGACGTCGCCGGAGAGCACCAGGACGTCGCCCGCGAAATCGGCGAGGGCCACGGCGGTCTGCTGCACCGCGTGGCCGGTCCCGAGCTGGCGGTCCTGGGAGACGAACGTGATGGAGGCGGAGCCTTCGGAAAAATAGTCCACCACCGTCTCCTTCTTCCATCCCACCACCAGGAGGACCCGACCCGCGCCGACGCGCACGGCGAGTTCGACGACGTACGCGACCATCGGTTTTCCCTCGATCGGGTACATCACCTTCGTCATCTCGGGGTTCTTCATCCTCGTGCCCTTGCCCGCCGCGAGGATGACGACGGCGAGGTTCCTGGGTGCCTGTGCTTCAGCCATGGTATCAGTCCACCGTTGCGATGTCGTTGTCGATGAGGCGCGTCGTTCCGAACCGTACCGCGAGCGAAATGAGCGCCCTGGAGCCCCGCGCAAGCGCGGGCAATTCACGGAGCGTGTCCGCGTCCGCCAGGGAGACGTAGTCGACGACCGCCGACGGCGCGCCGGACAGAACGTCCCGCATCCGCCGCCTGATCGCCTCGCCGTCCCTTTCCCCCGCGGCGATGGCGCCGAGCGCCGCGTCCAGGGCCCGCCGGAGCACCGGGGCCTGCGCCCGTTCCGACGCCGAGAGGCGGACGTTCCTGGAGCTCATCGCGAGGCCGTCAGCCTCGCGCACGGTGGGCGCCACCACGATCTCGACGCCGAAGTCGAGGTCGGCCGCCATCCGCCGGATCACGACGGCCTGCTGGGCGTCCTTCTGCCCGAACACGGCCACGTGCGGTTTCACGATGTTGAACAGCTTCGCGACCACTGTCGCCACGCCGGTGAAATGCCCCGGCCGGCTCTGGGCCTCGAGGAGCCCGGCGATCCCCCCGACGTCGACGGAGGTCGCGTGCCCGGCGGGGTACATCTCTTCCGCCGCGGGCGTGAAGAAAATGTCGGCGCCCGCTCCGCGGGCCGCGTCCGAATCCCGGTCGATGTCGCGGGGGTACGTCGTGAAGTCCTCGCCCAGGCCGAACTGCGTCGGGTTGACGAAGACGGAGACGACGAGGATGTCAGAGCGTCCGCGCGCGAGTTTCATCAGGCTCAGGTGCCCGTCGTGGAGGTACCCCATCGTCGGGACGAACCCGATCCGGCGGCCGTTGCGCCGGTGGCCGTCTGCGACCGCGCCCATCTCCGCCACGGAGGCGATGGTGACCATCAGATGCGGAATTTGGCCGTCACGTACACATCGATCCCGAGCGCCGGGTAGCCGCTCCACCACTGGTACTCCTCGTCCAGGAGGTTCCGCACCCCCGCGGAGAGCAGGAGACGCGACACGAGGGTCGTGGAGACGCCCGCGTCGAGGACGAACGCTCCGCCGATCCACGCCGAGCCCGCCCTGTCGACGTTCTGCTGGCTCCAGTAGCGGGCGGCGGCGCTGAGGGTCCACCACTCCGTGAGGTCGTATTCCGCCTGCGCCCCGGCGTCGCCGATCGGGGTCATCGGGAGCTGGGAACCGCCGTCGCGTTCGCGCGACGGGCGGAGCGTCCCGTTGAACCGTACGCGGAAACCGGGGCCGGGCCTCAGGCTCCCCTCGACGCCGAGCAGCGACTGCCACGTCCCGGCGAATTCCGTCCGGATCCGGCCGCTGTCGGCAATCAGCAGGGGGCGGTTGTCGCTCTGCGAATATCCGCCGGTGAGCTCGACCGTCAGCATGCCGCTGTTGTACCAGATCGAACCGCCGATGTCGAACGATTTTCTTTCCGGGATCATCGCGATCTCGCGGTCGAGGTACGGGACCTTCGCGGCCAGGTCCGAGTAGAGCGTCAGCGTCATCCCCGACCGGAACCAGAGGTTGACCTTCCGGCCCGCGTCGATGTCCCACTCGAGCTCCGCCAGCGGCGAGAGGTTGGACCTCGTGACGTCGTCGGTCCCGCTCCCGCCGGAATATTCGCCCCCGGCCTTGAGGAAGAACCCCGGCGACAACCTCCACTGGAGCGCGGCGAGCAGGGTGTAGAGCGACGGGGACGAGACGCTGGTCTGGTAGTCGAGCGAAGAGCTCACGTACCGGAAACCGGTGATCAACCGCTGGTCACCGATGTCGCCGACGACGGTCGCGTCGAGGACGGGCGAAGTCGCCGTGATCGCGGAATCGATACCCCCCGCCGCGTCGTTGACGGAGAGGACGTTCGCGGCGACCGAAAGGTCCATCACCAGCCCCTCCCGCCTGAGCGAGGCGATCCCGGCGCCGAAGGAGTACCGCTCCCGGTCGCGCTCCACGCCGGCGGGGAACAATACTGACAGGCCGGGCATGCCGAAGGCGTCGTGAAGGAAATCCAGGTCGGCGTTGACGCGGAAGTTCCGGAGGATCTCGTTGTCGGTCGAAACGAGCGAGGTGTACCGTCCACCGAGCCGGAATTCGTCGCCCGCGGAGTTCGCCACGTGTCCGTCGGTGCGCCGGTATCCCCCCACCGTCGAGAGGTTCCAGCGCTGCGTGTGGTAATCGACGTAGCCGAGGGCGCCGAACGCGCCGTAGCTGCCGGCCGAACCTTCGGCCGACACCCTCCAGGGCATCTCCCGCGCCTCGTACCTCGGCAGGCTCCCCCCCTGCGGAAGGTCGACGGCCGGCCGGTCGGTGAGCAGGCTGGAATCGGGGGGAGGTGCTTCATAGCCCGGGACGTCGAAGATTTCGCCCTTCCTCGCGAACGGGAGCGTGATCGCCTTCTTTCCCACGATCGTGATCTCGGGGATCTCGAGTTGCGGAAGGTCCTTCCGGACGAGGGAATCGGGGAGCTGCGCCGCCGCCGCGGGCCGCCCGAGGGAATCGGCGACCTGGGCGTGCGCCCCGGGCCGGGCCGTGAGAACGAGCGCCGCGATCGCCACGATGATGCGCAAAGTCCTGTCGCTCATTTCTTCAGCCTCCTCAACCGGTCTTCGGCGTCCTGTTTCACCGCGGGATCGACCGGGCCGGCGACGATCGTCTCGTAGAGCGCGATCGCCTGCCGGTTGTCCTTGAGCCGTTCGTACGATTCTCCCGCGCCGAGGCGCGCGCGTTCGGCCATGATCGGGTATTCGCCGTACTGCTCGTAGACGTCCTTGTACGCCTGGAGGGCGTCGGCGGGCTTTTTCATCAGGAGGTAATTTTCCCCGATCATCAGGAGCGCCTCCGCCGCCACGTCGTCGTTGCGCCTGGCGACGATGCGGTCGAGCGTGTCGAGCGCCATCCGGTATTCCTTCGCGTCGATGTGCATGCGGGCCAGCTGCAGGCGGCTCCGGTCGGCGAAGATGCCGTCGGAATGCTTCCCGATCACCTCGCGGAATTGCGTTTTCGCCCCGGGCCTGTCGGGGACGTTCATCCGGGCCACGCCGAGCTGGTAGCGCACTTCCGCGAGGAGGGGCGAGTCGGGATATTTCCCCGCGAACGGTTCGAGGGCCCCGACGGCCGCCTGGTACCGCTTCAGCTTGATATACGCGACGCCGGTCATCAGCCGGACGTTCTGCGCCGGTTCGGTGTCGTCGAAGTTCCTGAGGATCTCCTCGTAGTACGAGACCGCCTGTTGCTGGTTGTTCTCGAGTTCGTACGCGCGGCCGAGCTGGTAGAGCGCCTTCGCGCGCAGCTCGCGCGGGGGGTTCATCTTCAGCATCGACTGGTATTCGAGGGCCGCGGCCCCGTAGTCCCCCTGGCCGAAGAGGATGTCCCCCTTGCGCATGACCAGCTCCTCCCTCGACCCGCCGTCGGGGGCGGTTTCGAGGAACTTGTCGATCTCGGCGAGGGCCCCCGCCGGCTTCCCCTCGGCCTGGTAGGTGTACTGCAGGCCCGACATCGCGTCGCTCACGAGCGGGCTGGCGGGGAATTCCGTCAGGACCTTCTGGTAGTAGACGCGCGAACTGTCGTACTGTTTCAGGTTGTAGTACGAATCGCCGGTATTGAAATAGACGCGCGGCATCAGCTGGCTTTCGGGATGCTCCTTCATGAACGCGTTGAATTCCCCGAGGGCCGTGCGGTAGTCCTCCGCGGAAAAATACGTCCAGGCGATGTTGAAATGGACCACCTCTCCGTAGATCGACTCCGGGTATTTTTTCTGGAAATCGCGGAGGTGGCCGACGCCCCGCTCGGCGTCGCCGCGCTGGATGTAGGACATCCCGAGCTGGAACGCGGCATACTCGGCGTACTGCCCTCCCTTCCCCCCCTCGGCGAGCGCGGCATAGAGCGAACTCGAACGGTCGTACTGGCCCAGGAAAAAGTAACAGTCGGCGCGGCGCAGGTCCGCCTCGGCGGTGCGCGGGTCGTCGGTGTGCGCGCGGCTGAACCGGTCGAACGCGGCTGCCGCGCCGGTGAATTTCTGTTGCTCGAAGAGGCACCAGGCCGCCCCGTACTCGGCGGTCGTCTTCCGGGGCCCGTCGCTGAGTTTCGCCCCCGCGCCGGAGAACGCGCGTTCAGCGTCGTCGAACCGGCCGTCCTGGTAGAGCGCCTCGGCCCGCCAGAGCATGGCATCGGGCGCGTCCCCGGACGAGGGATATTGCTTCAGGAACGCCTCGAGCAGCTCTTCGCTGCTGCGGAACCTCCCGAGGTGGTACATCGCGACCCCCTCGCGGTACATCGCCGGGGCCATCAGCGCGGCGGGAGCGCCGAGTTTCCTGACCCGGGAGAACGCGTACTGCGCGTTCGCGAAATCGTTGGTCGCCAGGCTGCTCTCCCCCATCATCCGGTAGGCGAGGGGCCGCCGCTGGCTTTCCGGGAAGAGCCTCGCGGCGTAGGAAAAGTTCCGCTTCGCGTCCCGGTACCGGCCGTTCCTGTACTGCACCATCCCCATCTGGATGTACGCCCGCTCGGCGTGGCGGTCGTAGGGTGAACGGTAGGTCAGCGTATCGAATTTCGCGACGGCCCCGAGTTCGTCGCCGGTGAGCAGGGACAGCACGCCGCTCTGGTAGAGCGCCGCGATGCCGACCGCGTCGTTCCGGTTCGAGAGCGAGTCGAGGTGCTCTCGCGCACGCGCGTATTCGCCCTGCCGGATATACGCCCAGGCCAGGCCGAGCTCGGCCTGCCCCGCGAGCGGGCCGCCGGGGTTGCTTTCCAGGAGCGAAGAGAATGACGCGGTCGCGGCCGGGTATTCGCCGAGCCTGAACGCCGCCTCGCCGTTGAGCAGCTCATATTCCTCGCGCTGGGCCGGCGTGGAGGGGTCTACCTCGCCGAGGAAGGAGTACGCCGCGCGCGGGTTCCCCTGCCTGAGCGCGATCGAGGCCGAGCGGATCTTCCCGTCGGTGGCCAGCCTGCCGGCGGGAAATTCCGCGAGGAGCGAATCGAGGTACTTCTGCGCGCGGGGAAGGTCGCCCCTGCGCTCGAGCGAGAGCGCCCATCCGAAGAGGGCGTCCTCCCGGGATCCGGCGGCGGCCGGGTCCGACATCATCGCGGCAAGGTCCGCCTCCGCGGCGTCGGTGTTCCCGAGGTCGACCTCGATCATCGCGCGCCAGAAGTACGCCTCGGCGCGTTCGGCGTAGTCGGGGTGGTCGTTGATCAGTTCGGTGAAGGCCTCGCGGCCGGCGTCGAGGAGGCGGAGCTGGAAGGCGCTCACGCCCTTGATGAACAGGGCCCTCGGGCCCTCCGCGTCGGCGCCGAACAGGGCCAGGAATTCCGTCGCCCACTGGTATGCCTCGAGATAGTCCCTGTCCGCGTACCCGCTCTCCATCAGGAGGGCGACGACGTCACGGTTCTCCCGGCCGACGAGCGAGGGCACGAACCGGGAAGACGCCTTTCTGCGCACAACGTTGTGGGCTTCGATCTTCGCCCACTCCCCGCCGATCGCGTCGTTGTCGAAGACGACGGGGTCCCTGACATCGGGCACCTGCGCCGTCGCGCGCGGGGGGACACAGAACGCCAGCAGTCCGAAGAGCAGCGGGAGAAATTTGAGAATGGACCTGTTTCCCACCGGCGCCGGCATCCTTATTCGGGGACGATGTCGATGATCACGGTGCGGTTGTAGAATCGCTCCTCGGGGAGCGTGTTCTCGAAGGGCGCCCTGCGGACGTCTTCCCCGAAACCGTAGGTGTCGAACCGGACGTTTCTCTTGCCCGCCTTCGCCAGGGCGTTCTGGAGCACTTCCATCGTCTCCGTGGCTCGGTCACGGGAAAGCTTGAGGTTATAGCTCTCCTCGCCGACGACGTCGGTGTGGCCGTGGATGATGACGCTCCCGCCGGAAGGGATCAGCGGGGCCACCTCGTTGGTGAGGAAGCGGTTGTACGTCGCGACCGTCTTCGACTGGTCGAATTCGAACAGGATCGAAAACCTCCAGCCGGTGTCCTCGTCCTGTTCGTCCGAACGGACCAGCCTGACCTTTTCCTCTTTGCGGACGGTCTGCCCGCCGGCCGTCTCGCCGACCATCGCGAGTGTGTACTGGCCCTGGAGGCGCGCTCCGAGGATCGTCCTGCCGGGGATCCGTTCCTGGTCGCGGGTGTACGGTCCGAACCGCTGGACCTTGCCGTCGTCGCCGGTGGCCTCGATGCTCCAGGACGAGAGCATGTCCTTCGCCCCCTCGACCGAGACGAGCACGTCGCTGTCGAGCGGGTCTTCCTGCAGGGAGATGATCTGGACCGGGTCGAGCAGGTCCGCCGTGGCGCTCGCGATCTCCACCCTCCGGTCTTCGGGCCGGAGCAGGTCGAGCTCGCGGGTCGCGCCGCGCTGCACCGACGGAACGGACGGTTTGTCGAGCCCCGCCGTCCGGATCCTCCCGGCGTCGATTCCGAACGCGTCGACGAGGTACCGTTTCACCGATTCCGCCAGCTGCTTTCCCTCGGACGCGCCCGCCTCCGAGCTGCCGCGCAGGTCGATGGACGCCTCCCGGTTTCTCCGCATCCTGTCCCCCACCACGTTCAGCACGTTATGGTAGACGGTCAGCTGACGTCGCGACCGGCCCGTCAGGTCCATCGGCCGGGCTTCGAGCAGCTGGTCTTCGTGGAAGGTCGCCGCTTCCGACGGAGTGAGGGCGACATAGCGTGAGGGGATCGCCGTGGAGCCGGCGTCGAAAAATACGTAGTTCCTGGTCGGAAACGTCTCCTGGACCCTGCGTTCGGAGGGGATGATCCTCGGGGCGCTGACCGTGAACGCCAGGTTTTCACCCGCCTGCGAGGACACCGACGAGCTGCTCGCAAACTTGACGCTCACCCCGAGGCGCATCGTGGTGAGCCCCCAGGTTTCCTCGGTCCGCGGGCCCTGCCCGAAATGAACGGCGAAGAAGGGCGAGGCCTGGATCTGCGTGGCCGCGTCCCCGCCCGTGATCGGGAAATCCATCCCCACGCCGATCTGGCCCGAGAAGACCGTCCCGCGGATCCCGCTGAAATCGCCCGACGCGGCCGGCTGGCCCGTCTCGGTGTACTCGAACGATTTCGCCACGTTGAACGCGAGCCTCGGCCCGGCGAAGAGGTAGACGTCGGACGTGAACGGCGAGAACCGGAGGCTCGGCTCGACGGTGATGTACTGCAGCGAGGCGGACAGGGTCGAGGTTCCGGCGGAGCTCGTCACGTCGTCGAACGACCCGCTCCTGCTGTCGAAGCCGAGCGCCGCCATCCCGCCCCAGACCGGGTCGTGGCGGTATTCGACCATGGGCGCCAGGAACAGCCCCGCCCCGGAGCCGTCGGTGAAGGGCGCCGGCGACGTGACCGTCTCGTTGATGTTCGTGATTTCGGGGGAGTAGAAATTCAGGTTCAGGCCCAGCGAGCCGCCGAACCACCAACGCGGCTGCAGGCGCCTCGCCTCCTGCGCGCGGGAGCTCCCGGGGAGAAGCGCGAGGGCGGCGATGAGGATCGGGAGGAAGAGGTGTGCGGAATGGCGCCTGATCAATCTGATCAATCTTATCAATCTAATCATCGGACCGGATGCTCCTTTCGTCGTGGGGGATTCGAATTTAACGAACACTATGATTGATGCGCCCCGGGCTACAGGATCTTCTTCCCGAACGCCGACTGCACCAGTTCGACGGCGAACTCCGCGGACTGGTTCCGCACGTCGATGATGGGGTTGACCTCGACCAGTTCGAGCGACGACATCTTGCCCGACTCCGCGATCATCTCCATCGCGAGGTGCGCCTCGCGGTAATCGAGCCCGCCCTTGACCGGCGTCCCGACGCCGGGCGCGTAGACCGGGTCGACGCTGTCGAGGTCGAAGCTCACGTGGAGGAAGTCGACCCGCCGGAGGAGTTGCCCGAGGGCCTTCCCCATCACCTTGTGCATGCCGTGCCGGTCGATCTCTTCCATGGTGTGGATGTTCACGCCGTAGCGGATGATGTTTTTGCGTTCCTGCGCGTCGAGGTCCCTCAGGCCGAGGATCGCCACGTTCTTCGGGTCGACCTTTCTGAACCGGCCGCCGACCGCCAGGAGCGGTTCCGGCCCGAGGCCCGCGCAGACGGCCAGGGGCATGCCGTGGATGTTCCCGGACGGTGAACTGTCGGGGCTGTTGAAGTCCCCGTGGGCATCGATCCAGAGGACGCCAATCGTTTTCTTCCGTTTCCGCGCATACTGGGCGACCCCGCTGATCGTCCCGATGGCGATCGAGTGATCGCCCCCCAGGACGAGCGGAAACCGCCCGTCTTCCATGATCCCGTTGACCTTGTTGCCGAGAACGGTCACCGCCCGGGTGATCTCCGGGAGGTACTTCATCCTCGGGTCCTTGATCTTCTGCTCTTCCTGCGTTTTAATCGAAATGTCGCCTTCGTCGGTGACCTTATATCCCAGTTCCCGCAGTCGGTCCCCGATACCGGCGATTCTGATGGCGGAAGGCCCCATATCCACACCGCGGCGCCCCGCCCCAAGATCCATTGGAGCGCCTATTATATGGATTATTTTCTCTCTATTAAAGCTCTTCTTCACCGGCACAGGCTTAAACATAACAAAATATTAGCTCAAAAACTCACTTCTTGTCCGACCAGAGATACGAAAGAAGCAGTGAGAGAGTTTCCCGCATCTCCTTACGGTGAATGACGAGGTCGACAAACCCGTGTTCCTGCTGAAATTCGGCCCTTTGAAATCCCGGCGGCAGGTCCTTCCCGATGGTCTGTTTGATCACCCGGGGACCGGCAAAACCGATCAGCGCGCCCGGTTCGGCGATATTGATGTCGCCGAGCATGGCGAAACTGGCGGTCACCCCCCCTGTCGTCGGGTCGGTCATGATCGAGATGTAGGGGACCCCGGCTTCCGCCAGCATCGCCAGCCGGGAGCTCGTTTTCCCGAGCTGCATCAGGGAGAGGGCCCCCTCCATCATCCTCGCCCCCCCGCTGGAGGAAATCACGATCAGGGGGCTCCTTGCCTTGAGGGCCTTGTCGGCGGCGCGCGCGACCTTTTCGCCGACCACCGATCCCATGCTCCCGCCGATGAACGTAAAATCCATCACCCCGAGCACGACCGGCACCGAATGGATCCTGCCGGTGCCGATCCGCACCGCGTCGAACAACGAGGTTTTTTTGATCGACTCCTTGATCCGGCTCTTGTACGGCTTGGTGTCGGTAAAGCCGAGCGGGTCCGACGACCGGAGTTTCCGGTCCATTTCCTTGAACGACCCCGGGTCGAGGAGCAGGGCGATGTATTCCGCGCTCCCGATCCGGAAATGGTGCCCGCACTTCAGGCAGGTGAACGACTGCTCCTCGAGCTGTTTCCGGTGGATGATCTCGCCGCAGCGGTCGCACTTGCTCCACATCCCGTCCGGGATGTCCTTGCGTTGCGCTTCCTGCTGGATGCTGACCTTCGATCGTCTGAACCACGCCATGGCTGTCAGGCTCCTTGTCCGTTTTGTACTTTATACAAAAATTCCTTGACGTATGCCGGCTCGGCGGACCTCAGGTCGGCCGACGACCCCGACAGGTGCATCCGCTCTCCGAGGAGCGCCACGCTGACCGCCGGGTTCCCCCCCGCGACACTCACGATGCGCCCCGCCGGGAGCCCGGGGAACCAGGCTGCGGCCCGGACCGGATCATCGGTGAGGACCGCCGGCGAGCCCGGACCGGCGGCGAGGGCCGGAAGGCCGGCGGTCGCGAACACCGCCGGGGCCGACAGCATTTCCATCCCCGATTCCGTCCGCCGGAAGAGCGCGGCGTAGGCCTCGTCCCTTGCGGCCGGCATGACGGCGAGCATCGGTCCCCCGGGCGGGACGCGGCCGTCCTTCGAGACGGCGTGCGCCCAGGCGTCGAACGTGGGCACGAGGACGAGGGCCGAGCCGCGCGCGAAACAGATCCCCTTCGCGGTGCTGAATCCGATCCGCAGGCCCGTGAACGAACCAGGCCCCGACGCGACGGCGACGGCGTCCGGCCGACCGCCCCGGACCCCGCCCGCGAGGAGGCACTCGTCGATGATCGACAACAATTTCTCGGCGTGCGCCTGCGGCGAGGCGGCCGCCGCCGCCGCAAGCAGCGTTCCGCCGGAGACGAGGGCCACGGCGCACCGGGCGGTCGACGTGTCGATGCCGAGGACCGTCACGGCGCCGCCACCCTCGTCCTGCTCACCTCGATGACGCGAATGTCGGGGGAATCGCCGGCCGCCATCCGGACATCGTACCGTTCGCGGGGCAGGAACGGCCCGACCCGGTCGGCCCACTCGATGAGACAGACGCCGTCGTCGCGGTCGAGGTACTCGGCGAAACCGATCCCGGCCAGCTCGGAGGCCGACGCGATCCGGTAAAAATCGAAATGGTTCACCGAGAGGCCGGGGGCGTGGTATTCGTGGAGGAGCGTGAAGGTCGGGCTGGAGACGTTCCGGTCGGTGCCGAGGGCGCGGCAGATTCCCCGGACGAACCGCGTCTTCCCGGCGCCGAGGTCCCCGAAGAGCGCGACGACGTCGCCCGCCCGCAGGAGCCGGCCGAGCCGTTCGCCTGCGGCGACGGTCTCCTCTTCCGACGTCGAGAGGACGGTGAAGAGGGGGTCCGCCGTGGGAGGAGCGGGATCGTCCGTCATCCCTTCGGCGTGAGTGTGGCGACCGGCAGGATCATCTCCTCCATCGAGACCCCGCCGTGCTGGAAGCTGTCCCGGTACTGGTTGACGTAGCGGTGGAAGTCCGTCGGGTAGACGAAATAGAAGTCCTCCTTGGCGATGAGGTAGTTCACCGTGACGCTCCGGCTGGGCAGGCGGAAGTCCTTCGGGTTCTTGATGAAGATGGCGTTCTTTTCGTCGGCCTTCAGGTTGCGGCCGTACTTGTACCGCAGGTTGGTGGAGGCCTCGCGGTCGCCGATCACCTTCACCGCCCGGAGGCACCGGATGCTGCCGTGGTCGGTGGTGAGCACGACCGTGACGTCCTTCTGCCTCGAAAGCGTTTTCAGCATCCCGAACAGCGACGAATGGACGAACCACGATTTCGTCAGCGACCGGTAGGCCGATTCGTCCGGGGCGATCTCCTTCAGGATCTGCGAATCCGACCGGCCGTGGGCGAGCATGTCGACGAAATTGACGACGATCGACGTGAGCGGGTTCTTCGCGTACGACGCGATGTTGTTCTCGACGCCGCGGCCGAACTCGGCGTCGAGGATCTTGAGGTACTTCGACTCGGGCTTGAGGCTGATCTTGCGGCGCTCCAGGAGGGCGTCGATGAACTTGTGCTCGAAGCGGTTCCGGCTGTTGTCGTCGTCCTCCCACTCCGCCCAGATCTCGGGGAAGCGCACTTCCGTCTCGTCGGGGAAGGCCCCGCTGAAGATCGAATTCCTGGAGTACGGGGTGGCCGTCGGCAGGAGCGAAAAGTGGTACTCCCTCCTGATGTCGTAGTATTCGCGCAGCAGCGTCTCCATTTCCATCCACTGGTCGAGGCGGAGGCAGTCGATGACGAAGAAGACGACGGGCTTCCCCTCCTGCAGGCGCGGCACGAGGTACCGGTCGACGACGTCGATCGACAGGGGCGGGCGCTGCTCCTGTTCGAGCCAGTGGCGGTAATTTTTCTCGACGTACTTCGAAAACTCCACGTTGCATTCGCGGATCTGGTCGGTGAGCGTCTGCGTCAGGCCGAGGTCGGGGTGCATGTCCATCTCGAGGCCCCACTCGGTGAGGCGGTTGTACACGTCGATCCATTCCACGAACCCGGGGGAACTGTGGAGGGTCATCGTGATGTCGTTGAACTCGCGGATGTAGTCGCGCGACACCTGGGCGCTGGTGATGCGCTTGCGCTCGAGGAATTTCTTGCAGGCCATCAGGACCTGGCTGGGGTTGACCGGCTTCGTGAGGTAATCGCTGATTTTGACGCCGATCGCGTCTTCCATCAGCCCCTCGTCCTCGTTCTTCGTGATCATGACCACCGGCAGTTCCGGGCGGAGGTCCTTGATCCCGGAGAGGGTGCGCAGTCCCCCCATCCCCGCCATCATCTCGTCGAGGAAGACGAGGTCGAAGGACTGTCTCCGGACCATTTCGATGGCGTCCTCGCCGTTGGTGGCGGTCTCCACCTGGTAACCTTTTTCCGAGAGGAGGAGGATATGGGACCGGAGGAGGTCGATCTCGTCGTCGACCCAGAGGATGCGTCCCTTCGAAGCGGTGTTCATGGTCATGGTGAGACCTTTCCGGGAAAGTACATATTTCGGTTCAGAGAATCAACGACGGCGGACTGCTCAGATCGATATGTGGATGTCGAGTCCGGCCTCGTTCGTCGTCGTCCCGACCACCGAAGACCCCTTTGAGTCGGGCTCGATCTTCGACAGCCGGTAGTACAGCGCCGCCGTGACGCGGGAGCTGAGCACGTATCGCAGCCTCGGCTCCATCTGCGTGCGCGTGCTCCCGCCGATCGGGTTGCCTTCCTGGTTGGTCGACAGCAGGCTCGGCACGTGGAGGCGCTGGGCCTTCTTCGAGAGCGTGTACGTAAAACTGACGTTGATGTCGTTCGACAAATTCACGCCGAAGAGCGGGAAGGAGAACCCCGACCGGGCGTAGGAAACCGTCATCTGGATGTCCTGCGTCAGGTCCTCGGTGATGTTGCGGTTGGTGGACGACAGGTGCAGGTCGTACGACATCAGGCTGTTGAATTTCAGGTTCCCGGTCAGGCTCCCCTTCAGGAACTGCTTGAAGGTGGCGTTGAGGCCGAGGAGCGGCGCGAACCCGTAGGTGGTCCGCTCCACGTCGGTCTGCTCGCCGACGCCGACGATCTCGCGGAAATCCCTCCGGAAGGAGGACGTGTACGCGTGGTCGATCGACATCCGCTCCACCACCGAGGTAATGCCCGCGATTTTCTCGACCCCGTCCCACCGGAGCGACCAGTTGACCCTGGGATAGTACTTGCCGAACAGCTTGCTGAGCCACGGGAGCGCCTCGAGGCCCTCCTCGAACGCCTTCGCCAGGGCCGCCTCCTGCGGCATCGTCGCCTGGTACTCGTCGTACTTCTTCCCCACGCTCTCCAGGTTCGTGTTGAAGACCTTGAAGAACAGGACCGACGGGAACGTCAGGTACGACCGCTCGATGCTTCCGCTGGTCGTCGTCGAGATGGTCGTGGGAATGCCGAACGAGTCGGTCGTGTCGCGGGTGGTCCTCGAGTACTGCCAGCCGATCTTCCAGTCGAACGAGATCTTGGCGCCGGGCCAGAGCGGCCGGTCGGTCTTGATGGCGATGCTGTTGCTCTGGTTGAAGGTGTTGGTGAGCACCGCGTTCGCCGCCCGCCTCCCGCGGACGGTCGTCACCTTGATGAACGGGAACGAGGACTGGGACCCGACCTTCACGTCGCCCAGGGGGTCGTAGAGGAAGCCGAGCTGGTAGAGGCGGCCCGGGCCCCATTCCGGGACCGGGGCCTGGAACGGGAGGCGGCCCCAGAAATTCCCGATCCCGGTGTAGCCGACCACGCCGGGATTGGACGACCTGTTCGTCTGGGAGAAATCCAGCCGGACGTTGTCGTAATCGAGGAACGGTATTTTTATGAAAATCCTGGCGAGGTTCTGCAGCGGCGCGAAGAAACCCGCGCCCGTATCCGCCGCGGCCTGCGCGATCGCCGACGAGTCCTTCTTCGTCGTGTCGGCGGCGGCCTTCGGTTTCGGCGGCGCCCCCCTCGGCGCGGCCGGTTTCGGTCCGGCGGCATCGGCGAACCACGGGTCCGTGTACTGCTTCAGCCTGAAGTTCATGACCGCGCCGATGCGATTGCCGACGCCGGCGCTCTTGCCGATGTCCCCCTTCTGGAAGGCGTTCTGCCAGCTGTAGTTGGCGTCGTAACTGAGCGTCAGGTCGAGGAATTTCCTGACGCCGAAGATGTCCGGCACGAGCGGCTTCGAATTCATCCTGAAGCCCTGCGCGTACCTCCTGTCGCTTCCCGCGGAAGAGGACCGTGTAGATGAGGTCCCCCACCGACCTCCCGACCACGTCGTTGTCGTACTCGTTGAGGTTCCTCTCGGTCGCGAGGCTGTAGTTCCCGTTGAGGTTCAGCAGACCCCCCTCGCTCAGCCTCCACGCGAACGACCCTTTCTGCGACGAGCTGAGGGACCTCGTGTCGCGCGGGAGCGTGTTCGACGTCCTCGTCACTTCGTAGGTCCTGCCCCGCTGCGCGTTGACCCCCATGGTCAGGTTGGTGATCGGGTTCAGGTGGAGCTTCCAGTCCCTGAGCCAGCTGAAGAGGAAGAAATCGCCGAGCCCCCCCTTGAACGGCTGGACGAAGGCGTTCTGGGCGATCGTCACGCCATAATTGGCGCTCGCGTTCCAGTTCCACGCGCTCCTGGTCTCGATCGCCGGGTCCCGGTCGCGGGCCGTGTTGTAATTGAAACCGAAGGTGAGCCTGTTGAGGGTCTCCGTGACGTACCACGCGTTCGACGGGATGCCGATCCTGAGGCTCGGAATCGAGTAGGAATCGGCGACGCGCAGGATCTGGGACCTGGTGATGATCTGGTCGGGCGTCTCGCGCGCGACCTGGCCCGAGTCCAGGTGCACGTCCGCCGCCAGGAGGGCCGCCTCCTCGACGACGATGTCGGTGTTGGGGAGGTATTTCGGCTTCACGAGCTGTTCGCGGTGCGAATACGAGAAGGGGATGGTCGTCCCCTTCCAATCCTTCGGCACGAAGTCCTCAAGGTTCAGGTTCGCGTTCACCGCCCAGTTGATGCTCGTCGCCTGGTTGCCGAACCTGTCGGCGAGGGCGTGGAACGTGGGGTCCGTCTGGGCGTAGTTGAACCCGAGGTTTCCGAAGTCCGCGAGCTTGACCTGCGTGTCGTACCGGTAGGCCAGGCCCGGCGTGTCGTCCACGTCCGTGAGCCGGAGCTCGTTGATCCAGACCTCGCCGTAGAGCGGGACCGCCGGCCGGCCGGGGACCGCGAGGTGTTCGACGCCGACGGAGATCTCCACCACCTGACGCAGCGATGGGTTCCCGAGCACGCCGTACCGGGCGCCCGGCGGCGACGCGATATCCACGTAGGCGGGCCGGTTGGCCGAATCGCGCGCGGCCTTCACGGCGGTCAGCTGTTCGAAATTGATGGTGACCCAGTTCGCGCTGTCCCAGAAGGCCTGGATGGGGGCGCGGTACTCGTAGTAGTTCAGCGTGTCGTTCCCGAACCTCACGAACAGCTCCGTCATCGGATCCCCCGTCCCCTGGTCCATGAGGGCCGGGTCGCCGTAGACGAACATCTTCATCGTCTTGTAGTTGAAGAGGTTCAGCGGCCTGGCCGTGCCGAAATACCGCACCGCCTGGCGCGAGTCCCCCGGCTGCAGGCCGTTCAGGACGAGGGTGAGCGACTGTTCGTTCCCCTCGATGACCTTGTCCGGCTGGGTCCTGTCCTTCTCCCTCACGATGCCCAGGTCCTGGTACCCCGGGCTGTTCTCGTACTCCGGGTTGTCTTCGATGTTCACCACCGAGATGCCGAACGTCGTGTCGTTCTTGATCCGCTCCTGCCACTGGTTCCCCACGAGCCCCATCTCGGCGATCCTGATCTCCACGGAGTCGGCGAAGCCCGACAGCCAGAGCCTGACGTACTGCACGTTGCGCAGGACGTCCTGGACGTTCTGTGAGCTCCCGCCGATCGTGTCGGGGGCGAGCAGGGGAATCCGGTACTGGTACCACCCGTCGTTCCCGCCGCCGGCGATGTACCGGTTCTCCTCGAGGACGCCCTCGCGCGTGTAGTAGAGGGTGTCGAGCGGGACCTCGTACTCGGCGTATTCGTTGTCGAGCTCCGTGATGCCGTTCCCGCTCAGGTCCTCGGTGTCCGGCAGCCTGCCGTCGACGCTGTTGCCGTTCCCCTCGAGGCCGTCGATCCTGCCGAAATCGGGGGACCCGCTGACGTACGCCCAGTCGTCACCGCTCGGGTCGTCCTGGCTGACGTCCCTGTCGAGCGCGTTGTCCAGGAGGAATTGCGCGTGGACCTCCCGTTCGCGCGCGCTCGAGATGGTGTCGAGGCCGAAATCCTCCTCCTCGGGGTTGAGGATGCCGTTCGGGAACCCCGTCGGGTTCGACGCGCCGGGGATGAGGTCCTCCGAATTGATCCGCCGGTTCGGGATGACGTCCTCGCTGACGCGACCGAGGCTGACGTGGAGGCGCCCCCTCCGGTAATCGTCGAGGTTCGTCGCGTCCACCTTCATCCAGATCTCGAGGAACGTCATGTTCTGCTCCAGGACGCTGCCCGCGCTCGATCCGAGGTACCTCGTGATGCCGTTCCAGTTCTGGCGCATCGAATCGGGATTGGAGCGGTGGAGCGACGAGTCGAGGTTCGGCGGAAAAGTTGTACATCGCCCTGCGCGCCGGGTTGAAATTGAGGTTCAGCACGGTCACGCGGTTCTCCCCCGTCCGGTATTCCCTCCTCGGCCAGATGTCCTCGATCGTGACGTCGCTCGGCAGGACGTTGAAGTACTCCAGCCTCGCGCGGGCCCAGTTCTTCAGCGAATCGTGGCGGGCGTCGAGGTTGGAACGCATCACCACCGGCGCGCTCGACATCGTCCAGCCGCTGTAGCTGATCGGGAAGGGGATGCTCCTGCGGGCGCCCTCGAAATCGTCGATCATCGCGATGCTCTTCCCTTCGTCCGAGAGGATCGGGCTCTTCTTCGTGTTCGGGTCGGGGATCATGTACGCCGCCTCGGCGTTGAACTTCATGTTCGACATCTCGCTGGTCCTGAGGCCGGGGAGGGCGTTGATGAGCGAGGTGAGCACCGGGAGGTCGAACGCGGAGGACGCGTCGGCGCCGAGGATCAGGTTGTTGGTCGGTTCCTCTCCCAGCCGGACCTTGTCGCTGAGCGTTTCCTGGCTGAGGTTCATCACCGTGAACCCGAGCTTGGTGTTGGGTATGGCGTCGAGCTCTCCCCGGGCCCCGACCAGGGTCTTCGAGGCGAGCTGGAAGAGGTCGTTCTGTTCGTACTTGACCTCGACGGTGGCTCCCGGCAGGGAGGCCTGCTCGCTCCGGAGGATCACCTCGCCGAGGATGTAGTCCACGGTGTAATCCACGTTCGGGGTCATCGGCGAACCGTTCAGGAGGACCTGGACGCTCCCCTCCACGACGTTGAAGCCGAGCGCGATCTTCGAGCGCTGCCCGAGGTTGATCAGTCCCCTCATGAAATACTTGTTCGCGATCGTGTTGTTCGCCGCCCCGCTCTGCGTGGTGTCGTAGACGTCGGGGAACAGGAGCGAATCGATCCCCGTGACCGGGGGCTGCTGCCTGAGGAAGTAGTCCCTGATGCCGTCGTCGAACGGCCGGAGCACCGGGAAGATGAGCTCGGCGTGTTCGACGTCGATGGAGATCCCCGGGATGAAGTCGAAATTCTGGTCCGGGTTCGGCTGGTTGTTCTGGTCGAACCTGTCGAGGCCCATCACCCCGAGGAGCGGCTTGCCCGACGATCTCGTCCACCTCGGCCTGGCCCGCGGAACCACGGTAGATGTTCATCGAGAACCCCTCCTTCCTGAGGTCCCTCCCCCCGAGCGGGTAGATGTTCTTCAGCATGAGGTCCCACCCCGGCCTGTAGGACGGCTGGTTCCAGAGGTTCTTCGGCCTGATCAGTTTCAGGATCAGCTTTCCCGGTCGCGGTGGTGTCGTCGCCCCCGTAGGTCACGCCCCCGACGGTGCGATACGACACGGCGATGGCGTCGATGTCCTGGACGCTCTCGAGCCGTATCGTCCCGCTCCTGGTGTCGACGTCGTAGTCCTTCCCGGGATCGAGCTTGATGAAGTACCCGGCGTAATACTTTCCGTCCTGCAGGAGTCCCAGGCCGCCGAGCACGCTGTCGATGTCCGGCGGGTATCCGCCCGGGGGCCTCAGCGGGAGGTCGGTGTGGGCGAAGGCCTCCCGGGCGACCTGTTGCGTCTGCGGCGTCACCACGGCCACGCTCCGCCACACGTCGATCTGGACGATTTCGTTGTCCAGGACGTTGTTCGAGATGTCCGTCACCTCCGAGGAGTGCAGGTCGTCCCAGAACTGCGCGTAGAGCGTGTCGACGAAGTAGTACATCTGGGAGTAGCGTTCGGGCGAAATCGTCAGGTCCTTGCTCTCCGATCCGCCGGAGATTGTGACCCCCTTCGTCTCCCCCTTCTTCTGCGAGAGGAGCGTCGTCAGGTTCAGCGGCCCGATCTGGAGGTTGGCCTTGAGGCCGAAGAGCGACTGTCCTCCGCCGATCAGCGAGGGGGTCCTGAGCGAAACGTTCCCCGCCTCGACGCTCTTCACGATCTCGTCGTCGTAGCCGGTGTACTTGATCTTGAGCTGGTTCTCGAAATCGAAGGTCCGCTGCGTGTTCCAGTCCGCCAGGATGTTCAGCTTGTCGCCGATCGTGCCGCTCACGTTCACGCGAACGTCCTGGTTGAAGTTCGGCTCGTTCCTCACCTGGTCGAGCGCGGAGGAGGTCACCATGTCCGACGACGTCCTCCGGAAGCCGGCGCGGATGTCCACCGCCCCCGACACGCTCAGCTTGATGTCCCTCCCCCCGAAGATGCTGAAGAGCGGGTTCGCGGGGACGGGAATGGAGATGCTGGTGAGCGATTTGAGCATCGTCCCGAGCTGGTCGGCGGAGGCCGCCCCCTTCGTCACGTCCATGAACGAGCGCCAGTTCCGTTTCCTGTCGTTCGCGAAGCGGAGGTCGATGTACTGCCGGAGCGTCATCGTCAGGGGGACCTTCGCGTTCAGACCGTTCACCGTCTCGGTCACCGTGACGAACTGGCCCGTGGAATCGATTTTCAGCTCCCGCCGGTACGCCGGAGAATTAACGTCCAGGAAGAGGCTTTTTTCGTCCCCCACGAACGCGCCGACGACCGGCTGGTCGGTCCGCCTGTACGCCATCTGGCCGACCCTGGCAGTCGAGTCGAGATAGACCACCCACGTGGTATCGAGCTGTTCGACGCCCAGGGCGGAATCGGGGAGGAGGCCGAGGGTGTCGCCGGCCGCGCGGAGTGAATCCCTCAGACGACGGAGTGAATCGATGGACCGCTGTTGGTCAGAGTCACCGCCCGGTTGCTGGAATAACGACGAGGGATCGGGGAGCGCGATGGAATCGGGCCGGATACGACGAATCGGGGGGGGCGTCGACCTGTGCGGTCGCCGGCGATCCCCACATGAGGAAAGCGGCGACGGCGAGGAACAGACAATACGCGGTCGAACGCGATGCATCGCGGACAACCGGCCCCAGCGGAGTCAGAGTCAACCTTTAACCGATTCTGTTGTACGTTTTCCAGTGTTGACGGCGGGTGCCCGGGCCTCATCGGCGGCCTCCGGCGCCCTTCCGTCACTTAACTGTTACCAAGAACCGATAGGGTATGCTCCGTAGGTGTGGGGTTGTGGTGGAATTATGCGCTTTAAATTGCTGTTCTGATTAAAAAATGTAGGCAAAAGGCGCCCGAAATGCAAGATCGATGTGATCCGGCGTAAATAAGGCCATCCTTGTAAAAGCCGTGCTTTGAGGGTATATTGACGGGGTCCCGATGAAAGCTCACTTTTATATCCTGCGGGCCCACCTCGCCCCCTTCCTCTTCTCGTTCACAACGCTGATGTTCGTTTTTTTGTTGCAATTCCTGATGAAGGCCGTGGACCAGCTCGTCGGGAAGGGGCTGGGGTTCTGGGTGATCGGCGAGCTCATCCTCCTGAGCCTGGCCTGGATGGTGGTGCTGGCCGTGCCCGCCTCGGTCCTGGTGGCCACGCTGATGGGGTTCGGCAAACTCTCGTCCCAGAACGAGATCACCGCGCTGCGGGCCGGCGGCATGAGCCTCCCGAAGATGATGACCACCGTGATCGCCGCCGCGGCCGTCCTGGGGTACCTCAGCGTCGAATTCAACAACAGGGTGCTGCCGGAAGCCAACCACCGTTTCAAGCTCCTGATGATGGACATCCGGAGGATCAAACCCACCCTCTCCATCAACGCCGGCCTCTTCAACCAGGACCTCACCGGCTACAGCATCCTCGCGAGGAAGACGTCGGAATATTCGACCGACATGGAGGGGCTGACGATCTACGACTACACCGATCCGTCGATGAACGTGGTCATCACCGCCGACCGGGGCCGCGTCTCGTTCACCTCCGACTACCGCAAGGTCGTCATGGACCTCTCCGACGGCGAGATCCACCGCTTCAAGCCCTCCTCGCAGGGCGAGTACCGCAGGATCGACTTCGCGCGGCACAGGATCGCGATGGACGCCGAGGGGTTCGATTTCGAGCGGTCCGCCCAGAACGCCTTCTCGAGGAGCGACCGGGAACTGAGCGCCGACGTCATGCGCGCCATCGTCGACAGTCTCCGCGCCGAGGCGGCCGCGACGAGGGAACTGATCTTCACGGACCGGGCCGCGCCGCAGCGCACGCCCGGCCTCTCCAGGGTCCCGGCGCCGCCGCCGCCGGATTCGTCCGTGGAGCGCGAGGCCGCGCGCCTCGCCGCCCAGCGGGTCCGGGTGCAGTTGATGAACTCGGAGAACCGGCGGCAGACGATCGACGCCCTGGGGAAACAGGTCAATTCCTACCTCGTCGAAATCCACAAGAAGTACGCGATCCCGGCGGCGTGCCTGGTGTTCGTGTTCATCGGCGTGCCGCTCGGCGTGATGGCGCGGCGCGGGTCGTTCGGCGTCGCGGCGACGCTGAGCCTCGGGTTTTTCCTGATGTACTGGGCCTCTCTCATCGGCGGCGAGAAGCTCGGCGACCGCGGCATCATGCCGCCGTGGCTCGGGATGTGGATGGCCAACATCGTCCTGGGCGCGATCGGCCTTGTCCTGACGGTCCGGCTGACGAAGGAGATCCCGATGATCACGCTTTCCCCGGACAACCGGTTCATGAAGCTGATGGCGAAGCTCCAGCTCGGCCGCCGCGGCGGAGGCCTGAGGAGCGCATGAAAAAATTCGACGTGTACGCCCTCCGGCAGTTCCTCGTGACCGCCCTCTTCTCCCTGGGCGCGTTCACCGCCATCTTCCTCGTGGTGGACCTGATGGAAAACATGGACGACTTCCTCGATAAGGCCGCGCCGGCCGGGATCATCCTGACCTACTACGTGTACTTCATGCCGGAGATCATCAAATTGATGCTCCCGGTCAGCGTCCTGCTCTCCGCCCTTTTCACCACCGGCCGCCTCTCGTCCCACAACGAGCTGATCGCGCTGAAATCGGGCGGCGTCAGCCTCTACCGGTTCATGGCCCCCTTCCTCGTTCTCGCGGTTGCGCTCAGCGGTTTCGCCATTTGGTTCAACGGCTGGGTCGTTCCCGCAACCAACCAGAAGAAATTCGCGATCGCGCGGTCGTATTTCCACAAGTACCTCGAGAACACGTCGAAATCGAACATCTTCATCCAGGATTCGCGCGACAGGATCCTGTCGATCGGCATCTACGACGAGATGCGAAGCACGGCGCTCAGGGTCAGCATCCAGGAGTTCGATCCCGCCGATCCCGCGGTCATGACGGCGCGGTACGACGCGTTCGAGATGCGGTGGAACGATGGCACCCGGAACTGGACCCTGCTGTCGGGGACCGAACGGAGGTTCTCCCGCGGCGCAGAGATCCAGTCGGCGTTCACCGAGAAGACCCTGCCCGCGATGAACTTCGCGCCCGACGACGTGCGAAAAAAACAACAGAAACCGGACGAGATGAACTATACCGAGCTCGGCGCGTTCATCGAGCACCAGCAGCGGTCCGGCCAGGACGTGTCGCGGTGGCTGGTGGACTACTACGGGAAGATCGCGTTCCCGTTCGCGAACCTGATCGTCGTGATCTTCGGGATGCCGTTCGCCGCGATCAAGCGCAGGAGCGGGCTGGGAGTCGAATTCGGGATCGCGCTGGCGATCTGTTTCCTCTACATGATCTTCCTGAAGGTCAGCCAGGCGTTCGGTTACAACGGGGACATGGACCCGTTGCTGACGGCGTGGCTGGCGAACCTCATCTTTCTCCTCGGCGGCGGGATCACCCTCTGGTACGTCCCCAAGTAGGCGCCGACGCCGCGCCCCCTCCCGTCAGAAGTCGTACCGGAAATTCGCCATCGTCACGGGCACCGACCCGTACGGGGACGGCTGCATTTTCACCCGCACGCTCGCGTGGAGCGATTTGTTCAGGCGCGTCACGGTCCAGTAGGCGTCGAGGGCGCTCAGGACGTGATTGACCAGCGCGACGTTCACGAACGTCGCGGCGATGTCGTACTGGTCGTTCGCCCTGGCCCTCATTTTCGCGTACTCGAAGAACCTCGCGGACGTGCTGCGGATCGGGTTGACGCTCCCCGGGGACTCGGGAAATTCGGAATCGTCCCACCCGCGGCTGAACTGTTCGTACTTTCCGATCAACTCGTAATACTGCTGCTCCCCGTAGTACGGCAGGGTGTGCGTGTAACCGTTGCTGCCGCTCGCCACCGCCCGCTCCATTTCGTTCAGCTCGGCCCAGTCGACACAGCTGAAGGGGGGATCGCAGGCTGATTCCCCGTCGGGCCAGATCAGGTCCTCGTACCCGCCGACGGGCGGCACCAGGGCGCCGTTGAGCTCCCCCAGGTGGTCCAGCGTCCACCGGATGTAATCGTTCACGTTCCAGTGGGCGTTCGCGAACGCCTTGTACTCCTCCGTGAGCTCGTCCCCCTGCTTGTCGTACGAATACGCGAACCCCCAGAGCGTGACCTCCGCCGCCAGGAAGATGGCGCCCTTCAGGAAACTCCCGGCGTACGCTTCGCCCGTCCCCGGGATGATGAGCGACATCCCCGCGGCGAGCCACGGAGACTTCGTCCCCTCCGGATCGGGCGCGTCGCCCTGCGGAAAGACCGGCCGTGCCGGGTCGACGGCGAGCGGGCCGGTGAGACCGGCGCCGAAGAAGTCCACGCGGGGATTCCCGCTAAGGCGGGTGGACGGACTCTCCCCGGCCGCCAGCGTTGGAGCGCACAGGAGGAAGGCCGCCGAGAGGATCGTGATGGTTCGCATGGGATCACCTCATCTATCGAAAGTCATCTGATAATCAATTGAAATCGAATCCGAAGAGTACGCCGAAATGGTACTGCCATTCGGCGCCGTACGTGACGTTCTGGCCGTCGTTCGGGACGTAGCGGCTGTAGGTGTCGAAGCCGTACGTCGCGTTGAAGAACACGCGCGTCGGATAGGCGTAGAACGAAAACGACTCGAGCCGCAGCTCGGCGCCCGCGTCCCGGACGACCTGCCTGCCGTAGATCGATCCGCCCGTCCAGGCCGACCCGGCGTCCGCGTACACCGCGGCGTAGAGCTTGTCGAAGTAGAACTGGAGGAACCGCAGGTCGATCCGTTCCCACACCGGGAACCGGTAGGTCACGTTTACGTGGCCGTACTCGTTCCCGCCGATCGAATAGTAGGGGTACCCTTTCATGCCGGCGAGGCCCCCCAGGTAGAAGTCGAAGAAGTCGTCCACCGGCGGACCGAAGATGGTCCCCGCCCGCAGGCCCACCGACAGCGTGTGGCTCCAGCCCGGGAGCTTCCGGGATTCCCTGATGCCCAGCTCGAGCCGGTGGAAGTTCACGTCCTGATAGACGTGGACGAGCGCCCCGTTTTCGTCGACCTGGTCGGTCGGGTCGTAGTCGTTGAACTCGTAGTCGTAGCGCGCGTTCACACGGGTGCCGACGGGGTTGATCTCCTGCGTGCGGGACGGGAGACTGAAATCGGCCTTGATGTCGAGGAAGAGGTCGTTCCCCCGGAAATACGGGATGCTGGCCGCGGGGACCAGCACGCCGGCTTCCGGGAGGTAGAACGAACTGATGTCGGCCGCATAGCGGCTGTGCCGGTAACCGTACTCGACGCCGATGGCCTCCGTGAACGCCTTCTGCCGGAACTTCGCGTCGAATTCGATCAGGTTGTAGTTGACCCCCACCGGGATCGTGTCGAGCGGGAGCGTGATGAACGATTCACTCTCCCTGGTGACGTTGTAGGCCTCGAGCGAAAGTCCCGGGTCCCAGCCGAGCTGGAAGAGCCCGGGGATCACCCCGTTGAAATCGAACGTGAAAAACAGGTCCCGGTCCCCCTGCAGGTTGGCCGCGGCGCTGGCGAAGAACCCGTAGTGGTCCAGCATGTCGTAGGAGAACAGGTACGCGCCCGGTTTCATGATCTCCAGACCGGTGTTCTTCGGGTTGTAGTTGTCGAACCGGAGGAAGGGGATGACGGTCAGCGTCGTGCTCGTGCTTTTATATTTCCCGTCGGTCACATCGGGCAGCCTGGTGTCGTCGTACTCCCGCAGCGACCGCCAGTCGAACGGCCCGCCCTTCGAGGAGTCGGAGCCGTTCGTCCCCGGCGTGGTCCCGGCGATGCCGAGACCCGGGTAGGCGGCGAGCGGATCGGAGGCGGACCCCTTCCTCACGTACCGCGCGGCCGGGTCGAGCGCCTTCGGCCCGGCCATCAGCGCGAGCTTGTATCCGGTGGAGGTGTAGTGCGCGTAGGCGAGGCTCCCCCCGGCCCCGATTTCAGGCATGAACGCCCCGCCGACCACGTTCGTGATCTGCCCGACGGCGCCGGTGGCCGGATCGAGCCGGTAGATGTTGAAGATGCCCGTCCTGTCGGAGGAAAAGTAGATCGCCTTCCCCCCGTCGGCAAACACCGCGCCCCTCTCGTCGTCCGGCGTCGCGAGCACGGGCTCGACGGTCCCGCCGGCCGCGCCGACCTTCATGATGTCCCGGCCGTCGGTCACGGAGAAATCGAAGACGATGCTCTGCCCGTCGGGCGACCACGCGGGGTTGTACACCTGCTCGCCGGAAGCGTACCGGGTCAGCTGGAGCACGTCGGTGCCGTCCGTCTTCATCGTGAACAGGTTGAGCGTCCCGTCGCTTCCGCCGACGTACGCGATGCGCTGTCCGTCGGGGGAGACCGCGGGAGCGTTCGAGCGAAGCCCGTTGGTGATCCGTTCCTCGTCCCCCGATTCGACGTCGACCGAGAAGATGTCGTACCAGGACGACCAGAACGGGTTGTCCTGCGTGTGTTTCGAGAACCAGATGGTCCTGCCGTCGGGCGACCAGGAAAAGTTCGAGCGCACCCCGGTGGTGACGCGGCGTTCGGTTTTCGCCGCGAGGTCGTACAGGTAGAGCGACGACGATGAAAAATAGTCCCCGTTCTTGTTGCTGACGTAGGCGAGGTATTTGCCGTCGGGGGAAAACGCGGGATAGAGGTTTGCGAACCCGACGTCGCCGATGATGTCGCCCGCGACGGGGGACGCCCGGACCGCGGCCGTGCGCTCGGTGTAGTCGGCCTTCAGCGCTTCCTGCCATTGGCGGTAGAGCTCCGCGCCGTCGACGCCCACGGCCCGGCCGATCGCGCCGTCGATCGTCACCTCGGTGAGCGTGGAGAGGTTCCTGGAGATCTCCTCGAGTTTCGCGTCGCCGAAGCGGTCGACGATGTAGCTCACGAACGCGAACCCGGCGTTGTACGACGATTCGTTCCCCAGGCTGGTCTTCCCGAAGACCGACATCTCGTTCCAGGTCAGCATGTTGCCGTCGAGGACGTACGACCGGAGGATCATGTCGCGGTGGCTGTCCCAGTAATCGTAATCCAGCTCCTTCCGGTTGTACTGCGACACGCCCTCGGCGAACCAGCTCGGGATCACGAAGCCGGAAAGCGGGTAGGAGACGATCCTGTTCGGGTAACCGTAGAGCACGTCCTGCCGGCGTTCCGACTGGTACCCGAGCCACTGGAGGTAGATGGCGGGGACCCGGCGACCGAACTTGAAGGAGGTCTGGATCTGGATGATGTGCGTGAACTCGTGGGTGATGACGTTCCGGAGCCAGTTGTGGGTCCCGCGGAGGTCGGTGTCGAGCGAAGAGGCCCAGATCTCGACCTTGTTGTCGTAAAAATACGCGGCGCCGTTCGAATAATCGTCATAATCCTTGATGACGAAACTCACCTTGCCGTCCGGTTCGTGGTCGTAGAGGGACGTGATCGGGCCGTAGATCTCCTCGGCGATCTTCGCGACGGCGCGGGCCGTGCGTTCCGTCCCGGTGTGGTAGTGGACGAGGAAATGAGGGGTCTCGAGGGTGCGCCACTCCAGTTCGGGATGGTGGAAATCCTGCTGGGCCACCGACCTCCCCGAGAAACACCAGGCGAGCGACAGGACCAGGAACGCGTGACGCAGCGGGGCGGGGAACCCGCCCCGGTATCGACCGGGTCGGTGCACTATTTGACCACCGCGATCGTAATGGATGCGGTGCCCGAACCCGACTGGCCGGCCGCTTCGACCTGCGCGAAGTACACACCGCTCTCGACTCCGGAGACGTCCCAGTCGACCTCGTTGTCGAGCCCGCCCTGCGCGACCAGCCCCTCGTAGGACTTCACCAGGTTGCCCGCGAGGTCGAAGATCCTGATGGTGACGTTCGCGTCTGACGGCACGTAGTACCGGATGTGCGTCAGGTAGCCGTCCGCCCCGCCGACCGGGTTCGGCCAGTTGTAGGTGCGTTCGGGTGGGAGGAACCCTCCTGCGGGAGGGACATGGGCCAGGACCGTGTCCTCGGACGCGCTGTTCCGGGCGTCGTGAGCGAACTGCGGCCACGGCTGCACGGGGGGCGCGGACGGGCCCGTGACCAGTTGACCGGTCCTCCAGGCGTAGAGCGTGCCGTCGCCCGTCGCGACGGCGATGCCGATGTCGGCGCAGCTGAGGCAGCCGCTCTGGGTATAGAAGACCGCGGGAGTGACGCCGTCGTTCGGCCCGGCCTGGAGCGGGAACCCGGCGAGCGTCGAGCCGTCACGGTCGAACGCGAAGACGATCCCTTCCGATGTCACGCCGGCCACGTCGACCGACCCGTCGCCGTCGATGTCGGCCACGACGGGAGATCCGGCCAGGTCGGAGCCGGCGCCCGCGGTGACGGGAAAACCGGCCAGCACGGAACCCGCCTGGTTCAGCGCGAGAACCTTCCCGCCGGAGAAAACGATGACGTCCTTCATTCCGTCCCCGTCGAAGTCCGCGACCGCGGGCTGGTTGGCGATCGTCCCGCCGGATGAGTGGGGAAAGCCGGGGAGTGTCCCGGCGCAGATGTCGCCGATCGAGACGGTGCCGTCGCCGGCGACGGCCGCAAAGGTGAAGAGCGCCGGGTCGCCGGGACCGATGGAAAATCTCCCCGCCGCGACACGCACGGGGCCCTGCATCGGCGGGACGACGCCCGCGGTGGAGGTCGGAACGATGCACGCCGGGGACAGAACGGATCCGAATCTCCCCGTCGCCGAACCGGCGATCAGCCCCCCGTCCTTCCCGAGGAGCGCGAGTCCCGTCACGTCGGAACTGTCGGCCGGGAAGACGTGGAATTCCCTCACGGTCCGGCCGTCGTGACTGACGAGGTACACGAACCCCCTGCGCGTCCCCACGGCGATGAACGAATCGGCGATGACGGGCGCGGTGGTGACGGGATAAGGAAGCGCGACGGTGAAGATGGTGTCCGCGAGGAGGTTGTTGTCCACGTCGGCCAGTTCGGCCGCGTACATCACGCCCGCGCCCGAGAGCGACCCCGCCAGGACGATGTCGGAGGAGAAATCGCCGTTGAGTTGCCCGACGGCGGCGCGGGGATAGAGGCTGTCGAAGGCGCCGGTCGCGCCCTCCAGGGGCAGGAGACCGGAGAGGTCGGCGCCGGGGATGAGCGGCCCGCCGTTCAGGTCCCAGCCGTAGACCTGGGGGGAGGGCCCCGGGCTGACGGCGACGAGTCCCTGCGACGGGATCGATGTCACGCCGCCCGAGGCAAACGACGCGGCGGTTGCCCGCGGGAAACCGGCGATGGGGCTGACGACGCTGTCGCCGAGCGTGAAGCGCGCCGTCATCCTGGGTCCCCGCGCCGAAAATTCCGACACCGTGGCGTGGCTGTTGGTGAAATTGTTCCCGAGGCTCGGGGGGTTCGAGTTCGGGCCGAAGGCGTTTGACTCCACGCGCAGGGGCGCCTGGTTGCCCGCGTACCAGAAGTCGAGGACCGTGCCGTCCTCGCTGCCGGAGCCCGCGCCGATGAAGCCGTACGATTGCCCGATGTCCTGCGAGCCGTCCGCCTCCTCCAGGTCCACCCCGCGGCGCTCCATGTCGGCGTTGACCGTTCCGGAGGCGAAGTTGGCGTCGATCACCGCCTCGTCCACGTGCCAGACGAGGGCGCCGCCGTCGAACCACTCGCCGGTCCTGGTGTTGACGCCGCCGGGGAGGCTCCAGTCGAAATCATCCACGTCCAGCAACACGCCGACGAGCGAGTCCTGGTCGACGAACGAGAAACCGGTCGTGTCCCTGGCCCAGCTCTTCACGAGCGTGTCGCCGGCCCAGACCATGGTCACGGTCTGGCCGTTGCGCATCGCGTCCCGGTTCCGGTTCTCGACGAGGAAGTACTCGCCGGCGCTGATCGGCACGCGGTACACGGTGTCCGGCGAACCGGGGATCCCGACGGCGGGCAGGTCGAGGAGCGAGCTCCCCCCTGTCACCGTCACGGGCTCGGTCCAGCCGAGAAAATATTTTTCCCAGGCCGACGGCTCCGGGGGGATGAATCCGCTCCAGCTGAAAATTGATTGCCCGTCCATCAGGCCGAACCGCCCGATCCCTGAGCGCCCCGTTCTGGTGTCGAAGAGGTCCGGCAGGCCAAGGTGGCTGCCGACGTTGGCGGCGAGCAGGCCGTTGATCCCCAGCTCCAGGAGGACCGTCCCGCCGATCACCGGGATCCGCCGGGTTTCGGTTTCGGGGATGATCATGCTGTTCGTGATCGCGAACGCCCCGCCGTGGACGGGGACCCCCTGGTAGTCCTCCCCGAAAATATCCCTGAGCGAGCCGATGTTCATATAGAGGGACGGGAGGTCGAACGGCGTCGGATCGTAGCCGTAGATGCTCACGAGGTCGATGTCTCTCCCCACGCCCGCGTGGAAGATGACGAACGCGTCGAACCGCTCAAACTCCGTGCCGGGGCTCGCCGAGTCGACCAGCGTCCACGCGTCGGCGACGAGCCGGCCGAGTTCAGCGTTGTCGGGGCTGTTCTTCGGCGGACTGTAGGTCCGCATCTGGACACCCAGGCGGTACACGTCCGGCAGGAGCGTCGGCTCGATCTCCATCTGCGCGTCGGACACCTTCCGGTAGTAGTTCCTGAGGAACGCAAGGTGGGCGTCGAAATAGCCGCGGTCGTGGGGCGGCGGGTCCTTCATCTTCGCGACGGACATCGTGGTGTCGAACGTCCCGTTCCCCGACGTGCGGGCGTCGTCGTCCGGCTGGAATTCCACCATCACCGCGAGGACCCTGAGCGTTTCGGGGACCGCGGCGGCGCGCCCGTCCGGCCCGCGGAGGCCCCGGGGCGCGGCGCCGCTCCCGATGCGATGATCGAACAGCGGGACGCCGGGTTTCTGGGCGAACGGTTCCGCGGTGGCAAGGACGCAGAGGAGGAGGAGCATCACTGGAGCGCGGGACGGAAATCCTGCTCGGGGCATCATGGCCTTGGGGGTTGTGTCTGGGGATTGATGGTTACGCTCGGGCCGGGCCCGCCGCATGGCCCGAAAACCGGAGAGTCCGGCCGGGGGGCGGATGGGAGCCCCCCCGGCGGACCCGCGGTCAGTCCGGAGAACGCGCGATCAGACACCCCACGCGATGAGCAGGGAGAACCTGAGCGTTTCACTCAGAGGATGATTCTCCTCGATGGTCGAGAGATAGCTGAAGTCGAAGCCGTAGATGTCGTACCGAACGCCCGCGCCGAACGTCAGGAACTTCCGGTTGCCGTAGTCCGGGTGTTCATAGAAGTACCCGAAGCGAAGGCTGATGAGCTTCGGTTCGCCGTACCAGTACTCGACGCCGGTGCCGATCGTGACCTTCTTGAGCCCGCCGTCCTCCCACGCCGTGATCAGGGACTTGGGGAGGTCGTCCGGGGGCGGAGGATCGCCGATGGGAACGCCCGCGTCGTTCACGGGTGCCGGGTATCGCCGGATGAGCAGGCGGGCGAAGTCGACGATGGCCGTGACGTTATTGTACTGGCTCTTCAGCACGTCGACCCCGATGCCGAGGCGCAGCTGGGTCGGGAGCGGGTCGGCCTGGTCGGCGTCGATATAGGTCAGCTTGGGGCCGAGGTTCGAGAGGTTGACGCCGACGTTGAACCGGTTGCCGATCTCGCCCAGGTTCCGGGGACGCCACATCAGGGCGATGTCGAAACTCACCGTCGAGGCCACGCCCTTCCGGTCCTGCCCCTGGACGTTGAACGGCGCCAGGGAGCTGTGGATGTACCGCAGGTTGAGGCCGATACCGAGATCGTCGGTCACCCTGGTGGAGTATCCGACCGTCGCCGCCATCTCGTAGGCGCGGAACGTGTTGACGACCTCCGGCCCGTCCGGCGTCGTCTCTGAAAATTCGCCGAGGCTGAGGTAGGTGATGCTCGCACCGAACGTTCCGCCGATGTCCTCGATGTAGTTCCTGTAGGCGAGGTAGTCGTAGAAGAGGTCCGACTGCTGGAACTGCGGCAGCCACGCGGAATGCGTCAGGCTGACCTCCTGTCCGGGCAGGAACGAGAGGCCGGCCGGGTTCCAGAAATTTGCGGCCGCGTCGTCGGCCAGGCCTGTGCCGGCCTCGCCCATCGCGTCCGCTCGCGCGTTCGGCGCGATCAGCAGGAACGGTACGGCCGACTCACCCTGGGCCCGCGCGGCTGCAGGAAGGAACACCCCCGTGATCACGCCGAGGATCAGGAGACCCTTGAGCGTCTGAACAAAGCTGCGTAAAACCATGACGAATTCCTCTAAAGTGGAGATGAACAATGAATTGGGATGCTATGAAAAACCAGCGTGCCAGGGGACCTCAATGTACTTTTTTCCGTTGTGAGAAGCAACCGGTCCCCCCGCGTCACTTCGTGACGCTCAACTTGCCGAGCGCTTCGCCCGAATATTTTCCGTCCGCCGTCCTGGCGATCACCTTGTAGAGGTAGACGCCGTTGGCGACTTCGTCCCCCTCGCGGTCGCGCCCGTCCCACTCCATCCTGACGAACCGTTCGTCGAACCCGTAACCGCTCAGCGAGTTGATCATCCGGCCGGCGACGGTGTAGATTTTCACTTCGACGTCGACCGGCGCCGTCTGGTTGTGCTCGAAGGTGAACCAGGTCGACTTCGCGAACGGATTCGGATAGTTGTAGACGTTGGCCAGCTCGAGCCCCCCCGCTCCCCCGACGCTGAAGACGGTCTCGCCAGTGGAGGAATTGTTGTACGTGTCCCACGCGCGGACCTTGATCGTGTGCGTCCCGGCCGGGAGTTCGCCGAGCGGATACGTGACGACGCCCTCCATGTACGTGTCCGGATTGCTCCGGTAGTAATCGCCGAGGTCCGCGCTCTCCGGCCGGTCGTCGAGCCAGGCCTCGAGCCGGTGGCCGATGCCCGCGCCGGAGGTGTTCACGCCGCTCGAATCGGCGATGTCGACGATCAGCGTCGGCGACGCGCCGACCCCGTCCCCCGGTCTGAAGTTCCTCGAATCGAGGAAGATGCCGATCTCGGGGCCGGCGAGGTCCGCCGGGGCGGTCGAATCGGTGCCCGCGATCCTGATGTTCCGGGTGTACCCGGCGCCGTCTGTCGAGGCGTTCCACGCGTAGACACTGATCCTGCCGTTTTCGGCGCCGTATGATATGTCCTTCGGCACGATGAACTCCGCGCCGAGCCTGTCCATCGAAACCGTCGCTTCGCCGCGAAAGAGGATGTTGCCGGTCGCCCGGTAGACGAAGGTCCCGGCGGTCGGGTCGGTCATCGTGACGAAACGGTCGGCGTCGTACACCGAGACCCGCGCGGAACCGGAGAAGGCCGGCGCACCGCTGTCCGGGACGACCCGTGCCGAGACCGACGAGCGTCCGAGAGCGTAGAGGTCCACGACCTGGTCGGCCGGGCGGCCGTTCACCGAGTCGACGGCGACGAACCGTTTCGGAAACGCGGGGACGAGGGCCGGGTCCCCGAGGAGAAAATATTTCTGGTCGTTCGGCGCGGTGAGCGCCTGCTTCATGCTGAACATGGCGTCGCCGATCCGCCCGGTTGTCGGCCGTCCGAGCGAATCGGTTTCGAACAGGTCGGCGATGAAGGTCGCGTTCAGGACCAGGTTCTGGTTCGCGTACACCACCCGGGTCGCCGACAGTCCCGCGATCGCCCCGGCGTCCGGCTTCGCGGCGAGTATCTCGGCGCCGCTCTGATCGTTGACCGCGTCGAAGTTCGCGTAGTTGCAGGTGGCGGCGACGAGGATGAAGTATTTCCCCTTGTTGGCGAGGAGGGGAATGTCGTCCTCGCGGACGAAGACCGCTTCGTGCGCCCAGAGGCGGGGGTTGCCGTGGCCGTTGTAGTTCAGCACGACCGTTCCCCGATTGATAATGTCGCGGATCGCCTTGTTCACTCCCGGCTTTCGCCTTCCCGCGGCGGAGATCTCCGTGGGGTAATCGAAGAGGTAGATCTTTGTACGGTCGAATACCTCGGGGACAAGATTTGATATGTACTCGGCGTGCTCGATATGATCGAACTCCTCGTCCTCCCCGGGTCCGGCCAATCCGTCGTCGCCCACGAGGGTGACCAGCATCTTCCAGGTGTCGTTGACAGGGGCGGTTTCATATTCGATGATTTTGTCGACCATCGTCGAGGCCTCCGCCGCCGATTGCGCCGTGAGCCTGCCAAGGGCGAGCTGCACCCTGGCGGTCCCGTCGAAGATCGCGAAGTAATCGTCCGAGGCGTAGGTGTCGATGGGCCTGACGCTGGCCTCCGTCTCCCAGGGCGGCATCAGCATCGGGCCGGGCGCGACGATCCGGCGGTAGTCGTAATCCCCGTCGCCGAAGAGCAGGGCGTACCGGGGAGCCGGCGACTGGTTCTGCGCGACGAACCTGAGGTAATTGCGGATGGCCGCGGGCGACGGGATCCCCCCGCCGAATTCGTTATAGATCTCTTCCACGTTGACCACGCGGGTGCGAAGCTCGTACGGGCCCGGCCTCTCGCGGAATTCCTTCAGCCGGTTCGCCGCTGCGAGGAGCGTCGGATGGGCGACAACGACCATGTCGGCGACGTCCGCCGCGCCCCTGAGGTCCTGGTTCGGGACCGGGACGATCCCCGCCGGCGTCAGGTAGCCGCCCGGGCCGCAGAGGAAAATCTGCCGCCGCTCTCCCGGCGTCCCGGCGACCCGGACCGAGCAGGTATCGGAACGGTTCTCAGGGACGAGCAGCGCGACGGAGTCGTACCGGGCCACCACGAAGGCCCTGACGGCCGTCCCGCTGAAGCCTGCGACGTCGAACGCGACGACCGCGCCCGTATCCGGCATCTGGAAGGAAAACCGGTCACCCTGCGAGATGGTCGTGCGGTCGTAGAATAGTTCGTACCAGTCGACGTACCCCGTGCCGGCGGCGCTCGTCGAGGAGTATGCGATGTTCAGGAGGCTCTGGCCGTCCGTCCAGGAAACGGCCGCCGTCCGTTCCGCCGACACGGAGACGACCTGTTCGTGGAAATAACTTCCGACCGTCGTCCCCGGGACGCTGACCGCCGTCCCGAGTTGCTGACCGTGTTCGGACACCGTGAAGGAGGACACCGACGACGCCCTCGAGCCGAGCCTGAAGCGGTAGCGGACCGTCGAACCCGGGACCACGCCCGGCAACGGGTGGGCGTACGTGAGGCGGTCGCCGGCGTCGAACGACTGGCCGAACCAGGAGAGGCCGGACGAGAGGATGTTCACCCTTTCGTCTTCGCGGAAGAGTCTCCCCTCCACCGTCCCCGCCGTGAAATCGGGGGCGGGGCCGGGGGCCAGCGCCGGCATCGGTCTTCCGGCGGCGCCGCCGTACGTGATCCAGCAATAACTCGTCTCCCAGAAACGGTTGATGGTGTGGGACACGCGGCGTGCGACCGGGTCATACTTCCAGCCCCGTGTCGCGGCCGCGTAGAAGACCACTTCGTCGAGCGGGTCGAGGGCGCCCGCGGCGCCGCCGTCGTTGACAAGGCGGGGGACTTCGACGAGGTCATCGGGGACGGGCGTCAGGGGGTTCGCCGGAAGCTCCGCCCCGCCGTTTCCGAATACCCGGATCGTCCCTGGATCGGTCGAGGCGGGCACGCCCGCGTTGATGAGCGCCTGGCCGCTCAGAAGATAGATCCCTTCTTCGGTGATCGACACCTTGAGCCAGGCCCCCTGACTGAGGACGCTGTTCGCGAGCCGGCCTGAACGCTTCGCCACGGCGGGACCCGGGGCCGCTCCCGCCGCGCGCCGATCGTTGATCGCGATGCCCGCCACGAGCGGATCGGCCGGGTGGAGCCCGGCGGCGGGGCCGTCGGAGGTGATCCTCACCACGATCCTGGTGGACCTCCGGAGCGTTTTCCGCGCGGGATCGTACCTCAGCGGCGCGATGACGAGGTTGCCGAGGATCGACCCGCGGACCTCCCCCACGTCGGAGAGGACGGCCACTTCGGCGGGAAAGAAACCGGCGACGGAGTAGGCTGAAGGATCGGGACGGTAACTCCAGGCGGGGACGTTCTCTGCATCGACGATGTCCGGCGACGGCGCCAGGAGTACCCCCGTCGTATCGACGTGTTCTTCGGAGAGAACCTCGACGCGGTTCAGGGACGACCCGAGGAGCAGCGGGAAGGAGCGTACAAAGACGTCGGGCGCGCCGGGCCGGATTGAGGCCGGGAGCCGGGCCCCGTCAAAATCGTACCGGAGGTATTCAGAGCCGCCGACCTTCCTGGAGGTGACAGGGAGGTACCGGGGGGTATACTCGACGACCGTCGCTCCGGGAGCCGACGAGAGCACCCGGACGTCCCCGCCGGAGGCACCATAGGATCGGTAGCCGCCAAAAAGGACCAAAGCGAGCGTAAGTGCGGTATATGTCCCCCGGTATCGAGTCATCAGCCTTAAATCAGCCCAAAAAAAAACGGATATCGGAAAAACCCGACACCCGGCACGCTCACCCGAAATCATGAACACCCGTTTCCGTCAAAGGTTTTTCGCGCCAACTGAAATCGCTGAATCGCCGTCACTAACGGCGTTTCGCTGTTCCTTGTTGCTTAAACCCTTAACAAAAAAATCGGTTCAGGACTCCTGATGACTGATTGAATCGATACGTACAAATATAGAGAAAGCAGGAGATATTGTCAAGACACTGGTTGATTTTCTCCCCGAAAATGCCTAAATTAAATCACAATTCGGGACATTTTATCCACTTCTCTCCGACCATGACCAAAAACCTTGGGGTGTTGTTTGTTGCGAGCGAGGCGGATCCGTTCATTCGAACCGGCAGCCTCGCAGACCTGGCGGGGAACATCCCGAAGGCGATCAAGAATTCCGGACACGACGTGAGGGTCGCGCTTCCCGGCTACAGCTGCATCAACGGGAGGAAGTTCCAGATTCACAACCTCCTGAGAATGAAGGACATCGGTGTGCCCGTCGCCGGCATCACGGAATTGGCCCAGGTGCGGTCCTCCTACCTGAACGGCGACACCCAGAAGGTGCTGGTCTACTTCCTGGCGAACGACCGCTACTTCAACCGCGAGGGGCTCTACATGAACCCCGAGACGAAGAAATATTTCCCCGACAACGACGAACGGTTCATTTTTTTCTGCCGCGGCGTGCTCGAGATCCTGAAAAGGCTCCGGTGGCAGCCCGACATCATCCACTGCAACGACTGGCAGACGGGTCTGATCCCCGCCTATCTCAAGACCATCTATAAGAACGACCCCTTTTTCAAGAACGTGAAGACCGTTTTCACCGTGCACAGCCTCGCCTCCCACGGAACGTTTCCGAAGAGCGCCTACGAAAAGAGCGGCCTCCCGAACGAACTCTTCCCGGCGAACGGCGGGCCGGCCGGCCGCCTCAATTTCCTGAAAGCGGGCCTGACCTGCGCCGACGTCGTCACCACCATCGGGGCGAAGGCGGAGAAGGGCATCCGCCACTCGAGCCAGGAAGACATGGAACAGCTGTTCCAGGACAGGAAGAGCTCGATCATCACGCACATGACCGACCACACGCGGAACAACGGCGTGGAGACACTCGCCCGTCAGTTTATGGACATTTACGCCTCGATCGTCAAGAATGGCTGATGGGAAACATCGCGGTATTTCTCGACCGTGACGGAACAGTCAACGAGGAAGTCGATTTTCTCACCTCACCACGGGACCTCCACCTGATCCCCCGCTCCGCAGAAGCGATCCGCAAGGCCAACGACCTGGGCCTGAGGGTCTTCATCGTCACGAACCAGTCGGGCGTCGCCCGGGGTCTCCTGAGCGAGAACGACCTCCTCGAGGTTCACCGCGTCCTGACCGACCGGCTCCTCGAGCAGAACGCCCGCGTCGACCGCATCTACTACTGCCCCCACCACCCGGACGGGGGGATCGACGTCTACCGGAGGGATTGCGACTGCAGGAAACCGAAGACCGGCATGATCGACCGGGCGGTCAGGGAGTACAAGGTCGATCCCGGGAAATCCTACGTCATCGGCGACCGGACCGTCGACGTAGGCATGGCGAAGAACGCGGGCGCGCACGCGATCCTGGTCCTTACCGGGTACGGCAGGGCGGAACGCGAACTGTGCGAACGGGACGGCATCCCCCTCGACTACGTCGCCGACGACCTGTACGACGCGATGGAGTTCGTGGCCGGGAGTCTCGGGAACGAACCAGCGCCACGCCTCCCGATGACACCCGTGAAAGCCGCCGCGCCGTTCATCCTCCTCGCCGCGCTCTTCCTCGGCCAGGCGGGTTGCGCCGACGACCCGAACTCTTCCGGCGCGCAGTTGCTCCCCGACAGCCTGACCATCGTCGCGCTCACCGCCGTGGCGACCTCCGACACCAATTACCTCGTCCGCGTCGGCGGCAACCAGAGCACGCTCCTGGTCGGCACGACGCCCGGGTACGAGGCGCGGTCGCTCCTGCGGTTCTCGTTCGCATCGTTCGACACCACGTCCAGGATCGATTCCGGCGTGATCGAAATGCAAGCCGGGCTACCTCCTGCCCGACAGCGGCGGCGCGTCTGTCCTTCGCCATCCACAACATGACCGCGGCCTGGAGCAACACCTCCTTCCGGTGGGACAGCGTCGCGGGATCGTACGACCCGCTCCCGTCCGGCTCCTTTTCCGGCACCGTATCGACCGGCGACACCCTGCTGAAAGTCCGCGTCGACACCGCCCTGCTGCGGTCGTGGCTCACCGCCAGGACCGGTTCGCTGATGATGATTCCCTCCGCCGGCCAGGCGACGGTGTTCGGCTTCAACAGCCCGCTCATGGTCTCCGCCGGCCGCCAGCCGGTCCTCAGGGTCTACTACCGGGGCGCCGCCGATACGACACTGACGCTTTCCCGCAACGCCATCGAGGGAGTGTTCGTCGCCGACGGCACGGTGCCGGTCCAGGCCGGACTGACGGTCCTCCAGAGCGGGGTCGCCTACCGCGGCCGGTACCGGTTCGACTCGCTCGCGCTCCCGGCGGGCGTGAGCATCTCCCAGGCGTACCTGGAAGTGACGCCGAACCCCGGTCTCCCGCCGGGACCCGGCGTGTCGCGGGACACCCTGACCGTCTCGTTCGTGCAGGACCGGTCGTTCCCACTCGACTCTCTCGTGCTCTCGGGCCTCGCGTACCCGGTGACGGTCAACGGCTCGAGGATCTACCGGGCCGACATCAAGACGTACGTCCAGCTGTGGAACACCAGGGAGCCGAACGCGGGCATCGTGCTCCGGACCCTCGGCGAGCTCGGCACGCTCGACCAGGTGGGTGTGTACAATTCCGCCGCCGCCGATTCCCTCCGGCCCCGTATCCGGATCACGTACACACAATTCCCCTGACATGAAAACTCCGACCGGTATGCCGCCCATCAGGGTCCTCGTCCTCGCGATCGTCTGCCTCCTCGCGGTCGTTCCGCTCCCGGCGGGCGGCGGCGGGTCGGTCTATTCCCGGTACGGCGTCGGGGACCTGAGGATCACCGCGTCGACCCCGATCTGGGGTCTCGGGGCGACGGGCGCCGCGTACCAGCCCTCCGGGTCGATCAACGATGTGAACCCGGCCGCCTGGTCCTCCATATCCCAGGATCCGGTTCTCCACCGGCGCGATCTATGAAGGGTTCAAGACCACCGACGGCACGTCGTCGGCGTACCTGACCGGCGTCTATTTCAACGGTCTCTGTTTCGCGATACCGGTCGACAGCGGCCTCGGCATCACTGTCGGAGGCGGCGTCGTGCCGTACAGCCGGGTGAACTACACCGTCGTCGAACCCGTCGAGCAGGCGGGCTCTCCTACGAACTCACCCACATCGGCGAAGGCGGGACCTCCAGGTTTTTCACCGGCGCGAGCATCAGGGTCCTGCCCGGCCTGAGCGCCGCGGCGCAGTTCAACTACTACTTCGGGAGCACCCGCTACAGCATGAACCAGCATTTCACCGGGTCGGGGTACACCGACGCCGATTTCACGAGGCGCGAAAGCGTCAGGGGCTTCGGCTCCACCTTCGGCGTCCTGTATGACCCGGGCGACCCGGTGGCGTTCGGCCTCTCGCTGACCACGACGGCGTGGCCGACGGTGGAGACCGAACGGATCTACCAGTACGGCGCGGCCGTTTCGTCGACCACCGCCGACACCGTCAACGGTGGTGAGCGCTCCGTCCGGCTCCCCTACTCGCTCACCGGCGGGATGACCTACCGGTCCGGCAACGTCCTCGCCGCCGCCGATGTGCGGTTCCAGGAATGGAGCGGGAACACCTATGAGACCTACCCGTCCGTCCGGCTGAAGAACACCGTGCGCATTTCCGCGGGGGCCGAGCTCACGCGGGCCGGCGTCGGGAACGAGAGCCCGGGCAGGAGGGTGACCTACTCCCTCGGGATCTACCACGACGCGGGCTACCTCGAGATCGGCGGGGAGGCGATCAGCGAGAACGGCGTCACCGCCGGGATCTCGTTCCCGATCCTGAACGAGACGAGGTTCTCGCTGGCCGCCGGATTCGCGATGCGCGGGTCCACGGACGACATTTTGCAGGAAGACAAAATTTTCCGTATATCGGCATCGATGGACATCAGCGAATTCTGGTTCCAGCGCCCCGTAGAGGAGTGACCCATACGCATCCCAAAGAGACCCGCACCATCGCCGCCGGCGCCGACCACGCCGGTTTTGAGTACAAACAGAAAATCGTGGAGCTCCTGCGCTCGATGGGGATCGAGGTGATCGACCTCGGGGCCTCGTCGACCGACTCCGTCGATTACCCCGATTACGCCCACCGCGTGGCGGTGGCGGTGGCTTCCGGGAAGGCGCAGCTCGGCGTGCTGGTGTGCGGCTCCGGGCATCGGGATGTCGATCGTCGCCAACAAGCACTCCGGGGTGCGCGCCTCCAACGTCGAATCCCCCGAGGCGGCGAAGCTCGCCCGCGAACACAACGACGCGAACGTCCTCGCCATCGGCGCACGCCTCACCTCCTGGGAACGGGCGAGGGAGATCGTGCTCGCCTTCCTCTCCGCCGAATTCCAGGGGGGACGGCACCAGAAGCGCGTCGACAAAATTCACGACCTGACTAACCTCTGACACACCCTGCGATGGACCACCTGAAGCAGACCGATCCCGACATCGCCGCGATCATCCGCAGGGAAACCGGGCGGCAGAACACCACGCTCGAGCTGATCGCTTCCGAAAACTTCGTGAGCCCCGCCGTCATGGAGGCGATGGGCTCGGTCCTCACCAACAAGTACGCCGAGGGGTACCCGGGGAAACGGTACTACGGCGGTTGCGAATTCGTGGACCAGGCGGAAAACCTCGCGCGTGACCGCGCGAAAAAGCTCTTCGGCGCGGATTACGCGAACGTCCAGCCGCATTCGGGATCGCAGGCCAACATGGCCGTCTACTTTACGTTCCTGAAGCCGGGCGACAAGGTGATGGGGATGGACCTCTCGCACGGCGGGCACCTGACGCACGGGTCGCCGGTGAATTTTTCCGGGCGGCTCTACAATTTCGTGTCGTACGGGATCCGCCGGGAGACCGGCATCATCGACTACGACGAGGTGGAGAAGGCCGCCCTCAGGGAGCGGCCGAAGATGATCACGGTCGGGGCGAGCGCGTACTCCCGGAACATCGATTACCGCGCGTTCCGCCGGATCGCCGACAGGGCGGGCGCGTTCCTCTTCGCCGACATCGCGCACCCCGCGGGGCTGATCGCGAAAAAACTGCTCGACGACCCGATACCGCACTGCCACGTCGTGACCTCCACGACCCACAAGACGCTGAGGGGTCCGAGGGGCGGGCTGATCCTCGTCGGCAGGGATTACGAGAACCCCTTCGGTTTGACCGCGCCGAAGTCCGGCCGGGTGAAGATGATCTCGGAGCTCCTCGATTCGATGGTGATCCCCGGGGTCCAGGGGGGACCGCTGATGCACGTCATCGCCGCGAAGGCCGTCGGGTTCCTCGAAAACCTCCACCCCTCGTTCGAGGCCTATGCGCGGCAGATCATCGCGAACGCCCGGGCGCTCGCCGCCGCGCTCACGGCCCGCGGCTACGACATCGTGTCCGGCGGGACGGACAACCACCTGATGCTGATCGACCTGCGGAACAAGAACCTGACGGGGAAGGACGCCCAGGAGGCGCTCGACCTCGCGGGCATCACCGTGAACAAGAACGCGGTCCCCTTCGACGACAAGAGCCCGCTCATCACGAGCGGCATCCGGATGGGGACCCCCGCACTGACCACCAGGGGCATGCGCGAGGCCGACATGGAGCGGATCGCGGGCCTGATCGACACGGTCCTGTCCTCCATCGGGAACGACGCCGTCTACAAGACCGTCGCCGGAAAAGTGAACGAACTGTGCGAGGGGTTCCCGCTCTACGCCGGGTGACGAGCCCCGGGCGCGGCGGGTAGTCCCGCACGGCCCGCCGGGGGCCGGGGTCGTTCGCCGCAACCAATCATTCGAAGACTGTACCGGTAAACCGATGACGTCAGCTTCCCCGATCCGCCGGACATCACCGAAGAGTTCTCCACCGACGAGAAGGAGATGTCGTTCCTCGACCACCTCGAGGAATTGCGCTGGCATCTCATCAAGTCCGTGGCGGGGGTCCTCGTCGCCGTCGCGGTCTGCGGCTACTTCGCGGACTGGATCATCAACGAGGTCATCCTCCGGCCCGGGACGCGCACCACCCCCCCGCTGGAACTGATCAACACGATCCCGTACGGCCAGATCACCTTCTACATGATGACGGTCATCGTGTCCGGCCTGGTCCTGAGCGTCCCCTGGATCCTCTACCAGATCTGGAAATTCATCCAGCCCGGCCTGCTCCCGAAGGAACGGAAATACATTTCGAAGATCGTGACCTTCTCCTCGCTTTGTTTTTTTAGCGGCGTGGCGTTCTCGTATTTCGTGATGCTGCCGTACATGCTGCAGTTCTTCACCGAGTTCGGCACGAAAGACATCCGCAACATGATCGCCGTCAGCGAATACATGAGCTTCGTGATCCAGCTCGTCCTGATCTCCGGGCTCATCTTCGAGCTGCCGATGGTGTCGTACTTCCTCGCCCGGTTCGGGATCCTGACCCCGGCGTTCATGCGCCACTACCGGCGGCACGCGTACGTGGTGATCCTGATCGTATCCGCGATCGTCACGCCGACCACCGACCCCATCACGATGTCGGTCTTCTCCGTCCCGATCGTGGTCCTGTACGAACTCAGCATCGGGATCGCCGGCATGGCCAAGCGGAAGCGGGACGCGGCAAACCCGTCGATCATGGACGTCACATGAAACTGAGGGAATTGACCGCGCCCGTCGACCGGGAACTGGACGTCTTCGACGATCGGCTCCGCGACGCGATGAAGTCGAAGGTCGCCTTCGTGGACCTGATCGTGCGGTACATCGTCCGGCAGAAGGGAAAGCGGATCAGGCCGGCGCTGGTCCTCCTCTCGGCGCGCGCCTGCGGGGACGTCAACGAGAGCACCTACCGCGGCGCGGCGCTCGTCGAGATCCTCCACACCGCCACGCTGATCCACGACGACGTCGTGGACGACGCGGATACGCGGCGCGGCATCGCGTCGATCAACGCGGTGTGGAAGAACAAGATCGCCGTGTTGATGGGGGACTACATGCTCGCCAAGGGCCTTCTCCTCTCCCTCGACAACGACGATTTCCAGTTCCTCAAGATCATCTCGGACGCCGTCCGGAGGATGAGCGAAGCGGAGATCCTCCAGATCGCCAAGAGCCGCGACCTGGACCTGGACGAACCGACCTACCTCCGGATCATCTCCGACAAGACCGCCTCCCTGCTTTCGACCTGCTGCCAGATCGGGGCCGCCAGCGCGTCAACCGACCGCTCACTCGCCGAGAGGATGCGGGAGTTCGGCGAGAACATCGGGATGGTCTTCCAGATCCGCGACGACCTCCTCGATTACACCGGCCGGAAGAGCATCACCGGGAAGCCCACCGGGATCGACCTCAAGGAGAAGAAACTCACGCTGCCGCTCATCCATTCGCTCGCGCAGGCGCCGAAAGCGGAATCCAAACGTATCGTCTCGCTGATCAAACACGGGGCCTCCGGAAAGGACATCCAGCGGATCGTCGATTTCGCGGAAGGGTACGGGGGCATCGAATACGCCCTGAAGAAGGCGGGAGAATATTCGTCGAAGGCGGCCGCAGCGCTGGAATCGCTGGCGCCCTCGGAGTCCAGGACATCGCTCGGCAATTTTATCGGGTACATGATGGACCGGAAAAAATAACTCACGTAACTCCCCTCTTATATAGAGAGGGGCCCTGCCGTACCGGTTCCGTTTACCCTCGCACCCCCCTTCATCCATCCTGATTTCCGCGTTTTATCACCTCCTTTTGCCCCTCCCGCCCCACGCCGTGACCCAAATCAACCCCCGTCCATCACCTGTCACCCTTTTCTCTATATTCGGCCCATCATTTTGAGGACACGTTCTCAACACTGAATACGTGATCTCGGCTAAACGATAATCGGGGGATATATGCAAAAACGGAACGCGCTCGTCTACAGCGTGTTTGTGCTCCTTCTTACGCCGGCGTTTTCGTACGCCGGCTCGGTCATCAACAGGGCCACCGGCAACGTCAACTGGAACACGGCATCGACCTGGATTCAGGGCCGGACCGGCACCACGACGTTCACGAATGGCAGCATCAACGTCACCGGGACGGGCACCGCGTTCACCACGGAGCTCCAGGTGGGTGACGTGCTGATGCTCCAGGGCAGTCCCGCCACGGTCCGGGGGACCGTCGCGACGATCCTGAGCAACACGTCCCTGCGACTCGCGGCGGGCGCCAGCGGCAGCGGCAGCGGAACATACGGCAGGCAGGCGGTACCTTCGTCGGCCGACGACGTCACGATCGGCAACCCTCTCCTCGCTTCGACGACAACGGTCACGCTGAACACGGCCGCTGCGACGGTGAACTCGCTGATCCTCGCCGCCGGGAGCCGATCGAACGTCCTCGTCCATTCCGGGACGAACTCACTGACGGTCACGGGAGGAGTCACGGTCGCCCAGCCGACCAACAATAACCGAACGAACGAATGGCGCATCAATGGCGGAACTGGCCTGGTGGGGGGTTCGCTCTCCGTCGGGGGCACCAACACAACGACCACCCGGATATCGCGGGTCACCATCACCACCGGATTGCTTGACGTAACGGGCAACCTCACCTTCAATTCGCCGGCTGCGGTCCCCGGGGTTGCCGTCGTCAACCTGAGCGGCGGCGCAGGTCAGCTGCGCATCGGCGGCAATCTCACGCTGACGAGCGGTTCCGGCACACTGACGCCGGGCACCACATCCACGGTCGTGTTCGACGGTTCGGGGAGCCAGGCCATATCCGGCGGGAGCGCGATCACCTTCAACCACTTCACGGTCAACAAGAGCGCGGGCACGGCCACGCCGGGCTCGAACCTGACGGTCGGGGGCAATCTCACAGTCACGGCGGGCACGTTCAGCCTGGGCGCGTTTACCGCGAACAGGACGACGGCCGGCGGCACACTCTCGGTCGGGGCCGGTGCCACCCTCGGGATCGGTGGAACGAACGGATTCCCCTCGAATTACTCAACGGTCTCACTCAACCTGTCAAGCACGGTCGTTTACGACGGCGCGGCACAGAGCATCGCGGCTCTCACCTACGGCAACCTCACCCTCGGCGGGACCGGCGTAAAATCGTTGCCCGCTTCCTCCCTTTCGCTCGGAGGAAATTTGCTGGTGACGGGGTCGGCCTCCGCGACCGCACAGGGCGCGCTGACAGTCGCCGGCAATTTCACCATCGATGCCGGGGCATCGTTCAACGCGGCTGCGTTCACCCATCAGATCAGGGGGAACTGGAGCAACGGCGGGACGTTCACGCCATCCGGCGGGACGATGGTCATGAACGGCGCGGCACCGCAATCGATGAGCGGGTCTGTCTTCAACAATCTCACGATCAACAACGCCTCGGATGTCACGATGCTGACGGACGAGACGGTCAACGGCACGCTTTCCATCGTCTCGGGACGTCTGCTCACCGGAGGTAACACCGTTCATCTCGGATCTTCGGCGACTCTTGCGGAATCTCCCGGCGCGACCGTTCTCGGGATGGTAACAACGACACGGACAGTCTCCTCGACCTCCGGGACGGAAACGTTCGGCGGCATCGGGGCCGCGATCACCCTCCACGGGACGGCACCGGGCAACACGACCGTCACGCGGACGACCGGGACGGCGGCGACCGGAAACGGGAACAATTCCATCCTCAGGGCGTTCGACATCGACCCCCTGGTGAACGGCGGACTGTTCGCCGACCTGTCGTTCCGCTACGATTACACCGAACTGAACGGACAGAGCGCATCCACCCTGGGACTCTTCAAGTCGGCCGACAACGGTTCGACCTGGCACAGCAAGGCCGGAGTTTCCGACACCGCGGCGAAAACTGTGACGGTCTATGGTCTCGACGGCTTTTCCGACTGGACGGCGGCGGACGCGGCCCACAGCCTGGGCGCCCCGGCATCGCCGGCAGTAACAGGAATCACGCCGTCCACGAAAAATATGGGCGACGGCGCGTTCATTCTCACCGTCGACGGAACCGAATTCGTGGGGGGCCTTTCCGTCGTGCGGTTCGCCGGGTCCGACAGGCCGACCTCCTACGTGAACGAGCACCAGCTCACCGCCTCCATTTCAGCGGCGGACCTGGTGTTACCCGGCTTCTTCGAAATCACCGTCTACACCGCCGGCGCAGGCAGTTCGAATCCCGAGACGTTGACCGTCACGCCCGACACGATGACAATTTCGGCATCGGCTTCCCAGGGCGGATCGATTTCCCCTTCCGGCGCGGTCGGAGTCGTTTATGGGACGAACCAGTCATTCTCGGTCACACCCGACACCGGTTACCATGTCGACAGCGTCGTCGTGGACGGTGTGAACCTGGGTGCGGTCGCGAGCCACGATTTCAATAATGTTACGGTTAATCACACGATCGATGCATATTTCTCGATCGACGTGTTTACGGTGACGGCGACGGCGTCAGCCGGAGGCAGTATTTCTCCTTCGGGGGTTGTGAACGTGAACTACGGCGCAAACCAGTCGTTCTCAATATCGCCCGAACCCCGGCTACCACATCGACAGCGTGGTGGTTGATGGTGTGAACCTGGGGGTGGTGGCGAGCCATGATTTCAATAACGTGACAGCCAACCATTCGATCGACGCGTACTTCTCGATCGACGTGTTCACCGTGACCGCGACAGCCTCAGCCGGAGGCAGCATCTCTCCTTCGGGCGCAGTGAACGTCAATTACGGCGCGAACCAGTCGTTCTCGGTGAGCCCGAACACCGGTTATCATATCGATAGCGTGGTAGTGGACGGTGTGAACCTCGGTGCGGTGGCGAGTCATGATTTCAATAACGTGACGGCCAACCACACGATCGACGCGTACTTCTCGATCGACGTGTTCACCGTGACTGCGACAGCCTCAGCCGGAGGCAGCATTTCTCCCTCGGGCGCAGTGAACGTCAACTACGGCGCGGACCAGTCGTTCTCGGTCAGCCCGAACACCGGTTACCACATCGATAGCGTCGTCGTGGATGGCGTCAACCTGGGTGCGGTGGCCAGCCATGATTTCAACAACGTGACGGCCAACCACTCGATCGACGCCTATTTCTCGATCGACGTGTTTACGGTGACAGCGACGGCGTCAGCCGGCGGTTCGATCTCTCCTTCCGGCGTCGTGAACGTCAATTACGGTGCGAACCAGTCGTTCTCAGTCACACCGAATATCGGTTACCACATCGACAGCGTCGTCGTTGATGGTGTGAACCTGGGTGTGGTGGCAAGTCATGATTTCAACAACGTCACGGCCAACCACTCGATCGACGCGTACTTCTCGATCGACGTGTTCACCGTGACCGCGACAGCCTCAGCCGGAGGCAGCATTTCTCCCTCGGGGGTGGTGAACGTGAACTACGGCGCGAACCAATCGTTCTCGGTGAGCCCGAACACCGGGTACCACGTCGACAGCGTGGTCGTCGACGGCCTGAACCTGGGTGCGGTCGCGAGCCACGATTTCAACAATGTTACGGTTAATCACACGATCGATGCATATTTCTCGATCGACGTGTTTACGGTGACGGCGACGGCGTCAGCCGGAGGCAGTATTTCTCCTTCGGGCGCAGTGAACGTCAATTACGGTGCGGACCAGTCGTTCTCGATGTCAGCCCGAACATCGGTTACCACATCGATAGCGTGGTGGTTGATGGCGTCAACCTGGGTACGGTGGCAAGTCACGACTTCAACGACGTGACGGCCAACCACTCGATCGACGCCTATTTCTCGATCGACGTGTTCACGGTGACCGCGACAGCTTCAGCCGGAGGCAGCATTTCTCCCTCGGGCGCAGTGAACGTCAATTACGGCGCCAACCAGTCATTCTCGGTCAGCCCGAACACGGGTTACCACATCGACAGCGTCGTGGTCGATGGCGTCAACCTCGGTGCGCTGGCCAGCCATGATTTCAACAACGTCACGGCTAACCACTCGATCGACGCGTATTTCTCGATCGACGTGTTTACGGTGACGGCGACGGCGTCGGCCGGAGGCAGTCTTTCTCCCTCGGGATCTGTGAACGTGAACTACGGTGCGAACCAGTCGTTCTCGGTGAGCCCGAACACCGGTTATCATATCGATAGCGTGGTGGTGGACGGTGTCAACCTCGGTGCGGTGGCAAGTCATGATTTCAACAATGTCACGGCCAACCACTCGATCGACGCGTACTTCTCGATCGACGTGTTCACGGTGACGGCCACGGCATCGGCCGGAGGGAGTCTTTCTCCTTCGAGGATCTGTGAACGTTAACTACGGTGCGAACCAGTCGTTCTCGATATCGCCCAGCATCGGCTACCACATCGACAGCGTGGTGGTTGATGGCGTCAACCTTGGTACGGTGGCAAGTCACGACTTCAACAATGTGACGGCCAACCACTCGATCGACGCGTACTTCTCGATCGACGTGTTTACGGTGACAGCGACGGCGTCAGCCGGAGGTCGCATTTCTCCTGCCGGCGCGGTGAACGTCAATTACGGTGCCAACCAGTCGTTCTCGGTCACGCCGAACACGGGTTACCACATCGACAGCGTCGTGGTGGACGGCGTGAACCTGGGTGCGGTCGCGAGCCACGATTTCAACAATGTTACGGCTAACCACACGATCGACGCATATTTCTCGATCGACGTGTTTACGGTGACAGCGACGGCGTCAGCCGGAGGCAGTATTTCTCCCTCGGGGGTCTGTGAACGTGAACTACGGCGCGAACCAATCGTTCTCGGTGAGCCCGAACACCGGTTATCATATTGATAGCGTGGTAGTGGACGGTGTGAACCTCGGTGCGGTGGCCAGTCATGATTTCAACAACGTCACGGCCAACCACTCGATCGACGCGTACTTCTCGATCGACGTGTTCACCGTGACCGCGACAGCCTCAGCCGGCGGTTCGATTTCTCCGTCGGGGATGGTGAACGTGAACTACGGCGCGAACCAGTCGTTCTCGGTGAGCCCGAACACCGGTTATCATATTGACAGCGTGGTAGTGGACGGTGTGAACCTCGGTGCGGTGGCCAGCCATGATTTCAATAACGTGACAGCCAACCACTCGATCGACGCGTACTTCTCGATCGACGTGTTCACCGTGACCGCGACGGCCTCAGCCGGCGGTTCGATCGCTCCTTCCGGCGTCGGTGAACGTCAATTATGGTGCGAACCAGTCGTTCTCGGTCAGCCCGAACACCGGTTACCACATCGACAGCGTCGTCGTGGACGGTGTGAACCTCGGTGCGGTGGCCAGTCATGATTTCAATAACGTGACGGCCAACCACTCGATCGACGCCTATTTCTCGATCGACGTGTTCACCGTGACCGCGGCGGCGGCGGCGGGCGGTTCCATCAGCCCGACCGGCACGGTGAACGTGAACTATGGTGCTAACCAGTCGTTCTCCATATCGCCCAGCATCGGCTACCACATCGACAGCGTGGTGGTTGATGGTGTCAACCTGGGTGTGGTTGCGAGCCATGATTTCAATAACGTGACAGCCAACCACTCGATCGACGCGTACTTCTCGATCGACGTGTTCACGGTGACCGCGACGGCGTCAGCCGGCGGCAGCATTTCTCCTTCGGCGGTACGGTGAACGTGAACTATGGTGCGAACCAGTCGTTCTCGATGATCGCCCGAACACCGGCTACCACATCGACAGCGTGGTGGTTGATGGTGTCAACCTGGGTGCGGTGGCCAGCCATGATTTCAACAACGTCACGGCCAACCATTCGATCGACGCGTACTTCTCGATCGACGTGTTCACGGTGACTGCGACGGCTTCAGCCGGCGGTACCATTTCTCCCTCGCGGCGCAGTGAACGTCAACTACGGCGCGAACCAGTCGTTCTCGATAGCCCAACATCGGCTACCACATCGATAGCCTGATGGTTGATGGTGTCAACCTGGGCGCGGTGGCAAGCCACGACTTCAACAATGTCACGGCCAACCACTCGATCGACGCCTATTTCTCGATCGACGTGTTCACGGTGAGGCCACGGCGTCGGCGGTGGGCGGTTCCATCAGCCCGACCGGCACGGTGAACGTGAACTATGGTGCTAACCAGTCGTTCTCCATATCGCCCAGCATCGGCTACCACATCGACAGCATGGTGGTTGATGGTGTCAACCTGGGTGTGGTGGCGAGCCATGATTTCAACAACGTCACGGCAAACCATTCCATCGACGCGTACTTCTCGATCGACGTGTTCACGGTGATGGCCACGGCATCGGCCGGGGGGAGTCTTTCTCCTTCAGGATCTGTGAGCGTTAACTACGGTGCGAACCAGTCGTTCTCGATATCGCCCAGCATCGGCTACCACATCGACAGCGTGGTGGTTGATGGCGTCAACCTTGGTACGGTGGCAAGTCACGACTTCAACAATGTCACAGCCAACCACTCGATCGACGCCTATTTCTCGATCGACGTGTTCACGATAACTGCGACAGCTTCAGCGGGCGGCTCCATCAGCCCGACCGGAGCGGTGAGCGTCAATTATGGCTCGAACCAGTCGTTCTCGATCTCGCCCAACACCGGTTACCACATCGACAGCGTCGTGGTTGACGGTGTCAACCTGGGTGTGGTGGCGAGTCATGACTTCAACAACGTGACGGCAGATCACGCCATCGACGCCTATTTCTCGATCAATGTCTATACAATCACGGCGACCGCATCCGCGGGCGGCTCCATCCTTCCGCCGGGAAGCCTCAATGTGAATCACGGCGCGAACCAATCGTACCTCATTTCGCCTAACACGGGATATCACACCGACAGCGTGGTGGTAGATGGGGTGAACCAGGGGGTGGTTGCAAACTATAACTTCCTCAACGTCACCGCGACCCACTCCATCGCAGCCTACTTCTCCGTCGATGTGTTTACGGTGACGGCGACGGCCTCAGCCGGAGGAAATATTTCTCCTTCAGGTTCTGTGAACGTCGATTATGGTTCGAACCAATCGTTCTCAATCACACCCAACACCGGTCACCACATCGACAGCGTCGTGGTTGACGGTGTCAACCTGGGCGTGGTGTCGGATCACGACCTCAACAACGTGACGGCCGATCACTCGATCGACGCCTATTTCTCGATCGACGTGTTCACGGTGACGGCTACCTCCTCTGCGGGCGGCTCCATCAGCCCGACCGGAACGGTGAGCGTCAATTATGGCTCGAACCAGTCGTTCTCGATATCGCCGGGCACTGGTTACCACATCGACAGCGTCGTGGTTGACGGTGTCAACCTGGGTGTGGTGTCGAGTCACGACTTCAACAACGTGACGGCCAACCACTCGATCGACACCTATTTCTCGATCGATGTGTTCACGATAACTGCGACAGCGTCAGCGGGTGGCTCCATCAGCCCGACCGGAGCGGTGAGCGTCAATTATGGCTCGAACCAGTCGTTCTCGATATCGCCGGGCACTGGTTACCACATCGACAGCGTCGTGGTTGACGGTGTCAACCTGGGTGTGGTGTCGGGTCACGACTTCAACAACGTGACGGCCAACCACTCGATCGACACCTATTTCTCGATCGATGTGTTCACGATAACTGCGACAGCGTCAGCGGGTGGCTCCATCAGCCCGACCGGAGCGGTGAGCGTCAATTATGGCTCGAACCAGTCGTTCTCGATATCGCCGGGCACTGGTTACCACATCGACAGCGTCGTGGTTGACGGTGTCAACCTGGGTGTGGTAGCCGGCCATGACATCACCAACGTAACTGCCAACCACGTCATCACGGGGTATTTCAGCATCAATTCCTATACGATTACGGCAACGGCGTCGTCGGGCGGCACGATCAGCCCGTCGGGAACGACCGGCCTGAACTATGGCGGGAACCAGGCGTTTACCGTTATTCCCAATACCGGTTCCCACGTTGACAGCGTGGTGGTCGACGGCGTGAACCAGGGCGCGGTGGCGGGCCACAGCTTCACCAACGTCACGGCGAACCACACGATCGACGCATACTTCTCGATCAATGTTTATACGGTCACCGCGACCGCTTCAGCGGGAGGATCGATCAGTCCCGCCGGCCCGGTGAGCGTGAACTACGGCGCGAACAGGTCGTTCACGGTGTCGCCCAATACAGGTTATCATATCGACAGCGTTGTGGTCGATGGCGTCAACCAGGGCGTCGTGAACGGATATTCGTTCACGAACGTCACGTCGAACCACGCGGTGACCGCGCACTTCTCGATCAACGTATTCTCGATTACGGCGACCGCCACCCCCGGTGGCTCAATCTCGCCCTCCGGCACGGTGAACATCAGCTACGGCGGCAACCAGACCTTCTCGGTTTCGCCGAACGCAGGCCATCACATCGACAGCGTTGTGGTCGACGGCGTCAACCAGGGGACGGCCGGCGTGTACGGCTTCAGCGGGGTGACTGCGAACCACGCGATCAGCGCCTTCTTCTCGATCAATGTCTACACGATCACCGCGAACTCGGACGCGGGCGGGACCATCTCGCCGTCGGGTGCGGTCCAGGTGTCGCACGGCGGGAACCGGGCGTTCGTCATCAGTGCAAGCACCGGTTCGCACCTCGACAGCGTCGTGGTCGACGGGGTCAACCAGGGTGCGGTGACGAACTACGGCTTCACCAACGTTACGACGGGTCACAGCATCCAGGCGTACTTCTCGATCAATGTGTTCACGATTGCGGCGTCGGCATCCTCCGGGGGCTCGATTTCGCCGTCGGGGACGATCAACGTCAACTATGGCGGCGGCCAGTCCTTCGGGTTCACGGCGAACGCCGGCTACCACATTGACAGCGTCGTCGTGGACGGGGTGAACCAGGGCGTGGTCCCGGGCTTCACCTTTGTGAACGTGACCGCCAACCACGCGGTGAGCGCTTATTTCTCCATCAATGTCTACACGATCACCGCGACCGCCACGCTGGGCGGGAGCATCCTGCCGTCCGGCGCGGTGAACGTCAATCATGGGTCGAACCGCTCCTTCAGCATCACCGCAAACACCGGTTCGCATATCGACAGCGTGGTCACGGACGGCGTCAACCGGGGGGCGATCGGCGCCTTCACGTTCACGAACGTGACGGGCCCCCATGTCATCGCCGCCTATTTTTCGATCAACGTCCTGACGATCACGGCGTCGGCGACAACCGGAGGCACGATCTCTCCGTCCGGCCCGGTGAACGTGAACTACGGGGCCAACCGGTCCTTCACGGTCACGCCGAACACCGGTCACCACGTCGACAGTGTTCTCGTGGACGGCGCGAACCAGGGAGTCGTGGCCGGGTATGCCTTCGTCAATGTGACGACGTCCCACTCGATCGCGGCGTATTTCTCGCTCAATTCCTACGTGATCACCGCGAGCGCCGGACCGGGCGGATCGATCTCCCCCTCCGGACCGGTCAATGTCGCGGACGGCGCGAGCCAGACGTTCACCGTCAGCGCCGACACCGGCTACCTGGTCGACAGCGTAATCGTGGACGGCGCCTTCGCGGGGACGCCGTCATCGTACACCTTCAACGGCGTCACGGGGCCGCACTCGATCAGGGCGGTGTTCCTCCAGTACACGTTCTCCTATGAGGTCGTTCCCGAGTGGAACCTGCTGTCCGTTCCGCAGCTCGTTCCGGACAGGAGCGCCGCCGCAGTGTATCCCCAGGCGACCGCCACGGTCTATGCGTTCGACCAGAACGGCTACGTGGGCGTGGACTCGATCGACGCCGGCACGGGGTACTGGGTCAAGTTCCCCGCGAACGAGCCGGTCGACATCGACGGCCTGCCGGTGGCCGTCGATACGATCTCCGTCGGCGCCAGATGGAACCTCATCGGCTCCGTCGCCGTCCCGCTCTCCGTCGACGACGTGGTCCAGGATCCCCCGTCGAACACGTTGACGGAATTCTTCGCGTACGATGCGGGGTATTCGATCGCCGATTCCATCATGCCCGGCCGGGCGTACTGGGTCAAGACCGCCGCATCCGGGCGGTTCATCCTGAACGGGCAGAACCCGGCCGCCGCGCCGAAGGCGTCGAACGCCCGCCGCCCGCTCGAAGAACTCGGGATGTTCAACAGGCTCGAAATCTCGGCGTCATCGGCGGGTGCGAGCAAGCCGAACGCGTCGCGGGGCCTCTGGTTCGGCCCCGATCCCGAGGCGACGGTCGATCCCGGACGGTTCGAAATGCCGCCCGTGCCCCCGGCGGGAGTGTTCGACGTCCGTTTCGGGTCGCAGTCGAACCTCGCAGTCGTCCCGGACATAAACGCGGGCCGATGGGAGATCCCGGTGCTCATCGCCTCCGCGCGTTCGACGATGGAAGTGCGCTGGACGATGAACGCGGCTGACCCCCGGCGATACGAGCTCATCGGGAAAAAGGGGAACGCGGTTACGTTCCGCGCGACGATGGGAGAGAGCGGTTCCGCGCGCATCGATGCCGGCGACGGGACCACGTACGTCCTTGCGGCGGGCACCGTTCCTGCGAACCACGCCCTCGCGCAGAATTACCCGAACCCGTTCAACCCTTCGACGACGATCAGTTTCGATCTGCCGGCGGACGGACGGGTGCGGCTGGAAGTGTATAACGTGATCGGGGAACTCGTGTCGACGCTGATCGCCGACGAGGCGCGGGAGGCGGGAACACACGCGACGGTGTTCGATGCGACGGGGCTTCCCTCGGGCGTGTATTTCTACAAGATCCAGGCGGGCGGGTTTTCCGCGATGCGGAAGATGGTCCTGCTCAGGTAATCTCCCCCCGGGACACTAAAGACCTGACGCCCTCCCCCGTGCGGGGGGAGGGCGTCTTCGTCAGGGGATCAGCGGACGACCAAGACCGGGCAGGGGGCCTTGCGCACGACCTTCTCGGCCGTGCTCCCGAAGAGGATGTGCTCAACCCCGGTGTGCCCGTGGGTGGCGATGATGATCATGTCCGCCTCTAACTCCTTCGCCGCGCGGATGATCTCCACGAAGGGACGGCCCGCGGAAATATGCAATCTCACGGCCAGTTTCCCGCCGACGTATTTTTCCGCGAGACGTGCGAGCTCGGTCTTACCCCTTTCGGAGAGTTCACGCTCGATGGCGGGGATCGCCGCCTGGCCGTACCCCAGGTCCGCGGGATACCCCACCGATTCGACCACGAACACAAGGACGAGCTCGGCGTCGAACACCAGGCCCAGATCGACGGCGTACCGGAGCGCGTCCTTCGAATGTTCCGAGAAATCCACCGGCACGAGGATGCGGCGGATCCGCGCCTTGCTCTTCGCCGCCGGCGGCGCTGGTTTTTCCTTCATGGGCCGGACTCCTCCCCCGTCGCGCGGGGGTTCATTCTAGTCGTTGTAGACGAACGTCAGCCAGTTTTTCGGATCGTTGCCGTTGTGGACGACGTCGAAGAACCGCTTCTGGACGTCCTTCGTGATCGGGCCGGGCGTGCCGTCCCCGATCGGGAACCTGTCGACGCTCCTGATCGGCGTGATCTCGGCGGCCGTCCCGGTGAAGAACACCTCGTCGGAGATCGTCAGGATCTCGCGCGCCACCGGCGCCTCGATGATCCTGTGGCCGGCTTCGCGCAGCAGCGCCATGACGGAGGAGCGCGTGATGCCCGGGAGGATGCTCGACGTGAAGGGTGGCGTATAGATGTCCTTGTTCTTGACGATGAAGATGTTCTCGCCGCTCCCCTCGCTGATGTACCCGAAGACGTCCAGGGCGATCCCCTCGGTGAATCCCGCCTTGACGGCCTCCATTTTGATGAGCTGCGAGTTCAGGTAGTTCCCGCCGGCCTTGGCGACGGTCGGGAGCGTGTTGGGCGCGGGCCGCGTCCACGACGAGACGCAACAGTCGATCCCCTTGGTGATCGCGTCCGCCCCGAGGTACGTGCCCCACTCCCAGACCGCGATGGCGACGTCCACGGGATTGTTGAGGGGGTTCACCCCGACGTCCCCGTACCCGCGGTAGACGATCGGCCGGATATAGCAGGACCTCATCTTGTTGACGCGGATCGTCTCCATGATCGCGTCGGTGAGCGCCTCGCGCGTGAAGGGAATGTCGCCGTGGTAGATTTTCACCGAATCGTAGAGGCGTTCGAGGTGTTTTTCGAGCCGGAAAATGGCGGGGCCCTTTTTCGTGTCGTAGCACCTGATTCCCTCGAACCAGCTCGATCCGTAATGAATCACGTGCGAGAGGATGTGGATGTTCGCGTCGTTCCAGTTTACGAACTTTCCGTTCATCCAGATTTTATCCACCGGTTTGACTGGCATGTCGCTTCTCCTTCGGGGTTAGAGTGACTTTTCGTAGATACGGTAGACCTTCGTCCGGGTGCCGCTCATGAGGCCGGCAGCGCGGTTCATCATGACATTGTCTTCGAGGACCCAGCTGGCCTCGCCGCCGGGATAGCCCATCGCGTTCGCCCTCCGCCCGGTTTCGAACATCAGAAGGGTCCCCGCACCTGTGCGCAGGCGGTCGGGAAGGACTCCCAGCACCAATATACGAACCCGGTCGATTTTTTTCCTTAAAAAAACCAGACAGAGAAGGGCCGTCAGGAGCCAGCCCTTGCGATTGTACCTGAAGGCCTGGTTGTAGTCCGGCAGCGACAGCGCGAAACCGACCGGTACGCCTGCAGACTCGGCGAACAGCACGAGACCGGGCTTGATGACCGATTTGAGGTCCTTCGCGAGCGCGTCGAATTCCTCCTTCGTGAGGGGCACCGCCCCCCAGTTATGCTGCCAGGCCGCGGCGTAGAGCGCCCTGATCCGTTCCACCTCGGCGGGAAAATCGTCCATGTTCAGCGGCCGTATCGTGAGGGCTTCCCTCTCCCTCAGCCTCTCGGCGACCCTGAGCATCTTCTCGCTCATGAACGTGTTCTGATGCAGGCCGTAGGCGTAGAGGTCCTTCGCCTTCGCATACCCGGAACCTTCGATGAGCCGGGCGTAATACGGAGGATTGTAGGGCATCATGATGGCGGGGGTTTCCCCGAATCCCTCGATGAGGAGGCCGTACTCGTCGTTCACCGACGGGCTGGCCGGGCCGCGGACGGCGACGACCTTTTTCGAGCGCAGCCACTCCTCTGCCGCGGCGAAGAGCTCCCGGGCGACGTCGACGTCGTCCACGCACTCAAAAAAACCGAAGAAACCGATGTTCTCGCCGTGCTCGCGGTTGTGGTTCACGTTGAGGATGGCGCCGATCCGGCCGACCGGCGTGCCGTCCCGCTCGGCGATGAAAAATTCCGCGTCGGAGTGGAGGAAAAAGGGGTTCTTCTTCTTGTCCATCAGTTTCCGGCGTTCCTGCAGGAGGGGCGCCACCCAGTGCTCGAGGTGCGCGTTCATCGTCCATTGCAACCGGATGAAACGGTCGCGGTCGCTGTTGCTGCGGACCGTGCGGATGATGAGAGGTGGCATGAAGATCAGGGAGTAAAGGAGGTCTGGGTGGTCTACTGTAGCCCGTCTAACCTGTCTGGCCCGTCTAACCTGTCTGGCCCTTCTAACCTGTCTGGCCCGTCTAACCTGTCTGGCCCGTCTAACCTGTCTGGCCCGTCTAACCTGTCCAGCCCGTCAAACCTGCCGGCCGCGCCGGGCCCCACTGTCCCGGCATGCACGCGATCAGGTGATGATACCGAGTTTTTTGCCGCACTTCTCGAAGAGGCCGAGGATGGCGTCGAGATGCGCATCCTCGTGGGTCGCCATGTAACTGGTCCGCATCATCTGCAGGCCCTGGGGCACGCCGGGGCTGATGAAGGCGTTGACGAACACACCCGCGTCGAAGAGCTCCCTCCAGAAGGTGAAGGTGAGGAGGTCGTCGCCGATGATCACCGGGACGACGGCCGACTGACCGTCGATGATGTTGAAGCCGAGCTTTTTGAATCCTGCGCGCATCCGGTCGGCGTTCGCGATCAACCGGGTGATCCGTTCCGGTTCGGCCTCGAGGATATCGAGCGCCGCGAGGGCCGCAGCGACGGACGCGGGCGTCGGGCTCGCGCTGAAGATGAGGGCGGGCGACTGGTGCTTGAGGAAATTGATGACGCGCTCCTCGCCCACGACGAACCCCCCGAGCGACGCGAAGGTCTTGCTGAAGGTCCCCATCGTCATGTCCACCTCGTCCGACAGCCCGAAGTGGCTGGCCGTTCCCCGGCCGCCCCGGCCGATCACGCCGACCGAATGGGCGTCGTCGACGAGGATCCGGGCGTTGTATTTCTTCGCGATCGACACGAGGTGCGGGAGGTCGACGATCTCGCCGGACGTGCTGAAGACGCCGTCGGTGGCGATCAGCTTGCCGGCCCCCGCCGGGATCCGGGAGATGACCCTCTCGAGGTCTTTCATGTCGTTGTGCTTGTACCGGACGAAGTCGGCGAACATTCCCTTCGCCATCATGTACCCGGCCACGATGCAGGCGTGGTTGTCCTTGTCGGTGACGAGGTAATCCCCCCGCTGGACGAGCGTCGGGATGATCCCTTGCGCGGTCTGGTACCCGGTCGAAAAGAGGAGGCAGGCCTCCTTCCCCATGAACTTCGCCAGGCGCGCCTCGAGCTCGTTGTGCAGGTCGATGGTGCCGGTGAGGTAGCGGGAGCCGGAGCAGCCGGTGCCGTATTTCTCGACCGCCTTGATCGCAGCTTCCTTCACCTTCGGATGGGCCGTGAGGCCGAGGTAGTTGTTCGATCCCGCCATGATCACCCTGCGGCCTTCGATCCTCACCACCGGTCCCTCGTTCTCCTCGATCGCGCGGAAGTAGGGGTAGAATCCGGCCTGTTTCACCTCGTCGGCGCGCGTGAAATCGCGGCATTTCTGGAAGAGGTCCACCGGCGGTTTGGACGGGGACGTGGTCGGACCCGATGCGTGGTCAGGCGTTGCGCTCATGATGGGAGGCGTCTTTTCGTTCTGAGAAAGTGAAGGTCAAATAACGGTTAAATCCGGTCGGAACGTGACGGGGCCGGCGACGGCGAGTCATTCTGCAGGACGTGAGAATGACATAATTTGATGCGAAAATTTTTTTTAATATACTGCATGGGCTCGTGAAAGTCAATTCACTCCCCGACCGTTCGGGGCCCGCAAAGACCTCATTCCCGACAATTTCATGAACATCCTGATCACCGGCGCGACGGGATTCATCGGAAGCCACCTCGCGGAGCGCCTCCACGCGCGCGGACATTCGCTGCGCGCCATCGTCCGGAAGTCCTCCGACAAAAAATGGCTCTCCGGTCTGCCAGTCGACTACCTCGAGGGTGAATACACCGACCCGGGATTCCTCCGGGGCGCGGTCGCCGGCGCGGAGATGATCTACCACGTCGCGGGGGTCACCAAGGCGAAGACCAGTGAGGGCTACATGGCCGGGAACCACGCCGTCACCCGCGACCTGGTCGCCGCCGTGCTCGACGCCAATCCGACTCTGCGCCGGTTCGTTCACGTCAGCAGCGGGGCGGCAGTCGGTCCGGCCGCGCCGGGCGCGCCGGTCGATGAAACGACGCCCTTCCACCCCATCACCACCTACGGGGTGAGCAAGATGGAGGCGGAAATGGTGTGCCTCGGGGTGATGGACAGGATCCCGGTGACGATCGTCCGCCCGCCGGCGGTCTACGGCCCCAGGGACACGGACGTCTTCGAGTTCTTCAGGACGATGGCGAAGGGGATCCAGCCGCTGATCGGTTTCAACAAAAAACTCGTCAGCCTGATCCACGTCTCCGACCTCGTGGAGGGGATCATCCTCGCGGGGGAGCACGCGGGATCGGCGGGACGAACCTATTTCATTTCGAGCGAGGAGTATTACGACTGGCTCCACGTCGGGGACGTGACCGCCGCGGTGATGGGCCGCAAACCCTTCCGGATCAAAATCCCGGAATCGTGCGTGTTCGCGCTCGGCGCCGTGGCGCAGTTCGTCGCGATGTTCGGCAGCAAGCCGGCGGTGCTCAACCTGGAGAAGGCAAGGGACATCGTGCAGGACGCCTGGACGTTCGACGGGTCGAAGGCGCGCCGCGAGCTTGGTTTCCGCGAGAAGCTGACGCTCGAGGAGGGCGTGAGGGGCACGCTCGACTGGTACCGTTCGAAGGGCTGGCTCGCCTGACGTCCGAGCCCAGCGTGACCTCCCGGCCCCGCACGACCCCCGGGCCCGGCATCGGGCCCGGGGCCGGCGCAGTTCAGTAGAGAAACATCGGCTTGCCCATCAGGTGGGCGACCTTCGGCCGGTACTGGTTCACGTCGTAGAGTTCGTCCACGTCCACCCTCTTCTTCCCGGTCACGATCGTGTCGATCGGCACCGTCGTGTACTTCCCGTCCTTCAGCGCCACCATCCTCCCGTGCTGCTTCGACAGCAGGAGATCGGTCGCCAGGTACCCGTAGCTCGTGCTGACCATTAAATCGAGCGCGTCCGGGGCCCCGCTGCGCATCAGGTAGGCGAGCTGCTGGTAGACCGTCCGGACACGGGAGCGCTTCTCGATTTCCTTGCTGACCCAGTCGCCGATGCCGCCGAGCTTCTTGTGCCCGTACGCGTCGGCCTCGCCCGTAAGGTACATCTCGCCTCCGACCGGTTTGGCCCCCTCCGAGATCGTCATGATGCAGTAGTGGCTCGGGTTGGCGATGCGGTCCTCGACCAGGAACTTCGTGAGCCTGTCCATGTCGAAGTCGACCTCCGAGATGATCGCCCGGTCGACCCCGGCGAGGTAGGCCGAGATGAGCGACGTCTCGCCCGAGTAGCGCCCGAAGAGCTCCACCACGGCGATGCGCTCGTGGGACCCGGTCGGCGTCCTGAGGGCGTGGATGAATTCCACGCTCCTCGTGACGGCCGTGGAAAACCCGATGCAGTAGTCGGTCCCGTGGACGTCGTTGTCCATCGTCTTCGGGACGCAGACGATCGGGACCCCCTCCCGGTGGAGCCGCGCGGCGTAGCTGAGGGTGTCGTCGCCGCCGATCGCCACGAGGGCGTCGATCTTCAGCCGCCCGAGCACGTCCAGCACGTGCCTGGTGCAATCGACGGTGTCGCCCTCCCCCGACCTTCCGTACGCCGACTCGAGGAACGCCGGGATGTGCTTGCGGCCCACCTTGCCGGGATTGGTGCGCGACGTGTGGAGGTAGGTCCCCCCCGTCCTGTCGATCGTCCGCGTGTTCGCCTTGGTGAGCGGGACGACGGAACGCTCGTGCGTTTTTTTATCCGCGGGGTCGTAATGCAGGAGGCCGCCCCAGCCGAGGCGGACCCCGACCATCGTGTGTCCGGCGTCGGTCGCGCGGTACACCGCGGCCTTGATGCATGAGTTCAATCCGGGGACGTCGCCGCCCCCGGTCAGGATTCCGATATTCATCGTAGTTGCTCCGGTTGGTCTGTGGTGTTTGGGATGGTGTTGACGTTGACAAGAACCGCGTTCCGCCTCCCCGGGTCCGCGGCGGCGCTCTCGCGCGAGCCCGGGAGGAACGCGTAGACGGCCGGGATGACGTAGAGCGTCAACCCCCCCGAAAAGATGAGTCCGCCGATGACCGCGATGCCCATCGAGACCCTGCTCCCGGCCCCGGACCCGAGGCCGAGCGCGATCGGCAGGATGCCCAGGATCGTCGAGAGCGAGGTCATCAGGATCGGACGGAGCCGCGACACCGCCGCGCTCACCACGGCCTCGGCGGGGCGCAGGCCGGTCGCCCGTCGCTGGTTCGCGAACTCCACGATGAGAATGCCGTTTTTCGTGACGAGGCCGATCAGCATGATGACGCCGATCTGGCTGAACATGTTGAAGGTCTGCCGGAAGTACCAGAGCGACAGGAGCGCGCCGGCGATCGCCAGCGGGACCGTGAGCATGATGATCAGCGGGTCCCGGAAGCTTTCGAACTGGGCGGCGAGAGCCAGGTAGGTCAGGACGAGGGCGATCAGGAAGACGAACAGCAGACTGCCGGAGCTCTCGGCGAAATCCCTCGAGGGGCCGTCGAGCGCGGTCGTGTAGGTGTCATCCAGGACCTTTTTCGCGATGCCGTCCATCGCGGCGATGCCGTCGCCGAGCGTGTAGCCCGGCGCCAGGCCCGCCGAGACGGTCGCCGAAATCTGCCGGTCGAAACGGTACAATTCCGGGGGTGTCGCCTGTTCGGAGAGGCGGACCAGGTTGTCGAGCTGGATCAGCTCTCCGCTCCTGCTCCGGACGAAGATCGACGTCAGCCCGGCCGGCGTGTCGCGGTTCTGTCTGGTCAGCTGACCGATCACCTGGTACTGCTTCCCGTCGAGGATGAAATACCCGTACCGCTGCCCGCTCAGCGTGAGCTGGAGGGTCTGGGCCACGTCGCTGACCGAGAGGCCGAGCGAACGCGTGCGTTCACGGTCGATCTCCACGACGAGTTCCGGCTTGTTGAATTTCAGATCGACGTCCGAGACCAGGAAGGCGGGGTTCGCGTTCACGGAGTCGATGAACCGCGGGAGCACGTCCCTGAGTTTGTCGAAATTCGGCGCGCGCAGGACGTACCGGACCGGCAGCCCCCCCCGGGATCCCCCGCTCCCGACCGCGATCGTCTGGTCCTGCGTGACGACGGTCCGCGCGTCGTTCAATTTCCTGACCGACCGGAAGAGGGCGTCCGCGATCTCCTGCTGCGTCCGGTCCCTGTCGCCGGGGGGAACGAGCGTCACGGTGGTCCTCCCGGAATTCGTGGCGCCCCCCATGCCGGCGGTATTCGCCAGCACCGCGTCCGCCTCGGGCACTTCCCTCCGGATCAGCTGGATCAGGCTGTCCATGTAGGCGTCCATCCGTTCGAACGATGTGCCCTCGGGCGCGGTGGAGTTCACGCGGAGCCTGCTCCGGTCCTCGAGGGGCGCGAGTTCCTGCGGCAACAGCGCGAAGAACACCCACATCAGCCCGGCGGTCGCGGCGATGATGAGGAACGCCGTGGCCCGGCGCCGCATGAAGGCGCGGAGGGTTTGTTCGTACCCGGCGATCATCCGCGCGAAGAACGGCTCCGTCAGCGTGTAAAACCGGGTGTGCTGCGTCCGGGCGCGGATGAACCTCGTGCTCATCATCGGCGTGAGGGTCAGCGCCACGAAGGCCGAGATCACGACGGCGCCGCCGATGACCACGCCGAACTCCCTGAAGAGCCTCCCCGTGAGGCCCTGGAGGAACATGATCGGCGTAAACACCGCGACGAGCGCCACCGTCGTCGAGATCACCGCGAAGAAGACCTCCTTCGACCCGGCGAATCCCGCTTCCATCGGATCGACACCCCGCTCGATTTTCGCGTAGATGTTTTCGAGGACCACGATGGCGTCGTCCACCACGAGGCCGATGGCGAGGACCAGGCCGAGGAGCGTCAGCACGTTGATCGAAAAGCCGGCGAGGTACATCAGGAAGAACGCGCCGACGAGCGAGATGGGGATCGCGAACACGGGAACGAGCGTCGTCCTCCAGTCGCGCAGGAAGAGGAAGATGATCATCACCACCAGGCCGAAGGCGACGAGGATGGTTTCGCGCACTTCCAGGATCGAGCTCCTGATGTACCGCGTCGTGTCCCAGACGATGCTGGTCTCGAGGTCCGCGGGGAGGTCCTTTTTAATCTGTTCGGCGCGCCGGTAGAACTCGTCGGCGATGGTGATGTGGTTCGACCCCGGCTGCGGGATGAGGGCGATCGCCACGCGGGGACCGGCCAGCCCCTTGGAAATGGACCGGAGGTCCTCCGGCGCAAGTTCCGCGTACCCGATGTCCCTGAACCGGACGATGCGACCGTCCTGTTCGCGGATGATGAGGTTGTTGAAATCCCCGGCCGTTTTGAGCCTGCTGAGCGTCCTGACGGTGAGCTCGACCTGGTAACCCTCGATCCGCCCCGCCGGGAGCTCGAGGTTCTCGGCGTTGAGCGCCGTCCTGACGTCCAGGGGCGTCACCTCGTAGGCGGCGAGCTTCGCGGGGTCCATCCAGAGCCGCATCGCGTACCGTTTCTCGCCGAAGATGCGCACTTCGCTCGCCCCCGGGATGGTCTGCATTCGTTCCCTGAAGATCCGGTCCGCCACGTCCGTCAGCTGCAGGAGGTCCCTCGTCCTGCTGGAGATGTTCAGGACGATGATGGGGCTCGCGTCGGCGTCGGCCTTCGCCACCACCGGCGGGTCGACGTCGGGGGGCAGGTTCCGTAGTGAACCGGCGACCTTGTCGCGGACGTCGTTCGCGGCGGTCTCGAGGTCGACGGAGAGCACGAACTCGATCGAAATGTTGCTGCTCCCCTCTCGGCTGGAGGAGACAAGCGTCCTGATGCCGGGAACGCTCGAGATCGCCGCCTCGAGCGGTTCGGTGATCTGCGACTCGATCACCTCGGAGTTGGCGCCCGGATAGGAGGTCCTGCACCGTGATGATCGCGGGATCGACGCTCGGAAATTCCCGGACCCCGAGGAAGGTGTATCCGATCAGGCCGAAGAGGACGATCACGATCGAAAGGACGATCGTGAGCACCGGGCGCCTGATGCAGACTGCCGAGAGGCTCATCGACCCGGCCTTTCGGTTTCAGGCGCGGAGACGACCGGCATCCCCGGACGGAGCTGGAGGATCCCGGAGGTGATCAGCGAATCCCCCGCGGTCAGCCCGCCGGCGATCTCCACCCGGTCGTTCGACCTCTCGCCGATCACGACCGGCCGGGCCTCCGCCAGCCCCCCGACGCAGACGAAGACCTTGTGCCCCCGCAATTCCGGGATCAGGGCATACGCCGGAATGGTGAGGGACTTTCGCGGGTTGAGCGGGACGTCGACGTTCGCGAAGGAACCCGGGAGGAGCGCTCCCTTCGTGTTGGGGGCCACGGCCCGCACCCGGAGGGTGCGCGTGGTGGCGTCGATGCGCGAGTCGGTGGAGTAGATGGTCGCAGCATATGATTCCGGTCTCGTCGCGACCCGGAAGGCGATTTTGTCCCCCTCCCCGATCATGCGGGCGTACTTTTCCGGCACCGTGAAATCGACCTTCATCCGGCTGTTGTCCTGGAGGGTGGTCATCACCGTCGCCGGCGAGACATAGCTCCCCTCGCTCACGAACCGCAGGCCGATCGTCCCGTCGAAGGGGGCCCTGATCTCGGTCTTGGCGATCTGCGCCTCGGTGAGCTGCGCCTCCGCGCGGACGACGTTCAACTCGTTGACGGCGTTGTTGTACTCCTCCTGGCTGATGAACTGCTTCTCGAACAGCTGCATCTGCCGGTCCGCCTGCTGCTCGGCGATGGCCAGGCGCGACTTGGCCCGCAGGAACTGCGCCTGGAGTTCGTCATCGTTGATCTTCACGAGGAGGTCGCCCTTCGAGACGCGGGCGCCTTCCCCGAAGGTGATCCGTTCGACCTGCCCGGAGACCTGGCTTCGGAGCTGCACCTCCTCGTTCGAGAGGAGCGTACCCACCGCAGAGACGGTGCCGCCGATCTCGGTGGGGTGGACCACTTCCACCTGCACCTGCATCGGCTGGGTCCGCGCCCCGCCCGGGCCTCCCGGTCCGCCGGCGCCAGGCGACTCACTCCCCGGTCCGAAGAATCTCAAGAGAAGCAGTGCGAGCAGGAGCGCACCGCCACCGACGATCCAGTATGGTTTTCGCAAAGTCATGGTCATATCGTAAAATGGATTTTACCGACGGCCAGCGTGCCCATTTCGGGCGCGCCGACGAACTCGCGGTGCATCGTATCGAAGATATTCAACACGGAGACCGTCACCATGGTGCCCGGGATCCAGGGGATCGCCGCCCCTGCGTTCAGGTCGAAGAGCGTGTACGGCGCGACGTCGCCGACGTAGACGCCGGACATCATCCTGAACCCCGACATCCACCGGGCGCGCCCTTCCGCGTGGAACGCCCCTCCGGCGTCGCGGTAGCGCAGCGCGAAGGTGCCGCGGTTCTCCGGCGTGTTGAGCGAGAGGTCGGTCTCGCCGTCGAGTTTTTCGAAGAAATTCTTCGAGATGAACGAAAAGGTGCCGGCGGCCTGCCAGGAGAGCGAGGGCGAGAATTCCACCGAGATGTCCGCGCCCCAGAGCTCCACCTCCCCGAAATTGCGCGGCGCTACCATGACCGCGGTCGGGTCCGCCACCCCCCCCGGCGATATCGTCCCGAGCGGCAGGCTGCCGATGAATGAGCCATAGAGTGTCGCCTGGACCGGCGACATGCCGTTGTTGCGGAGGTAGGTGATGAGGTCGGAGGCGTTCATGAACACGTTCGGGGTCACCACGGCGAACTGGCCGATGAAGTTCGTGACCCGTTCCCCGTAGACGTCGATCCCCGCGATGAATGCGCCGGCGACCGCGCCCTTGTAGCCGGCCTCGATCGTGTTGGTGATGGTGGGCCGCAGGCCCGGGATGTCAGAGACGTCGGCGACGGGGGAATACGTCCCCGCCCCGGGGTCGAGCATGGCCATCACCGCGCCGATGTCGGAGGGCGAAGGCGCGGGTATCCCTGAGAGGTCGATACCGTAATACGCGTTCGCGGCCTGCACGATGGCGGGCCAGAGCAGGGCCACGTCGTCGACGCTCATCGCCGGCGCGCCCGGCGGGTTGAATTGTGAGTGCATCATCGGCCTCCCGTTGTCGTCCCTGGCGAAGAAATATCCTTCACGGGGGACCCCGCTCCCCCTGATGTCGAGGTCGTATTCGTCGGGCACCTGGTTTCCCATGAAGTTTTCACGGGCGACGATGTCGAGGAAGAGTTCGGTCGTGTTCGGGGTCGAGTAGGCGCGGTTGTACGTCAGGCGAAAGCTCTGCCGGTCGTCCGGGCGGCAGACGACCGCTGCGCGCGGCGAGAAGACCACGTCCTCGAGCCGGTTGTTGTAGTCGGCGCGCGTGGCCAGGACGAGGTCGAGGAAGCCCGGGACCACCCGCGTCTCGGACTGCACGTAGGCGCCGAGCTCGTCGATGTCGTCGTCGCCCTCGTTCCCCCCGGTGATCGTGCCGTCGGTGACGGGCCGGGTCAGGTGGAGGTCGGCCCCGTAGGTCAGCAGCTCGCGCTCGCCGATCGACGACGAGTGCTGGGCCTGCGCCACGAACATCGTGGACCGGTCGACCACGGGGAGGCCGGTGCGGAGGATGTAGGAATCGCCCGCGTCACTGGCGTTGAGGAACGCCTGGAGGAAGAGCGACCCCAGCGTCATCCGCCCCTGCACGAACGTGTACCTCCAGTCGATTCCCTGCGAGGCCCCGATGTCGGTCAGTTCGAGGGTCTTCGCCGCCTGGTTGATACCCGCGGTGAGGTTGGCCGTCGCGCGGTCGCCGAGGATGAAGTCCAACCGGGCTTCCCCGCCGTAGCGCTCGACGTACGCCTCCCTTTTCCCGATGCGCAGCGTGTCGGCCGCCGCGCCGCTGTCGATGGCGGATCGCCTCTCCGCCGCCTCCGCGGAATCGGTGTACGCCCAGTCGAGCCCGCGGAAATACCCCGCCGACACCTTGTAACCGACCCGTTCGCCGATCGTCCCGGCGTGGCGCACGCTCCCCTGCACCAGGGAACGGCTGCCGCCGGCGAGCGAGACCGTCGTCCCCTTCGACGCGAACGGCGACCTCGTGATGAAATTGACGACGCCGTTGTGGGCGTTCGGCCCGTAGAGCGCCGACGCCGGCCCGCGGACCACCTCGATCCGCTCGAGGTCGTCGTCCACGATCGGGATGAAGGCCGGGATGTTCGCCCGCAGCGAGGGCACGGCGGCGATGCGGTTGTCGGTGAGCATCATGAGGGTGGTCGAGAAGACGTTGTTGAACGCGCGGCTCACCACCGTCTGCTGCATCAGGCCGGTCTGGGCGATGTCGATGCCGCCGGTCGACCGGAGGTGGTCGATGGGGGTCACCGCCGGGCGTTCGGCGATCGTCGCCGCGTCGATGACCGACGTCGAACCCGGTGCCGAGACCGCCTTCTCTTCCCGCCGGGAGGCCGAGACGATCACAGCGTCCATGTTCAATGGAACTTCCTCGAGGGCAACGTCGAGCGGGACGACACCTCCCCCGGTGACTTCGACCGCGGTGTCGACGATCTTCCGGAAACCGATGATGGAAAAGGTGAGGAGGCAGCGGCCCGGCGCGAGGCGTTTGAACGCGTAGCGGCCGGAGAGGTCGGTGTACGTGCCCAGGAAGAGTGCCGTATCACCCGGATGTTTGAGCACGACCGTGACGCCGGGGAGGGGGGAGCCGGTTCCCCGTTCCGTCACGACGCCGCTGATCGTGCCCTCCTGTGCCAGCCCTGCGGACCGAAACGCTGCGGGGAGCAATAGAAGAGCGAGCAGGACCCGGAAAAACGCTTTCATTGAGGTCGGACTGGGCGATTTGCTCCACATTATAAAGGAAATTTCGGCAAAACGCTATTCGGTGGGGGGCGGCTCCCGGCATTCAGGCGTCATCGCGGACGTGTGCACGGGAAATCTCCGCCGGCGGGTGAAAACGTTCCACCGGTGCCACACAACGCGGGCCCCAGGGTGCCTCTCTTCGGACATCATCTCCACATCGCCTGTGGACCCGGGACCACGTGTGCCCGTTGCGCGTCGTCGGGGCGTGTCCGGTGACCCCGATGTCGATGGCATGGGGATTGCAGTATTCCCGGGAAATGTCCCATCATCCGAATGGAAAACACATCATGCACGCCATAGCATCCATCTTCCTGGCCTTCGTTGCCCTCACCTGCCTGTCGGGTTGTTCAAATGCAACCGACCCTTACAACACCGGCAACACCGGCACCGGTGGCGGAGCAAAATCATTCCGGAACAACATCCTGCCGATCCTCAACGCCAACGGCTGCGCGGGCTGTCACGGCGGCAACGGGGGCCTGACGGTGACTTCGGTGGGCGCGTTGCTGGCCGGCGGCGATCACGGCCCCGCGATCGTACCCGGGAACGCGGATTCCAGCAACCTGGTTCGGAAATTGCTCTCCCCTCCGCCTTTCGGCTCGAGGATGCCACTCGGCGGAACGCCCCTCCCGGACGCCAGCGTGGGTTTGATCAGGGCCTGGATCAACGAGGGCGCGAAGGACAATTGACCGGCCGGACCGGGGGGGGATCCCCGTTGATTCTATTGGCAAAAGCGCTTACATTACCTGCCAATATTCATTCAGATCCCGATTCACGACAGTGGAACCGTACTCCCCCGACGGACGATTCCGGTGCCGACGCATTGTCGTCGCGGCGATGGTCTGTCTCTGCGCGCATGCCTTCCCCCTCCGGGCCGGCGCGCAGGAAGGTGGAACGATCGCCGGCCGGGTGACCGCGCCCGCGGACGATTTCCTCGAAGGCCTCAGGCGCGGGAAAAAACTCCTGCGATACGACACGCACGCCCAGTCCGTCGAGCCGATCGAACCGTACCGGCTCTCGGAAGTGTCAGTCGTGTACGTCGAATCGGTCCCGGGAGGCGGTCCCTTCCCGCTTCCACCGGAAAACCCGAAATTGAACCAGTACCAGATGGTCTTCAGGCCGCTCGTGCTGCCGGTCCTCGTCGGCACGACCGTCGATTTCCCCAACAACGACAACCTCTTCCACAACGTCTTCTCCTATTCCCAGCCGGGTGAGTTCGACCTCGGCCGGTACCCGAAGGGGAAAAAGAAATCGGTGACGTTCGACGAGCCGGGGACCGTGAGCGTGTACTGCGACATCCATTCCTATATGTTCGCGACGATCCTGGTCCTCGACAACCCCTTTCACGCGCTGCCGGCGGACGACGGGACCTATTCCATCGCCGGCGTCCCCGCCGGAGAGTACGACCTCACCTTCTGGTACGGCAGGAAAAAAGTGACGACGAAGCACGTGACCGTCGCGGCAGGAACAACCACAACGGTGAACTTCCCATGATCAGGGCAACCGATCGGACCATTCGTTCTTCCCCGGCCATCGTCGCGCGCGCGCTCCTCGCGCTCCTCGCGGGCATCGCGGCTGTCGCCGTCGCCGGCGGCAGCGCCCTTGCCCAGGTCAACGTCAGCGGCCAGGCGTCCGCCGCACTCGTGAAGTCCCAGGAATCGGTCTCGCAATATTCCTTCAACGAAGGGAGGGCGAGCTTCGCCTGGCGCGCGGACCTGTTTTTCGACGCCGTCATCACGGAGAACATCCTGTTCCTGAGCAACGTGCGGGTGGTGCAGGACGAGGAACTGCACATCGATCTCTTCACCATCCGGTTCACAGAACTCGCCGGTGCCGCCCTCAACGCCGAAGCCGGTCTCATCGACGTCCCGTTCGGTAACCTCGGCGAACGCCGGTTCCCGAAAACCAACCCCTTCATCTCGCTGCCGCTCGGCCGGGAACACCTCACCTCCCTGCGCGCCTCCGATTACCAGCTCTGGATGTCGGACGCGAGCTACACCGCCGCGGGCAACGGCGTACGGCTGATCGACGGGGCGCTCTACGACGCCGGGGTGAAGGTCTTCGGCACCGCGGGGATCCTGGACTACGCCCTCGCGGTCACGAACGGCATGGTCAGTTCGACCGGGAGCTATTCCCCCGACGGGCTCAACAACAACCACGGGTTCGGCACGATCGCCAGGGTGGCCGTCACCCCGATGACCGGACTCACCGTCGGACTCTCCGCGGCGGTGGGCCCCTACATGTCCGGCGAGACGAGCTACGATTACGGCTACACCTACCCCAACGACCTCGACCCGGCCACCCACGATCAGAAGATCGCCGGAATCGACCTCGAATACGCCGCCGGGTATTTCACCTTCTACGGCGAGGGTTTCCTCAACAGCTGGGAGTTCAGCGACGTCTACGGCGACGACCTCGGGGCCGCCGGGTTTTCGGCGGAGGTCCGGTACGTCCCCGCCGCCAGGTTCTCGCTCGCGGCGCGCGTCGGGGCAATCGAATTCAGCGAACTCCCCTCCCCGGGGGACCCGGGGTACTACGGCACGATCCCGGGCGCGTCGTGGGACCACGACATCATGCGCATCGAAGGGGCCTTCGGTTACCGGATCAGCCGCCAGGTCCTCGTCAAGGGCGTCTACCAGCACGTGAACACCGTCGGCCTGCAGGACGACCCCGCGGACGACACCGCCACCCTCCAGATCGTCGCCAGCTTTTAACGGACGACCGTGCGCTTCCGGACCGTCATCCTCCTCTCCATCTGGTCCGTCGTGGCCGGCGCGCTCATCGTCGGCTACGTCATGGTGAACATCGCCATGCGCGACCACATCAGGACGCGCGCCGCGGCCGACCTCCGGACCCACCGTTCGACGCTGCTCGCCCTCCTCTCCCTCCAGCTCGACGAGCTCGGGAAGAGTTCCGAACTGTTCGCGGAGACCCCGCGGCTCAAGGCCGTCGCCGAGCTCGGCGACAGCAACACGGTCCGGCAGCTGATGTCCGAGCTCCAGCCGGGCATCGGGGCCGACGTCCTGGGGATCGCCGACCGGAACGGCCGGCAGATGTTCGGCGCCCTTTCCGGCCGGCCGCACCGGTTCCACCCGTCCGTCTTCTTTCCCCGCGAGGATTCGCTCCGCGGAAGGGTCGTCACCGGCGTGATCACCCTCGACTCCGCCGTCTACAGGATCGCCTCGGCGCCGGTCCTCGTCGGGCCGGACGTCGTCGGAAGGCTCGTCGTCGGGTTCAGGATCACGGAACGTTACCTCGGAACGCTCAAGGAGATGATCGGGAGCGACCTGGCGCTGGCGGTCGGGAACCGGCTGGCCGCCTCGACGGTGGCCGGCGGCGAACGGGATGGCGTCTCACGCTGGCTGGCCGGCGGAGCGCCGGGAATCGCGGGCGACACCGGGACCGCCCCGGAGCCGCCCACCGTCCCCTCGGGAGACGAGATCTTCATGGCGACATCGCTCGCGCCCCGGGTCTCCGGCGCGTCCGGCGCCGGGGGAGCCGTCCGTCTCCTGATCCTGAAACCGATCCGCCGGGAGACCGAACGGGCGCTCGAACCGGTCCTCGGTTCGTTCATCCTGCTCTCCGTCGCGGTGCTGGTCGTGACGATCGGCGTCGGGTTCCTCGTGTCGCGCGGTGTGACCCGCCCGATCGCGGGACTGGTGAGGGGGACGGCGGAGATCAGCAGGGGCAATTACGACTACGAGATGGAAATCCCGAACGGCGTGGAGTTGAAATTCCTGGCGACGAAATTCGGGGAGATGAGCGCGACGCTCAAGGAGAAGGTCCGCCAGCTCGGCGAGCGGAACATGGAGCTCGAGCTCGCCCTCCGGAAGCTGAGGGAAACGCAGGAGGAGCTCATCCGCAGCGAACGGCTCGCCGCGACCGGGAAACTGACGGCCCAGCTCTCGCACGAGATCAACAACCCGGTCCACAACATCCTGAGCAGCCTGCAGACGGCGCTGAAGAAGACCCCCGCGGACGCCCCGGCCCGGGAGCTCGTCGAAGTGGCGTACGAGGAGGTGGAGCGGCTGGCCCGGCTCACGAAACAGCTCCTGACCGTCTACCGGGAATCGGTCACGTCCGCCGAGCCGGGGAAACCAGTCGACATCAACGCGATCGTCCGTGACGTCGCCGCTTCGTCGTCGGAAATGCTCAGGCAGAGCGGCGTGACAATGGACCTCAGCCTCGCCGGGAAGGTGCCGTCGATCCGGGGATCGGACGACAAGCTCAAACAGCTGTTCCTCAATCTCATCGTGAACGCGAGGGACGCGATGCCCGACGGCGGACGGCTCGCGATCTCCACCGCGACGGGGAGCGGCCACGTGGAAGTCGCCGTCACCGACACCGGGATCGGCATCCCTCCCGAAAACATCAACCGCATCTTCGACGCGTTCTTCACGACCAAGGGGTCCGTGAGCGGCACGGGGCTCGGGTTGAGCGTCTCGTACGGGATCGTCCAGCAGCACCGGGGCACCATCAGGGTGAAGAGCCAATCGGGACAGGGCTCCACCTTCACGGTCACGCTCCCCACCGAAACCTGAACCACGCAGAAGGAGCCGCCATGAACGTTTCCCCCGTCCGCATCCTGGTCGTCGACGACGACAAGGCCTTCCGCGTCGCCACCAGCGCCCTGTTGAAGGACGAGGGGTACACCGTCCGCGCCGTCTCGTCCGGGCGCGAGGGGATCGAGGCCCTGAAGACCGAGCGGTTCGACATCCTCCTCTCCGACCTGGTGATGGAGGGGATGAACGGCATCGAGCTGCTGAAAATCGTGAAGGAGGAGCATCCCCGCCTGACCGTCATCATGGTGACCGGCTTCGGGTCGATCAAGACCGCGGTCGAAGCGATGCGGCTCGGCGCCCACGACTACCTCACGAAGCCGTGCAACAACGACGAGCTGCTCATCAAGATCGGGCGCGCCGTCGCCGACCTGAACAAGACGGCGGAAATCGAGCGGCTGCGCTCCCTCCTCGACGCAGAGACCGACTTCGGCAACATCATCAGCCAGAACGACCGGGTGAAGAAGGTCTTCAAGCAGGTCCGCCAAGTGGCCGACACCGACGTGACGGTTCTGGTGCTCGGGGAAACCGGCACAGGGAAGGAGCTCCTCGCGAAAGCGATCCACCTCAACGGCCGGAGGCGGTCCAAACCGTTCCTTGCGGTCCAGTGTTCTGCCCTTCCTGAAACGCTGCTCGAAAGCGAGCTCTTCGGCCACGAGCGCGGCGCCTTCACCGGCGCCCAGCGGCTCCGGCCCGGGAAATTCGAGGAGGCCGACGGCGGGACGGTGTTCCTCGACGAGATCGGCGACATCCCGATCAACCTCCAAACGAAGCTCCTGCGCGTCCTCCAGGAAAAACAGGTGACGCGCCTCGGGAGCAACGACCCGAGGGAGCTCGACGTGAGGATCATCGCGGCGACGAACAGGGACCTCGAGGCGATGACCGCCGGCGGGCTCTTCCGCGAGGACCTGCTCTACCGTATCAACGTCTTCCCGGTGACGCTCCCCCCCCTGCGCGACCGACTCGACGACATTCCGTTATTAGCCGAGCACTTCCTGAAAAAACATCGCTCGCTCACCGGCAACCCCCTGAAGGGCTTCTCCCCCTCCTGCATCCACGACATGATGAACTACGCGTGGCGCGGAAACATCCGGGAACTGGAGAACCTGATCAAGCGGGCGATCATCACCACCGAGGGCGAGATCATCACGCGGCTGGACATCCGCGGGACGTCCGAGGAAGGCCGCCCGGGGGTCGAGTCCCCCCTGACCACCTCCATACCGTACAAGGCCTACGTGGACCAGGTGCTGCGGGACGCGGAGAAGAAGTACCTGATGCGGATGCTCGAGGAGTCGCACGGCAACATGAACGAAGTCGCCCGGAAGATGGACGTGGACCGGAAGACGATCTACAGGAAGATTTCCGAGTTCGGGATCGACGTGCAGGTGTTCAAGGGCTGAGCGTCCACCCCGGCACCAGATCCTCGGGGGGGGCCGTTCCGGGACCCTCATCGGATCATCACCATCTTCATCGTTTTGCTGAACCCGGGCGCCACGAGCCGGTAGAAGTAGACCCCGCCCGGCAGGCCCTCACCCTCCCACCGCACGAGGTGCTCGCCGGCTTCCCGGACGCCCTCGACCAGAACGGCCACCCTCCGCCCCAACAGGTCATAGACCACCAGGGAGACACGGCCCCCCAAAGGCAGCGTGTAGCGGATCTGCGTCGAAGGGTTGAACGGGTTCGGGGTGTTCTGCTCGAGGGTATATTTCAGAGGGTGCGGTTCCGCCTGCTGATCTGACGGCTCCGGCGGAGCCGGCGGAGTTTCACCCCGGTCATCGATCCGAATCCTTGCGGTTGCGGGAAGTGAACCGCCCGCAGTGAACAGGAGCTGCCCGGGCACCGCGGCCTTCACCCAGTACCCCCTGCCGGGGTCGATCACCGGGCTCTGTGTATACGATCCGTCGTAACGGTAAAATGCCGAGGTGACGATGCCCCCGGGGCTCGAACCGACGTCGGCGACATCGATCCGGGAGCTCAACGACCCCACCATGTTCCAACCTGCAGCGACATCCACCGTCTCAGCGTCGAGTTGTGTCCCATCCATAACGATCGTCTGGGCTGAAGGAAACTTGAGCCAGTAACCTCGTCCGTTCTCAAGCGTGTCTTGTGGGTAATAGCCATTATCATAGAGAAATGCGTTGCCGTTGGCAGTCGGAAAGAGATGGGTCTTGGCGTAGTCATCGACCTTGTATGGGACAGAGACGATATTCCACATCGCTTGGACACTGAACTGGGTTGTGGTATCGCCCCCATTCTCATGCTGTTCGTAGTGAAGAATTGTACCCCGATCCCCAACGATCCATCCAGCTCGATCATTGATGAAATAGAGATTATTCAGATGATCGATGGTTCCGCTGAGTATCGAGCTCCAGGACATCCCTCGATCGGTTGAGTAGAGGATCACCCCATCATTGCCAACAACGATCCCTGTTGTGTCGTTACTGAAGGTAACTTTTCTGAGATGGGTTGTCACACCGCTATTTCGAGGTTGAAAGGTTACAGACCCGTCGGAGGTTTGAAAGATCTGGCCCGATACGCCGACCAGAGTTCCCGATAACCAATCGTGAAAGTATAGTCCATAGAGGAATTGTCGGTTTACTATGTGTGGCAATACAGTGTCCCAGGCGTTTTGTGTTGTATAGAAATAACCCCAGCCACTCGCCAAACCCATATCGTCACTGAGCATTTGAACATCGGACATATCAAAAGGAGCATCATATTTCATTGCCCATGTCTCACCGCCGTCTGTAGAATATAGGAAAGGGCAATCTGCACCAACGATAGTTCCGCTATTAGTGACCTTGAACGATACCGCCCTCAAGTTTTTCTGGACTGGAGATGGGCGAGCGCCCCAGGATACACCCCCGTCTGTGGTTTTGAGTATTGTACCGACATCACCGACAATCATTCCAAAGCCATCCTCCACGAACTGGATATCCGCCAGATTAAAGATGGTTCCACTATGGCCCAGGTGCCACGAATATCCCCGGTCTGTCGTGGCCAGAATTATCCCACTATCACCAACAGCAAATCCCGTGAGGGAGTCAGTAAATGCCACACCATGGAGATTTTGTCTCGGTCCCTTTTGTTGTCTCGTCCAGGTTGTCCCGCCGTCCGTTGTTGCCACGATCTCCCCCCAACCCCCCACCGCCCAGGCGTGTTGTACATCCCCGCAAATCAGCCCGAAGAGATCCATCGTCGTTCCACTTGACCGGGGCAACCAAGACGCTCCACCATCTGTTGTGACCCTGATCTCCCCGTTCAGTCCCGCCACGATCCCGTTATCCACATCGCTGAAGCAGACTCCATATAGATGATTACTGGTCCCGCTTGCTTGAGGTGTCCATGAAACACCCTCATTGGTCGTATGCAGGATCGTTCCGTTTAGTCCGATTCCCCAACCCGCTGTTGAGTTTGTGAATAAGACATTCGTCAACTGCGTGGTGATGCCGCTGGCTTGAGGAGACCAGGTAGTTCCATCATCACTGGAAAAGAGAATGAGACCCCCGGCTCCTACTGCTATCCAGTGTCCGGGCGATGGATGGGAAATCCCAAAGAGATGCGCGGTCGTCCCGCTCGATTGCGGAAACCAGCTCAGACCACCGTTCGTGGTGTGGTAGATGATCCCATTAATTCCGACCGCAGTGCCCGAGTGGGTATTGACAAATGAGACGGCCCGGAACCAACCCGACGTCCCACTCGTTTGGAGAGCCCAGCTCAATCCGCCATCGGTGGTTCTGACGATGGTCCCAAGCATCCCAACAGCCGTTCCATGATAGCCGTCGGAAAAGGAAACGCCGAACAGATCAGCGACCGTGCCACTCTTACAATGGAGCCATGTTACCCCGCCATCAGTTGTCCGGTTGATCGTCCCAGCCTGACCAACAGTGAAGCCACTATCCGCATTGACGAAGCTGACCGCCATGATATCACTCCCCTGTGGCCAGGGATTCTGCCATTCCCAGCGTGTTTGTCCATTGATGGAGGATGTCGAAACGAAGTATACCGCAAGAAGGGTAGATGTCAAGGTGAGTAATCGATACCAGTTACTCTCCACGACTATCCTGGGTAAGATCAAAATGGTTCTCCGTCCGGGGTCAGGAGGATTTCCCCGGGGGGTTAAAATCTCCCCCGAAGAGAACATAACAAGCGTGATGGGTTGAAAGGGGATGCCGGCGGAATGGAACTCCCCCCCGTCAATCGAGGGTAACACATATTCCAATAAATGTCAAGAAATATTCCGGTAACACGCAACGATCTTTCCAGATCCCTCCCCCCGCTATTGTGGACGCTTCTAACTTCAGATATGATCGGCCCTTCGATTCAGCGGGTGTTCATCCCGATCACGCCTGAGGTATGAAAGTAAGACTGGTGGAGTCACCGGAGCTGGAGTTTGTTCCGGAGCCCGATAGAGCGTCATCTCCATTGAGGCGGGGAGAGCGAGGATGTTCGTGGAGTCGAAGGGGACCATGAACGAAGTCGCCCGCAAGATGGACGTGGACAGGAAGACCATCTACCGGAAGATCTCCGAATTTGGCATCGACGTGCAGGTGTTCAAGGGGTGACAATTCCCCCCCCGAGCCCCCGCTCGAATGGAGAACGTTTCCGGATCCTTATCTGATCAACGCCATCTTCATCGTTTTGCTGAACCCGCGTGTGACCAGCCGGTAGAAGTAGATCCCGCTCGGCACACCCTCCCCCTCCCACTGCACGAGGTGCTCGCCGGCTTCCAGGACCCCCTCGACCAGAACGGCCACCCTCCGCCCCAACACGTCATAGACCACCAGGGAGACGCGGCCCCCCGCGGGCAGCGTGTAGCGGATCTGCGTCGAAGGGTTGAACGGGTTCGGTGTGTTCTGCGCAAGGTGGAACACAACGGGTGGTTTACCCGCAGGGAGATTTCCACCGTCGGGAGGCGATGGCGGGACCTCCCCATGGTCGATGATCCTGATCCTTGCCTCAGGCGCCGGAGTCCCCGACGATGACAGAATCAGCTCTCCCGGCGCGGAGACCTTCACCCAGTATCCCTTCCCCGGGACAATGGCATCGCTCGGCTGATACGAACCCTCGAACCCGAAGAAGTTCGAGGTGACGACCCCCGGAGGGATGGAGCTGATCCCGGAGACCAGGAGAAGCGTACCGATGGACCCCACCATATTCCACCCCATAGACACATTGACCGTCTCAGCCAGAATCGGGGTCCCTGGGAGCGGGATCTCCAGACTCGCGGGGAACTTCAGCCAGTAGCCCAGCCCGGATTCGAGGGTATCGCAGACGATGTAACCATCGTCGTAGGCATAGGCGCTGGTGATGGCATCAGGGAAGAGCGAACCCGTGGACCGATCGTCGGCAAGGGCAGGCACGGAGACGATGTTCCAGCCGGTGTTGACTTCGATCATGGAGGAGGCAGTGTCAACGGTTTCCGGTCCGGTGTGCAGGATCGTCCCAAGGTCTCCGACGGCCCAACCGGTACTCGAATCGAGGAAGAAGACATCTCGCAGGGTCGTGTCAGAGGTGCTGAGTTGTCGTACCCAGTTCGACCCGCCGTTTGTCGTGTTGATGATTGTCCCTACCCGACCGACGACTGTGCCGTTGAATGCATCTGTGAATGAGATTCCCCACAGCGAAACGTCCGTCCCGGTTGCCTGCAAATGCCAATCCGCACCTGCGTTGTCGGTATAGACCACCCTTCCTTGTTGCTGCGTGAGGAAAATCTTTTCCGGCGTGGGGAAACTCATGTCCGTGATGGGATACGTGAAACCGGGGAGCGGATACAATCCTCTCATGTCCCAATTGTCACCTCCATCAGTCGTCAACTCGACACCATACGCAGTACCGCCGACAATCCCCAGGCGGGGCGTGAGGAAAGCCACCGCTTTGTGCATTGAAGCATAGACGGTTCCCGACTTATCGCCCCAGGTCACGCCTCCGTCCACTGTGCGCACGATCAGCTGGTTGTCTCCTGCAACAAACGCCGTATCCCATGTCGGGGAGGAAATGGACTCCAGGTCTTGGACAGTGCCGCTCTCCCGATCCATCCAGGACTGGCCTCCGTCAGTCGTTTGAAGAATCGTTCCTGCGTCACCGATCGCCATTGCACGATCCGAATCCACCACCACGACATCATTGAGGTTTTCGAGTGTGCCGCTGTTTTGGGACTCCCAGCGTACCCCTCCGTCGGTTGTCCGATACATCGAACCACCGTCGCCCACAACCATACCGAACCGGCCATCGGTAAAATGCACCGCATTGAATTTCACTCTCGGACCGGTTTCCTTATGACTCCACGATGCTCCACCATCCGACGTATACAGGATGGTCGCGGTTCTCCCCACCACCCAGCGCTCATCCGTATTGACCACGCTGATCCCGTACAGATGCGTTTCGGAACCGCTTGTCTCCGTCACCCACGTCGTACCGCCATCGGTCGTGGTCAGTACCACGCCGAACGTCCCACACGCCATCCCGGTCTGCTCGTCCAGAAATCTCACCGCATTGAGGGGATTCGTCGTCCCGCTCGTCTGAGGAGTCCACGATATTCCTCCGTCCGTTGTCTTCAGGATCAACCCGGTGACGCCGACCGCGTA
>CAVRTZ010000003.1:0-45019 GCA_963724215.1 uncultured Ignavibacteria bacterium
TCCGTATATCTTTGTAGGGGCGGGGATTCAAGGATTATTTGTCTCATCAGATATGGGGGAAACTTGGTCTTCTTCAACCAACGGGATGACTAACGCATCCATCATATCCCTTGAAGTCCGCGTCGATTCTTCGGGTTCTTCAACAATATTCGCTGGTAGTTCCGTCAATATCTATCGATCAACGAATGACGGTATTTCTTGGCAGGCGATTCCAGTTGTGCCTGTAAATGATGCAATAAACTGCATCCTTGCTGATACCTCCGATTTAAGTGTCTCGGTCGTCTATGCCGGGGCGCAGCGTCTATATCGTTCAAGCGATGACGGGTTGACCTGGCATGAACCTGATTCCGTGATAACGACTCATGTCAACGATATAGCAATGTATAGGAATGATTCAGGGAAAGCGATCCTCCTGGTAGCGACCTCGGCGGGTTTATACAAATCTTCGGATAACGGAGGGCATTGGAGTTCTATCAGTGATAGTCTTCCGGGAATTGGTGTTCAGAAGCTGACCGTTAGCGGTTCAATCATCTACGCTAGCAACTGGGGTGATGTATTCCGTTCGACGAATGGGGGTTCGACTTGGGAAGCTGTCAACAGTGGTTTACCAGATAGACAGATCGAAGCCTTGGTATCACGAGGTTCAACTATTTACGCTGGCACATTGTACACAGGAGTGTATCGCTCGTTGAACAATGGAGAGACTTGGGGTTCAGCAAATAACGGAATAACGAGTCTTGGTGTCCAATGTATGTCTAGTATTGGAACGAAATTGTTCATCGGGACCTATGGGGTGGGTGTATATGTCTCAAGTGATCGTGGGATGACTTGGGATAGTTTGTGGGATGCATCCATGATTCCCCATGTTTTAGACATAACCACGGATGACTCAATTATTTATGCTGGAGGATACGGTGGTGTATTGCGGTCATCTGATGAAGGTCAAAGTTGGGAGCAAATTAACCGAGGCCTGACGGGTTGGGGCTGGAATGTTCTCAATTTGTCTATTGGGGATTCCCACTTGTTTGCCGGGACAGAGGGAGGAGTCTATCGTATGGCTAAATCCGGAGATAGTTTGGAGTATCTTGGGTTAGAGGAGTCACTCGGTAGTATCTCTTCCGTGACGACGAATGGGGCGGATGTGTATGCATCCGGATATTTCTGGAATAGTATATATAATTCTCACGATACGGGCATGACCTGGCAGGGAGGCGATAGCGGTTTAACAACTAAGTACACGAGAGCCCTGGCGATTGACCGACCTTACCTATATGCGGGTACCACGGAAGGATTATTCATATCGACGGACGGTGGGATGTCTTGGCGAATTGCTGGAAACGAAATGGATACTCGGAGCATCACAAGTTTGATTGTCGATACATTGTGGACACTAGCTGGTACCAACGCTGGCATATTTCTCACTGAGGATCATGGCATGAATTGGCGTAATATCAGTGATAATATCGACAGTGGTCGCATCTTATTACTGGCATCGAGTGATTCCGATCTCTATATAATGAGTGGGGGACACATCTGGAGGCGCCCGCTGACCGAATTAATCACCTCGATCCCATCTGACCAATCTGAATCCATGCTACCTCAGGAACTTCGGTTGGAGCAGAATTATCCAAACCCGTTTAATCCTTCAACCACGATTAAATATTATTTACCATCTCAAGGTAGAATCACAATCACAATATTCGACTTGAGCGGGGTGAGAATTGCTACGCCACTCGATCAAGTCCAAGTGCCGGGAGAGCATAAGATTGTTTGGAACGGCGCATCAGATATCGCCAGTGGAATATATTTCTACCAGTTGAGGTTTGATTCATATGTTGAAACCAAGAAACTGCTTCTCATCCGGTAGTAGTTCGCAACCTAACAACTCGCTCAAGCCGACCGGTCCGTTTGTCACGCGGCTTGCAAGGTGTGAAGAACTACGGCAAGCCGCGCGCCAACCGGCCCGGCGGCTTAGCTCTGTCCGTTAGCCTGACAGCTGAGCAATCAATGCTTATTGGAGAGAAAACCGATGCAAAAGAGAACACTCGGCAATACTAGATGGGGACTGCCAACTATAGGCCTTGGCTGCATGGGCTTGTCAGAGTTTTACGGTCCACCAATGGAGCACAGCGCTGCAATCAAGCTATTGCATGAAGCAGTAGAACTGGGCGTCGAACACTTCGATACGGCAGAAATATATGGCATTGGCGGTGCAAATGAGACGCTGCTTGGCGAAGCGTTCGCAGATCGCCGTGACCGGGTATTCATCGCCACCAAGTTCGGCCCTACGCGGAATTTCGAAACGGGTGAGTTCACTGGTCTGGATGGTTCGCGTGAGAACTGCCGGCGCGCCATCGAAGGTTCACTGCAGCGCCTGCGTACCGATCATGTCGATCTGTATTACTTGCATCGTGTCGATCCAACTAGACCGATTGAAGAAACGGTAGCCGCGATGGCTACACTGGTGGCCGAAGGCAAGGTAGGCGCCATCGGTTTGTCTGAAGCATCGGGCGACACGATCCGTCGTGCAGCCAAGATTCACCCGATCGCGGCCGTGCAATCGGAATACTCGATCTTCAGCCGGGATATCGAGGTCGATGTCATCCCTGCCTGCCTTGAAGTCGGTGCATCGCTGGTGGCCTACTCACCGCTAGGCAGAGGCATGCTGACGGGCCGATTTAGGGCAGAGAAGCTGAGCGAAGGCGACTGGCGATCTACGACACCTCGTTTCCAGGGTGAAGCATACGCCGCCAACGTAACACTCGCTGACGAGATCGAAGCGGTGGCCTCGGCAAAGTCATGCACACCAGCGCAGATAGCTCTCGCCTGGGTCATCGGTCGTGGTGAACACATCCTGGCCCTTACGGGGACGACTAAACTTGAAAACCTCAAGGCCAATCTCGGCGCCTGCGATGTGGAGCTGTCCCACAATGAGCGGATGACCCTGGATGCGCTGGTGGCTCGCGTCATAGGCGATCGGTACGACAAATGGGGTATGGCAGGCATAAACCGCTGAACGGCTGCCGTGGGGTGGCACGTGACAGCCGACTGGCGAGATACGCGATATCCTGATGAGGCGCGTCAAGGTGTTCGGGTGGGAGGCTAACAACGGCATGCAGCGGACGGCGCTTCGCGCCGCCGCTGATGCTGAACGTTAGGCAGCACAGAGGGGCTTGACAACCTGTTCGATAGTGTATATATTGTACATATACATTAAATCAACGTGCAGATTCCTGACCATATCGAAGGCTTTCAGTGGGTTAAGGGGAACAGGGACAAGAATTTGGAGAGCCACGGAGTAGCGTGGTGGGAATGCGAGCAAGTCTTCTTCAATTACCCTCTGTTTACCCATCCTGATCTAAAGCATTCCGACAAGGAACAGCGGCACTACGCCCTCGGAAAGACGGACGCCTCCAGGCTTCTGTTTCTTGTCTTTACGACCCGTGGGGCACACATCAGGATCATATCAGCACGAGAGATGAATCGAAAAGAGAGGAAGGTGTACCTTGAAAAAGCTTAAGAAGATACCGAAGTTCGCCTCAGAGAGGGAGGAACGCGAGTTCTGGGCAAACCAGGATTCCACGGAGTATATGGATTGGACCAAGGCGAAGTTCACTCTCTTTTCGAATCTCAAGCCATCGAGCAAGACAATATCGATTCGACTTCCCGAGTCGTTGCTCGAGAATATCAAACTACTTGCGAATCGGCGGGATGTCCCATACCAGTCACTTCTGAAGATACTGCTTGCTGAGAAAGTCAGTGAAACGCTCCAACCCCGTAGGAAGAAGGAAGGTGCTGCCTAACAACTCGCTCAAGCCGACCGGTCCGCTTGTCACGCGGCTTGCGGTGTGGGAATCCAGGCAAGCCGCGCGCCAACCGGCCCGGCGGCTTAGCTCTGTCCGTTAGGCCGGAGACGAAGTCACTTGCGACGTTCTGAGGTGTGATGTTTAAGCCAGGAGGAGAGTGCGGACTTAGCCAGTTTACCACTGGCAAGTTCGATCATCGTCGAATATGCTTCCTCTTCGGAGGCCTTCAGTTCCCAGCCATTGCGATCAAGGAAGATCACCATCAAGAGGAAAGCCACCCGCTTATTCCCATCGACGAACGGGTGGTTCGAGCAGACATGGAAACCGTATGCCGCAGCTTTATCAAATACCCTCCGGTGGACGAAACGGCGGCCGACGGTCATTTTGGGCTGCGCTAGTGCGGATTCGAGGAGGTTCTTATCCCGGATGCCAGGTCGACCACCGTTACGCCGCAGCGTATCTCTGTGGATCAGCAATACAATTTCGTCCGGAATGAAATGGGTGGGCATTACTTTGCCAGACTCCGAAGAGTATTGCGGTATCGCTTCTGAGCTTTCTCATAGGCTTTTGCCCACTGTGCAAACTTAGGGTTAAAAGGGGTGAGAATAATTCCATCGTCAGATTCGAGTAGATGAAGTTCGTCCCCCTCAGTCAAATTATAGTTGTCTATGATGGTTTTGGGGAGTGTGACACCTAGACTATTTCCCACACGGCGGACAGCAGTTTTCAGCATTGTGACACCTCTTTTTTTACATTATAACAAAAGTATTACATTCTGTCAAGTAGGTATATGGTCTCCGGCCTCACAACTCGTTCAAGCCGACCGGTCCGATTGTCACGCGGCTTGCGGTGTGGGAATCCGGGCAAGCCGCGAGCCAACCGGCCCTGCAGCTTAGCTCCGTCCGTTAGGCCACCAGTGGAACTAGGTGGGTAGTGTTCTGCGAAGGGTGTGTTTCGGTGTGCCCAGTGTGAGGAGGGAGCGAACCAAGAGATCCACAGTTACGGAAGGGTCTCCGGATTCCATTTTCGCAATCCTCGACTGACTGGATTTCAAACGTCGCGCCAGGGCCATCTGGGTCAGGTTGAGTGCCCGACGACGCTTCTTCAAATTCTTGGCGAGGGTGAGTTTTAATTCGATATAGGCGGATTCCTCGGGAGAGAGGGTAAGGAATTCTCGGACGGTTCCCACCTTCCAACCCTTGGCTTCAAGCTTTTTACGTTTGGTCTTGTTCATTTAATCCTCCAATGCCTGATTGTACAATCGAAGTCGTCGTTTAGAGATATCGATCACTGTTTGAGGTGTCTGCCGGGTCTTTTTATGAAATACCTCCACAACAATAATAGCGTCCCGGTCAATCCGATAGAGTATCCGCCAATTGTATTTGGCATCCGTAATTCTGAGCTCGTGGCATCGAGGCCCAATGGAGGGCATCGGTCTTGACCAGGGGAGTGAGAGCGATTCACCCTGTTGAAGGTGCCGTAAGAGGTAGCCCGCTTCGATTCTGGCTTCCTTTGAGAAGGGTGGTGTTTTTACTTCACCGTGTAGCCAGACAAGGGGCTTTTCTCTCGATGTCATACGGAGGTAATATATGTCATCCCTGACATATAGTCAATACCGTGGTGGCCTAACAACTCGCTCAAGCCGACCGGTCCGTTTGTCACGCGGCTTGCGAGGTGTGAAGAGCCACGGCCAGCCGCGCGCCGGCCGCTGCGCCGGTGAGCTCTACCGTTAGGCGGCATTTCGGAAATATTTCGTACTATTGGGAAATGCGTAAAGGGCACCCCGTATGACCGTCAAACAGATCGAAAAGACACTCCTCAAGCTGGACCTTGAGTCCCGGGCCCACTTAGCCGGGAAATTACTCAAGAGTTTGGATACTCTCTCTCAGGCAGAGAATGAACGACTGTGGGCCGAAGAGGCTCTTCGCCGGTATAAAGAGATGAAAACTGGCAAGATCAAAGGTAAGTCGGTCGCCACTATTATCAAGGAAGCCCGCGCACGATTAACATGAGCGTCTCGTTCCGAGCCCATGACCTGGCGGAGTGGGAGCTCCATGACGCTTCCCAATACTACGAGTCAGAATCCATCGGCCTGGGGAAGGCATTTCTTTCCGAAATAGAAATTGCGGTCAAACAGATCCGGTAATTTCCGGAAGCCGCACCCATCATTCACACCATCGTTCGTCAGAAGGTCATTCGTCGTTTTCCATATAGTGTCATGTACGTGGTCGACGAAGACGGAATCCATATTCTCGCCATCGCGAACCAACACCGTCGGCCATTTTATTGGAGCAATCGGCTGTGAGGGTATTGCCGCCTAACAGCCCACTCAAGCCGACCGGTCCGCTTGTCACGCGGCTTTCAAGGTGTGAAGAATCACGGCAGGCCGCGCGCCAACCGGCCCATCGGATTAGCTCCATCCGTTGGGCCTGCGATTCACCTGTCATGTAATACAATCGTATTCTCCTTTCGCTGACCATCCTGATGGGATTCAGCCTCGGCACGTCGCGGCGGCCACCGTACCATGCATATGAGTTCCGTGGTCGACTTCTCGCTCAAGCCGACGCCGGGACGCGGGCGTTCGACAAAAGGGGATGGATAAGTTTCGGGTGCAATTCAAGCAAGAAGTTTGTACAATCAGCAATAGCCCGCGAGAGCAACCGGCGCGGCCTCGCTCCGCCCGCTGGGGGGCGCAGAATATCACTGAAGGCAACTGATATGAAAATATTCTGGGTACTCTGCATCCTGGTTGTCCACGCGGGAACGGCCTGCTCATAGAATGATTCTTTGGCCGACGTCTTCCCCCTCGAGATCGGGGAGCGTTGGATCTACGGATTAATTATATTCAAACAATCGGCCCAGTCACAGAAACGGTAGACACGGGGCTCATAGAATACGTCATCGTTGATTCGATGAGGGATCAGGATTCGATCCGGTGGATTTTATCCGAGACGAAAGATTATTTACACATCAGCAGTTATGAGCCTTCTTCTCCGTTTTGGGTGAGAGATACATTCCAGAGATTCCGGTGGTTCGACGTTCGATGTTGTTGTTCTCAAAGATTCCGGTATCATTCAATCAACGGGCTCCTGGTCTGAAGGCTTTCTCACCACTGTGACGTGGCGGTATTTCAGGAAGTCCGATTCCGTAACTTTGGGGTTGGAGGCTCCACCTACACTACCCCAACAATGCATGTGGTATCAAAATTATCCTGATCCCTTCAATCCCCGTACCACGATTAAGTTTGATTTATTGAGAACGGGAATGATCAGATTGATAGTATTCGATCTACCGGGTACCCCCATCGCCACTCTTGTGAATGAACCGTTGACTCAAGGATCATATGAGGTAGAGTTTAACGGAGGTGGATTATCCACACGTGAGTACATCTGTAGATTAGAAACCGGGCTGGAGGTTCAGATGAAGCGGTTCTTGCCATTGAAGTGAAGTGTCTCCGCCGGCCAGCTCTATCCGTCAGGCGGTCGCCCGGGTGTAAATGATTTCATCAATGATGACAGACCGTAAGAAAACGCTCATCAGAGAGTATAAAGAACGAAAGGTTCCTGCTGGCGTCTTTCAGATCAGGAATACTGCGAATGGCAAAGTGTTCCTGGGGAGCAGTCTCAATCTCGATGGCTCATTGAATCGGCATCGATTCCAATTGAGCGCAGGGATGCATCCAAACGGGGAGCTACAGGCCGATTGGAACCAATATGGACCGGAGCAGTTTCTGTTCGAACTCCTTGAAGGAGTGAAGGTGACCGACGACCCCAATTTCAATGTCAATGATGAGCTGACGCTGCTCGAGCAAATTTGGTGGGAGAAACTCAGTCCGACCGGGGAACGAGGATATAACCGTAATGCCGAGATTCGACAACCTTGACTCATGGCCTGTTCATACGGCCGCCTGACAATCCGCTCAGGTTGACGCCAAACCGCGGTTGTTCATTGAGCCGGCACTTGACGTCGGTCTGATCGCGGGTATCGTCGGGGCGGAATCCCTGCAACAAACAATCTGTGGCGGGTCGCGAGCCCGCGAGAACATCTGGCGCGGCCAGACTCCACCGTTAGGCGGCAGGATCGTCGGATGATGATCATACATCTGCGATTTATTCTCACACTGATCTTAACCGCATCCCTTATTTCATGTACAACATTCAAGACACTCTCCCCGGAGAAGACATTACAGGATAACTCCCGAACAATCAAGGTGTACCTGGCCGATGGTCGGTTGATCAAACTACGAGCGGGGGAATATACGGTTCAACCTTCTTCGGACAGTGGCTATATCGAGGGAACCGGTGTTCAATCTGCTGCAGGTGGTCATCATGAAGGACAGTTTTCAGGGAGCATCAACAAGCAGGAGATCAATGGGATCCAGACCAGCGAGCCCACCTGGTTTACCACGACTGCCGGATATGCTGTGCTCGGAATTCTCGTTTTCGGCATAGGGTATTTCATCCTGATCTCGACTTCGTTGTCGAATATTTAATCTTTATCAGGAACACCAATGCTGCCGCGTAACAATTCGCTCCGCCGGACGCGACGCGCCCGTCACGCGGTTTGCGATGGGGAGACGCTCCAGGCAGGCCGCGCGCCGGCCGCAGCGCCGGTGAGCTTTACCGTTAGACGCCCGGTGAATGAGGGGACCCAAAGATGATGAATGCCCATCGGAAAGGCGCAATCGGTGCTTTGATGGATGAGTATGAACGTGCTACCTCAGACCTCAAGCTGCTTCTGCAATCCATTCCTGAGGATCAGTTCGTACAGATCCTCGATACTCATACCAATGATGAGGAATGCCGCTCTGTTCAAACGATTATATCCCATGTGGTCAATTCCGGTTACGCGTATGCCGATTACATCAGAGCCCACTTTCACATTCCATCGTCAAGCCCGGCCAGAAGGCTCCTTCTGCGCGGCGATGCGGATCATCAACTGACAGCCATGCTGGGCTATAGCGCGCAAACGCTCGATGGGAAGTGGGAGATGACTGAGGAACAGATTGTTGCAGTGAGCATAGACACACGATGGGGAGTGGAGTACGATCTCGAGCAACTGATGGAGCATGCCATAGTTCATGTGCTACGACACAGGCGGCAGATCGAGAGGTTAAGGGGGAAGCAAAGGGCGGATGTGGAACCGGGCGCCTGACACGTCGTTTCGGCTCACCGGTCCGTTCGTCGCGCGGCTTGCAGGGCGGGAATCCAGGCGATCCGCGAGCCAACCGTCCCGGCAGATGAACTCTACCGCCAGGCCGACAGTGTAATGCTGATCCTTCTGGTCGGGCCGAAGGGAAGTGGTAAGAGTCATATTGGAAGACTTCTGGAGTCGGCGTTTAACATACATTTCCTCCACGTTGAACCACTGTGGATGAAATACTATGCTGAATGTCGGGATGCCGGACGGGAGCCATCCATCAGCGAAGGTGTTCGTCAAATTCATCCGACCATCAGTGCTGCACTCGAGAAATATCAACATGTGTGCGTGGAGACAACCGGTGCGAGCAGGGAAATCCTCGACGATCTTCTCTTCCGCGGAGGAGCGTCGAACACCCTTCTGGTAAATGTCAGGGCACCGCTATCACTCTGTCTGGAGAGGATGAGATCCAGAGACCAGGATCACCAGATACCGATGGATGAAAATGGAATTCGGATGATGTATGAACTGGCACAATCTCTCGACTTGTCATTTGACCTTACCCTGGAAAATATTACCTTGACGCCGGAGGAGATCGTGCGTTCATTCCGTAAGATGCTTCAGAATAGCGATGAGGCCTGACAACATCGCTCCGCCGGACGCGACGCGTCCGTCACGCGGCCTGCGGTGAGAAAGAATCCCGGGCAAGCCGCGGCCGGCCGCTGCGCCGGTGAGCTCTACCGTTAGATGGCAGTTCTCGCGAGGATGGGGGGGGTCGTGTCATGAAGGTTTGCATCATCGGAGCCTCTGGAAAGCTCGGAAGGTATATGGTGCAGCACGCGCTCAATCGGGGCTACGATGTGGTTTGCGTATGCCGGGAGCAGAGCGTAGGGAAACTCGACACGTTCAAGGGACGCGTCACGGTGATACCCGGAGCAACCGACGACAGAGAGGTCGTCAAGAAGGCCGTCGCCGGGTGTGACGGAGTCCTCACCGTACTCGTTCCCTGGGGCATGCAACGGTACTCGTCCGGTACAGCGCAGGCCGTCCTGGATCACGCGTCGCCGGGGTCACGTCTTGTATTCTCCTGCGGGTGGCACATCACACGCGACGGTCAGGATAAATATTCACGTGCGTTCAAGTTGTTCGTCCTTGCCTTTGGTTGGTTCGCCAGGGTTGTTCGCATGGCGGATCTGAACGACCAGGTGGATGCTTGTCGTCGGATATTCGCCAGTAATTCGCGCTGGACAGTCGTGCGGGGAAGCGACCTCCAGGAAGGAGAGAGCCAGGGCCTGCCCGTCTGGAGCCGGCATATCGGAGATCCCATCCTGAAGAGCAACCTCACGCGACGGATAGATTTTGCCCTGTTTATGGTGGAGGCCCTCACGAATGATGAGCTGATCCATGAGGCCCCGGCGATCGTCGGTTGCCGGACATCCTCGGCGCTTGCGCATGCCGTAACCGCCAAACCTCCGAATGATCGCTGATGGTGTCCACCCGCTGCACCGGGCGTGACGCGTCCGTTACGCGGTTGCGTCGGGGAGAAACTCCAGGCAAGCCCCGCGCCGGCCGCTGCGCCGGCGGGCTCTACCGTTAAGCCGCGGGAATTCCAGATCCGGATGGAAGCAACGTAATTTCGAGGAGAGCGATGAGTACGATTCACCAAATCACTCCAATGTTACACGTACCAGACCTTGAGAAAGCCCTTCATTTGCTCTGCGATGCCCTGACTTTCGAAGTGAAGTATCGGGAACCGGGGTATGCCTACCTCGAGCTGCAGAATGCCGGCCTTCGCGTTTTGGAAGAACCCGGCCGGACCACGACGCCGGACGGCAAGGCTCGAATGACCGTATACGTGGATGTGTCTGATGTAGATCAACTCTATGAACTGTTTCGTTCTAAACTCGACAAACTTCCAAAAGTGATGGTCGAGGCGCCTCGCGATAAGTCCTGGCGGCAGCGTGAATTCATGGTAAAGTTGCCTGATGGGGATTGGATAGCATTCGGGCAGGCGATCAAACAGGGTTAGGAGTATGCAAAGAACCGACCATTTCCCATCGCCGCGGCCTGACAAGTCGTTCCAGCCGACGCGCCGGTGAGCTCTGTCCGTGAGCTGGCGCCAGTGCTGGAGTCAACGACTTCGATGCTGTAGTGACAACAGCAGACCAACAATGCTGAGCCCGAACATCATGATGTTCACAAATGGAGCTATTGTGGTTCCCGACGTATTAAATGGAATAAAATACAGTATGAGGTATTTGAATAAATAATAAACCACAAGCAGCGCCAACAGAAAGGGAACCGCGCTACGGTAGCGCACCAACGCCAAGACACAAACCGCCGAAATGATCAGGCGGGAGAGACCCAATAGAGCGAAAACTGCAAGAATGTTTTCTACGCTTTCAGGGGGATAGGTATCAAGAGGGATGCCGTCGGCTGACATCACCACAAAATGGCCATTGAAGATGGCCGATAGGCTCTGCAGACTGTTGATTAACACAACAAAACCCAGGAGCCAAAGGGAGAGTTTATTGCCTCGATATGAATTGTCAACATGCTGGGGAAGGATTTTGCTGAACATGGCAGTCTCTCCACCATCGGGATAATGAGTTGAAACGCCTGAGGTAAGTACGGAAGGATCGGTTGAATGTTTCATAACATTGTTGTTGCCGGGTACGGTCGAATGCCACCGAACTTTGACGCGCTGATTCTTGTTGGAGACATTTCAAAGAAATAAACAGGGGAAATCCATGGTACGGATCGTTTTGGGCGTCATCGCCGGATTCATTGCCTGGTCGATCGTGTGGGTCGGGAGCGAGAAGATTCTTTCGGCCATGTGGCCGGAGTCGTACGGCGCTCATCAACTCGCGTTCCAGGCGGCAATTGAAAATGGCGGTCAGTTCACAGCGGACACGACGCTTCTTCTCATACAAATCGTGCTCGGTTCAATAGCCTCGGTGATGTCCGGATTGCTGGCCGCGCTGATCGCCGGTGAAAACAAACGGGCACCGCTGGTCCTCGGCTTTCTGCTGGTGGCCCTTGGTTTACTGAAGGTGGTTCTGTCCTGGCCGTATGTACCCATTTGGCATCACGTCATCTTTACGGCGCTTCTATTTCCAATGACGATGATAGGCGGTAAATTGAAAACCACCACGTAGGAAAAGAAATGAGAATATGAATATTACGCAAACCCTGATAGCGACTTTAGAGTCCGCTCCTGATATTATTATCGGTCTCGTTCGCGAGGTGCCGTCACAATATCTGAGGCGTCGTCCCAGCCCTGACAAATGGTCCGTCCACGAACATGCGTGCCACATAGCTTCTGCGGACGCAGCATACCTCTCACGCTTAGAGTTGATGCTCGCTGATCCGGCGCCTTCCATAAGCTCTATTAATGTTCAGGGAACTACTCATGCACGAAATGCTTCACGGTTACAGAATAGGAGAGCTGATGCTGAGGAAAGACTGGGAGTAAAGCACTCGCTGATGAAAAGACAGTGCGGAACGAGGGAGCCCGCGAGAGCATTTGACGCGGATTAGCTCCGTCCGTCAGGCGGCATTTCGGAATTATTCGTACTTTGGGAATCACCTTTTTTCACATTATTGAGCGCAAGAATGGCAAACTCAACAAATACTGTCAGGCTGCACCGTGTGTTGAAGGCATCGCCGGAGAGAGTATACCGCGCCTTTCTCGATGCGGAGGCCATGGCCAAGTGGCTCCCACCGCATGGGTTTACAGGCAAGGTTCATCACATGGATGCGCGGGTGGGTGGCGGATATCGCATGTCGTTCACGAACTTCAACACAGGGAAGAGCCATGCTTTCGGGGGAGCTTTCACAGAACTGACGCCCCATACACGAATTCGTTACACGGATAAATTCGAGGATCCGAATCTTCCAGGCGAGATGCAGGTGACGATCTCCCTCCGGGCCGTAAGCTGTGGAACCGAGCTCAACATCGTCCAGGAGGGGATTCCCACGATGATCCCCCTCGAATATTGTTACCTCGGGTGGCAGGAGTCTTTGACGCTCCTTGCTCACCTCGTTGAGCCCGAGATCCCGGATGGGGGATAATTGAGGAACTCAAAATGTAATTACTGAAGTTGCGTACAAGGGACATCATATTGACCGCGTTTCTCGTGAGCACATCCGGGTGTTTTTACCTCGGCCATAATACCTATGCAGACATCGCCGCGACTCCGTCAACGGTATGGTCAAGCCCCGAAGTTCTCACGATGATCATGGAAGCCGGGAACCACAACCTGCGGGACGACCGGTCACATATCAAGGCCATCGTCACACCCTATTATCCTTCGGTGATCAAGGCGATCGGCCGTCGCGCCCAGTCACTGTACCACTGGTCAGAGAACCAATACAGGGGGTATGTCAATCAGCTCCTCCGGGAGAGTTCCGGGATGTATATCGACTGGGATAATCCGAAGGAACCGGTCTACGACACCGACCTCCATCTCCTTGAATCCCCCGCCCAGTTTGATTCGCTGCTGTATCTCCTCTCCCTGAGCAATATTGGGTCCGGTACCTGGGATATTTCGCAGCTCGAGAGCAACCTCTTTCTGGTGGACACGAAGGGCAAAAAGCTGGCACCGTTTCTGGTGTGGGGCAGGCGGATGAACGTCTTGGGGGGCATCGATGAGACAATCTTCGTCAAGTTCCGGCTCCGTGAGGATACCGGCCATTTCCTGAAGGCCTCGACGCCGTACTATTTTCAGATTCAAGATCCGGAGAATACGATCAAAGTCGAGTTAACGACAGCTACGATGAAGTGACGATCCGCGCGGCCCTGACAACCCGCTCCGCCGGACGCAACCAGACATTGGAGGTCACATGAAACGAGTCACGGGCATTGGCGGTATCTTCTTCAAGGCCAAAGACGCTCCATCGCTGCAGGCCTGGTACAAGCGGCACCTGGGAATCGATGTCCAGGCCTGGGGCGGAGCCGCTTTCGATTGGACCGACGCCGAAGGCAAGCCGGTTGCAGGCACGACTGCCTGGTTAATCGATCCGCAGGAAAGTAATCACTTTGCTCCGAGCTCTGCTCCCTTCATGGTCAACTACCGAGTGGAAGACCTCCGCGCCCTGGTCAAGGCCTTGAAGGAGGAAGGTTGCAATGTGCTCGAGAAGATCGACGAATCCGAGTATGGGAAGTTTGCCTGGGTCATCGATCCGGAAGGAAACAAGGTAGAACTATGGCAACCGCCTGCCGGCCAATGACAAGGGCTGTACGGCGCAGTGCGAATCAGCGGCCCAATCCGCTGCTCAACCGGAGCTCCCGCAGCCGGCGGCGCCGTTTGCCGGTCAGCAGCATCGTTAATCGGCAGTTTAGCAATTTGGGTCCGATCGATGGCGTATGACGAAGAAGTAGCATCGCGGGTACGCAACGCAATGGCGAAGTATGCTCCGATTGAAGAGAAGAAGATGTTCGGCGGCCTCGCCTTCATGCTCCGCGGGCACATGTGCGTTGGGGTGATCGGTGATGAGCTGATGGTTCGTGTGGGCCTGGAAGGGTACGAGGCGGCGTTATCAAACCCCCATGCCCGCGAGATGGATTTCACGGGGAGACCCCTTCGCGGATTTGTATACGTCGAGAAAGCCGGATTTAACTCTGCCGCCGGATTGAGTGCGTGGATCGACCGGGGGACAAAATTCGTACTCTCCATTCCACGGAAATCCCCGGCAAAGAGAAAACGGAGGAAGTAAGTGGGATGTGGATGGTGAGCATTCCGTTGCCGGCTGACAAATCGCTCCGCCGTCAGGCCGGGCATTTAATGCATTGAAACAGAGATGAGATTATGGACGATTCATCCGAAGTACCTCGATCGCCTCGGCCTGGTCGCCCTCTGGCGTGAAGGATTACTTGCTCAGCAGGTCCTTCGCGGTAAAACGAAGGGGTATCGCCACCACCCCCAACTTGAACGGTTTCGCGTCCACTCGAAACCCATCGGAATGATTACCCGATATCTCATGGCAGTGTACGATGAATCCAAGGCCCGGGGGTACAACTTCGACAAGTCCAGGGTCGGTCGAACAATGAATGGGGGCCGGATCACAGCAACCGAAGGTCAGCTGTTATACGAGTGGGCGCATTTCATGAGAAAACTCCGGAAGCGGGATTTGAAGAGATACCGGCAACTTCATGGACTGACGGTGCCGGATCCCCACCCCATGTTTCGAATCATCGAGGGTGGGGTGAGCCCTTGGGAACGAATCAGTGATCAGACGTAGTCTCACCAGCCGCCCCGACGGACGGGAGGCGGCCGTCACGCGGTTTGCGGGGGTGGAAAAGAACCGAGCAGGCTCTACGCCGGCGGCTGAGCCGGTGAGCTCAACCGTTGCGGGGCGGGGGAGAAGATTAATGTTGACGACGTTCAGAGGTATGATCACAATCGGTTTGATGCTTTCGATCGGAGCATGTGCGAGCGTTCGTTCCATCTCCGCCGGCGAACGACTCACGGACAACTCGAAAATGATCCGGGTGATCTTGAATGATGATCGCCAGATAGAGTTTCCTCCGGAAAAGTACACTGTTCATGGGGAACAAGATTCAGTCTACATCGACGGAACCGGACATCAATCACTACCGGGGGGCGGGCAAACGGCGTTCACAGGGACGATCCGCCGTCCGGATGTCAGGGAAATCCAGGTCATCAATTCCACGACATTCCAACGAGTCTATGCTCCAATAATAATCGTCGTCGCGATGGGCGCAGTATTCGTAGGTTTGGGTTACCTCTTCTTCGAATTACTCTAGAGTTTTCCGGGCGATCGCCGTCGGCGTATGCCGCCCCACAACTCGTTCACGCCGACGCCGGCTCGCGGGCACTCAACATCATCCATTGAGGGTATGATGAAAGTACAACGTTCACCGTCGTTCACCGGTCTGCAGCGGATCGGGGTGCTGATTGGATTATTCCTGGGAGTCACGATCGGTTCAGGTCAGGGGACGAAGGACACCTCCGACCGGGCAGTGCTCCCAAAGAAAGTGATGAACTCGTTCAACGCCAGGTTTCCTCAAGCGCTCATCACTCAGCAGACCAGGGAAATGGAGGAGGGCAAAGAAGTCTATGACATCGAGTTCACGCAGGCGGGAATCAAGTTCGAGGCGGATCTCTTCGCGGACGGGTCAATTTCCAACTGGGAGCGGGAGGTCACGGTCAAGGAACTACCCGCGGCTGTCAGGAAAGCCGCCGAGCAGAGGTACCCCGGGGCGACCCTGAGAGAGATTATGTCGGTCACAGGAGTCAAGGTCGGAAAAGAGACACTGGAAGGGTACGAAATCCTCCTCGTGGCAACAGATAAAAAAGAATATGAGGTGACCATTTCTCCTGACGGGAAGGTCCTGGAAGACTCCGCGGATGAGAAGTAGTCCCGGCATGACAAGACGCGACGCGGTGGTGAACCGGAAGAACGAGCGGTATGAGGAACAGCCGGGCGACGGCCTCTAAACAACGCGGAAAGGCGGAGACGGAAATGCAAAGGGTGAAAGAGATGCAGGCAAAGCGACGTGATGAACTTCTCAAAGCGTTGAAAACCCGTTTTGTGAAAAACATGAGCCGCCATAAAAGCCTTGAATGGGCTTCAGTCGAGGCGAAGCTGGCCGCTGATCCTGGAAAACTATGGTCGCTCAATGAAATGGAAAGGACCGGCGGTGAACCGGATGTTGTCGGTCATGATAAAAAGGCGGGCGAATACATCTTTTTTGATTGTTCGGCGGAAAGTCCAAAAGGCCGCAGGAGTGTTTGTTACGACCGCGAAGGGCTCGAGTCGAGGAAAGAACATCGGCCGAAAAATAACGCCATTGACATGGCCGCCGCCATGGGCATCGAAATCCTGACGGAAGAACAGTATCGGGATCTTCAGAAGCTGGGAATGTTCGACGCGAAAACTTCGAGCTGGCTGAAAACGCCGGCCGGGATCAGGAAGCTCGGTGGCGCCATCTTCGCCGATTTCCGCTACGGCAATGTCTTCGTGTATCACAACGGAGCACAATCTTATTACGCTGCCAGGGCGTTCCGTGGCTCGCTGAGAGTCTAATCACCAGACAGGGGCAGAGAGATGAAGAACGTTGCGAACTCCCGATTCACCATCACGGGCTGGGACGAGAAGCCATACAGCGAGGGCGGGGACCTGCCAAAACTGACCCGGGCCGCCGTCACAAGGACGTTCACCGGCGATATCGCGGGCGAGGGGCATGTCGAATACCTGATGATGTACCGCGGCGACGGCTCGGCCACGTTCGTCGGACTGGAACGGGTCGTCGGGCACGTCGCGGGGAAAGCGGGCAGCTTCGTGCTCCAACGCACCGGAATGTTCGAGGACGGCGTGGCGAAGGAGTCTTATTTCATCATCCCTGGCTCCGGTACCGGGGAGCTCCGGGGCCTTCGCGGCGAGGGCACGTCGGCGCTCGGACACGGGACAGAGCATCCGTTGACGCTGAACTATGATCTGGGCTGACTACCGCACCATGCAGCCGAAACGCAATCCGTCAGGCCGCCGCTCTCACTGTCGCCTATACGTGGGAAGGCAAGCCGCTTTCGGTGTATTTCGTGGACATCACGTACCATATCCTGGGATGCATCGCCGTCGCCGCTATTCTCACACTATGGCGTTGAGGCGGAATACCCATCGCAGGCGCCGCAGTACGCGACGCCGCTGAGCATCATCGTCGGACCGCGGCCGGGAGATTCATGCTCAAGTTCTTCTCGCTCACTTTAACCCTGACGTGGATGTGCTTCACGCTGGCCGGGTCGGTGCCCGGCGACGCTGCCCCGCTTGCGGGCCTGCGCGGGGCGTTGTTGCTGCTCGGAACGTTCGCCCCGTCCCTGGTCGCGCTTGCGCTCACGGCGCGGACCGAGGGGCGCACGGGAACAATGGCGTTGCTCGGCCGGATACTCGAGTGGCGAGTGGGAGCGCGATGGTACGTGTTCGCCCTCGGGTACATGGCAGCGGTCAAAGTCGCCGTCGCACTGACGCATCGGGTCGCCACCGGCGCCTGGCCGCGGTTGGGTCAGGAATCATGGTACATCATCGCGGCGGCGATCGTCATCTCGACCCTGGCGCAGGCGGGCGAGGAAATCGGATGGCGCGGCTATGCCCTTCCGCGCCTGGCTGCGCGTATGGGTTTCGGGCGCGGCAGCGTGTTGCTGGGGGTGATCTGGTCGTGCTGGCACCTGCCCCTCTTCCTTATCCCGGGATTCGATAAATCCGGGCAGTCATTCCCGGTCTACCTGCTGCAGGTGACGGCGCTGTCGGTCGCGGTTGCCTGGCTCTATGTGCATACCAGCGGAAGCCTGCTGCCGGTCATGCTGATGCACTCCGCTGTCAATCAGACCATCGGGATCGTCCCATCAACCGTCGCGACGGCCACAAACCCCTTCACGGCGACCGCGTCGCTCGTGGCCTGGCTCACGGCGGTCTTCCTGTGGATCACCGCCGGTTACTTCCTCCTTCGGATGCCCGGGGCGGTTATCGGAACGCCGGAGACTCGTCGATCGTTGACGCCCCGGATGTGATTGTGCGTTTTCCCGTACGGGGAGGGGGATGTCTGATTCTGTGCCGGGGACGGGACCGTTTCCGCTACGGTAACGGGATGTTGACGAGAGGGGCGGGAAAAAAATCCCGGATAGTGTTACATTACGAATGTCGGCGCCGGACAAATCGCACCGCCTGCGACGCGTTCTCGTTGCGCCATCGCTCCGCCCATTGACCCGATGACGGGAGTTTGAACGTGCAGAAACGCAAACTTGGTAACGGTAACCTCGAAGTTTCGGCCCTCGGGTTCGGCTGCATGGGAATGAGCTTTTCCTACGGTCCGCCCAGAGACAGGCAGGAGATGATCTCCCTCCTTCGGACGGCGGTTGAGCGCGGTGTCACGTTTTTCGACACGGCCGAGGTGTATGGCCCGTTCATCAACGAAGAACTCGTTGGCGAAGCCCTCGCTCCGTTCCGCGGGCGCGTGGTGATCGCCACGAAATTCGGCTTCAGGCTCGATCCCAACGGGGGACCCCGCTGGGTCGGCCTGGACAGCCGGCCGGAGCACATCAGGGAGGTCGCCGAGGGCTCGCTGAAGCGACTCAAGGTCGAAGCCATCGATCTGTTCTATCAGCATCGCGTCGACCCGGACGTCCCGATCGAAGACGTCGCGGGAGCGGTGAAGGACCTGATCCGGGAAGGCAAGGTCAAACACTTCGGCCTTTCCGAAGCGGGAGTGCGAACGATCCGTCGGGCCCACGCAGTCCAGCCGATCACGGCCCTCCAGAACGAATACTCGCTCTGGACGAGGACTCCCGAGAAGGAAGTGATACCGACGCTGGAGGAACTTGGAATCGGCCTGGTTGCCTACAGCCCCCTGGGAAGGGGATTCCTCACGGGAAAGATCGACGAAAACACCACATTCGAAAGTTCCGATTTCCGGACGACCCTGCCCCGTTTTACGCCGGAGGCCCGCAAAGTGAATCTGGCCCTGGTGGATCTGCTCGGCAGGATCGGAGACCGAAAGAAGGCGACACCCGCCCAGATCGCCCTCGCGTGGCTGCTCGCCCGGAAGCCGTGGATCGTTCCCATCCCGGGCACAACAAAGGTGGATCGGATGGACGAGAACGCCGGTGCGGTTGCCGTCGAACTCACCCCGGACGATCTGCGCGAGATTGAGAGCACCGCCTCACTGATCACGGTGCAGGGGACCCGGTACCCCGAGCACCTGGAGAAATTGACCGGCCGCTGAGCGCCCGGTCCCGTCAAGGGGAGTACTTATGGATAACCGTCAATTACCTGTCGTGTTGAGGGGGACCGTGCTGGCGACACTCTTCGTCGCGCTCTGGGTGTGGCTGGCCTCCCTGGTGAGAGCCGTTGATCCGATCATCGGCATTTTCCCCCCGGCGTGGCTTCAACCTGTCGGATGGGTCCTCGCCGTACCCGGAGCGGTTCTGGGAATAAGCTGCGTTGTCCTGTTTCTCGTCAGGGGCCGCGGGACGCCCGCTCCCTTCGATCCTCCGCAGGTCTTCGTGGCAAGCGGTCCATTCCGGTATGTCCGGAATCCGATGTACGTTGGCGCGATCATGACATTGTTCGGCGGGGGCTTGATCGTCGGTTCACTCTCCATCATTCTGCTCGGCGGTGTATTCTGGTCGCTTTCACACATCCTGGTGTTGCTCGTCGAGGAGCCGGATCTCACGAAGCGGTTTGGCGATTCATATGCCCGGTACAAGGCGGAAGTCGACCGATGGATTCCCCGCGTCCCCCCGGGGGGGTGAGGCGGTCCCGTCCGACACGTCGCTCCGCCTACCCGGCGTAGCGGCAGCTGACGCGATATGGGCTGAAAGACATTAAATCGTCTACCGGAACGCCGGGCCGCGGATGACGGGGGTTCCCCTGGTATTCAGTGCGTTACGGACGCTGTCGCAGGCCGGTATTTGACCACCGGAATCTTCATCGGGAGCATCGGGGAGGGAGCACGGATCTTCACGCCAATCGTCACCCCTCCCGGGCTTGCGTGTGGTCGCGTTTATGGATAAATTCCCGGTCAAGTTCATCATCGACACCCGTGGGATGAACCCGGCGGAACGACAGACCGATTGCAGACAGACTTCAGACGAAAACACACCAAGGAGGAGAAACGATGACGTCACCCCCACGATGGTACCTGCCGGTCACGATCCTCGCGCTGCTCTGGAATTTATTGGGATGTGCCGCGTATCTGGGGGACGTCATGCTGACGCCTGAAGATGTCGCGAAGATGAGCGCCGCGCAGCAATCGCTGTACGCGTCGCGGTCTGCGTGGGCGGTGGCCGCCACGGCGATCGCGGTATGGTGCGGAGCGGCGGGCTCCCTCGCCCTGACGATGCGTAAACGGTGGGCGAGGCCGCTGTTGATCGCTTCGCTGACCGGAGTCATCGCCCAGGATTTCGGCCTCTTTGTCCTGACTGACGCGGGGTCACAGGCGGGTCCGGCGGCCTTCGCGTTGCAGGGGCTGGTGTTGATCATCGCCATCGGTCTCGTGGCGCTTGCCCGCACGGCGTCTTCGCGCGGCTGGCTCTCCGGGCAGACGGCGGGGCAGGGCTGAATCCCGATGTACCAAACGGATCCTTCAATGGCGATGTCAAACCGTTCGATGGCATCAACGATTAAACACAGGAGGAACATATGAACAAGTATGGCGCGGAGTTTTTCGGAACATTCTGGCTGGTCCTGGGCGGGTGCGGAAGTGCAGTGTTGTGTTCACACTTTCCCGACGTGGGCGTCGGAATTCTCGGCGTTTCACTCGCCTTCGGTTTGACCGTGCTGACGATGGCCTACGCCATCGGACACATCTCCGGCTGCCACCTCAATCCGGCGGTTTCCATCGGGTTGTGGGCCGGCGGCCGTTTCCCCGCGAAAGAGGTGCTGCCGTATATCATTTCGCAGGTCCTCGGCGCGGTCGCCGCAGGCGGGATCCTCTATCTCATCGCGACCGGCAAGGCCGGATTCGACATCTCCCAGGGGTTTGCGGCGAATGGATACGGTGAACATTCGATCGGCGGGTATGCCATCACGGCCGTCCTGATCACCGAGGTCGTCATGACCATGATGTTCCTGCTCATCATCCTCGGGGCGACCGACAAACGCGCGCCCCAGGGTTTCGCGCCCCTTGCGATCGGTTTTGGCCTTACCCTTATTCACCTGATCACCCTTCCGGTGGACCAGACTTCCGTCAATCCGGCCCGCAGCACCGGCGTCGCGCTGTACGTCGGAGATTGGGCGGTTTCGCAGCTCTGGCTCTTCTGGGTGGCCCCGATCGTGGGCGCACTCCTCGGCGCGGCGGTCTACCGAATGATCGGAAATGAGAAGAAGTGAGTGCTGATGCCCGGTTTGCGATGAAAGGAGCGCTCCTTCCAGGCAGATGCCGCGGATACCGGGACCGTTGAATTGCGAAATTCCACAACCCAATCCCAGGGCCGATGCCCAACACCCTCTACATCCGGCGCCATCTCCGATCGATCTTCTTCATCGTGAGTGTGAGCGCCGCGATCGGCGCGGTCGTACGCAACAGTCCCAACTACCTCGCACGCTACGGGTTGATCCCCGAATACAAGGCCGGTCTGCATTGCGGCGAGGTGATCAGCGCCGAGATCGGGGACCTCAAGCGCGACCTGATCTATAACGGCGACGTGCTCAATACGACGGCGCGCATCCAGTCGGAGTGCAACCGGTTCAACGCGCGATTGCTGGCGTCTTCGGTCCTCTTTGAGCAACTGGTGCTGCCGCCCGGCATGGTGGCTGAAAGCCTCGGGGACGTCATGCTCAAGGGCAAATCGCATCCCGTCGGTCTCGTCCGCCTCTGGCAGGGCGCCGAAGCGTCCCCCCATGTTTCAGCAGTCAGTCAATCCGGTTAATCGAACACCATCCCTGGAGGCCAGATGAGCGCCTATGTCATCGTCGATATCAACATCCATGACCCGGCGGGGTATGAGAAATACAAAAAGGTCGCCTCCGACACGGTCACCGCGTACGGGGGAAGGTATCTCGCCCGGGGGGGCGAGACCGTGGTGCTGGAAGGCGCCTGGGCTCCCGACCGGCTGGTGATACTGGAATTCGAAAGCATCGAGCGGGCACGGGCCTGGCTGGACTCGCCGGAATATGGACCGATCAAGGTCCTGCGGCATCAAACGGCCGCCACGAACATGGTGGTCGTGGAGGGGATGAAGTGACCACCTCAACGATGAATGCACATTCGAATCGTCCGGGGAGATCGGGCGGGTCATGATAAAGCGGGATTCCTGACGATGCCGACCGTTCGCGATCAATGGGCAGCCGGATCAACGTACGAGGACTTCATGGGGAGATGGAGCCGGCAGCTCGCGCCCCGGTTCGTGTCCTGGCTGGGGATCCCCGGGGGCGTTCACTGGCTCGACGTTGGATGCGGTACCGGCGCCCTCACGAACGCGATCTGCTCTCTCGCCGACCCGGCCTCGGTCCTGGGGTGCGATCCCGCTGAGCCGTTCATCGGGTACGCCCGGCAGCATTCCCGCAACGTCCGGGCCTCCTTCGTCGTTGCCGGGGCGGGCGGCCTTCCGCACCGGGCGGACGGTTACGGGAGCGCGACCTCGTTACTGGCGCTGAATTTCTTTCCCGACGCCGGGGCCGGCGTCAGGGAGATGCGATCCCTCACTGCCCCCGGGGGCACGGTCTCGGCGTGCGTTTGGGACTATGGAGGCAGGATGGAGTGCCTGCGGGTGTTCTGGGATGCGGCGGCGGCGATCGATTCAACGGCGCGGGCGCTGGATGAAGGAGTGCGTTTCCCTCTTTGTCGCCCCGATGCGCTCGCGGATCTGTTCCGCACGGCCGGGCTTCACGAGGTGCGTTGTGAGCCGCTCGAGGTCCGGACGGAGTTCGCGGGCTTCGACGATTACTGGCGGCCGCTGCTCGGGGGGACGGGCCCCGCACCATCGTATGTCGCGTCGCTCGACGCCGATCGTCGCGCAACGCTGGCCGGGAAACTTGAAACGGCCCTGCCGCGAACGCCCGCCGGAACGATCGTCCTCCCCGCGCGAGCGTGGGCGGTCCGGGGGATGGTGGACTGAGCGGTCGCGCCGCCTGCCGGGCCGATCCGCGCCGGTGCGGCCGGGACGCCGGTATTTCCCGGAGGTCAGGGGACCTGAAAGCGATGTCAGCATCGGGGGATCAACCTCATCAATGAATCAGGCAGCGCCGCGACGGTCAGCCACACCGTTCTCCGTCGTCGGCCCGCCACCCGGGAATAGAGCATGGATGCCAACAGCGAATCTCCGTCATCGTCCGTGAAGTTCAATCCTCTGATCCGGCCGTACCTTGTCCTGTACGTCGGATGCTGGCTCGTCATCACCATCGTGGGAATTCCCCTGGCCATCGTGTGGTTCTGCGGCGTCGGTCAGTGGTGGGCGCGACACTACTTCGACAAGCTGGAGTGCGAACTCAATCCGACGGTGCTGCGTTTTCGAAAGGGCATCCTCTTCCAGGTCGAGAAGACCATACCGCTGGAGAATATTCAGGATGTCACCTTCATCGAAGGCCCCATTCTGAGGCAGTTTCATTTGAGCGTCCTGAAGTTCGAAACCGCCGGTCAGAGCGAGGGCCAGGCGCACGCCATGCGGCTCATCGGCATCGTCGATGCTCACGATTTCCGCGCTCGAATCCTGGCAGGACGCGAAGCGCTGAAGCGCGCAATGACGGCGGGTCACGACGCGCCCCACGCCCGATCAGTCGACAACAAACAGATCGAACTTCTCAGCGCCATCCGGTCCCGGCTGGACGAGATCGCGACGCTGTTGCGTGAGGGCGGGAACCGCTGACCCGGGCCGGACGGAGCATCCGATTTCCCGCCCGACCGGGACCGAATCGAGGGCATCCGGCCCCGATCCATTGACTTTTTGATCCAGAGTGTTACCTTGGGGAGCCGGTGTTTACTAGTCAATCAACATTCAGGGAGGTCTCATGTCCATACTTCGAACGGCCATCGTTATCCTTTGCGTCGCGCTTTTTGCCGGTTGCTACCACGCGACCATCGAGACGGGCCTCGCCCCGTCCGCCACGGTCATCCATGAAACATTCGCCTCATGCTGGGTGTACGGATTGGTGCCGCCGAGCACCATCGCGAGCGCCTCGAAATGCCCCGACGGGGTCGCTGTCGTCGAGACCCAGCAGAGCTTCGTCAACGGTTTGGTGGGCATCCTGACATTCGGGATTTATACTCCGATGGACATTAAAGTCACCTGTGCCGCGAAAACCTCCGCCATGTTCCACGGACGGCAACCCGATATCATCCTCCCGGAGGGGGCTTCGGTGGAGGAGATTCAAATACTCTACATGAAGGCCGCTGACATCGCGGTCGCGACCCGGAAACCGGTAATCGTCGAATACTGAGTCACAGGGTGCGCCCCGTCGCGAGCGGTCGCTGAATGCCCCGATACGTCGCGCTCTTCCGTGGCATCAACGTCGGCAAGGCCAAGCGCGTCGCCATGGCCGACCTCCGCGACGCACTTGAAGGGCTGGGCTACACCGGCGTGCGCACGCTGTTGAACAGCGGGAACGCGGTGTTCGACGGGCCGGCCGGGACCCCGTCCGCCCACGCGAAGCGGATCCGATCGGCCGTTCGGAGCATTCTGGGCGTCGATTCCCTGGTCATCGTGAAGTCGGCCGGGGATGTCGCGGCCGTCATCGCCGGCAACAAGATAGGAGCGATCGCGACCGATCCCTCCCGACTCCTGGTCGCCCTGACCGGCGACGCGAAGGGCCTCGCGGCGCTCAGCTCGATCGCCGGGATTGCGTGGGGCTCCGATGCGGTACACGTCGGCAAACACGCCGCGTACGTATGGTGCGGGAACGGCATACTCGGGAGCAGGGCGGCGGTCGCGCTCCTGAAGGGCCTGGCTGAAACGGGAACGACGCGAAACTGGTCCACCATGGAAAAGATCCATGCCCTGCTGCAGGGCGACGCCTGATCGCGCGGAGGAATGTCCCATGCCCCGGATGAAACGGCCGCCCGCCGTCGCAGCCCGCGGCGCTCTCCTGGGGCTGCTGCTCGTAACAGCCTGCCAGCCGTCCCGGCGCGCAGACTCGCTGCGATTCGACCTGCCGGCATCGCTGGAACCCGCGCGCGCTTCATACGAGGAGGACGTCACGACGGCCCTGGCCGAGGTATCCGGGTTCTTCCGCTCGGCAGGTTTCGAGCCCGCCGGCGAAAGGCTGATCGAATCGGTCAAGGTGTTCGACGGTCCAGCGCAGGCGCGTGAGTACCTGGCGAAGGAATTCGGCACGACCCTCGAGAACATCCCCGAGACGTTCTCCGGCACGATCGAAGGGAAAACGCTCTTCCTGGTTTCCCGCCCGATCTATCGGGAAATCTGGCGGAAGTTATATTCAGACTGGCCGTGGACCGAACGGAGCTACCATCAGCTCATCGTCCACGAGGTGACTCACCGGGCCCATGAATCGGTCGCGATATCGGGTCACGGTTCGGCGGACGCCATGGGACCGGCATGGTTCTTCGAGGGGCTCGCGGTGGCCTGCGCGGGGCAATTCGAAACCGATGGGCCGCCGATGGGCCATGAGGAGCTCGAGGAGCAGGTGGGGAACGGGCATACCCCCACGGTGTCGTATCCGCTCTTCGGCCGTATCGTCAGGTCCCTGGCCGCCGAATTCGGAATGAAGGAGCTGATCGACAGAGCGTCCGAGCCGGGTTTTCCGGAAATACTCTGGTCACCGCCGGCCAGGAAGGAATCGGGCATCGGTCTGTAGATATGCCGCCCATCGAACGACACCGGACCGAACGCATCGGCTGGCTCCGTGCGGCAGTCATCGCCCGGTTCGGGGAACCGGGCTGCAATCATCAGGCGCGACCGGAATGCATACAAGGATACTGATGGGCGCGAGCGCGCTCGTGATGGCCGTTACCGGCGTTATCGCCTCATTCCTGCCTCGGGAGATCCTTGACTGGTACGGCTCCCGTCCCGACGGGCCGGGGGTCCTGTCGATCCAGATCGTCGGGGGGCTCTACCTGGGATATGCGGCCCTGAACTGGGCGGCGCGCGGCAACCTCATCGGCGGGATCTACAGCCGTCCGGTCGCTCTCGGCAATTTCATCCATTTTACGGTCGTGGGGGTGGTGCTGCTCAAAGCGATGATGGCGGGCCAGACGGCGGCCGGCATCGTGGCGGGCGCGCTCGCCTGTTCGGCATTCGCGGCCTGGTTCGGCAGGGTCCTGTTCACGCATCCCGTCCGGGACCGGGAAGGCCGATCAAAAATAATCCGACGGCATTCATACTCAGCGAGGTTCAGCATGAAGATAACGACACCACCGGATCGATCCGAGGCGGCGGAGTACTATTTCACCTACATCGATCAGGTCGGTGCGGGCGAAATATGCGATGTCCTCGAAGCCCAGCTGACGGAGGCGTACGCCCTGCTTCAGTCCATCCCCGAAGCCCGGTCGCTCCATCGCTACGCCCCCGACAAGTGGAGCATCCGGCAGGTCGTGAGCCATATCAACGACACGGAGCGTGTCTTTGCCTTCCGCGCGCTCTGGTTTGCGCGCGGAATCGAGCTGCCCCTGCCCAGCTTCGACCAGGAGGTCGCGGTCTCGGCCGCCGGGGCGAACGAACGATCGTGGAACAGCCACATCGAAGAGTTCCGGGTCCTCCGGGCCGGCACGATGGCGCTCTTCCGGAATCTGCCGGACGACGCGTGGATGCGGCGCGGCGTCGCCAGCGGGTACCCGTTCACCGTCCGGGCGCTCGCGTACATCACCGCCGGACACGTCAACCACCACCTGAGGATATTGCGTGAACGATACCTGCCCGCATCATAAATATTCTTATCGCGCGCTGCCATGAAAATTTTCGACTTCCTCTCCGGTTCCGTCTCAAGGAAGACGCCCACGAACGTACCATCATCACCCGGGCCCGGGGAGAAGGACGCGCCACCCGAAGGTCATCGATGATCATTGCGCTGGCGTCGCCGCGTGTCGCCACGACTCTGGATGAGGGCCTGGAAAAGGTCAGGCGGTTGATGTCCGAGGCGTCTGCGCGGGGCGCGGAGATCGTGTGTTTCCCGGAGGCCTATCTCCCGGGCCTGAGGGGACAGGATTTTGACGTCCCGCCCTTCGACGCGGCGCATCAGGATCGGGTCCTCCGGGAGGTTGCCGGTTGGGCGCGGACCCACGCGGTCGCGACGATCATCGGCATGGAACGGCTCTCGGAGGCGGGCCGGCAGATCGCCGCATTCGTCATCGACAGCCGGGGCCTGCTCCAGGGATACCAGACCAAGAACCAGCTGGATCCTGCCGAGGACCGGTTCTACGTGCCGGGGAATGCCCGGCGTCTCTTCGAAATCAACGGGGTGAAGTTCGGCGTCGCGATCTGCCACGAGGGCTGGCGCTATCCCGAGACCGTGCGTTGGGCGGCGGTGCGCGGCGCAAAAATCGTCTTCCATCCCCAGCACACCGGGAATGAGCGCAAAGGCGTCCGCCTGACGCAGTGGGGCGCGGCCGACGGACCGTACTACGAGAAGGCGATGATGATGCGCAGCAGGGAGAACACGATCTACTTCGCGAGCGTCAATTACGCGCTGCGGTTCCAGGAGTCGGCGACGAGCCTCATCGCCCCGTCAGGCGAATGCCAGGCGTACCTTCCCTACGGACAGGAGGGCGTCCTGGTGCAGACCATCAGGGTCGAGGATGCGACCGGCCTGCTCGCCGCGCGGTACGCGCCCGGGCGCTACCAGGAATTGAAACCGGAGTGACCGGCGGGGGAGTGCCATGAAACCCAGGAAAATTCTCATCCTCGGGGCGACCGGGGGCACCGGCTTTCAGCTCGTCACGCAGGCGCTCAACGCGGGGCACGACGTGACCGCGTTCGTGCGCGCCGTTTCCAGGATACCGATCCGGCATGAACGCCTGCGCCTGATCGAGGGGTCCGCGACGGACGACCGGCTGCGGCTCGCCGAGGCCGTGAGGGGCCGGGACGCCCTCATCAGCGCGCTCGGGCGGGGCTCATCCCTCAAATCCGCGGGACTCATCCAGCAGAGCGTCCCCTCGATCCTGGCGGCGATGCAGCTCGGCGGGGTCCGACGCCTCATCATGACGTCGGCGATAGGGGTCGGGGCCGCCTTCGGTGACGCGCCGCTCTATTCGAAGATCCTGATCCGGCTGCTGCTGAAGGACATCTACGCGGACAAGGCGGCGGGCGAGGAACTGATACGAAGGAGCGGCCTGGACTGGACCATCGTCCAACCGGCCCAACTTACGGATGGGCCGCTCACCGGCGAATACCAGGCGGGGGAACTGCTGAAACACCACGGAATCCCGCGGATCTCCCGGGCGGACCTCGCCCATTTCATCCTGGCCCAGCTCGATTCTGCGGAATACGTCGGGAAGACCGTGCGCATCGGTTACTAGAACATCAAGGAGATCAATCATGAAAGGTGCGATCGTTACGCTGGCGGCGCTCCTGTGCTGTTTCACCCCGGGCGACCTCATCGCCCACCCCGGCTCCGGGATCGTCGTGGACGGACAGGGCAACGTCTATTTCGTCGATACCGGGTCGGGCGTCTGGAAACTGGGCCGGGACGGCAAACTCACGAAGATTTCGGGTCCCGCCTATCACTGGATGACGATCGATCCGGATAACCGGTTGAAGAATGTGACGTTGCCGAACTTCGCTTCCGGCGGCGCGACGGTCACCCGCGCCGGCTCCGATCCGGCCCTCATCATGTCGAGCGACTTTCCGGTCGCGGTGGGCCGCGACGGATCGCTCTTCTATCCGTGGACCCGCGACGAAAAACTCCTGCAGGTCTTCCGGGTCGACACGGCCGGAAAAACCGCTGTTTTCGCGACGCTCTCTTCCAGCGTGGACAGCACACCGCTCCGCTGGGTGAACGGACTGGTGGCGGGGCCGGGAGGATCGTTGTACTACACGGAGGACGCGGCGGTCAGGAAGATCGATGCGCGCGGCGTGGTCACGACCGTCGCCGGCGACCTCTCCGTCACGGGATGTGTTTCGATTCCGGGGATGGACCCGGACGACGGGCCGTACCTCCGCGGCCTCGACGTCGACGCGGAGGGGTCGGTCTATGTCGCCGCCGCAGGTTGCGGGGCTGTCCTGAAGATCGCGGCCGACGGGAAGGTGACGGTCGTGTTGCGGAGTTCGAGCCCCTGGTCGCCGACGGGAGTGGCGGTGTCCGGCAAAGACCTGTATGTGCTCGAGTACTTCCACACTCCCGGCGATGACCGGCGGGAGTGGGTGCCGAAAATCAGGAAAGTGTCGGCCGGCGGGAAAGTCGAAACGGTGGCGACGATCGACCGGCACTGACCGGACGCACCGAAGAGTTCATCCCAGCCCATCGGCCCCACCGGCGGCTGAAACTCAACGATTCGAGAAACACAGAAAGGAACCTGAATAATGCGCATGATGACGATGGACGGCCGCGAGATCGATCTCACCCAGGAAACGTTCGACGGGTTGAAGATGCGCCTCAAGGGGCCGGTGTTCGTTCCCGGCGTCGCAGGGTATGAGGAATCCAGGACCGTCTGGAACGCCATGATCGACAGAAAGCCCGGCATCGTCGCGCGCTGCCTCGGCGTCGCGGACGTGATCGCAACCGTGAAGTTTGCGCGCGAGCACGGGCTCCTGCTCTGCATCAAATGCGGCGGACACAACATCGCAGGGCTGGCGACGGCCGACGGCGCGCTGATGCTCGACATGTCGCTGATGCGGGGCGTCTGGGTGAACCCGCAGGGCAGCATCGCACACGCGCAGGCCGGTTGCCTGCTCGGCGACGTGGACCGCGAAACGCAGGTGCACGGGCTCGCGACGGTCCTCGGCTTCGTCTCGCTCACGGGCGTGGCCGGACTCACGCTCGGCGGAGGGTTCGGCTACCTGACGAGGCGCTGGGGCTGGACTTCGGACAACGTGGCCGGGATGGACGTGGTGACCGCCGACGCGCGATTGGTGCGGGCGAGCGCGCACGAGAACCCCGACCTCTTCTGGGGACTGCTGGGCGGCGGCGGGAACTTCGGCGTCGTGACCGGCATCGATTACACGCTTCACCCCGTCGGGCCGGACGTCGTCGGCGGCGTTGTGGCCTGGCCCGCGAGCGAGGCGACGAAAGTCCTCGAACTGTTCCGGACCCTCGCGGCAAAGGCCCCGCCCGAGCTCACCCTCGTCGCGTTCATGCGCCCGGCGCCCCCCGCGCCCTGGCTGCCAAAGGAGATCCACGGGAAGCCGATCGTGGCGATGCTCGCGTGCCACAGCGGGGACCCCGGGGAGGGAGAGAAGGCCGTAGCCCCCATCAAGACGTTCGGCAGTCCCGTCGGTGACATTCTCGTGCGCAGGCCGTATGCGCAGCTGCAGTCCCTCCTCGACGCCACGCAGCCCAAGGGGCGGAGGTACTACTGGAAAAGCGAGTACCTCCCGGGCATCGAACCCGCACTGTGTGCGAAGGTCATCGAGCATGCGTCGAAAATACGGTCACCCCACTCGGCGGTGGTCCTCTTCCAGCTCGAGGGCGCCCTGAACCGCCTCCAGGACGAGCACTCGCCGGTCGGCAACCGTGGCGCGCATTTCGTGCTCAATCTGGCCGGGTCGTGGGAGCAGCCGGGCGACGACAGCGCGAACATCGCCTGGGCGCGCGAGGCCTGGAGCGACATGAAATCGTTCTCGACCGGCGGCACGTACATTAATTTTCTGACTGAGGACGAGGGCCCCGAACGCACGACGGCGGCGCTCGGCACGGCCCTCCGGCGGCTCGCCGCGGTCAAGGCGAAGTGGGATCCGCATAACGTATTTCGCACGAACCGGAACATCAAGCCACTCCAGCCATGACGATCGACGGAGGGGGCATGCGCAAACTCATCGTTTTCAATCATGTCTCGCTGGACGGTTATTTCGTCGACGCGAACGGCGAGATGCGCTTCGCCCACACAAAGAGCCCGGACGCGGAGTGGGACGCATTCGTCGAGGGGAATGCCAGGGGCGGTGGAATGCTGTTGTTCGGCAGGATCACCTATGAGCTCATGGCGGGCTTCTGGCCCACACCGGCGGCGGCGGCGGCGATGCCCCTGGTGGCCGAACGGATGAATGCGCTTTCGAAAGTCGTGTTTTCGAGAACACTGGACAGCGCGTCCTGGCAGAATACGAGGGTTGTGAAGGGCGACCTGCCGGTTGAAATCCGAAAGATGAAGAAGGAGATGGGTGAGGACATGGTGATTTTTGGAAGCGGCAGCATCGTGTCCCAATTGACGCCGCACGGTTTGATCGATGAATACCAGATCGTGGTGAATCCGGTCGTGCTCGGAAAGGGCAGGACGATGTTCGACGGCATTCAGGAAAAGGTGCCCCTGAAACTGACAAGCACGCGGGCCTTCGGGAACGGTAACGCTCTGCTGTGCTACGAGCCGGTGCGCGGGTGACCGTGAACGTCCGGCGGGATGGGAGGGAACGATGCGTTCGATGACGACGATCATCGCGGCCGGCGTCAGCCTCCTGCTGACCACGGGCCGCGTGCACGCGCAACACCTGTGGTGGGACGCGAAGCAGCTCGATGCGGCGACCTGCCTTTACGGCGAGATCACCGTCCTGGCGACCCACCACGAGATCTACTACTGCGGGGCGAACTGGCACCCCGGGGAGCCGGCGGGCGGGTACTGCGGCATCCAGCACAACGGCCCGCATGAGAAGCGCACGATCTTCTCCATCTGGGACACGTCGCCGGAGCTCCATCCGGCGGTCACCCAGGCCGATTCGGAGACGATCTTCGAACGTTTCGGCGGTGAGGGGGAAGGATCCCACACGCACATGCTCTGGGAGTGGAAAGCCGGCGACACCTTTCAGTTCTTTCTCCGGAAACAGCCCGGCACGGCGCCGGGCACGACGGACGCCCGGTACTATGTGTACGACCGCGGGGCGAACCGATGGCGGCACAGCGCGACGATCACGGCCCCCGACGGCGATTCGACAAGCCGGTCGAGCGTGATGACCATCGGCGGCGGGAAACTGGCCTCGTTCCTGGAGAATTTCGGCGGGACGTACCGCGACGTCCCGAAACTGGCCCTCTATCGCCTCTGGCTCGGGAACGGCGTGGATGACATGCGATGCCTCACACGGGCGAAAGGGGACGGTACCTGGGGTCAACTCCAGGGCGCGTACTTCCTGGCGGAGGGAGGGGAGGCGCAGCTGGATTCACTCTTCGCCGGACTGCGGAAGCAGTACGGGGCGCCGGTATTCGGCGCCCGGGGCATGCCGCTCGACCCGGTCCCCGAACGGACATTGCCCGATGGATTGATCAGGGAACTGAAGGCCCTGCCGCAGGCGAAACAGGTCCCGCCCCGGTAGCCGCCGGCGATTTGAAATCTTCACGTGATAACGCTACCTTGGATTGATCCACGCCGGTCATCGGTCATTTCGCAACCCATCAGACTTTCCACAGCGTCCATCTCGTCGAATATCAATCTTCTCCAAACTGAACATGACCTTCCTGAAAATACATATGAACAGGCGGCTCCGTCGCGACCGAATCTGGTGGTCCGGCATGGCGGCGGCGGTGTCGGCCCTCCTGCTGGTCACGACCCACGCCCGGGGGGGCGAGATCGAGCCCAGGTCCTATGTCAATACGCCGATCGGTGTCAATTTTCTCATCGCGGGGTATTCGTACTCGGACGGCGGTCTGGCGACCGACGCCTCGTCGCCGCTCCAGGACGCCAACCTCATCATGCACACGGGCCTCCTGGCGTATGCCCGGGCGCTCGACGTGTGGGGCATGTCGGGGAAGTTCGATCTGATCATGCCCTACTCCCGGCTCGCGGGTGACGCGCTGCTCGCGGGAGAACCGCGGGAGCGCAATGTTTCCGGGCTTGCTCGACCCGCGGCTCCGGTTCTCCGTCATTTTCCTCGGCGCGCCTGCGACGACGCTCCGGGATTTCGCGAACTACCGGCAGGATTGGATCGTCGGGACGAGCATCCAGGTATCGGCGCCCCTCGGACAGTATGACGGAACGAAGCTGGTCAATCTCGGGAATAACCGGTGGTACATCAAGCCCGAGCTCGGGATCTCCAGGGCATGGGGCCCGCTCGTCATCGAAGTCTCCACCGGCGTACTTTTTTTCACGACGAACGACGATTTTTACGGCGGGCAGACGCTCGAACAGGACCCCCTCGTCACTTCACAGTTCCACGTCACGTACAACCTGGGCAAGGGCGTTTGGGCCGCGGTGAGCGGCACGTACGATAACGGCGGGCGCACGACCACGAACGGGGTCGAGGACGACGACGTGGCGCACAATTCCCGGTACGGCGCCACGCTCGCGGTGCCGGTGAACCGGAACAACTCGGTCAAAGGATTCGTGAGCAGCGGCGTCATGACCAGGACGGGGAGCGATTACACGCTGGTCGGGATCGCCTGGCAGTTCCGCTGGGGGGGCGGGCTCTGACGGGCGGGGCAAAATGCCGCGGTGCGCTGACGTCCTCCGCGTGCGATCGTTACTCAAGGTTGAATGGACCACACCACCCGAGGAGAAGTCATGTCACAGGTCGTGTCTCCCAAACAGATCGCCGCCGCGCTGACGGAACTCTGGTCGCCCAGGGTCGTCGGCGAAGTCGATGACGCGTACATCAAGGTTGCGAGGGTCCACGGCTCCCTCGCCTGGCACAGCCACGAGAACGAGGACGAACTGTTCCTGGTTCTCAAGGGCCGGCTGCGCATCGAGATGGAGGGCGGAGCGGTCGAACTCGGTGAAGGGGAGATGTTCATCGTGCCGAAAGGGGTGCGCCACAATCCGGTCGCCGAGGAGGAGTGCCATGTCCTTCTCGTCGAGCGCAAGTCGACGCTCCACACCGGCGACGTGAAAACGGAGAAGACCCGCTCCATGGCCGACCAGCTGAGGCCGATCACACCCCCCCCGCCGGACGCCGATGACCGACGCCGCGGAAGAACTCCTCGTCGCCTTCGAATTGCATTCGGTCGGGGGCATCCGCGCGCGTCCTCGATGCCGGGCTCGACGTCCGGGTCCCCATCCGTGGGAAGAGCCCGGTCAACTGGTTCCTCGAAATGTACACGAGGTCGGACCGGTTCGCGGAGTGCCTCCGGTTGCTCCTGGAGCGGGGCGCCCTCCTCGACGACCCGGTGCTCGCGCCGGTCCTGCTCGACGATGCGCGCTCGCTCGCGGCCGCGATCCGCGCCAACCCATCCCTCGCCGGGCACCGGACCTCCATGGCCTCCGCGTTCACCCCCCTCGAGGGGGCGTCGCTGCTGCACGTGGCCGCCGAGTACGGCAACGCGAAGGCCGCGAAGGTCCTGCTCGAGACGGGGACGGAGGTCGACGCCCGCGCGGCGGTGGACGGGTCCGGGATGAACGGACACACGCCGCTCTTCCACACCGTGAATTCCCCCGGGAACCATTCGGAACCCGTCATGCGATTGCTGCTCGACGCCGGGGCCCGCACCGACATCCTGCTCCCCGGCATCGTCTGGGGGAGCGGTTTCGAATGGGAGACGACCTGTTTCGACGTCACGCCGGTATCCTATGCCCAGCTCGGGTTGCTGCCGCAGGTCCACCGCCACGACCGGGACGTCTACGCCAACCTGAGGCGCCTGCTCGTCGCCGCGGGGCGAACGATCCCTCCCCTGGAGAATGTCCCCAACAAGTACCTAAAACCAAAAGGAAATCCATGAAACCCGGACGACCCGCCGCAACCACCATCGACGAATACATCGAGGGCTTCCCGCGCGATGTCCGGGCCCTCCTCGAACGGCTGAGGATGACCATCAGGAAGGCCGCGCCCCGCGCGGAGGAGGCCATCAAGTACCAGATACCGACGTTCGTCCTCGAACGGAAATCTCGTCCATTTCGGCGCGTTCAAGAAACACATCGGTTTCTATCCCGCGTCCTCGGGGGTCAGGAAATTCAGCAAGGAACTCTCCGCGTTCGAGGGCGGAAAAGGGACCGTGCAGTTTCCGCTCGACAAACCCATCCCGTTCTCCCTCGTGGGAAAGATCGTAAAGTTCAGGGTCGCGGAAAACCTGGAGCGGGCCGAAGCGAAACGCAGGAAGAAATAGAGTATATTGGCTGCCGGGTTCCCGCCTTCGGGAGCGCCCGACACCATCCAACCAAGGAGCGACGACCAATGCCCGCATCCAGGCGCCCAAACCTGAAAACCAGGACCAGCAGACCGCTGCCCGTCAGTCATTTCCGCCCCCACCCGTGGCACGGGCTGGCTGAGGGCACTGCGCCCCCCGAAATCCTGAACGTCTTCATCGAGATCACGCCCTTCGACCTCGTGAAGTACGAACTGGACAAGGCGTCGGGCTACCTTCACGTCGACCGGCCGCAACGCAGTTCCTCGCAACCGCCGGCCCTGTACGGTTTTGTGCCCCGGACGTACTGCGGGGCGAGGGTGCATAAATTATCGCCGAAGTCGAGGAGGGGGGACGGCGATCCGCTCGACATGTGCGTGTTGAGCGAGCGCGAGATCACCCGCGGCGAGGTGATCCTCCACGCGAGGGTCGTGGGGGGCCTGCAGATGGTGGACGGCGAGGAGGCGGACGACAAGATCATCGGGGTGCTCGAGAACGATTTCATCTGGGGGAGCGCCCGCGAAGTCGGGGACCTGCCGCCGCGTGCTCGATCGAGCGGCTGGAACACTATTTCCTGACCTACAAGCTCGTCCCGGGACAACGGGCGAAAGCCTCCATCGAACGGGTCTACGGGCAGAAACACGCGATGCGGGTCGTGCGCGCCGCGCTGGCCGATTACAAGGAGAAGTTCGAATGAACACACCGGGAAGCCGGGTCGCCCGCTATGGCCTGATCGCGGCCGTCTGCCTCTCCGTCCTCCTGTCCATCGTCATCGACGCCCGCACGTCTGCCGCACCCCCTCCCGACGACGGCTTCAAGGCCATGACGGTGTTCCTCGTCCGCCACGCCGAAAAAGCCGCGGAACCGCCGGACGATCCGCCGCTGCTCGAGAGCGGCATGGCGCGGTCGAATGAGCTGGCGCGCATCCTCGGGGACGCCGGCATCGGGGCGATCTACACATCCCAGTACCTCAGGACGCAACAGACTGCGGCGCCGCTCGCGAGGCGGCTCGGCATCGTGAGCACCGTCGTCCCCCTCGCCATGAACTCCATGAGCGCGGGGGAGTTGTCGCACGAATCCATCGCGGCGCTCGCCACGAAGATTACAGGGAAGGCCGGCGGGAACGCGCTTGTCGTCGGACACAGCAACACGGTCCCGGAGACGATACGGGCCCTCGGAGGCGACGTCGTTCCGACGATACGGGCGCAGGACTTCGACGACCTGTTCGTCGTCACCATCTATGCCGAAGGAAAAGCGAAGGTCGCGCACCTGAAATATTGAACCGGGAATCACTCCTCCGCAATCCACCGATCCCGCACAACCAACCCGGACCGGGGCTCTCTGCCGTCCATTCACGATACCATGGAAAATTTCATCCTCACCATTTCATTGCTCCTCGTCGGGATGGCCCTGAGGCGCGTCCCCGCGGTCCCCGAAAAAACCGGGAACGCGCTCATTCTCCTCGTCGTGTATGTCGCGTTGCCCGCGATGATCCTCCTGCGCATCCCGGAGCTGGTCATCTCCGCCGAGGTCCTGGTCCCCGCGCTCATGCCGTGGGTGATGCTCCTGTTCTCCGCCGGCCTCGTGCTGCTCTTGTCGAAACTCCTGGAATGGGACCGCGCGACCACCGGGTGTCTCCTCCTGCTCATCCCCCTGGGAAACACCTCCTTCCTCGGCATCCCGATGGTGAAGGCGTTCTTCGGCGACGGGGGAATTCCCTACGCGCTTGTCTATTATCAATTGGGCTCCTTCCCGGCCCTGGTCATCCACGGGTCCATCATCGTGGCCCTTTACGGTTCAGGGGACCGTCGTCCGACGATCAAGGGCACTCTCCGCAGGCTGGTGACGTTTCCCCCTTCGATCGCGTTCGTCCTGGCCCTCCTCCTCAGGTTCGTGAGCGTTCCGCCGGCCGCCGTCGACCTGCTGACGTTCCTGTCGGCCGCGCTGGTCCCCCTGGTGATGATCGCGGTCGGATTCCAATTGAACGTGCGCCTGGGCAGGGAAGCGGGTTCGCAGCTCGGCCTGGGGCTGGCGATAAAACTCGTGGTGGCGCCGTTGACGGCCCTGCTCCTGTGCAAGGTCGCCGGTCTGGAAGGCGAAGCGGCGAGGGTATCGGTTTTTCAGGCCGGCATGCCGCCGATGGTCCTGGCCGGGGCGATGGCCATCGCCGACGATCTCGCGCCCGGATTGACCGCGGCCCTGGTCGGGATCGGCATCGTCGTCAGTTTCGTGACGTTGCCGCTCTTATATCAATTGATTATATAGAGTACTTCGGAATTGACCGAATCGAACCCCCATGGCGTGGGAAAAACAAGAAGACCTCCGGCATACCCGGGGAAGGAGAGCAGGATGAAAAAAGTCCTCCCCATTCTCTCGCTGATCACCGGCGCGGTGATCACGTGGATCGACAGCCGGCCGACCTGGGACGACACCGGCATCACGGCGGCGATGCTCCTTGTCGCCGCCGCCGTCTTCGGATTCCTCGGACCGAACCGGCCCTGGTTGTGGGCGCTGCTCCTGGGCCTGTGGATCCCGTTGTTCGGCATCGTCCCCGACGGCAACTACCAGAGCCTGCTGGCCCCGGTCATGACGTTCGCGGGGGCGTATGTCGGGAAGGCGATCCGCGGGGCGCTCCCGCAGCCCGGCGATTGACCGGCCGCGATTCGAATGATCAAATCGAGACGTGAGGTCAGCCGCGATGATGATAATGGACAAACCCGGTGCCGGGGCCCTCGAGCGGGCCTGCCGGGGGCAATAAGCGGGTCCGGCCCGCCCGGGGAGAGGGCCCGGTCCGGCGCAATTGACTTTCTCCGTCGTCTCCCCTACCTTTTCTCCCTGTGGCCGTCCCGATCCGGGACGCCGTGCACGCCACCGGTCAGGGTTCTCATCGTACGGAGGAGTACGCCGTGAAAATCAAACTCAACAGCGTGATGGTCGACGACCAGGACAAGGCGCTGAAATTCCACACCGAGGTCCTGGGTTTGGTGAAGAAGACCGAAATCCCCGTGGGGGGCTTCCGCTGGTTGACGGTCGTTTCGCCCGGCGGGGGGTCGGAGGTGGAGCTGGTCCTCGAGCCGATGGGCCCCGTGACGAGCGTGCTGTTCGAGGACACATGCGGGAACCTCATCAACCTCTACCAGGTCGGGTAAGACCGCCCGGACCCGGCCGCATTCCCCGACCCACGATCATCCAGGAGCGACCTTGGCCACACAGATCTACGTCAACCTCCCGGTGAAAAACCTGAAGGCGTCGACGGATTTCTTCGCGAAACTCGGCTTTTCCATCGAGGGGAAATTCTCCGACGACACCGCCGCGTGCCTCGTGATCGGGGAGAACATCCACGCGATGCTGCTCACGGAGGCGAAGTTCCGGACATTTACGCCGAACGCCATCTGTGACACGAACCGCTTCACCGAGGTGCTCGTCTGCATCACGGTCGGAAGCCGGGAAATGGTCGACGCCATGGTCCGGAAGGCGGTCGGCGCCGGGGGGATGATTTACAAGGCGCCCGAGGACCACGGTTTCATGTACGGTCACGGCTTCCAGGACCTCGACGGGCACATCTGGGAAATCATCGCAATCGACACGCCGGCGATGCCGGCGCAATAATAACAATGCAGGAGAACGCCACGATGGGAACTGCAACGACGGGGACATCGAAGGTCGTCGTACGGAACGTGAACGTGCCGGGATACACCGTGAGGGTCGACCGCCCGAAATACGAGGCCGCGCGGAGGGCCCTGCTGAAGGTGCTGCCGAAAAAGGCCCCGGGGATGACGCAGAAAGAAATGTTCGCGGCGGTGAAAAAACACCTGCCGGGCGACCTCTTTCCCGGCGGAGCCACCGCCGGTTGGTGGACGAAGACCGTTCAGCTCGACCTCGAGGCGAAGAGGCTCGTCGGCCGCACCACGGCGGGGACGCCGACGCGCTGGTACCTGAAGTGATCGGGATCCATTCCGCCGAGGACCGTGAGCGGCTCGCCCTCGAGCGGGTGCTCTTCTTCAGCGACGCGGTCTTCGCGATCGCGATCACCCTCCTCGTCATCGAAATACGGGTACCGGCGCTGCCCCACGGGGCGGCGGACGGCGAGATCGGCGGCGCGCTCCTCGGGATCATCCCGCGGATCATCGGGTTCGTCATCAGCTTTTTCCTGATCGGCCAGACGTGGGTGGAGCATCACCGGATCGGCAGGCAGCTCGCCGGCCAGGACCGGGGCCTGCTCTGGAAGAACCTGGGCTTCCTGTTCTTCGTCGCCGTGATGCCCTTCTCGACGGCGCTCCTGAGCGAACACCACCTGTCCCCGCTCGCAAATGTCGTCTACGCCCTCATCTTCGCGGGTCTCGGACTGGCGAAAACCGCGTTCTGGCGTCACGCCGTCAGCCATATGCTCGTCGACGGGGAAACCGACGAGTCGAGGTCGATCGGCCGGAGGGTCTGGGCCACGCCGCTCGTGGCGCTGTTCGTGGCCGTCGCCGCCGGGGCGGGAGTCCCCTACGCGGTGGCGGGATTCGCGATGATCCCGGTGGCGGCGCAGCTGCTCGACCGGCCCAGGCCCCGTCCGGCGAGGGCCGGTGCATGACGAACCGGCGCGTGGCGGGCGTCGTACGCGGGCTGATCGTCCTGGCCGCGCTGGCATCGGGGTGCGCAACAACGGAGACGGGCCGGCAGACGGCGGCAATCGGGCGTCCGGCGACCGACACGCCCGGGCATTTCCTTGTCGGGAGCCTGGACGGCGGTCCCCCCGGTGAACCGGGGCCGGGGACCGCGTGCCGCAACCCGATGATCGATCCGAGGGACGGTACACGGCTCATCCTCGACCGGTCCGCGGGGGGCCGCGGTGAGTACATCGTCCCGGCAGGCCGCTACGGCGTCGGGGAAGACGAAGTGCTCCGGATCGAATGCGCCACCGGCAGGCCGATCGGCATCTTCAGGAGAGTGGGGAAGTGATGGCCTTCAACGACACGACGGCGATCGGCGCAGCGGCGGGCCCCCGTCGCCCGGGGCCCGGGAGGGCGTCGCGACCGACATGAAAAAGATCATCCTCGTATTTTTCGCCATCCCGTTGATCATCCTCGGCCTCTTTTTCTGGGAGGCATTTTTCGAGGCGCAGCGCGCCGATTACGGATGGGACCCCGACATCGAAACCCCGGATTTCGTGGCCACCCATCCCCGCGTCCTCTTCGACGAAGGGCACAACAACGCCTCGACGGCCGGATTCACGGGCCGGTACTGGCCGTTCGCCCGGCTCATCGGCGCGGCCGGATACACGTTCGAACGGGGGGACAGATCGTTCACGGCCGAGTATCTCGCGTTGAGGGAGATCCTCGTCGTCGCCAACGCGTCGGGGTCGTCGAAAACGCAGATCTTCGGCATCAACATCCCGATTCCGGCGGGCGGCGAGAGGAACGACACGGCGTTCACCGCGGACGAGATCGACGTCGTCCGTTCGTGGGTGGAGGGGGGCGGTTCACTCCTGCTGATCGCCGACCACTCCCCGTTCGGGGAGGCGGCGGCCGGGCTCGGCTCGGCGTTCGGCGTCACGATGTACAAGGGGTTCGTCGAAGTGCCGGGCGAGGTCTCCGACCCGCTCCTGTTTTCGGTCGGGAACGCGCGGCTCGGCGACCATCCCATCATCGCCGGCGACGGGACGGGCGCGGCGATCAGGCGCGTGATGACATTCACCGGCCAGTCCCTCGACGGCCCGCCCGGCGCGGCCATTCTCCTCCGGCTGCCCGCATCGGCGGTCGAGACGGTGCCGGTGGGGGACAGCCTCGTCGAACGCCGGGCGGGACAGGCGCAGGGCCTGGCGTTCGGGTTCGGGAAGGGGCGCGTCGTCGTCCTGGGGGAGGCGGGTATGGCGACCGCACAGGTGAGCGCCCGGACTCCCTACGGCATGAACCAGCCCGACAACGACAACAAGCAGTTCGTGCTCAACGTGATGCGATGGCTCTCCCGATCGCTGTGATCAGATCCCTGCGTGCGTTCATCGCCGGTTCCGGGATCGTCCTGCTGACGCCCGGCCCAGTCACGCCCGCCGCCGCCGGCGATGGGGTGGAGCTTCAACGTTCGCTCGATAGCCTCGTTGCAGATTTCCACGGTACGGTCGGCGTCTACGTGCGGAACCTCGGGACGGGGGAGACGGCGGGCGTGAACGCCGACACCCTGTTCCCGACCGCGAGCATGATCAAGGTGCCGATCCTGGTCGCGACGTTCGACGCGATCGAGAAGGGAATGCTGGATTTTCACCAGAAACTTGTCTATGACGATTCACTGCTCTATCCCGGGGAAGACATCGTCGGATCGTTCGGGGATTCATCCGTCATCAGCCTCTCGAGGCTGGCGCTCCTGATGATCACCACGAGCGACAACACCGCCTCGCTCTGGCTGCAGCGGCTCGCCGGGACGGGGACGGTCATCAACGGATGGCTGGCGTCGCACGGATTCGAGCGCACGCGCGTCAACAGCAGGACCCCGGGCCGCGAACTGGACCGCGAGGCGTACGGGTGGGGCCAGACCACACCGCGCGAGATGGCAGGGCTGCTGACGATGATCCGCAGAGGCGAAGCGGTGAGCCGGTCGGCGAGCGAGGAGATGTACCGCCACCTCACGCGCAGTTATTTCACCGGCGAGGCGCTCGCGCCGCTGCCCCCCTGGGTGCAGGCAGCGTCGAAGCTCGGGGCGGTGGACCGCTCCCGGTCGGAGGTCGTGCTCGTGAACGCCCCGTCGGGCGATTACGTCTTCTGCGTCATCACGAAGGACCAGGCGGACGAGAGCTGGGAGCACGCCAACGAGGGGTGGGAACTGATCAGGAAGGTCTCGTCGTTCCTCTGGAAGCACTTCGAACCGGACCACCCCTGGAACCCCGCGCCGGGCGCGAAAATTTTCAAGCCGTCCGACCATTGATGCCGGCGCCGCCACCGATTCCGCCCGACCGGCGGAACGCGGGAACGCACATACGTGATAACGTTTGATGAGGATAGGAGGGTGTCAACCATGAAGAACCATCGGCGGTTCGCCGCAAGCCTGGCGTTCGTCCTGTTCACGGCGGCGTCGCCCGTCCTGTCGCAGGACTCCCTTGCGCAGGTGGACACCGCGCTGAACCATTATGTCGACGAGGGGAAGATCGCCGGGGCCGTTGTCCTGGCGCTCAAGGACGGGAAGCTGGCATTCCAGCGGTCGGTCGGGTGGGCGGACACGGACAGCGCGAGGAGGATGGGCGCCGACGCCATTTTCAGGATCGCGTCCCAGACCAAGGCCGTCACGAGCGTGGCGATCATGATGCTGGTGGACGAGAAAAAACTCTCCCTCGACGACGAGGTGGGCAAGTACATTCCCGCCTTCGAAAAGACCACCGTCGCCGTCGGCACCGACACCGGCCTCGCCGTCGTGGAAGCGGACCGTGAGATCACCATCCGCGACCTCCTCACGCACACGGCCGGGATTTCATACGGCAGGGACTCGCTCGTCGCGCCGCTCTACGAGGCCAAAGGGCTCGGCCCCGCGGCCGGCCTGGGTGGTACCTCGGCGACAAGAACGAGACGGTCTGCGAAACGATGGTCCGGCTGGCGGGGCTCCCGTTCGTCGCGCAGCCCGGGGAGCGCTTCGTCTACGGCTATAACACCGACATCCTCGGGTGCGTCGTCGAGAGGGTCTCCGGGATGCCGCTCGACGAGTTCTTCCGGAAGCGGATCCTCAATCCTCTCCGGATGCCCGACACACATTTCTTCCTGCCGCGCGACAAGGCACGCCGGCTCGCGACGGTGTACGGCACGGGCGAGGACGGGAAGATCCGGCGCGCTCCGGACGGCCCGAAGGGCCAGGGCGACTACGTCGGGGGGCCGAGAAGGGATTTTTCGGGCGGCGCCGGGCTGGTTTCGACGGCGCGCGACTACGGCCGCTTCCTGCAGATGCTCCTGAACAGGGGGGAACTCGACGGCGTGCGCATCCTGTCGAAGAAATCGGTCGACGAGATGACGAAGAACCAGGTCGACGAACTCCACAGCACGAAGGGCCTCGGCTTCGGGCTCGGTTTCGAAACCGTGGAGAGCGAGGGCGCGCTGGGCCCGTTCCCCGAGGGGACGTTCGGATGGGGCGGCGCCTACGGCACCCGCTATCTCGTCGTCCCGGAGGCCCGGTTGATCATCGTGCTGATGATCCAGCTGATGCCGAACGGGACCGACATCCGCGACGTCATCCCGGAGCTCGTCTACCGGGCCCTCGCCCCGTAACGCGCCGGGCGCGCTGCTTTGCGGATGAGGTAAAGCTTCTTATCTTGGGTATCCCCGTCATTTACCCAGGAACCGTATGGTGAACATCCTCCGCCGGATCAGCCTGACGCAATGGATCGTCATTGCAATGGCGATCGGTGTCCTTACCGGCTGGCTCTTTCCCGAATTCTCCCAGAACGTGCGGATCGTTTCGAACATCTTTCTGCGGATGATCAAATCCATCATCGTCCCGCTGCTCTTCGGAACCCTGGTGATGGGGATCGCCGGACACGGTGACGACCTCAGGAGGGTGGGCCGGCTGGCGTTCCGTTCGATCGTCTACTTCGAGGTCGTCACGACCCTCGCGCTGGTGATCGGCCTCGTCGCCGTCAACCTCACGCAGCCCGGCGTCGGCGTGGCCCTGCAGACGACGGCGGCGCCGGGGCAGGAGCTGGCCGCAAAGAAAACCACCGTGCAGGGGATGATCGAGCATATCGTCCCGCAGAGCGTGGTCGAGGCGGCGGCGACGAACGACGTGCTCCAGGTGGTCTTTTTTCGCGATCCTCTTCGGCGTCGCGCTCAGCCAGGTGAAGGGCAAACCGAAGGAAACGATGCTGAATCTCTTCGAGGGGCTGTCCGAGGTGATGTTCAAGTTCACCGGGTACGTGATGAAATTCGCGCCGCTCGGCATCGGCGCCGCCATGGCATACACCGTCGGGCACAGCGGCCTGGGCGTGCTCGTCAACCTCGGCAAACTCGTGCTGACCATGTACGGCGCGCTTGGCGGTGTTCGTCCTGCTCGTGCTCGTGCCGGTCATGATCATCGCGAAGATCCCGATCAGGAAGTTCATCGACGCGGTGAAGGAGCCGGCGATGATCGCGTTCTCCACGACGTCGTCGGACGCGGCCCTGCCCGACGCGCTCAAGCAGATGCGCGCCTTCGGGGTCCCCAACCGGATCGTGTCGTTCGTCCTGCCGACCGGCTACTCGTTCAACCTGGACGGGTCGACGCTCTACCTCGCGGTGGCGTCGATCTTCGTGGCGCAGGCGGCCGGCATCGACCTCACCGCCACCCAGCAGGTGCTGATGATGCTCACGCTGATGCTCACCAGCAAGGGCGTGGCGGGAGTGCCGCGCTCCTCGCTGGTGATCCTCTCCGGGACCCTCGCGAGCTTCGGGCTCCCGCTGGAGGGGGTGGCGATCATCCTGGGCGTGGACGAACTCCTCGACATGGGCCGAACGACGGTCAACGTTGTGGGCAACTGCCTGGCC
>CAVRTZ010000004.1:0-168085 GCA_963724215.1 uncultured Ignavibacteria bacterium
CACCACCAGAAAATGATGAATGCAGAGATGATGAATGATGAATTATGTACCATTCATCATTCATCATTCTGCATTCATCATTCCCTTTCCCCTTCCCGGTTTATCAATTCCCCTACGATGACAGCATTGTTGCCGACATTTTCACCGCATCTGCAAAACCGCAAGCAGCCATTTTCAGATTGCAAATCTCATATTTGAATCTCAAATCTCAAATCTCCAACCCCTTAAAACCTCCCATGCTCTGAATCGCCCCTTCATTCCCACGATGAAAGAATCACCCGAAGGGGCAGAAATGCCCAGCCACATCCTTATGCTCCGCAGGATTAAATCGCAAGCAGGTCATGGCCGGGGCCTATACCTACCTGCCGCTGGGGCTCGCCACTGCACAAGGCGCCAAGCAGATAGTGCACGAGGAAATGGATTTAGCACGGGCCGTCAAACTGGCCGTCCCCCTCGATGTCCCCGCACCACCTTGGGAACAAACCGGCCGCGTCGCCGCCTCACAAATACGGCAATACGGCACGTTTTTTTTTTTTTTTTTTTTTATGTATACTCTACTCGTTAGGTTACATATGCTGTAACTTTTGTAATGCATGTATTCAGGGGTATAAATACGAACCACAGTACGAATTACTATTTAATTGAAAATGGTGATAATGTTTGAGATGATAAGACTGGCAAACTAATGTTACAATTGGATAAGGAAGGAAATAAAATCCCTAATGGCTTTGCCTGTATCCTTTTGTAAATTATCAAACCTTAATTATGATTCAAAAGCAATATAGTAGCTCCCAGAATCAGGTGCTGGCACTCGATGCTTAGATAGATTACTTGTGCATGATGACAGGTGCTGATACGGAGGTCAGCCATGAGTAAATTTGAAAAAGTAAAAGAGTTTTACAATACGAAATTATGGCCCTTAATTGGGTAGAGATTAATAAGTTAAAATGAATACAGCAGACAATTAGAGGAGATTACTGGACAGGAATATGAGCAGATTAAATAATAATTCCCTATTGTGATTATCTATTATGACTATGTGTAAATAGGAAAAATAGAATATTTTATTTTTGTTTTATTTTTATACATTTTAAAAATTGTAAGTGATTTTTAAGTTTTCTCAATCTATATTTTTTATTGCTCGTAAAAAAGTGATTTTTGTAAGAACAGATAATAAATATGGCCTTGTCCTAAATTACTTTTAAAGTTATATATCAGTTTCTATTCTGGGACATTCTAACGGCCCTTTTTTGATACGCTGAAAGGATCACTCTTAAATTAATATGCAGAAACAATATCTATATTGTTTCTCGTCAACAATATGGCAATCATATTTCTCCGGCATGACTGATTAATTTCCCCCATTAATTGTTCAAAATACTTGACGCATCTCAGAAGTTCTCGTCCTTTTTAAAAATCAGTACGGTAGAAAGTTTGACAAATAGCTAGAATAAAAAGGAATTCTGGTGCTATGATCCAGGTTTCTGCATAGCTGCCGGAATTCCTTTTTTCATGTATAAGAACCCTCTGTCCCGTACCAATTACATTCGCGGCGAACTGATCGACGCGACCTTTATCCTGAGTTCCATCGATGACGATAAAAAAACCAGGGTCAATGCGTCGTTCCTTTGCGATCCGAAAGGGAGTATACCTAAATGGCTCGTTAACTTTTTCCTTAAGGACTGGCCGAAGAAAACTTTCGGAATTTGCGAAAGGAAGTCCTGAAACCCGACATCTCGGTCGATGCGCGTTTATCCAAGCTGCTTAAACGTGCCCCATAATCGGCCGGTAAATAATTTGCGTGATAAGGTCAATTGCTTCCGGATCCATATAAGTCGCTAAAAGAAGGTTATTCGACTTTTTACATATTCAGAAGGGATACCAACAGGATCGACGTTATGAAGAAAATACATCTACCTCACCGAATAGTGAATATACTACCGGGAGTTCATAGATCTTTTCTTCCTGTGATTCTGGTGCTTTTCATCTTTGTTCTATCCGCGTGTAACGGCAGCGGTCCAACGGAAATACACCAGCCACCACGAGCCCGACAGCGCCCGTGATCTCAGCCTTTACTGCCTCTCCCGCAGTTATTACACCAGGACAGTCCAGCCAATTGTCGCTGGAACGTGAATAATGCCGCGAGTGTCACTTTAAATAGTATTGCCGTTACGGGCAGCGGTACAAACATCAGTCCTGCTACAACCACCACCTATACTCTCGTGGCTTCGAACAGCACTGGCAGCTCAGCTGCCTCGGCAACGGTCACGGTAGGCACTCATTTAACTCGGCCTATGGAAACATGAGTGCCGCGGACCTCGGCGCCGGGGCCAACTTGAATGGCGCGATTCCCTTTCCTGCGAGCAATGCCTGGAATATGGACATTTCTACAGCCCCTGTGGACGCTAACTTCCGGAGCTTCTTCTCTCCTCAGCAATCGCCTGGGGAAGGGAGGCAACGGTATTTTAGCCGCGCCCCCCCCCCCCCCCCCCCCCCCCCCCCCCCCCCCCCCCCCCCCCCCCCTCGTTCAGTTCCGTATTACTCGGTAATCCAGCTCGCTTGTCTCGTGATCAGCCTGGACCGTCCGCGGGTGCGGTTGCGATCGCGGATCTCGGCCGTCAGTTCCGGCCTTGAGGAGGTATGATCAACTCGTTCTGGTCTTCACGAGGCTCTCGGAGCCGAACACGTACCGCAGGCCGAAGAACCACCAGGGGAGGTCCTTCAGGAAGGGCACGCCTTCGCGCACCTCCGTTTCGAGCGTGGTGAAGAGCCCGCCGATGACCGTCTCCTCGCCGTTGAAGAGGAGGGCGTGCGTCTTGACCTGCGACCGGTTGATGGTCGGGCCGGGGGACGCGTCGCTCTGCTCGATCGTCATGTCGAGGTAGATGAAATCGGTGTCGGACTGGGTGTAGATGGTCGGGGTCACCTCGATGATCGTACCGGTGGAGACCTGCTCGTTGACCGTGTTTCCGGCGATGTCCCGCACGCTGATGTAGATGTCCTTACCGACCTGGATCCTGCCCTTCCGGCCGTCGCGGACGATGACCTCGGGGCTGGTGATCACCTCGCCCAGGCCGTTCGATCCGAAGAACTTCACCAGGAGGTCGATGTTCGCGAACGTGAACGACGGGGGACTCGAAATCACCCCGATCGCCTTGTCGAGGGCCGGGACCACCTGCGAGCCCCTTCCGCCCGAGGCGTCGCCGCCCTGCTGCGTCGGCGGCACGGGGGACGCGGTATCGCCGAGCCCGATGCCGGTGGCGAGGTAGCCGTTGAGGGTCGGCTCCTTGCCGCCCTTCGACCGGAAGAAGTTCCAGCTCACGCCGTAGTCCTGCAGTTTCGTGACGTCCGTCGCGAAAAAGACCGCGGAGATCTTCACGTCGCGCGCCGCGAGGGTCGGAGGCGGTTCGACGGGGGGTCCGCCCGTTCCGCTGAGGAGCGGCGTCGAGGTCCCCGAGGTGATCTGGATGAACTCGGGCTCTTCGATGTACGAGAGCCCCGCCCGCGTGAGGATCATGTCGAGCGCGTCCCGCCAGTGCTGGTTGACGATGTAGACGCCGATCGGGTTCGAGTGTTTTTCCAGGTCGATAATCAGCTTGCCGGAGTACTGTTTGCTCAGCTCGTTGATCACCATGAGCGCCTGGTCCATCCGCATCGACGAGTCGAGCGAGATGATCTCCTGCGGGTTGACGTACCCCTTCGTCCGCAGCCGGACCTCCTTCGACTGGCTGAATCCGATCTGGATCGACGTCACCAGAAGGACGAACAACAGAATGTGGATTTTCATGGATGCTCCGTTAGTGATAGTTTCTATTTAATCGGTTGACCCTGCCGGATCTTCAGCACGAACTTCTCCGCGACACCGCCCTTGTTGAGGAGGCACTCGATCAGGCCGTCGTCGGGCACGATCTTCGTGACGTACCCGAGGTAGACGGGCGCGCCCTCCTCGAGGATGCGGGACTTCTGGTTCTGGTCGATGATGAAGGCCTTGCCCGGGATGACCGCCTTCAGGTCCGAACGCTCGATTTCGACTTCGTCGGGCTGCGGCGGCGGGATCTCGCGCATGATCAGCGGATAGAACGGGTTCGACTTCAGGTGCGCGGGCGTGCCCACCTTCGGCGCGGGCGCGTTGTTCAGCTCCGGCATGTTGGAGTAGAACGCCTGCAGCTCCATGTCGAACAGCACCAGGATCTTCGTGGTTTTCGTCTCGGGGTCCTTCGCCTCGTACCCGCGGAGGGTGAGGTTCGAGATCTTGAAGAGCCTCCGGCCGCTCTCGCTGTACCAGATGAACTTGTACAGGTTCTGGTACGGGGCCTCGCCCTTGAGCGTGTAGACGTTATACCCGTAGTTCTGGTAGTCCTTCGGGCCGACGTAGGTCATGTCCATCTTGACCTCGCCGCTCAGGTCCATCGTCCGGTTGAAATAGCCGTAGGTTTCGCCGGTGACGTCCCTCGGCGGGACCTCCTTGTGCCGCGTTTCCCAGCGGACCTTCACGTCCTCCAGGAGCGCCGCCGTGGTGTTGTACTGGTTCGCCAGGTCGGGCGTGTTCTGGAGCTCGTCGTTCAGTTTCTTGATCTCCCTGTCCACCCTCGCGATGGTCTTGGGAATCTGGAACCAGGTGATGAATCCGCCGGCGCCGACAATAAGCAACAGCACGATTCCCAGGATGACGGTATTTCGTATGGTGTATGACACGGTAATCTCCGGTTCTGTTAATCGATACGTTGTTTATTGATTGATCACGCCCGACGGCGCGGCCGGCACGGCGGCGGGCGCCGCGCCCGTGGCCGTCTTCGCGCGCTCTTCCGCCGGGATGGTGATGAGGAAGTTATAGACCGGCGGGGAGTTCTCCCTGATCTGCTTCACTTCCACCCTCGTCAGCGTCGCGTTTTCGAACAGCGCGGCGATGCGGGGGACCCTGTTCCTGGAAACGGTGTAGCCCTGGATGCTCGTGGTCCCGTCGGGCATCCCCTTCATCTCGGTGATCCAGAGCGAACCGATGTCCGCGACGCCCTTCGTGAGCGCCTCGACCATTTTGTTCCAGCGCTCCGCGCCGGGGACGAGCGAGTCGTAGATCGACAGCGCGGTGTTGTACCGGGCGATCTGCGCGTTGAGGCCGGTGATCTGTTCCTTGATCCTCTCGTTCTCCGTCACCTTGGTCTGGAGCTGCGCCAGGGTGTTGTTCTTCGTCTCCACCTCGATCTTCATGCTCCCGTACCGGGTCGTGAAGAAGAACGACGAGAAGAAGATCAGCGCGAAGAGCACGTAGCCGTGCCACGCGAGCTTGAAGGTCTTCTGGCCCTCCCTGACGTCGTCGGGGAGGAGGTTGAGGGGATAGAAGGACTTCCTGCCCTCCTCGAGGATCTTCCAGGCGGTCGCGATCGCGACGGCGTATTCCGGGATCTGTTCCTGCGCCTCGGGCGCCAGGCGCGGTCGTGTTCAGCTGCGGGGTGCGCATGTACTGCACCTCCACGTCGGTGAGCTGGTCGCGGAGGAACGAGTCGAACCCGATCCGTCCGCACTCGCCGGCGAGCAGGACGCGGTCGATCTTCGCGATCCCCATGTTGTCCTGTTCAAGGAGGAGACGGCTGTAGACCGTGTTCTGGACGTTGGGGGTGTCGTACCCCTCGCCGATGATAGGGGCGAAATGGAAAAATTCGCTCCCCTTCATGAAAATCAGCCTCGTGAATTCCACGCCGATGTAGATGACGGCGGAGATGTCGTCCGGGTTGAAGGCATAATTGGCCCGGGCGAGGTTGAGGAGCGCCACGTCGGAGTCCTCGATCAGCGCGATCTTCGGGAGGCGCTTGCCGAGGAACGGCTTCACGTCTTCGAGGAGCCGGAGCATCGTCATCCCGTCCTCGCGGACGACGCACATCAGGCTCTTGTCGGTGCCGTGGAAGAAATCGATGCTGTCGAGCGTCGGCTGGACGGGGCGGACCATCCGCAGTTCGTCGGCGACGCGCTGTTTCAGCCTCTTCCCCTTCAGGCCGAAATCGCTCTCGAGCGAGTGGTAGTAGATGCTCGGTTCCGACACGGCGTATCCCAGCACGTACCCCGACGTGGGGTACTTCGCCAGGAGCGAGAGCAGGACGCTGTTGTTGTCGACGCCGGCCGAGGCGTCCGCCTCGGAGGATGTCGGCAGCGCGAAGGTGTCCGGGGCCTCGTTGAGCTGGGTGAGCTCCAGCGCGGCGGTCCGCTTTTCCTCGAGCTTCGCGGCGAGCGTCGTCGACAGCAGTTCGTCGATCACCACCTGGCCGTGCCGCAACGACAGCTTCGCGAGCTTCAGCTCGTAACCGTCGGCGTACAGGCCGATGGCCGTGGATTTACTTCCTCGTAAGGATGCCATATCGTTCCTCTGTGAAGTGTGAAGGGGTTGTGTTCATCAATCCGCCGCGACAAGGTTCAGGATCTGCTGCAGCCTGCGCTTGTTGTTCGCGAAGTTCATGGCGACCTCGAGGGTGATCTTCTTCGCGAGGTAGAGTCTCTTGAGGTCCTGCTCCATCGTGATCATGCCCTGCTCGCCCGATTCCGCCATCATCTGGTAGATTTCGCTGGTGTTGTTGTTCTTGATGGCGGCGCGGACCGACGGCGTCGCGAGCATGACTTCCTTCGCCAGGACCCGCTTCCGGTCGACGCTGGGGACGAGCTTCTGCGAGATGACGCACTGGATGATGTCCGCCAGCCGGTTCCTGACGCGCTCCTGCTCGATGGGGGGCACTTCGCCGATGATACGGTCGATGCTCTCCACCGCCGAGGAGGTGTGCAGGGTCGAGAAGACCTTATGGCCCGAATCGGTGATTTCCAGGGCCGTCAGGATGGTGTCCGGGTCGCGCAACTCTCCGATGACGATGATGTCGGGGTCCTGCCGCAAAGCCTGCACGGCGCCGTCCTTGAAGGAGAGCACGTCCCGGCCCACCTCGCGGTGCCGGATGATGCAGCGGTCGGACTTGTGCACGTATTCGATCGGGGAGGCGATGATGACGCAATGGGCGTCGACGGAGTGGTTGTTCGCGTCGATGACGGCGTCGAGCGTGGTGCTCTTGCCGGAGCCGGTGATGCCGGTGACCAGGATGAGGCCTTCCTTGGTGTGCTGGAGGCTCACCACCCTGGTGACGCCGGGATGGAACCCGAAACCGCTGTACGGCCTGATGATCTGGTTGATCGCGCGCATGTTGAGCGCGATCTGGTCCAGGTCGAAATAGCAGTCCGCCCTGAACCGGAGCATCGTCTCGCCCACCATGATGGTATAGGAGAAGTCCAGGTTCCTGTTCTCATAGAGGAACTGCCTCTGCCGTTCCATCAATATCGACTGGATGAGCACATTACACTCATCGAAAGTAAAATTGGGTAAATCGGGATCGGGTTTCTTCGACCCGTAGATCCTGAACCAGATCTTTCCCTGGCCTCCGTAACCGCCGAGATCGATGTCCGATGCGACGATCTCCGACATTTTCAGCAGGAATCCGTCAAAGAAGCTCTTTATCAGCGTCCGCTCCTCTGGAGATTGACGCGCGCAGAGGTTTCCGATCAGCATTTGCCGCTCGACACCTAATGAGGTGTCGGGAATATTCGCGACAATCTGCCGGATCACATTGACTGCTTCTTCCACTTATCTGCCTAATCTAAAATTCTACTTTAACTAAACAGTTATATTCAGCTATTAAATTGGGGGGAAATATAGATAAATCCTCACGTTATGTCAATAGGGACCTGTTAACAGCGTGTGTCATATCACAACCTCTCTACGAATACGTAAAAAAAATACCTTGAAAAATTGCGATTTTCCAAGGTATTTAAAATTCGAAGGAAATTGACGGTATTTCACCCTTTCGGGATGCGAAATTTCCCTCCTTTTAGAAGTATTCCGGGATTCTGACGTTCTCCCACCAGTTGGAGATGACCAGCGTCTGGGTGTAGAAACCGGGGAAAAACGGCGGTCTCGTCTGGGGGTCTGCCAGGCGCGGATCGAAGTAGTATCTCTTGGAGAACCCCGAAACGATGCTCGAGCCGCTGAACGTGCCGACGGGTCCCCTGGTGTCCTGGACGATGCCGCCGATGATCTTGAGCGCTCCGCTCACCGGCCGGCTCGCGTAGTTCTGCGCAGTGAAGGACCCGGCCCGCGAAAAAACACTGGCGTTGATTTCGCAGTTCGAGTTGTTGGCCGCGTTATCGTCGACGAACACGTCGTCGTTGGCCACCAGGCCGAGCATGTCGTCGCTCGCCGAATTGACCAGGGGCGAAACTTCATAGACCACGTCGTTCGTGACGTGGATGTCGTCCGCCGCGCCGATGGTGAGCCTCCCGTCGACCTGACCCTGGACGTACACGTTCTGCGTGCTCCAGACCGCCCCGTTGAACGAGGGGTCGGCGAGCGAGACCGAATCGGTGATCGGCCCGCCCGACGATGTCCTCACGTACATCTTGCCGTCGCCGCTCGACCCCGTCCCGCCCGAGAGCGTCAGGTACACGTTCGTCGTGTAACGGCGGCCGCCGGCCGCGGCGGCGTTCGAGAGCTCCGACAGGTCGTTGGGGAAGTTGATCCGGGCGACGCCCGTTTCATAGCCCTTCTTGTAGATCCCCTTGTTCGTCCCGGTGCCGGGTTTCGGGTTGAACTTCTTCGTCGTCGTCACTTTTTCATAATACGTCGGCTTTCCGTCGACGTTGAGCACGTCGTTCGAGTGGACGCGGCCCCACACCGTGTCCCCGGTGATCCACCACACCCCGTTCTCGATGTTCGTCATCCACGCGAACATGGAGAAGCTGTTGAGCCGCTGGGTGTTGAGATAGACTTCCACCGTGTCCGAATATTTCTTGAACGTGGACACCGTCCGGAGCCTCAGCTTGGTGGAGGGCAGACTGTCGACCCTGGCGCTGAACGAGCCCCCCTTGAATTCGCCGGACGTGAACGACTGGGACGTCAGCGCGCCCCGCTTCGTCGGGTCCTGGTAGAGGATGCTGATCGCGGCGTTCGCGCCCGCCGACGCGATCGTGTGGGAGTTCGTGACGTTGTGGTAGTACGACATGTTTTCCACGGATTCGGTCTGGAGGTGGCTCATCCGCGCGCCCATGATTCCGCAGATGACACCGAAACCGACGACGAGAATCAACGTTCCTTTTCCAAGCATTCGATACCTCTTCTGCTGTGTCAGCGTTTTAAATTCTGTGAGGCCAGCCGCGTCTGGCGCCAGAGCGAACTCGAAAACATGGCGTCCCTCTGCCCGGCCTGGACGTCGCGCTTGTCCCGGTAGAGCGCCGCCGGGTTCTGGACCTCCATGGTGATTTCGACCACCTTGATCATCTCCAGGTCGCCGGCAACGACGGGCGACAAGAGCGTGTCCATCAGGCCCTGGCTGAAGTATTTCAGCGTAAACCGCGTCACCGCGCCGACCGCCGCCACCGCGCCGTTGTTCACCTGGCGGTGGAGGAGGCGGTCCTGGTTGTTCTGCGTCGCCGCGAGCTCGCCGACGGGACCGACCCAGTACTTCATCTGTTCGGGGGTGCCGTCACGGTCGAGGTCGCTCAGGAACGTGATCGCCGTATCGTAGGCCGCGAGCACGGTCGCGTCCGCCTCGGGAACGCCCATGCCCATGTTCCGGAATTCGCCCTCGACGAGCTGGGCGTTGGAGATGAGCATCTTCTGCACGACGACCTGGTCGTTCATCAGCTGGGAACTCTCGTTGATCACGTGCCCGGCGTTCGTGATCGACATCAGCAGGATGCTGCCGATCGTCATCGAGATGAGGATGTCAAGTACGATTGCCATACGGTCCGTCCTTCCGATTCAATCGAAGTGAAAATATCCCATCGTCATCGAATACCGGAGGGTATCGTGGCTGACCGGGTACAGCCTGACGATGGTCATGTCGATCCGTTTGACGAACGTCCTCGTCGACTTCACAAGATTGACGTCGAGCGGGTCCACGTACTGGACCTTGAACTTCGTCTTGAACACTCCCGAGATCCCGAACAGGGTGCTGTCGACGATGGTGAAGTTGTTCAGGTCGTCGATGTCGTCGAACGTCGTGAAGTTGGTCTCCTCGGATTCCGGGTACGGGGCCGGGTAGTCGTAGCCCAGGTCCGAGGGCGCGGTCAGCCTGCTGATCGACGCGGTCGTCACGAACGAATCGACGGTGGCCTCGTCGAACGAGAGGCCGTTGGCGAGCTCCATGTACGTCGTGGCGTAGGTGAGCTGGTTGATGCCGGCCTGCGCGTCGCTGACGGTTTCCGAGCCGACCGCGAGGTTCCCGTAGAACGCCACCAGGATCGTCGAGAGCAGGATAAAGGACCCGAGGGTCAACATCACGTTCGACATACCGCTTCCCTTCACAAATGACAGAAATATTTCCACCGGGGGGCGACCCGCGTGCGGCCCGGTAGTGTTCGCCTGCGGCGTTTCGCACCGGAGGATTTACCTACACAAGGATAGCGAGTCGGGGGGTGGATAACAACCCTGATGTGACGGCCGTCATGGCGACGGCCGTTCAGTCCTCGTCGGTGGTCGTGGCGATGATTTCCTCGAGCGTGGTGGTGCCTTCGATCATCCGCTCCATGCCGGAGCGGCGCAGGGTCCACATCCCGTCCTTCTGGCCCTGTTCGCGGATGGCGGCTTCGTCGATGTCGGAGCCGGCGTTCACGATGATTTCCTTGATTTCGCGCGTAAAGTAGAGCGCCTCGTGGATGGCGGCCCTCCCCTTCCACCCCATCGTGCAGGCCTCGCACCCCTCGCTCGCCTTGTGGAAACTGCCGCGGCGGATCATCTCGTCGCGTGAAACCGAATTTCCGGTATATGTCCTCCTCCCGCTCGCTCAGCTTGAACGGGATCTTGCACTTCGGGCAGAGCGTCCGGATCAGGCGCTGGGCCACGACGATGTTGATCGCGTAGGCGATCAGGAACTGCTCGACCCCCATCTTATAGAGCCTGGCGATGGCGCTCGGCGCGTCGTTCGTGTGCAGGGTCGAGAACGTCAGGTGACCCGTGTTCGCGAGCTTGATCGCGATCTCGGCGGTCTCCTTGTCGCGCATCTCGCCGACGAGGACGATGTCCGGGTCGTGACGGAGGATGCCGCGGATCGCCGCGTCGAACCCCATCTTGGGGCCGATTTTCAGCTGCCGGGCCCCCTTGATGATGTACTCGACCGGCTCTTCGACGGTCAGCACGTTCACCGTCGGGTCGATCACCTGGTGGAGCGCCGCGATGAGCGTCGTGCTCTTGCCGCTTCCGGTGGGACCCGTCAGGATGATGATCCCCTGGGGCTTCGAGATCGCCTTGTAGAAGAAGTCCCTCGCCGGGCCCTGCAACCCGAGCTTGCTCAGGTCGGTGATGACCTTGCGGTCGTCGAGCACGCGGATGACGATGCTCTCGAACTTGTGCTTGAAATCGGTGCCCGACGATCGGCATGATCGAGACCCTGAACCGGATCTGGTGGCCGTCCACGACCCTCTGGATGAAACCGTCCTGGGTGGCCTCGCGCTCGAACCGGTCCACGTTCTTCGAACGGTCCTTGATGACCGCGGCGATCGCCTCGGGCATCGTGTTTTCCTGGATGTGCCAGATCTTCAGGTTGCCGTCGACCCTGAACAGGAAGTCGGTTTTCCGGCCCTCCCTCCCGATGACGTGGATGTCGCTGGCGCCCTGGCGCACGGACTCGACCAGCGCGCCCTCGATGAGGTTGACCAGCGCGCTCTTGTTGATTTCCGAGTCGAGCATCTCCTCGTCGACGACGATCTCGTCCTCGGAGGACGAGATGTCCACGTCGGCGCTCGCGAGCATCTTCAGGAACTCGTTCTCCAGGACGACCGTCTTCTCGAGGAGGTTCTGGATGTCCTTGTTCCGGCAGTAGCAGACCTCGTACTTCTTCACGCCGAAGCCGCGCGCGACGAGCGGGATGCCGCGGTCGGTCGGGTCGGCCGCGATGATGATCAGTTTGTCGGGGTTCTTCTCGTCGAACTTCAGGGGGAGCACGCGGAGCTGGATGACCAGGTCCTTCACCTGGTCGGGCAGCTTGTCCACGTACTTCTTGATGAAATCGATGCGCTGTCCGTCGAGGGTCTCGTCGGTGAGGTAGATCTCGCGAAACGCGTAGAGGTTGGCGACCTCCCTGAAGACGACGTCGTGGTCGACCTTGAAATCGTGGACGAGGATCTGGCCCAGGTTGCGCCGGGTCTTCTTGTCCTCGCCCTCCTTGATCACAAGGGACTTCTCGAGCGTTTCGTAATCGATGATCCCCTTCTTGAGAAGGGTATAACCGATCTTGTCAGTTATGTCGACATTTTTCATCGGGCCCTCCGCCCAGCCGCTCAACGCCTATCCGCCCGGCGTCGTGTTGGGATGGAACGTCGCGGTCTCGGACGACACGAGCGTCAGCGCCGTCAGCACGACCATGATGATCAGACTGATCCAGAGCTGGATGAAGTCGATCGCGTTGCGCATCTTGTACGTCGTCTCCTTCTCGTAGTACTCGGCGAGCTGCAGCGCCGTGTGCTTGACGGTGCCCGTCTCCGCCCCCGAGTGGAGACGGGATATCGCCGTCTTGGTGAACACGCCGGAGGCGTCGAACGCCTCGGTGATGCCCGCGCCCTTCTCGACCATCATCGGGATGGCGACGGTCTTGACCTGGTGTTCCATGTACCGGTTGCCGCTCGCCTCGGCCGCCATCCGGATGACGTCGATGTTCTCGCCGGAGCCGCTGTAGAGCGCGTAGAACACGCGGCAGAAGATCTCGATCGACGTCTTGTGGAGCAGCGAACCGATGACCGGGATCTTCCACAGGTATTTGTCGAGGACGAACCGGCCCTTCTCGGTGGTGAAGTACCGGGCCGCGACGACGATCGGAATCACGCACGCGAGCGTGATGAGGATGAGGTTGTCCTGGAGGAACGCGCTCAGCTGGAGCGTCGCGTACGTCATCGGGAACTGCCGCATGTCCACCTTCAGGCGGACGAAGATCTCGGCCATGCCGGGGAAGATGAACCCGACGTAATAGACGCACGGCGCCGAACAGCGCGATCAGGGTCACGATCGGCATGATGAGGGCGCTCTTGAGGTTCTTCTTGAACTCCGCCCTGGCGTTCGAGGAACTTCGCGGTGCTGTCGTAGATCTCGGCCATGTTGCCGCTCTTGGAGGCGAGGCCGAGCATGTGGGCCGTGAACCGTCCGAGCACGCCTTCCTGCTTGATGAAGACCTTCTCGGAGTCCTTGCCCTGTTTCAATTCGTTGTTGATTTCGCGGATGCCGTCCCTCAGGGTCTTGTTCTCGATGTCGTTGACCATGAGCTGGAGGATCTCGTTGTACGGCAGTTTCTGCCGGATCAGGTCGGCGCTCACCCGGACGAACGTGACGATTTCCGTCGTCGGGGGCTTCATCTTGATGTCGATGATCTTCTTCCTGACGGTCAGGACGCGGAACCCCATCTTGGAGAGCGCGTCCTGCACCTCTTCCTGCGTGAAGGCCTTCTGCTCGCCGACGACCGGCTTCTCGTTCCCGCGCTGGACGCGGTAGACGAACGTCGCCCGGGGGAGGACGCGGAGGAGCTTGAATTTCCTCTGCGTCGCCATCAGCTGGGACTTCTGCTTGGCGACCCGCAGGTTTTCCGCTTCGATGATACCCTGGACCGGCTTCCCTCCCGTTGAGAGACCCTCGACTCTGAATTCAGGCATAGACAGGCTCCATTCCTTCTTTATTCCCCTTTAAACGCTGCGTAGTTCGCTATCGCTGCACGAAAATATCCCGATCGATCTACAAATTCAATTGCCGTGTGCGCTGCGGCACTCTGACCCCGGGTCAGGCGGCGCAGGGCCCCACGGTCGTCCGAAAACGGGCTGTCCGGCTGGTTACCAGTCCCCGACGTAGCTGTAGGTCCCCATCACCCCGCCGCTGTCCAGGACGCAATCGACCGTCCCGAATCCGAGCTTCGAGGTCGCCGTGAACGCGCACGCTTGCCCCGAGGGTGTGGCCACGTACGTGGCGTTTTCGTTGTCCTTCAGCTTCTCCGGTATGTTGAAACCCGTATAGACCCTTCCGCCCCCGCCGAAGGGAACCGGCGTCAATTTATACCGGTACGCGTACTGGCCGATATTCATCAGGTCGTTGATGATGGCCTCTTTGTTGGAATCGGCCATGGACGAGCCAAACATCGCTATCCCAACAGCAATCGCTATCCCCACCACGATGATGCCGAGTATGACAAGCAGTATTTGCTGAGTTCCCATGACCGTTCTCTCTCTCTAATTTCCGTATACGGTGATTTTCTTTTCGTCTGTTCCCCGACCCTCACTCAACTCAAATTTTTTAAAAACGCGCATTGCCAATAACATGCGGTATGACCCATCATGCTACTGGCAATGCATGCGTTACGGGTCCTTCGTGCGGCTTACTGCGTGTACAGCGTGCCGCTGAAGGTTCCGAGCTTACCCGTGCTGTCGAGAACCGCAATGACGGTTCCGTAGCCCTGGGTCGACGTGCCGGTGAAGGTCATCGCCGTGGCCGAGATCGAGCCCACAGTGTAGGCCGCGTTCTCGTTGGCCGCGAGCTTGGTCGGGATGGTATAGCCCGTGTAACCGCCGCCGCCGCCGCCCATCGTGGTCGGGCGAATGCGGATACTGGTAGCCGTTGGCGGCCAGGTTATTCAGATCGTTGATGATGGCATCTTTGTTCGCCTGGACGGTGCCAGAGCTGAACATCGAGATACCGACCGCGATGGCGATACCGACGATGATAACACCAAGGATGATCAGTAAGAGCTGCTGTTGACCCATTTATACTTCTCCTATCGGGTTGAGTTGATGTTGGTTAATTAAGACAGTATTGATTTTAATTTCTGCTTTTACATTCTATCGTATATACCTCAAGCGCCGTGCCAACTCCCTGAATGCTGTGATTTCCATCCGAAATCGCCATTCTCCCGCCGTTTTTCACGATATTCGCGACACTCCATCATATCGTTCGCACAACGGCCGGAAATTATTGCCGGAGCCCACGGTAATTTTTTCCGATTGGTTGATCGCTCCGGAGTTTAGGGGGATGGGATTGCTGATCGAACGGAGAATGGGTCTGGAGGGATGTTTCTTTTATCGGCCATAAACGCACATTGCCGATAACCTGGGGTGTGACCCCCAAGCTACCGGCAATGCCTGCGTTTGGATCTTCGAACGGCTTACTGCGTGTACAACGTGCCGCTGAAGGTTCCGAGCTTACCCGTGCTGTCGAGAACCGCAATGACGGTTCCGTAGCCCTGGGCCGACGTACCGGTGAAGGTCATCGCCGTGGCCGAGATCGAGCCCACAGTGTAGGCCGCGTTCTCGTTCGCCGCGAGCTTGGTCGGGATGGTATAACCCGTGTATCCGCCGCCGCCGCCGCCCATCGTGGTCGGGCGAATGCGGAACTGGTAGCCGTTGGCGGCCAGGTTATTCAGATCGTTGATGATGGCATCTTTGTTCGCCTGGACGGTTCCAGAGCTGAACATGGAGATACCGACCGCAATGGCGATACCAACTATGATAACGCCAAGGATGATCAGTAAGAGCTGCTGTTGACCCATTGTACATCTCCTATCGGGTTGTGTTGATGTTAGTGAATTAAGACGGTGTTGATTTTATTTTCTGCTTTTACATTCTATCGTATATACTTCAAGCGCCGTGCCAACCCCCGGAATGCTGTGATTTCCATCTGAAATCGCCAATTACCCGCTGTTTTTCACGATATTCGCGACACTCCATCATACCGACCGCATACCGGCCGGAAATTATTGCCGGAGCCCACGTAATTTTTTCCGGATTGACGGCCGCTCCAGGGATCCAGATGACGGGGTGCGCGGTATGGCGGTTCATGTTTGTCACGCCACAATATTCGTAAACACACAAGGCAGATTCAACGGGGGCGTGTCGGAAGCCACATTCCAAGGGGTGGTTTTACTAATTGCTTGAGGTGGATCACTTTTCCGCCTTGCGGGTGGTCGATACCGGGGTTACCGGACGATCTTCCCGACCTTCCTGAAAAACGTGCGCTGACGCACGGAAAACCGATGACCCCTGTCACGGTACTATAGACACACCGCCTTAAACTATCTATATTCACGCAGGAGAAAACTAAAAATGATACAGATATTTCTGAGCATCGGGGCTATTGTACTATTGAGTATCGCGACCCTGTCGATGAACCGGGGATTCGAGGCAAACGACGAGGTCATGCGCAGCTCGAAGTACGCCGTCATCGCCACCTCCCTCGCCGCGTCGGTCATCGAAGACGCCGCGGAAGGGCGTTCGACGAGGTAACGGCAGACAGCATGGTCACCGACTCTCGGGGCTGACCAGCCCCGGCTACCTCGGCCTGGAATCGGGCGAGACCATTTACACGGCGGACGATTTCGACGATTATAACGGCTACTCGCAATACGACACGGTGGATGTCGGCGGCGTGTTCAACAAGGTCGTGTTCCGGACCTCGCGACGGTCACCTATCGTCGCGTCGTCGTCGCCGCAGGCGACGTCGACCTCCGCCACGATGTTCAAGAAAATCAGCGTCACGGTGACCTGCCCGGTGATGACCGAGACGATCCGGCAGGACATGGTGTTCAGTTATTTTCGTTTTCAGTGAGGAGGGGGTCCCATGGGTAATATCACGCTGCTCGACATGCTCGGCGCCGCGCTCATCGCGGGGTTCCTGCTGATGGTCGTCAGCCATTCCAACGCCCGGATGAACGAGACGCTCTTCACGACCGGCAACGACCTCGTCGTCCAGGAGCAGCTCGTGAGCCTCGTGCAGACGATCGAAAAGGATTTCCGCCGGATCGGCTACTGCAAAAACCAGATCAAGCATCGCTGATCCATCGAAGGCCATCATCTCCGCCACCGCGTCATCGCTGTCGTTCCAGACCGACACCAACGACGACGGATTCGTCGACACCCTGAAATATTACCTCGGCACGGTCGGAGAGGCAGCCGGCACGCCGAACCCGCGCGACCGCATGCTGTACCGCAAAGTGAACAACGACGGCGGCTCCCGATGAACATCGGCCTGACCATGTTCGACATCCATTATTTCGACGTCGATAACGACTCGATACGCGGCGCCCGTCGCAATCCCGCGACCATCCACCAGCTGGAGATCGACGTACGTCTCGAGAGCACCGTACCGTACGACGAAACGTATTCGTACGTCGCCTGGAGGCACCTGCGCCTTCGCTCCAGGAACATCGAAGGCCGATAAGAAAGGGTCACCATCATGGGAAAATACTCCATCATGCTCGTCTTCGCTCTCGCCGTCATGCTCGGGGTGATCCTGCCCAACGTGCACGGGCTCGGCCATCGTTCGGTCGAGAATTTCCTGAACTACGCGATGCAGACGCAGAGCCACAACCTGGCGGTGAGCGGCGCGAACGCCGCCGCCACGCACATTTTCCTGGAGCCGGACTGGCGGTCGGGGTTCGAGGAGATGGAGGTGAACGGCGGGACATACGACGTCGACGTGACCAACCTCGATTCGAACAGGATCCAGATCCTCTCGGTCGGCCGGATGGGCGACGAATACGAGGACACCGTCCTGGTCATCCTCCAGGGCAGCTCCTTCTCGAAATACGCCTACTACTCGAAGGTGGAAGGGAGCATCACCTGGATCACGGGCGACACGGTCTGGGGACCGTTCCATACGCAGGACAAGATGAAGATCTCGGGATCGCCGGTGTTCAAGGGTAAGGCCTCCGCGAAGCTGGGGACCAATCCCACGACCACGGCCGCGATCTTCGAAGGGGGATTCGTGAAGGGCGTGAACGTCGACCTTCCCCTCGACCTCGACTATACCAGGACGGGGGCGACGAGCGGGGGCCGCATGTTCGCCAGCGGTGACCTCTGGTTGAACTTCAACGGCGCCAACGTGGAATGGAAAACGTCGGCGGCCGGGGCTACGACGACGACGGCCATCTCGGACTTCACCTCGAACGGGGTCATCCTCGTCGACGCGGGGAACGTCCACGTCCAGGGCACCCTCAACGGAAGGGTCACCGTCTGCGCCCAGGCCGGCGGAGTCGCCGGCGCCGGGAACATCTACATCGACGACGACGTCAAGTACACCAACAACCCCACCACCGGGCCGAGCACCAACATCCTGGGGTTGATCGCGGAGAACAACGTGACCATCACCGACAACGCGGCCAACAACAGCAACGTCACGATCCAGGCGGCGATTTTCTGCCACAAGGGCGGTTTTAACGCGCAGAACCACAGTTCGCGGCCCGTCGCGGGAAAGATCAACCTGCTCGGCGGGATCGTGCAGTACCAGCGCGGCGCGGTCGGCACCTACTCGTCCTCGAGCGGCACGCCGACCATCTCATCCGGGTTCCTGAAGAACTACCGGTACGACGACCGGTTTTACGTCGACACTCCCCCGTTCTATCCGTGGACGGGCGGGTACTCGATTCTCTCCTGGAGGGAATGACCGGCGGGATCGGAGCCGATCGGCGGTGAGGGACCGTTGATCGACGCTCAGCGAGCCGTTGAACGGTACGGCACGGGGTCGTCCACCCCGGCCTGACGGAAACCGCGCAGCCGCAGGGCGCAGCTGTCGCACTCGCCGCACGCGACGTCCTCATTCTTATAGCACGACCAGGTGAGCCCGAACGGCGCCGCCAGCTCCACCCCCATCCGGACGATTTCCGATTTCGACATCCCGATCACCGGCGTCACGATTTCGATGCGCGTTTCCGGCCTCGTCCCGAGAGCGACAAGCGCGTTGAATGCCTCGTAGAACTCGCGCCTGCAGTCGGGATACCCGGACGAATCCTCCTCGACGGCGCCGATGAAGATCTTCCGCGCCCCCAGCACTTCGGCCCAGCTGACGGCCATCGAGAGGATGTTGGCGTTCCGGAACGGGACGTACGACGACGGGACCCCGTTGCGGTCGAGGTTGGCGCGCTCAATTTCGATGGAATGGTCGGTGAGGCTCGACCCGCCGATGGCCGAGAGGTGCCCGGCGTCCACGACGAGCCTCCTCGTCACGCCGTAATGGTCGGCGATGTCGTGGAAGCTGGAGAGTTCCCTCCTTTCGGTCCGCTGGCCGTAATTGAGGTGCAGGAAGGCGAGCTCGTGGGTCCGCGCGGCGATCGCGGCGCAGACGAGACTGTCCATCCCGCCGCTGCACCAGCACGACGGCCAGGCCGGCGTCCCTCGAAGCCGGGCCGACCATCACACCCCCCTCGTCTCCGGATGCCAGATGTACTTGTGCATCTGGAGCTGGAACCTGACGTCGAGTTTGTCCGCGAGGATCCATTCCGAGAGGACGACCGGCTCGAGCTTGCCGAAGACGACCGACATCAGGACCGGACTCTTCCCGAGGATGGCGTGCTCGTCGATCTTCTTCTTCGACCAGTCGTAGTCCGCCCTGTCGCCGATGACGAATTTCACCTCGTCGGCGCCCGTCAGGAATCCCGCGTTCTTCCAGAGGTTTTTCTTCTCCATCCCGCTCGAGGGGCATTTGAAGTCCACGATCCGCCTCACCCTCGGGTCGACCGCCGAGATGTCGAGGCTCCCGCCCGTTTCCAGGAGCACCTCGTACCCGGCGTCGCAGAGACGTTTCATCAGGGGATGCACCTCGGGCTGGAAGAGCGGCTCACCGCCGGTGATTTCGACGCGCCGACACCCGTACCCGCCGACCACGGCGACGATCTCGTCGAGCGTCATCGGCTTGCCTTCGTAGAAGGCGTACTCGGTGTCGCAGTAGGTGCACCGGATGTTGCAGTAGGTGAGCCGCACGAAGACGCACGGCATCCCGGCGAACGCCGATTCGCCCTGGATGCTGTGGAAAATCTCGTTGATGACGAGGGAGCCGGGAATTTGTGCCGGAGCGCTCTCAGGCATGAGGATATCTAACCGATCTCAAGCTGCTTGCGGATGACAGCGCAAAGGGTATCACGAATTTCCTGATGGCGGGGGATGGGGGAGATTTTTCCATTCGACGGGTTCTCCCAGATGTCATGTTTACGTCCGTGTCGTTTCAGCCGACAGCCGTTACGACGTAACTCCTTTAAAAATTCATTCCGTTTCAGTGGACGAGACTGACCTTCCTGGAATGATATTTCCGCGCGGGGATGGATTTTCTGCTTTCCCGAACAATCATGGAGTAGGCGTCCTGGATATTTTCAACCAATTCTTCGAGCGTCTCTCCTTGAGAGCAGACTGACGGGATCTCCCTCAATTTACCCACAAACCAACCGTCGTCCTTCCAGTAGTCGAGGGTGAATTGTGCAATGATATTTTGCTTTCTCGTTGGGACACTCATACCGTTTCGGGATAGTAATACACTAAGATAACCAGTTAACCGCCGATTGTCAATACGGTTACCTCCCCGTCCATGCGCCGGCACCGCGCGGGCGATGATTGCAGATCACGCGAAAAACCCGTATCCTATTCAACGTCCACGAGCACATCCGTCCATCACCACAGGCCATGACAAGATCCAATTCCGTTCTTCTCCCCGCCGTTCTCCTGGCGATCGTTATCGCCGCCTGCAACATCGACACGACGTCGGTCGTGGAGACCGAAAGCCGCCTCTCGGTCAACAGTCTTTTCGCCATCAACGGGAACAACGCCGTCACGCTCGGATGGACGACGCCGTTGCCTCCCTTCCTGCCGAAGGCGTCGCACGACGGCGCCGCCGGCGGGGCCGACCCGGACGACGCCGGCATCCCGCAGACCATCATCGTCCACCGCAGCGACGACCCCGATTTCATCCCTTCGGACGCCACGCTCCTCGCCGAGGTCGGCGCCGACCTCGACCGGTACACCGACACGACCGTCTTCAACGGGATGGTCTACTACTACAGGATCGTGCCGGTCGGCCTCCTCTCCGGGGGCGTGCGAAAAATCGGGAAACCGTCGACCGCCGTCAACGCGAAGCCGTACGACTACGGCGCCGTCACGACGATCAGCTACGACGAGCACATCGACAGGATCCTCTCGAGCGGATGCGCGGTGAGCGGCTGCCACGTGGGGACGGGCGAGTCCGGCCACGACCACGCAAAACGGCTCCTCCGGGGGATCCTCCACGACGACGAGCTCCCCGGCCAGTTCTCGATGAAGAGCTGGCAGGACCTGATGAAGGGCGGTAACCACGGCGCCGTCGTCATCCCGTTCGCGCCGTCGAAAAGCCACCTGATTTTTCACCTGAATGACGACACCCTGCGGGCGCCGGTGTCGACGCCGCACATGCCCCTGCCCGGCTTCCAGCTTCCGTCCGATCAGGTCGACCTCCTCTACCGGTGGGTCGCCGAGGGATGCGCCAGCGACGAGGGGGCCATTCCATTCACCGTCTTCCCGGAAGGAAGAGTGCTCATCACCAACCAGGCCGAGGACCTCGTGGCGGTGATCGACCGGGCCACGAACCTGGTGGGCCGGTATGTCAGGGCCGGGGCCGAAAACGTGTTCGTGACTCCGCCCGAAGCGCCGCACAACGTCACCGTCGACGAGGCGCGCGGGGTCTATTACGTGAACCTCATCGGGTCCGGGAAGGTGCTCAAGTACCGGCTCGACACCAACGAACTGATCGACGAGGTCGGCGGGATCATTTCGCCGACGCAGGTGGCCCTCAGCCCGACGGGCGACACCGCCTACGTGGCGCAGTTCGCCCAGGGCGTCAACGCCGTCAAGATCCTGCGGACGGACCCGCTGCAGGTGATCGGCGAGGTCTCGGCCACGAACGTGGACAAGCCGCACGGCGTCCAGATCACGCCCGACGGGAAGGAACTCTGGGTGACCGGCAACCTTTCGGACAACATCATGGTCGTGGACCTGTCCGATTTTTCGACGACGCTCGTCCAGCTCAACAACCAGCCGCCCGGCGAGGGCGGCGTCCTCCTCCCCTACCAGACCGTGATGACCGCGGACAACGAAAAAGTCTACGTCACGAACCAGCGGGGGAACACGGTGGTGGTGGTCGACCGGCGGACGTACGAAGTGGTGAAGTCGATCCCGGTGGGCCTCAACCCCCTCATCCCGTCGCTCACCCCCAACGGCCGGTACGTCCTCGTCCCGAACCGGAACAGCAACGACCTCTCGGTGATCGACACGCGGGTCGATTCGGTGACGCGGACGATCGCGAACGTCGGCCCTCAGCCGCACGGCTCGGCGGTCACTCCTGACGGCCGGTACGCCTACGTGTCGTGCGAAAACGTCACCGCGCTCGTCCCTCCCCACCACCCGACGGCGGGGAGCAAGAACCCGGGGTTCTTCACGATCATCGACCTGACGTTGATGACGGTGGTGGAGACGTTCGAGACCGGGGCGTTCGCGGCGGGTGTGGCGATCACAGAGAGGTGAGGCGGATCGTGCACGTTGAGCCGACGGTCAACGTCGGCGGTGTTTTGAGGGCCGGTTGAATTTTCCGTTCGCGGCCGGCCGACCGCTTCTCAGGGACTGACCTTCCGCAACAGGAACGCGTCCTGCCGGTCGGCGTCCTCGGCCCCGCCGGGCACGAAGTCGACGACGCGGACGCCCGCGGCGCCCCGGCCCTCCCCGACCAGCCGCTCCCTGAAATATTTCTCCGAATGAAACACCCGGCAGATGTTGGTCCCGGGGTATCCCTCCCACTGCTCGATCATCCCGCCGCGCGTGAAGGACTCCCATTCGGCCGCGGACATTTTTGCCCGATGCTGGGTGCCGAGGACCGTAATATAGAGGTGCCCGCCCGGCGCGGTGACCCGCAGGAGTTCGTCGAGCCAGGGTTTCTGCATCGGTTGCGGGAGATGGGTGAACACCGAAATCGCGTAGACGAAATCGAAGCTGTCGTCGGGATGGTCGAGCCGGCCGGCGAGCCCGTTCACGCCGAACTTGCCGAACCTCAGGTTCTCACGGCACCAGGCGACCAGCTCCGGGTTGTAATCGGTGCCGAAGACCTTCGTCTTTTTCAGTCCCGCCCAGAACCTCGCCACCCTCCCGCACCCGCACCCGAAATCGAGAATGGAACCGAGCGTTTCCATCGGAACGGCGTTCTTTTCGAGGATGCGGCGGATGCAGTCGGCCCCGTGGCGGCCGTTGGCGATAAAATCGGGAATGCTGTAGCTCCCGCCGATCAGGTGGATCAAATACGGGGTCGGGACCGGCAGGCCGTCGGGCGCCCCGCGGAGGAGATACGCGGCGTTGTCGCGGCGAACGCTGAAGCTGAGGAGGTACCGGAGACGGTTGAAAAGATCGCGGGCGGGTTCGAGGAGGCGCAACCGGTCGAGCAGGCCCATCAGGAACATTCTCACGTGATCACCAACCAGTCTGCGGGTATGCGGACGGAGGGCACCAGGCGGGGACGCTCCACCGGGCTGCTCCGTTCAACGCCCCTTCCCGCCGCCGCCCCCGAACATCGACCTGACAAATCCAACGATCGACCCGGCCAGGCAGACGACCTGGTCTAAAAACAAAATCGGGACCATCACGAGCATCGCGAAAAACCCGCGGACCTGCTCCAGGTAATTCAGGAACCGGACGTTCATCACGAAGTAGACCGCCGCCGCCCCTGCCACGTACCAGGGGGAGAGCCTGCCCGCCAGGAACGCCGCGAGGAAGATCACCCCGACCACCGAGAACAGGGTCGAGAAAATGAACGACGGGTAGACGTTGACGAACCCGTGCGTGATCGAGGACCCCATCTCGCCCAGGCGCCGCGCCAGCAGGACGAAGCCCGCGCTCCGCTTGAACTCGTTGCGGATGAACGAGCCGAGGTTGTACTCCTTCAGGTGCTCGACCTCGATCTCCATGTCGAGCTCGATCCTGACGTTCTGCCGGGCCAGGCGCTTGCCGAGCTCGAGGTCGTCGTTCCCGTGCTGGGCGATGAGGTCGACGTTGAACCCCCCGATCGCCTCGAAGGCCTTCCGACGGATGCCGGAGATGGCGCCGAACATCCAGTCGATGGCGGGCGGACTTTTCATGTACGAGTAGCGGATCCAGAGGTTCTTGTACTGGCTGAAGATCGAGTCGTTCCTGTGCCGGGCGGTGTAGATCCCGACCACCGCGTCGAGGTAGTCCTCCTCGAGCCGTTCGACGATGCCGAGGATCGTCTCGCGGCCCACCACCACGTCCGAATCGATGAAGACAAAAATCTCCCCGTTCGCCGAACTCGCGCCGAGGTTCCGGGCCGCGTTCGCGCCCGCCCCCTCCACGGCCGGGACCACGTCACAGTTGAAGCTCTTCGCGATCTCCGCCGTACGGTCGGTGGAGTGGTCGTCGACGACGAGCACCTCGACGTTCTTGTAATAGGAGCGCTTGATCGACCTGAGGCACTGGCCGATGGTCGCCTCGCCGTTCTTCACCGGGATGACGACCGAAACGAGGGGATTATAGTCGGGGTTGATGTACATGCGCGGGAGGTGGCCGTGAACGCCCGACGTCACTGCTTCACGAGTTTCAAAAGGTACTCGCCGTAGCTGTTGTTCCTCAGGGGGGCGGCGAGGGCGAGGAGCTTCCTCCGGTCGATGTAGCCGAGCGAGTAGGCGATTTCCTCGGGGCAGGCGATCTTGAGGCCCTGCCGCTTCTCGATCGTCGCGATGAAGTCGCTCGCGTCCAGGAGGCTCTCGGCCGTGCCGGTGTCGAGCCAGGCGTAGCCGCGGCCGAGCAGTTCGACGTTGAGGCGCCCCTTCTTCAGGTACGCGTTGTTGACATCGGTGATTTCGAGCTCGCCCCGCGCCGAGGGCTTGATCCCGGTGGCGATCTTCACCACCGCAGTTGTCGTAGAAGTAGAGGCCTGTGACTGCATAGTTCGATTTCGGGCGCTTGGGCTTTTCCTCGATGGAGAGCGCCCGCATCTTCCGGTCGAACTCGACGACTCCGTACCGTTCAGGGTCATTGACGTAATAGCCGAAGACCGTCGCCCCGCCCTTCGACGATACGTCCTTGACCGCGTCGCGCAACAGTTCGGTGAGCCCGTGACCGTGGAAAATGTTGTCCCCGAGGACCAGACAGACCGTGTCCTTGCCGACGAACTTCTTCCCGAGGATGAACGATTCGGCGAGGCCGTTCGGCGTGGGCTGCTCCTTGTACGAAAACTTCAGCCCCCACTGCGTCCCGTCGCCGAGGATTTCCCTGAACTTCGGCAGGTCCGGCGGTGTGGAGATGATGAGGATGTCCCTGATCCCGGCCAGCATCAGGACCGAGAGCGGGTAGTAGATCATCGGCTTGTCGTAGACCGGCAGGAGCTGTTTGCAGACCGCCCGGGTGAGGGGGTAGAGACGGGTGCCGCTTCCGCCGGCGAGGATGATGCCTTTCATGGTTTGATGTTACGGATTTTTCTTATGGGATTTTTTACGAATGGCCGGGGCCCTGAGGAGCAGCAGGTCGATTTTATCTTTCGGCCGGCCGGCTCGTTTCTTGTTCTTGATGAGATGTTCCTTCGAAAGGTACCAGACGCTGGCGGATCCCAGCGGGCCGCGTTTCCGGGCTTTCCAGGCCTCCGAAAACTTCACTCCGGTGATCCCCGTGATGAAATCGACACGGAGGGGCGGATACCCGAGCTGCACAATTCTGTCCGGGGCGAGGAAATCATCCCGGGTGATCCCCAGACCCGAGAATCCGAATTTCTCAATCGCTTTCAACACCCGATCGGCGTTGTCCGGATCCGTTGAAACGAAAATATCGAGGTCACCGGTAGCCCGAGGTTCAGAATAGAACCCGACAGCATGCGCCCCCACGACGAGGTACTTAACTCTCCCCGAGTTTAATAATGCGAACAGATCTTTGTGGTCGGTTTTTTCTTCCATTCTTCTCACGAGAGGACAACTTTCTGAGCAATTCCACGGCGGCCACGCGTTCCGCGGGTGTCCGGGACGCCCAGTATTCGGAATCGCTTCGTTCGGCTTCCTTCGATCTCAGGCCGAATTTCCGCACCAACCGTTTCGTGATTTTGGGTCGTTTCATGGGTTTCAATCCTGAGAGCGTTTGGTAGCATACCATTTCCCGCCGTAAGAATCAACCCGGGCGCCGGTGCGGGGTCTTGACACTTCGAATGAAATCACGTAATTTGGGTCATCATCTTGAGGGACGATCATATGAAACCGTTCATCGCTTCGACCGCCGTCATTCTCCTCTGCGCCTGCGTCGGACAGGCCACCACGCACATCGTCAACAATTCGGGAAGCACCTTCTCCCCTTCCACGCTCACCATCGAGCTCGGGGACACCGTCCTCTTCTCGATCGCGAGCATCCATACCGTCAGGGAGGTGAGCCAGGCCACCTGGAACGCGAACGGCAACACGCAACTGCCCGGCGGGTTCTCCCGCCCCGCGGGCGGCGGAATCGTCGTCATCACGACGGAAGGCCTCCACTATTACGTCTGCAGCAACCATAACATTTCGGGGATGAAGGGCACGATCACCGTCAACCCGGTGACGGACGTCGAACCGGTCACCGACCGGACGCCGGCGGGGTTCTCGCTCACCCGGAATTATCCCAACCCCTTCAATCCGTCGACGGCGCTCGCCTTCTCGATCGCGAGGACGTCGTACACCGAGATCGCCGTTTACGACGGCATCGGGCGGCACGTGAAGACGCTGGTGTCGCGCGAGTTTTCCCCCGGCGAATATTCGGTGACGTGGGACGGATCGGACGAGGACGGCGCTCCGGCGGGGAGCGGCCCGTATTTCCTCAGGATGAGCGCCCAAAACGACGGGAAGGATTTCTTCACGGTCAGGAAGCTGCTCCTGGTGCGGTAGGCAGTCGAACGGCGCCGCCCGGCGGGACCGTCAGAAATACGAGTCGAACACGAACTTCGCCAGTTCCGCCGAACAGGTGAGCCCCGGCGACTCGATGCCGATGAGGTTCACCAGGCCGGGGAGGCCGCGTGACGTTTCCTCAACGATGACGAAGTCCTTCGCCTCCTCCCCCGGCTTCTGAATCTTCGGACGCACGCCCACCTGGTCGGGCGTGAGGTCCTCCCTCCTCAGCACCGGGAAATACCGCACCACCGCGTCGAAGAACCGGTCCCTCCTCGATTCATCAAACTTATACCATTCGCTCTCCGGGATTGCCGGGTCGATGTATTCGGCGTCGGGGCCGAGCTTCACCTGAGCGCCCCGGTCGAGGGTGATATGGATGCCGATGCTGGTGAACTTCGGCGGCGGCACAGGATAGACCAGGCGCGACACCAGCCTGCCCCGTTCGTGCGCGACGCGGTAGTAGTGACCGCGGTTGTGATGGACGCGGTAGCCGGCCGCGTCCGGGTCGATGCCGAAGAACGCGGCGACGTCGTCGCACGAGTATCCCGCAGAGTTGATGACGTACCGGCACTCGACGTCGGTGACCTCCCCGCCCGCCTCACGAAGTCGCAACCGGTAGCCGTTCGCCGTTTTCTCCGCGCCGACGAGCGTCGCGCCGAAGACGAGGTCGGCGTCGTGCTCCTTCGCCCGGTGGATGTAGGAGCGCATCAGTTCGTGGGAGTCCACGATGCCGGTCGAGGGGACGACGAGCGCCGCGACGCAGGCGATGTTCGGCTCCAGGGAGAGTGCCTCGCTCGCCTCGATCATCCGCAACCCCTCCACGCCGTTACCGACCCCCCTCTTGTAAATCCCTTCAAGGATGGGCACTTCTTCGGGGGTGACGGCCACGACCAGCTTGCCGCACCGGCGGAACCAGACGCCGTCGCGTTCGCACGACGCGTACAGATTACGGTTGGCCGGGACGCAGAGCCGGGCCTTGAGGGAGTCGGGGGGATAATAGATGCCGGAGTGGATGACTTCGCTGTTGTGGGAACTGGTCTCCTGACCGAAGGAGGAGTGCCGCTCGACGAGGAGGGTCGAGAGGCCGCGCGAGGCGCCCTCGGCGGCGCACGCCAGGCCGACCACGCCCCCGCCGACGATGACGACGTCGGTGGTCATGGTCGAGGGCCGCGTGGCGTGGGGCGCTGGAAAGGCATGAGCGGATGGTTAATTTTTCAGCCGGGACTCCCAGTACGCGAGAATGTCGGCGAGGGTCTTGTCGAGGGGTATCGACGGGGTCCAACCGGTCTCCCGGTAAGCCGGGTCGTGGCTTCCGATCATCAGCGGGATTGTCGACGGCCCGAACCTGTGGGGATCGGTGACCACCTCCATCGGCACGTCGGATATGCCTGATCAGCGTCGCAGGAGGTCCTTCATCGCCACCGACCGGCCGGAGCAGACATTGAAGATGCCGTGGGCGTATTTCCGGTCGAGCAACGCGACATAGGCCCGGACCACGTCCCGCACGTCGGTGAAGTCGCGCTTGTTGTCCAGGTTGCCGACGGAGATCTTCTTCTCCCTCAATCCCAGCTTCGCCTCGATGATCTGCTTCGCGAACGACGAGCCGGCGAACATCTCGCTCTGACCCGGCCCCAGGTGGTTGAACGCCCTGGCGATCACGGCGTTCAGGCCGAACGTCATCCGGTATTGCTGGGTGAGGAGGTCGAGGCACGCCTTGCTGGCCGAGTACGGCGTATGCGGGTTGATGGGAAACGACTCGTCCACCGGCATCCGCGACGGGTCGACGATGCCGTAGACTTCCCCGCTGCTGATGACGAGGACCGAACATTCGGGGAAATTCCGCGCGGACGGCCTCGAGAATATGGAGACTGCCGAGGATGTTCGTATGGAAGGTCTCGAGCGGATTCTTTCACCGCCTCCGGGACGTAGGCCTGCCCGGCGAGATGGAAGATCCTCGTCCGGCTTGCACTTCCGGATCGACCTCGAAGGTCGCCTCCCGGTCGTTGATGTCCGCCTCGTGAACGATGCAGCCGGTCGCGGATGTCGTCGATGGAGCCGCTGAGCTTCAGGTCGCGGACGAGGCCGGAGATCCTGACGCCGGATTGCGCTAAGAGGTGGCGGGCAAGATGGCTTCCGACGAACCCATCGACCCCGGTGATGAGGACGTTTGTCATCGCCGGGAGCAGGCGGCTACGAAAGCTTTTCCATGTCCGAGTCCACCATCATCTTCACGAGCTCGCGGAACGTCACCTTCGGCGTCCACTTGAGGATCCGTTTCGCCTTCGCGGGGTTGCCGCGGAGCTCGTGCACCTCGGCGGGCCGGAAGAGCGCCTTGTCCACGACGACATATTTCTTCCAATCGAGGCCGACGTGCCTGAAGGCCTCCTCCACGAACTCGCGGACGGTGTGGGACTTTCCGGTGGCGATCACGAAATCCTGGGGCGTTTTCTGCTGGAGCATCAGCCACATCGCCTTCACGTAGTCGCCGGCGAAGCCCCAGTCGCGCTGGGCGTCGAGGTTGCCCAGGCGCAGTTCCTTCTGCATCCCGAGCTTGATGCGCACCACGCCGTCGGTGATCCTCCGGGTGACGAACTCCTTCCCGCGGCGCGGGGACTCGTGGTTGAAGAGGATGCCGGAGACGCAGAACAGGTCGTAGCTCTCGCGGTAGTTCACCGTGATGTAATGCCCGTAGACTTTCGCCACGCCGTAGGGACTGCGCGGATAGAACGGCGTCTTCTCGGTCTGGGGGATCTCCTGGACCTTCCCGAACATCTCGCTCGAGCTGGCCTGGTAGAATTTGATCTTCTTGTCGACCATCCGGACCGCGTCGAGGAACCTCGTCACGCCGATCCCGGTGAACTCGCCGGTGAGCGTCGGCTGGTTCCAGGAGGTCGGCACGAACGACTGCGCGGCCAGGTTGTACACCTCGTGCGGGTTTCGAGACCTCGAGGGCCTCGATCAGGGAGAGCTGGTCGAGGAGGTCGCCCTGGAGGAGGGTGATCTTGTCCCGGATGTGCTCGATCCGCTCGAAGTTCTCGGAACTGGACCGCCGGACCATGCCGTACACCTTGTACCCCTTCGCGAGGAGGAGGTCCGCAAGATACGAGCCGTCCTGGCCCGTGACGCCGGTAATGAGAGCGCGTTTCATAGTCAACCAGGAAATGAAAAGTGTGATGAGTTGGGGGAAGCCAGCCATTCCTTGAACGAGCCGGCGGCGGCGTCACGATCCGACATGTTCGGGGAATCGACGGGCCACTTGATGCCGATATCGGGGTCGTTCCAGCGGATGGCCGACTCGCACTTCGGGTTATAAATCCCGGTGCACTTGTACTGGAGGTCCACCTCGTCGGAGAGGGCGCAGAACCCGCGGGCGAACCCCGCCGGCGCCCAGAAGAGCCGCGGATCGTCCGACGAGATCGTGATGCCGTGGTGCTGTCCGAGGGTCGGGGAGTTTTTCCTGATGTCGACCGCGACGAGGAACACTTTTCCCCGCACGACGTACATCATCTTTCCCATCGGCGGGTCCCACTGGAAATGCAGCCCCCGCACCACGCCCTTCGATGATCTCGACCAGTTGTCCTGGACGAAGTTGGTCGGAAGGCCGAGGCCGGCGAAGATCTCCTTCTGGAACAACATCGAGAAGAAACCGCGGTTGTCCCCGAAGAGCGTCGGCTTGATGACGACGACGTCACCCCCGAGATGTTTCGATTCGATGCTGAAGGCCATAAAATTCGGTGTCAAAGATAGGCAAATTTCGAGATAATTCCGACTTACCGGGCGCTCAACTGCCTGCCCGCCGGGCAACCGTTGCCGTATCCTGGAACCCGGCAGGAAGAAAAGATTTTTCACGATCGACCAGAGAATCGCGCCGAGGAACGAGAACGCGTACCCATAGAACCGGGCGCCCGCCGGGGAGCCCCAGTTGCGGAACGACACCCTCTGCATTTCCCAGATGTAGGCGGGGATGACCTTCCGCTGGGTCTTCCCCGTCTTCGATTCGTCGTGGAGCCGCAGATTTGCCAGCGGCTTCGCGACGTGCCGAAACTCGTACCTCGCCGCGAGACGGACGAAGAGGTCGAAGTCCATCGCGTAGTGGAGATCCTCGTCGATCTTTCCCACCTCGGCGAGGGCCGACCGCCGAAGAAAAACGCCGGCTGGACGAACTCGTACCGCCACCGCCAGTAGCGCACGAGGCCGTCGAAGCTCACGTCCGCGCGAGATGTACGTTTTCGTGACCGCGCCGGTCGCGTCGATCTCGTGGCCGTCGCCGTAGACCACCTTCACGTTCGGGTCGGCGAACTGATCCACCACGCGCCGCGAACGCCCCCGGCTCGTAGGTGTCGTCGGAATTGAGCCATCCGACGATCTCTCCGGTCGCCATCGCGATGCCCTTGTTCAGGGCGTTGGACTGGCCGGTGTCGGGCTCGGAAATCCACCGGAGGTGGGGATAGCGCTTCAGGATGTCGAGCGTGCCGTCGGTGGAGCCGCCGTCGACGACGATGTGCTCGACGCCGGGATACGCCTGGGCGAGGACGCTCCGGATGTTCGCTTCGATGTATGCCGCCTGGTTGAGCGAAACGGTGACGACCGATAATTTAAGAGGGGGCATTCCCGAGTCTGTGCCTGTTCTCCCGGTACCACTCGATGGTCCGCTTCAGACCTTCCTCGAAGGTCATCTTCGCCCGGAAGCCGAACTCCCGCTCCGCCCTCGAGACGTCGAGGCAGCGCCGGGGCTGGCCGTTCGGCTTGGTCGTGTCCCAGGTGATCTTCCCCTTGAAGCCGACGTGGTCGGCGATGATCGACACCAGCGTCTTGATGCTGATTTCGGTGCCGGACCCGAGGTTGACGGGCTCGGCCTTCTCGTATTTTTCGGTCGCAAGGACGATCCCTTCGGCGGCGTCGTCGACGTAGAGGAACTCCCGCGTGGGCGAGCCGTCGCCCCAGACCACGATCTCGTCCTGCCCGGCGTCGAGCGCGTCGAAGCATTTCTTGATGAGCGCGGGAATGACGTGCGATGACTTCGGATCGAAATTGTCTCCCGGCCCGTAGAGGTTCACCGGGAGGAGGTAGATGGCGTTGTAGCCGTACTGCTGGCGGTAGGCCTGCGCCTGCACCAGCATCATTTTCTTCGCGAGGCCGTAGGGGGCGTTGGTCTCTTCGGGATACCCGTTCCAGAGGTTCGTCTTCCTTGAACGGGATGTGGGCGAATTTCGGATAGGCGCAGATCGTGCCGAGGGCGACGAACTTCCCCACCTTGAACCGGCGCGAGTACTCCATCAGCTCGATGCCCATCACCGCGTTGTCGTAGAAGAACGAGCCCGGGATTCTCGCGGTTGGCCCCGATCCCGCCGACGATGGCGGCGAGGTGGATGACGACGTCCGGCTTCTGCTGCTCCAGGACGGCCTTGATCCGGTCCCGGTCGCGGAGGTCGTATTCCTCGAACCGGGGGACGAACACCGACCCGAAGCCGTGTTCCTTCAGTTTTCGGACGACGACGGAGCCCAGGAAGCCGGCCCCGCCGGTGACGACGATCTTTTTGTTCATTTCACGTTCAATTGTATGCGACTGAGACGAGGCAATTTAAGGGATATTTCCGAGCTATCCAAGACGCCGGAAGCTTTCGAGAGTTGCCTCACCCGCCGATGAGCGACTCCGCGGGAATACCCAGTCGGCGTTTGAGTTTCTTCACCAGTCGCAAATTCAGACGGGCGTTTTTTGTTCAATATTTCAGACGTCCGCCCGCTACCGCCGAATACCTTATAGAGGTCGGTTCGTTCAAGGCCGAGCTGTTCCATCCGAAACTTGATCGCCTCGATCGGATCGGGTCCTTCGATCGGGTATTTTTCTTCCTCGTATTTCTCGACGAGAAGCGCGAGCACCTCGACGGCCTGCCCTATTTCACTGCCCGGGTCGGCCTTGAGGTTGTCTTCGATGAACTTCATCGCCCTGGTGTAGTCCGCCTCGGTTTTAATGGGGCGGAAGAGCTTTCGCATCGTCACCTGCTTCGATTCCATCGATCGTACTCCTTATGGGTTCCAACGAACGCGATGAAGACCCATCCCCGTCCGTACTCGATATTGACGGCGAGCCTGATACTTGTTATGACACAGATCGAACACCACTGTCCGCGCGCCGATGACGCTCGCTCTCGGGTACATCCTGCTTGATGTCGTGGGGATTCTTCCATCCCGCCTTCAAGGCCTCCGAGTACCACGCCTTGAGCGGCTGCTCGCTATCCGGGTATTCCCGATAAAATTCTTTGAGCGTTTTTCGCTTGAAAACTCTCACAGTTCAATATACCAAACTCCCAAATTGGGAGCAAGAGGTTTTTGGGGGATGAATGATATTCGTCATGACGGGAATTTCACGGAATAATCTCTCCCACAGCGTATTGAAATGCACCGCAAGTGTCAACCGGGTTTCCACCCAATATCGGCTTTATTGATTCTGAGGGCAGATATCTGTACAATACAGGCCAATGATTATTGAGATGAGAATCAGTCAGGAATTCGAACAACCCAGCCCACGCCGTACGCCCTCCCCGCGATGCAATTCAACTCAATAGATTTTTTACTTTTCTTCCCGATCGTTGTCGGTCTCTACTACGGGATCCCCCACCGGTATCGCTGGTTTCTGCTGGCGCTGGCCAGCTGCGTGTTCTACATGGCTTTCGTGCCGGAATACATTTTCATTCTTCTGGCCACCATCGTCATCGATTATTTTATGGGGATCGCGATCGAGCGATCGGAGCACGGGAAAAGGAAATACCTGCTCCTGAGCATCGCTGCGTCGGTCCTCGTGCTGTTTTTCTTCAAGTACTTCAACTTCATCAACAGTAACATCGCGGTCCTGGCAAAAGCGATTCATTGGAAATACCCAATCCAAGCACTCGGGGTCATCGTGCCGCTCGGCCTTTCCTTCCAGAGGTTCCAGAGTCTGAGTTACGTGATCGAGGTGTACCGCGGACGCCAGAAAGCGGAGCGACACTTCGGGATCTACGCCCTGTACGTGATGTTTTTTCCACAGCTCGCCGCCGGACCGATCGAGCGGCCATACAACATGCTGCCGCAGTATCACGCGGAGCATCCCTTCGACTATTCGGACGTCACCAACGGGCTCAAGCTGATGGCGTGGGGGATGTTCAAGAAGCTGGTGATCGCAGACCGGCTCGCACTGATCGTCAACCAGGTATACAACAACCCGGGCAATTACGAAGGTTTGCCGCTGATCATCGCCTCGATCATGTTCGCATTCCAGATCTACTGCGATTTCTCAGGATACTCTGACATCGCGATCGGCGCCTCGCAGGTGCTGGGTTTGAGGATCATGGACAACTTCAACGCGCCGTATTCCGCCACTTCCATATCAGACTTCTGGAAGCGGTGGCACATATCGTTATCGACCTGGCTGCGGGATTACATCTTCCTTCCGATCACCTACGCCGTCTCCAGACGCCTGCCGGAGGAGCGCATCGCAGGTATCCGGACAGACGTCGCGTCGTACACCATAGCGACGATCATCACAATGCTCCTGGCGGGCCTATGGCACGGGGCGAACTGGACCTTCGTCGTCTGGGGCGGGCTCTTCGGTGCGTACCTCTCTTTTTCGGTCTGGACAAGAAACCTGCGTAAGAATCTGCTCCGGCTCACCGGAATCACCAGGGTGCCCTACCTTCGCTCGGGGTTGGGAACCGTGCTGACGTTCGCGCTGGTCTGTTTTGCCTGGGTCTTTTTCCGGGCAAACAGTTTGAGCGATGCGCTGTACGTACACACCCACATCTGGAAAGGGGCCCGGGCTCATCTTGTTTACGTCGTTGATACCCTGAAGGATTTTTTCCTCCGTCAGAATGCAATTTCGCTCACGACACCCCTCACATTCAACCAGCAGCCCTTCACGTCCGTGGGGGGCCTTCTGCTTGCAGGCGCCGTAATCATCGTCGTGATCATCAGCGACCGGATTCAGCTGCGCGGTGATGTCCGGACGATGCTGGCAGATCGTCCCGGCCTTCGTGCGCTGGGCCGGGTACTACCTGCTGATCATGGCCATACTCCTTTTCGGGGTTTTTGACACCGGCGAACAATTCATTTACTTTCGATTCTGAATGGTACGGCTCATCGTAAAAAGTCTGTCTTTGTTGGCCGCCGTGGTTGCGACCTGTGGTTACATTTATTCCCTGAATCCTCCCACCGGCGGCAAATCAGCACGATTACATGGCGGCGATGATCGACAAGCACAGAACGCTCGACAGCCTGCCTTCGCCGAAAATTATCTTCGTGGGGGCTTCGAACCTGGCATTTGGCCTGAACTGCAAGATCATCGAGGATTCACTGAAACTGCCGGTGGTGAACATGGGTTTGCACGGTGGCCTCGGCCTATACTTCATTCTGAATGAGGGCCGGTCTAACATCCAAAAGGGGGACATCGTCATTTTGTCGATCGAATATTACATGAGCGTCAAGGGTGATCCGCAGTTGATCAAAAGGACGATCGATTTGTATCCGCCCGCCGCCGAGTATGTTCGGGGGAGCGACATCAGGAAGCAGATTACTGCGATCGCGCAGCCGCAGTACCTCAGCGCATACATCAAACGCATCCAGACAACCACCTTCGAAGGCGTACAGAAATTCGCCGCCGCTGCACCCAAGTATGGCTACCGGCGGGAGCTTTTCTCCGCGTATGGGGATGTCGTCGGCGAACTGAATCTGGCCAGGCCCAAAGAGCTAAGGGAAATTAAGACTCGGCAAGAACGACTACCGGGAAGGTATCGACGCACTCAACGAATATGCCGACTACGTGCGATCACTGGGGGCGGAGGTCTACTTCGCGTATCCCAATTATGCGGAGTCTGCATACCAGAAATATAAAAAAGCCATATACTTCCTGGTCGACCAATACCAGCACAAGCTCAAGATTGAGAACATCAATACGCCGGAAGATTTCGTTTTTCCCGACAGCCTGTTCATCGACACGGTGTACCATCTGACAAAGGAAGGGAGGGAAAAGCGAACGCTCGCAATGATCAGGATCCTGAAGGACAAAATCTTCAAGAAGAAAGAATACTAGCGTGCCGCGCAGAATACCGGCAGGGCCGATGAGTTGATTTTATCGAGAAAAGTGGTATTTTAAGGCAGACTTTTATCAGAAGGGACATCACACGATGGAGCCATTGCATATGATTCCCGCCTATATCGACCCCGGCACCGGGAGTCTCATCCTCCAGATCGTTCTGGGCGGCATCGCCAGCGCCTGGTTCGTGCTGAAGCTGTGGGGCAAGAAGATCTTCGCGTTTTTCGGCAAGAAGGAGAACGACGAGACGGCTGAGTAAACCACGGTCCCTCACTCCTGATGTCGAACCCCCCGCCTCCCCCCGCCTCCATCCAGGTAGAATCCGGCTCGTTCCGTGACCGCCACGGCCGAGTGTATTACACCCCCGACGGCGTCGTGCGCGGCATCAGCCAGAAGTCGCTCGACGACTGGCGCCTCCTCAGCAAGACCAAATTCTTCGAGAAGTTCACCGCCTCCGGCAGCCTGATCCGGACCGAGGAGATTCCAGATCCCGGGCTGAAGGACCAGTGGGCCGGCTACCTGCGGCACGAGCGCGTCCCGTTCATCTCGTACCCGTACGAGTGGAGCTTCGGGATGCTCAAGGACGCGGCGCTCCTCCAGCTCCGGCTCCTCGAGGCCGCCCTTCAGGAGAACATGATCCTGAAGGACTCGACGTCCTACAACATTCAATTTATCGGCATCGAAACCGGTCTTCATCGACATCCCGTCGTTCGAGCCGTACGTCCCGGGCTCGCCCTGGGCGGGCTACCTCCAGTTCTGCAAGCTCTTCCTCTACCCCCTCCTCCTGCAGGCCCACAAGGAGATTCCGTTCCACACCTGGATGCGGGGGAACATCGACGGCATCGAGCCGGGCGAGATCCGGCAGATGTTCACGACGAAGGACTTCCTGAAGTCGGGCGTCCTGATGGACGTGGTGATGCAGGCGAAGCTCCAGGCGAAGTACGCCAACAGCGACAAGAACATCCGCGGCGACATCCGGAAGACCGGGTTCAACACGAACCTGATCCTCGGCAACGTCCGCCGGCTGAAGTCGATCGTCGGCAAGCTCCAGTGGAAGAGCGCGAAGTCGACCTGGTCGGACTATGCCCGGGTGAACAGCTACACCGACGCCGACAGCGAGCAGAAGGCCGCCATCGTCAAGAAGTTCGTCGAGGAAAAGGACCGCGACCTCGTGTGGGACCTCGGGTGCAACACCGGACGGTTCTCGCGTATCGCGGCGGAGCGGGCGAAAATGGTCGTCTCGATGGACAGCGACCACCTCGCCGTCGAAATGCTCTACAAGAAGGGGAAGGAAGAGAAGAACGGCAAGATTCTCCCCTTGGTGATGAACCTCGCCAACACCTCCCCCGGCCTCGGTTGGCGGGGACGCGAGCGCAAGGCGATCACCGAGCGCGGCAAGCCCGACCTCGTGCTGGCCCTCGCCCTGATCCACCATATGGTCATCAGCGCGAACATCCCGCTCGCGGAATGCATCGACTGGTTCGCCTCGCTCGGGGGCGACCTGGTGCTCGAGTTCGTCTCCAAGGACGACCCGATGGTGAAGAAGCTCCTCCTCAACAAGGACGACCAGTACACGGAATACACGAAGGAGTTCTGTGAGGCGGAGTTGCGGAAACGTTATGCCTCGGTCGAGTGCGAGCCGCTGGGCTCGGGGACGAGGTTTTTATACTTCGCGAGACAGCGGAGTTAACAATTGCACCTCTCGGGCCCGGCCGCATCTGGACTACTTTCAAACCTAGGTCGAATAATCTGCTTTCGATAATAACCATTGCCAGGGTGTGATGATACAAGATGAAGTTAAGTTTTCCCGAACTCAGAAGTTCCTCACAACTCTCCCTCCCGCGATTTTTATCCTGGCAAACATCTCACTCTTTGGACCCCTAACGATATACCACGGCAACGTGGCAGAAATTGGATACCCATTTCTTTCCATCGTCAAGAGTTTTATCTACCCCACGCTGATCGCTATCTCGATACTGAGTTTGATTGGGGCGATCCTAAGCGACCGACTCCACCAACGTTATATCGCCAGCCTCTTCATGTTTGGCATTCTGATTTGGTTACAAGGGAATATCATCGTCTGGAAATATGGAGTGTTCGATGGTCGTAGCATCGATTGGTCCGTCGACGAGTGGCGGGGCTGGGTGGATGGGGCATTATGGATTTTATTATTGGGAGCTTCCGTCATATTCTATAAGTCAATTTATACGATTGCACGCTCTGGGAGCATCGCGATATTTTGTCTGCAATTGATATTGGCCGGATACACGGGATTGACCAAACCCGAAATCTGGAAGACCGACTTTCCGGAACCGGGGGTAACGCCGAAATGGGCGGCGGATTTTTCAACCAATAGAAACGTCATCCAGCTGATACTGGACGGCGTTGAATCGGATATTTTTCAAGCCATCGTCAACGAGAAACCTGAGTACTATTCGAATACATTCGAGGGATTTACTTTCTTCAAAGAAGCGACCGGGCATTTCCAATCGACGCATTTCAGCGTTCCGGCAATCGTGAGCGGTCAGTTGTATAAGAATGACGTCCCGATGGGCGAATTCCTCGAAAAAACGTATAACGGAAACACAACGATCAATGCCCTTCACCAACAGGGATATGAGGTCGATCTCGTCCCATGGTCGTCACTAGTGCCGCGGGCTCAGGCGGACAATTACTACGCGATTCCTTCTCCATACGCCGGCTCACTATCCGATTTTGTGCGATCGAAGACCACCCTGCTCTTAGACCTCGTTCTCTTTCGCCACGCGCCACACGTACTCAAGCGTGTGATTTATAATGATCAGAAATGGCTGACCCAGAGATCAGGAGTTGAGAACGAAAAGCTTCAATTCAGACGCTTTGGGGACGAGGCGTTTCTTCAAGACATAACGAATGAGCTCTCGGCTACCAGAGATAAACCGGTCTATAAGCTCTATCATTTGGAATCCTCCCACCCTCCTTTCGTGACAGACTCGAACTGTCAGTACGCAGGCAAGGTACTTCCGATCACCCGAATGAATATTGCAACGCAAATTCGCTGCACCCTGGGCTCGGTTGTGGCGTTCCTTGAAAAACTGAAGTCTGCCGGCATCTATGACAAAGCGTTGATCATTGTGCAGGCCGACCGACGGGTATGTGGGTCCACTTCACCTGAAAGAAAGCAATGGACCGGTGGCGGGGTATGAGCTCGCACCCTGGATGGTCTCATCAGCTCTCCCACTACTTCTCGTTAAACCACCCGAGAGTAAAGGTGAGCTTATGACCTCAGTCGCACCCGTGATGCTGATGGATCTCCCCGCTACCATTTCTGCCATCGAAAACCTGCAATCTTCATTTCCGGGGAAATCCGTCTTTGATGTGCCCCGACCGAAATCCGTGAGAGGAAGTTCAACTATTTTCGGTGGGCAGCAGCAAACTGGCAGGCTGATTATCTCCCCCCGCTCGACGAATATACCATTTCGGGAAGTGTCTTTGAGAAGGGCTCATGGCACCTCAATCAGCCGAATTTGGAGGCGTTATCCTACTCCACGAAAAACATCGACTTCGGCTCAAAAGAGTCGGAACGATTCATACGTTTCGGTTGGAGCTATAAAGAAACGGATACTAAGAACGAAGACTTGACAATGGTATGGGCGGTGGGAGACACTTCCTCAATACAACTGACTCTGCCGAAGAGGCAGGTACGATTGACGGTGAACGTTAAATCGATATCTGCTATCGGGAGTCAAACCGTCACGGTGAGAGTTGATGGGAGAACGATGGGAAGCTGGAAGAACACGAAACGTTCGGAATGGGAGAAAAAGAGTGTCACCGTAACCGCGGACCAGAATCGCCCGACAGTCAGCATCGTAGAGTTTATTCTTCTCGACCTATAGGCGGCCGACCGAAGAAGAGTACCGCCGTCTTGCGCTGCTCTTTGATTCACTCATCATCGAATAACTCCCCTCTCAAAAGCAAAGCCTAACCGTTCCGTTGCGCGAGGAACAGACCACAGTCGCTTTGCCAGAGCGGTTTCTCGAAAAAGAAGAACCGCTCCGGGTGGGACTCTGACCCCAGCCACTCATCGATAGCACGACGCACCCCGCCTTCTCCGGAGGGATCCCACTTCGCCGCGAACTCTGAAGTGTCGTGGAAGAGGATGTATCCACCAGCCTTGACCCTGGGATAATACAACTTGATCTCCTCGCGAGTACCTTTATACGTGTGCGAGGAATCGATATAGACGAGGTCATATTGTGGGTGAAGCTTTTTCTGCACGTCCGCGGACAGGGATGAACCATCAATGCACCGGACTATATCGTTTAAACCCGCCCGTTCGATGAACGCCCGCGCGCGGTTGTGTATGTTGAAGTCCGCTTCGACAGTATCGAACGCGACCCTGCGTTTGTTGATCGCGCTGGATCTATTGAGCGCGTCACCGAACACTATCGTCGAGAAACCCATCCACGTCCCGAGTTGCAGAACCGACGAAATGTTATTATTAGCGAGCAGACTATAGACGAGACCGAGCGCCTGTGGATCAGTAGCCCCCTGGAAGTCATCCTCCAGGATGATGTCGAGAATGGCGCCCTTTGACGCCGGCGCTAAAGCATCAAAGAACGTCGCCGCACGGATGTAATCGAATGAGTTGCGAAAGGCCAGTCGTGTCATGATGGTGCTCAATGAATTTTTAATTTGATGGCTTCTTCATACGCTCGCTTGTACTTTTCAACAAAAATCGGCATCACGAAATTCTTTATCGCCCTTTCCGCCGAAGCCCGGCTGAACCGGCCACACTTCTCCTGGTCCTCAAATAACGCGATGACGGCCCTCGTTAACGCTTTTCTGTCACCAGGAGGACGCAGGAATCCGGTCTCGGAGTCAACGATCTGCTCAGGAATCCCTCCCGTTGCGTAGGCGACGGTGGGTGTCCCACAGGCCATGGCCTCCATGATCGTGCAGGAGCTGTTCTCGCGAGAGTCGGGGAAACGGAGACGTCAGCCGCCGTAGAACAGGCCCGCAGGACGTTCGGATCGCTGACCGCAACCGGTTTCTTTCCCTTGAAATTTTCCTTCCAACACCGAACGATTCTGCAGGTGGCCGATGACGAGGGTGAAGACATCATCGCGCTGTTCATTGAGATACCCTAACATCTCCTTGAACGCCTCCACACTCTTATGCGGGATCGTGTCGATCTCAGCTCGCAATGAACATCACGACCTTCTTTATTCCTCGGGATCCCCGATTGGTCCTGGAAGCACGCCTCTCCTGGGGATGGTAATATTTCGAGTCGACGGGGCTCGGGATGACGTGGACGGGGACGTTTCTCAGGATTGACTTCTAGATGCCCTCGAGCCATTCCGACGGGGTCACGATCACGTATGACGGGCGGCCATAGAGGAGCTTCTTCAGGTGGAGATGGAACGAGCTGGTATCCCTTTAGAGTTGGATAGTAACCGAGTTGCGGCAGATTTTCCGCATGAATCGTGTACCTGTCAATATCGAACGTCCATGCACACTTTCCGGTAAATGCCCACATATCGTGGAATGTCCAAGACCACTGGTTTACGGCGGTCATCAGTGGTATCGCGAACAGATTGAAAAATATCCATGGAGATTGTGGAAGTGCACGACGTCCGCCTGTTTCACGACGTCCATAAACGGTATTTTGAACGTCGGGGCGTAGAACAGGTATTGCGTCGAGAGGTGTTCGTCGAGGAAATCACCCGATCGAGTATTGTTTATCCGTGCCGGGAACGGGGATCACCAACTCTTTTGCGAGCGGATCGTCATTATAGTCAATTCCTGGCAAGCATCCTGCTGTGATAACCCCGATCGTGGAGCTCCCTGACAAGGGTATAAGCAACTTTCTGCGCCGCCCCCGGAATTCGCGGTATTGATTGCGACGATATTTTTCATCGGGTCACAGGGACGTGATTCGTTGATATACATCCATCGTCTTCTTCGCCACTGTCTCCCACGAATATAACTCCGCGCGCGCCCTGTTCGCCCGCCCCATCGCTTTCCTTCCCCTGCCATCGTTAATCGTCTCGATTATCGAATGTGCGAGGTGTTCCGGATCCGAATGTCGTACGTATCGGGCGCCGGCGGGGGTCGTGTACTCTCTGATCGCCGGGGAAATCGGTCGCCACGATGGGCAGACCGCAGGCGAGCGCCTCGAGCAGGGCGTTGTTCGCTGCAGTACCAGTCAGGGACAACACCGCCAGGCCGACCTGGTGGTACAATCGCAGGAGATCACGGTCCGAGATGCCAGAATGGAAGATTACGTTCGTCAGCCCGGCGAAATGCTCCTTGTTCCACGCCTGTGTCACGACGTGGCACGTCAGGTTCGGACGTTTTTCCTTAATGATCTTCAGCGCGGCACCCAGTGTTGGGTAGTCCCGCAGCCAGTTCCCCACCGCGATAAACTCATCCTTCTCCGCGATGTCCGCACAGGGAGTGAAAAACTTCAGGTCGATGCCATGGGGTACGACGAAATCCGGTCATCACCAAGGAGCGGTCTGAAAAACTCCCTCCTCGACTCTCGCTTAGCAAGATGATCCCGTCCAGCCGACGGATCGCATCCGTCTTGAGGATGAATTGTCTTGATTCTCGAACCGGCTGGTGGAAGGTCGCAGACAATCTTTGCCCGGCTCGATTTTCGATAACCGGCGGTGTAGAAATACGAGTTCTCTGGATAGATGTAGTGGAAGATCGAGTCCGAGGGAACTTTTCGATAACAGTCCCGTCGACCATTCGAGCCACCGGCATTCCGGGAATATCCAGTCAGCCGAGTTTCAGAGGCAAGGTGCTCACGATTTAACTGTTGAGATGTTCTTGAGGATGGTAGGAATTCGTCCTGGGATCCTATCATGGTGCACGGCAGGAACTCCGCCAACCGGTTGTAGCCGGAGACAGAGTAATGGTGGCCAAACTGGTATACCAAAAGGTAGATATTCATCAGGTTGTTGTACGTACCCACCCATCAACCTGATTTACTCTTTGTATCATCGTACCAGTCCTGCAACGCCGGGTTGTGCATAGTCACTTTCTGTTTGTTCCTCGCCCAGGACTCGTAAGATTTTTTAAAGCGCCAATATCTCGGCAACCAAATCGGCCCCCAGTGCATTTTCGAGGCCTTGAGTTGGTCAGGATAAATATCCTTTTCAAGCGGTGCAAATGACTTCGCATCTTTGTGGAAACGATACGTAGCTAACGCGTGGGGAATGTGATGGAAGGTGTAATGTCTGGCGACCCGCAACCACCACTCATAATCCATCGCGTAATGGAACGATTCGTCCAGCATCCCAGCAACGTCAAATACTTTTTTCCGGACGAAGAGAGTCGGCTGATGGATGGCGTATGTATAGTCCCACCATCGGATCATGTCTTCGTAAGCTCCCGCGAAACCCTCTACTTTGTAGAGCAGGTTACCACCTGGATCGATCGCATGATAATCGCCGAAGACAACATGACAATCGGGGTCTTCCATGAATTTCTTGACGACGGCATCGAAACACCCCGGAAGAAATGTATCGTCGGAATTAACCCAACCAACAATCTCACCTTTCGCCCTCGCCACACCTTTATTGACAGCATGCGTTTGACCCCGGTCCTTTTCTGAAAACCAGATGATATCCACGTATTTTTTCAAAACCTCGACAGTGTTATCCGTCGAGCCACCATCCAGTACGATATGCTCCACCCGTGGATAGTCCTGGTGCTTAATCGATTGGATCGTTTCCTCAATGAAATGGCCTTGGTTAAATGATGGCGTTACGATGGTGAGCAATGGCAGGCTATCTGTCATACTTTTACAAATAAATCAACCGTTGGATTTATTAAATAACCGCCCTATGCTTCTGGCGAGATAGTGAAAAGGATTAGTCAGTAATTTATCAACCTCCGCTTCAAGGTCTGCGATTTTGGTCTTTTTATCTGCGTCCCAGCGAATAAATGCATCCCTCTCCTTTTTCATATCCTCGAACCATCCGACCCACTGTTGAACCTGTGCCACGACTTTTCCGTGTTCGGTCTGCCAGGTCCGGATCGCTCCGCCCATGGTCTCAATATCACTTCTTAACCGCTGGGCTTCCTCAGCCCTCTCTCGCTTCGTCTCCTCGAAACGTCGGACCCACTCCTCCACCAGGAGAACTACTTTCCCGTGTTCGGTCTTCCAGTATTCCTGATCGCCTCGAGCTTGCGCAATTTCTTTTGTAAGGCGGTTTATGCTCGCTTGTTTCTCGGTTTCCCGGGCGATGTGCCGATCCCGATCGGCTTTGAGGTCGTTCAACCACTGGGCATGCGTTTCAACTAACTGGACAACCTTTGCGTGTTCCCCCTGCCAGTGTTTTACGAGGGCTGTGAGTTGTTCGAGCTCGGCAACGCGCGCTTTGTAGGCCGATTCAAGCCTGTTACCAGCCTCCTTGAGTTCGGAAAACATCCTGACCCAATTCTCGAGCTGTGAGACGACTTTCGCATGCTCAGCCTCCCAGACCTGTGCTTGGCTGAACTGCTCACTCAGAACTTTATACCGGTTTTCCCACTCATGGATACCTAAAAGCACGTTTTCATGGCCGGTTTTCCACGCGTCGACAGCCTTCATCGCGTCGAGATACTCCGCTCGGAGCCGATCATAGGCGGTTTCCCAGTACAGGAGCTCGCGCCTCGCCCAGTGGCCTTCGGGGAGGTCCATGGGAGGTTCCGTTATTTTGGTTTTCGCCACGGGGTCAATGTAATAATTCTTCGACAGCATCCGAAACCATCGCCGGGGTGATGGAGGTGATGCATTTCACCTCGTCGTAGATGCAGTTCCAGTAGCACCGGTAGCAGTCCATCGGGAAGTTCACGATGCGAACGTGTTTATATTTGGGGAGGAACCGGTCGAAGTGGCCGCCTCCCGCAACACATACCGAGGGTATGCCGTTCGCCCATGCGAGATGAAAGCTGGAGGATTCAGTGCCGACCAGAATCCGGCTCTGTGCAATCAGGGCTGTCAGTTGGCGGAGATTCGTGGTTCCGCAGATGTCGATGCAATCCCGATTGAAATGCCGCATAATCTCCGTCGCGAGCGTTTTATCGGTTTCGCTTCCAACGATAAGCACCTTCATATGATGTTTTTCCACCAACAGGCGGGCAATGGACGCGAAATTCTCCCCACCCCAATATCGAAGCGCGGCGCCGGCTCCCGGCGATAAAACGGCGTAACTCGACGGCTCGACACCAAGACCTCGGAGGTGGTCAACGACCCATCTCTTCTCGGCTGAACTGATCCACAAGTCCGGGACGAGCTGTTTCGGCGCTTCCACTCCGGTGAGTTTTGACAACAGGTTTTCGTAGCGTACCAGCTCGAACTCCCACTCGGAGTTCGTCGGCACGATGTCCGTATAAAGGATCCTATCCTCTGCCCGACGTTTCTCCTCGCCATCCTTGTCTATGCAGTCGAAGCCGTATTTCATTGGCGCCCTCGACCGGGCAACGATGTTATCCGATTGCCAGGTGCGGGTGTACTGAGCGTTGATAATGATATCGTATCGACCCTGGATGCTTGTTGTTACCTTTTTTATATAATTCATCTCCGTCGTATACCGAATCAGATCGATGGAAACGAGGTGATCGATATATGGACACCCCTCGGCAATGGTGGCAACAAGTGGGCTCACCGCAAGCGTGATATCATCGCCCCCGAACTGTTTCCGAATAACCGGGAGAACCGAGGTGAACAGTACAAAATCACCGATCGCATCCAGTCGCATTATAAAGATTTTCTTTTTCAATCGACTAACGAACCCCAATCACATTAAGAAAATCCAACACGGTTTTCCTGGCGAGATGAGCCCTGGATTGGAGAAGCTCGTCTTCGACAATTGCGGAGCCGGATACGGCCCTTTCGAGTGAGGCAAGCGAATCCAATGTTCGAAGCGAGACCGCTCCAAGATCGGTGCTCAGCGAACTGATCTTCAGGTTCCGCTCGACCAGAACAACTTTTGCCCGCATCCAAGCCGCAGTGATCCCGCCGTGGAAACGTGATGTGATCACCATCGACGGATGATTCATCGAATCAAGGTAGGCCACTAGGGTTTGATTTCCATAATCCGGCCTGGAGATGACGAGCTGCTTACGCACCTCTTCAGACAATCGCCGCAAGTTCATTTCCTCCGAACCATCAATCCGGCGACATTCCTGGAAGCACCAGCTCACCCTGCCTCCTCTACCCTTGATGAACTCCTCGATGACAGTGGGGTCAAACTGCTCTGAGTTTTCAAAATGCAAGAGGAGTGAAGTGGTGCCGGGATCAGGACGTGGCATCGGCTGTTCAGAAAGATAGATGTGTGCGAGGTCGGATCCCCTGGTTACGGAACGATTTCCGACCAGCTGTCGGAGCGTCTCCGCGGTCAGCACGTCCCGCGTCCAGGTGTGCTGTATCGTTCGCAGCAGTTTCCTGACTATAGGATGGGTGATCGCTTCCTGGTTGTTCGTTCCCACCCCGAGGAAGTACATCGGGACTTTGTGCCTCTCGCATCTTAGGCGCTCATCTTCAAGGTGTTGCAAGAGCCATTCCCCAAGGTCCGTCTGAAATGGCGATCCTCCCGATCCCACCCAGGCGTCACAGCTCCCTACCAGCTCCTCGCGCATCCCTTCATCATATCCGTGCCACTCAATCTCTGGAAAACGAAACCGCTGTGATCCGAGGTTGTGCGGGATGGAGCAGGTGAGCCGGAGATGGTCAAGATACGGCCGTACGGCTGCGATGAAGCCACCCATCATCAGATCATCACCGAAATTTCCGGCACCGTAGAAATGATGGCCGATGTGGACATGGGTTTTCACGCCTTCAGCTGGCTGACCGATCGGATCTTCATCCGGAAGTTGTGCGATCCCATAGAACGGGTACACGTGTCGCTCATCGGCGGTGACGGTAATGGGGCCAAGCATTTCGACTTTGTCGTGGATGTATCCGACGTTCGGGCCCCCCTCCATTGACGGTTCCGATGCCCCAAGGCTAAAGGTATATTCCCCCGGTGAGACGGAGAATCCAAGTTCGAACTGCACGATCAGGATGTCATTCGGGTTAATATCGGGAAGGTCCATCCGAAGCTGACGGGTCCCAGCCGCGAAAACTACGTTGCCGATTCGGTCATACAAGATGGATACCGCACGACGGATCGACGACTCGTTCGTTCGCCTGCAGGGCAATGGTCAAGATGAGAGCTTCGGTCATCGGAACGCGAAGGGTATCGGCACCACTCCGGTCGGTGACACGAGCGGCGATCACCCTGAGCCCTTGTGCGCCGTGACGCCCTGATTTCAAGGGGAGGATCGAATGTTTCTTGATCTCTGCGATATCGCGCTCAGGAGCGGTCGCCGTCTGCTTTATTCTCCCCTCCTGAACTTTGACGCTCTGCGTTGATTGGACGATTGCCCGCGCTCCGATCGTGGAGTAATAACGGCTCACGGCTTCGTTGACATTCCCAACGAAGGTATATCGTCCCGGCGTCGAGGAGCATCGCCCGATCGCACAAACCCTGCATCGCGGACGTGTCGTGCGTGACGAAGAGGAATGTACGTCCCGGTGTTCCGAATCTCCCTCATCTTCGCAAAGCACTTCTGCTGGAAGAAGATGTCGCCCACCGACAGGATCTCGTCGACGATTAAGATCTCCGGATCGATACTCACCGCCACCGAGAATCCCAGCCGCGCGTACATCCCGCTCGAATATTTCTTCACCGGAACGTCGATGAACTTCCAGAGCTCCGCGAAGTCGACGATCTCGTTGAACTTCTCGTCCATCATCTTGCGGGGGATGCCGAGCAGGGCCCCGCTCATATAGATGTTCTCGCGGCCGGTCAGGTCGGGATGGAAACCGGCCCCGAGTTCGATCAGCGACGAGATCAGCCCCGAGACCTGAACGTTCCCCGTGGTGTGCGTGGTGATCCCGGCGATGATCTTCAGGAGCGTGCTCTTACCCGCGCCGTTTCGGCCGATGATCCCGAACGCCTCGCCCTTCTGGATTTCGAAACTGACGTCCCGCAGAGCATAGAGCATCGTGTCCGAATCGGGTTTGCCGAGGATCGATCGGATGGATGAAAACATCGTCCGCGAACCGGACTTCAGGTCGTAGACTTTCGAGACGTTGTCGAAGCGGATCGCGGTCATAGGATATCCGCGAAGTTCTTCTCCGCCCGCTTGAAGAACTTATAGCTCGGTATGAAGAGCAGGATCAGGATCGACGAAGCGATCAGGAGCGAGAACCAGCGGGGTTCGTAGTTATAAAAGATCACGTTCTTGTACGCGTCGATGATCGCCCCCATCGGGTTGATGAAGTAAAACTCCTGGAGGGTGGCGGGCAGGGACGTGAGGGAGAAGAAGACCGGCGTCAGAAACATATACAACGTGATCAGGAACGTCACGATGTAGGTCAGGTCCCTCCGGACGACCGTGAACACCGCCAGGATCAGGGCAAGATCGATGATGAAGAGTATTTCGACCAATAAAATCGCCGGGATGTAGATAAACTTGAAATTCGGATAGAACCCGTAAAAGGCGTTGATGATCAGGAGAACGACGAACGAGACGACGAAATCAAATAGCCCCGAGAGGATGACGGTAAAGGGAATGATCTCACGGGGGAATGACACCTTGCTGACGAGGTTGGTGTTATTCCGGAGACTGTTCATCGCGTTGATGGTCGCGGTCGCGAAATATGTCCAGAGCGTCAGGTTCGCGAAGACGAAGATGGCGTACGGGATCCCTTCGGCGCTGGGTGTTTTCAGGACGAGGGAGAAGGCGATCGTGTACACCACGGTCTGGAGGATCGGTTGCATCAGCGACCATCCGAGGCCCAGGAATGTCTGCTTGTACCGTGAGACGATTTCGCGCCGGGTGAGGGTATAGAGCAATTCCCGATGCGACCAGAGGTTATTCAGGTCCCTCCCCATGTTCGAAAACGCCCAATAGACCCGCTTCATCGCGCTCACTCCAGCCGCCTCGAAGAGTTTCTCGTACTCCCCTTCCATCTCCCTCACAAACCTCGACACGTGGAACTTCTCCACCACCCGCTTGCGGGCGGCGGCGGCGAGGGCTTCGGAGCCCGGCCGGAGGCACTTTTCGATGGTTTCGCGCCAGGTGCTCCGCGTTCCCGGTCCGGAACAGGTACCCTTCCCGGGCGTCCTCGATCTGCTCGGGGATGCCGCCCGAGTCGGCGGCGACGATCGGCACGCCGCTCGCCATCGCCTCGAACATGATCAGCGGAATCGGCTCGCGCTCCGACGGGCAGACGAACACGTCGAGCGATCGCAACAATTCCGGGATGTCGTCCCTGTGGGAAATAAACGTCATGTTTGATTCGAGTTTCAATGACTTCCAGGTCTGCATCACCGTGTCGTGGTATGCCTTCAGCGGCCTGATAACATCAACATTATGCAGACCCCCCACGACCACGAAATGCAGGTCCGGATTCTTCTTCAGCATCAACGCGGCGGCGTTCAGGAACGTCAAATGTCCCTTCCAGGTGTCCCACCGGGCGATCATCCCGATGAGCATCTTCCCCGGTTGAAGCTTGAGCTCCTCGCGGAGCCGGTTCCTTTCGCCGGGGCTTTTCATCCTGAACCGTTCGGTGTCGATGCCGTAGTACACCGTCCCGACCTTCGGCCCGAGGGAACAACGTCCGGGCCAGCAGGTTGTCGCGGATCGCCTTCGAATTGGTGATGATCTTCCTCACGAGCGGGAGCGCCAGGAGATTGAACAGCACGACCCGCGTAAGTTCATAAAAGAATATGACGTTATAGAGGACCGGGATCCGTAACTTCTTCACCGCCGGCGCGATCATGATGAGCGCGAGGACGTCGACGGTGTGAACGATCTGGACACGCGACTCCTCGAGGAACCTGCCGAGGGCCTTCGAACCGCTCCGCACGGACGCGAGGACGCGCGGGACGATCATATCCTGCAGCATCACGGTCGGGTAATCGACGATCGCGACCTCGACGCCGAGCTCTCTCACCATCTTCGGGAACTGCCCCTCCTTATTGAAAATCACGATCGGCCGGAACCTGTTCTTGTCCAGCCCCTTGACGAGATTGTAGATCGCGTACTCCCCTCCCCCCATCTCGGTGTAGAGATTGATGTACGCGATGGTGATTCTTTCTCCCGCGCTCACCGGACGGACCGATCCGGGGCGCGTTTCGACGTCATCGCCTGTCTGAGGTATCCCGCGACGACGGCCGCCTGCCCGACGACGATCAGGAACGACAGGAAGATCGCTCTCACGAATCCGACCTGGCCGAACGGCGCGAAGAGTAGTCCGAAATACGTTCCGGCCGAAGCCGCGCCCGGCGCCCTTCCGCCCTTCCCGCTTCCACTATAAAACAAGTATGACCCTATCCCATACCGGAACTGCTGCCGGACGTACCGGTTGAAGTCCGAATCGTTGAAGTGCTGCACTACGATCGACGGTTCGTATACCACGAGCCCTCCGGTCGCGCTCACGCGGTATGCAAGGTCGCGGTCCTCGGCGCCCATCCTGAACCGCGGGTCGGGCCCGCCGGCCTTCTCGAGCGCGGTCCTGCGGTACGCGACGTTGTTGCCGGTGAGGAACGGGGTCGGCCGCGCGGCACGGCCCATCCCGTCACCCATGCCGGCGTCGTCGCCCCCGGATCGCGCGAACGCCCGCTTGAAATGGTTATGCATCATGTCGTTCACGAGGGCGTAGGAGTTTTCGGGGTTTCCAGTCACTGTCGCGCCCCCGATCCCCGCAGCACCGGTGCGCCCAAATGCCGTATGATACCGGCTGAGCCAGTCGGCCGGCACGACGCAGTCGTCGTCGGTGAACGCGACGAACTCGCCCCTGGCGAGCGTCAAACCTTTCTTCCGGGTCGCCGCAAGTCCGGCGTTGGCCTGGGAAATCCCCGTAATGCGTCCATTTCGCGTCAGCTCTTCGAGGAACTCCGCCGTCCCGTCCGTGCCGCCGTCGTTGACGACGATGATCTCATAATCGGGGAAATCCTGCCGGAATAGACTCTCGAGGGTCTTCCGCAGAAGATGGAGGCGGTTATACGTCGGTACGATGACCGAGAAGGCGACGTTGGGTTCGGACAATGAAAGAATACGTGATTTCGATTAGCAAATCAATTTAACAAATGTATGTAAATCATTCAATAGAAGGGGGGGCCGGGGTGTGGATTGTATACCGGTTTTCCCGTATATTTTGACCATCGATGGCCAAAGTCACCAGGTTTTTCACCGTTTTCCTCGCCGTTCTGCTCGGCCTCTACGTCTGGGCCGCCACCGCTCCGTCCCATTATAACTGGGGGCTCCACTATTTCGCGTTCTACCCTGTCGGCTGGTCGGCGGCGGCATTGCTCGCCGGCATCCTGGTCCTGGTCCCGGTCGTGCGGTCGGCCCTCCTTTCCTGGCTCTCAGGCGTCGTGAGATTTTTCGGCGGATTTCACCCGGCGTCGATCCTGCTGTTGCTGCTTGTGGTTGGGGCCGGGATGCTGTACCTCTTCCCGGTGAAGCTCCACCTGCTGGGCGACAGCGAACTCATCCTGCAACTCACGCCGAAGCTCCCCTCGATCGAAGACGTGAGCGCCAATTTCCGGAACCAGCCGCTCACCTACCAGGCGCTGCGCCTGGTGCAATGGTTCACCGGCGGCGGAGGTGGTGCGGTCGAGCCGATGACGCTCTACCGGATCGCGGACGGCATCGCGGGGATACTCTTCATCGGCGCGCTCTTCCATTTCCTCCGGGTCCTTTCCATCCCGAACCTCGACGCGGTGCTTGTCGGGGCGCTCCTCTTCTCCCAGGCGGCGACGCAATTCTTTTTCGGATACGTCGAGAACTACATGCTCTTCTATGTCGCGCTCACGGCGTACCTTCTCACCGGCTGGCTGGCCCTGGCGGGCAAGGGCCCCCTCTGGCTTCCGCTCGTCATCCTGGCGGTCGTTCCCTGGTTCCACATCGCGGGGGTCATCTTTCTCCCGAGCGCCGTTTTTCTTCTCCTCCCCTTGTGGACAGGCCGCCCAAAAATTTTCCTGGCGGGGATGGCGGGCGTCGTGCTGGCCGGCGTGTTCGGCGTCCTGCTCCTCGAGCCGTCGTGGCTGACGACGCGCGTCGGCGACGCGCTCCGCAACGACCTGCTCCCGGTGACGTCGTCGTCCACGACGGTCCCGTACGGGATGTTTTCGACGGCGCACCTCATCGATTGGACGAACGCCCTCCTCCACTGCGCGCCGTTCAGTCTCGTGTGCATCGCCGTCGGCGCGGCCACCCTCCCCCGGAAGGAATACACCGGGAGCCCGGTCTTCCAATTGCTCGCGGGCTCGGCCGCCATCGGCCTGATCACGACGTTCGTGATCCTGCCGGCCCTCGGGATGGCCCGCGACTGGGACATGCTCTCGAATTTCTTCCTCCCCCTCCCGTTATTATCCGCCTATTTTCTTATTTTACTCCTGCGCGCCAGGGAAATGCGCCACGCGGTCCTGATGCTGGCGGTTTTTGCGGTGGTGCGGTGGGCGGGATGGATCGGCATCAACGCCGACGAGGACCGGCATATCGCCCGCGCGGAGATGCTGACGGTGCCGGAGTTGAGCGGGACCTTTCCAAAAATTTATTATGAGAACCTCGGGAACACCTTCAACGACCGGAAGGATTTCCGGCACGCGGCGAAATGGTATGAACGCTATATGAATATCGACAGCACCCACCCGAGGATCCTGGCGAACCTCTCCGATTGCTACCGGGCGCTCGGGGACAGTGCAAACGTCTTCCGGATGCTCCGACTCTCGGTCGACGCGAAGAGCACCAACGCCGGCGTCTACTCGAACCTGGCGGTGGAGTACGTCAACCGCGGAGACACCGCCCGGGGCATCGCCCTGCTGAACGAGGCGCTGAATTACGATCCAGGGCATTTCGAATCGCTCGCGAACCTCAGCATCCTGAACCTTCAGACCGCGAACTATCCCGAGGCACTGCGCCACAGCGTCGAGGCGATCCGGCTCGGGATGAGGGACCCGGTGCTGTATAAGAATGCGGGTTACGCGAGTTATTTTTTGTCAGACTATCCGGGCGCCGTGATCTATTTCGATGAATACCTGAAATCCGCCCCGGCCGACGCGAACGTGAGGGGCCTCTTCGACGAGCTCCGGCGCCGGCTCGGGACGAAATCCCCGGTCGGCGGAAACCGTCGGCGGACGGCGGCACGATCGGGCGGAAACGTCAATGACATCACCGGCGAAACTCCTGTTCGCGGCCTGCGGGCTCCTGATCGCGCTGCACGTCGCCGGGACGCTCTCCCCGACGCACCTCACCTGGGGCGTGCACCTGTTCGCTTTTTATCCGTCGGCGATGGCGTTGGCGGCACTCGTCGTGTCGCTCCTGTTGATGGCCCCTCGTTTCCGCGACGGCGCCGGTGACGCGCTCGACTCGCTGGTCCGGAAAGTGTCGGGACTCCCGGTGGTCGTCGTCAACGCCGCGCTGATCGGCATCCTCCTCCTGCTCGGCTACGGATTCGCCTCCCAGCTCCACCTCCTCGGCGACGGCGCGATCCTGATGCGGTCGATCCCCAAGTCGACCTGGGGCGACGAGGTGATTTCGAGCTTCAGGAACCAGCCGCTCCTGAACGTCATTTACCGGTGGGCGATGAACCTCGACCCGTCGGGCCCCAACACGCACCCGCTGGAAGTGTATTCCACCATCAACATGGTCGCGGGGGGATTGATGGTGCTGCTGGTCTCGTGGTTCGTGAGGTCCCTCGCGAGGCCGCCGGTGGAGCGCGTGCTCTTGGGCCTCTTCCTGTTCGCCGGGGCAGGCACGCAGTTCTTCTTCGGGTACGTCGAGAATTACGTCCTGCAGTACGTGGCGACCATCGCCTACGCCATCACCGGCTGGCTCGCCCTCGAGCGCCGCGTCCACATCGCCGTGCCGCTGGTGATCCTCGCGGTGCTGCCGGGCTTCAACCTCGGGACGCTCATCCTCCTGCCGAGCGGGATGTTCCTCCTTTTCTCCCGGTACAAGGTCAAGCGGATGAAGGCGCTCGCGATCCTGGCCGGGCTGGCGGCGGCCGGCGTCGTGATCCTCGTCGCGGTGGGAGCCGATTTCGGCCGGCTCATCGGGAAGTTCACCGGGAAGAGCGTCGATTTCCTGCCGTTGTTCGGCGGGGACGACGGCAACTTCCCCTACGCGATGTTCTCCGGATGGCACCTGCTCGACTGGTTCAACGCCTACGCGCTCGTCGTCCCGTTCGGGCTCTTCGTCGCCGCGGTCCTCCTGTTCACGTTCCCCAGGGCGGAACGGTGGAAGCAGCCGGCGCTGAACTTCCTGCTGATCCTCTCGGCCTGCGGGCTCGCGTTCACCTGGATCGTCAACTCCGCGCTGGGGATGGCCCGCGACTGGGACATGCTCTCGAGTTATTTCATCCCGCTGGCGGTCCTGGACGTCTACCTCCTCGTGAAGGCCCCCGGCCTCGAGGCGCGCCGCCCGGTGCTGGTCGCGGTGACTCTCCTCTCCCTGGTCCACCTGGCCGGCTTCATCGGCGTCAACGCGAACGCCGAACGGCACCTGGCCCGGATGAGGGCGATCGGCGACGAGCGCCTGCTCTCGAAGGCCTCGCAGATGTGGTTCGACGAGGCGCTGGCGAACTTCTTCTACGACAACCGGCGCTACCCCGAGGCGAAGGTCTACTACGAGCACTATATGACGATCGACTCGATGAACGCCCGCATCGTCGGGAACATCTCGGACGTCTACAGGAAGACGGGCGAGAGCGAGAAATATTTCACGCAGCTTCAGCGGGGGGTGAAGATGGGGAGCCCGAACCCCGGGATGTACTCGAACCTGGGCGTGGAATTCAGCGCGCGGCACGACACCGCCAACGCGATCTACTGGAACGCGAAGGCGGTGGAGCTGGACTCGCTCCACACGAGCGGGAACGCGAACCTGGGGATCCTCTACATGGGGAGGAAGGAGTACGCGAAGGCCAACTTCCATTTCGGCCGGGCGATCGCCGGCGGGATGCGCGAGCCGAAGCTCTTTTTATACGCCGCGGAGTCGGCGGTCCTCTCGAAGGAGTACCTCACCGCCCTGAAGTACTACGACATCTACCTCTCGAACGCGCCGAATGACCAGAAGAACCGCCAGCAGCGCGACCGGCTCAGGGCGATGCTGAAGGAGAATGGGGTGGTGCAGTGATCCCTACCACTCCACGATCTCGAAGAGCGACGTGTAGTCGTCGGTCCAGAGCGGGACGCGGTTGACGATGACCGGCTGGTTGCTCGCTGCGGCGATCGCCTCGTTCGACTGGAGCGCGGGGTTGTTCGTGAGGATCGCCCAGAACGAGACGGTGCGGTAGAATTCGTCCTCCCGGTTGTAGTCGATAACGGTCGTCCAGGGGTAGTGGAAGTATTCGGCGAGCGCCGAGATCACCGGCACGAAGTTGATGTACTTGCTGGTGATGTGCATCGCGATCGCCCCGTCGGGCTTCAGGTGTTTCAGGTAAATTTGGAACGATTCCCTCGTCAAGAGGTGGAGCGGCGGCGAATCGTTGTTGAACGCGTCGACCACCAGCACGTCGAACCCCTGCGGCGCCTCCTTCTCGAGTTCGAGCCGTCCGTCCCCGATCACCACCTCCACGTGACCCCGTGATTTTCCCAGGAACGTGAAATACTTCCGGGCCATCGCCTCCACCGCCGGGTTGATCTCGTAAAAGCGGATCGTGTCCCCGGGGAGCGTCCAGGCGGCGAGCGTCCCGACCCCGAGGCCGATCACCCCGATCTTCAGACCCTTTCCCTCCTTCCGCGGGTAATTCGCGAGCGTCAGCCCGGCTCCGCCCTTCGCCGAGAAGTACGAGGTGGCGAGCCGCTCGTACTGCGGATGGAGGTACTGCAGGCCGTGGAGAATTTTCCCGTGGCGCATGGTGCGGTGGTGCCCCTTCGCTCCGGCGCTGTCGTACTCGGCAATCGTGAGCGTGCCGTAGAAATTCCTGTCGCGCGCGATGACGTTCGCGCCGCCAGTCCCCCCTGTGAAGAGGACGATCGCGAAAAGCGCGATCACCCCCGCCGCGACGGCCGCCAGCGGCTTCGGGATCGGCGACTGTCCCCCGGCCGGCGTCTCGAACAGGCGGACCGCCACCCACGCCGCGGGGATGATGACCAGGGCGAGCGGGTACTCGGTGAAGTCGGAGAAGACCGCCGGCGCGAGGACGGCCACGAAGAGACCACCGGCCGCCCCGCCGGCCGCGAGGCAGAGGTAGAAGGTCGTGAGCAGGCGCGGCGGCGGTTTGAGGCGCGCGACCTCGCCGTGGCAGACCATGCAGCCGGCGAAGAGCGCCGCCGTGTAGAAGGCGATCGAGAGGAGGAGCGGCGGGTCCTCCTTCAGCATCAGGAAATAGAGCACGCCGCCGAACGACACGGCCAGGACGCCGAGGAACACCCGCCGGTCGTACCAGCGCGAACTCTCGAACGTGAGGATGAACGAGAGCAGGTAGAGTGTGAGCGGGAGGATCCAGAGGAACGGGACCGCCACGAGCTCCTGGACGAGCTTGTTCGTCGTCGAGAGGAGCAGGACCGACGCGAGCGCCGGGAGGAGGAGCCAGAAGATCACCCGGTGCGGATCGCGCATGTCGGTGGCGCGCGCCCCCGGTTCGCTGTCCTCCACGCGGCCCACGAACCGGTTGGCCGGCTCGTCGCCGTGGGGATTGACCGGACGGAGCGACGCGACGGCCGACGCCCCGGCGAGCAGGGCGAAGGCGCCCATCCCCCACGACCACGTGACCGCCTGGGCGGAGCGCGCCATCGCCGGCTCGACCAGGAACGGATAGGTGACGAGGCCGAGGAGCGAACCGAGGTTGGAGACGGCGTAGAGCCGGTAGGTGGACATGCCGAAGGCCCTCGGGTACCACGACTGGACGAGCGGGCTGGTGGACGCCAGCAGCGCGTACGGCAGGCCGAGCGTCGCCGTCAGGAGGCCGAGGATCCGCCACGTGGGATCGGACCCGCCGCCGGCGCGCCAGGCGTCCGACGGGACGATCGGCAGCAGGAGGAGCGATGCCGCCAGGAGCGCGCAATGGACGAGGGTTTCACGGCGATGGTTCCGGAGTTTCCGGAGGAGGTGCGCGTAGAGGTACCCCAGGAGCAGGAACACCTGGAAGAAGAGGAGGCTCACCGACCAGACCGCCTGGCTCCCGCCGTACCACGGCAGGATGTATTTCGCGACGATCGGCTGGACCTGGAACAGGAGGAACGCCGAGGTAAAGATCGTCAGCCCGTAGAGCAGGACCGGCGGTCTCTTCCGCGGTAAATCACCCTGAGCCTTCCGTTTTTTCCTCGTGGCCATAGCGGGGAGCAAAATAGCTGAATCTGGACGGAAAATCAACAACGTGGCGTTCCGGCCGCCGATTCAGGTGTTCTACGTATTGATCAGCCCCTGCGGTGCAGCTAAGTTGGCATCGACTCCTGCTTTGAAATACTTGACATTGTACCCATAACGTCATATCTTGAAATGACAGATATACGATGGAATTCAGAGAAGAACGCAAACGATACTGCGCCCAGGTCCCATGAAAATCAAACTTGATAAATACGAGCGATCCATTGAGCGGGCGGCAGAATCATACAGGCCCGCAACCGCGAAAGAGCTGCAAAAAGTTGAACGCATACTCGACAAGATCAGGAAAAACAGAAACGTCAACATCAGACTCTCGGACGAAGTTCTGGGTGCGATCAAGAAGCGATCGCTTCGTGAAGGCATACCCTATCAAACGCTTATTTCCAGCGTCCTCCATAAATACGTCACGCACCAGCTGGTCGACGAGCAATCGATCCGGCACTCGCTGAAAATCCTTTCCACGAAGCAGAAACACCCTGCCGGCAAAGCGATCGAATGAGCATGCTCAGGCTCGTGCTCATCCCGGCGTGTTTGCTCTGGACGTTCTGTTCCGGAACCGCCCAACAGCGGGTCCGCTTCGCTGTCATCGGCGACTACGGCTACGGCCTGCTTCAGCCCGAAGCGGACGTGGCCGCCCTCGTCGCCGGCTGGGACCCCGACTTCGTCGTCACCGTGGGGGACAACAACTACCCCAACGGCGCCGCCTCGACGATCGACGACAACATCGGCCGGCATTACAGCGCGTTCATCCATCCCTACGCCGGCGCGTTCGGGCCGGGGGACACGGTGAACCGGTTTTTCCCCGCCCTCGGCAACCACGACTGGAACACCGCCGGGGCGCTCCCCTACCTCGCGTATTTCCAGCTCCCGGGGAACGAGCGATACTACGACTTCGTCCGCGGAGACGTCCACTTCTTCATCCTCGACAGCGATCCCCACGAGCCCGACGGGGACGGGCCCGCCTCGGCGCAGGCGGCCTGGCTCCAGGCGGCGCTCGCGGCGTCCACCTCGCCGTGGAACCTGGTCTTCCTCCATCACTGCCCCTACTCCTCCGGCCTCCACGGTTCGCTCCCGCAGCAGCAGTGGCCGTACAAGGCGTGGGGCGCGACGGCGGTGATCGCCGGGCACGACCACCACTACGAACGCCTCGAGGTCGGGGGGCTCCCCTATTTCGTCAACGGGCTGGGCGGCGCGCCGTTCAGGGCGGTCTACACACCGGTGTCCGGCAGCATGGTACGGTTCACCGGGAACTACGGCGCGATGAGGATCGAGGCCGACACACAGAAGCTCTCGTTCGAGTTCGTCACGCGGAACGATTCGCTCGTGGACCGCTATGCGCTGTTCAGCGCGAACGTCGCGCAGGATTCCGTCGATGTCGGCGAGGGTTGGAACCTGGTGTCGCTGCCCCTCCGGCCGGTCGATTCGTCGCTCACCGGGGTGTTCCCCGGCGCGAGCACGACCGCGTATGCGTTCGGACCGGCGGGATACCAGTCGGCAGACACGCTCGCGGTCGCCAGGGGCTACTGGGTGAAATTCGGCGCGGGTGGTTCGGTGAAGATACCGGGATATTATATCGGAGCGGATACGATAGAACTGCATGAAGGATGGAACCTCATCGGCACGCGGGCGACCCCCGCGGAGGCGGCCGATGTCGTCGAGGACCCGCCGGGGATCATCACGTCGCGATTTTACGGGTACGACAACGGCTATTTCGCGGCGGACACGCTCCAACCGGGGAAGGCGTACTGGGTGAAGACCCTGCAGTCCGGCCGGATCATTCTACCATAAGGTCCGATCGTCCCGGCGGAACTTTACCGCTCCGGGAGCCGCCACACCTCGGTGTAGTTCCTGGTCCTCGGCGTATACGTCCGGGCCTCCTCCCCCCAGACCGAAACGGTCTCATCGGGCGACACCACTTCCACGATTCCCGCGAGGGTGTATCCCTCCCGCGTGCGGTATTGTGCGAACCAGCGGAAGACGGACAGGTCGGATTTCTCCACCATGAGCCACGACGTGGGGTGGTTGACATAGACCAGGACCCGCGGCCGGGCCCGCTCGATCTCCGCGATCATCTCGTCGCGCATCGCGCCCGCGAACGGCTGGTCCTCGACCAGGCTGTACGTGTAGAGGTACCCCGTCGCCGGCCGCCGGTCGGCGTAGAAGTAGATCTGCGGCTCCGAACCGACGATGGCGATCCGCTCGTCGTCGCGCGTCAGCCTCCCGATCGCCTCGCCGATCATCGGCGACTCGACGAACGGATTCGTCCCGTAGATCAACCGGCTGGCCCGGTCGGGGGTGGCCGCGAAAAACACGCCCGCGCCGGCGTAGAAGATCTGGCCGATCGCGAGGAGGGCGGCGACCGCCGCGGCCGGCACGGCCAGGCTCGTCCAACGGGCGTTACCGGCGAGCAGTTCGCGAATGTTCCCGAGGCCGAGTCCGAAGAGCACGGCGACGGCCGGCAGGAGGAGGACGAAATAGTGTCCCCGGAAATGAAACCCCATTGCCACCGCCAGGACCGACGCCGCGACGAACGCGGTGATGAGGGCCCGTTCCCCCTTCGGGGATGACCCCCGCAGAAGCCGGTAGAACGCGAACGCCGCGATCCCCCAGACAAGGAGCGCCGGCGCGATGACCCGGGAACCGGCCCCCCAGGCGGTATCGAGCCCTTCTCCAAGCCCCGATTGCGATCCGTACCGGAGCGCGTAGGTGACCACCCAGAACCAGAACCGGTCGAACACACCCGTCGTCCATAACCAGGCGAGGGTCGACGCGATCGGGATGGCCGCACCGAGCGAGTACCAGAACAGTCCGGACCAGGCGCCGCCTGAGACGCCCGCCGATCTCCCGCCGCGGCCGGCGAGCGCGACCATCACGCCCCCGAGGAGGATGAAGAAGACGCCGGGTTGCTTCATCAGGAAACTCACGCCCATCAGGACTCCCGCTCCGATCAGGTACAGGCGGGCTCGACCCGCGCCCGCGGGGATCGCTCCACGTCCGGCCTGCCCCGGTTCCTCACCCGGCGTGAGCGCACCGGCACGACGAAGGAGCAGGAACATCCCCGCCAGCGCGGGCAGGATCACGAAATGCGTGGCGTGGGCGGCCAGGCCGACAACTCCCGGTGTCGCGCTGAGCGCGAGGAACGCCGCGGTCGAGACCGCCGCCGTCAACGGGCCCCGGAGCCGCCGGACGATCAGGAAGAGAAACAACGCGCAGAGGAGGTTGACCGTCAGGAGTCCCGCGTGGACCCCCGGGGGGTTCTGGCCGAAGAGCGCCATCACGGCGGCGTAGGCGAGGTAAATCCCCGGCGGCTTGAGGTTGTACGCCTCGGCGTACGGCGGGACGCCGTCGAGGATCATCCGGCCCATCACGACGAATTCCCCTTCGTCCCGCTCGAACGGGATGCCGAACATACGCACCCGGATGACCATCACGAGACCCGCGACCGCGGCGAGGATGCCCCAGGCCAGCAGGGCCGCGTTCCGGTCGGGCCGCGTGGCGGATGAAACGCGATCTTCCTTCAAAGGGCCGCGACCTTTCTCACGGCGCCCTCACAGGACGAGCCGGATGCCGCCGTTGATCACCCTGCCCTCGAGCGGAGCGTAGACAGGCACGGTCCTCACGTCCGGGGCGTCCGGCGGGCCGACGACCAGCGGGTCCCACCTCGTCTGCCGGACGTCGAAGATGTTCTCGAAATTCACGAAGAGCCGCAGGGCCCCGAGTGTTTTTTCCGCGACCAGCCCGTTCAGGACGTACGCCGGCGACACCGACCGGTACGGGTTCCGTTCGAGCAGTTGCGCGCCCGTCCAGTAGGTTTCGAAGCCGATCTTGAGCCCGGCCTCTTCGCTCTCGTAGAAGAGGACCGCGCCCGCCGAGTGGCGGGGATTGAGCGTAAGTTCCGAGACCGCGCCGCTGTCCTCGCGCGTCGCATACAGGAAGGTGTAGCCGAGGAAGAGCTTGAACTCGCGGAAGCCCGTTTTCACCGATAACTCCCCACCGCGGGCGAGGAGCGGCCCCGTCGCGTTCCGGAAGACGACCATCCCTCCGTTGATCAGTGAATCATTGTTCGTGAGGAGCGTGTGGGAGAGCCGCGAAAGATAGAGCGCCGCGTTCACCCCAAGCGTCACGTCGCCGGCGATGAGCGTGTTCCAGTTGACGTCGAAGGAGGCGCTGACCGCCCGTTCGGTCACGGCGTCGCCGATCGGCTGGACGTTCCTGAAACCCACTTCCTCGGCCTCCTCCACGAAGATCGTCGGCGCCTTGAACCCCGTCCCGCCGCCGGCCCTGATCGTGAGCTCCGGCGCGGGGGAATACTTGACCGATACGCGCGGCGTGAAGAAGGCGCCGTAAACGTTGTGGAAATCGACCCGGCCGCCGGCGAGCGCGGTCCAGACCGGCGAGATTTTCCACTCTCCCTGCGCGAAGAGGCCCGCGCTACGGTAGGTGTAGCTCCTGGAGGCGGCGACGCCGGGAGTCCGGTCGTTGAAATCTTCCAGGTTGAAGGCCGCACCGAGCAAAAGCGCGTGCCCCCCTTCGAACGGCGCGACGAACTGCGCGTCGGCGTACGCGAACCCCTGCGTCGCGTTGAACGGCGAACCGCCGTACGTCGCGTCCCGTTCCATCCGCATGCCGGCGAGCTTGATTCCGAACGCCCTTCCGTCTGAGAGCCGGAGGTTCACTTCCGAGGACGCGTCCCACCGGCCGGTCCTGATCCCCTCGGTGTAGGAAGGCGGGCCTGAGGCCGGTGCGGCGGCGCCCATCCAACCGCCCTCCCGGTCCTCGGCGAGGTACCCCAGCGTGACGCGCGCGTCGGCGTCATCGCCGAGGTCGAATTGGAGTTTCGGGGAGAGCGTGACCCGGTCGTACCCCGCGATGTCGGCGAACGCGTCGCCGTCGACGTCATACGGGGCCTGCGTGTTGCCGCTCGCGAACACGGTGTACCCGAAGCCCCCGGCGGGCCTGGCGGAAAAGAACATCGCCGCGTCGTATCCCTTCGCCGTGGTGGCGTTCAACAGGCCGCTGAATTCGGACCCTTCGGCGGGGGGATTCTTCGTGAGGAAGTTCACCACGCCGGAGATGGCGTCGGGGCCATAGAGCGTGCTGGTCGCGCCCTTGATCACCTCCACCTGCCGCAGGTGGAGCGGCGGGAGCTGGGTGATGGAAAACCCGGCCGACAATCCGCCGAAATTCGGGATGCCGTCGGTCAGGAGCTGAGTATACCGCCCGCTCAGCCCCTGGATCCGGAGGTTCGCCGAGTTGCTCGAGGCGGAGGTCGTCTGCACCCTCATCCCGGTGGATTCGTTCAAGAGCATCGCCACGCTCGAGGGCGTCATCAGGAGCTTCTCTTCGACTTCCTCTTCGGGGATGACCTCCACCCGGACCGGCACGTCGGCGATCGAGCGCACCGTGCGCGTCCCGGTGACGACCACCTCTTCGACCTCGGTGTGGGACGGCTCCAGACTGAACTCGACGAAGAGAGTTTCAGCGGCGACGACAGTGACGTCGATGTCGACGGGAGCATAGCCGATGAGCGAGGCCCGCAACGTGTGGGTTCCGGGGGTTATTCCGACGATCAGAAACGCGCCGTCATCGTCCGTGGACGCGCCGGCCGATGTCCCCGCGATGACCACGTTCGCCCCGGGCAGGGGCGTGCCGTGTACGGCGTCGAGCGCCCGGCCGGAGACCGAGCCTGTCTGCGGGACCGCACGTGATGTCGCAAGAAACAGGATGGCCGTGGTGAGAAGGATTTCGGCGGCGAGGAGGATCATCAGTCCAGGGAATACATTCACCAAAAATACAAAAAAAAAGGGAAGGAGGGTATATCCTCCTTCCCTCTACCATAGCAATCCCGGGCCGGATCAGGCGCGGGGATATTCGTCGAAACGCATATCAGGCTATTCGAGGAGCAGCATTTTCTTCACCCCGGAATGGGTCCCGGCGGTGATCCTGTAAGTGTACACGCCGCTCGGCAGGGAGCCGGCATCGAACGTAACTTTATGATAACCCCGTTCCTCAACTTCATCGACCAACGTGGCCACCTCCTGTCCGAGGATATCGAAAACGGTCAGCGTGACACGGCCGGCGGATGGAAGGGAGTAACCGATGGTCGTCGCCGGGTTGAAGGGGTTGGGATAGTTCGGATACAGTGCGAATCCCCCGACGCGCCCGCCAGTCTCAACCACGTCCGTGATCTCCACCACGTCGAGAGTGCGATAGACGACGGTATCGAAAATGGCGACCATCCCGTTGTCCTCCATGTCGTTGAGGCGGCCTGTGCCGTTCGACACGAGGTAGGTCGCCCTCACCTGCGCCGTGTACCCTCCGATGAAGGCCGTTGGCGGGACCGCCACTGTCGACCCCCCAAAGTTCAGATACGACACGCCGTCGCCGCCGATGACGATCCTGACGGTGTCGCCGACGAGGGGTCCCGCCTCCATCCAGGGGATATTATCGCTCTCATAGAACCAGCCGTACGTCCAGTTGCTCAACGGGATGCTGCCGTGCGAGTCGTCGGAACTGAACGAATCCGAAACGACCAGCGCAACGGTGAGTGTGGCGCCGGGCGCACCCCTGATTTCGAATCTGAACGGGTCCACGGTGATGCCCGCGCCTTCACCCGGACCCGGGGGTTCCTTGAAACCACTCGGTGTGATGACGTACATTGTGCCGGGCGTGACCGTCCCCCAGCTTTCATCAGGGCCGATCGACGCGCGGGAGGTTTGGGACTCCGCCTCCTGACCCGTCGCGACCTGTGCGATACCGATCAGAAGGAACATCAAGCGAGGGAGACGGTATTCCATCGAACCTCCTTACTCATTTCCCCTGTGGTTTTTCCGCGAGCACAACCTCGACGTTCCTGAGGTTGCTCTGTCCGGCCAGGATCGCCTTTACCTCGAAATACACGGCCTTCGGGTAAATGGCGGATTTGCGAATGGAGCGGGAAATGATTCTGACCCCCCCGGGGAGGTCCTCCGCCTGGACCTCCACCGATCCGGAGCCATTCGCGAGCCATACCGGTTGTGGTTTGGCGTCGACCGTCCATCCCGCGCCGGGTATCAGAGTGAGCGTGTCGATCACTGTTTCCGCGTATTCGAACGTGATCAGTTGTTTTCGTCTGTCGGCGACCAGGGGGTTCTCGCTTACCGGGAGGAATGAGAACGGTTTGACGATGACCGTCCCGGCGCCTCCGGGGAGACCCGGCCCGCTCATGGTGTAAGCGATCCGCACGGTCTCGGCGTGGAACTCGACACCGACGTCCTTGAGCTCCCCCCTCCACGACTCCTCCAGATTTTCCGAAACCTCCCGTTCGAGAATCCGCGTCTGTTCGGCAGGCGGGAGATCCCCAAGCAACACCCTGATTTTTCGCGCCTGGTGACCGGTGAGAACCTCCCGGACCGCGGCGGTCGCAGTGCCGTCGGCATTGAGCGACATCGTCACATTGCGCCGGTGACTGTTGACACGGTGATCGGAGCTGGGAAGATCCACGAAGAGCGTTCCACCCAGCCCGGCCCCCACCACCAGGGCGGTACCGCCCTCGACGTACCACGGGATCTGGCCCGGCGCGGTCCCTTCGTCGCCCGGCGAATAATATTTCAGCATCCGGTCCGGATCCAGGACGCCGACGACTGACTGATCGAATTGCCAGTGCTTGGCGTCGGTGTAGAACAGCCGTTTCGACCGGTCGGCAGTCCTTACGAGAAACGTCTGGTATCCCGGGATCCCCTCCACGATTCGATGGAAGACGAGGTTCAGGTCAAGGTGGGTCCCGTACCGGTGTTCCAGCACGTCATTGACGCTCGCGTTCTCCTCGTACTTCTCCGTTTTGCCCGCGTCGCTCACCAGGCGGATGTTTTTCCGCACCCAGTCGGACGCCGCCGCGCCCCTGTCGGTCCCTGTCGGCAGTGTCCGGATTGAATCCACGATGGGCGTGAGATCGTCGCTCTTCTCGAAAAACATCCCGGCCTCCTCCCCCAGCCACTGCGAAACGAAGGACCAATAGTCGGGCGGCGTCCAGATCGCTCGAGTAGTAGGCCCGCAGGTGCGCCTTCAACGCTTCGTCGGGGAGGGCGAGGGGTTCCTCCTCGAACGCCGGAAGGTCCGTCGTCCTGAAGACCACCTCCTCGGGATCGTCGGTGTTGGGAAGCATCGTGATGTCGAGGAATTTGGTGCTGTTCACCCAGAGGTAGTTCGGGGCGGTGCCGATGAAATAGAGACGCCGCAGCAGGAGGTCGTACGCCGAGAGCTTCGGATTGAAGAACCTCCAGCGGTATTCCCAATACCGGAGGGGGATGGTTTTCTGTGCGATCCAGACGGGTTTGGGAACGCTCGCCCGTACCCTGTAGCGGTATTCGATGATGCAGGTGTCCTCGACGCCCGGGAGAGTGAAGAATTTCTCCCGCTCGGACGCATCATCGACCCTGACCACCTCCCGGTCGTGGACGGCAGCCTGATCGAGATCCACCGTACGGCCGTCCCGGAGGATGGTCCTTCCCGCGAAATGGTCGATCTCCTCTTCCTCGGGATCATAGGCGAGCCGGACGTCCGCCCACTCGTGCGCTTCCCGGCTGAGGAGGAGGATCCGGCGGTAGACACTGACGAAAGCCTTTTCTTCATCGAGATCCCTCTCGTCGGCGAGGACCCTCTCGAAGAGCATGACGGCTCGCGAGGGTGTGGCCGTGCTGTCGCCCGGGGAACTCCACTCAGTCCCGGTGAGAGGCTGCCAGACGGCGTCGTCCTGGGCCAGGGCCGGGGTCACGGACATCCCGATTGCAAAGAGCAGGCTGAATCTCCGGACGGTCATCGTGGCTGCCTCGTTTATTTATTCCGTTTGATGGTGACCGTAAGGTCGTTGAAGCTCTGGACCGAAGAGGAGAATTTTCTGGCGTCCGGATACTCTTCCGCGTCCACCAGCATTCCGTACGAGGTGAACTTCGAGTTCAACCGGAGGGTCTTTCCCGAGATGGTCACGCGGTATTCGAGCAGCACCGCGTCCAGGCACGAATCGGAGACCGCGGATCCCGCGTTGTCCGGCGTCCAACCCATCCCCGGGTTGACGACCACCTCCATCTCGATCATCGAAGGACTGCCGAACCAGACCGGATATCGACGAACGGGCGAGGTCAGCTTCAGGATGCCATGGAGCGGAAAGAGGTTGGGTTGCAGATGGAACTTCCCTTCCGACGACCTGAACGCGCCGGGGACCGTCAGGACGAATTCGCTCCAGGCCGTGTCGTTCAGAGAGGCGGTGGAGTAGTCCGATATCTCGAACGACCGGAATCGGGTGGAATACACGCCGCGGATGGATTCCAGCCGCTCCTTCTCCGGGACCACGACCTCGGCGTATTTCCGGTAGTGGGCGAGGGGGCCGATGTCGCGGATGTGAATCCTGGCGCGGAGCGTGTCAGGATGGGCAAGCGTGACCTCTGCACGGTAGAGTCGCCGGTATGTGTCCGGCACGCCATAGGGAATCCGGACCATCCCGCCGTTCTCCGCGGCGAGCACCACCGCGCGGCTGCCGGGGAGGTTCGGCGGCAACATGCCCAACGGCTGGGCTGGATCCGTCGGGTCGAAATAGATCCAGCCCCGGGCCCTCACCGACTCCAATTCACGTTCCGTCCCCAATCCGGAGTCCGCAATCGCCGCGATGACGTGGTTGAACTGGAAAAGCGACGGTACCGCCGAGTCGACGTAGCTCTCCGTGTTCACGAGGACCGCCGACGAGCGGATGCCGATCGAGGCGAGGAGCGACCGGAAGATCACCACCTTGTCCTTGCAATCGCCGTATTCGATCTCGTATTCGTATCCGACGATGTCCCCGAAGTTCAGGTTCGGGAACCCCGCGACCACGACCCCGCCGTGGGAGAAGATCGCCTCCAACCCGGGATGGGCCAAGCGCGCGATCTGCTCATCCTGAAGTTCTTCGGACTCGCCGGACCTGTCGATCCTCCACCCCCTGATGTCCCGGATTTTCATCTCCTCCGCCTCGGACTCCACCAGGGACCCTTCGCGGTCGGCGATGTCCTTTGTCGCCAGGAGTTTGCGGGCGACACGCACGTTCGTCCGGGCGCGGCCCTGACGGTCGATGCGGACGTCGCGTCGTTCGTAGATGAGGATGGACGAGGCGGATTTGTGTTCGAGGAAGCCGAACGAGTCTTTCGCCGCGGCCATGAACCAGTCAGGCTGGGCCGACGCGGGGCTGGCGAGGAGGGCGAGCAGGAAGACCGGCAGGATGCGTGCCGGCCCCCGGCCGACCTGGTTCCGGGATCGTTGTCGCGAGGAAATCATTTCCTCATGGCCGCCGTAAGTTCCAAATGTGAACCGGGTGCTGATGGGTCAGCGCTGTGACGGATCTGATGGACCGGTCGTCCTTCCGCGCCGGTCGTCGGTCAGGAATGATATCGCAATGTAAGGAAATACAGCGCTGGTTTCAAGCGCAGGGCGGCATCCTCCGGGGGTCCTTCGTCGGGTCAAATTTCACCGCATTCGGGAAATCCACGCCCGGGATAAAAAAGGGAAGGAGGGTATATCCTCCTTCCCTTCGGATGCCCGAACCGGCCTCCGCATTCTGGGCCCGGTGGGCGAACTTCCCCCGACTTATCTCACGAGCGCCATCTTCCTGGTGCTCTGGAATTTGAACGCGCCCGTCTCCGGGTCGGTCACCTCCAGGCGGTAGAAGTAGACGCCGGTGGCGAACGAGCCCGCGTCGATCGTGGCGGAATGCCGCCCCGCTCCGAACGACCGGCGGTCGAGAACCCTTGCGACTTCCTGCCCGAGGACATCGAAGACCGCGATCGTCACGACCCCATCCTCGGGAAGATCGAACTCGATCTTCGATGTCGGGTTGAACGGATTGGGATAGTTCTGGGAGACGGCGTATTCCGTCGGGACCGTCCCCTTCCCGTTCACGACCAGCGCCAGCGACGAACCCGACGGTATCGGAATCGTGGACTCGCCGTCAAGGCCGACCCTCCTCATCCGCGGGCCGTCCGAGTACTCCAGGGCGTAACTTCCCGTCGCGCCGTTCACCACGCTGGACACGACGGTGAGCGCGGAACCGCCCGACTGGACCTGGATCGGCCAGCGCAGGTCGGCGGCTCCGGCCGCGTGGACCTCCACGAGCCGCTGTGAGCCGAACCGCGCGTCGAACGTCCCTTCCGGCGGGAGCGGCGGCATCTCGAAGAGCTCAGGCCGGAATTCGCCTCCGGGCGACGGCCCGAACCAGAGCGTCTGGCTCCGGCCGGCCCCATCGCGCACGGTGAGCGAGTTCATCCCGGCCGGGATGGCCGAGGCCCCGAGAGATGCCGGCTGCTTCGGCCAGCCGCCGTAGACGTAGATCAGCGCGCCGTCCGACGAAACCTTCACCCAGTACCCGACGCCCGGGGCGAGCTTCGTGGCGACCTTGTAGCTCGTGTCGAAGTAGTAGTAGGGCGACAGGACGATCGCGGGTGGCTCCTGCAGGACCGAGCCGGTGTGGATCGTGTCGCTCAGCCCCCCGATGATGTTCCATCCCTTCTTCACCTCGGAGGTGTCCTGCATGTTGAGCGTGCCGGACAACGGGACGGTCTGGGCTGAATCGAATTTCAGCCAGAAGCCCGCGCCCGTCCAGACGGTATCGAGCGAGATGTAACCGCCGTCGAACATGAAGGCGTGGGAGATCGCCGTCGGGTAGACCGAGTCCAGGCTCCCGTCAGCCACCCTCACGGGAAGCGCCATCAGGTTCCAGGAGAGCACCGCCTGCGGGTACATCGTGCCCGGCGTGCCGTCCACCTTGACGATTTCGTACGTGGAATACCCGGCGACCCTGTCGAACTTGTCGACGAGGACGACGGAGTGTCTCGATGTGTCCGCCGATCCGACCGTATCCGGGACGTACACGAACAGCCAGATGGTGTCCGACGGTAAGCCCGGGCACGGATAGATGACGGTATCGGTCGACAGGACCGCCGGCCAGCCCGAGTTGTCGGAAACGACCACGACCCGCATCGTATCGACGCAAAGCGAGTCCGCGAGGATCGGCACCGGGATGAACCACCAGTGACCGAACCACGGCGGGAGCGGGGGCGGCGGCGGCGGTGGAGGCGGTGGCGGCGGCGGACCCGGGGGATCCGGCGGTTTCTTCACCTTGATGTGGTTCTGGGATTCGATGAAGGTCTTCCCCTGGATGGTCGTCTTCGCGAAGACGCAATACTTGCCGGGGGCGGGATTCCAGGTGACGTCGACCGTGTTGTCGGTGGCGGCGCCGACGGTCCCCGATCCCCCGCCGAGTGAGTTGCCCGGCTTGATGCCCGAGTTGGGGCCGTCGTTGTCCCAGAAGAATTCGATCGAGTAATCGCAGTCGTGGTCCTTGCGGTTCACGATGTCCTTCGACACCTTGAAACTCCCGTCCGGCTGTTCCTCGACGCGCAGGAACCTGAACCCGCACTTCCCTTTCCTCAGCGGGACCGGCTCGATGGGGGTTCCCTCCCCCTTGCTCCAGTTCGCGAAGAAATCGCCTTCGTTCGAGGACGGGTTGAACTGGAACGACGGCATCCGCATCGTCATCTGCTCGAGGCCCTGAAGGTTGACGGCGATGCTGTCGTTGTACGCCGTATCGGCGCCGCCGCCGTCGAGGTTCCCCGCGATCAGGAGACGGACCATCGTCGTGGCGGGAGATTCGGTCGTGTTCCGCACGACGAAGGTGGGGATGAGATCATCCCCGGCCAGCGCGAGGTAGTGCTGGAAGGGATCTTCGACCAGCCGGTCGATCGGATCCATCATGTTGTCGAGGAAGAGTCCGGCGAACAGCATGTTGATCGCATCGTCGGACACCAGCATCGGCACGCCCTGTTGCAGGCGGATCGTCGCGGTCGTCGACCCCGACATCCCCGCGAGCGAGCCGCCCGGCGCCCCGATGAAGTCGATCCGGTAGGTGATGTCGAAGAAACTGTCGATGTTCCAGTCACCGCCCGGCAGTTTGGTGAGCGTGGTATGCCCGGGGCTCGGCATCCCGAAACCGGTCCCGGCGGTGATCCGCAACAGGTCGAAATCGGGATCGCCCGGTGGTATCTGCCCGAACATCTGGGCAAAGTCGAGGTCGAAACTTTGCTGCGCCGCTCCGGTGTCGCGGGGCGCGGCGTGGATGATGGAAGCCACCGACGAGATCGAGATCGAACGGGTGAACCCGGTGAGGACTCCCGTTCCCGTCATCACGAGGTGCATCGCACCGTTGAACGATTCCGTTTCGCCTCCGAGCGATCCGCCCGGGGCCCGGACGATTCCCGAGAAACTGTCGAACGTCGGAACGCACTCGATGGTGGCGGGAGGCGGAAGGCCGTCGATGATGTGCATCGTTTCGTTGGGAGCGATATACGGGCAGGGCGCCGGAAGGTCGGCGGTGCCGCCCGCGTCGGGGACGGTGCAGGTGTCGGCGACGGGCGGGACGCTGACGCCCTGTTGCCAGCGGATCGTCCCGGTCGTCGAACCGGACATGCCCGCGAGGGGCCCGCCCGGGTGCCCGACGAAGTCGATCCGGTAGGTGATGTCGAAGAAGCTGTCGACGTTCCAGTCACCGCCCGGCGCGCTTGGTCAGCGTGGTGTGTCCCGGGCTCGGCATCCCGAAACCGGTCCCCGCCGTGATCCGCAGCAGGTCGAAATCGGGATCTCCGGGCGGCAGCTGCCCCTGCATCTGCGAGAAATCGAGGTCGAGGATCTGGACAGTGGCCGCCGTATCGCGCGGCGCTGCGCTGATCACGGCCAGGCTGATGGGGAGGTCGATGCTCCGTGAAAATCCTGCCATTCCTCCCGTCCCGGTCATTCCAAGTTTCAGCATCGCCTGGAACGATTCTGTTTCACCGCCGAGCGGCCCGCCCGGCGCGCGGATGACGTTCGTAATGCCCTGGAAGACCGCCGTACACGTGATGTCCGAGCCGAGCGGAAGCCCGTCGATGATGTACATGAATTCGTCGGGCGATTCGAGAGGGCAGGTTGCCGGCAGGTCGGGGGTGCCTCCCGCGTCCGGAGCGACACAGGTGTCGGCGAGCAGTGCAGCCGGCCACGCCGCCGCATGTCGAGAACCCGATGCCGGTCCCGATGGCGAGCAGGATGCAGGCCACAAAGGTCGGTAGAAATACTTTCATGATGACCTCCATGATGATGAATGATGAATGATGGCCACCACGCCCCCCGATGAGGGGCGTCACTGTGGTGGTCTGTGCAGAAAGTCGGGGCGCTATCGCGTCAGCCGCTGATTCTCCTGTTGAATGACCAATGCTTATAGCTTCGGCTCAATGCCTTCGGAGAGGTTTTATTTTTCGAGCGTCGGAGGTTGAAGCTGAAGGGCGAATGGACTTGCTTCGCGTCGGATGAAGGATTGATTTTGCGGGGTTGTTGTTCACGTCCTGTCTTTTGAGTCATGTCTAACTCCTGACCGGGTTGAACGAAATCGTGGCTGGTACTACTGCGGGATGATAGGAAGAAAGGTGATAAAAAGAAAGTCCGTCCGGAAAAAATATTCCCCGCTTCTGACATTGACTATTCAGTCTAATTTCGACCAAACATCACAAATAGTTGCGATTATCGGAGGATCGGCGAGCGCTCCGGAGCCGTCCGCTGAAAATCACAAAGCCCCGGTCATTTCGCGTGGGGGGCGCGGACCTCCGAGACGATGCGCAACGCCTCCCGGCCGAGCCGTGTGATTTCGTCGAAATTCCCGGCGGAGATCGTCTCCCTCTTCACCATCCAGCTCCCGCCGCAGGCGAGAACCGGCGGGAACCGCAGATAACGCCCGAGGTTCGATTCCGAAATTCCCCCGGTGGGGATGTACTTCATCGTCGGGAATGGCGCGCTCACCGCCGCGAGGTAGTCCACTCCCCCCGACGCTTCGGCCGGGAAGTATTTCACCACGCCGACGCCGCGCGACATCGCCGCGGAGATTTCCGTTGGGGTCAGGGCGCCGGGAATGACGGTCACCCCCCGCGCGATGCAGTCGTCGACGACGAGCGGGTCGAAGCCCGGCGATACGACGAACGACGCCCCCCGCGCGACGGCCTCGCGGGCGGTCTCGACCGAGAGGACCGTCCCCGCTCCCACCAGCATCTCCGGGAACGTCGATGCGAGCGTCTCGATGGCCGCGGCCGCCGACCCGGTGCGAAATGTGACTTCGACGACGGAGAGGCCCGCCTCCAGGAGCGCGGCCCCGAGGGGCCGGGCGTCCTCCGCGCGGTCGATCACCACGACGGGGATGATGCCGAGCCTCGCGATATGCCCGAGGGCGTCGTTCACCGTTTGATCCTCGCGCCGCCGCCCCTCATCACGTGGAGTGTTTCCGCCATCGTGACCATGCTCGTGTCCCCCCTGGTGGTCTGGAGCAGGGCCCCGTGGGCCGCCCCGAGCTCGACGCATTCGGCGGTCGTCATGCCGTTGAGCGTGCCGTAGATGAACCCGGCCGCGAACCCGTCGCCGCCGCCGACGCGGTCCTCGATCTCGAGGTTTTCATACCGCCGGGACTCGTGGAACACCCCCCCGGCGTACATCAGCGCGGACCAGTTGTTCACCGAGCCGCTCACCACCTCGCGGAGCGTCGTCCCGACCGCCTTCAGCCGGGGCCAGGCCTTCACCACGTTCCCCACCATCGCGCGGTACGCGGCGGCCGGGAGCGTGCGGTAATCCCCCGTCACGCCTTCGGCGGCGAAGCCGAGCGCCATCTGGAAATCCTCCTCGTTGCCGAACAGGACGTCGATGTGCGGCATCAGCGTCTTCGTCACGCGGACCGCCTCCGCCGACGACCAGAGCTTGCTCCTGAAGTTGAGGTCGTAGCTGGTGACGGCCCCCGATCGGTGGGCGGCCGATAGCGCCGGCGAGCGCCGTTTCGGCGCACGACGCGCTCAGTGCGCTGAAGATCCCCCCGGTGTGGAACCACCGGACGGGGCGCCGCGAGAAGAGCTTCTCCCAGTCCACGTCGGCGGGTTTCATGTGCGAGACGGCGGTGTGCCCGCGGTCGTACAGCGACACGCTCGCGCGCACGCCGGTCCCCACTTCGGTGAAATTCAGGCCGACGCGGTCCGCCCTCCCGGCTCCGTCGAACGGCACCCAGACGACGTCGCCGATGTCCATGCCCGGCGGCGCGCGCGTGGTTGCGGATGAAATGACCGAGGGGATTGTCCACGAGCGCGGAGACCCAGCCGGTGCGCATCCCGTACCGCGCGAGGGCGTAGGAGACGTTGTATTCCCCCCCTCCCGCGTACGCCTCGAAGACCGGCGTGAGTTCGATCCGCTGGTGCCCCGGCGGACTGAGCCGGACCATGCACTCGCCGAGGGTGAGGAGGTCGAGTCCCGCGTCTGCCGCGGGTCGGGGGGCGAGGTTGCGGGGAGTCTGCTGCGCGTCGCTCATGGCGTCCCGCTCAGCGCTGGATCCGCGCCGATCCCCCCTTCATGAAGGCCCGGACCTGCTCCAGCGTCGCCATGGTCGTATCGCCGGGGAAGGTGGTGAGCAGCGCGCCGTGCGCCCAGCCGAGCTTCACGGCGTTTTCGGCGGTCTCGCCCGAGAGGAGGCCGTAGAACAGCCCGCTCGCGAAACCGTCGCCGCCGCCGACCCGGTCGAGCACCTCGAGGTCGCACGTCGGCGAGGTATGAGGACGAGCCGTCGATCCAGGCCACCGCCGCCCAGCGGTGCCGGTTGGTCGATTCCACCTCGCGAAGCGTCGTGGCGACCACCTTCACCCCGGGGTGCCGCTCGGTGACCTTGCCGATCATTCCGAGGAACACCCCCGGATCGAGTTTCGACTTCGCCGCGACCTCCGGGCCGGGGATGCCGAGTCCCTTCTGGAGGTCCTCTTCGTTCCCGACGAGGACGTCGACGTGCTCCACGATGCCCGCGATGACGTCGACCGCCTTCTTCTCCCCTCCCCAGATGCCCCAGAGCTTTTCCCTGAAGTTGAGGTCGAAACTCGTGACGGCGCCCTGCGCCTTCGCCGCGCGCATCCCCTCGACGATCAGCTGTCCGGTCGTCTCCGAGAGGGAGGCGAAGATGCCGCCGCTGTGGAACCACTTCACGCCGCCCGCGAACACCTCCCCCCAGTCCACGTCGCCGGGGCGGAGTTGCGCCGCGGCCTCGTTGGCCCGGTTGTAGAACACGACCGGGGGCCTCACGCCGAAACCCGTGTCGGAATAGACGGTGGCCATGTTGGGCCCGTTCACCCCGTTGTGGGCGAAGCGCTTGAAGAAGGGTTTCACCCCCATCGCGCGCACCCGTTCGGCGATCAGGTCGCCGATCGGGTAGTCGACCATCGCCGAGACGACGCCGGTCTTCAGGCGGAAGCAGTCGGAGAGGTTCGCCGCGACGTTGTACTCGCCGCCGCTGACGTGGATCCGGCATTCGGACGCCTTGCGGAACGGGACGACGCCCGGGTCCAGGCGGTGGACGAGCGCCCCGAGGCTCACGAAATCGAGCGCCCCGTCGGCCCGGAGTTTCAATGCGTTGCTCATAGGCTCCTGTTGTCGTTGTCTGTCGATGATGTCCCGGCCGACGGCGCGTCACCCGACCGGTCCGAACGGGTCGTTCCGGAGCCGGTAGAGGGTCTCGCCCGCCTTCGGGACGCGGAGGATCCCCTCATCCTCCCTCCCGTCCCACTCATCGAACCTGACCGACCGCCGGATCGCGGTACCCGAGGTTGATCTTCCGGCAGACCTGTTCCGGTATGCCGGTGGCGAGCGTGACCGTGATCCGCGGCGTCTCTTTCCCGCCTTCGTATGTCCCGACGCCCTTGACGTGCGTCGAGTGCGCCAGGACCCCGCCCGGCACGTCGGCGAATTGTCCCGGCCGGCTCGTGAAATAATCCCGCACGTGATAGCCGATCCGTTCGATCGTCGCGCCGTGTGTGGCCGATATTTCCGTGAGGTGCGGGGCGTAGATGATCAACTCCCCCCCGTCGGCGACCACCGGCTCGAGCTTGTAGGCGCACTTCCCGCCCACCCAGAGCTCGTCGTACATCGCCGGCGCGCACGACAGCACGCTCCGGTACGGTTTTTCCTTCAGGACGATGTGGACCTTCGCCGATAGGTTCGAGGCGGCGTCCCACGCTTCCTCCGGCGTTCCGCAGAACATTCCCGAGAGCCCCTCCGCGCCCACGACGAGGCTGATGCAGTGCTTGGGGAACGTGAGGAGCGAGGCGGCGGCGTCCACGATCTCGCGCACCGGCGTGTGCTTCCGTCCGACGATGACGGGGTTCGTGATGAGCGCGCCGAGCCAGTGGAACATGTTGATGATTTCGGCCCCTGAGATGCCGGGGAAAAGATATTTATTTCCGCCCGAAAATCCCACCACCTCGTGGGGGAAGGTCGGGCCGACGATCAGGATCGCGTCGTACTCGTAGACCAGCTTGTTCACCGTGACGACCACCGGATCGGTCATCCTTCCCCGTGAGATTTCCGCCACCCTGTCGCCCGGAATGGTGCCGGCGGCGCGCAGTTGCGCCGGGTTGTTCCACTGGTGGTTGACGACGGTGGTGTTCGGATAGTCCCTGAGGCTCTCCCCGGGGGCGAATTCCAGGCGCCGCGCGATGGCTTCGTCGCTCATCGGCGGATGGGTCCCGAGGGCGATCAGGAAATCGATGCGGCCCGGCCCGGCGCCGAAGAGCCGGTAGAGCGTCCTGAAGAAGAGGCCGATCGGCGCACTCCTCGTATGGTCGGGAATGATCGCCAGCACCTGCCGGCGCGCTAGCCCCTCCCGCGCGACGTACTCTTCGCAGAGGGCCGCGGCCTCTTCCGCGCGCAGCGTCCCGCCCGCCGATCCCCTGCCGGTCAGCATGCGCACGCTCCCGGCCGGACCAGCGGCAACCCTGCGCCCGTGCGCGCCGCCTCCCGCAGCGGAGGGGCGACGCCCGCGTCGTCGGGGATGCGGATGTCGTCGTGGCGGTTCATTTCAGATGGCGGCATAATGGATGATCGATCTCCCGGAGGGCGCTCACCGCCAATCCCGCCATGCGCGTGGCGCCGAATTCGCCGAAATGGGTGTTGTCTTCCTTCCCGTCGGGCAGGGAGCGGTACGTGCCGGCGGGTACCCAAAGGAAGAGTTTTTTCGACTCCTCCCTGCCGAGGCCCTCGACCAGTTTCCAGCTCGAGCGGTGCACATCGAGGAGGGGTACTCCGAGGGAGTCCGCAACGTCGCGCACGATCCCGGGATAGACCCCGTGTTCGTCGTAGAATTTTCCTTCGGCGTCGAACCTCCTGCGGACGATCGGCGTGCAGAGGATCGGGTGGGCGCCCTTCGACCTCGCCCCGGCCACGAACGTCGCGAGGTTGGCGCGGTACGCGTCCGGCGGCGTGTAGCGGTCGCCCTTCTCTTTCTTCTCGTCGTTGTGGCCGAATTGGATGACGAGGTAATCGCCCTTCCCGAGCTTCGCCAGGACCGAGTCCCAGAGGCCCTCGCGGATGAACGAGCCGGTGCTCCTCCCGTTTTTCGCATGGTTTTCGATGACGACCGTGCTGTCGAAGAACGCGCCGAACAGTTGCCCCCACCCCCGCTCCGGGTTGTCCTCCACCGGCTTGTCCGCCATCGTGGAATCGCCGATCATATGAATGATCACGAAATCGCCGGCGCCGGGCAGGATCGCGCCGATGGCGGCGGCGAGGACGACGATCGCCAGGAGCAACGACACCCTCCCGGCGACGTCCGCCCGCCGGGCCTGCGTTGATCGTCTGGTGCGCGGGGGACGGGCCATGGTCACGCGACGTAGGTCGAGGAGGCCGTCTCGCCGCCTCGTCCGGTCCAGTTCGTGTGGAAGAATTCCCCCCTGGGCCTGTCGACGCGTTCGTACTGGTGTGCGCCGAAGTAATCCCGCTGGGCCTGCAGGAGGTTCGCCGGCAGGCGCGCCGTCCTGAGACCGTCGTAGAAGGCGAGCGCCGTGGCGTGCGCGGGGACCCAGATCCCGTGTGAAAGGGCGGTCGACACGACGGAGCGCCACGCCTGCTGGCTCGACGCGATTTTTTCACGGAAAAACGGGTCGAAGAGCAGGTTCGGCAGCGACCGGTCCCGGTCGAACGCCTCCTTGATCTTCCCGAGGAAGGCCGAGCGTATGATGCATCCGCCCCTCCAGAGGAGGGCGATGCCTCCGGGGTTCAGGTCCCAGCGGTATTCCTTCGCGGCCTCCTGCATCAGCATGTACCCCTGGGTGTACGAAATCAGTTTCGACGCGTACAGGGCTTTTTCCATCTCCCCGAGGAACGATTTCCGGTCGCCGGTGAACGCCCGGCCGGGCCCCGGGAGGATCCCGGAGGCTTTCACCCGTTCGTCCTTCATCGCCGAAAGGCACCGGCCGAACACCGCCTCCCCGATCAGCGTCAGGGGGACCCCGAGGTCGAGGGCGGCCACGCCCGTCCACTTCCCGGTCCCCTTCTGGCCCGCGGTGTCGAGGATGCTGTCGACGAGCGCGCCGCCGTTCTCTCCGCGATGGGCGAGGATGTCGCGCGTGATTTCGATGAGGTAGCTGTCGAGCTCGCCCGTGTTCCACCGCGAGAAGACCTCGTGCATCTCCTGGGCGCTCATCCCGAGGAGCTCGCGCATCATCTGGTACGATTCGGTGATGAGCTGCATGTCGCCGTACTCGATCCCGTTGTGGACCATTTTGACGAAGTGCCCCGCGCCGTCGTTCCCCACCCAGTCGCAGCACGGGGTCCCGTCCTCCACCTTCGCCGCGATCGTCTGGAAGATCGGTTTGACGTGCGGCCACGCCGCGGGAGACCCCGCCCGGCATGATCGACGGGCCCTTCAACGCGCCCTCCTCGCCGCCGGACACGCCCGTGCCGATGAAGAGGAACCCCTTGGCTTCGAGGTACTTCGTCCGCCGGATGGTGTCGGGGAAATGGCTGTTGCCGCCGTCGATGATGATGTCCCCCTTCGAGAGGTGCGGAAGGAGCAGCTCGATGAACTCGTCCACCGGCTTGCCGGCCTTCACCATCAGCATCACCCGGCGGGGCGATTTGAGGGACGCGACGAGCTCCGGCGATCGTGCGCGCGCCGATGATCTTCTTTCCCTTCGCGCGCCCGTTCACGAAGTCGTCCACCTTCGAGACCGTCCGGTTGAAGACGCTCACCGAAAAGCCCCTGCTTTCGATGTTCAGGACAAGGTTTTCGCCCATCACCGCGAGGCCGATGAGCCCGATGTCAGATTTTTCCACGTGTGTTCAGTTCCGATGTTGTGAGATTGATTGACCTATACCCCCGAAAAGGCCGAGAACCCGCCGTCCACCGGGAGCACCACGCCGGTGACGAACGCCGACGCCGGCGAGAGGAGCCAGAGCGCCGCCCCGGTGAGGTCGGCCGGCTCCCCGAACCGCCCCATCGGCGTGTGCTCAAGGATCTTCTCGCCGCGCGGAGTGAGTTTTCCCGAGTCCCGCTCGGTGAGGAGGAACCGGTTCTGCTCGGTGAGGAAGAACCCCGGCGCGATCGCGTTCACCCGGATCGCCGTCGAGTACTCCTGCGCCATGTGGACCGCGAGCCACCGGGTGAAGTTGCTGACGGCGGCCTTCGCGGCCGAGTATGCCGCGACACGCGTGAGCGGCCGCATCCCGGCCATGCTCGTGATGTTCAGGATGACCCCTTCCTTCCTGTCCGCCATCAGCCTGCCGAAGACCTGGCTGGGGAGGATCGTGCCGGTCAGGTTCAGGTCGAACACCTTCCGCAGGGCGTCCGGCGGGGAGGTCGAAGAACGTTTTCCCGGCGCCGGTCGTCGCGCCGGGTCGTTCCCCCCCGCCCCGTTCACGAGGCCGTCCACCGTGCCGAACACGCCGGTCACGGCGGCGGCGGCCGAACGCAGCGCCCCTTCGTCGAGGACGTCCGCCCTGAACGCCTCAATCTTCCCGGCGGTCTTTCCGAGAGCGGCGAGCACCGCGCGGGCCCGGCCCTCGTCGCGGCTGATGAGGGCGATGTTCGCGCCGCACGAGGCGATCGCCGAGACGAGCGATTTCCCGAGCACGCCCGTGCCGCCGGTGACGACGAAGGTCCGCCCCGTGAAGTCGTACAGTTTCGTGAATTCCGTCTGTGCCGTCATGTGGACTCTCCGACGCTCGATTGTTCAAGTGTGGGGACGATCAGGTGGATGACCAGCAGGGCGAGAAGATAGGCCGCGCCCGCGATGATGAAGATGATGACGTAACTGCCGGTCCATTCCAGGATGTACCCCACCGCCTTGGCGACGAGCATCCCGCCCACGGCCCCGGCCATCCCGCCGATCCCGACGACCGACGCCACCGCCCTCCGGGGGAACATGTCCGACGCCGTCGTGAACAGGTTCGCCGACCATCCCTGGTGCGCCGCCGCCGCCAGCCCCACGATCGCCACGGCGAGCCACAGATCGTGCACCTGCGACACGAACACGATCGGGAGGACGGCGACCGCGCAGATCAGCATTGCGGTCTTCCGCCCCGCGTTCACGCTCCATCCCTTCCGGATCAGGTGCGAGGAGATCCATCCACCGCCGATGCTCCCGATGTCGGCGATGACGTAGATGGCCACCAGTGGAGGACCGATGGTGGTGAGCGTGATCCCGTGGTTCTTGTTGAGGAAATCGGGGACCCAGTAGAGATAGAGCCACCAGATCGGGTCGGTCATGAACTTCCCGATGGCGAAGGCCCACATCTGTCGATGGGGGAAGAGGTCGCGCCAGCGGATGCGGACGGCGGTTTCGGGGGGGTCGCTGCGGATGTGGGCGAGCTCTTCCGCCGTGACCGTCGGGTGCTCCTCGGGCCGGTGGTAGAGCGCCAGCCAGAACGCGAGCCAGATGAACCCGAGCGCGCCGGTGGTGATGAATGCCCACTCCCATCCGTAGGTGATGGTGATCCAGGGAACGACGACCGGCGTGATCACGGCGCCGACATTGCTCCCGGCGTTGAAGATGCCGGTGGCCAGCGCCCGCTCCTTTTTCGGGAACCATTCGGCGACGGTCTTGATCGCGGCGGGGAAGTTTCCCGATTCGCCCAGCCCGAGCGCGAACCGCGCCGCTGAAAAACCGCCCACCGTCCTCACGAGGGCGTGCGCCATCGCCGCCACGGACCAGACGATGATCGAGATGGAGAACCCCCTGCGCGTCCCGAGCCAGTCCATCATCCTTCCGACCAGGATGAGGCCGATCGCGTAGGCGAACGTGAAGGCGAAGACGATGTTGCTGTAGTCGATCTCGCTCCAGGCCAGCTCCGCCGCCAGCGTCGGCTTGAGGACGCCGATGACCTGCCGGTCGATGTAATTGACCGTCGTGGCGAAAAACAGGAGGGCGCAGATGGTCCAGCGGCGCCCCCAGATCCGTTTTACCGCCTGCGCTCCCGGCGCCGTGTCCTCGGCGGCCCGGGGCTTCGTATCGCTGCTCATTCGTTCACGTCATGATGGAATGGTTGGTCATCGCCCCGGCGCCCGGTGTCAGTACGCCGTGGCGCGAATCGCGCTTTTCCCCGGCGGCGCCGCCGCCGCGGCCCGTCCCTGCGCCGGGAGGCCGAGGAAAAGGGGCCGCATGTGCCGTTCGAAGAGGTTGCGGGTGACCGCCTCGGCGATCCCCGCCCGGTGCCGGATCACGCCGGAGGTGAACAACGCGCCCATCTCCGCCGCGATCTTGTATCCGACGTGGATCAGCTGGCGGAAGTGGACGTTGTACCGGGGTTCGGAGCGTTCGTGCATCAGCGCGGCGACGAACTCCCCCGGTGTCCAGGTGTCCACGTTCTTCGGGTCGGGCAGGCCCTTCCGGTCGATCGCCAGCACGGTCAGGTACGGCTTGCAGAGCTCGTCGAACCGCGCGAAGGCCGTCCGGTAGATCTCCCTGGACATCGCCAACCCGTCGGCGCCGGAACCTGCCAGGCCGATGACCTCCTCGAGCCAGGTGGTGCCGGCGGTTTTCAGGTGGATGCCGGCGTCGAACTTCTTCATGGCGGCGTGGATGGCCGGGTAGATCGAAAATTTGTCGCTCCCGGAGTGGACGCTCAGCTTGAGGTTCGCGGGCAGGCCGAACGTCCTGACGGCGTGGGCGATCACCGCGACGTCGTCTTCGAACTCCCGCGCGAACTTCGCCGCGTCGCCGACGTAATCGATGCCCTTCGGGAACGTCCCGGTGAACTTCGGCGCGATCGTCTGCACCGGCACCCCCTCCCTGGCGATGGCCGCCAGGACGAAGAACAACTCGATCGGCGTCTGGGGTTTCTCGGCCTCGTCCAGCGAGATTTCGGGGATGAACTTGCCCTTCCCCTTCTTCGATTCGATGAGCCGGTAGACCTTTCCCGCCTCTTCGATCGCGTACAGGTATTTGTTCGCGACGTCCAGCAGGAGCTCGTCGGTCACGGCGAAGGTCCCCTCGACGCCCGGGATGCGGAGGGCGCCGCGATGAGCGGCCATGTCCGAGATGAAGCCCGCCGTCTGCCGCTCGCCGGCGGCCCTGCCGATGTAGTCGGCGACGTCGATCGTGTAGAAATCGCTCGAGGCGATAAACCGCTCGACGGTCGCCAGTCCGATGTGGTCGGCGTCGACGTAGTACGAGCCCTTCCAGCCGAGCGCCTTCACCGCCGCGTCCGCCTCGCGCCGCACGTCGTCGGGGGAGGTGCCGACGATGGCGTGTTCCCTGTTCGACTTGTTCCACACCGGCGTGATGTCGAAGCCCGCGTCGGCGGCCTTTCGGAATGCGAGGAGCTGGGCCTCGCCCTCGAGGCCGAACCGGTCCCCTATCCCCATCGTATATTTTTCGAGTTTCATGTCAGTGTCCGCGTGATTGTCGGGTCAATACGGGCGCCTGCGGCGCCCGGTTTACAACAAATCGTTCGTCCTCACCTGGTCCATGTCGCCGAAGTCCTGGTTCTCGCCGCCCATCGCCCAGATGAACGAGTACGGGCCGGTACCGGCCCCGCAGTGGACCGACCAGGCGGGCGAAACCGCCCCCTCCCTGTCCCGGAGGATCAGGCTCCGGGTTTCCCCGGGCCGGCCCATCAGGTGCACGACGAGCGATTCCGGGTCGAGGTTGAAATAGAGATAGATCTCCATCCTCCGGAGGTGCGTATGCGGCGGCATCGTGTTCCAGACGCTCCCCGAATGCACGTCCGTCAGTCCCATCACGAGCTGGCAGCTGCGGGTCCCGCCGGGATGGATGAATTTGTGGATCGTCCGACGGTTTGCGTTCTCGGGCGTCCCGATCGTGGTGCTCGCCGCCCCGGAGAGGAGCGCCGCCGCCGAAGGATGCGCCGCGTGCGCCGGGAACGATACCAGGAAAAACGCCGCGGGTCGCGCCGGATCGGCGCTCGTGAATTCCACCCTCCGGGTCCCGCGGCCGATGTAGGCCATGTCTTTCGTGCCGAGCGTGAACTCGGCGCCGTCGGCCCGCACCGAGCCGGACGAGCCGATGTTGACGACGCCGAGCTCGCGGCGCTCGGCGAAGTATTCCGCCGCCATCGTCTCGCGGGACGGCTCGAGCAGGAGCGGCGTCTTGCCGGGCACGGCCCCGCCGGCGACCGCCCTGTCCGCGTCGCAGAACACGGTCCGGATTTCCCCCGGCGCGAAGAGGTGTTCGAGCGCGAAGGCGCGGCGCAGCTCCGCGGTCTTCATCCGCGGATACGTCTCATCGTTCGGCAGCAGTCGAATGTCCATCGTTGTCGTGTTCGTCAGGTGCGATGTCGTTGCTTATCGTGAAAGCCAGCCCCCGTCGACGACGAGGACGTGGCCGTTGACGTAATCGGATGCGCGGGAGGAGAGGAACACGGCCGCTCCCGCGACGTCCTCGGGCTCACCCCACCGGCCGGCCGGTATCCGGTCGAGAATGGCCTTCGAGCGCGCGGGGTCGTCGCGCAGCGGCCGGGTGTTCTCCGTGGCCATGTATCCCGGGGCGATCGCGTTGACGTTGATGCCGAGGGGCGCCCATTCGTTGGCAAGCGCCTTCGTCAATTGGGCCACCGCGCCCTTGCTGGCCGAGTACGCGGGGACGATGACTCCCCCCTGGAATGAAAGGAGCGACGCGACGTTGACGATCTTTCCGGCCTTCCGCCGGAGCATGTCGCGCGCGGCCGCCTGGCAGAGGAAGAACACGGCCCGCGAGTTCACGGCCATCACATCGTCCCAGTCCTTCGCGCTGTACTCGATCGCCGCGCCCCGCCGGATGATCCCGGCATTGTTGACCAGGATGTCGACCTTCCCGAAGGCCTTCACCGCGGCCGCAACCACGACGGCCGCAGAGCCTTCCAGCGCGACGTCCACCGTCACCATTTCCGCGCGCCGCCCCGCCGCCCTGACGGCCTCAGCCGTCCGGTCGGCCGGATTGCGGTCGACCAGCAGGACGTCGGCGCCGGCCCCGGCCAGCCCGGCGGCCATCGCCGCGCCGAGCCCCGTGCTCGCCCCGGTGACGATTGCCGCCTTCCCGGCGAGGTCGAAGAGGGGATTCACTTTTGCTTCCCTTTCGGAGTCGGCTTCCTTTTCGGAGTCGGCTTCCTTTTCCGGGGTTGTGTTCCCTTCCGGGTTTTCTTCCCGTCCGGCGCCGCGAACGGGAAGTACCGCGCGGCATTTCTGTAGCAGATGTCGCGCACCATCCCGCCGACGAGCTCCGGGTCGTTCGGCACGAGCCCCCGCTCCATCTCGGCGCCGAGGATGTTGCAGAGCAGGCGGCGGAAGTACTCGTGGCGCGGGTAGGAGAGAAAACTGCGCGAGTCGGTGAGCATCCCGACGAACTGGCTCAGGAGGCCCATGTTCGAGAGCGCCTCGATCTGCCGGGTCATGCCGTCGTTCTGGTCGAGGAACCACCAGGCGGCGCCGTACTGCATCTTGCCCGCTGCGGAGCCGTCCTGGAAATTGCCGATCATCGTGGCGAAGAGCTCGTTGTCCCGCGGGTTGAGGTTGTAGAGGATCGTCTTCGCGAGGCGGTCGTCGGTGTCGAGCCGGTCGAGGAACCTCGCGAGCGGCCCCGCCATCTCGAAGTCGCCGATGGAGTCGAAGCCGGTGTCGGGGCCGAGGGTGCGCATCATCCGCGTGTTGTTGTTCCGGAGCGCGCCGAGGTGGAACTGCTGCACCCACCCTCCCGCGTGGTCCATCAGCGCGAGCTCGTGGAGGATCGCCGAGCGGAACTTCAACCCCTCCGCCGGCGTCACGGGCTGTCCGCCGAGAAGCGTGGAGAAGATTTTCCGGATCTCGCCGGCCGTGTACTCTTCGGCGTAGACCGTCTCGAGCCCGTGGTCGGAGAGGCGGCAGCCGTTCCTGTGGAAGTACGCGTGCCGGGCGTGGAGCGCTTCGAGGAACGCCTGCCACGAGCGGACCGGCATCTTCGCCGCTTCAGCGAGCCTCGCGACGTACCCGGCCCAGGCCTTCGGGTCCGAGATGTCCATCGCCTTGTCGGCGCGGAACGCGGGGAACATCTTCACGCCGGCGCGGCGGGTCCTTCGCGAGGGCCCGGTGATGCTCCAGCGAGTCGACCGGGTCGTCGGTGGTGCAGACCACCTTCACGTTCATTTGTTTCAGGATGCCGCGCACCGAAAACTCCGGCGTGGCGAGCATCGCGTTGCACTCCTCCCAGATCGACCGCGCGGTCTTCGGGCCCGAGGAGCCGGTCGGTGATGCCGAACGGGCGTTCCAGCTCCAGGTGCGTCCAGTGGTAGAGCGGATTGCGGAGCGTCTTCGGGACGGTCTCGGCCCATTGCTCGAACTTCTCCCAGTCGGTCGCCTCCCCGGTGATGTACCTCTCGTCGACGCCGCAGGTCCGCATCGCGCGCCACTTGTAGTGGTCGCCGGCGAGCCAGATCTGCGTCAGGTTCTCGAACCGCCGGTCCTCGGCGATGTCCTTCGGCGAGAGGTGGCAGTGGTAGTCGATGATCGGCTGGCCCTCCGCGTACGTATGGTAGAGCTCCTTCGCGGCGCGGGATTCCAGCAGGAAATCGTCGTGAATGAATGGCTTCGTCATTGTCGTTCTCCCTTGAGGTCGCCTGCTCCGCCGGCGGGACGGATCCCGACGGCGGGTCGGATTTCGACGATGGGCGGAGGCAGCGTTGCGAGCGGCGAGCGCCCGGAGCATCCGGCCCGACGCCTGTTCGTCCCACTCGCCCCTCGAGCCCCCCTGCCAGCACGCCCCGATCTGGATCGGCAACGGCTCGCCCGGCCGGGCGTCGAGGACCAGCAGTTCGTCCGCGGACCCGGCCTGCTGCCGGACGATCCGGCCGGCCGGCGCCGCGACGGCGAGCAACAGCGAATCCCCCGCCCTGGACTGGACGCCGACGCTCGAGAGCGTGCCCGCTTCCGGGTTCCAGGTGAGGGTCGTCGAATCGTGCCGGACGATCCCGGTGACGAGCGGATGGCCGACCGCCGAGCTCGACGGTGACCCGGTGCTCGGTGATCCTCTCGCCCGCGTAGATCGTGAAAATCGACGTGACGTCGGTCTTCTTCTCCCCGACCTTCCAACCCGTGTAATCGACACGGACGACGCTCCGGACCGGGCCGCGCGCGACGATGCGGCAGCGCTGGGTGTCGACCGTCCACGGCTTCGAGACCGTGTCGTTCACGAGGAATGCGATGCCGCCGACGCCGAGGGCCGTCCCCACGTGGAGGACGTCGGTCCCCCAGGGGGCGTCGAGCTGGTAGTCCACGCCCGATTCGCCGATCCACTGCCAGTGCAGGCCGGGCTGACGCTTTCCCTGGACGTCCACGGCGTTGCGTCCGTCGAGGTAGAGCCGGTAGGCGGCGAGCGTCGACTCCCAACCCGCGCCGTCGAACCTGTAGTCCTTCCTCTCGCGCGCGCTCCCGGGCTGGCGGTCGTCATCGAGCGACACGAGCGTTCCGCCGATGCGTTTGTAATTCCGGGCGTCGGTCAGCGGGCGCCGCGGTGGCCGGCGGACGCGGAGCGTGTTTCGTGACCGTGAAGCGTTTCTCCTCCGAGGCCGAAAGCGCCGTCATGAAGACCGCCTCGTCGGGCTCGCCGTCGGCGTCGAGGTCGTCGGCCTGGAACGGGACTTCGGTGCCCGGATGGATCGAGGATCGTCAGTTCCGCAGGGACGGCAGCGCCGGTGAGCGCGCGGAGCCGGTGCCCATCCGACCACCACCGGCCCGCGGCCCCGGGGTACCGCCGACTCATTCCTCACCACGATCGCCGCCGCGGTATCCGGAGCGGTCATGAAAGCCCAGGGCTCTCCCCGCACCTCCCCCGTGTCGGAAACCGCGTAAACGCTCCAGCGGTACATCACGTCCGGATCGAGCCCGGTGACCGTGTACGAATTCTCCCGGGTCTCCGCGATGATATCCGGCGACGCCCGGTTCCCGAAATAGATCCGGTGGAGGGTGGCGTTCTTTGCGGCGACCCACGAGAGCCGGACCGATCCGGTCGGGACCATCGTCGCATCGTCTGCAGGCGTGGGGTGGTATGCCCTTCGGAAGAGCGCCGGAAGGGAGGATTCCGGGTCCCACCTCCCGTCGAAGGTCCATTTCGCGGTGATCGTCTCCGGAGAGGGTGATCCGGCCGCGGTCCAGAGATTGTCGGCGAACCAGCTCAAAGTCCCCGCCGTCGCGATGACACCCGTAGAAGTAATGCCTGTCCCCCCACTTCCAGGGACCCGGGCTCGACGGCGGCCTGAAGAACGGCCGGTCGGCCATGTTCGCCGAGAATCTGCAATTGAGGAGGTAGAACTGCGCGTCGAGGTGGTTCCTCCCGAGCGGAAATTCCGAGACACCGTCGAAGAAGGAATTGACGATGACGAACTTCTGGGTGCTGTCGGCGCTCCCGTCGTGCCAGATGCTCGCGCTCGGCCGGTTGTGCCCGAAGAAGCGGGAGTTGGAGATGTAACACCACCCGCGCGGGCAGACGAAGTCCACCCACCCCTCGAAGGAGCACTCGGTGTGGTAGTACATCCCGTCCTGTTTGTTCCAGAGGCTCACGGCGTCGCCGCCGTCGGAGATGACGTTGCATCGGATCAGCGATGATCCGCGTGCCCGCCCCCCTGATCGCGAACTGGTGCTTGTTGTAGGCGCCCGTGAGCGATCCGTAATTGTTATAGATGGTCAGGTTGGCGATCGTGACGTCGGTGACGCCGGTGTCGATGTTGACGACTCCGGACCCCCGGTCGCTCCCGTCGTGTTCGCGGTTCCAGTTCTCCCGCAGTTCGGGGTAGACGATGCGCGTGCTGTCGCGGTCTTCGCCGACGAGGATGACGCCGCTTTTATCGATGAAAATTTTCTCCCTGTACAATCCCTTCCTGACGAAAATGGTGACCGGTTCGCCCGGGCTGACCGCCACCGATGCGATGGCGTCCTGGATCTTCGTGAAGTCGCCTTTCCCGCCCGCGTCCACCACCAGTTCGCGTCCGGCGCCCGCTCCCCCGATCCCTGCACCCGGTCCCCCGGCCCCGAAGGCTGATCCCGCGGTTCCGGCGGCCGGAATCAGGATGCAGGCCAGTACCGTGGCCACGAGCGCCGCGTTCCGTCCGGCCGGACGAATGCGAAACATACAACCCCGATGCGACGATTGCAATACCCGGTTATTTTCCATCCGGGACCCCCCTGACCGTCACGCATCCTTCCACGGCCCCCTCCCCGATGACCACGCCCTTCGCGGCCTTCGCGACGTCCGTCCGCGTGACGACGATCTCCTTCGATTCCTCGCCGCGGACGACGATGAATGCGTCGTCGGTCTTCAGAAAGCTCATCCCGGAGATCTCCGTCCGCGACGACTGGTCGAGCGACACGACCGGGCCCTTCGGGACATCGATGCGGAGGTTCCGCATGACGATCGCGTCGGTGTTGATGAGGAGTGCGCCCCTCTCGGCGGAGACGGAGACCGAGTCCATGACGATGTTCCTGAGCGGCATCTCCGGCAGGCCGTTCAGGAGGATCGCGCGGCGCGCGCCCTCGCAGGCGACGTTGACGATGCGCATGTCGCTGAACCGCGGCGTCGTCCCTCCGGCGGGCTCGGGCGGGATCTGGTGGAGCCCCGCGGCGGCGAGCTTCTCCGGATCGCCGCTCCCGTAGTACATGTCGAAGAGGATCGCCTCGCGCCGGATCTCCTTCATCCGGATGCCGTCGATGAACACCCGCTCCACGGTCCCGCCCTTGTCCCTGTTCGATTTGAACCGCAGACCGACGTCGGTGCCGATGAACTCGCAATCCCGTACGGCGATGTTCCTGGCGCCGCCGAACGATTCGCTCCCGATCACGAAGCCCCCGTGCCCGCGGAGGACGGTGCAGTTCGCGACGACGATGTTTTCGCACGCGGGGCCGGGGGTCTGCCGCTCGGAGATGTTTCCCGGCTTGACGCAGATGGCGTCGTCGCCGGCGTCCACGGTAGAGTTGTACACCACCACGTTTCTGCAGGAGCTCAGGTCGAGCCCGTCGCCGTTCTGCGCCCACCACTCGGTCCGGATCGTGATGTTCCGGACGATGATGTTCTCCGACTGGACCGGGTGGACGTGGAACCTGGGGGCGTACTGGAACGTCGGGCCGTCCAGGAGGATGCCGTCACACTGCACGAGCCGCACCATGTCGGGCCTGAGGAACTCCCTCGCCTTCGCGACATCCGCTGCCGTGACGGCGGCCCCCGAGCGCCGCAGGGAATCGAGGTACGACTCGCCGTTCATCGCCTGCGCCGACGGCCACCATTCGCGGCCGTCCGGGGTGACGACCCCGCCGGACCTGACGAGCGCGTTCCATTCCTCGTCGGTGCGCTTCTCCCGCTTCACGTACCACCAGGCGCTCCCGCCGCCGTCGAAGATGCCCGCGGCCCGTGATGGCGATGTTCTTCGCCCTGAAGGCGTGGACGGGCGGCGGAACGATGAATCCTTTCGATTTGCCGTCGAGGCCGGCGACGAGCGGGTAGTCCTCGAACTTCCGGCTGAACTTCACGATCGCGCCGTCGTCGAGGTGCAGCCTGATGTTGCTCTCGAGCCGGATCGGCCCGGTGAGCCATTCACCCGCCGGGACCAGGACCGTGCCGCCCCCCTCCTTCGCGCACGCGCCGATCGCGGCGGCGAACGCCGCCGTGTTCAATGTCCTTCCGCCGGGGAGCGCGCCGTGGTCGGCGATGCTGATCGTCCTCGCCGGGAACGAGGGTTCGCGCATCGCGGGCATCGCGAACGGGAGGCCGGAGAGGACTGCGGCAAGCCCAGCGGAGTCCCCCGATGGCGTCGCCGCTGCCGGTGTCACCGCCCCCTGCTGCGAAGAGTCCGCTCCCCCGGACGCGCCGGAAGCGCACCCCCCGATGGCGGGCGCGAGCATGACGGCGATCGGCGAGAGGAGGACCGCGACGATGATGGGATGGATGGATTTCGTCATGGTCACCGTCCCGATCCCCGGGGCGCCATCGCCGGCCCGCCCGCATGGATCACGCCGGCTGCGCTCGTTTTCACCCAGTACGCCTCCCCCGGCCGGATGGAATCCGCGGCGCTGTACCCGGCGTTGAACCGGTAGAACGGGCTGAGGATGCTCACGCCCGGACCCGGCGCCATCTCCGGATACGGGGACCGTCCGGCTGATCGAGCCGATGATGTTCCATCCCGCGTCCGACGGCGAACGTATCGGCGAGGATCTCGCCGCCGCTGATCGACACCGTCTCGGCCGCGGCCGAAAATTTCAACCAGTACCCGACTCCGTTCAGGAGGGAGTCCTCGTGATCGTACCCGTCGGCGTACCTGAAGGCATTCGACAGCGCGGAAGGAAAGAGCGCCGACTTCCGGTTGTCGGCGACCGCGACCGGCACCGAGACCAGCGTCCAGTCGGGCCCGACCGCCACCGGGGACGTGACGCCTTCGGATTCGAACAGCGCGGTCACGCTTTTCCCGGCGTCCATCACGACCCCGAAGGGGTTCACCGTCCCCGCGGTGTCCCCGCTCCAGGCGACGAAGTGGTACCCCGGCCCCGGCACCGCCGTGAGCGTCACCGTATCGCCGTGGTCGTACTCCGCGGAATCGGGATCGCGGAGGACGCTCCCGTCGCCGGAGACCGAGACGTCGAGGGCGTACCGGTTGATCGCGAAGTGCGCCGTGACGCTCTTCGCGGTGTCCATCACGACCGAGTCCGGGTTCGCCGTCCCCGCGAGGTCCCCGCTCCAGTTCGTGAAGTGGTGTCCGGGCGATGGGACCGCGGTCAGCCGCACGACCGAGGCGCTGTCGTACACCGGCAGGTCGGGGTCCTTCAGCACGCTCCCGTTCACGGCGGTCACGCCGAGCGCAAACAAGGCCGGGACGGCGTTGCTCTCGAACGCCCCGAAGTCCGGGGCGGACCCGAGATACGGGAGGCCCACGTCCTCGCCCTCGTTGATGAACTGGCTCGCCCCGGCCAGATGGAGGAAGCCGACGTCGGGGAGCGACCCGTCGGGATTCCGCGGCGCCCTGGCGAGGGCGGTGTCGAGGCTCAGGAAGTCGCCGGCGGTGACGGTGTACCCCTGCCAGCTGTTGGAGCTCTGCTGGGCCGTCGCCTCGATCGATACCGCGCCCCACGCGATGTTGTTGACGAGGACGTGCTGTCCGACGGTCGGGGTGAGCGGGAACGAGAAATTGTTCCCGAGGTTCCTCCAGGCGGTGTTATTATGGAGGGTGATTCCCGCGGTGTTGTTGTTCTGGTCGAATCCCTTAGAACGGTTGTCGAAGGCCACCGAGCGCGTGATCAGCTGGTGCGCGGGAACGAAGTTCCCCCCCAGCTTGAAGCCGTTGCCGTCCCCCTGGAAGGCCGGGTCGCCCCAGATGTTGTACCCGTTCCGGAACGCCCAGCAGCTGTCGATCACGACCTCGTACGCGGCCTGGTAGGCGTCCCACCCGTCGTCGGCGTTGTCCCAGGCGCGGCACCCCCTGAGCACGTTTCCCGGACCGACGTCGAGCTTCGGGGCGAAGCCGTCGGCGTTCTCGCCGTGGGTCGCCGAGTCGTAGTTCGCGTACGAGTCGCAGTTGTAGACGTAGTTATAGGACCCCCCGTTGCTGATCTGCAGGCCGGTGTCCTCGTTTCCGTACATCGTGCACCGTTCGACGACGTTGTAGTTCCCGCTGATGAAGATCCCGTTGTCGCCCGCGTTGCGCACGGTGAGCCCCTCCACGTGCCAGTAACTGGCCGAGAAGTGAAGCCCCCGGGCGGACGTCGAAGGGGTCTGGAGGTGAAAATCGAGGATGGGTGATTCTCCCGGGTGGGCCCGCAGCAGGATCGGGGAAACCGCCGTCCCGCTCACCAGCGGCCTGACCGTGACCCCGATGTCGTAGACGCCCTCCCGCATCGTGATGGTGTCGCCCGCCGCGACCAGCGTCACGGCGTACTGGAGCGTCCGGAACGGCGCCGCCTCGGAACCGTCGGCCGAGTCGCTCCCCGCCGGCGCGACGAAATACTGGTCCGGCCGGACGACGCCGGCGAAAAGGAACACCGGGAGAACGGCGAGGAGGATCCTTCGCGCAAGCGAACCGTTCCCCCGGCTCCCGGAAGGCCGGGGCTTGTCGATTGTCTCTGTGAGCGTCGTCATTGAAGCCCCGGTCTCCGGTATGTTCCGTTATTTCATCATCACGATTCTGGACGTCGCCGAGAACGGACCCGCGGACATCCGGAGGAAGTAGACCCCGGAACCGGCGGGCGCGCCGTTGTCCGTGATGCCGTTCCATTCGACGAGGTGGTACCCCGCCGCCATCTCGCCCGAGACCACGGTCGCGACCCTGCTGCCCAGGACGTTGTAGACCGAGATGTCGACCGCCGTCGCGCGGGGCAACGCAACCTCGAACCGCGTGGAGGGGTTGAAGGGATTGGGATAGTTGTTCCCCAGCGCATACCGCTGCGGGAGCGCGTCCGACCCATCGACCCTGATCGCCAGCCCGGGGATCGGCGACGCGAGTGTGACGTCTCCCCCGCGGGGATCGCCCGCAGCCGCTCGCCCCGTTGACCGCCGGCGACCGCCACGACCCGGCGGGTCGTCCCGCTCCCCGGCATCCATTCGAGACGGACCGGGTACGCCGCGCCGCGTATGCTCAGGGGCAGGTCCACCGCCCGCGCCGTCCGCGGCACCCGACGTACTCCGTCATCCTTCCGGAGGCGAAGCGGGCGTCGAAGACGCCGTCCGGCGGAAGCGGCGGCATCTCGCCGCCCGTTCCGGCGGCGGCCGCGCCGTCGCCGAACCCGAGGTACAGCGTCTGCGAATTGCCGGCGGCGTCGGTGATGGTCAGCTCACCGAGGCCCGCGGGATGTTTCACGGGAACGGAGACCGGCGCGGCGCCGGGCGTCGCAGCCAGGACGAGCTGGCCGGCCGCGTTCGTCTTGACCCAGTAGCCGCGCGACGGCGTCAGCTGCGCCACCGCGTTGTACCCGCCGGCGTATTCGTAGAACGGCGTCTCGACGATGCCGGGCGGGACCTCTTCGATCCCGGTGAGCACGACGACGGTATCGCTGACCGTCCCGACCATGTTCCATCCCCCGACGACGTCGACCGTATCGAGGGTGAACGGGACGCCGGTGATCGGCACCGATTGCGCGCCGTTGAACTTGATCCAGTACCCGATCCCGGCGTGCAGCGAATCCGCGGTGAAATAGCCCGCGTTATAGAGAAACGCATTCGACGTCGCCGTCGGGAAGAGCGTCGTTTTCGCCGCGTCGAGGACGACCAGCGGGAGCGAAACCATGTTCCACTTGTCGGCCATCTGGTAGCTGACGACGCCGCCGCCAAGGGCGTGGGCTGGGGTCGGACGCCGACCACCGGGAGAAGCCGTCGAGGCCGCTCGCGGTGAGTTTGTGACCCGGCTGGTCGTTGACCTCGACGATCCCCTCCCACGTCGAACCGCCGTCGGTCGATTTCCAGAGCTGCATGGTCGCGTCGTCGTTCCCGTTCAGCTCCGCGGCGTCGTAGCGGAACACGAAGTCGGCGTTCAGGCCCGTGTTCGTCGCCGGGGCGATGTCGAAGTAGCGTTCGATGCCCGTCCCGCCGATCCCGGTCTGCGCCGCGTGGCCGCGCGTGATGGTGGTCCCGCCGAGGTTGGCGGACGACCCGATGCTGACGCCGAGGCCGGCGATGTTCGTCCCGACCAGCGGGGCGTTCAGCGTCCTGGTGGCCGTAATGGTGCCGCCCGCCCCCGTCACCCTGTTCCCCGGGCTCTCGCTGAGCGTCCCGGTGGTCCCGAGGGAGACGACGTTGCCGTTGAGGTCGAGTGTTCCGTCGACCATCAGGAGGCTGTCGGTGACCGCGACCGACGATCCCAGGATCACGCCATTTGGGTTGTCGACGGTCAGTTTCCGGACCGTGGCCGGAAGGCCGTCGCCGGTCACCTGCGGAAACGAACTCGCGTAACCGTAGTCCGCCGTGGTCGAAAACGTCCTCGTCCCGGTGGTCTGGACGTTGCCGTGCGTCGAATCGGGCATCACCCGGAGTCCGTCGGGGCTGCCCACGATCAGCCGTCCGCCCGGGTTCACCTTGAATTCGGGCGTCCCCTCGAGCTGCGCCGAATCCTGCAGCCAGAGCGACCCGTTGACCACGAACGCCCCGCCCCCCGTTCCGAGGAGCGTGTCGAGCGACCTCCAGGTGCGGCTGCCGATGTTGAAGATGACGTTGGACGAGGCGGCGATGGTGTCGTAGAGCCGTTCCTGCGCGAAGTTGAGGTTGGTGTCCATCGTCACCGTCTGGGTCCCCGTCCCCACGAAGTTGATCGAGAGCGGCCCCTTGTGGTTGGTGGTGGTGTACGCCCCGTTGACCAGGGAGAAGTCCTTGTAGAGGTTGATGATGGCGGTGCCGTACCCGCGGGTGCCGCTGGTTCCGGCCGAGAGCCTCGCGCCCTGACCGAGGAGAAAATTCCCGTGGACGTTCAGGATCGCCAGGCCTTTGGCGTCCGCGCTGGCGAAGGGGTTCACCCTCGCGCCGCCCGGCGCGGGATTGGTCGCGATCACGTCGCCGTCGATGTTCCAGATGCCGATGGTGGTGTCGCTGCCGACGTCCACCGCGCACCACTGGCCCTGGAGGACGTAGACGTTACCGTGGACGACGTGAGAAATGTATCCGTGATCCTGGATCGCGCCCTTGAAGGTGTTCCCGATGCCGGCGTTGTCGACCGTCAGATCACCGTTGATGATGAGACTGCCGGACGCGTTCGAACCGGACGCCCGTTTGATGATCACGTTGCCGAATTCGAGGTTCCCCGGCCCGCCCACGGTGCTCGATCCGAAGACGACCGTACTGGCATCGTCGATCACCCGGGTCGCGCCGGGAAGAGTCCCGGAATAGGAGGCGTGGTAGTATTTCGACCCCGCCGGAAGCCTCACGACCTCCGTCACGACAAACGTGTCGGTGACCGCGGGGACGTTCAGGATGCCGATGACGTTCAGGCTCCGGCACGATTCCGGGACCGCCGAGGAGAATCGCACGGAATCGCCGGTCAGGACGACGACGCTGTCCAGTGTCCCGGGGACGACCGCCCCCTGCCACGTGGCGATGCTGTCCCAGTCACCGCCCCCCGTGCCGTTGCTCTGGATCGTTGTTTGCGCCTGGGACAGCCCCGCCCCGGCGAGGAGGAGCAGGACGCATATCAGAATCGGTATGGTTTTCATGTTGGCCTCATTCTCCCTCTGTTCAACATTGACGGTTTATCCTCCCCCGTGCTCCCGCCGGCCGGTTCGCCCGCGCGGTCCCCCGGGGGGGCCGCGCGGGTCCGGTCGACATGTTACTTTACGAGGACCATCTTCTTGACGCTGACGAAGGACTGCGGTGCCGCGTCGTCATACTCGTCCGCGACGCCGTCCGCCACCAGGCGATAGATATACACGCCCGAGGGGAGGTTCGTCGCGTCGAATTCGACGTCCTGCAGGCCGTCGCTCAATTCCTCCCGGTCGATCAGGTTCGCCACTTCCTGGCCGAGGAGGTTGTAGACCTTCAACGAAACGACCGCCGACTGGAGAAGCTCGAATTCGATCGTGGTCGTCGGGTTGAAGGGGTTCGGGTAGTTCTGACGGAGCGAGTACGATTCCGGCTCGGCTTCGAATCCGGCCATCGCCAGGGGCTCGATCCTCGCCGGCACCACGCCATCGTTCGGTCTGAGGGTGTGTGCCACCTCCAGGATCGACCGCGTGCCCGTGAGCGACAGGAACCCGGTGAAACCGCCGTCGACGGTGTCGACGGGGCCTTCGAACGCCGCGTTGATGCGCGACACGGCGTCGTACATCGCGTCGTACGTCGCCGTATCGGCCCAACCGCGGACGCCCGCGCTGTCGTACCACCCCATCATCAGCGTGTCGGCCTCCGCGGCGATCTCCGCCACGGTGTATCCCTGCCACGGCGACGATTCGACGCTGTCGCCGTCGAGGATCAGCTCGCCGAATCCGGGGGGCGTGATCCCGAGCATGCTGGCCGTGATGCCGAGTTTCAGCGTCACGAGTTCCGCCATGAGCGCGTTGTTGTACTTATGCGGCTGGAGATACTTCTGGAGCTTGACCAGGGGCTTGTTGTTCTTGAGCCAGTAGTCGAACCCCCTCGGCTGTGCGGTCTGCAGGAAACCCTTGTAGTTCAGGGTCTTGTACACGGCGTCGTGCTTCTGGATCTGCAGCCAGCCGTACTGCTTGGCGCTGTCCAGGCGCGGCACGCCGACCGTCAGGCCGCCGGTGGGGATGAACCCGCCCGTCCCGAACGCCTCGTACGCCACGTTGTTGCGGTTCGGCATCGGGTACTTGGGCTGGTTGAGCGTGAAGACCCCGCCCTTGACCTTTTTGCCGACGAGGACGCCGTTCCTGGTCCACCAGTACTTCATGATCTTCTGGGGCTTGCCGGCCTTGCCGAAGCCGGAGATCACCACCGTGTCGCCCGCGTTCAGCGAATCGCCGAACGCCAGGTCCCACTTCTTGAATTTCCCGTCGGGGTTCGAGAACGTCCCCGCCGGCGTCGAAGTGAGCGGGAACGCCGTGTCGACGGCGAGCCCGAACTCGATGTGGAAGTCGTTCACATCCATCGAATCGACGACGAAGTAGACCGAGAAGTCGACGCGCCAGGGCTTTCGTTTCTCGTATTTCCCCAGCTTCCCCTTCATGTCGATGTCGAGGGCGTACGCCGCGGGCGTGAAGCTGCGGTAGGTCGCGAAATAGGACGAGTCCTGGGTGAAGGTCGCGGTGATGTTCTTCGCGCCGTCCATCGTCACGTCCAGGGGGTTCGTCGCCGAGACGACGTCGCCGGTCCAGCCGGAGAAATCCCAGCCGAGCTCCGGCGTGGCCGTCAGTTCCACCGACGTGCCGTGGGCGTACACCACCTGGTCCGGGTCCTTCGCGACCGCCCCGTCGCCGTTCACGGTCACGTTCAGCGCATAGGTGTTGATGGCGAACGTCACGTGAATGGTGTGATCGGCGGTCACGGTGTAGAACGTGAATCCGGCCGTGGAGTCCACGTACCCGCCGTCCACGAAGACGCTGTCAACGTGGTAACCAACGGAGGGCGTGAAGGTGAACGCCTGGTCGACGCTGTCGTTGACGATCAGCGTATCGGCCGGGAAGATCGTGCCGTTCGGGCCCGCCGTGGCGATGATCGCATGGAGGGTCACGCCGACCTGTTCGGCGATCTGGAATCCGCTGAATCCGGCGACGCCGGTGGCCTGCGTGCTCGTGGCCGTCTTCACCCCGACCGCGGGGTACGTCCAGCTCCCGTCATACCTGCCGACCAGGAAGTTGTTCGTGTTCGCCGGGCCGTCCACCTCCCCCGCCGGGAAGTGGAAGGTGACGTTGCTCGATCCCGTCGCGGTGCCGTTGAAATTCCAGGTGCGGTTGACCGACCTGGCCGCGTCGAGGACGGACGAGCCGATGCTCGCGTGGTCCCCGGCCGTCGTCACGGCATCCAGCGGGAACTCCGAGGCGTACGAGGCGCCCGCGACATCGACCGGCGCGTACTGCGACGCGTCGCCGATCTCGAAGGTCTCGTTGTCCACGCCCGGACCGACGTGCTTCCTCAGGACGCCGTTCACGTGCCCGGTCGTTCGGCTGGTCGACCCGCCGGACGCCACCTCGATGGTGTTCGCCCCGGCCGAGACGATCCCGGACGCCAGGTTGAGCGTCCCCGCCACGACCACGTTTCCGGTCATCGTGACGCCGCCCGGGTTGTCGAAGGTGAGGTTGAACGTTTTCGCCGGCAGCCGCACTCCCGTCACCTGGGCCGTCGCGCCGTCGAACACGTAGGACGCGAGCGTGTCGAGAAGGACGGTTCCCGTCCCGGCGAGCGTCGAGTCGAGCCCGCCGGTGTTGGCGCACTCGATCGTCGCGCCCGCCTGCAGGGTGAACGCGCCGCTGCCCCGGATCATGCTGGTCCCGGCGTTCAGCCGCGTTCCGGCCTCGACGATCGACGGCATCCCGCCACCGCCGAAGGTCACGTTCGTCAGCGTGAGGGCCTGCGCCCCCGATTTCGTGAAGACGAAGCGCGCGCCCGCGGCGTTGGAGTTCTGCGTCGTGGCGTTCGCCATCGTGAAGTCGCCGTTATGGAGGTACCACCTCGCCGTGCCGGTGCCGCCCTGCGACCCGCGGCTGATGGAGAAATTACCGCCGGTGACGTTGACGTTACCGTAGTGGTTGACGGTGATCGTGGTATTGCCGTTGGACGTGCCGTTCGTCGTGAAACCGCCGCCGGACACCAGCACGTCGCCCATGATGGTCACGGTCGCGGAAGAATCCGTCACGGGACCGCACATCTGCCAGCGGCTGCTCGCGCCGCTCGCGATCACGGTGATGTTCCCGCCGATCGTGATGTTGTTCCAGCCCAGGTTCAGGTTCGCGGACTGGGCGGGATTGTTCCAGATGACGTGGTGGAAATTCTGGTTCCCGTTCGACGGCGAGTTGCCGGCGATGCCGGTCAACAGAAGCGTCGAACCGGTGTTCCAGGTCGCGATCGGGAGGCTCCCGCCGTTCTGGTTGTGCTGGTAGACGGAGCCGTTTCCGAACACGGCGCCGCTGTCGACACTGAACCGGCCGCCGATGTGGCTGACCACGGTCCCCGACACCGACGAATACGTCGCCGAGAGGGTATCGACGAGGGCGAGGATGCCCGGGAACGCGACCTGCACGCCGGAAGCGGACGCGCCGCCCGCCGGCACCCAGACCGAGTCGCCGCCCAGGATGATGACGCTGTCCACCGACACGGGCACCACACCGCCCTGCCACGTGGACGTCGCCGTCCAATCGCCGCCGCCCGTCCCGTTGCTCAGGACCAGCGCCGGGGGCAACTGCGCGAGGATGAAGTCACTCAGGGAAGCGATGCCCGTGGCCTGCGTGCTGGTCGATGTCGCCGTTCCGACCGCCGGCAGGGTCCACGCGCCGTCATATTTTCCGACCTTGAACCCCGTCGGATTCGCGCCCGCGTCCACGTCCGACGGATCGAAGTGGAACGTGATGTCGCTCGACCCTGTCGGTGTGCCGGTCAGCGTGTACACGCGGTTGGCCGACCTGCCGGCGTCGAGGCCCGAGGAGCCGATGCTCCCGTGGTCGCCCGCCGTCGTCAGCGCGTTGATCGTAAATGCCCCGGCGTACGAGGCGCCGGAAACATCCACAGGGGTGTAGAGCGAAGCGTCGCCGATCTCGAACGTCTTGCTGTCGGCGCCCGTCGCCATCGTCTTCACCAGGTGGCCGTTCACGTGGCCGGAAGCCCTGCTCGACGAGCCGTTCGGGCCCACCTCGAGCAGGTTCACCCCGGTCGCCACGACACCCGAGACCAGGGACAGGCTGCTGTCCGCCCTGACGGTGTCGCTCAGCGCGACGCCGCCCGCGTTATCGAACGTGAGGTCGCCCACCACCGCCGGAAGCGTCACACCCGTCGCCTGCGGGACCGACCCGTTGAAGATGTAGCCGGCCGCGGCGTTGAGGGTCTTCGTTCCCGTGTTGAGCAGGGTGGAATCGAGGCCTCCGAAATGTCCCGTCATCAGCGTGCCATTGGCGTTCAGGGTGAACGCCCCGGTGCCCCGGAGCTGGCTTGTGCCGAAGTTCGTGGTCGACCCGGACGCCACTTCCATGTTGTTGGCGCTCGTGAACGTCACGTTGGAGAGGGTCACGACCTGCGGCACGTTCCCGGAGAAGACATACTTCGACGCCGAATTAGACGTCTGCAGCGTGGCGTTCGACACCGAGAAGCCGCCGTACAGGTACCAGGTCGCCACCCCGCCGCTCCCGCGGCTCAGGGCGAGGTTCCCGCCGGTGACGACGACGTCGCCCTGGACGGTGACGGCGTAGGTCCCCGCGCCGCTCGAACCGTTCGACGTGAGAGCGCCGCCCGTCACGATGACGTCGCCGGCGATGGTGACGGTCATCGGGCTCTGGGTGTTACTGGCCATCTGGAACCGGGAACTCGCGCCGGACGCGGCGCAGGTGAGGTCGCCCCCGATCGTGATGCCGGTCCACGCCAGGTTCAGGTTGGCGGACTGGGAAGGATTATTCCAGATGAAATGATGGAAGTTCTGGTTCGCGTTCGCGGGCGAGTTGGCCGTGATGCCGGTCAGCATGCAGGTGGATCCCGCCGCCCATGCCGCCGTCGGCAGGCTGCCGCCGTTCAGCGCGTGGTTGTACACCGAGCCGTTCGCGAACGTGCCGGAACTGTCGACCCTGAACCGCGATGCCGCGTTCGCGGTCAGCGTGCCGTTGCCGAGGAAATATGCCGCGGCGAGAGTGTCGGAGAGGCCCACCTTCGATCCCGACTGCATCTCAAGGTACCAGGCACCGGCGTCCGCCGCCACGCCCACGGAATCACCCGTCAGGATGATGGCGCTGTCGAGGGTCGACGGTACGACGCCCCCCTGCCAGGTGGATGCGCTGGCCCATACCCCGCCTCCGGTCCCGTTGCTTAATATTGTAAGCGGAACCACCTGTGCGACGATGAAATCGCTCAGGCTCGAGATCCCGGTGGCCTGCGTGCTGGTCGACGTTTTCGTCCCGACCGTCGGGAGGCTCCAGGAACCGTCGTATTTCCCGACCTTCAGGTTCTGGGGATTGATCCCGGCGTCCAGGTCTGCGGGATTGAAATTGAGCGTGATGTCGCTCGACCCGGTCGGTGTGCCGTTCAAGGTCCACGAACGGTTGACCGACTTCGACGCGTCGAGGCCCGAGGATCCGATGCTCCCGTGGTCGGCGGCGGTCGTCGCCGCTGCGATCGTAAAGTTGCCCGCATACGAGGCGCCGGAAACAGTCACCGGCGCGTAGGCGGTCGCGTCGCCGATTTCGAATGTTTTCGCGTCCGCCCCGAGGATCATCGTTTTCTTCATGAGGCCGTTGACGTGGCCGGATGTGCGCAGGACCTGGCCATCCGTGCCGACCTCGAGGACGTTCGCACCCGTCGTGATGTTGCCCGTAGTGAACGTCAGCGTGCTGTCGACCCTGACGGTGTCGCTCAGCGTCACTCCGAGCGCGTTGTTGATCGTCAGTTTTCCCACGACCGACGGGAGCGTCAGGCCGGTGACCTGCGCCACCGAGCCGTTGTAGATGTAACCCGCGCCCGCGTTCAGCGTCTTCGTCCCGGTGTTCTTCAGCGTGGAATCGATCCCCGCGCTGTGCCCGGTGGCGAGTTTTGCGCCCGCGTTCAGCGTGAAGGCGCCTGAACCCCTGAGGATATTCGTGCCGAAGTCGACCGTCGTCCCGGACGCCACCTCCATGTTGTTGGCGCTCGTGTACGTGACGTTGGTTAAGGTTATTGTCTCCGTCCCCGGTCTTGAGAAAACATATTTCGACGCCGAATTCGAGGTCTGGAGGGTCGCGTTGGAGATGGAGAAGCCGCGGTAGAGATACCAGGTCGCCACGCCGCCGCTGCCCCTGCTCAGCGCGAGGTTGCCGCCGGTGACGATGACGTCGCCCTGGACGGTGACGGCGTATGTGGCCGCCCCGCTCGAACCGTTCGAGGTGAGGGCCCCGCCCGTCACGACGACGTCGCCCGCGATGGTGACGGTCATCGGGCTCTGCGTGTTGCTCGCCATCTGGAACCGGGAGCTCGCGCCGGAGGCGGCGCACGTGAGGTTACCCCCGATGGTGATGCCGGTCCAGCCGAGGTTCAGGTTGGCTGTCTGGGAGGGGTTGTTCCAGATGAAATGGTAAAAGTTCTGGTTGCCGTTCGAGGGCGAGTTTCCCGTCAACCCGGTGAGCGAGCAGGTCGAACCCGCCGCCCAGGTCGCCACCGGGAGGCTCCCCCCGTCCCGCGCGTGCACGTAGACTGCATCGAGCCCGAATGTGCCGGAGCTGTCGATTCTGAGCCTGCCGCCCGCGTTGGCGGTGACGGTGCCGTAGCCGAGGAAATCCTCGACCACGAGGGTGTCGGCGAGGCCGAGTTTCGCCTCCGCCTCCAGCCCGAGCGTGTGACAGGATAGGTCCGCAGAGACGCTCACCGAATCGCCTCCCTGGATCAGGACCGTGTCGATGAAGGTCGGCACAACGAATCCCGCCCAGGTCGACGTGCTCGCCCAGTCTCCGCCGCCGCTCCCGTTACTGAGAATCGTGGTTTGAGCCGCCGCCGTCAGCGGAACCGCGACGACGAGCAGGACGATAAAACTGAGAAATACCAGAAAATGTTTCATGGTCTTCTCTCCTCTATTGGTGGATGGGAAATGATGTGAATGTTTTGTATTTGAATTAATTTTCAATTCTTCGCGCCTCGCGTCAGCTCACCGGTTTTTTCATTTTTCTCTCCTCCAGCGGCGAACCCTTCTGCGCCCGCGCCGACGTGCAGGTGTCGCGCAGGATGAGGTGGGTCGGGAGGATGACGTGATGCTCCGTCGTCGCGTCCGGGTTCGTCATGCTCTCCATCAGGACCGAGACGGCGCGCGACCCCAGTTCGTGGGTCGGCTGGCGCACCACGCTGATGGCGGGCGCCAGGAAGCGGCCCACGTCGCTGTCCCCGAAGCAGATGGTGTCGACGTCGTCCGGGATGCGGATCCCGAACTCCCTGGCGGCCTCGTAGATCCCGAGGACGATCGGGTAGGTCGCCGCGAGGATGAATTCCGGCATCGTTCCGTTCTGGTGGAAATTCCGGAGCGCGGCGATCCCCGCGTCCTTGCCGTGCCCCCCGTGGAGGATCCATTCCCGGTTGACCGGGATGTGGTACTCGTTCATCGCGTCCCGGAACCCCTGGAGGCGGTTTTTCCCGATGTTGATCGACGCGAGGCCGCCGACGAACGCGAGCTTCCGGTACCCCACCTTGATCGCCTGTTCGGTGGCCTGGTAGGCGCCTTCGCGGTCGTCGGCCAGCACGCTGCTGAACCCGGGGAGGAACGGCTCGGGCCGCCGGTCGAGGAACACCAGGGGGATGCCCATCTTCCGGATCCTGGTGAAGCGCTTGGCGTCCTCCGTCTCCTGCGAGATGGAGATGATGATCCCGTCGACGCGCATGGCCGCCAGCGTCTGGAGATGCTTGAGTTCGCGCTCGGCGTTTTCCTGCGAGACCATGAGGATCGTTTCGTAGCGGTGCTCGAAGGCGGTGTCGTAGACCCCCTCGATGACCGATCCGAAGAAGGAGTGGGCGATTTTCGGCACGACCAGGCCGATCATGTGCGATTTCTTCGAGGAGAGGTTCCGCGCCATGATGTTCGGCGTGTAGCCGAGCTCTGTGGCGAGCTTCCTGACCTTCTGCGTCATTGCGACGGAAATGTCGGGGTGGCCCCGCAACGCCTTGGACACCGTGACCCGCGAGACCTTGAGGCGGGTCGCGATGTCGCGCAGGGTGATGTGAGAACGTGTTTTCATTGATGGTTGCCTGATTGTGATGTGTCGTTGTCCGGGGCGGCTTCCGACCGCCCGATATCGCCGATTTTGCCAATTTCAATAGAGGCGAGGATGAACGCCCCGAGCCCTTTCAGGTCGTTGACGCGCTGGGGTTCGCCGACGTAGTAGTCGTAGCTCCCGTCACGGTAGGGGTCCCCGCCGAGGCCGGCGCTTTTGCAGGTCCCCGTCAGGTCGGGCAGGCCGTCCGGTCCGGTGACGACCGCCCGCGCGGTGAGGCTGTCGAACGCCGACCTCGCCGTTGTCAGGAACCCGGCGTCGAGGTACCCGGCGCGCACGCCCTTCGCAAAACTGTAGATGAACATCGCCGAGGCCGAGGTCTCGACGTAATTACCATCCTCCCCCGGCCGGTCGGTGACCTGGAACCACAGCCCTGTCGCTGCATCCCGCTGGCGCACGACGGCGTCGGCGAGGGAGCGAAAGACGTCGACGAGGCTCCTGCGTCGCGGATGGCCCGGCGGAATGTCATCGAGCACGTCGACGAGCCCCATCATATACCAGCCGATCGACCTGGACCAGAACGACGGGGAGCGGCCCGTCGCCGGGTCGGCCCACCGTTGCGTCCGGCTCTCGTCCCACCCGTGATGGAACAGGCCGGTCGCGCTGTCCCTCGCGTGGCCGGCCATCAGGATGAACTGCGACGCCACGTCGCCGAACGCGGCCGTGTCCCCGGTCAACCGCGCGTACTTCGCATAAAATGGACCGGCCATGTAGAGCCCGTCGAGCCACATCTGACGGGGATAGATCTTCTTGTGCCAGAACCCGCCTTCCGTCGTGCGGGGCTGGCCGCGCAGCTGTTCCTGGAGGTTGTCGGCGGCCTTGCGGTATTTCGGCTCTCCGGTCGCGGCGTGGAGCGAGAGCAGGACACGGCCGGGCGCGACGTTGTCGAGGTTGAAATCCTCCATCTGATAGGTCGCGATGGCGCCGTCGTCGCCGACGTACCGGTCGACGTTCGCCCTCACGAAATCGCCGTACGCCTTCTTCCCGGTTTCCTCGCCGAGGGCGAGCAGCGCGGTGAGCATCACCCCCTGCTCGTAGTTCCACCTCGTCGACGGGGAGAGGGAATCGTACGTGACCGCGCCCGGGTGGCGCGCGATGAACGCGTCGGCGAGTTTTACCGCCCGCGACAGCGCGCCGGCCCGGCCGTCGGACACCGCGCCCGCCCGGTCGTCCGACCCGGCCCCGGCGGCCTGGTTCCGCGGCGAGTCGCACCCCGCCGCGAGGAGCGACACCAGGACGATTCCTATGGATGCGCGGCGCGTCATTCAGAACCCGACACCGAGCGAAAACCTGCTGACGCCGTCGAAGAAATCCATCTGTGAATAGGAGTAATCGACCCGGATGTCCCGTTCCTCGAGCGTGGTGAAAAAGCCGACGCCCGCGGACCACGACGCGGCGTCGCGGTTCGTCTGGTACCCCCCCCGCAGCGCGATCGCCCCGAACATCGTGTACTCGAGGCCCAGGTTCACCCGTTCGGTGTAATTGTTGGGGTGCAGGTAATCGACGCCGAGCGTGAGGGCCGACTCGCGCGTCCCGCCCGGGGAGAACATTTCCAGCATGTCGGCCGCCAGGCCGAGCGTGAAGGTGAGCGGAAGCTGTTCGTCGATCTCCTCCCGCCTGACCTGCGAGGAGAAATTCCGGATCGCCATGCCGAAACGGAAGCTCCTGAACCCGGTGTGGTATTTCACCCCCATGTCGAACACGAACTTCCAGGCGTCGTTGTCCTTCAGCCCCGAGGCGAGGAGCGATTGCCCGAGACTCTGGCCGGTGTACCGCACCGTGCCGCCGATCGAGAACTGCGTGTTGATCGCCCTCGCGTACGAGAGCCCGAACGACCACGCGCCGACGTTCGCCATCTCGCCCATGTCCTCGTACACCTCGGTCGTCGCCGAGGAGACCAGCCGCGTGGCGTTCAGCGTGCCGTAGTCGACGCCCATCGCGCTGAGGCCGACGCTCCCGAACTCTCCGAAGTCCCAGGCGAGCGCCCCCGCGAAATAGCCGATGTCGGCGAGCCACTGCGTGTAGAAAAGCGACGCGTCGACCGTCCGCGGCGCGTCGACCATCCCCGCGGGATTGAAGAAGATCGCCTCGGCGCCGGCGCTCGTGGCGTACACCGCCTCGCCGAGGGCGCTCGCCCTCGCCGAGAGACTGACGAGCTGGAAGTTCATGGTGCTCTGGCCCAGTTTATTGAGGTCCACCTGCGACCTCGCCGCCGCGGCGGGGACGAGGCATGCCACGAGCAGAATCAGTGACCGGGTCGGGAGCGGGCGCCGTGGTCTCATCGCGGACTCACCGGATGATGATGAATTTCTGGAACGACGAGCTGCCGTCGGGGGTCTCGAACTGCGCGATGTAAACCCCGCTGTTGGCCACCTGCTCGTTCATCGTGATCAGGTCCCAGAACCAGAGGCCCGTTTTCACCGGTTCGTCGTGGTACCATTCCTTCACCAGGTCGCCGTTCTCGGTGAAGATCCGGATCTGCACCGTCGGGGGGAGGTTCAGGAACAGCAACCCCCGGTTGTCGGTCCATCCGTAATAGGCCGGGATCAGCGGGTCGTTCAGGTTGTACGGGTTCGGGGCCACGCGGATGGCCGACAGGTCGTCCTGGGGCGGGAACCGCGGATTGATTTTCGTCACGTCGGGGACCAGCAGGCGGCTGCTGTAGAGGGTCTGTCCCCTCGTCGCCGGGTCCGCGTCCTGGTCGTCCGCCGCGATCGTGACTTTCGACTGCACATAATAGTAGTACTGCCCGCCGACCCTGGCCGTCACGTCCTTGAAAATATGTTCGGCCGCGACGTCCTCGGGGCCCGAGGAGTAAATTTCCTCGTAGAACGACGTGTCCTGGTTCCCGACCCTCCGCATGATCGTGTAGCCCGAAAAATTGGAAAGGGTTTCCGCCGCCGCGCAGGCCCACTTGATTTCCACCCCGTCGCCGTGACCGGTGACCGAGAGCCGCTCGGGCGGAGGCGGGGCCTGGGGTATGTTGTATCCGCGGGAAAAATTCCAGCGGGCCCGGGCCGCGCTCTTCATGACCGAATCGATCCCCGTGCTGATCCAGCGGTCTTTCCTGCGATCGATCTCGGACGCGTCGGCGGGAAAGGCGAAGTTTGCGGGGAGGTATCCCGTCGCCGGATCGGGGAGGCCGGCCGGTTCCTCGAGGGTGTTGTTGAGCCACGCCTCGCCGACCAGCTTCGACGTCTTCAGGGAAAGGCCGGAGATGCCGCTGGCGTACACGAACCGGAGTTTCTGCCCCGGGGCGAAGGTGTAGGGGCCGAAACTGATGTACCGCTTGTGATTGTTCGTCCCCGATTTCGAACCGCTGGGGTAGTTGGAATAGTCGGCCGTCCCCAGCTCGTCGTTGTTCCCGCCGTGGTGGGTCCCGGGCCAGCTGTTGACGGTGTCCATCGGAAAGAAATCCGAGAAGGCGCCCCGGACGGCCCAGAAATTCCTGCTCCCGTATTCGTCGTCGCCGGAGTTGTAGGGGAAGAGGTTGGAGTTGCCGATGTAGGTGACCTTCGGCTGCAGGAAATCGTCCACGTCCGCGGACGGATCGTCGTACGGCGCGGCCGAGGCGTGGAGGATCCCGTACCACGTCATCTGTCCGTACAGGAGCCGCCCGCCCTGGGAGACCGCCGGGGCCCCCATGTTGTCCCCCGGCAGGTCGGGGTTGTCGGCGGGGTACTCGTAGAACACCCTCATCGAATCGCCGACGCGCCCCCCGTAGTAGTGGAGCCAGCTCGACGTCAGCGTCCTCCCGCTCAGGTCCCACTCCCCAACGGCCGGGAAGGGATTCCGGACGGAGGAGACCTGCATGTTCTTGTTCCCCTCGTTCATGTTGAAGTAGAAGTTCCGGAGCGTGTCGGGGTTCAGGTTCGTGAGTTCGACCTCGACGATGACGTAGTTGTCGTTGTACGTCTGTGTCCAGGCCATGATCCGCCTGCTGACGTCCACCTCGAAGACGTGACGGGTCGTCACTTCGAGGAGCTGGTCATACGAAGCCCCCGCCAACCGGGCCGGATCGACGGTCCCCGGGTAGACGAGCCCGACCGGCTGGTAATCCACGGTCTGCTCGGGGAAGGCGTAGCGGATGGTATTCGTCAGGGGCGACACCACCAATCCGGCGGGCTGCCACGTGTTGGTGGGACCGAACACGGCCGCCGGCAGGACGCTGTCATCGGGGCTCACCCAATCGGTGGCGGCGAAGGCGAAGCCCATCCCGCCGTATCCTTCCGCGTCCTGCCCCCTGTTGCCGAAGATGTTGTAGTCGTTGGGGAAGAACCCGGCCTGATAGTCGAACGAAGCCCTCGCGCCGTTGGCCGACACGCCCACCCACAACCGGGTCAGCCGGACCGAGGCGACCTCGGCCTCCGGCGGCACCTGCGCGTCGAGCCGGCCCGCCGGGGCCCCGGCCACGAGCGCGGCCGCGGCGATCAGGCCGCGCCAGCCGGCGGGCAGGGATCGAACAGCGGCGACGCATCATATTCTGTTTAAAATTCAAGGCGCATTCCGATCCAGATTTGACGGGGGTACGCGGAGATGAAATACGGATAGTTCGGATCGTTGATCCACGGCTTGCCGTCGGTGCTCAGGTCCCCGATGCTGTCGTCACCCGGGATGAAGAGACCCGGGTTCTGCGCCCGCATCTGGTCGAATTCCGCGCTGGCGTACATCGGCAGACGCAGCGACGCGAAGTAGAGGTAATCGTCCTGCTTGGTCCTGTCGAACGCCAGGAGCCGGTTCATGATGTTGACCTCCAGGTTCAACACGTTCTTGACGTCGATGTAGAACGTGCTCCTGACACCGCCGATGGTGAACGCCTTGTTCACCTTCATATCGAGCATGGTGTAGTCCGGCCACTGCAGGTTGTTGTTCAGGTAGAGCTTGCCGAGCGGGTTCCAGGTATAGTACGCCCCGGTCCGCCATTCGGTGAAAAACGTGATGTCCCACCCGCCCAGGATCTGGTCCTCGAGCAGGTCGTCCCCCTCGCCGCCGGGGAGGTGGAACGACACCGTCGCGTTGAGCTGCGGCCTGGGCAGGGCCCTGCTTTCCTGCCCCTGGTAGAGGCCCGCCTGGTCGTCGTTGATGGTCACGTCGGTGATCGTGCTGCGGCCGGTGAGGCCGGTTTTGCTCAGCTGGTAATCGAAGTTGACGTTGCCGGTGATCCAGTCGTTGCCCTGTTTCATCAGCGACACCTCCAGCCCCTGGATGTCCTCGTACTCGTTGCTCGCCCAGCTGTCGTAGCTGAGGTCGCCGGCTGCGTTGGCGTACGTCACGTCGCCGTTCTGTCCGGTGACGTCCTTGTAGTATCCCGAGAGCTTGAAGGAGTACTGGTCGATGAAGCTGATCAGCGTCCCCAGCTCGTACGAAATGGTGCGGGGCGGCTCGAGGTTCGGGTTCGACATGTCGTACAGGCCGTTCTTCGTGTACCGGTACCTCAGCAGGTACATGCTGTAGTACGGCGGGTTCGAACGGAAATGCCCGTAGTTGAAATAAAACTTCGCCTGGTGCGTGATCGGGAACGACACCCCGAGCCGGGGGCTCAGGGTGAGGTAATTCTTCGTCGGCTGGAGGAACCCCGGGTGGGCGCTGTCGTACGCCGTCCAGAGGTCCCAGATGTACGACCTGCCCGACTCCAGGTACTCGACGAGGCTCGAATCGTCGCCGTACGGCTGCGGCGTGAACGCCCCCACGGCGAAGGGATCGCCCGTCGGCCAGAGACCGCCGCCGCTGTAGAAGTAATCGGCGCGCAGGCCGACGTTGGCGAGCATCCAATCGTAGGAGATCTGGTCCTGGAGGTAGACGCCCGTCTGGCTCGGGGAACGCTGGTAGTTGAACTCGTAGATGTTGTACGAGTTCCGGTTCCACCGTTCCCAGAAGTTGTGATGGATGTCGATCAGGTTGTACTCGGCCCCGCCCTTCGCGTAATGGTTGTCGTTCAGCTGTGAGGCGATGTCGAACTTCGCCCGCCACTGGTTGACCTTCGTGTTGTCGTAGAGGTCTCCTTCCTTGCTGCGGAACCGGAAGACCGCGAGGTTCGCGGGATCGTCGTACGCGGCATATTGGTACCCTTCGACGCGGTGGTTGGGGGCGAACTGCCACTTGCCGTAGGGCATCTCGTCCACCGGGAACGGCCCGAACCAGGTGATCGCGCTGGTGTCGCGGTTGTCGCCGATCGGGGTCGAATTCTGGATCGTCAGGAAGTTCACGCCCGCCTCCCAGTACGTGGAATTCGAGACGATCTGGTTGTACGTCACCCCGGCCAGCAGCGTGTTCTGCCGCATGATCGGGAAGAACGGGGGATCGTACCAGTACATCCGGTGCTCGCTGTTGGTGGTGTTCCGGACGAAGCTGGAGATGTTGTCGATCGGCATGAACCCGCCGTCGCGGCTCGCGTCGGGGAAGTCCCCGAACGCCGGCCTGATCCGGCTGATCCCTTCCTGGACCTTCCACATCCCGGTGAGGGTGAGCGTGCTCTTCTGTGAGGGCTCCAGGCGGATCGTCGCGAGCGTGTTGTATTTCATTTCGTGCTGCCGCACCACCGGCATGATGTAATTCTGCCGCGTCGTGTTGTTGGAGATGTAGAAGGTCGCGCCGATCTCGTCGACCAGGAACGGTATGGGGCCGCCGAACCCGCCGTCGAAGTTGAAATCGCTCCCCTCCTCCGATCGCGCGTGCTGGGCGAAGAGGGCCTTCTGCTCGTCGGAGACGACGTACGAGGGATCGACGGCGAGCAGCCCTTCGTAATCGGGTGTGGCCATGAAGAGCCAGGAGTAGAGGAGATACATGTCGAGCGGGGTCGCCGGCGCCTCGGGGTGGGCGGCGTTGTACTCGACGGCGCGAGCGTTCCAGCCGTTGAAGGCGTCCCAGGGCCAGCTCGAGTCGGTCCCCGCGAACGCGACCGACGGGTCGAGGTACGGCGCCAGGAGCGGCGCGTGGACGTCGTTGAGCGCCGGACCGAAGCGTTTTCCGTCCTCGGGGGTGGCCGAGTAGGTGAACGTGCCGTTGTATCCCTCCTTCGACCCGGTTTTCGTCGTGACGTTGATCAGTCCCGATCGGAAGTTTCCGTACTCGGCGTTGAAGCCGCCCGAGAGGACCGACACCTGGTCGATCGCGCTCAGCGGGATCGACGTTTCTGCGTTTCCCACGGCGGCGTTGTTGTACGCCAGTCCGTTCAGCATCATCCCCGTCTGGTCCGCGGAACCGCCCCTGATCTGGAGGTACCCGTTCTCCTCGGAGATGCCCGGTTGTCTCGACAGGAAGGAGTTGATCTCCCGAATCCCGGCGGCCTCGACGATCTGATCGGCGCGGGCCACGAGCTGGGTTCCCGTCACTTCTTTGTGGAGCTGGTCCATGGTCGCCGAGACGATCACCGGTTCCATTTCGATCTCGCCCGACTCGAGCGAGAGGTCGACCGTCGTGACCCGGTCCGCCGAGACCACGACCTCCGTGGCGACCTTTTTCGCGTACCCGAGCAGCGACGCCTGGAGGCTGTAGGTGCCGACGGGGACGGCGATGACGAAATACTTCCCGGAGGCGTCCGTCACCGAGCCGAGGTGCGTGCCGACCAGGAGGATGTTCACCCCGATCAGCGGCTCACCGGTCGCCTGGTCGGTGATCGTTCCCGTGACGCGGCTCTTCGTCTGAGCGGACAGCATGCCCGGGCCGGCGCTCAAGAGTCCGACCGCCCACGCGAGGACGAGCACGGCCCTGGATATCGATGTCATCCCATACCTCTCACGCATGGCTGTGGCGGCGCTGTTCATGTCATTTCAGGAGCACGAGCTTGATGGTCGCGTTGCCGGCGGAGGACGTCAGGCGGCAGAAGTAGATCCCCGAGGCCAGTCCGGAGCCGACGAAGGGAACTACGAACCTTCCCGGGCCCGCCACCTCGTCCGCGAGTGTGGCCACGGCCTCCCCCGAGAGGTCGACGACGTCGATCGTGACGCGTCCGCGGTCCGGCAGGCTGCAGGCGATCGACGTCCGGGGGTTGAAGGGGTTCGGATAGGCGGCCAGGAGATGGTAATCCGCCGGCGTTACGCCGCCGGGCGTGACGCCGGTCGGCGTCTGCGCGACGAGCGCATGGAGGTACGTTTCGAGGTTGCTGTAACCGTCCGGGCCGATCATCGCGCCGTCTGTCGAATCGTCCGGATCGAGCGCGTTCGCGTTTTCCCAATCGTCGGGAATGCCGTCGCGGTCGGCGTCGGGGGGCGCCGGCCCGGAACCGAGGACGGGCCACCCGCCGAGACTGTCCTGGGAATCGATGATCCCCTTCCCCGCCCCCCAGAGCCCGCCGTACGTCGCGGTCCCGGTCCTCACCTCGCTCACGATGCGCGTGTCGATCGCGTCCCGGACCGGGAAACTCGCCCCGCCGTGCGCGAGCACCAGTTCGTACGCTTCATCGGGTGTGTGCGTGGTGACGGTCTCCGTGGCGAACGGCGCCAGGCGGCGTTTCGGGTACTGGAACGTCGCGTACCCGCCCTGGACGCCGCCGTTCCAGTTGTCGGCGGTGACGGTGGGGTTGCCATAGACGAAGTTGTCCGCGATGTACCAGTTCCCGGCGGTGTCGCTCGGCTGCAGGATCCGGCTCCTCACGCCCACGGTGGTGGCCGGGCCGTACTTATAATAGTTGGCGACCATGTTCTGGTTGCCGCCCTCCCCGCCGTACGCGCTGTTGAATCCCCAGTTGTAGATCACGTTGTTGCGGAAATCCACCAGCTCGCTGTCGGGCATCAGCGTGTACCGGCTGCCGTTGAAGCGCGGGTTCCTGCTGGAGTTGTGGGCGAGGAGGTTGTGGTGGAACGACGCCCGCCAGCCGCCCCACATCCCCCCGTAGCCGTGGGCCCCCTCGGGGTGGTAGGAGCGGTAAAAACTCTCGGTGATGAAACACCACTGCATCGTGAAATCGGCGTTGTCGTAGAAACTCGAGTTCTCGTCGAGGGCCCAGCCGATGGAGCAGTGGTCGATGATGATGTTGCGGCGCATGTCGCCGGCGTCGCCGTTTCCGGAGAGCGCGTCGTCGGCCAGGCGAAGCGAATCCCCCAGCCGGAACCGCAGGTAGCGGATGATCACGTTGCTTGCCTCCACCTTCATCGGGTAATCCCGGAGGCATATTCCGTCACCCGGGGCGCTTTCTCCCGCGATGGTGATGTCTCCGTTGCCGATCGTCAGCCTGGAATAGAGCTTGATCGTCCCCGCGACACGGAAGACGACCGTCCGCGGCCCGGTGGCATTGACGGCCGCCCTGAGCGTTCCCGTTCCGAAATCGTTCAGCGTCGTCACCTCGATGACCCTCCCCCCGCGCCCGCCGGTCGCGTACCGGCCGAACCCCTCGGCGCCCGGAAACGCCGGCGCCTGGGCGAGGAGCGCGCCCGACAGGAAAAAAAAGGCAACGGCCGCACCGATGACCGTTGCCTTTATTCGGGTCGATCCTGTAGGAGGATCCTGTGGTGTCGGGGGACTGTAACGAACGGTCATGAAATTCCCTCCCACAGAAAGGGCATGACCGAAATATTCCCGTCTGGTACGCGAAGACGCATCACTCACCTGGCGAGGACCATCGTCCTGGCGAGGGCGGTGCCGTTCGCGCCGAGCCGCACGACGTACACGCCGGAACTCAGGCCCGCCCCGTCGAACCGGACCCTGTACGAGCCCGGCGGGAGGACTTCGTCGACGAGCGTTCCCACCGACTGTCCGATCACGTTGAACACTTCGACGACCACCCTTCCCGGCCTCGGGGACGGAGAATTCGACCGTCGTCGAGGGGTTGAAGGGATTCGGGTAGTTCGGGGACAGGATGAATTTCGTCGGAACCGTCCCCGGAATTTCTTCGACCGCGGTCGTCAGGTCGAGTGAATTCTCCGTGGTCCCGGCGGCGCGCGCGATCGCGACGAAGACACTCGATCCGCCGGAGAGCAGGTTCACCCAGCCGGCCTGCGCGAGGGAATCGGCGCTCCAGTACGCCGGCGGGTCGGTGATCTCGGTCGTGTCGAGCGTCGCGACCTGGCCGAGACCGGTCCATGTCTGGAGGCTGTCGAACGAGTAGGCGACCCTCAGGTTGCTGTTCCCCGCCGTGACGCCGTCCTGGACTCCGTAACTCGGGTAGAACCGGTCCAGGTTCATGCTCGGCTGGGTCCCCGGGTCCCCGCCCTGGTCGTACCGGATCTTATAGTACCGCACCGTCGCGACCTTGTCGATGTCGGAGGAGAGCGTGCTGCTCCCGGTGTTGGCGTTGCCGGGAACCACCGTCACGCGGACATTGTGGCCCGTGGCTCCTCCCGGCGTCGCGTTGTGGATCCGGATCGGCCGGAAACCCGTCTCGTCGCCCACCGGAAACCTCCGCGTCGCGACGCTTCCGGACGAGATGCCCCTTCCGAGCGTGCCGATGACGTAACTCTCCGCCGATCCCCCGCCGACGATCTCGTCGCGTGTGGAACGGCAGATGACGGCGTGCGAGCCGGTCTGGACGATGCCGCGGACCAGGTTGAAGTAGGTGTTCGTCAGCGGATAGGTGCTGCTTCCGCCGGCCATGTAAATGTCGGATCCGAGGATGACCCTCCCGGCGCCCGACTTGTTGATGGTGATGCCGTTGAACTCGTTGACCTCGTCGTCATAGGCGCCGTTCGACCGGAAATTGCTGTTCCCCGGTCCCTCGAACACCAGGTAGGTGACTCCGTAATTCGGGCCGCTCCCGCGCCGGAAGTCGATGCACACACCGTCGTGGAGAAGGTCCCCGGCGACATAGAGGCTGTCGATCACCGGGGCGATCGTTTCGGTGCCGGTGGTGTTGCGGAACGTTCCGCCGGCGTTGACGAGGATGTTGCCCGTCACGCGGAGGACCACCGGGACCGTGCTGCTGAAGATGAGGGCGCCGGAGCTCCCGTCCCCCACGGTGAGGTCGACGACCGTCGCGCTGACGTCCAGCGTCACGCTGTCGCCGTCGGAGATGATGACGTTGTCGGCCGGACCCGGAAGGACCCCGCCCCACCACGTCGTGGTTTCGGACCAGTCACCCTTGATGGGCGTGCCGAGGATGCCGGCCGACCGGATGTCGTCCGGGAAGGCGGTCGACGTGAGCAGCGCGAGGGCGCCGATCAGGAAAAAAGCGGTGTGTAATGCTGATTTCATGAATGTCTCCTCAATGAAGATGGATTGTAGGGGGCCCGCCGCGGCGGAGATTGCGGTCCGGGGTGTCCCGCATTTGAAAGAACCGTGGTGTGTTTCCTGCGCCGCGGGCGGTGCGCCCGTCGGCGGCGACCGGGAGGAGATTACCTCACGATCGAAACGGCGCCCGCGGGAACTTCCGGCCGGAGCGTGACGGCGCCCTCGAGCGAATTGATGTTGGTTCTCCGGAGCGTGATGCCGGCGGAAGCCTTTCCGCCCACGTCGATGAGTTGCGGGCCGGCCGAGGAGAACGTGACCGAGTCGAACACGATGCCGGCGCCGCTTTCGATGGCCACCGCGGGCGATTCGCCCGATTCGATCCTCGAACCGGTGAACCGGACGTCGCGGACATCGGCGAGGCGCGCCCCCTTCACGCCCCCGACGGTGACGTTGTCAAAATCGATCTGTTCCACGGGCAATTCCGGCAGGCCGATCAGCTCGATCCCGTACCCCTTTCCGCCGGAGGACGTCACGTTACGGTAATGGACGTTCCTGACCGACGGCGTCTCGCGGGACACGGGCATTTCCGGAAGGCGCGTGCCGGCGTAGAGCATGTTGATGTGGATCGCCTCGTTCCTGATGTTTTCGCCGCGGATGTCGACGAACCAGAGGTTCTCGATGACCCCGCCGCGGCCCCTGGCGCTCTTGATCCTGATGAGGCGGTCGGTCCCCGAGAACGAGCACGACTCTGCGTACACGTTGCGGATCCCGCCGGACGTCTCGCTCCCGATCACGATCCCGCCGTGGCCGTTGAGCCCCCGGCAATTCCTGATGACGACGTTTTCGGTCGGGCGATCGACCCTGAGGCCGTCGGTGTCGCGGCCCGCCTTGATGGCGATGCAGTCGTCGCCGGTGTCGAAGTCGCAATTTTCGATCAGGACGTTGCGGCAGGACGAGGGGTTCACGCCGTCGCCGTTCGGCGTGTTCCCGTACTCACCGGTCGTCTTGATCCGGACATTCCTCACGATGACGTTTTCACAATAGGTGGGAGTCACGGTCCAGAATCCGCCGTAGAGGAAGGTCACGCCCTCGACGAGGACGTTCGTGCAGTTCATCGGCTGGAAGAAGGCGGGCCGGAGGGCCCGACCGTCCTTTCCGTCGAAGATCCGCTCCCCGACCGGGACGCCGTTCGCGGCCATTTCGAAAAGGAGCTTTTCACTCCGGCTGTTGTCCTTCTTGTAGGACCACCAGGGTTTGCCCTGTCCGTTCAGCGTGCCGGCGCCGGTGATGGAGATATTGGAGACGCCGTTCGCGTAGACGAACGCCGAGTACTTGTAACACTCGACGTCCTCGTGGCGGGAGAACACCACGGGGAGATAATCGGCCGTGTCCTGGCTGAACAGGAGCTCCGCGCCCCGGTCGAGATGCAGATCGACGTTGTTGCCGAGCCGGATCGCGCCGGTGAGCCATCTGCCTTCGGGTACGACGACCGATCCCCCTCCCGACTTCACGACACTGTCGATCGCGGCCTGGATGGATTTCGTGTTCTTCACGCCGCCGCCGGTGACGGCCCCGAAATCCCGGATGTTCACGAATCGTTGGGGAATGTTCGGCCTCGTTATTTTCGGCATCTCGAAGGGGGCGGAGATTTCAGCGATGGCATCGGGCGTGGCCGCCTTCTGCTGACACTGCGCCTGAAGCAGCGCGAGCGGCAGGCACGCGATGCCTCCGGCGATCCCCCGCCATGAGATTTTTCTTTGAAGTGAAACGACCATGCGGCTCTCGAAGTACGAAGAATGCCGGGGCTTGAAAAGTTCCTTAACCGGTAACTTTACCGGTAATATAAAAACGGGTTTTTTGAATGTCAAGAGATATTTTTTACCGATGAACGGGCCTGGGGCGGCGCTAGGGCTGATGCGATCGAACGAAGAACGGAGGGCTGTCAGTGATGATAAATCAATGACTTAACTGAGGTCCGGCGTACCGGGGCGCGGATGGCGCCAGGGAATGATACCGGAATATACGGAAGAAATATCGAAAATGTCCCCGGGATAATGGTCGGGAATTTCCTCCCGGGAAAAAGGGAATTACACCACCACGAAGGGAAGGAACCGATTTCCTTATTTGATGAGCAGCATCTTCTTTACATCCGTAAAGGCCCCCGCCGTGATTCTGTAGGTGTAGACGCCGGACGGGAGATTGCCGGCATCGAAGGAAACGGCCTCCAGGCCGGCCTCCTTTCTCTCGTTGACTAATTCTGCAACCCGTTGACCGAGGGTGTTGGAGACCGTGAGGCTCACATGCCCCGCGATGGGCAGGGCGTAGTGGATGGTCGTCACGGGGTTGAACGGGTTGGGGTAGTTCTGACTCAACGCATACGTGGAAGGCGCCGCGGGATGATTCCCGCCGGACGGGCCTCCGGGGGGTCCGGGGGGCAGCTCCCCGGTGGAGACGATGGTGAGTCGATTGGACGGGCTCGCATGACCCTCCGCTGAGAGTATCAGGCTCCCGGCCTGACTGACTTTGACCCAGCACCCCATGCCGGGGTAAATCACATCGGCATGGTGATAGCCTGCGTCGTAACTGAAAAAATTACTCGTCGTGAGCGTGCCGGAATCGGATGTGATGGTGTTCACCGGGAGGGGCACGGAGATGGAGCCGATGATGTTCCACCCCTGAGCCACTGATACCGTTTCGGCCAGGATGTAATTTCCCCCTCCCATGGTATACACGGTGTCAGCCGGGAACTTGAGCCAGTAACCGATCCCGTTTTTCATGGTATCAGACGACGCATACCCGTTCGCATACTCGAACGCGTCCGATACCGCCGAAGGGAATAACACCCCCGTCTGATTGACCGCCGTTTCCACCGGCACGGAGAGCAAATTCCACCCCTGACGAACCGTGGCGTTCGGGGTCTGCAACATCTCCGGGAGCGGCCGCTTCCAAACCCTGCCGCCCAGAGTCCCGGCAAACAGGTTGGCGCCGACCACCGCGAGTGATCGAACATCACTATTCGTCAGGCCGTCATTGACGGGTGCCCAGCTTGTGCCGGTATTGGTCGAAAGAAAGACGCCGCCGCCATGCGTCCCCGCAAAAAGGTTGGTGCCGCCGACTGCGAGTGAGCGGACGTCAGTGTTCGTCAGGCCGTCATTGACGGGCGCCCAGCTTGTGCCGTTGTCGGTCGTCAGAAAGACACCCGCGCCCCTCGTCCCGGCAAAAAGATTGCCGCCGACCGCGGCGAGCAGGAAAATATCGGTATTCGTCAAGCCGTCACTGACCGGTGTCCAGTTTGTGCCGTTGTCGGTGGACAGAAAAACACCGGCGCCCTCGGTCCCGGCGAAGAGATTGGCTCCAACGACTGCGAGTGATTGAACGATCGTGCCCGTCAGGCCGGTAATGACGGGCGTCCAGCTTGTGCCGTTGTCGGACGACAGGAACACGCCGCTGCCGTACGTCCCGGCAAAGAGGTTGGCGCCGTGGACGGCGAGTGAGTGCACATCGTGATTCGTCAGGCCGTTGTTGACGGCAGTCCAGCTTGAACCGTCGTCGGTCGACAGGAAGACACCGCCTGCATCCGTCGCCGCAAAGAGATTGGCGCCGCGGGAGGCGAGCGCGCGAAGATCAAGATCGGTCAGGCCCGCATTGACGGCGACCCAGCTTGTGCCTTCGTTGGTCGTCAGGAAAATACCGGCAGTCCAGGTCCCGGCAAAGAGCTTTGTGCCGCCGCCCTCGAGTGAGTACACGACAGGGACCTCCAGGCCGGTATTGGCGGGGGTCCAGCTCCCGCCGTTGTCGGTCGATAGGAAGACCCCGCTGCCATTGGTGCCGGCAAAGAGGTTTGTGCCGTCGATGACAAGTGAGTACACCGAGGGATTTGTCAGGCCGGTGTTGACGGGGGTCCAGTTCGTGCCGTTGTTCGTGGACCGATAGACCCCGCTGACAGACGTTCCTGCGAAGAGAGTACCGCCGTCGACGGCAAGCGAGAGAACCGATGCAGACGGCAGGTCAGAATCCACGGCAGTCCAGCTTGTACCGTTGTTCGTGGAGAGAAACACACCACCCCCCCATGTCCCGGCAAAGAGGTTGGCGCCGTCGACGGCGAGTGAGTAGACGACAGGGACCGTCAACCCGTCGTTGACACTAGTCCAGCTCGTGCCGTTGTCGGTCGAACGAAAGACGCCTGCGCCCCTCGTCCCGGCAAAGAGATCGGCGCCCTTCGCGACGAGCAGGTAAATGCTGGTGTCCGTCAGCCCGTCATTGGCGGCGGTCCAGCTGGCACCGCTGTCGGCGGACAGGAAGACGCCATCGCCCAGCGTCCCGGCAAAGAGATTGGTGCCGGCGATGGCGAGCGAGAGCACGACACCATCCGTCAACCCGTTGTTGACGGCGGTCCAGGTTGTACCGTCATTGGTCGACCGAAAGACACCGCCGCCCCCGGTCCCGGCGAAAAGGTTCGCGCCGCCGGCGACGAGTGAGCGAACGACCGTACTCGGACCGTCATTGACCGCGGTCCAGCTCGTACCGTCGTCGGTCGACAGAAAGACACCGCCACCGCCGGTCCCGGCGAAAAGGTTGGCGCCGCTGACGGCCAGGCAGTTGATACTGCCGCCGTAGGGCCCGTCCGTTTGCGCCCATTGGGCTGTCGCCGGCCCCGAGGTCAGACAGAATATTGCCAACAGATGGGTCATTCGTTTCATCACGGTCCCCGATGGTCGGTCCTTGCTGTGGGATGCGGGTAGTGGAAGTGAAAATGCCTCCTTTGAAGGTACGACGGGATTCAATGGAATTCAACCCGACCAGGCTGAGCTGACGGCCCGGAATTCACATCAACGTCCACGAAATCCCGGGTGAGCCCAACTCACGAGGTGCAGCGGTTGGTGCGGGTCGGGAGGAATGGAAAGGAAGGAGGTGCGTGGGCCATATCCGAAATCATTGGAGAGACTGAAACCAGGGAGCCCCGGCTGTTTGGGCCGGGGCTCTCCATTCCGCAGATGATTCCTGATTTACTTCAGCAACAACATCTTCTTCACATCGGTAAACGACCCCGCGGTGATCCGGTACACGTACACTCCGCTCGGAATGCCTGCGGCATCGAAGCTCACGCTCCTGTATCCGGCTTCCTGCGATTCATTGACCAGCGCCGCCACTACCTGTCCGAGTGTATTATAGACAGAGAGGGTCACGTGACCGGCCGCCGGCAGGGCGTAGGTGATGGTCGTGACCGGGTTGAACGGGTTCGGGTAATTCTGCTCCAGCGCGTAGGCGTCGGGTACCGCGGCGTCGACCTGGTCCGGCGGAGGCGGCGGCAGTTCGCCGGTGTCCTCGACGCGTATCCTGTCGGCGGACGGCACGATCGCCGTGCTCGTCATCACCAGCTGACCGGACTGGGAGACCTTCACCCAGTACCCCCTTCCCGGTTCGAGCGTCGGGCTGGCGCTGTATCCGACGTCGTAACCGAAGAAGCTGGATGTCACGATCCCGCCGGGGACCGAGCCGACGTTCGAGACGGGGATGGTTACGCTGAGCGACCCCACCATGTTCCACCCCTCTGCCACGTCGACCGTATCCGCCGTTCTCACGAGGCCCGCGTGGGAGATGGTCTCTCCGCCGGGGAATTTCAGCCAGTATGCCCGGCCGTTGTTCAAAACGCCATACGCGACATATCCATTCTCGAACGCAAAGGCATTGGTTGTCGCGCTCGGGAAGAGCGTTGTTTTGGCATAATCACCCATCACCAACGGCACCGAAACGATGTTCCATTTCTCCTGGACACCGAACTGCTGAGTGACCGTTACGGCGGCCGCAGCTTCGCCCGACGGGCCGCTCGCATTGCCGTGGACATCCACCGCGACGATCCGGTAGTACGACAGTACGCCCGGTATGGGGCTCGTATCGGTGAAGTTCATCGAGCTGGACGTGCCGACGCTGTCCCCCGGGGCGGGCGTGAACCCGGCGTTCGTCGAGCGGTACACCGTGTAACGCCCCACGTCCTGGTCCGTCGGCGGACTCCAGGTAAGTTCCACCTCGGGACCCGCTCCCACCGATGCGAGCAGGCCCGCGGGAGGAATCGGTGAGAGGTTGTCCACCGAGTGGCCGCTGTCCACGGTCGAAACGAAATACCGGCCAGGGTCGTTCGAGTTGGCGACCACCAGGAACCTGAAAGAATGGCTTCCCGACGCAGAGGAGTCCTCCAGCGTGGGAACGACGGTCTGATAGCCGGGTAATTGATACGCGGGAACGCTCGCGACAAAATCGTATCCCAGGAGCGAGCTGTCCATCGCCATCTCCGCCGGGAGAGGCATGGCCTTTGCGTCCATCATATTGCCGGAAGACGACTGCCGGAAGATCCCATAGGACGACACCTGGACAACGTCGGGATGATCGGCGACGGACCTCGTCCACGCCAACCGGACCTGCCCACCCTGGTCGTTGCCGATATCGTCGATGCTCGTGATCAGCGGCGGACCGGAACGGTAATACATCCATACCGCTCCTGTGGCACCATCGTCGATATACCCGCCCGCGATGGCGGTATTTCCGTCGGCCGAGAGGGCGACAGAAAATCCCTGCTCTGGCATCCCGACGGCGCCTGTACCCACGAGTTTTCCTCCCTCCTGAGTCCAGACTCCCCCGCTCCGGGTGTACACCCAGACGGCTCCTGTATAACCATTGTCGAAATACCCGCCGACGATCGCGGTATTCCCGTCGGCTGAGAGGGCGACATCGTTGCCCTGGGATGCGAGGCCCGGCGGCGCCTGCGCCCACGAGTTTCGCTCCCTCCTGAGTCCACACTCCCCCGCTCCGGGTGTATACCCACGCTGCGCCTGCGCTGGCATTGTCCTCCAGCCCGCCCACGATGGCGGTATTACCGTCAGCCGAGAGAGCGACATCGAGCCCTTGATATGCCAACCCGGTGGCGCCTGTGCCTACGAGTTTTCCTCCCTGCTGAGTCCACACTCCCCCGCTCCGCGTGTACACCCAGGCGGCTCCAACATTACCATTGTCGTTATGCCCGCCCACGATGGCGGTATTCCCGTCGGCGGACAGGGCGACATCGATGCCTTGAGTTGCAGTCCCGACGGCGCCCGTGCCCACGAGTTTTACTCCCTGCTGAGTCCACACTCCCCCGCTCCGTGTGTACACCCAGACGGCTCCTGCACTACCATTGTCGTTATATCCTCCAACAACGGCGGTATTCCCGTCTGCCGAAAGGGCGACAGCGACGCCTTGACCTGAACTCCCGACGCCGCCGGTCCCCACGAGTTTTCCTCCCTGCTGAGTCCACGCTCCCGCGCTCCTGGTATAGACCCACGCGGCACCGATAAAACCATTGTCGCCATACCCGCCCACGATGGCGGTATTCCCGTCGGCCGAGATAGCCACGGAATATCCTTGATCTGTACTCCCGACGGCACCGGTGCCGACGAGCTTTTCTCCCTGTTGAGTCCACACTCCCCCACTCCGGGCATACACCCACGCTGCGCCTGCATAACTATTGTCGGCATATCCGCCCACGATGGCAGTATTCCCGTCGGCCGAGATGGCGACGTCGACGCCTTGATATGCAGGCCCGGCGGCGCCGGTGCCGACGAGCTTATTCCCTTCCTGAAAGAATTGAGCCGTACACGGGACAACTGCGAACGACAGGAGCGCTCCCGTGACGAGAAACGAGCGTATCATACTTTGACGCTTCATGATGAACCTCCCGGGACTTGATTCCATGGAGATCGGGTGTGCGGGACGGGAGAATCCCCATGATACTCTCCGTCGCGGGGCTCAGGCAGGGGAAGTTACGGAGGGGCTGACGCGAGCGGAAAGAACAGTGCATCCCTCCCCTGACCGGAAAACGGGCGCCGGGTGCATGTTCCGCAAATCCCGGATAAGAGTCAACCGTAATCCTTGAGCCGGGGAGAATGATGATCGGGCAGGGGTCAGCGGGTATCAATGCCTCCCTTTGTGGGCCCTGCAGGACTTGAACCTGCGACCAGCTGATTATGAGTCAGCTGCTCTAACCACCTGAGCTAAGGGCCCGAAAACCGTTGTAATTTATAAGAAATACCGGGCGATTCCAACCGTTTCGGTGAATTCAGACAGAGGCCGGCCCTCGAACCCGAAAATCCCCGAAAACGCCCGATTTACATTGACTTCGTACGTGTTTTTCCCTATATTGAAATATCCATGAGATGTTGCTACCACCCTTCGACCAATACCTGTCTTCAGTGGCCTGACCGATCAGGTCAGTTCGGCATCTCAAGCTCGTTCATTCACCGGGCACATTCTTAAGGGAGTCGCATGGCTAGAACGAAATATTCGATGCACTTTTGCGTCTACTGCAACAAGGATACGAGGATGGAGATGATGAATGAGGCGCATGGCTCGGCCGACAAGATGTGGCTGCGGTGTTCCCGCTGCCACCACATGTCGATGATGGAAACACCGGGTAAGGGCGCTGGCGTGAAAGGCAAGGTCGACGCGAACACCGCGACGCCCTACAACCCCCAGGAGAGCTTCGAAATCGGGCAGTCGATTTTCCACGCGGAGTGGAACGATGTCGGCAGGGTCGTCAGCAAGATGAAGACCTCCGACGGCGCTCACGCGATCGTCGTATCGTTTGAAAAACAGGGTCAGCGCAGGCTGATCGAAAACCTCAAAGCGGAAATTGAAGAAGCAAAGGATGTCCATCAAATCTTATCGTAACACGTCGAAGGGAGGTGACTTAATTGGTCGGTATCATCATTCACGAGAATGAGAACATCGACCGCGCGATCCGGCGCTTCAAGAAGAAATACGAACGCTCCGGGATCCTGAAAGAAGTCAAAAAACGCGCGTACTTCACCAAACCTTCCGTCAAAAAGCGTCTGAAGAAGATCAAGGCAGTCCGCAGGCTCCAGCGCACGTTAATGGAAGAGATGTAATCTCAAGCAAAAGGGCCGGGAAACCGGCCCTTTGTCGTTTACAAGCCGCCCCCCGTTCCCCTCACGTTTTCTTCGCCAGCAATTTCCTGAATTTTTCATCCCGGAACAGCCCGACCGCCACCAGCAGAAGGACGATCGACCAGCCTGCCGTCGTGACCGTCGAGCCGATCCTGAACGATTCCGGGTCGAACGTGAATTTCACCTCGTGCTCCCCCGCCGGCACGACCACCGACCTGAGGACGGCGTTGGTCCGGTAGATTTTCGTGTCGGCCCCGTCCACCGTGGCGCTCCACCCGGCCGGGTAGTAGACTTCGCTCAGGACCAGGAGCGCCTTCTGTGAAGTGTACGCCTTCAGGACGATGGTGTGCGCCCCGTACGACGTGAGCCGCACCCACGAGGAATCCTGCCGGCCGATCCCCTCCGGCACCGGCTCGTTCAGGATCGCCAGCTCGTTCGGCTTCCACTCCGGCGAATTCATCGTCGCGTACATCTCCGTTTTCGAGCCGGCGGTGACGACGGTGTCCACGATCCACGCCCGCGGGAGCGCCCTCGCAAACTGGTACACGAAGAGTTTCTTCGCGTCGTCGAAGTTCATCTGCCGGAACCCGTCGGGCGGCAGCGGCGAGGGGGAGATGATGTACTTCGTGTTCATCATCGCCACGACGTTCATGTTCAGCGGCATTCCGGGTTCGACCTGGCGGATGAGCGCGGAGTCGAACATTTCCTGGTAGATCTTCAGCTTGGCGGGACTGTACCCGGTGACCGACTGGACCGCGTGGTTCATCAGGGTGTTGTCGCGGAACATGTTCTGCTCGAACGACAGGACACGGAAGGTCGTCGTGTCACGCTTGAAGTACCGCATAGACGCGTCGGGCACGAGGCTGGCCTGGAGGTCGGTTTTGGGCCTGGGATGGATGAACTGCCGGTCGATCACGGCGAGGTCGATCACGAGCAGCGCCACGACGCCGGCGCACATTGCCGTGGCCCCGATTTTCCTCCGGAGGTGCGCGAAGACAAGCCCGAGGAGCACGACGGCGATCCCGGTCACCTTGAGGATGTCCCTCCAGAGAAGTTCGAACCGGATCTCACGCACGACCGACAGCTGCTGCGCGGTGAAGGATTCACCCGGGCGCGTCAGCGCCGTCGGCGGGAACATCTCGAAGAGGGACTGCCTGCCGATGTAGGCCAGGACGAACAGCCCGGCCGCGACATAGATCCAGCGGAGGATGCCTTTCCCGGGGGGGGCGGGTCCGGCGCCGGCGTGACCCTTCTGCCCCGCCTCGAGGACCCACGAGAGACCGTAGACCCCCAGCAGGCCGACCGTCAGCGGAATCAGGAAGAGCACGAGCGAGGGCGCCCTGAACTTGTTGAAGTAGGGAAAGTAATGATAGAACAGATCATAGAGGACCGGCAGGAACCGCCCGAACGAGAGGAAGAAGACGAGCACGGAGAAATCCCGCGAGGAACCACGTCATCCTGTTGCGGCGGTAGACGAGGGCGAAGATCGCCAGGATGACCGGCACGATGCCGATGTAGGGCGGGTTGTCGGTCGACGGCATCCAGCCCCAGTATCCCGGGAAGTCCGGCACCGACTGGCCCTTCCACTCCAGCCCGACCTGCGCGCCGAAGCCGAACCACGACGGGACGATGTAGGTGATCATTTCGTACGGATGGAGCGACCAGTTCGTGGCCCACTCGTAGCTCGCCCCGCCGCTCGCGCCCTCCCCTCCCCCGCCGCGCACCGAGTACTCGGCGTACTCCTTCGTCGGCAGCATCTCGTAGGCGTAGATGGCGAGGCCGAGCACGACGGCGGCCGCGAGCAGGGCGCCCGCAACCGCGTGCTTCGCCGGCTCCTTCCGGACGTCCGCGATGAATTCGTACAGAAAATAGCACCCGACCAGCAGCATCCCGTAGAAGGCGATCTGCGGATGCCGGTTGAGGAACATGGTCCCGATCGTCGCCGAGAGCAGTCCGAACGTCAGCAGGTCCTTCTTCTGCATCAACCGGTGCGCGAGCAGGAACAGCAGCGGGATGTAGCTGAAGACCGCGAGTTTCGACCAGTGGAACGACTCGCCGAGCCCGATCGCGTAGGGGTTGAGCATGAAGACGCAGCCCGCCAGCAGCGCCCCGAGGTGCGGGAGCTTCAGCGACCTGGCGAGCATGTAGGTGAAGAGGCCGCCGAGGAACACGTGGAAGAGGAAGTAGTGAACGTCTCCCGATCCGAACAGGAGAGTGGCGATCGAGATGCTCGATCGTTGCAGCCCGATGCCCCCGGTCAGGATCGCCTCGATCCAGCTGTAGTCATCGGGGTACAGGAGTGTCGATGCCACGGGCATCCCGCCGTAGACGTATGGAATCCATAACGGTTTGATGCCTTCGGTTTCCTCGATGTGCTTGATGGCGTTCATCCAGTGGTACGTCGCCGTGAAGTCCCCCCCGGTCGCCGCCAGGTCGAGGTTCGAATAGACCACCGGCCAGAACAGGACGTACACGACCAGGAGCATGAACCCCGCGCAGACGAGGTCTTTCTTCAGGCTGGTGAGGCCGTCGAACCACCCGCCTCCCTGTCGCGCGGCTCCGGTCTCGTGCGGTTTCTTCGTGGCCTTTTTCTCGGTCATTTGGGTTTCCGGGTTTTGATGACGTGGTCGATAAGATAGTCAACTTTTTCCATTACCGCCTCGACGGTGATCTCCCTGATCCTCGACGGCGCGGTCTGGACGATCAATGCGGGATCGTACGATGCCAGGGCCGGATCCTCGACCCATTGAAAGCGGTCGTCGCCGGGCGGGAAGTAGATGCGGCCGGGGGCATATCCGAGGATGGCGACCAGCGGCGTCCCGGCGTCGACGGCCAGGTGCATCGGGGCCGTGTTGATCGTGATGAAGAGATCGATCCGCTTCAGGAGTCCGTACAGGTCCGGGAACCGTGGTACGGCCCATCGCGTCGACGATCCGGTCCTTCCGCCCGATCCCGGCGATGATCGGTTCCACGTAGGGGCGGTCGGCGGCGACGTCGGTGAAAACGATCTTCGCGTTGCGCTGTTCGATCAGCCGGTCGGCGACCGCCGCGAATTTCCCCTCCTCCCAGCACCGGATCCCGCGGTCCTGCCGCGAGTTCGTGTGGATGCCGACGAGGAAATCCCCGTCGTCGACGCCCCAGGAGGAGAGCAGCGCGTCGACGACCGGCCGGACCTGCGACGGCAGGGTCAGAGCGGGGACCTCGGCGGATGAGGTCCAATTGAACGCCCTGTCGAGGAGCTCGACGCACTCGCGGCGCCTGTTGACGCTCTTCACCGTCCGGGTGGAGATCGGGATCCTCACGTTGTGGAAACACCCCCTGCCGCCGTAATCGTATCCGAGCCGCAGCCTCGCGCCGGTCAGCCAGACGAGAAAATTCACCCAGAGACCCGTGTTCACGTGGACCGCGAGGTCGTACCGCTCGCTGCGCAGGCGGATGGCCTCGATCACCTGGGAGAGCCGCTTCTCCTTCTCCACGGTGTAGAAATCGTCGATCATCGGGAGCAGGGGAAGTATTCTCTCCACGACCGGGAGTCCCAGGATGTGGATGGAGGCGTCGGGATAGCGCTGACGGACCGCCCTGTGGGTCACCGACGTCATCACGATGTCGCCGATGAACGAGAGGTCGACGATCAGGACCTTCTTCACCCGTCCCGGGTCGACCGGTGGTTTCCGCGTCCCGACCATCAGGGCGATCAGGCGGAGCAGGGCCGTCATCTTACCGGAAGAACTCCTCGCCGAGGGCCTCGCGGATCGTCCTGACGGCGCCGGAGGCAACGTCGACGACGGGGAGGTGCCCGATGGCGCGGATGCGCTCCTTGCCGGCCAGGTACGTCTTCTCCCCCCGCGGGCCGCGCGAATCCCTGAAGCGGCATTCGACGTACCCCGAGCGCGGCGTGAAGGTTTTCACGTGACGGGAGACGTCCCTGCGCACGAAGAAGGCGTCGTTGCCGGCGGAAGTGCACCCGGCGAAATCGTACCCTTTCTCGTCCGCGAGCCGGCAGAGCGCGGCGATCGACGCCCCGAAGTAGAGGCGCGAGTGGTGGGCGGTGTTGTAGTCGAACTTCGGATCGTAGGGGACCGTGACGGCGGCGTCGGGGCCGAACAGGCTGTTGTATTCGCAGACCACGATGCGCGGCTTGACGGTATCGATCGCCTTCCAGACCCAGTATTCGTTGCCGTCGATGTCGATGCTCAGCAGGCCGACGTCGCCCCGGAACCCGGCGCCCGCGATCAGAGCGTCGACGTTCTCCCGCGTCACGAACGCGTGGAGGACCGTGAGGTCGTGGTGGACGGAGACGCGGTCGTCGAGGATCGCCCGGACGTTCGCCGGGCCCCCGTCGATGACCAGGCCCCTCCAGTTGTCGTGCCGCAGCAGGAAGCGCGTGTTCGACTCGACGTAGTCCTCGACGCCGAATTCGATGAAGGCGTCGTTCTGGATCGGGATGCGACCGATGAGGTACTGGATGATGCCGTCCTCGCCGAACTGCGAGAAGACCTTCAGCTCGACGTCGCGAAGCGAATCGACGGCCCCGAGCCCCCTGATCCGCGCGATATGCAGCTTCGCCAGGAGGATGGCGTTCGTTTCGAGCTGGACGGCCGGGTTCTTCGCAAGATACCGGAGCCTTGCGTATTTTTGCCGCGCGCGGCCGAAGAGTGAGGTCATGATGCGGTGAACTTACGAAAAAATCAGCTGATAATCTTCCTTCGCCGGGTCGTTCGGGTAATCGAGGGCCGGGTCGGGATAGCGCTCCGGGCCGGGCGCGGGCGCCCCCGGCGCGAGCGACCTGTTCACGAGGGTGACCTCGAGCGAAAGCGGGAGCGCCGTGCCCGGGACCAGCCCGGTGTAGTTGTTCCCGTGGACGTGGGCGACGAGGAACCGTTCCGACAGCTTTTCCAGGGCCTCCTCCATCCTTCCCCCCATCCTGTCCAGGTCGTGGAATTCGATCGCCATGCCGTTGATCGCGTCGGCGTGGCGGGCGATGACCGGGAGCAGGTCGTACTCCCCGCCCTCGATGTCGAGCTTCACGAACACGCTCCCCGGCCCTGTCGCGCCGTCGCCCGAGAGGCGCAGGACCTCTTCGAACGTCACGTCCCGCCGCCCCTCACGGACGGCGAGGAACTTCTTGTGGAACGAGACCGAACCGTTCAGCACGATGAAGGTGACGTAGTGGACTGCCGCGAACAGGTAGTGCCCCGCCTTCACGAAATCGAACCTGGCGAGCTTCGAGGCGACGTTGACGAGGATCAGGGGGAACGAGGTGCAGGCGTCGAACATCAGGACCTTCAGGCCCGGCCGCCGGCGGAAGAAATCCTCCTCGAAGCTCCAGTCCGTGGCCACGCCGAAACTGAGGAGCGTCGTGGTGGCCTCCACCTGCTCACGCAGGAGGACGTATCCCCCGTCGGAATTCTTCCCGAGCCGCACCTTCGAGGCGAAGCGCGCGGGCCGGAGTGTTTTCAGATCATACATCGCGAAACCTGTTTTTGATGAACCCCGTGACGTCGGCGTAGCGCCGGAGAACGCCGCGCGCCGTCAACGGAATGCCGACGTGCCGCGTCAGCACGTAGATCCAGAGCGGGCAGACGAGCGCGAAGGTCGCCAGCACGGCCCAGGCGGAACCGTTGATGCCGAAGAGCCACGTGAGCAGCGCGATCAGGCCGATTCCGGCGACCGCCGTCAGGAGGTTAAGATAAAAAACCGGCCTCATCTTCGCCACCCCGTGGCAGAACGAGGCCCCCACGGCGATGCCGGGGATGAAGACGCCCGCGCAGGCGAGGATGCGGAGGACCGGCACGGCCTCGGAGTATTTGTCGCCGTAGACGAGCGAGAGCATCGGCCCGCCGAGCAGGAGAAACAGGACGGTCAGCGCGACGGCGGAAACCGTAAAGAAGAAGAGGGATTTTTCGGCCAGGATTTTCAGGCCCTCCGCGTCGTTCCTGCCGTGGGCCCGCGAGACCACCGGGACGAGGAGGGTGTTGATCGTCTGGAGGATCAGGTCGTACACCCTCGCGAAGACCTTCGCCGCGTTGTAGACCGCCAGCGGGACGGGTCCCATCATCGCCGAGATGATGAGATTGTCCGATTGTGAATAGAGGGTGTAGGACACGGAGGCCCCCAGGGAGTACCGGCCGTATTCCCAGGTCCGCGCCATCATCGGGCGCGACCACGCGGGCCTGAAGCCGTGACGCCTGAAGAGGAGGACGGCGCCGAACGCCGACGAGAGCCCGATCATCAGGAGGTTCACCTGCATCACCCCTTCGGCGGTGGTGAGCGTCCCGATGGTGACCAGCCACGCGATCATCGCGAGCGATCCGAGCGAGTAGATCGCGTCGAGGAAAAAGAGCGTTCTCAATTCCAGCCTCGACTGGAGGACGTACGACGCGAGGTTCCGGGGAAAGGAAACGACGAGCATCGCCGCGACGTACCAGAGGAGGTCGCCGGCCGCCTCGCTCCGGAAGAGGCCGCCGAACGGGCCGCCGATGACCAGGAGGAGGATCGTCGCGGGTATGATGAACGCGCCGTAGAGGACGGCCGACGCCGTCGCCGGCACCGAAATATCGTCGGTCTCCGCGCCGAACTTCACCAGGGGCTGGAGCGCGAAGGTCTGGGCGGTGCCGACGGCGAGCATCAGGACCGTCTGGAGGAGGGTGTAGACTCCGAACTCGATCGGGGGAAACACCCTGATGACGAAGAGGATGATCCCGACGCCGTAGACCGACGGGAGGGCCCTGCCGGCGAGTCCCCAGACGCCCTTCCCGAGATACTTTCCGAATTCCATCGAGGCCGGGTTACGCTGCGGGTTTCGAGGGCGCCGCGGGTTCGACCGGGTCCGTGCGACCGGTCAGCCTTCCGGCGGCCTTCGCGAATCCCCGGAACAGCGCCGGGATGACGCCGAAGTTTCCCCTGGCCAGTTCCCTGGCGAGGTAGACCACCGAGAGCCCGCCGATGCACCAGGGGATCGTCAGCCAGTGATACCAGCGCGCGTAGCGCTTGAAGTAGATGAGGTTGTATTCGATTTTCAGCATCACGCGCTTCGGAGTGATGACTCCGCCGCTGGACGTCGAAACGCGGTGCCAGAGGACGGCCGAGGGGACATACCTGATGCGGAACCCGGCCCGCAGGGCCCTCGCGCACATGTCGCCGTCTTCGGTGTAGAAGGGATTGAAGATGGGGTCGAACGAACCGACCTTTTCGACCACGCGTTTCGCGATGAGGAAGGAGCACCCGACGACGTAGTCGGTGTCCTCCTCCGTGTCATACCGGCCGCGGTCGATCTCGCGGAGGCCCCGGTGCGTGACGATCCCCGACCAGTAGTTGATCTTCCCGCCGGCGTACCAGAGGAGGTCGGGTTTCGCGTGGTAATAGATTTTCGCGCCGAGGATGCCGATCCGCTCGTCGGCCGCCGCGGACTTCATCAGCTCGGAGAGCAGCGCGGGCTGGACCTTGATGTCGTTGTCGAGGTGGTGGATCCAGTCGGCTCCGCGCCCGATGGCGTATGTCATCGCGATGTTGCGCGCCCCGGTGACGCCGAGGTTCGCGCCGTTCTCGATGATTTCGACGCCGGGGAAATGCTCTCTCACGAACGCCACCGACCCGTCGGTCGAACCGTTGTCGGCCACCACCACGCGGAAATTGGAATACGTCATCGCCCCGAGCGTTTCGAGCGTCTCTCCGAGCACGGCCCTGCCGTTGTAGTTGAGGACGACGCAATAGACGAACGGCGCCTTGGGGGGCATCGGGATTTACCGGTAGCGGGACTGGAGGACGTCGACGATCCGTTCGGCGGCCTTCCCGTCGCCGTAGGGGTTGGTGCGGTTGGCCATTTCGTCGTAGGCGGACCTGTCCGTGAGCAGTCGCGAGGCTTCGCGACGGATGAGGCCGCCGTCGGTCCCCGATCAGCTTCGCGGTCCCCGCCTCGATCGCCTCGGGGCGTTCGGTCGTGCTCCGCAGGACGAGGACCGGTTTCCCGAGGCTCGGCGCCTCCTCCTGCACGCCGCCGGAGTCGGTCAGGATCAGGTAGCTCCTGTTCATCACCTGGATGAAGGTCCGGTACTCGAGCGGTTCGATCAGGTGGACGCGGGCCTGATTCCCGAGGATCCTGTGGGCGGCCTCCCTGACGTTGGGGTTCGGATGCACGGGGTAGACGAGCTCGACGTCGGCGTGCTCCTTCACCAGGTCGCGGCACGCCTCGAAGACGCCGGCCATCGGCGCGCCGAAGTTCTCCCTGCGGTGCGACGTCAGCAGGATGACCTTTTTATTGGCGAAGTCGATGGTCGACAACGGGGCGGTGGTGAACCGGTAGTCCGGGTCGACGATCATCAGGAGCGCGTCGATGACGGTGTTGCCGGTGACGTGGATCGTTTCCGGCCGGATCCCCTCCGCCAGGAGGTTCGACTTCGCCCATTCGGTCGGGGGAAAGTGGTGCGACGTGATCCGCGTGGTGAGCTGCCGGTTCATCTCCTCGGGCCACGGGTTCATCGGGTCCCAGGTCCGCAGGCCCGCCTCGACGTGCCCCACCGGGATCTTCAGGTAGAACGCGGCCAGGGACGCTGCAAACGTCGTGGTGGTGTCCCCCTGGACGAGCAGGACGTCGGGCTTTTCGGCGGCGAGGACCGGCCTGATCCGCTCGAGCACCGCCGTGGTGATATGGGTGAGGTCCTGGTTCTCCTGCATGACGCGCAGGTCGTGGTCCGGCGACAGGCCGAACACCGCGAGCATCTGGTCGAGCATCTGCCGGTGCTGGGCCGTGACGATGACGTTCGTGGAGATCTTCCTCCTGAGGAGTTCCTTCACGACGGGGGCCAGCTTGATGGTTTCCGGCCGCGTACCGAAGACGACGGCGACCTTCACGCGTCCTCCTTCTTCCGGCCGAAGGCGATGCCGGCGATCGACAGGGCGAGCGTCAATGACGACACCCAGGCCCCCGTCCGGAAACTCGACGGCGAAAATTCCACGGTGACGGCGTGTTTGCCCGCGGCCAGGGGGACGGCGCGCAGGCACCAGTCGGCCCGCAGCACCGGGGTTTCCACGCCGTCGACGTACGCCCGCCAGCCGGGGTACCAGACCTCGCTCAACACGAGGTACCCGTCGGCCGGCGTCTCGACGCTCAGACGGATCTCGTTCAGGCGATACGAAGAGATGGTGACGACCGACCGGTGCGCGGCGGAGTCGTCGTAGACGACCGGCGGCGGCGCCTCGAACACGACTTCGGCCGCGGGGTCGAACGCGGGATCGGCCACCCGGGCCTTCGCGCCGGCGGCGGAATCCGCGACGTACGAACCATGGACCATGAAGGCCCTGGGGAAATACTTTATCGCCTCGCCGATGCTCATCGTGCCGCTCGCCTCGTCCACGACGATCCTGTATTTCGCGTTCATCAGTTCGCAGGTCCTGTCCCAGGTGCTCATCGGCGGGACGAACCTGGCGAGCCCGAGGGGGGTGTACCCTTCCATCAGGAAGAGCTTGTCCACCATCCCCTGGTTCCTGTCGAAGATCATGAACCCTTCCTGCCGGGAATTGATCCGGAAGAATTCGGACCTCCCCCTCTCCCGGAAGAAGTCGACGAACTGCTTCGTCGTGCCGTAGTACTGGTCGGGGTCGATCGTGCCGTTGTTCTGCGTGAAGCCGAAGTTGTGCGCGTCGGCGAACTGCAGCGCAAGCACGAGGGCGATGAAGGCCGCCCGGGGCAATCTCCCCCGGCCGGCCAGGAAAATAAGGCCCGCGAGAACGAGCAGGAAGCCCGCGGCCACCGTCGACGAGAGCGCGGCGTCGTCGAGCGCGGCCGCCATCTCCGCCCCCTGAAGGGCCGGGAGGAGGACGCCGGCCTGTCCCGCGATGAAGAGCACCGCCGCGGCGACGGCGACGCACGACGCGAGGGTCCGCAGGGACTTCGCGCGGTCCGAGGCGAGCTCCGCGACGCGCTGCAACCCGAAGCCCGCGAGGATCGAACCCGCGAAGCAGACGTAGAGCACCATCCGCCCCGGGACCCTGAAATTGTCGAACCGGGGGACGTACTCGTGGAAGAGCCTGTGGAGGAAGAAGTTGTTCCCCAGCGCGTAGAGGAACGCGAAGACGGTCATCGCGGCCAGGAACAGCACGAGAGGGTCCCTCCTCAGGAAGACGACCGCCGCGATGGCGAACACGAGGCCGGCGATCCCGATGTACGCGTTGGTTTCCCAGTACTGCCAGTAATCGCCGGGGCCCTTGTACTCCGACGCCTGCGCGGTGTTCGTACCGAAATAGTGAGGGACCGCGACCATGATGAACTGGGACCAGGCGAGGGACCCCTCCGACGCCTTCTCGTAGGAGATCTCCGCCCGCTGGGACAGGGGCGCGAGCTCGGCCGTCGGAAGGAGCTGGACGGCCGTCACGAGGGCGGCGAGGACGATCGGAACGGCGGCGTACGGAACGATGCGGAGCGCCGCCCCGGCGCTGCCTGCGCGGGCGTGGAGCAACATCTCGAAGAGGAAGTAGCAGAAAAGGAAGAGGACGATATAGAGCGTGATCTGCGGGGCGCCGGCCAGGAGGGCGTGCCCCAGGAGGAGGCCGCAGACGATCGCGTAGCGCAGCGATCTCCCGAGCAGCGCGCGCCTGAACGTCAGGAAGACGAGCGGGAACCAGGCGGCCTGGTAGATGAAACCCTGGTGGATGAGGTGCCCCACCATGAAACCCGAAAAGCAGTAGACGAGGCCGGAGAACGCCGCGGGCCAGCGCCCGAGGCCCAGTTCCCTGGCGAGCATGTACATCCCGCTCCCGGCGAGCGCGAAATGGAGGATGATCGACACCTCCACCCACCAGTAATCGAGCCGTCCCCCGTCGACGAACAGGGTCAGGACGAGGTTCGGGACATAAAAGATGGCCGACTGGATGTCCGCCTGGAACGGCATGCCGCTGAAAGTGTAGGGGTTCCAGAGCGGGAGGTCTCCGGCCGCGAGGGAGGTCGCGGCGAACGAGCGGAAGGCGTAATACTGGTAGAGAAAATCGTTCCAGAAGAACGAGGTGCGGGACAGGATGTCCCTGAAAAACAGGAGCACCGCGGCGGCGATCAAGACGTGGACGATCCACCTCCCGGACTCCGGGAGGGGTTCGGGGCCCGATTTTTTAATCTGCATGACGGGAGGCCGCAGAGAGTGAACCGGACGCTACTTCAGCGTCTCACGGATGGAGTACGATTCCGTCCCTTCGCCCTTCGTCTTGATGATCATTTCACCGAGCAGGCCGATCGAGATGAACTGGATCCCGACGATGATCAACAGGATGCCGCCGAGGAACAGCGGCCGGTTGCTCAGCCAGTAATCCGGAATTGTCAGCTTCTCGTAGACGAGCCAGGCGTCGACCGCGAACCCCGCCAGGAAGAAGAGCATCCCCCAGAAACCGAACAGGTGGAGCGGCCGGCGCAGGTACCGGGTCGTGAAGAGCACGGTGATCAGGTCGAGGAATCCCTTCCAGAACCTGCCGATGCCGAATTTCGTCTTCCCGTACTTCCGCCGGTGATGGGTCACGGGGATCTCGGTGAGCTTGAACCCCAGCCAGTGCGCCAGGACGGGGATGTACCGGTGGAGCTCGCCGTAGATCCTGACTTCCTTCACGACTTCGCGACGGTACGCCTTCAGCCCGCAGTTGATGTCGTGGAGGCGGACGCCCGTCATCATGGAGGTGACGAAATTGAAGAACTTCGAGGGGATCGTTTTCGTGATGGGATCGCGGCGTTTCTTCTTCCATCCGGACACCAGGTCGAACCCCTTCCGGATTTCGTTGACCAATGACGGGATCTCCGCGGGATCGTCCTGCAGGTCGGAGTCCATCGTGACGACGATCTCGCCGGAGGCCTCGGCGAAGCCGACGGACAGGGCGGCGGATTTTCCATAGTTGCGGCGGAACCGGATGACCTTGATGCGCGACCTGTCGCGGTTGCGGAGCTCGGTGAGCACACGGCCGCTGCCGTCGGTGCTGCCGTCGTCCACGAAGATGATTTCGTAGCGCGCCATTCTCCCGAGGCCGTCCCGGATATTGTCGTAGAGTTCGCGCAGGGAGCCTTCCTCGTTATAGACGGGGATGACGAGGGAGAGTTCCTTGCCGCCGCGGAGGGAATCGTGCGAGCGGTCGGACCTGTCAGACCTGTCGGACCTATCCTGCCGGTCGAACCGTTCAGGGCGGTCCTGACGGTCGAACCTCTGCGGTCTGTCGCGGCGTTCGGGCCTGTCGGAGCGTTCGGGCCTGTCGGACCGTTCGGGCCTGTCGGAGCGTTCCGGTCTGTCGGACCGTTCGGGCCTGTCGGAGCGTTCGGGCCTGTCGGAGCGTTCGGGTCTCTCGGAACGTTCCGGCCTGTCCGGACGTTCGGGACGATCGAAGCGCTCCGGCCTCTCGCCGCCCTCGGGACGGTCACCGCGCTCAGGACGTTGCCCGCGGTCGGGGCGGTCCCCACGATCGGGCCTGTCCCCGCGGTTCCTGGACCTCCGGTCGTCCTGCCGGGGACGGTTGCGTCGCTGGTCTTCCATGTTTCTGCCCCGGATCTGGTTCGGGCCCTGAGAGAGCTCGGATTCCTGCCCGGGTGCCGGTTGCGTGTTCGACTCGGACTGCGGCGGCGCGGCCTGCTGGTTCGGCGACTGATCGGGGCCCTGATCGACCTGGGGCGGAGCATCGGACTCGGATCGCGACGGCGCGGACTGCTGGTCCTGCTGGGGCGGGTCCTGGGTCCTGGTTGGTGCCGGTGTGGGCTGTGCTAATCGGGGAGGATCGGGTACGACTGGAGCCTGCGGCGGTGGTTCAACCTGTATCGGTCGCTGAGGACGGTCCTCATTTCCGTTATTTTGCGCCGGTTGCTCGATTATTTCGTCTGGCATTCCACTCAAAAATTGTGCTCTCTATAATACGATTTTATTTGGCGGAATCAAAGAATTTCAGGGATATCAGCTTAAATTTGCTTGGATGGCATCCTTTTAGTAGCTTATGTTTATACAACGCCCGGATTCTCAATTCTTATCGACGGATCCCATGAGACAATTGCGCCCGCTTTTCTGTTCACTCTCCATCATCCTCCTCCTGCCCGCATTGCTCACCGCGCAGAAGCGGCTGGAAACCCTCTCGTCGGAATTCGACCTGCGCTGGAGGATCGAGCGCGCGGAGGCGGAATCGCTGGCGAACGCGCTCGGCATGCCGATCGTGAGCATCTCCCCCGACGGGACGGTCCGCGAATTGAAACGGCTCCGCGATGGCATGCCCGTCTTTTTCAAGACCGACAACGTTATCGCGGGGAAAACCATCTCCACCGACAAGGTGTACCCGGGCGGCGTCGCGGGCTACAGCCTCACCGGGAGCGGCGTCACCCTGGGCGAGTGGGACGGCGGAGGGGTGCGCACCACCCACCAGGAATTCGGCGGCCGGGTCCTGCTGAGCCAGGGCACGCTGAATTTTCATTCGACGCACGTGGCCGGGACGATGATCGGGGCCGGCGTCTCTCCCGCGGCGAGAGGCATGGCGTACGCGGCCCAGCTGACGGAGTACAACTGGACCAACGACATGTCCGAGATGGCGGCCGCGGCCCTCGCCGGCCTCAGGGCGTCGAACCACTCGTACGGCCTGATCACCGGATGGGACTTCGGCTACGTCAACCCCGCGCGGTGGACCTGGTTCGGTTCCACGGCGGTGAGCCAGGTGGAAGATTATAACTTCGGATATTACGCCCAGGAATCCCAGGACTGGGACGCGGTCGCCTACTACGCTCCGTACTACCTCATCGTCAAGTCCGCCGGCAACGACAGGAACGAAGGACCCGCCGGAAGCGTCCTGCACGACGTCTGGAACGGGGCGGCCTGGGTCACGTCCACGACGGTCCGCAACAGGGACGGCAACAGCGGCTACGACTGTCTCTCGGCCGGCTCGGTTTCCAAGAACCCGCTCGTTGTCGGGGCGGTCGAAGACATCTCGGGCGGCTACTCGACCCCCGCGGGCGTCGTGATGAGCTCGTTCAGCTCGTGGGGCCCGACAGACGACGGCCGGATCAAGCCGGACATCGTGGCCAACGGCGTGGGGCTCACTTCGGCCCTCGAAACCGCCGACAACGCATATGGATCGCTGAGCGGGACGTCGATGGCGACCCCGTCGGTGACAGGATCGATCGGCCTGCTGCTCCAACACCAGGCGAACCTCCACGGCGGCGACTCCCTCCTGGCCTCCACGATGAAGGGCATCATCCTCCACACCGCCGACGAAGCAGGGGCCGACCCCGGGCCCGATTACCGGTTCGGATGGGGCCTGATGAACACGCGCAAGGCCGCCGACCTGATGACCCTCGATACCGCCGACGGTCCGGAGTCGCATATCCGCGAGTTTCCGGTCGCCACGGGCGACACGGTCCTCATCGATCTCGCGAGCACCGGCGATGAGCCGTTCCGGGCCACGCTTTCCTGGAATGACATCCCGGTCGGCCTCCCCCCGGTCATGGTCGATCCCCCCAACCCGACCCTCCGGAACGACATGGACATGAGGATCATCCGTAAAAGCGACGGCGCCGTCTTCTATCCCTGGAAACTCGACCCCGCAAACCCGTCGGCGGCCGCCACCCGGGCCGGTGACAACGCCAGGGACAACGTGGAGCAGATCCTGATCGACGCCCCCGGACGCACGCTCTACACGGTGCGCATCACGCACAAGACGACCATCTTCAATTCCCCCGCGATGGTCTCGCTGATCATGACCGGCAACACCGAGCCGTTCAGCGCGGCGATCTCGACCTCCCCCGACACGGTTTCCTATTCGACCATTCCCGGCTCCATCTTCTCCGACTCGCTCCGTGTCTATAACGGCGGCGATTCGGTGCTCGCGGCGGCGGTGACGAAGGACCCCGGGAGCTTCTGGCTCGACCTGACGGAGGACACCGTCAACCTGTCGTCGCTTGATTCGGGGATCGTCCACTTCGACATCGACGGTTCGCTCTGGAGCCAGTGGACGACCTACAACGGCAGCCTTACGTTCGCGAGCAACGATCCCTCCTCCCCGCTCGTCCTCCCGGTCGTGATCAACGTCCTCGGTCCGACGATCGGCAGCTCGCCGGCGTCGTTCGTGGTCGACCTGGATTCTGCCGAGATCGGGTATGACACGCTGGTTGTCCGGAACACGGGGTTCATGACCCTCGACGCGGTGGTCGCCGACAGCGCGGGTCCGTTCCCGGCGTGGATCACCGCGAACCCGGACACGCTCTCCATACCGGCCGGGGACTCCGCCGTCGTGGTCCTCACGACAAACGCCAACGACGACAGTCTCGGGGACTATTATACGACGCTCAGGCTGGCGAGCACCGATTCGGTCACCGGCGACGTCCTGATACCATTTTTCCTGAACATCGGCACGAGGACCCTCTTCTCCCTCGACGTCACGAACAAGTGGAACCTCGTCTCGCTCCCGGTGGAACCGATCACGGGCCTCAAGACCATACTCTTCCCCACCGCCCTGACCGCGGCGTTCGGTTTCGACGGCGGGTATTACCAGGCGGATACGCTGCGCCCCGGCCCCGGTTACTGGTTGAAATTCGGGGGACCGCAGTCGTTCCCCGTTGACGGTTACACCTTCTCATCCGACACGATCGCCGTGGACGCCGGCTGGAACCTCGTCGGATCGCTCTACGAGCCGGTGCCGGCCCCGGCCGTGACGACGAACCCGGCGGGGATCATCACCTCGGAGTTCTACCGGTACGAAGACGGTTATGTCTTCGCCGATTCGATCAAACCGGGGAAGGCCTACTGGGTGCAGACGGACCAGGCGGGCGTGATCTACCTGTCGCTCCTTCCGGGCGCTGCGCCGAAGGCGGCCTCGAGACCCGGGACGGACGAATACAACAGCATCACGGTCTCGGACGGATCCGGCGGATCGCAGTCGCTCTATTTCGGGCAGGGCCGGACCCCGATGGCGAAATCGGCGCTCCCGCCGAAACCCCCGAAGGGCGGATTTGACGCCAGGTTCTCGGACGAAACCATGTTCGCGTCCTTCCTCCCGGGGTCGGTAGGGGGCCAGGCGAAAACCATCGTCGTCTCGTCTTCCGGGACGGGGACCGGCGGGCTCAGGTTGAGCGCGAGGATCCGCGGCGGTGGCGAAACCGAATACTTCATCCGGGACGGGGCCGGTACGCTCACGCCCCTGAGGGACGGGGCCACGGTGACGATCCCGGCCGGTGACGGCGGCGAGACGTCGATCCAGCTCCTGGCCGGGCACGAGAACCTCCCGACGGAGTTCGCGTTGGGCCAGAACTATCCGAACCCATTCAACCCGACAACGAAGGTGACGTTTTCGGTCCCCGTCGACGAGATGGTGAGCATCGGGTTGTACAACATCCTCGGGAATGAAGTCGCGACGATCGCGGCGCGCCGGTTCGAGGCGGGCAGGCACAGCGTGGAGTTCAACGCGGAAGGCCTGCCGAGCGGGGTGTACATCTACACGATGCGCGCGGGAACGTTCTCGGCGAGCAAGAAGATGGTGTTGATGCGGTAAGGAGACATTTCCGGACCACCGGCTGGAATTGAAACAACGGCGCCGGATGCGGGCACCCCCCCGGGGGGATCGGCATCCGGCGCTTCTGTGTCAGGCCTCGCGGGCCGGGAGGGTCGCCCCCGGCATGACCGGCCCCGGAGGGCGCCGGCATCGCGTCACTTCTTTTCCGCCTCCCTCAACACCCTCATGAAATTCCCGCCGAGCACCTTTCTCACGTCCTCTTCCGATACACCGCGGTCCAGGAGGCCTTTCGTGATCGAGGGGAAGCGCGTCACGTCCTCGAGGCCCGCCGGCGCGACACTGATGCCGTCGAAATCCGAGCCGATCCCCACGTGGTCCACGCCGATCAGCCTGATGACGTAAACGAAGTGGTCCAGCACCTGGTCGAGCGTCGGCCTGATCGGATCGTACTCCGTCGCGAGCTGTTCGGCGGAGTAGAAATCCTTGAGGAACTCGTCGCCGGAGATGTGCGACTGGATGGAATCGATGCGGGCGGCATTCTTCTTCCGCATCAGGTCCTCTTTCACGCCGAACGTGCTGTCGATAAACCAGGGGGCGAAATTGATGAACACCACCCCGCCGTTCGCCTCGAGGGCCTTCAACTGCCAGTCCTTGAGGTTGCGCCGGTGGGGTGAGATGTTCCAGACCGAGGAATGGGAGGCGATCACCGGCTTCCGGCTCGTCACCAGGACGTCGCGGAATGTCTGTTCGCCGACGTGGGAAACGTCGACGAGCATCCCGATGTCGTTCATCTTCCTGACCACCTGCCTGCCGAAATCCGTCAGTCCCCGGTGGGGAAGGTTCTTGTCCGGGTCGGTCTCGTCGGAGGCGGAGGTCGCCCATTCGGGGCTGTTGTTCCAGGTGAGGGTCATGTAGCGGACACCCCTCCCGTAAAAATATTCGAGCTTCGAGATGTCGTTTTCGATGTGGTGGCCGCCCTCGAGGCCGAACATCCCCGCCAGCTTTCCGGCGGCGGCGGCCGATTCGACGCCCGCCGCGTTCGGGACCATCGACATCCGGCCGGGGTTGCGCCGGGCGAGGCTCTCGATCGAATCGATCTGCTCGACGGCCTGTTCGAAATACCCCCTCGAGGTCTTCTCCGGGGGGACCCAGATGGAGAAGAGTTCGAGGTCCACGCCGCCCTCGGCGAAGCGGGGCAGGTCCGAATGACCGTGCGCGGTGCGGACGGAGATGTCTTCGCCCCCGAGGATCCTCTGGGCCACGTCGTTGTGGGTATCGACGACGAGGGCGGAGAAATGGATCGTGCGGTAGTCGCCGTCGAGCGCGGCGCCGATGATGAACGGAACGGCGCAGAGCAACGCGATGGACGGCCTCATACTGGTCATTCGGATCTCCTCCGGGAGAACGCCGGACCCGCCGGCGTGGACGGCGATGGAAAAAAGAAGGGCAGGGGCCGGTTCGCCTGACGGCGTCCTGCCCTCTGCCCGTTTGAACTCAGAGCGTGTTACGCGCCCGTTTCGGGGCCCTTCATGGCCGCCTTCATGTCCTGGACTTCCTTGCGGATCTCCTGGGCCTTGCGCTTCAGCTCGTTCATGTCCTTACGGACACGCGTGCCGGCCGACTTGTTGCCTTTCTCGTAGAACTTCACGAAGTCCTTCTCGAAAGAATCCAGCAGGTCGCGTAATTCTGTGAATCTGCTCATAAGTACCCTCCGTAGATGTTGTGATTGGAATCCTCCCCGGCACGGGTTGCGTGGACCGGGATCGGCTTATTTTATTTCCGTGTTACCTTTTTCTTTCGAACCGCTTTCCTGTGTTCGTCGTACAGGAGTTCGATCAGTTCCGCCCTCCTGTCGTACAGCCGTTTGTGGCGCCTCGGCCTGACGCGGGCCAGGGCGTATGACGTCATGATCGGCATCGCGACGGTCGTGTCGAGATACGCCACCACGGCGTCCGGGAGCCGGTCCGGATCGACCTTTCCCCACGTCACCGCCTCGCCCGGCGTCGCGCCCGAAAGACCCCCCGTATCCGGCCTCGCGTCGGTCACCTGGAGGAAGTAATCGTGCCCCCTCTCGTCGATTCCGAGCACCTCCTGGATCTGGGGTTCGGTCTGGAGGATGAAATTCTTGGGCGATCCCCCCCCGAACATCAGGGCTCCGCTTTTCCCCTTCTTCCGCTTGGCGTCGAGGACGATGGCGGCCGTCTCGTTGACGTCCAGCATTCCGTCGATCCGGAGCTCATACCCGTTCAGGGCCGCTTCGGCGATGTTCATCCCGATGGAACTGTCCCCCGGGGATGAGGTGTAAATGGGGACCCCGCAGCGGTATGCCGTCGAGAGGATGCTGTGGTCTCGGATCCCCAGGGCCTTTTCCCGCGCCGCGATGTATTTTCCCAGCCTGTTGTGCAATTCCGCGGTCCCCATCTCCTTCTGGAACTCGTCGAGGACGAACAATTTCCTGAAAAAGGCGTCCGTCGAGAGGAGGACCTCGTAATCGAACAGAATGTCGTAAATCCTGATGATACCGCTGTCCCTCAGGAGGCGGTCGTCACCATAGGGCGTTCCGCGGTGGAGGGTGTGGCCGATGGCGAAATGCGTGTCGTGGTAGAGGTTCGCCCCGGTGCTCACGATCCAGTCGACGAAACCGGCCTCCATCAGGGGAACGATGCAGGACCCGCCCAATCCGGCGGGAGTCAATGCCCCGGTGACGCTCATACCGACCGTGGTGTCGTCCCGGAGCATTTTTTCAGCGAAAAGGTGGCACGCCTCCCTCAACCTCCCCGCGTTATAAGCCTGAAAATATTCATCGACGAGCTGGCAGACGGAAATATTCTTCGGGATCGGCTTGATGTTGATCGGCCGGCCACTCAGAAGATTCCTTTTTTTAACGGCCATTCTCGCGAACTTGAATGATGAAATTTATCGGCTAAAATATAGTAGAATTCACCAATTATCCAAGGAATTTATACGAATTTCGCAGGTTCCGTGAATTTTCTGGATATTCGTCCAAAATGGACGAAATTCGGGCTTTTTTCAGGCCAGAACACTCCCGCCGTTCACGGAAATATTCGATCCGACGATGTGGTCGGAGAGATTCGACGCCAGGAAGAGGACCGGCCCCGCGACGTCCATTGCGCTCGCGATGCGGCCCCGAGGGATCGATTCGAGGATCTTCTTTCTTTCTCCCCGCTTTTTCAGCGTCCCTGCGACCATATCGGTATCGACCCAACCAGGCGAAACGCAATTAACCCATATTCCCCGCGATATCAGTTCAACGCCGAGCGATTTCGTGAGCGCGATGATCGCGCCCTTCGACGCCGCGTACGGCGAATGCTCCGCTTCGCCCCTCTGTCCCGCGGTACTGGCAATATTGATGATTCTTCCATATTTCCGGGATATCATCCCGGGGATGACGGCCGTAATCATATTCACCGTTCCATCGAGGTTGATCCTGATGGTTTTTTCCCAGCGGGCGGCGCTCATACCGTCGATCGGCGTATGTTCCCATATCCCGGCCGAATTGATGAGAATATCCACACCGCCGAGGAGGCGAGCCACCGTTCGTTCCGCATTCACGCATTCTCCCCTGTCGGTGATGTCGAGGCGCAGGGCAATGGCTTTTATTCCCGTTTTCACGATGGTGTCGACGACGTTCTCAGCGGCCCGGCCGTCGGACCGATAGAGGATTCCGACGTCCGCGCCCGCCCGGGCGAAGAGGACCGCGCACGCCGCACCGATCCCGCGGGAGCCGCCTGTGACGAGGACAGTTTGACCGTCAAGGTTTATCATTGTATCCTGTGATCCATTGATTTTTTCGAAAATGTACCTCCCGGGGGCCGGATTTCCAAGCCCCCCCCCGGGATTGCAATTGAGGGTCGATCTTTTTATATTTAGACTAAATCTAAATAAATCGGTCCCGATGGACAACACCTCCGCCAGAGACATCCTTAAAAAATTCCTCCTCGAGAAAAAGCTCAGGCCGACCCGCGAGCGGTTCCTCCTCCTCGACGAAATCATGAAGATGACGGGCCATTTCGACGCCGACCAGGTCTACGCCATCCTGGGCAAAAAGAGCCTCAAGGCGTCGCGGGCGACCGTCTATAATACGCTCGACCTGCTCGTGAACTGCGGCCTGATTTCGAAATACCGGTTCGGGGAGAACCACTCGCGTTACGAAAAGGCCCATGGGCGGCCGCGGCACGACCACATGATCTGCCTCGACTGCGGGGAGATCCTCGAATTCGTCACCCCGAAGCTCGAATCGATCCAGAAGGAAGTCTGCGAAGAGAAAAAATTCGAGCCCCAGAATTCGACGCTTCAGATCTTCGGCATATGTTCCCGCTGCTCTTCACGGACAAAACGATGAAAACCGAACACGCCCATACCACCCGGCACGCCGAAGGCCGGGGCCGGGGGGACGGAACACTCCTCCAGCCACTCCTCTGGACAAGCTCCCCGGCGGCGGAACGGGGACCGTCTGTTCGATCGGCGGGGCCTCGACCCCGCTGCGCCAGCGGCTGATGGAGCTCGGCATCACGATCGGCTCCGAGATCCAGGTCATCCGCAAGGCGCCCTTCGGCGGACCGATTGAAATCTCCGTGCGGGGTTACCGCCTGTCGCTCCGCCGGACCGAGGCCCGCATCGTGCTGATCGACAGGCGTCTCTGATGCGGCCGTCCGTCACAGAGCGGCCCCCCGTGCACATCGCCGTCGTGGGAAACCCCAATTCGGGCAAGACCTCGCTCTTCAACGCCCTCACGGGGCTGCGACAGAAGGTGGCGAACTATCCCGGGGTGACGATCGAGAAAAAAGAGGGAAAGGTCCGCCTGCCCGACGGCACCGACGCGACGCTGATCGACCTCCCCGGGACCTACAGCCTGTTCCCCCACTCCCCCGACGAAGAGATCGCCTCGGAGGTGGTCCTCGGCCGTTACCCGGCGACTCCCGCCCCCTCGAAGGTCCTCTGCGTCGTCGATTCGAACAACCTGGAGCGGAACCTCTACCTCGCGACCCAGCTGATCGACCACAGGATCCCGGTGGTCATCGCCCTGAACATGATCGACCTCGCCGAGCAGGACGGCAAGACCATCGACACGCGGCGCCTCTCGGAGGACCTCGGCGTCCCGGTCATCCCGACGGCGGCCAACTCGGGCCGGGGGATCCCGGAACTGAAAAATGCCCTGGCCTCGCGCCTCAACGGCGCGCATCCGGAACGCCTCTTCGAACTCCCCGAGGCGGCGAAGCGGGAATGCACGGCGATCGAGGAGGAGCTGGTGCGGCGCTACTCCCTCTCCGCCCCGATCGCCCACCACGACGCGGTCTCGCTTCTGACCGCCCACGAACTCCCCGGCGCGCATTCCACGCGGTACGACGAGGCCGTGTTCGCACGCGTCCGGGCGGGCCGGGAGAAGCTCGACTTCCTCGGGATCGACCGGCAATCGGTCTTCATCGAGGGACGGTACGCCAGGATCGAGCAGATCTGCCACCGGGCGGTCTCGTCGAAGGGGCCCGGCGGCAGGCCGCTCTCCGACCGGATCGACCGGGTCCTCACCCACAGGGTGTGGGGATTCATCATCTTCCTCGCCCTCATGACGCTGATGTTCGTCGCCGTCTTCACGTGGGCGGAATACCCGATGCAGTTCATCACCGCGGGGTTCGACGCGCTCGGGGGGCTCGTGACCGACGCGATGCCCCCGGGAGACCTCCGGGACCTGATCGTCAAGGGGGTGATCGCCGGCGTCGGCGCGGTCGTCACGTTCATCCCGCAGATCCTCGCGCTCTTCTTCTTCATCTCGGTCCTGGAGGACAGCGGGTACATGTCCCGGGCGGCCTTCATCATGGACAAGGTGATGGGCAAGGTGGGCCTCCACGGCAAGGCCTTCATCCCCCTCCTCGGGTCGTTCGCCTGCGCCATCCCGGGGATCATGGCGACCCGCACGATCGAATCGAGGAAAGACCGGCTCATCACGATGATGATCGCCCCGCTGATGAGCTGCAGCGCCCGCCTGCCGGTGTACACCCTGCTGATCGCGGCGTTCATCCCGGAACGGTACATGCTCGGGTTCCTCCCCCTCCAGGGGCTCACGATGGCGGCGATGTACATCCTCGGGATCGTGTTCGCGCTCGTGATGGCCCTGATCTTCAAGCAGACGGTGCTGCGGGGCGAGAAGGCGGGGTTCGTGATGGAGCTCCCCCTACCGCATGCCGTCGTTCCGCACGATCGGGCTGATCATCCTGGACCGGGGAAAGATCTTCCTGCAGAACGCCGGGACGTTCATCCTGGGGGTCTCGATCATCCTCTGGTTCCTGGCCTCGTACCCGAAGGTCGAGGGGGCGTCGGCCCCGGAGCAGCTCGAAAAGAGCTACGCCGGCCGGATGGGGAAGATGATCGAGCCGGCCATCGAGCCGCTCGGGTTCAACTGGAAGATCGGCATCGGCCTGATCGGTTCGCTGCTCCAGCGCGAGGTGTTCGTCAGCACGATGGGGACGATCTTCAACATCGGCGACACCGGGGACGAGGCCGGCGCGACCTCGTTGCAGCAAAAAATGGTCAATGACACGGACCCGTCGACGGGCGCCCGGTCGTTCTCGATGCTGACCGCGATCTGCCTGATGGTCTATTACGCCCTCTCGATGCAGTGCCTCTCGACGGTCGCGATCATGAAGAGGGAAACGAACGGCTGGAAGTGGCCCCTGATCCAGATAGGGTACATGACCGGACTGGCCTACGGGGTGACGTGGCTCGTCTTCAAGGTCGGGCAGATGGCGGGGCTGGGCTGATGGACGTCCAGCAGATCCTCGCCCTCTCGCTCGTGGCGGCCGCCGCCGTGTACCTCGCGGTCCGGCTGGTCCGCAGGCGCAGGAACGTGAAATTCAGGGAGTGCGCGGATTGCCCGGCCGCGGACCATCCGACCGGCAGGCCGGCCTCGGGGACCGATCCGGAGCCTCGCGATGCCCGGGTCCGACCGTGACCCCCGCGCCCGGTTGCCTCACGCGGCGAATTATCGTATCTTCAGCGAGGAGAACACCGAAACATCCGACAGGCCCAGAATGCCCGACATGCTTGATATGCCCGATATGATAAACGAAGAATCCCCGAAAGAAACCCCAGCCCAGATCACCGAATCCCAGGTCTTCGAAGCCCTGAAACATGTCTACGACCCCGAGATCCCGGTAAGCATCGTCGACCTCGGGCTCGTCTACGACGTGAAGATCATCGACGACTGGGTCGGCGTGAAAATGACGCTCACGACCCCCGGCTGCGGCATGGGCCAGGCGATCGCCGGCATGGTCCGCGAACGTGTCCTCACGCTGGCCGGCGTCCACGAGGCCGACGTGCGCATCGTCTGGGAGCCGGCGTGGAGCCCCGCGATGATGAGCGACGAGGCGAAGAAGAAACTGGGAATGAGCTGACGCCCTCCCCCCGGTGGGGGGGGACCGTCAATCCGGAGCCTTCAGATGAACAGAACCTTTTTCCGGACCGCGACATTCATCGCCGCCTTCAGCGTCATCCTCGTCTCCTGCGACACCCTGCCGACCGGGCCGGCCGTCATCGGCGGTTTCTATACCTACAGGGCGTTCAACACGTCCGATTCCCTCGTCGTCACGGGGACCATCGTCCTGCGCAATTCGGTGACGACGATCCTGACCGGCACCTGGGACCTCCACGGCGCCGGCAACGGCGGACAGTCCGGCCCGCAGACCGGCCGGGGTACGCTCACCGGGTCGACGGACGGCGGCGTTTCGATGAACCTGAACCCCTCAATGGCCGATAACAATGTCATTCTCTCCGGGAGCGTTCGACCGCAACGAAATCACCGGCACGTGGCAATGGATCACGTTCGCCGGGGTGAGCGCCGATGGCCGGTTCACGATGAAGAAGTGGTAGCCCCCCGCCGTCCCGGATCCGGACGCACCCTTCCCCCGTGACCCGACCGTCGTCAGACCGCCCCGGTGGCCGGGGCGCCGCCCTCAATCCCGCGAACCGCTTCGAACGCCTGTCCGCCGGACCGTTCGCCCCCGAGGACACGCCGGAACCGGGCGACGTCCGCACCGTCCCGACGGCATTCTTCCGTGACTCCTCCCGGAGCGTCCTCTCGAAGAACGACAGCCCCGACATTCCGTTTACGTTCAGCCTGAACCCGTACCGCGGATGCGAGCACGGGTGCGCGTACTGCTACGCGCGTCCGAGCCACGAATACCTCGGCTTTTCGGCGGGGCTGGACTTCGAAACGAAAATCCTGGTGAAGGAGGACGCGCCCGAACTCCTCAGGAAAGAGATGGGGAAAAAATCGTGGTTACCGCAGATGGTGGCGCTCTGCGGAAACACCGATCCGTACCAGCCGGTCGAACGGCGCCTCGGCGTCACGCGCCGCTGCCTGGAGGTGTTCCTGGAGATGCGCAACCCGGTCGGCATCATCACGAAGAACGCCCTCGTCCTGAGGGACCTGGACCTGGTCTCGCGGCTCGCGTCGATGAAACTCGCGAGCGTGACCATCAGCATCACGAGCCTGCGCGACGACCTCGTCCGGAAGCTCGAGCCGCGCACCTCGACCCCCGCCAACCGGCTCGACGCGGTCGCGAAACTCGTCGCCGCCGGCGTCCCCACGACGGTGTTCATCGCGCCGGTCATCCCGGGGCTGAACGACCACGAAATCCCGGCGATCCTCGCGGAGGCGGCCTCGCGCGGCGCCGCTCGCGCCTCCTGCACGATGCTCCGGCTCCCCGGTCCCGTCGAACCGATTTTCCTGGATTGGCTGCGGAGGGAATATCCGGACGCGGCGAAAAAAGTGGAGTCCAGGATCAGGTCGACGCGCGGCGGTTCTCTGAGCGACGCGCGATGGGGCAGCAGGATGACCGGGGAGGGCGAGACCGCGGCGAGCATTCATTCCCTGTTCAGGGTGAGTGCCGCGAAACTGGGCCTGAAGGGGGACAGCGTGGAGTTCGACACGACGCTGTTCCGGAGGCCGGCGGGACCCCAGGGCGAGCTCTTCGGCTGACGCATCCCCGTTGTCCGGGCTCTCCGGACTCACCCCGCCGTCGTGCAGACGGCGGGGTAACCCTTCCGCGGGGAGGACCCGCCCGGTTACACCGCGAACCTGAAGAACACGACGTCGCCGTCCGCGATCCGGTATTCCTTCCCCTCGATCGCGAGCAACCCCTGCTCCTTCACCGCCTGCTCGGACCCCAGCCTGACGAGGTCGTCGTATTTCATCACCTCGGCCCGGATGAACCCCCGTTCGATGTCGGTATGGATCTCCCCCGCCGCGCGCGGCGCCGGCGTGTCGCGACCGACGGTCCAGGCCCGGACCTCCTTCGGGCCGCAGGTGAAGAACGTGATCAGGTCGAGGAGGGCGTACCCTTCGTGGATCACCTGGTCGAGCCCCGAATCCTTCACCCCCAGCTCGTGGAGGAAGTGTTCGCGTTCCTCGTACGGCATCGCGGCGATCTCCGCCTCCAGCTTCGTGCAGGCCACGACGACCCTGGCGTTTTCCTTCTTCGCGATCTCCCGCACCCTGGCGACGTACCCGTCCTCCGCCGTGAGGTGCTTTTCGTCCACGTTGGCGATGTACATCACCGGCTTGCCGGTCAGGAGGTGCAGCCCCCTGAGCCACGACTCCTCGTCGGCGGTGCCGGGACGTTCGTAGACGGCGAGCCGTCCCCCGAGGAGGTGCTCCCGCACCCGCCGGTAGTATTCGGCCTCCGCCCTGATTTTTTTGTCGCCGCTTTTTGAGCGTTTATCGGCGTCCGCGAGTTTCCGCTCGACGGTGTCGAGGTCCTTCAGGATGAGCTCGGCCTCGATGATTTCGATGTCGCGTTTCGGATCGACGCTCCCGTCGACGTGGACGACGTTCTCGTCCTCGAAGCAGCGGACGACGTGGCAGATGGCGTCCACCTCCCTGATATGGGAGAGGAACTGGTTCCCCAGCCCCTCGCCCTGGCTGGCCCCCCTGACCAGGCCCGCGATGTCCACGAATTCGATGACGGTCGGCGTGATTTTTTCGGCCGGTAGATCTTCACCAGCTGGTCGATCCGTTGATCGGGGACCGGGACGATCCCGACGTTCGGATCGATGGTGCAGAAGGGATAGTTCTCCGCCGCCGCCCCGGCCGCGGTGATGGCGTTGAAGAGCGTGGATTTCCCGACGTTCGGCAGTCCGACGATGCCGCAGTTAAAACCCATGGGTGAAGAGTGAAAGAGGTGATGGGGGGAAAATGGACGGGGAAAATGTAGAGAAAATGGCCGCGGAATCCAAAAACCTGGGGCGAGGGGGATGATGCCGTCGTGTCGCGGTGATCGATGTTGCGGTGGACGGAGGAAACGGGCGGCCGACGGGCCGCGGCGACGGACGCGGGCCTAGCGGGACTCGCCGGGGGTGCCGACCTTCCTCTCGATCGTCAGGAGGCGCCGGATGTGGTAGAGCTCCTTGAGTTTTTCCTCGATCCTCTCCACGTTCTCGACCATGAGGCTGTGGTAGAGGTCCCGCTTCGCGCGCGACGGTTTGGAATGCTCGAGGTGGTAGACCGCCAGGCGGATGACGCTCAGCGGCGTGTTGAGCTCGCCCATCAGCGTGGTGAGCGAGCGCTTGACCGAGGCCAGGCGCTCGCGCAGGTAATCGTACTCCGAGGCCTTCCGCCGCTCGACGATCTTCCTCATGGTGCTGGTGAACGTCCACGAGAAGAGGGGCGTGCTGATGTCCGCGATGTTCAGGAGGTCGTCGACGCCCGCGTCGTGGTAGGCCGAGCGCGAGCCTCGCCTCGCTCTGCCTGGTGAGCAGGAGGATCGGGCAGCTGTAGCCCATCGAACGGAGTTTCGCGGCCCACGCGACGACCTTCTTCTTCGGGAGTTTGTCCCCGATGAGGACGACGTCCGCGTCCACCATGGCGTGGTCGGCCATGCCGTTGCCGTTCTGCGACGGGAGCAGCATCACCTCGAGTCCGGTGCAGCGTCTTTTCCAGCGGGGCGTTGTCGAGGGCCTCCTTGGTCGAGACGGTGTTATCGATCAGCAGGATCCGGATGGATTTCATTTCGTCGTTGAGCGATGGCGGTGACGTCATGCGCTCTGGGCGGCGACGGGGACCGGCTGCCGGCGACGGCCGGGTTTCTCCCCGTTCGTGCCGAGCAGCATCTTTTCGATCGACGCGAGCATGAGGTTGAGGTTTTCCCCCTTGTCCCACGCCTGGTCGACCATGTGCTCCCTCAGCCTGCTCCTGGTCTCCTCGTCCAGGTATGCGCTCAATATAACAACTTTCATCGAGTGATCCTTGTTATGCTGGCGCAGGAGGTCGAGGACCTGGAAACCGTCGAGCTTCGGCATCCGCAGGTCGAGCAGGAGCAGCTGCGGCTTCCGTTCCCCGATCAGCAGGAGCGCCTCATAGCCGTCGTCGGTCATGATCACGTCGGCGCTCGGGAACCGCGAGCAGAGGGACTCCTTCAGGAGGTTGGAGTACGCCGTGTCGTCGTCGACGATCAGGAACGTCGTTTTTCGCTCGTCGACGAACTGGAACGGGACGTCCAGCCCGGCCTTCACGATGAACTCCTTGAGGTCGCCCGGCCAGATGCGGTAGTGGCCGCCGAAGGTCGTAAAGGCCTTGAGCGCGTCCTTGTAGATCCAGTTCAGGACCGTCTTCTTGCTGACCCTGCAGATCTTCGCGACGAGCCCCACGTTGAGGGGCTTGCGGTGGATGCCCGACAGTTTGAGGGCGTTGAAATTCTGTTTGTACTCGACCATGGGATTTTGATGGTTGTTGCTCTGATGAACTATAGAAACAAAGATAGCAGGAACTTCGGGGAGAATGGTGACAGGTGTCACGGTGGGCACCCGAAAAGGCGTGACGTATATCACCCCGCCCGGGAGGGGATGGGCATGGCCCCGGAACGGGGCGGATTTAGAGGTTTTTAATGACCCTGACGACCTTCCAGATGAAAGCGATGTCCCGTTTTCGGACCGTGAGGGGGTCGAATTCGGTGTTCAGGGGGATGAGGTGGACGTGCTCATCGTCCAGTTTGACCATTTTGAGGACATCCTCGTCGTTGACCCTGACGACGCAGATGTCGCCGCTGCGGGCTTCCCGCTGCGGGCTGACGACGACGATATCGCCGTCCTCGATTCTCGGGGACATGCTCGCCCCCTTCACGACCAGCGCGAACGCGCCGGTGTCGTTCAGGTTGTCGACGGTGACGTAGCGCTCGACCTGCTCGGGATGGAAAATGGCCGCGGTTTTTCCCGCTGGAACGGAGGAGAACAGGGGGATTTCGACCAGGTTGACTTTCCTGAACGTCGAATCCTGTTTGAATCGTAGGATATTGGGGCCGCGGTCGGTGCGGAGGTACATGTCGCCTTCGCCCGTGAGGAGCCAGTCCGGGCGGACACCGGTCCATCGCGCGATCTGCATGAGAAAATCGCCTCCTGGGACCTGCTCCCCCTTCTCCCATCGCTGGACCGTCCTCGTGGCGATGTCCAGTTTGCCGGCCAGCGAACCCTGGTCGATCTCCTTGTTTTCGCGCGCCTTCCGAATCCGGTCGCCGATCGTGGATTTCATGGCCTCGATGTCATAATTGTCCTGTGGTATACCCATGGACGACATTTATGTCGTCCGCGGAATATAGCACATCCACGGGGTTTTGTCAAGTGGCTGGGGGGAGTGGTTCCGTCGCCGCCGGAAGGTCCCGGAGGCGCGCCGCGCCGTTCAGGGGGTGGTAATGCCCTTCGATGCGAGGGAGTCGCGGATCGATTTTACGGCGATTTCGGGCAGTGTGGTGAGCCGTGACGCCCGACTCGCGGATCGTGTCCTCGAGGCTCCCCTGCCGGGTCGTGAGCCATCTCCAGACGTGGTATCCGAGGCGGTTGCGGTCGTTCGGTTCCACGGTTTGCACCGCGGCGACGCTTTCGTAGGCGATTTTTTCGAGTGTGTCCGCGGCGGAGGGTTCCACCGGGGGGGCTGCTTTCGTCGTCATCGGGGATGTCAGGGAAGGTTGCTGTTGAGATTGTCCGCCAGGGCCTCCGGGAAGAGCCGGAGGTAGTAGTCGCCGTCCTCGCCCTGTTCCGCCATGACGCCGATTTCCTTCCCCTCGACCCTGTATTCGGAGACGAGGCGGGCGATTTCGTTGACCAGGAGGTCGGTCATGTCCACGCCGACGAAACGGACGCCGCCGCCGTGGTACGAGCTCTTCAGGAGCGGGATGAGGAAGCGCGAGAGGCCAGGGATATCGACGTCGGAGATGCCGGCGTGCGCGGACCGGTACGTGAAGACCTGCGGGGTGAACCCTTCAGGCAGGATCCCGCCCCAGTGGAACGGGGTCGACACGGGCGAATACTCCGGGGACACGGTGGACGCGAAAACGGGCTGCAACGGGATGCGGTGGACCTGGATCGGTTCGTGCGTCTCCTCGGCCTCCTCCCCCGGCGAGAGCGTGTCCGGCGGGCGGTGCTCGGCGGGCCTGATGCCCGACGCGAATTTTCCGGGAGAGGCGGTGACGAGCTTCGTCACCGTGGTGCCATGCCCGGAGCGTGTGATCGACCCGGCCGTATCGTACTCCACGATCCGGGCCACGCCGCCGCGGTTCCCCCTGGTGTCGAGCCAGTTCCCGAAGAGCAGGTCGAGCGTATCGTTCTTCGCCTGGCCCGGGGAGAAGGAGACGATCCTGTATTTCTCCGGTTGCGGCGGCGGGAAGAGGAGCTTTTTCGCCCCGTCGATCTTGACGACGCGCGGGGAGACCAGCCCGAAAGCGCTGGTTGGACTGCTGCGCGACGGATTTATGCGTGATGCCGAACGCGCGGTCGGCGATCCCGATGAACCGCAGGTATTCCCGGGAATCGAACCTCACCCTGGAGGCGAGTTCGATGTTCATCCAGTGGCCGAATCCGACGTTGTCGTTCGAATGAATCCCCTGGGGATTCGATCCGCCCGCGAGCCGGGCGAAGCCGGAATCGAGCATGGCGAGTGTGGTGCGGAAACCCTTCTTCCGGAGGCTGTCGCGAAACGCGAGGCTGATCTGCGAGATGCCCCACTGGTAGTCGTTCGTCCGGCCGTTCGAGAGGATCACCTCCGAAGAGGAGATCGGGATGCGATAGTTGACCGGGTTGTAGGCGTGGAGCGAAATCGAAACCTGCGTCTGGTCGGTGAGCAGCTCGTGCCATCGCTGGAACACGCTGCGTCCCTCGAGGGCCATGTCGGCGCTCTTCCTGCCCGGGACCGCCTGCCTCGAACTCCCGCCGATGAGCATCCACTTCGCGCCGGTGCGGCGGAACATTTCCGCGCCGATGACGGGGATGTTCCCGTCCTCGACCGGGTGGTTGACGTGGATGTTGAGCCGCTTGACGTTGCCGCGGTTGTACACAAGGGTGCCCCAGCCCCTGGTGATCGGCTTTTTCTCCCAGAAAATGTCGAAGGTGCTGCCGCTGACGGCGTCCTTCATCGAGGTGAGCGTGTAATTGTACCGGGCGAGGACGACGCGGCAACTGTCGAGCCTGCCGGACCGGAACAGGTGAAGGGCCAGAGTCCAATCGTCGAGGTTCTCGTCGGCGGGGACCAGGTACGCGCGTTCCGCGGCGGGCGGGATGGCGTCGACGGTTTCCCTTATGAACGTGAGAAAAGGATCACCGTCCCGCGGCGTACCCGCAAAGACGCCGGTACCGATGGTAGAGAGAAAGAGACAGAGCAGCGAATAAGAATGAATTCTTACCGGCACGATGGACCTGATTATGTCTTTAAAAAGAAGACTTCGAGATGAAGTCTTTACGGGAAGGAAGGTGTAATCGTACAGCCCTCACAAAGTTACAGGAAGGCAAACAGAAAGTCAATAGCGCAAGTCACAGTTCGCGGGATGAACCGAGGTGTGTCCCTTTTCCAACACTCACCTGAGTTTTTTTAACTACATGGGTTGAAACGACTTGGCGAATTCATTTAATTTTTCACGCTATGAGCATGGCATGACTGTTGAATATTTTTTTATCAAGAGGTAAATGAGTAAAACATGAGGGCACGACAATGAAACGCATATTCTGGCTGGTACTGGCCATCTTCTTCGCTTTCGGGGCGACGGAGGCCCACAAACGCCACGGGGGGGGCCATTTTTCGCTGTTTTACGGCTCGCTCGCCGGTCATGGTGAATGGATCGATATGAGTTACGGAACGGTCTGGCGCCCCTATCATACCGGCAACCAGTGGCGGCCGTACATGCGCGGACGATGGATCTGGACGGATTACGGATGGTACTGGAATTCCTACGAACCGTTCGGCTGGGCGACGTACCATTACGGCCGCTGGATCTACGACGATTATTACGGATGGATCTGGGCACCGGATGACGTCTGGGGACCGGCGTGGGTGGAATGGAGGTACGACGACGATTACATCGGCTGGGCGCCGCTGCCCCCGTCCGCGACGTTCAGCGTCAACGTCGGGATCACGTTCGGGCATCCGTGGGTGGCCCCGGTCCACTACTGGAATTTCGTCCCGTGCGGCAACTTCTCGTCGGCCCAGGTCGTGAACTACGTCCAGACGCCCGAGATGACGCGGAGGATTTACGGCCACACCCGCAGCGGCGGGAGCGTGCGGACCGTGGACCGCAGGATCGTCAACGACGGAGTGGGGCCCGAAAAAATCGAACGGCATTCCCGGGAGAAGATCCGGGCCGCGGAGATCGTGGAGCGCGGGAAACCCGGCGAAGACCGGCTGTTCAGGAAGAACGACCGCGACCGGCTGGAGGTCTACCGCCCCGATCCGGAAGAACTGCGCAAGGAAGGAGCGACCCGGGAAAGCCGGAAAGAGGGCGTCTGCCCCCGCCCGGCGCCACGGAACGCTCAACAGTCGCTCGAAGAGGTGAAGCGCGGCAGGACGGGCCAGAGGACTCCGGAGACCACCGGTCCACGGTCCGGCCAGGAGTCGGCCCGGAAGCGGGACGACTCGCGAAACGGGACGGGAAGGGAATTGTACCGCGAGCGGCCGGAAATTGAACTGAAGCGGCCCGGTACGGGCCGCGAAAATCCGGGGACCGGGGCGGTGCGTCCCGACATACAACGTGACCGCCCGGAAATCAAGCTGCAGAGGCCGGAGGTGAAACGCGAGAGTCCGGACATCAAGGTACAGAGGCCCGAGGTGAAACGCGAGAAGCCCGCCGTCAGGCGCGACAAACCGGACGGTCGCAGCGCGCAGCCGGGCCGGCCGGCCGGGAGAGGGCCGGGCAACTGATCAGACGTCCCACCAGTACGTGATCTTCAGCAGGAGGACGTTGGCGGGAGGGATCCCGAAAGTCTCGCCAACGCCCTTTTTGATTGTGGAGAAATATTCCGCCTCGTCGTCCACCCGCGCCTGCGACCACACGAGAAAGAGCGTGCTCCCCGTCAGGTATTCCCACCTCAGGACCAGGTTCGAGTTCAGCGACTGGCTGTTGAAATCCTCCGCGCGCAGTTCCGGCGTCTCGGGGGTCGGGGTGAACGCGTCGTCCCCGACGAGGATCCGGTATCCGTCGTAGTTGCCCTTCGCCAGGAAAATCTGGCCGTAGTATTCGAGCGTCAGCTCCCTGGTGAAGGCCACCATCGCCCGGATGGTGAAGTCGTAGGAATCCGTGTTCCTGTCGCCGAAGATCGCCTCGCTCCCCCTGTTCGTGATCCAGGCCTCGTCGGTCCGCGTGCGTGCGTACTCCGTCGCGAGCGTCCAGCGCATCCAGGGGAGCGGCTTCAGCTCGACGCCGAGGGATACCGCGGCCTGTTCCTTCAATTTCTCGTCCCAGCCGAACCGGACGCTCAGTTCACCCACGACGGCGTTCCTTTCGTCCGAGTCGACCGAGAACCCGGTGGACCATTCGATCGGCTTCCGGTACAGGCCGTTGCCGCGGGTTTCGCGATGATCGTAGAGGCCGAAGTCGATGTTGGCGTCCCAGTCGGCCGCCCAGTAATTCGAAAAGAGGACGTCCGCGCCCGTGTTGACCTGCCTGAACAGGTTGACGCCGTCGAAGTTCTGCCGCACGTGCGCGCCCCCGGTGATCTCGTAGGCCCTCACCGTCGCGGCGGGCGCGTCCTCCTTGTAGGTGAGCGAGGCGCTCCCGCCGTAGTCGTCCGGCGAGAAGAAGAACCCCACGTCGTTGATGTTGTATTTGCGCGAGGTGTAATCGACGCCCGTCGACCAGAGCCAGTGCTCCGCGGCGATGCGCGAGAAGGAGACCTTACCCGCCGAGCCGGTGGCCCGTTCGCCGTTGGGGATCGTCGTGTGGGAGAGCGCCGCGAAGCCGTCGAGGGCGTAGGTGTTCCTCCCCAGCCTCAGTTTCCAGTCATAGCCGTTGGTGAATGCCGGGGCACGCGACGTTTTGGCCACCGAGGTCAGGATCGCGCCCACGTAGGAATTCGTCATCACGTCCTGGCGGACACGCAGGATGTTGTAGTACCCGAACGGCTCGAGGATGACGTCGGACGTGGCGCCGTTCGAATCGCTCACGACCGCGCGCTCCTCGCCGGTGAACGCCTCCAGCACGCCCACCGCGAGGCCGCCGCTGGTTTTTCCGCTGACCTTCGCCGCGCCGATGAGCCTCGTGGTCTGAGGCAATTCTTCGATACTCCCCCCTTCCGGCACGTCCACCTCATCCTCGGAGATCCCCCGCCCGATCCTGCGCGAGTAGAACATCCCGGGACCGAAGTCGCCGCCGAACGTGGTGAAACGGATGAACTGCGTCCCTTCGATGAAGAACGGTCGCTTCTCCGGATAGAACGTCTCGAACGTGCTGAGGTTCAGGACCGCGGGGTCGGCCTCCACCTGTCCGAAATCCGGATTGAGCGAGACGTCGAGCGTGAAATCCTTGGAGATGCCGTACTTGATGTCGGCCCCGAGCTCCTGGCTGAAATCGCTGACCGGGGGACGGACGTCGGAAGCGGGCGTCCAGGTCTGCTTGCTGACGGTGAACGGGACCACCTCGAGTTGCCGGGGGTCGGGGAGCCCCTCGAGTCCCGTGAGGCTGCCGAAGCGGGAGACGAAACCGCTCTCCTTCTTCGGCGTGAACGCCCAGTACTGGCCTTCCTGCTTCCGGCTGATGTTCCGGATGAAGTTGATCCCCCAGGTATACCCGCTCGTGTCCGCGCCCGGGGAATTGTACCGCAGCACGCTGAAGGGAATTTTCAGCTCGGCGGTCCAGCCCTCCGCCGTGATCCTCGTCTCCACGTACCAGACCGGGTCCCACGACGTCACCTCGTTGTTCCCGTCGTCGAACTGGAGGATGTCCACCTTCACGCCCGACGGGTTGAACGTGAACTCGAAACAGCTCTGGTGGTCGTGGTAGGAATCGATCCTGATCGACCCCCAGTCGGATTCGATTTCGTTGTCGCGGCGTGTGAACGGGGCCAGGATCAGCTCCGGCTGCGAATCGTAAAAGGTGCAGGCGAAATAGATTGCGTCCTGATCGTAGAGGACCCTCACCTCGGACCGTTCGGAGGCGGGCTTTCCCTCCTCCGGATCGCGCTGGATGAAATCGCCGGCGGGCACGGCGCTCTGCCAGGCCGGGTCGTCGAGGATGCCGTCGATCCTGGGAGGCTGGGAGGTGCGCACGGCCCGGACGGCGCGAGGGTGGTCGCCCGCGCCGGCGCCGGCGAGCGCGAGCAGGGACACCAGCGCGGTGACCGCGGAACGGATCGGATACGATATTCGCACGATGTGGACCGGGAGAGAAAAAGGGGTAAATAATACGCAATGGGTGGGATAATACCAAACGGGGGACGGCGCGCGCCGGGGGAGGATGGCGGCCCCGTAGAATCGTTCGCTGCGGCCGGCGCGGCCGGGGACCGCGCGACCCGGCCGGTCACCGGATATCAGCGCGGCGGCTTCCTCTCCAGCACCTCGATCAGGACGTCACGCGCCTTTTCCCCGCCGATGCTGCCGAGGTAATAGATCGCCTCGCGGCGGAGCTCGTGGTCCTCGTTCGAGCGGGCGACGGTCGCGAGGAAGTCGACGGCCCTGTCGTTGCCGATGCCGGCGATGGAATAGAAGACCATCCTCCGTTTTTCCACCTTCGCCGCCGGGAGCGAGGTGTAGAGCGTCAGAAGGGCATCGAAGGCCTTCTCCTTGTCGCGCGCCGCCTGGCCGATGTAGTCGATCGCGAAGAGCTGCATCTCCTCGCTCGTGTCGTTCACGGCGATCTCGACGAGGACCGGCAGGCTTTCGTGCTTCCGGTAACCGGTCATCGCCTCGATCGCGGCGATCCGGACGACCTGTTTCTCCTTCGGATCGACGGCGAGGCTTTTCAGCGCCGCGAACCCCTTCTCGTCCTCGCGCGTCATGCCGATGGCGTTGACCGCCTCCAGCCGGAGGCGGGTCTCCTCGTCGAGGTCGTCGGTGTCGTAGGCCCAGCCGAGGCCGGGCATCGGGCGTTCCGCGCTGGAGCATGCGTTCCAGGTGCCGCATCTTCATCATCGGGGCCAGCGCCGGCGTCGGGAGCGTCGTCATGCTGACCCCGGAGCTCGGTCAGGGGCGACGCTCACCGCGGGGGTGGCCGGGGCCGTGAGATTCACGCCGACGGCGTGCCGGGGCAGGGTCACCGCCATCGACCGTGCCATCATCTGGTCCATGTCGGCGAGCGCGTCGTCGAAGTACGCGCTCGTCTTGTTGTCCTTCACGAATTTCTTGTAGAGGTCCATCGCCCGGTCGTAATCCGTTTCGCGGTACGAATAGGCGATCCAGTATTCCGCGTCGTCCCGGTATTCGGAGTCGGGATATTTCTTCGTGAGTTCCCTGAACGCCTTTCTCGCCTCGTCCCAGCGCTCGTCGAGGATCAGTTCGTACGCCTTCTTGTACCCGGCGTACGCGGGGTCGTCGTCATCGCCCGCGGCCCGCGCGGGAACGGGGCGCGGGATCGCGTCAGCGGCGAACACGGGCGCGGTGCGTGAATACGTCAGGCCGATGGATGGCGGGGAAAGACGCGTCCGGGCGGACGTGACGGCCGGCGGTCGCGGGCTCGCGGCCGCCTGGGCGATCACGTCGCGCGCGGGCACGCAGAGGGTCGACGCGAGTATGGTGGCTATCGTAAAATGACGAAGCGTGGTCATGACGTTCCCTTATTGTTTATATGACGCCTGCAGGACCGGTATGCGGTATTGCCCGGTTTCCTGCATCCTCAGTTTGAACAGCAGGTTTTTATTTTCAATGCCGCCCCGGATGACGTCCACCGCCGGGCGCGCGGGGGCGGCGTCGCTGTTGGCGAGGCCGATCATGATCTGGTCGATGTCTTCCATGAGCCGGTACGATCGCGGATCGACCGGGCCGCTCCTGAGGATCCGGGACTCGCGCAGGAGCGATCGGGATATCCTCCGTTCCGCGTCGAGGTCGATCGGGTGATCCTCCCCGGGGTCGATGTTCGAGACTCCCACCAGCAGGGCCTTCGACCGCTTGAAATAATCGGTGAGCCGGCGGTCGAATTGGGTGCTCGAGTCGGCCGGCACCTCCGCCGCGATCCCGGGCACGGTCCCCGTGACCGGGCCGTCGTGTTCGGCGCCTGTCCGTGCGAGGGCGAAGTACAGCACAACGGTGACGGCGGCGACGACGGCGAAGGCGGGAGAGAGCCTGCGGGCGGCGGCCGGGATTCCTCCGGGCGCACCGGCGAGCCCGCGTAAACCTGCGGCCCGCAGAATGCGGTCGACGATGCCGGGCCGGGGGACCGGGCCTGTCCCGATCCGTCCCATCACATCGTCGGCGAATCGTGCCCAGTAGGCGTCGGAGAGCGATGCGCTCGGCCTCTTCGATCCGTCCGGCGCCAACTTCAGGAGGGACCGGAGCGATTCGGCCTCCGCCGCGCACTGCGCGCAACGGGCGAGATGATCGCTCACGAACCGCGTCTCGTCCGTCCCCGCCGAGCCGCGGAGATAATCATAGAGCAACCGGCGGGCCTTCCCGTGTCCCGTCATACGCCCTCCTGTGCGATAAAATCGAGCATTTTCCTCATCTTCTTCAAACCCCTGTGCAGGTGCGTTTTGACCGTCCCCTCGGAACAATCCAGTATCGAGCTGACCTCACGCGTCGAGAGACCGTTCAGGTGCCTGAGCATCACGACCGCCCGCTGGAGCGTGGGAAGTTCGTGGAGCGCCTTCTCGATGTGGCCGGTGAGGTCCGGCTGGGCCCCGGCTCCGGGATCCGGCCCCGCCAGGGAGTGCAGTCCGTCGTGGGCCGGGACCTCGAAGCGGGCGCGTGATTTCTTCTGGCGGATCCGGTTCATCGAGAGGTTCGTGACGATCCTGTAGAGCCACGTGCCGAATCCGGCGTCGCCCCTGAACGAACCGAGCCCGCGGTGCGCGCGGACGAACGCCTCCTGGGCGACGTCCTGCGCGTCGTCGTGATTGCCGACGAAGTGATAGGCGATATCATACGCGCCTCTCATATGCCGTTCGACCAGCGACCGGAACGCGCCATTGCTGCCCTCCTTCGCCCGCTCTATCAAATCCCGCTCGTCAGGAGCAGGCATCATGGGTTCCTGAATTGATCGGATTCTGTGGGTTAGACACGCGGGACGGGGAAGCGGTTGACACGCCCCCGCGGGATCGGGATGCGGCGCGACGGACACGCCCGGTGAAGTCGCCTATAAACTCCACCAGTAGCTGATTTTGGCGAGGATGACGTTGTTGACGGGCAATTTGAACGCCTTGGCCATGTCGTCGGAGAAGCTCCCCCCGTACGATGGGACGGAGCCGTACCGCTCGTGGGTCCAGACGAGGTAGATCGTGCTCCCCGGGAGGTACTCCCAGCGCAGGACGATGTTCGCGTTGACCACCTTGTCGTTGAAATCGGGGTTGAGCGTGGAGGGATCGTAGTTCACCGGCACGAAGGTCTCCGGGCCGGTGAGCTCACGGTAGTTCCGGTACGTGCCCTTCGCGAGGAACACCTGCGTGAAGAACTGCGCGGTCACCTTGCGGCTGAACGCGACCGTGCCGCGGAGCGAAAAATCCGTCTGGTCCACGTCCCGGTCGCCGAAGAGGTTCAGCCCGTTGACGGTGTACACCGGGATCGCCCACGCCTCCTCGAAGCGCGTCTTCGACAGCGTGATCATCGGTACGAAATCCATCCAGCTGGTCGCGCGGAGCGTGACCTTGAACGAGGCGATCCAGCGCTGCATCCCCCGGATGTCGTCGTCGTACCCGAAGTACCCGCTCAGGATGGCCGGCTTGCTGGGGTCCGTGTCCAGGATCGCCCGGAAGGCGTTCCCCGGGGGCCGCTTATAGAGCCCGACGATGCCGCGGCTCGCGTCGTCGTACGCCGGGAAGAGGTGCATCGCGTTCAGGGTGAGCACCCAGAAATTCGTGAACTCGAACGAGGGTTCGAATTCGAGGCTCGAGCCCGTCAGGACCCCGTCCCAGTTCCAGCGGTAATTCGGCTGCATGGTGAGCGCGTACCTCCGGACGGCGTCCCCCCCGCGGCGTTCTCGCGCCAGGTCGCCTGCGTGTACCCGCCGTGTTCACGGGGCTGGCTGTAGAAGCCCAGGTCTTCGATGGAAAAATCCCGGCTCGAGTAATCGTACGTGCTGAAGAAAAGGAGATGCTCCCCCTCGATGCGCCCGAGCGCCATTCTCCCGGCGGACCCGGCCGCCCGCCCCGAAATCCCCGACTCCTCCGACGGCAGCGAGGAGGCGAGGTATCCGTCGGCGAGCCACGTGTCGTCGTCGGACCGGAGGCGCCAGTCGACGCCCCCGCTCAGGGCCGGCGCGCTGTATTCCTTCATCGCCGCGGTCGCGAGCAACCCGACCCTCGACGCGCTCCCGACCTCCTGCGAAACGCGCGCCACCGAGTAGCCGGCCTTCGGTTCCACGATGAACGGTTCCCCGGTATTCCCGTCCCTGTCCTCCTCGACCGCGGTTTCCTCGTCCGTGAGTGCGGCGAGCGCCCCGAACGACAGCCCGCCGTCGGTCCTCCCGGTGAGCTTGGCCGAGCCGAGGATGGTCGTGACCCTCGGATTTTCCGCGTACACGTACCCGGCGGTCGGCGGGCGCGAGAGCGTCGGTTCCCGTCCGATCCTGCGGGAATAGAACAGCCTGAGGTCGCGGTTGTCGAACGCGGCGCCGAAGGTGAAGAACGATGCGCCCTCCAGGAAGAAGGGGCGTTTCTCGGGGTAGTAGGTGTCGAACACGGTCAGGTTCAGGACGGCCTGGTCCACCTCGACCTGTCCGAAATCCGGGTTGACGGCGAGGTCGAGCGTCACGTTGTTGGTGACGCCGTACTTGAGGTCCAGTCCGAACGCGCCGGTGAGTTCCTCCCGAACGTCGAACGGGGGTGGTTGTGCGAAATGCCCGAATGTGGTGACCTGGTAGGGCAGGATTTCGATGTGCATCGCCGGGGAAATCTTCGTCATCCCGGAGAGGTGCCCCATCCGGGAAATGGACGTCAGCACCCCCGGCGGGGTTTCATTCCTCGGGACCATCACCCATTCGTCCGTCTCGTTCTTCCGCGCGATGTACCTCCGGAAGTTCACCCCCCACACGTATTCGCTGTCCTGCAGGGAGAAGCGGAGCGCGCTGAACGGGATCTTGAACTCGGCCCCCCAACCGCCTGGGGTGACGGCCGTGCCGACCTCCCAGACGGCGTCCCACTGGACGTCGTACAGGATCCCGTCATACGAAAAAACGCCGTCGGACTGCACGCCCGACGCCGTGACGCCGAAGAGAAACGCGGTCGCGTGGCCGTGGTACGAATCGATGATCACCGAGACCCGGTCCGATTGCGCCGTCCTGTCGCGCCGCGTGAGCTGCCGGTCGATGAGCGCGGGATCGGAATCGTGGCAGAACACCCCGAAGTAGATGTTGTCGTCGTCGAAGAGCGCGCGGACCGTCGTCCGCTCGGTGGCGGGGGAACCCTCCGCCGGATCGTACTGGAGGAACCCCGCGACCGGCACCGCGTTCTCCCACACCGGCTCCGACAACACGCCGTCGATGGTGACGGGAGTCGTCCTCGCCGCCGCGACGATGTTCTTCGGTGAGCCGCCGGCCAGCAGCGGGCCGCCCCCGGGCGCGGCGAGCAGGGCGAGCAGGAGCGCGGCCAGGAAGGGTTTGGATTTCATACTGAAAATAAAGACATTCACCCGTCGCATCCTATGGAAAATTCCGCCGTCTCAGAACAGTCCCGGCCGGCGCGCATTCGCGCGATGTTCGACCGGATCGCCCCGACCTACGACCTCCTCAACCGTCTCATCAGTTTCGGCCTCGACACCGGATGGAGGCGCCAGGCGGTCGCCCTCCTCTCCGATTTCCCGGGCGGCTCGTTCCTCGACATCGCCGCCGGCAGCGGCGACGTCTCCGTCGAGCTCCGGACGCTCGACCCGCGGTTTACCGCCGGGACCGATTTCTCGATCAACATGCTCCGCCGGTACGAGAACAAAATGCGCTCGAAGGCCGCCGCCGGCAGGTTCGGCGTCGCCGCCTGCGACGCGCTCTCCCTCCCCTTCCGCGACCGGACCTTCGACGGGACCATCACGGCGTTCGGCATCCGCAACTTCGCCGACCGGCCGCTGTCCCTGCGCGAGATGTACCGCGTGCTCCGGCCCGGGGGAATCGCCGTCATCCTCGAACTGACCGTCCCCGAACGGCCCCTCCTGCGAAAATTGTACGGGTTGCACGCGAAGTACCTCCTGCCGGCCGCGGGCAGGATCGTTTCCGGCGATGCCTCCGCCTACCGGTACCTGCCCGAGTCGATCGAGGCGTTTCCGCCGGCCGCCGAATTCCTCTCGATGATGAACATCGCCGGATTCATCCGCACCGAGGCCCGCCCGCTCACGTTCGGGGCCGCGACGATCTTCTCGGGGCGGAAAGTCTGACCCGCGCCGTCCGTCATCGACTGAGCACCGTCACCGTTTCGACATGGTCGGTGTGCGGAAACATGTCCACCGGCTTCACAGGGCCGGGCCTGTATCCGGCCTCCGCGAAGAATTTCACGTCCCTCGCCTGCGTCGCCGCGTTGCAGCTGACGTAGACGACCTTCGGGGGCGAGAGCCGGATGATTTTACCGATCAGCTTCTCGTGCAGACCGCTGCGCGGAGGGTCGACGACGACCACCGTGGGGGCCGGGAAACCGGACAGTTCCGGCGAGCCCGGGTCGAGGCCCCCGGGGAGGGCGGCCCGGATGAACCGGCAGTTGGTGACCCCGTTTTCGGCCGCGTTCCGCTGCGCGTCGGCGACGGCCGACTCGTTCCCTTCGATCCCCAGCACACTCCCCACGTGCTCCGAAATGTAGATGGCGATGGCGCCCGTCCCGCAGTAGAGGTCGTACACGACGTCGGACGGTGAAAACCCGGCGAGTTCGACGACGGCGTCGAAGAGCGCTCCGGCTTGCGCCGTGTTCGTCTGGAAGAAGGAATTCGCCGAGATGCGGTAATGGTACCGGCCGATCCTCTCCCTGATCGTTCCGGGCCCGTGGTAGACCGTCTCGCGGTCCCCCTGCGCCACCATCGACATGCGCTCGGTGATGTTGTTCACGACGGTGGTGATGGCCGGGAACCGTCCGAGGATGAAGGCGGCGTAGGCCCGCATCTCCTCCGGACGGTCGTCGGTCGTGACGATGTTGACCATCGTTTCACCGGTGTTCTTCCCCTCCCGGACGACCAGGTGCCGCAGGTACCCGGTGTGGGTGCGCGTGGAATACGCGTCCACGTCACGGCCCCGGAAGTGTTCCCCGGTCGCCAGCAGGATCCCCTCACCCGACGGCGACTGGAGCAGGCATTGGGTCAGGTCCAGGATCTTGTCGAAGCGTTCCGGGAGATGCATCCCCAGCACGAGCGATCCGGGAGCGCTCACCGGTCTGCGCGAACTCTTCCTGCGTGAGCCACCGGTCGTTGGAAAACGTGTAATCCATCTTGTTCCGGTAGTGGTACGGGTCGGGGCACCCGATCACCGGACGGACGTCGATCCCGTCGATCCCGCTGATCCGCTCGAAGACGTCGGCGACGCGCCGCCGCTTGAAGGAAAGCTGGTCCTCGTACGACAGGTTCTGCCAGCGACATCCCCCGCACACGCCGAAGTGGACGCATTTCGGCTCTGTCCTGAGCGGGGACGGGGTGAGAATCTGCACGGCCTTCCCGGCGAGGTACTGTTTCTTGATCTTGAAGAGCCGGACCAGCGCCACGTCGCCGGGGACGGCGTCACCGATGAAACAGACGATCCCGCCGAAACGACCGACGCTCGTTCCCTCGCCCGAGAGGCTCTCGGCTTTCACGGTGATCGTGTCCCCCCGGTGGAGTTCGGCCACCACCGGCGGTGCGTCAGGAATGAGATCGGGCATTCAATGGCTGCGGGAGATGGGTTGATTAAAATACGCCGGGTGGGGGGCAAAGTCAAGACGGTCAGGCCCCCGGACGGGATGCCGGCCCGCGGATGGGATGGCGGCCCGCGGCGGAACGGTGCGCGAGGGAAACGGAAAGGGCCCCGTTCGTCAGGGGCCCCTTCCGGAAATTCGGCGATCTGTCGCCTACGGCGTCGAGGACGCCGGCGGGGCCGGCGTGAACGCCTGGTTCCTCACCATCTTCTCCATGTCGTACGGCGCAGGGTCGCCGCCGAGGTACTTGTGGAACCAGTCGAGGTGCGCGTTATAGTAGAGCGGCATCGACTTGACCGAGGACGGCCAGTGGCCGTCGTTCGGGAAGACGAGGAGTCGCGAGGGCACGCCCATCTTCTGCAGGCCGGTGAAGAACTCGAGGCTCTGGGTGTACGGCACCCTGTAGTCCTTCTCCCCGGTGATCACCAGGCAGGGGGTCTTGAAGTTCTTCACGTGGTTGTTCGGTGAGAGCTTCTCGTAGAGATCGGACGTCCAGGGCGTCCCGCCGAGGTCGTACTGCGGGAACCAGAGCTCCTCGGTCGCGCCGTGCATCGCCGTGAGGTTGTACACGCCCATCATCGAGGCGATCGCCTTGAAGCGCGTCGTGTGCCCCTCGAGCCACATCATCATGTAGCCGCCGTACGACCACCCCATCGCCCCCATCCGGTCCGCGTCGACCCACGGGACTTTTTCGAGCGAGTCGGCGACGGCCATGACGTCCTGGTAGACCTTGCCGTTCCAGTCCTTCGAGATGGCGGCGGTGAATTCCTGTCCGTACCCGGTCGAGCCGTGCGGGTTGGGCATCGCCACGATGTACCCGGACCCCGGATAGACCTGCCAGTCGCCGCGGAACGCGTCGGCCCACTGCGACTGCGGGCCGCCGTGGACGTTGATGATGAGGGGATATTTCTTATCGGGGTCGAAATTGTGCGGCTTGACGATGAACGTGTGGATTTTCTTCCCGGTCGGCGAGCTGATCCACATCTCCTCGGCCGGACGGATGTCCACCAAGTCCGCGACCGGCTGGTTCAGGAACGTCAGGCGCTTCAGGTTTTTTCCCGAGGACGAGCAGCTCCAGATGTCCGCGGGCTCCCCCACCGAACGGCGGGCGAACACGATGGTCCTTCCGTCGTCCGACAGGTCGAAGGCGTCCATCGTCCTGACGTCGATGACCTCCTTGATTTTTTTCGACGCGATCTCGATGTTGTAGAGCGGGACGTGCCCCTGCACGGGCGCCGTGAAGTAGATGCTCTTCGAGTCGGGGGCCCACCTGATGTCGCCGATCCAGTTGTCGAAGGCCTCAGAGATGATCGTGCTCTTCCCGGTCGCCCGCTCATAGAGCGCAAGGCGGATCCAGTCGGATTCATATCCGGGCACCGTCTGGAGCTTGTAGGCGATGTACCTGCCGTCGGGTGAATACTGGGGGTTGCCGTCGTAGCCCCTGTTGGCCGCGGTGATATTCCTCGGCTCTCCGCCGGTGAAGGGCATCAGCCAGACGTCCTTGTTCGTCGACTCCGCCTGGTCGGCGTCGTGGTTCGAAACGAGGCAGACTTCCCGGCCGTCGGGGGACCAGACGTATCCCGACGCCCCCCTGTTCCCACGCGGGCCAGTCGTAGGCGCCGGGCGTCAGGTCGGTGTAGGCGCCGGTGACCATGTCGAAACGGATCGTGTGGGCGACCTTCCCGCGCTTCCAGTCGGTCCAGTGGCGATAGAGCAGGCCGTCGGCCATGTAGGCCTGGACCGGGCCGTTGCTCAATGTGCTGTCGCTGTACTTGTTGCAGGCGTCGTCGGCTCCGCAATCCTCGAACACGTCCGCCGAGAAGAGGAGCGACCGGCCGTCGGGGCTGAGTTCGGCGCCCGCGGCGCCCATCGAAAAGTTCGTGACCCGCTCGGGCGTTCCGCCCGCCGGCGCGATCTTCCAGACCTGGGGTCCGTTCTCACGCGAAGACGTAAAATAGAGCGTCTTCCCATCCGGGGACCAGAAGGGGTGGTTGTCGGCCGAGGAATGGTCGGAGACGTTCTTCAACTCCTCCCCGTTCGCGTTCATGACATAGACCTCGGCGTTGGCCTTCCCTTTTTCGAGCGTGTATTCGGTCACCACGAACGCGATCAGCTTTCCGTCCGGTGAGACCCGGGGGTCGGAAACGCCTTTCAGCTTATAGAGGTCCGCGAGTTGGAAGGCGCGTTTTTGGGCGTGAAGGGGAAACGCGACGAGGAGGAGCAGCAGCGGAAACAGTAACTTCTTCATGGAATTCTCCTGGATTTTCGGATAATCGTACGAAGAACGGAAGGGAAAAATGACCCGGGAATGTACCGATTTCCCGGATGGGATTCAACGGCGAACGGATATCACTTCAGGAGGGAGAGGATCTCCGCGCTCGCCGGTTTGGTGGCTGAGGGAAATACCGCGAGCAGCTCTCCCGTTTCGCTCACCAGGTACTTGTGAAAATTCCATTTCGGCCCGGCGGAGTTCCATCCGTTCAGCGATTTATCGGTGAGCCATTTGTAGATCGGGTGCATCCCTTCTCCCGTCACCGAAATCTTTTCGGCCATCGGAAAGCTCACGCCATACTTCGAGCGGCAGAAGGTCGCGATCTCTTCGTTCGTTCCGGGTTCCTGCCCGCCGAAG
>CAVRTZ010000005.1:0-57824 GCA_963724215.1 uncultured Ignavibacteria bacterium
GAGCCGTACTTTGGAATAATTCCCCCCGTGTGGAGGAACCCCTCGGGGGTGGAGCCGTCCTCCCCTCCGGAGGAGAGCCGGTCGATCATCGGGTGGACGATCTGGACCTGGTTCCGGAAGCGGGTCACCCTGCCGGAGACGGCGAGCATGTCGCCGGCGGCGAAGGCCCGTTTCAGGAAATTGATGCCCTCGAAAAAGATGAGCTGGACCGAACCGGTCGTGTCTTCCAGGACGATCACCAGCCGCTGGCGCGGTGGGCGGCCGAGGAGTTCAATCGTGCGGACGGTGCCGAGGGTCGAGCGGAGGAGTTCACCGCGACCCGCCGAGCGGAGGGCGCCGATCGTTTCGACGGTGCCGAGGTCGAGGTAGCCGTAGGGGTAATAGTAGAGGAGGTCACGCACCGTGCCGATGCCGTGGGCCTCGAGGACTTCGGCGCGTTCTCGGCCCGATCCCTTTGAGGTAGCGGACGGGGGTTTCGAGCGGATCGGTTGATTTCACCGTCGGCGGGGGGAAGTCCGCGGCATTACCGCTCTTCCTTGGCGTCGCGCGTCATCAGTTCGGCGGTGGCCCGGATCGGGTCCTTGTCTTCGAAGATCACGCGGTACACCTCGTTCACGATCGGCAGCTCGACGTGGAGTTTCCGCCCGAGGTCGAAGACCGAGCGGGTCGTGGCGACGCCCTCCGCCACCATGACCATTTCATTGAGGATGTCGGGGAGCTTCCTCCCCTTCCCGATCTCTTCCCCCACGTGCCGGTTGCGCGAGTGCCGGCTCAGGCACGTGGCGATCAGGTCGCCGATCCCGGAGAGGCCGGCGAAGGTCTGGGGGAGCGCCCCCATCTTCATCCCGAGCCGCGATATTTCCGCCGTCGCCCTCGTGAGGATGGCCGCCTTCGTGTTGTCGCCGAACCCGGCCCCGTCGGCGATGCCGGCACCGATGGCGATGACGTTCTTCATCGATCCGGCGATCTCCACCCCCCGGATGTCCTCGCTCGTGTAGATGCGGAACCAGGGCGTGAGGAAGTTCTTCTGCACCGTCACCGCGGCGTCGCGCCCGCTCGAGGCGGCGACGACGGCGGTCGGCACCTGCCGGCTGACCTCCTCGGCGAAGCTGGGACCGGACAGGGTCACGACGTTGTCGGCCGGCAGGTGCGGGAGGGCGTCGCGGAGCACCTCGGAGACCATCATCAGGGTGTCGTTTTCGATCCCCTTCGCGACGTTGACGAACACCGTCTTCCGGAAATCGAGGTCGCGCAGCCGTGTGGCCGTGGCGCGCAGGAACTGGGACGGGATCGCGGTGACGATGATGCGGGCGCCGTCCACGGCGGTTTCGAGGTCCGGCGTGATGATGACGCCCGTTGGAATCGGGATGCCCGGCAGGAGGCGCCGGTTTTCACGCACGGATTCGATTTCGCGGGCGTGTTCGGGCCGGTGGGCCCAGAGTGTGACGGCGTGGTTGTTCTGCGAAAGGAGGACGGCCAGCGTGGTGCCCCAACTGCCCGCTCCGAGAACCGTTATGCGCATGGGGGTCAGAGATCAGGGCGGGGACGCGAGGCCGGGTCTCAGCCCCGGGACCTGCGGAACTTACCGAGAAGTGATGTGGACGTCAGCCTGTTCTCGGTACCCGCGCGCAGACGCCGGATGTTCTCGCGGTGCGTATAAACGAGGAGGAGCGCGATGCCGATCGTGAAAAAAATGAGCGTGTTGTATCCCTGCAGTTCCGCGTGAAATACGTTGTGCCTGAGGAGCATCGCCACCGGGAGGGAGAGGGCCGCGCTGACCGAGCCGAGGGAGACGTAGCGCGAGGCGAAAAACACCAGGATGAAGACCCCCACGGCGACGAGCATTTCGATGGTGGCGAGGCTGATGAGGACACCGCCGGCCGTGGCGATCCCCTTCCCGCCCCTGAATCCGCTGAACGCGGTCCAGATGTGTCCCAGGATTGCCGCGCAACCGGCGATGATCTGGATGACCGTGAAATCCTCGAACGGGGTCCGGTTTTCAAACGGAATCGGTCCGTACATGAGCCTCGGGATCAGCTGGGTCGCCGCGTATCCCTTGAGGATGTCGACGAGGATGACCAGCACCCCCGCCCTCCACCCCAGGCACGCGCGGCCACGTTGGTCCCCCCCGCGTTTCCGCTCCCATGGTTCCGGATGTCGATGCCAAAGGTGAGCTTGGAAACGATGATGCTGGTCGGGATGGAACCGACGATGTAACTCAGAAGAACGATCAGACCGAGTGAAATCATGTAGATTTCCCAGTGTGAATAATGAAATCAGTACGTAAGATACTCAGAATACCAAAAACAATCAAGACCGGTGTGATTCACCCTTCGTTTTTCAACAGGATTTCGCCGATTTCCATGTCCTCCGGGGTCGTAATCTTGATATTCCTCGGCGAACCCTCTACTATAGCGACTTTTCCGCCCAGCCGTTCCACCAGGCTGACATCGTCCGTTCCCCGAAAACCCGCGGAAACGGCCCGTTCCATCGCGTCCACGATGGTTTCGGTCCGGAAGGCCTGCGGCGTTTGCGCAAGCCAGCAGAGGTTCCTGTCGGGTGTCCGGAGCATTCCGCCCGCCGGCTCCTCCACCTTGACGGTGTCCTTGGGGCGGACGGCCGCCACGGCCGCCCCCGAGGCGAATGCCGCCTCCACGACCCTGTCGATCGTTGCCGTATCGACGAGCGGTCGCGCCCCGTCGTGGATCACCACGATCCCCGCCCCGCGCGGGACCGCCGCCGCGAGGGCAACGCGAACGGAGTCCTGCCGCTCCTCACCGCCCGGAACGATCGTGCGCACCTTGGCGATCCCCGCGGCGGCGATCATCTCCTCGACCATCGCCTGGTCTTCGGGCCTCAGCGCGAGGACGATCTCATCGACGACCGGCGCCCGCTCGAATTTCCGCAGGGTCCGGACGAGGATCGGAACCCCCCCGAGGGGCATCAGCACCTTGGAGAGCGGCGCGCCCATCCTCCTGCCGCCGCCGGCGGCCGGGATGACGGCGCAAACCTTTTTTCCTCCGATCATGACGCGCGCTCCGGTCCCCGACGGTCAGACGATCAGCATCGCGTCGCCGTAGGAGTAGAACCTCCACTTTTCCTTGATCGCCTTCTTGTACCCCTTCATCAGGAAATCGCGGCCGGCGAACGCCGAGGCGAGCATCAGGAGCGTCGACTCGGGCATGTGGAAGTTCGTGATCAGGCTGTCGGCGATCTTGAAATCGTACGGGGGGAAGATGAACTTGTCGGTCCAGCCGCGGTTGATCTTCAGGTGGCCGGTGGTGGTCACGCTCGACTCGACCGCGCGGGCCGTGCTGGTGCCGATGACGAACACCCGGCCCTTGTGGTCGATCGTCCGGTTCACGATGTCCACCGTCGACTGCCCGATCTCGTAGAATTCGGAGTCCATCTTGTGTTTCGAGAGGTCCTCGACTTCGACGGGACGGAACGACCCCAGGCCGAGGTGGAGCGTCACCGGGGCGAATTTCACCCCCTTCGCCTCGATGGAGCTCACGAGCCGCCTGGTGAAGTGGAGCGCGGCGGTGGGCGCCGCCACCGAGCCGATGTTCTTGGCGAAGATGGTCTGGTACGATTCCTTGTCCTCTTCCACCGGGGTCCGCTTGATGTAGTAGGGCAGCGGCGTCATCCCGATCCGCTCGATGATCTTGAACAGGTCGACCTTGGTGTTGAACCGCACCGTCCTCCCCCTGGAGGTCGTGTTGTCGATCACCTCGCACCAGATCTTCCCGTCGTCGAAGTAGATCTTGTTCCCGATCCTGACCTTCCTCGCCGGGTCGACGATCACGTCCCAGATGCCCTCCTCCTTGTTCAGCTCACGGAGGAGGAACACCTCGATCTTCGCGTTGGTCTTCTCCTTCTTCCCGAACAGCCGGGCCGAAAAGACCTTCGTCTCGTTGATGACGACGCAATCGCCTTTTTTCATGAAACTCCCGATGTCCGAGAATTTCTTCACGTCGATCGTTTCGTCCGCCCTGTTGAGCACCATGAGCCTGGCGCTGTCCCGCGGCTTGGCGGGGTAGCTGGCGATGAGGTTGCGGGGCAAGGGTACTTGAAGTCTGACAGTTTCATGGTTTCTCCGCTTCTGGTCTGTGTGTGTCCATCCCCGTCGGGGGCGTTTCCGTTATTTTTTCCGCCGCGGAGCTTTCGTCCGCGCCGCCTGTCGCGCGAGGAGCCCGGCCTGCGCGGCCGCGAGCCGCGCGATCGGTATCCGGTAGGGCGAACAGCTGACGTAGTCGAGGTCCAGCTCGGCGCAGAATTTCACCGACTTCGGCTCGCCGCCGTGCTCGCCGCAGATGCCGATCTTGAGTTTCGGGTTCACCGACCGCCCCTTGTCGACGCCGATCTTCATCAGGGCCCCGACGCCGCCGCGGTCGATCGTCGCGAACGGGTCCTCCTCGAGGATGCCCCGCTCGACGTACTGCGGCAGGAAGGCCCCGGCGTCGTCGCGCGAGAGCCCCAGGGTCGTCTGCGTCAGGTCGTTCGTGCCGAAGGAGAAGAACTCCGCAACGCCCGCGATCTCGTCCGCGGTGACGGCGGCCCTCGGGAGCTCGATCATCGTCCCGACGAGGTACCGCACCTTCACCTTCTTCTCGCGGAACACCTCCGCGGCCACGCTCCGCACGATCTCCTCCTGTTTTTTCAGCTCGGCGACGAAACCCACCAGGGGGATCATCACCTCCGGCTGGACGTCGATGCCCTGCCGCTTCGCGTCGCAGGCCGCCTCGAAGATCGCCCGGCTCTGCATTTCGGTGATCTCGGGGAAGATGATCCCCAGGCGGCACCCGCGGTTCCCGAGCATCGGGTTGAACTCCCGGAGCTGCTCGATCCGCAGCGCCACCTTCTCCGGGCTCACGCCGAGTTTCCCGGCGACCGCCGCGATCCCCTTTGCGTCGTGGGGGAGGAATTCGTGGAGCGGCGGGTCGAGCGTCCGGATCGTGACGGGCCGTTCGCCCATCACGCGGAAGATCTCCAGGAAGTCGTTCCGCTGCATCGGGAGGAGCTTCGAGAGCGCCTTCCTGCCGCCCGCCTCGTCGTCGGCGAGGATCATCTCCCGCACCGCGTCGATCCGGTCGCCGCCGAAGAACATGTGCTCGGTGCGGCAGAGGCCGATCCCCTCCGCCCCGAAGGCGATCGCCGTCTCGCACTGGTCGGGCTGGTCGGCGTTCGTCCGGACCCTGAGTTTGCGGAACCCGTCGGACCACTTCATCAATTGAGTGTAGGTCGCGTACCCCTCCGAGGAGCGCGCCGACCGGTCCTTCTCCACCAGGACGCGGACGATGTCGGACGGGCGCGTCGTCAGTTGCCCGCTCAGGACCTCGCCCGTCGAGCCGTCGATCGAGATGAAATCACCCTCGCGGACGGTGACGCCGTTCGAGCGCAGTTCCCGCCTTGCGTAATCGATTTCGAGGGCGCCGCAGCCGGCGACGCACACCTTACCCATCTGCCGCGCCACGAGGGCCGCGTGCGAGGTCATCCCGCCGCGCGCGGTGAGGATCCCCTCCGAGGCGTCCATCCCCTTGATGTCTTCGGGGGACGTTTCGATCCGGACCAGGATCGACCCTCTCGCCCTTCGCCTTCCACTCCTCCGCCTTCTGCGCGGAGAACACGACCTTGCCGGTGGCGGCGCCCGGGCCGGCGTTCAGGCCTTTCGCCAGGAACCGGCCGTCCTTGAGCGCGGCGGCCTTCTCCTTCGGATCGAAAACCGGCCTGAGCAGCTGGTTGAGCTGTTCCGGTTCGATCCGCATGAGCGCCTCCTCGGGGGTGATCAGCCGCTCCTTCACCATGTCGACCGCGATCCGCACGGCGGCGAAACCGGTCCGTTTCCCCGAACGGGTCTGCAGCATGTAGAGTTTTCCCTGCTCGATCGTGAACTCGACGTCCTGCATGTCCCGGTACCGTCGTTCCAGGATTTTCCGGACCTTCAGGAGCTGGGCGTGGATGCGGGGGTACTTCTTCGCGAGCGCGGAGATCGGCAGCGGGGTCCTGGTCCCGGCCACGACGTCCTCGCCCTGCGCGTTGTAGAGGAACTCGCCGTAGAACTCGTTCCTGCCGGTCGAGGGGTCGCGCGTGAACGCGACGCCGGTCCCCGATTCCTCGCCGAGGTTGCCGAAGACCATCGCCTGGACGTTGACCGCGGTCCCCCAGTGGGCGGGGATGTTGTTGAGCCTGCGGTACGTGATGGCCCGGTCGTTCATCCACGAGCCGAAGACCGCGCCGATCGCCCCCTGCAGCTGCTCCTCGGGGGCCTGCGGGAACGGGACGCCGAGTTTGTCGACGATCAGTTTCTTGAAGCGCCCCACGAGCTCGCGCAGGTCCTCGGCGTTCAGGTCGGTGTCGGTCACCGCCCCCCGGCGGTGCTTCATTTCCTCGATGATGAGCTCGAAGGGGTCGCGGTCGTGCTCGTCCTCCGGCTTCAGGCCCATCACCACATCGCCGTACATCTGGACGAGCCGGCGGTACGAATCGTAGGCGAACCGCGCGTTGCCCGTCCTGCGGATCACGCCGTCGACCGTGGCGTCGTTCATCCCGAGGTTGAGGATGGTGTCCATCATTCCGGGCATGGAGGCCCTCGCCCCGGAGCGCACAGAAACAAGGAGCGGGTTCGACGGGTCGCCGAACTTCTTGCCCGTCAGCCGCTCGACGCCGCGCATCGCCCGCGCGATTTCCGCGGCGAGCACGGCCGGGTATTTTCTCTTGTGGGCGTAGAAATGGGTGCAGACTTCGGTCGAGATGGTGAAGCCGGGGGGAACGGGGAGCCCGATATTGGTCATCTCGGCCAGGTTGGCGCCCTTGCCGCCCAGCAGGCCCTTCATGTCGGCGCTTCCGTCGGCCTTTTTCCCGCCGAACGAGTATACGTACTTCTGTTTCATGGTCGGATCCGGTTGTTTGGTTTATTTCGCAGTGAGTGAGTTAAAGAAAATTTTCCGCAGTCCCGCCGAGAGGGGGGCCGCGTCCATCCGTTCGGGGTGCCATTGCACGAGAATGGCCCGGAGGCCGCCGTCCGGCCCGGTGAGTTCGAGCGCCTCGACCACCCCGTCGTCCGATCGGGCGGCCGGTTTCAGCCCTGAGCCGATGCGATCGACCGCCTGGTGGTGGCTCGAGGTCACCCACGCGCGTTCCACCCCCAGGCGCGCCGCGAGCGCGCTGCCCGCCTCGAGCCGCACCTCGTGCCGGCATTTCACGCCGTTCACGGTGCGGTGCGCCGGGTGTCCCGCCTCTTCGAGGTCGGTGATCAGCGTCCCGCCGAGGGCCACGTTCGCGAGCTGCATCCCCCGGCAGATCCCGAGCAGCGGGATCCCGAGGTCGAGGGAGCTCTTGACGAGGTCCGCCTCGAACCGGTCCCGTTCTTCCGAAATCTCGTATAGCGTCGAGTGGCTCCCGGTCCCGCCGTACATCCGGGGATCGACGTCCCCCCCGCCCGTGAGGACGAGGGCGTCGCAACGCCCGAGGGAGCCGGCGTTGCCGTCACCTGGCGTGAGCCGGATTGTCTTCAGGTCGGCGCGTTCCGCCCGGAGCCATTCTTCATAGAGGAGGTACTTCTCCTCGTTCACCCGGTTGTCGGAGAGGCCGACGATCACGGCGACTTCCTTCCGGCGGCGCCGAGCACGGCCCGATCGAAGGTTTCCCGGCCTTCGGTGAGGACCGCACCGATCACCGCCGAGACGAGCCTTGATCGGAACGGGACCTGCGGCATCGTTTCGCCCTCCAGCCGGACGGCGTCCTTCTCGGTGGTCACGACATACTTCGCGCCGGTCGAACCGGCCGCATCATCGATCGCCCGCATGTCGTTTTCGGTATACCGGTGATGGTCGGGATACACGAGCATCGATTCGGGCTTCAGGCCGAGCCGTTCCAGCGTCGAGGTGAACGACGCCGGATTTCCGATCCCGCAGAACGCCGTGAACCGGCCGGCGAGCGAGCTCGTCGCGGCCGACGTCCTTCCCCGACTCCACCGAGGCGAACCGTTTCAATTCGTAGCGCATCCGGACACCCGTCGTCGCTCCCAGGCCGGTCGTCCCGCCCGCGCCGGTCGTCCCGCCCGTGCCGTGCAGACCCGAACCGGCGCGCATATTTTTAACCACGATGTCGGCCCTTCGCAGGGAGCTCTCAGGCTCCCGGCCGTCGCCGGATGGGAGGAGCCCCGATCCGCCCGCCCCGTCGGCGACGACGACGATGTCGAGGTCCCTGCGGAGGGCGCGGTGCTGGAACCCGTCGTCCAGGACGATCACGTCGGGGTGGAACGCCGATTCCAGGAACCGGGCCCCGCGCACCCTGTCCTCGTCGACGACGACGACGCATCCGGGGAATTTCCGCGCGATCTGGGCCGGTTCGTCGCCGGCGCGGTCGGCGTCCGCCAGGACCTTCACGCCGTCGGAGACGGTGACGGTTCCCGTCGTGGTGCGGCGATACCCGCGCGAAAGGACCGCGGGACGGGCGCCGGAGTCGAGGATCGTCCGGACGATGTACTCGACCAGGGGGGTCTTGCCGGTCCCCCCGGCCGTGATGTTCCCGACCGAAATCACGGGTGTGCCGACGGCGGTGATGGTGAAGAGTCCCCTGTCATAGAAAAAATTCCTTGCGGCGACGATCGCCCCGTACACCCGGGAGAACGGTACCAGGAGCTTCCGGAGCGCGTTCAACATCGTTCCTCACGCCAGCGCGAGGATCGCTTCGGCGACACGCTTCGACGCGCCGGGACTCCCGAGCCGCTCGCGGATGACCCGGAGGTCGGCCGACATGGCCGTCCGCGCGGCGGCGTCGCCCAGCAGGCGTTCCGCCTCGGCGGCGATCCCCTCCGGGGTCACGCGGTGCTGGATCAATTCGGGGACGACGCCCCTCCCCGCGACGATGTTCACCAGGCCGATGTTCTTCACCCGGATGAGGAGCCGCCCGATCGCGTACGTCGGCCATGACGTCCTGTAGACGACGATCATCGGCGTCCCGAAGTACCCGGTCTCCAGCGTCGCCGTCCCGGAGGTCACGACGGCCAGGTCGGAGTTCTTCATGATGTCGTGCGTGGCGTTCTGCAGGAGCCGCACCGCCGACTCCCCGCGGATGAATCCCTTCACGTATTCGTAATCGAGGAGGGACGACACGCCGACGACCGGCTGGACGCCGAGCTTCGCCGGAGAGGATCCTCGCGGCCCCGAGCATCGCGGGAAAGATCCGCTCGATCTCCTGTTTCCTGCTCCCCGGGAAGAGCCCGAGGACCGGCTTCGATTCGTCGAGGTCGTACCGGCGGAAGAAACCCTTCCGGTCCTGCGCGTCGGAGACCTCCTCGAGGACCGGGTGCCCGACGAATTCCGCGTCGATGCCGGCCCGGGTGTAGATCTCGCGCTCGAAGGGGAACACCACGAGCATCTTGTCGATGAGCGATTTCATTTTTTTGACCCGCCCCGGGTTCCACGCCCAGACCTGCGGGCTGATGTAATACACGATCTTCATTCCCGGCCGCTTCGCCTTCCGGGCGAAGCGGAGGTTGAACCCGGGGTAGTCGATGAGCACCAGGACGTCCGGCTTCTTCATCGCGATCACCGCCGCGAGCGTCTTCTCGACGGCCTTCAGGACCGGCAGGTGCCTCAGCACCTCCAGGAACCCCATCACGGCGAGCTCGCGGACGTGGAAGATGAGCTCCATCCCGGCGGCCTGCATCCTGTCGCCGCCGATGCCGAAGACCTCGACCGACGGGTCCTTCGCCTTCAGTTCGCGGACCACGCCCGACCCGTGGAGGTCGCCCGAGGCCTCGCCGGCGATCACCAGGATCTTCCTCACCGGCTCAGATCATCCCGCGGACGACAAGCGCCGCGGTCAGGAGCACGATGGCCTGGAGCGTCCTCCGCTCCGAACGGAGCCCCCGCGACCAGCTCAGGACCGGCTGCGGATCCGTCCGGGTCCCGGAACGGCCTCGGACGTCGGGACGAAGCGGGGGACGGCGGCCGCGTAGCGCCGGTACCGGTCACCGAATTTTTCGACGAGGAATTCCTCCTCCAGGCGAGACGATCGCCGAATACTGGAACACGAACCAGAGGGCCGCCCCGGCCTGCAGCCACGGGAAGAGGGCGTACGAGGCGATGCCCATCCCGATGTAGAGCATCATGTTGCCGAGGTAGAGCGGGTTCCGGACGTAGGCGAACGGCCCGGAGGTGACGAGCTGCGACGCCCCCACCCCGCCGGTCACCCTCGTCTCGCTCCCCGCGATCGAGACGCCCCAGAGCCTGAGGAATTCCCCGGCCGCGGCCAGCGGAAGCCCCCACGCGAAGCTCGCCGCCGAAGGCCGGGCGAAGATGAGCATCAGGAGCACCAGCGGCACCGGCGTGTAGCTGCGGTACCGGAAGAGGAGGTCGCGGATGTCGCCTGCCGTTTTCATCCTCCGAGGAACGCGTCCTTCCTGGCGATCGCGGCCCGCCTGCGCCTGGGGAAGGATGCAACGGCGTCGGGTGCCCCGCCGCCCGCGCGGCGCGGTGAAATTTTTTCGAGCCGGTCGCTGACGTCGGCGAACGAGCCGTAGGGATAATACGCGACCGAGTTCTCCTCGCAGTACCGGAGCAGGTCGTCCTTCGCGAAGACGAGGTCGGCGAACTGCACGGGACAGCGGTCGGAGTATCCCTCCCCCACGTACACGATGACGTCGTCGTCGCCGGTGGTCGTCAGCATGTGGTTCCGTTTGCAGCTGGCGCAGCGGTCGCAGACTTCGTCGGTGTTCGGGAACGAGGGGACGAACGAGACGAGGCCATCCCGCCCGGCCGGGGCGAGGTCGAGGACGTTCGCCCGGAACGGCACGTGGCCGAGCCCGTGGCGTTCGAGGATGGCCCTGATGTAGTAATCCATGCCGTCGCTCAGGATGGTGAGGCCGAACGACCGCTCGCGGCAGTAGCCGTCGAACGCGGCGAATGTCGGGTCGATCTCCCGGGAGTCGAGGAATGCGCGAAGCTCCGCGAGCGGGACGCTGCCGCACGCGCGGCACTCCTCGCGGTAGCACTCCACGGCGGAGAGCTCGCCCCCGCGGTAGGCGTCCACGGCCCGGAGGCTGCGTTCGCCGCCGAAGCGCTCGAACAATGCGTCCCCGACGTCCCCGGTGGTGATGGTCCCGTCGAAGTCCACGAAGATATGGACCATATTTCAGAATTGATGAAAAAGGGAGAACAGCGCCGCCGGCTTCAGCCGGTGACGGCGGCGGAACGGACCCGGGAGTCCTCGTTGAAGCGGACCGTCACGATCTTCGAAACGCCCATTTCCTCCATCGTCACCCCGTACATCGCGGTGGCGGACTCCATCGTCCGCTTGTTGTGGGTCACCACGATGAACTGGGTGTCTTTCGAAAATTTCGTGAGGATGCGCGTGTACCGGTCGATGTTGGAGTCGTCCAGCGGGGCGTCGACCTCGTCCAGGATGCAGAACGGGCTCGGCTTGACCAGGTAGATCGCGAACAGCAGCGCGATCGCGGTGAGCGTTTTCTCGCCGCCGGACAGCAGGTCGATCGACGTCGGGCGTTTCCCGCGGGGCTTCGCGATGATTTCGATCCTGGCTTCAAGGGGATCCACGCCCTCCTCGATCCGGAGGTCGCACTCGTCGCCCTCCATGAAGAGGTCCTTGAAGATGGTGATGAAGTTTTCCCTGATTTTGGCGAACGTCTCCGAGAACATCCTCTGGGCGGTCTGGTTGATCTCCTCGATGGTGTTCATCAGCGTCTTCTCGCCCTCGATCAGGTCGTCGCGCTGCTGCGACAGGAAGTTCAGCCGCTCGCTCTCGGTGGTGTACTCGTCGAAGGCCGCGAAGTTGATGGCGCCCAGGACCTTCAGGCGGTCCCTGAGGTGCGCGACCTCCTCCCGCAGGAGGCCGATCCCCTCCATCTGCTCCGGCGTGAACTCCCTGAGGGCGAGCTCGAGGCCGAATTCGTCCTTCGTCCTCTCCCGCAGGTGGTCGATGTTCGACCGGAGGTCCACGATCTTCATCTCGAGGCCGTGGGCGTTGGCCACCGCGTCCTCGTGAGCGCGGCGTTCGTCCTTGATGTGCAGTTCGTTCCGGTGGAGCTCGGCCCGGCGCACGGAATACCGGGACTCGACCTCGTGTTTTCCCTCCTCCATCAGCGAGAGCGTCGCGCGCAGCGCGCTGAGCTCGTCCTGGTCGGCGGCGATGTCCGCCGAGAGCCGGCCGAGCTCGTCGGTGGAGCGGACCAGTTCCTCCTCCCTGCGGCCGAGGGTGATCCTGATGTCGTCGAGCCTCGCCCCGGCCCGCTCGTAGTCCCTGTCGAGGTTGGTCAGTTCGCCCTGGAGGGTCACCACGTGGATCTCGCTCTCGTTCACGGCCTGGGTCGCCGCCGCCCACTCGGTCTCGAGCAGCGAGAAGTTGTGCGTCTCGGTGAGGCTCCGCAGGTCGAGCGCCTTCTTCTCCTCCTCGGCCGCGGCGAGCTCCCCCTCGCCGGCCCTGACCTGCTCTTCGAGCGTGCGCATCTCGACCTCCACCGACGTGATGTCCGCCTGGTAGCGGGTGATGGTGTCGTTCGCGCGTTTCTTCTCGAACTCGAGCTGGGCGATCTTCATTTCGATCGCCGTCATCTCCTTCTCGATCGTTTTCACCGCGTCGGCGTACGGCTGGAGGTTCACCCGGGCGATCCCGGCCTCCAGGTCCTTCTTCCGCGCGACTGCGCCCTCGATCCGCTGCCTGATGTCGCGGTTCGCGTCTTCCAGTTCCGTGATGTGGACCGCCTTGCCGATGGTCGCCCCCTCGTCGAGGCGCGCGGCCCCGCCGCGCATGTATCCGCCGCTGGTCACGATCTGGCCGTCGAGCGTCACGCACCGCAGGTTGTTGTGGCGGGACAGGAGCTCGGAGGCGCCCCCGACGGATTCCACCACGGCGACGTCCTGCAGGAGGTACCGGAAGAGTTTCCGGTGCCGGGGGTCGCACCGGACGATCTCGGCCGCCCAGAGGACCTTTTCGGATCCCTCGTTGCGGGCGCGGCGCCGGAGGTCGGGCACCCATTCGAGGCAGAGGATCGACGCCTTCCCCTTGCTGAGTTTTCGCAGTTCCTCGAAGGCCTCCTCGCCGTCGGACGGCTTTTCGACGATCAGGTAGTAGGCGGCCTCCCCCAGCGCCGCCTCGATCGCGACGCGGTACTTCTGGTCCATCGACACGGCTTCCGCCACCGTCCCGACGTTCTTCGATTTCCAGCGCGCGTCGTGCAGGATGTGCTTCACCCCGTCGGTGAACCCCTCGTGCTGCTCGAGCATCCTCTTGAGGAAGTCCATCTTCGCCACGTTCTTCTCGACGTCGTTCCGCAGGGAGAGGATCTCCTGCTGGCAGGCGTCGATGTCGACCTGGACCGACTTCCGCTCCTGCTCCTTTTCGTGCAGTTGCAGTTCGGCGGTGGCGTACCGGACCCGGAGCTCGCGGTCCTGGGCGGTCAGTTTCGCGATCAGCGCCGTGTTGTTCCCGATGTCCGACCCGTAGTGGCGGACCTCCTCCACCGAGTGGTCGATCCGGCCCCGCAGGTTTTCGATCCTCGACCGCACCCTCTCCTGCTCCCCCTTCTTCGCGATCAGGGCGTGCGCGAGGGCGAGGACCGAATCGTTGAGCGACTGGAGGTCCGCCTTCTTCCCCTCGAGTCGGGTGGTGATCCCGGTCTGGCGTTCCTTCAGCCCGGCGAACCGGCGCGACGCCTCGTCGAGCGAGGCGACGAGCTCCGTCCTCCCGACGCCGAGGGCGTCCCTCTCCGCGCCGACCGTCACTTCCTGGGCCAGCAGGTCGGATTTCTCGCCCGCAGAGGCGGTCGAGGTTCGTCCGCAGGGAGTTCGCGCGCTCGTTGGCGACGAGGTGTTTCCCCTCGACCCGGCGGACCGACTCCACCTGGGAGTTCACGCCCTCCTGCGAGGCCGCGAGCTCCTTCTCGATCTCGAGCAGTTCGTCCCGGAGTTTCTCGATGACCTCCTCCTGGACGCGGAGCTTCTCGTCGACCTCGTTCCGGTTTTGCCGGGCCAGCTCGAACTGCCCCTCGACGGGCCGGAGCTTCGCGTGGAGCGTCGCGTATTCGCGCTCGTGGAGGTCGATCTCCATCGTCTTGAGCCGCCCCGAGATGTCGTTGTACTGTTCGGCCTTCTTCGACTGCTCGCTCCAGCGACCCGACGGTCTTCTGGACCTCCTTCACGATGTCGTTGACCCGCGCGAGGTCCTGCTGGACCTCGTCGAGCTTCCGCAGGGCCGCCTTGCCGGCGGACCTTGTACTTCGTCACGCCGGCGGCCTCCTCGAAGAGTTTCCGGCGCTCGTCGTTGCTGTCGCTCAGGATGGTCTCGATCATCTTCAGCTCGATGACCGAGTAGGCGTCGCTGCCCATCCCGGTGTCCATGAACAGGTTCTGGATGTCCTTCAGGCGGCAGGGCACCTTGTTCAGCAGGTATTCGCTCTCGCCGGAGCGGAAGACGCGGCGGGTGATCGTCACCTCGGAGTACTCGCTCGGGAGGATGCCCTTGGTGTTCTCGATGGTGAGGGACACCTCGGCCAGGCCGAGGGGCCTGACGGTTCTTCGTCCCGTTGAAGATGACGTCCTCCATCTTGTCGGACCGGAGCGTGCTGTAGCGCTGTTCGCCGAGGGCCCAGCGGATCGCGTCGACGATGTTCGTCTTGCCGCACCCGTTCGGCCCGACGATCGCGGTGAGGCCCGCGTCGAAGTTCAGGTTCGTCCGCTGCGCGAACGACTTGAAGCCGATGATTTCTATTTTCGACAGATACATCCGCGCGGCCTCAGGTTGTTCTGTTGACGAGATGCAGGACGTGCCGCAGGTAGAGCGACGTCGAATGCGTGTAGTCCAGGTACCCGAAGAGGGCCACGCCGGTCACGACGATCACGAGGAGCCCGATCGCGTAGACTTTCGCGGGGAACACGTCGAAGATGATGGCCACGCCCTTGAAAAACCGCATCAGCACCCATACGGTGATCCCCGCCGCGAGCAGGAGCAGGGGGACCGTGTAGAAACTCGTCTCCAGCAGCCGGTAGAGGACCATCGCGACCGGGATGAAGATCACGTAGGGCAGCATCGCCCACATGGTGATCGAGAACGCGTGGTAGTAGTGGACCGGCGTGCGCACCAGCATCGAGAAGATCCTCACGACGAGGCTCAGCGCGATGAGTTTCAGGAAGATCAGGGCCGAGGCCGCCATGATGAAGGCCGGGGGGTTCCAGACGAGGCGGACGAACTGCTGCTTGACGGCGTCCGACATCACGAAACTGAGCAGGTTGTCGAGGAGCAGGCTGTCGCGGTAGTACGTCAGGATGCTCGCCAGCAGCGTCGCCCACGTGATCGACACGATCAGCGCCAGGAAGAGCGAATGGCCGTAGGTGACGATCCGCTGGTCCCTCACGTCCGCGAAGAAATTGTACGTCCGGGCCAGCGAGCGGTTGACGGCGTCGCGGAACCGGCGGTTGCCGTTGTAGAGGAACGCGAACGCGATGAGGATGACCAGGCCGGCGACGACGAACACGACCGGCGCGCCCGGAGAGTAATTGCCGACCGGGAGCGCGTAGACCTTCTCGCCGTTGAAGAGCGAGCGCACGACGTCGAAGGCGATCCTCCGCTCGCGCGTGCCGTCCACGATCCCCATCGCCTGGAGGTGAGGGTCGCGCGAGTGCGAACTGAGGGCGGGCCGGTCGGTGTGCCAGTCGTTGTACGACCAGAGCACGCTCCCCGCCACCGGCGCGTCCCGGATCGTTTCGAAGATCTGCATCGCGAACCTGGCCTGGGCCTCGAGCGAGAGGGGGTCGCTGTACCCGTTCCGGTTGCCCGGCTCGACCTCGCGTCCGTACCGCACCAGGATGACCGGTTTCTCACGGGCGAGCTCCTTCCAGGCGCGGACGGAGTCGCGGACGGCCGCCGGGCTCTCGTCCAGCAGCGAGATCGCCGAGAGGTCGGTGAACTCCGCGCACGGATCGCGCGGCGACCTCGAAGAGTAGTAGACCGGGCGCGGGTCGATCGAACGCACGACGTTCCGCATCGACGTGATGACGTCGCAGGTCAGCGGCACGCCGGTCTCGAACTCGTTGCCGAGGCCCCAGGCGAGCACTGACGGGTGTCCCCTGTCCCGGGAGACCATCTCCCGCAGGTAGCCGGTCGTCAGTTCCTGGTAGAAGTCCTGCGAGAGGATCTCGGTCGGAACGCCGGTGAGCGGGATCTCCTCCATCACCAGCAGCCCGTACCGGTCGCAGAGGCTCAGGACGTAGGGGTGCGGGGGATAGAGGAAACGGATGAGGTTCGCGCCGAGGGTCTTGATGGCGGAGATGTCCTTCTCCAGGATTTCGTACGGCAGCGCGGATCCGTAGAGGTCGTGCTCCTCCTGCCAGAGGATCCCCTTGAGCGGCGTCTGGACTCCCGTTGACGTGCAGCATGCCCGACTTTCCACTCCAGCGTGCGAAGGCCGATCTCGGTGGAATGCTCGTCGACGGGCCTCTCGGACTCGCCCGACTTCCGGACGACGCGGCACCGGACCGATGTAGAGGTCCGGGAACTCCGGGGACCATAATTTCGGCGCGGGGAGGGTGACGGAGGACGACGACGCGGATCGAGTGTCCCGGTTCGGCGGCGATCTTCGCGAAGGGCGACGTGGCCACCGGTTCGCCCGTGAGACGGTCCACGACGTCCGCGGCGAAGTAGAGGGCGCCGCCGGAATCGGTGATGACCGCCCCGGGGCCGGAGAGCACGTCGGCGGAGACGGCCAGTTTCACGCTCTTGTTTCCCGCGGCGTACTCGGCCGTGACGCCGATCTCGCCGATCGAAATATCGGGCGTGGACAGGAGGTAGATGTCGCGGTAGATCCCGGCGTACGTTTTCCATCCGCCCACCTGCTGACGCTGCGGGAGGGTGGTCCTCGGCGAGAGCGTGTTGTCGATCGACACGCTGATCACGTTCTTCGGTCCGGCCTGGAGGACGTTGCCGGGGACCGGTATCACCAGCGACGTGTATCCGCCGGTGTGCCTGCCGACGAAGATCCCGTTGATCAGGACTTCGCTCTGGTAATTGATGCCGTAGAGGACGAGATAGAAGAGGCGCCGGTCGAGGAGCCCCGGGGCCACGTCGAACTCCCTGCGCAGGACGATCGACCCGGTGTAATCGAACGCGCTCGGCACCTGCACGTCCCGCCAGACCTTCGAGTCGAAGGAATATTGCCAGGTCCCGGAGAGGTCGAGTTTCCTCCTCGTGGGGGATTCCGGGAACATTCCGACGTCCTTGCCGGTCGGGGTGGCGCTGCCGTGTTGAAAGATCCTGAGGTTTGAAGATGTGTTCTGGGCGTATCCCGCGTGGGGAAGGGTCAGGAGGAAAAATACAATGCCGGGTAGAACTGTCCAGTATCGCAGTGGCTTACGGGCTCTCGTGCTGGTCACGGTCATTTGCTGTCTGAACGATTCACACCCCTCCAGGACAGACTGGCGGGGGGACCCGGCTGGCGCTCCGGGCGATGGATGACGAATACAACGTACTTAAGTGGAACAATATAATAAAATCATTTAGCGAAAGCAATGAAATTATTACAATTAGGAGGGATTTCAGTGCCGGGAGACCGGGTCGATCGGGGGCCGGAATGGACACTCCCCGACACGGTCGGGGGTCAGGCCGGCGGCAGTTCAGCCGGCGGCGATGCAGATCTTGTGGAAGGTCTCGGGCTTGAGACTGGCGCCCCCGATGAGCCCGCCGTCGATGTCGGGCATCGAGAAGAGGACCGCGGCGTTCTCGGCGTTGACGCTCCCGCCATAGAGAATTCTGACTTTTTCTGCCGTTTTGGGGTCAAATTGGGATGCCAGGAGCCCCCGGATGTGCCGGTGGACCTGGTCGGCCTGGTCCGGCGTTGCCGTCTTTCCTGTCCCGATCGCCCAGACGGGTTCGTAGGCGATGATGGTCCCCTCCATCTGTTGGGTGGACAGGCCGGCCAGTGACCCCCTGACCTGTGAGGTGATCCTCGACTCCGTCAGGCCCCCCTCCCGCTCGGCGAGGGTCTCGCCGACGCAGACGATCGGCCCAAGGCCGGCGGCCAGCGCCTTCTTCGCCTTGGCGTTGACCAGCTCGTCGGTCTCGAGGAAATACTGTCGCCGCTCCGAATGGCCCAGGATGACGTACCGGCAACCGAGGGCCGAGAGCATCCTTCCGGAGATCTCCCCGGTGTAAGCGCCGTCGTCGTTCTTCGACATGTCCTGGGCCCCGAGTGCGATTGGCGAACCCGCGAGGGCCTTTGCCGCGCTCTCGAGCGACGTGAAGGGCGGGCAGACGGCCACGTCGGCGTTCTTCGGTCCGGCCGCGAGCGACGCCCGGATCCCGGCGATCAGTTCGACCGATTCCCGGACATCCTTGTTCATCTTCCAGTTGCCGGCGACGAATTTTTTCCGTGTCATAAGATTTTCCGTTCGAAAGTCGTTCGTTACCTGTCCGTCGCCCCGAGAATTTCCCGGAGGAGGTCGTTCACGAGGCCCGGGTTCGCCTTCCCCTTCGTTTCCTTCATCACCTCGCCGACGAAATACCCGAGGATCTTCTCGTTGCCGGACCTGAACTTCTCGGCCTGCGCGGCGCTCCGCGCGACCACGTCGACGACCACTCTTCGCAGGGCGGACTCGTCGGAGATCTGCACGAGTCCCTTCCTCCTCACGACGGTCGCGGGGTCCTCGCCGGTCGACAGCATTTCGGCGAACACGTCCTTCGCGATCTTGGAGGAGATCGTGCCGTCCCTGATCAGGCCGATCATCGCCGCGAGGTTGTCCGGCGTGACGGGGAAGGACCCGATGGCCAGCTTCCGCTCCGTGAGCGCGCGCAGGACCTCGGTCATGACCCAGTTGCCGGCGCTCTTCGCGTTCTCGCTCCCCGCCGGGAGGTGCGCGACGACGGCGTCGAAATAATCCGCGTACCCCTTCTCCGACGTGAGGACGTCGGCGTCGTACCTCGGAAGGCCGTATTCCCGTTCGTAGCGGTCCCGCCGGGCCACGGGGAGTTCCGGGAGGGACGCGCCGATTTCGCGAGCGTACTCTTTCGGGATCACCACCGGCACGAGGTCGGGCTCGGGGAAGTACCGGTAGTCGTGGGCCTCCTCCTTGCTCCGCATCGAGACGGCCGCGCCCTGGCCCGCGTCCCAGAAGAGCGTCTCCTGGACCACACGCCCTCCCCCTTCGAGCAGCTGTGTCTGACGGTTGATCTCGAATTCGAGCGCCCGTTCGACGTTCCTGAACGAGTTCATGTTCTTCACCTCGGTCTTCGTGCCGAAGGCGCTCTCCCCCCGTTTCCGCACCGACACGTTGGCATCGCAGCGCAGGCTCCCCTCCTCCATGTTGCCGTCGCAGATCCCGAGGTACGTGACCAGCTGCCGGACCCGGGAGAGGTAAAGGTAGGCTTCGTGGGGCGAACGCAGGTCAGGCTCGCTGACGATTTCGATCAGCGGGACCCCGCAGCGGTTCAGGTCCACGAGCGTGTCCACGTCCATGTCGTGGATCGATTTGCCGGCGTCCTCCTCCATGTGGATGCGCGTGACGCCGATCGATTTCTTCGATCCGTCGGGGAGGTCGATCGCGATGGCGCCGCCCCGGCAGACCGGGTCGTCGAACTGGGAGATCTGGAAACCCTTCGGCAGGTCGGGGTAGAAATAGTTCTTTCGCGCGAACCCGGAGCGGTCCGCGATCGTGCAGCCGGTCGCGAGGCCGAGACGGACGATGAATTCCACCAGGCTCCGGTTGAGCACCGGCAGGACTCCGGGGAACCCGAGGCAGACCGGGCAGACGTTCGAGTTCGGTTCGCGGCCGAATTCCGTGGAGCAGCCGCAGAACGCCTTGGAGCGCGTCAGGAGCTGGGCGTGCACCTCCAGGCCGATGACCGGTTCATATCGTTCGTCGAGTTTCATCGGGCGTTATCGACGGGGGAGTTGTGCGCGAATGGCTTCGATCTGCCGCAGGTGGTTGAGGTCGTGGCCGGCGAGCATATGGACGAGCCGTTCGACCGTTTCTTTGCCGCGCTCTTCGTGGAGGCCGTACTTCTCCAGGTCGCCGCGGCGCGCGAGCCGCAGGAATTCAAGGTGTGACTTGCGCAGCGCGGAGTAGAGCGCGACGCTGTCAGGGACGCTCCTTCGGTCGTAGTGCAGTCCCGCCGCCCAGAGGTTCTGGTCGAACGCCTGGAAACGCGCCCCGCTCTGGGCGAGCGCGAGCCGGATCCTGAAGGCGAGCCCGACCTCCGCGTCGCAGATGTGGTGGACGAGGTAGGCGATGGGCCATTTCCCGGGGGCGGGCCGCCGGCGCATCTGCGCGCTCGTGAGGCCGCGGATCGCCTTTTTCAGCGCCGCGGGCCCGGACGCGAAGACCCGTTGCGGGTCCTTCCCTTCCAGGTTCCCGAGGATGCGCCTGGCGTAGGGATGCCGGACCTTCGCGCTCGAAACGACCCTGGACACCTTCATGCGTCGTCCTCCTTGGTTCTGATGCCGGATGAACTAGTTCCGCCTGATCGCGGCCGTCACCTTGCTCGCGGCGTCCTGGAGACTCGTCGCCACCGCGAAGTTCAACCCCGAGTCCGCGAGGACCTCCCGCGCCTCGACGGCGTTGGTCCCCTCGAGGCGGACGACCACCGGGACGCTGACGTGGACGCGGCGCGCGGCCTCGACGACGCCCTGCGCGACCCTGTCGCACCGTACGATCCCGCCGAAGATGTTGATCAGCACCGCCTTCACGCTGGGGTCGGAGAGGATGATGCGAAAACCGTTCGAGACGGTCTCCGCGTTCGCCCCGCCGCCGACGTCGAGGAAGTTCGCCGGTTCGCCGCCGGCAAGCTTGATGATGTCCATCGTGGCCATCGCGAGTCCCGCCCCGTTGACCATGCATCCGACGTTTCCGTCGAGCTTGATGTAATTGAGGTTCGACTTCGAGGCCTCGATCTCCAGCGGCTCCTCCTCGTCCAGGTCGCGCAGCGCGGCGAACTCCTTGTGGCGGTCGAGGGCGTTGTCGTCGAAGTTGATCTTCGCGTCGAGCGCGAGGACGCGCCCGTCGGTCGTGATCACGAGCGGGTTGATCTCGGCGAGCGAGGCATCGGTCTCCTGGTACGCCCGGTAGAGCGCGCCGAGGAATTTCACCAGGTTCTTGAAGGCGTCGCCGGTGACCCCCAGCCCGAACGCGAGGCGCACGGGCCTGGAAGTCGCGGAAGCCGATGGCCGGGTCGATGGCCTCCTTGAGGATGAGGTGCGGGGTTTCGGCCGCCACCTTCTCGATCTCCATCCCCCCTTCGGTCGAGGCCATCACTACGTTGCAGGAGCGGGCCCGGTCGAGCGTGATGCCGATGTAGAGCTCGCGCGCGATGGAGATCCCCTCTTCGATCAGGAGCCGTTTCACGATCCGTCCCTCGGGGCCGGTCTGGTGTGTGACCAGCTTCATCCCGAGGATCTGCGAGGAGAGTTGCCGCACCTCGTCGAGGGATCGCGCGACCTTGACCCCGCCCCCCTTGCCCCTGCCGCCGGCGTGGATCTGCGCCTTGACGACCCAGACGCTTCCGCCCAGCTCCCGCGCGGCCGAAACGGCCTCGTCCACCGTGAAGGCGACCCGCCCGTTCGGGACCGGGACGCCGAATTTCTTCAGAATTTCTTTTCCCTGGTATTCATGAATTTTCATCGGGTCACCGTTTGGTTTTCTTCGTCGCGATCGATTTTGCCTGCAGGAAGAGCCCGAGGTAATCCTGGCCCCCCGCCTTGGAGTCCGTCCCGCTCATGTTGAAGCCGCCGAACGGGTGCGCCCCCACCATCGCTCCCGTGCACTTCCGGTTGAGGTAGAGGTTCCCGCAGTAGAAATCCCTGTGGGCCTTTTCGAGTTTCTTTTTGTTGCGCGTGTACACCGCCCCGGTCAGCCCGAATTCGGTGTTGTTGGCGATCTCCAGGGCGTGGTCGAAATCGTCCGCCCTGATCACCGCGAGCACCGGCCCGAAGATCTCCTCGAGGGAGATCGTCGCCTTCGGGTCGACATCGGCCACCACGGTCGGCTGGACGAAGTACCCGTCGCCCTCAGCCCTGTTTCCCCCCGTGACCAGCCGCCCGCCCTCCCTGACCGCCGTTTCGACGTACCCGAGGATCTTCTCCATCGAGCCCTTGTTGACGACCGGGCCCATGAAGTTGGCGAGGTCCTGCGCCGGGCCGATGGTGATCGACTCGACTCTTTTCTTCAGCAATTCAACGAAACGGTCGTAGACCTTCACGTCGACGATCGCCCTGGAGCAGGCCGAGCACTTCTGTCCCTGGAAACCGAACGCCGCGACCGTCACGCCGGCGACCGCCTCGTCGAGGTCGGTATCCCGGTCGACGATGATCGAGTCCTTTCCGCCCATCTCGGCGACGACGCGCTTGAGCCAGATCTGCCCGGGGCGGACTTTCGCGCCCTCTTCATAAATATGAATTCCCACTTCCTTCGAGCCGGTGAACGAGATGAATCGAATTTTCGGGTGGCGCACCAGCGTGTCGCCGACCGAGCTCCCCGGCCCGGCGATGAAATTCACCACGCCCGGCGGCAGGCCGATCTCGTCCATGATTTCCATGAACGCGTACCCGGTCATCGGGGAGTCGCTCGAGGGCTTCAACACCACGGTGTTGCCCGCCACCACCGCGGCGGTCGTCATCCCGGCGAGGATCGCCAATGGAAAATTCCAGGGTGGGATCACCACCCCAACCCCGAGGGGGATGTAGACGAGCTCGTTCTTCTCGCCGGGGAGCTGGACCGCCGTCTTCATGTCCGAGTAGCGGAGCATCTCCCGGGCGTAGAACTCGCAGAAATCGATCGCCTCGGCGACGTCGCCGTCCGCCTCGATCCAGGTCTTGCCCACTTCGAAGATCTCGACGGCGTTCAGCTCGAATCGTTTCCGGCGCATCACCTTCGCGGCCTTGAAAATGTACGCGGCCCTCTTCGCGGCCGGAACGTTCTTCCATGTTTCAAACGCGGCGAGGGCGACGTCGACCGCCTTCATCGCGTCGTCCGAACTCCCCTTCTGAAAAACGCCGACCACCTGCGAGGGGTCCGAAGGATTGAGGGACGTGATCTTCCCGGCGGACGTGACGCGATCGGCGCCGATGATGTTGGGGTACTCCTTCCCGAATTTCCGCTCGACGTCGCGGAGCGCCTTCTCCTGCGCGAGCCTGTTGGATTTCTTCGAGAAATCGGTATACGGTTCGTTCTTGAACTTGGGGATTTTCATGAGGATTCCTGGTCTTGGTCTTCGTCTTGATGTATGCTTTGGCCGGTGGAATTACGATGTAACCTGAAGCGGATGTTGAGGTTACCGGGCCCCGAGTGCCCGCATGACCGCGTCGTGCGCGGCCGGGCGGACGTTCCTGATTTTCTGGTTGTTCCGGGTCGGGTACACTCGATTCGTCAACAATATAATAAAAATTTTCTTCCCGGGATCGGCCCAGATGGTGGTGCCGGTGAACCCCGTGTGGCCGTACGAGAGGGGGCCGAACAGCGCGCCCGCGGAGGTGTAACCGGAGAGCGAAACGAAATCCCATCCCAGTCCACGTTCCTGGGACGTGTCCCTCCTGGCGGTGAAGAGCGCCACCGTCTGCGCCCTGAGGTATCGCACACCGCCGTACGTCCCGCCGTTCATCAGCATCTGCATGAACACGGCCAGGTCCTCAGCTGTCGAAAAGAGGCCCGCGTGGCCCGAGACGCCGCCGAGCGCGAACGCGTTCTCGTCGTGCACGACTCCACGCACGAGGCCGTGGCGGTAGAGCGAGTCGTACTCCGTCGGCATGACGCTGTCCGTCATCCCTGCGGGCGGGAGGAACATCGTGCGGGTCATGCCGAGCGGTGAATAGAACACCGAGTCGACGTACCGGTCAAGCCCCACCCCGCTCACCGCTTCGACGATTTTCCCCAGGATGACGAAGCCGAAGTCGCTGTAGATCGTCGTGTCCCCCGGTTTCGCGACGAGGGGGGTCGCGTAGACGGAATCGAGTGCCTGCTCCGCCGTGGAGCAGGTGAGGAAGTAGTTCCTGAACGGAGGCAGTCCCGCCCTGTGCCTGAGGAGCTGCTCGATGGTGATCTTCGCCTTCGCGCCGGAATCGAGCCGGGGTATGAAGCGGCCCGCCGGGTCGTCGAGGCCCAGCTTCCCCTCGTCGAACAACTTCATGACCGCGGCGGTGGTCGCGACGACTTTGGTCAGCGAGGCGATGTCGAAGAGGTTCGCCGGGGTGACGGCCGGATCGTCGTGTGAGTATGTCGGGTGCCCGTAGGCCCTGTCGAGGACGATAGCGTTCTCCCGCACGGCCACGAGTTGGGCCGCCGGGAACGCCGAATCGGCAACCGCCCCCAGGAACACCGAATCCACGCGCGCGAGGGCCGCCGGATCGATCCCCGCCTCCGTCGGCGAATCATGCCGCAGCGTGAGCTGGTTCGTGATGATCCCGGACCCGTAGGGAAACATCTCCGGGATGGTCACGGGGAGCCGTCCGCGCGCCGGGATTTCGCCGAAGAGAAACTCGGCCGTCGCCTCCGCCGACGCCTCGGCGTCGGAGTACGCGGCGACGTACGCCGCGGCCCCCGGGAGAGCGGCGAGGACGTACGGGCTCCCGATCGAGACGATGACGCTCTTCGGGTTGGCGCGCGACGATCTTCCCGATCCCGACGAGGAGCGATTCGGGCAGTCCGAGGGAACCGTTCGCCGACCGGGCCTTCGAAAAGACGGAGACCACGACCGTTCCGGCGTCCCTCGCGCGCGTCGCGAGGGACTCGAGGACGGCGGAAGTCGTCGACGGGTCGACGCGCACCGTCTGTGTCCGGTTCCACCGGCCCTTGATGAGAGTCGAATAGTAATCGCCGGCGCGCTCGTTCGGCCAGGGGATCTCCGGGCGGTTGATTTCGGTCCGGTAATCCTCGACGTCGTTCACGACGACGTGGAGGATCCGTCCCTTCCCCGTTCCGAGCGGCAGTATGCCGTCGTTCCTGAGGAGTGTCACCGAGGCCCGGGCGATTTCCTTCGCCAGCCTCCGGCCCGATTCCCCTCCCACCACGGACGACGCCGCGGCGAGGTCGACTGGGACCGGCCTCAGGGAGGCCCGCCCATTCTTTGAGCGTGAGAATTTTCCTGACGGATCGGTCGATCCGCGCCGGGGAGATCCTCCCCGAGCGGACCGCCTCCAGGATCCCTTCGATCGCCCCCACTTCGTCCTCGGGGAGGAGGATGACGTCGATCCCCGCCTCGACCGCCAGGACGTGCAGCCTCCTCGGGCCCGAAATTCTTCGTGAGCCCCGCCATGTCCATCGCGTCGGTGACCACCAGCCCCTTGAATCCCATCGCGCGGATGAGGAGGGAGTCGACCGCGTCCGCCGAGAGCGTGGCCGGGACTCCGGTCTTTCCGCCGAGCGAAGGGACCTCGAGATGGGCCACCATCACCGATCCCACGCCGGAGCGGACGAGGGCCCTGAACGGGACGAGCTCCACGCTGTCCATCCGGCCGCGGCTGTGCCGCATGAACGGCAGGCCGAGGTGCGAATCGACGTCGGTGTCGCCGTGGCCGGGGAAATGCTTCGCCGTGGCGAGCACCCCCGCGGACTGCAGCCCCCTGGAGACGGCCGAGGCCATCGAGGCGACGAGCGCGGGGTTTTCGCCGAACGACCTGGTGTTGATGACGGGGTTCGCGGGATTGTTGTTCACGTCGGCGACGGGCGCGTAGACCTGCCGGATGCCGACCGATCGCGCCTCGATGCCCGTCACGAGACCCATCTCGAAGGCGAGCGCGGTGTCGCGCGAGGCCCCGAGCGCCATCGCCTCGGGAAATCTCGTGGACCTGCGCAGACGCATCGCCATCCCCCACTCGAAATCCGCGGCCACCAGGAGCGGGACCTTTGCTCGTTCCTGGAGCCTGTTCACCAGGAGGGCGCTCGTATGGATGTCCCCCTGGAAGAGGCAAATCCCGCCGACTTTCTTATTCTGCACGAGGTCGAAGAGGCGCCGCATCCGCGGGGTGTTGTCGTTCTGGAAGTAGCCGTAGGCCCGGACGGAGATCATCTGGCCGACCTTTTCCTCGAGCGTGAGGTTTTCGAGGGTTTCAGTCACCCAGTCGGTGGTCGGGGCGGAAAGCGCTTCCAGGGGGGAGACTTCGGACATCTCCGGGACCGGGGTTTCCCCGGGAGATGGTTCCGGGACGCCGGGACGGGAAGGGCCGCACCCGGATGCGGCCAGGAGCGCGAGGAAGAGAACGAGGCCGGAAAGGTTCCGGAGGAGGTTATCGAAAAGCATTCATTCCCAGGATGGCCGCTCCGAAGGCCGCCGGGAACTTCGGTTTCTGGACGACGATCTGCGGCAGCGTCGCGATGAGTTTCTCCCGGACGAGTTTCGAATATTCGTTTTCGTTTTCGAGCAGCCCTCCCATGAGGCACACCGCGAGCTTGTTCCTGGATGGATGGGCGATCGTGAGGATGCGGACGTGCTCGACGAGCTCCGCGGCGTGCTTCAACAGGATCTGCCGTGCGACACGGTCGCGCTCGGTGACGGCCTGGAGGACCTTCTCGACGAAGGGCGCCAGCTCGACCTTCTCCGTGTGGATCTTCGGAATCAGGTCCTCGATCTCCTTGAGGTCGAAGTGGGCCATGAGTTTCTCGGTAAGCAGCGTCTTCTCCGACCGGCCGTCATGCTGTCGCATCACGGCGTTGCAGGCGTCGCGGGCGACGGCGTATCCCGATCCCTCGTCCCCGATGACGCTCCCCCATCCCCCGGCGCGGTGGATCTGGTTGTCGTCGGCCCGGTAGAGCGCGATCGAGCCGGTCCCCGCGATCAGCGCGATGACCGGCTTCCCGGGGAACGCCGCCTCGAGGGCGATGCGCGCGTCGGTCTCGACGGTGACCTGCGAGAGGGGAAATTTATTCTTTTGTCCGAGGGAGGTGATCGCGGTGGCGAGTTCGGACCGCGTCGAGGGCCTGCCGGCCCCGGCCGCTCCGACCACCACGTGCGCGATCGCGCTATGCGGGGTTTCGGCCTTTTCGGCGAGTTTCTGGACCAGGTCGAAGAAGATCTCGGCGGCCTCGGCGACCCCCTTCTTCTGGACGTTTGACGCCCCCGCGGTCAATTCCGCGAGGATCGTCCCGTCGAAGCCCACCAGCAGCGCGCGGGTCTTCGTACCCCCCCCGTCAATACCCACAACCACCCGTTTCTGCTGAGTCACGATTTTCCTGATCGGTTGAATTTCCACCGAAATTATTAAAAAATGCGACTACTTGCAAGGAAAACCGGAACGGGGGGTGATGAGAGGCACCCGGGGTGTATTGTCGGCTGTCTTCCCATAGTTAGGGTATGCATGGGGCCCGTAGGCGGATTTGGTGATAATTCCCACGAGGGTGACTTATTCGCAGATGTGATAGTGAACCCCGAAGCAACCGCACGGTTTTTACAAAAAAACCCAATTTATTCCGGTACATTTTTTGCTCTATTTTCAAGATAGACAGCGATACTCATTCGTAATATTGGTCGAACTGCTGATGATGTATTCTCCTTAATCTAAGGGGAATCGATGCACCAACGCAGACAATACACACAACTATTGAGCGACAGGCTACCACCGTCGACCTCCCGCCGGGTGGTAATGCGCTCAAGACGTTCAACGGTCATCCCACCTTTTATTTCCCGCGTCCTCTCAGCCTCAAACCTATTCCGATATTCTCCACATGGACCGGGGGAGGATTTACCATGAGATCGATTGTGAACGACAAAAAGCCGTCCCCGGGAGTTCCGGCATGGTTCCTGATGATCGGGGCCACTCTCGTCCTGCTGCTGAATGGGAGCAAACCGGAGAGCTTGCAAGATCAACAACTTTCCAGAGAACTGCGGCAATTAGAGGGGCAGGGATTCACTTACCATTTCCTTGATAATGAAACGGTAGAAATTATAAACCCGCTGATGGGTAAAAAGCGTGTGAAAACAATAGCCGAACCTGATGAAGGCGAGATTTTCGCCTGGGCTCAGGCAAACGACATCCCCATACTTGAGGTCGATCCGCGGACGATCGATACTACCGAATACCTCAATTGGTATACGTATTGGGCTACAGTCCCTCTGACCAATTATCTTGAGATTTCACCCCTAGCCGGCGACGTAGATCACAACGGCAGATGGGATTTTTATGGCATGTACAGAGACTCGGCGACTTCCGATTTCGAAACCCGAATATATGAGCTCAATTCCCTTGGACAACCGCTGCTCCGTGCGCAACTCATCCCTCGACGAGGGCCAGCTTTTCAGTTTCTGGACTTGGATCGTGATAACTTCCGGGAAGTCATCTACAAATTAGGAGATTCTGCTTTTGTGTACGAACAGCTTCACCCACTCGGTCTTCAGCTCCAACTAAGATTCAGCTACTCTCGATGGGATTATCCCGGCACCGCAATCGCGACAAACGATATCGTGACGAATCTAGATGGAGATTTCTTGGACGACTTAATTCACCGGGGTTCCTTCCCCGATTCCACTGCACCCAATGGCGAATTTCAGATCGCCACATTTGTGGCCGAATATGATCCGGATATCGGTAATTTTCGGAAGGTCTGGAGGACTCAGCTCCGACCGCCACCCGGTGAATCCGGAATAGGCGGCTATGACGTGGGCGATTATGACAGTGACGGGAGAACCAACTTTCTCGCAACTGGGGCGTTCGGTGAGATCTGGGTACTCGAGAACGCCGGGAACGATAGCAATGTAGTCAATTGGACCGATACGATACCCTTCGTGAACATGTACTACAATAGGAGCGGCGACGTCGACAACGACGGGCACCAGGAGTTTTTCATAAGCGCCACGATGAGCAGCGGTAACTGGATCACTGTCTATGAAGCCGACAGCAACGACGCCTACTCAGCACGGTTCATGTTCCGTCTGCTCTCAGGGGGGAGCCTCGACGACCCGACCCTCTTGACCAGAGATGTGGACGGTGATGGGAAGCTCGAATTCACGATCCTGAGCGGCGCAGACCTCTTCATCTTCAAAGGAGACGGGGATGACGGGTACAAACTGTGGTACTACAAGCTGAACGACGCCAAACACAGCATACAATTCTACGATTTTAACGGCGACGACCGGTTGGACTTCATCATCAGCAAGGAGGGGCCTTCCTTCTATACCTCTCCCTATTTTCACTCCGACATTTTCCTCGCTGACCAGGTGATCACGGGGGTGGACGACGAAAAGGATGAACCTGTTCCACGCGAGATGGTTCTGTTTCAGAATTACCCGAACCCATTCAACCCCGAGACGACGATCCGGTATCGACTGCATCGGGTCACGGATGTTGACCTCAGGATTTATTCCGTGTCCGGTGAGGAGGTTGAGGTACTTACCCATGAACGACTGGAGCCGGGTACCCACACCGTCCAATGGAGTCCCGGCCCCAGGATTGGCAGCGGGATCTATTTTGTCCGACTTCGTTCCGCCGGCGTGGTCTACTCCAGGAAAATGATCTACCTGAAATAATAATGCAAGGCGAGGGTATAACGTGACCAGAAAGAACCAAAACCAAATCCACTATTTCAGGAGATGGATTCCGGCGATCCTGACAATTCTTGTCCTTGTCTTGAACGGGGAGATTTCGAGGAGTGTAGAGCAAAGTAAATTCTGGAAGGATCTTAATGAGCTGAGCCTGGAGGGATTTACCTACCGCTTCCTCGACGATGAAACGGTGGTGATTAAAGAGCCGTTGACTGGACGAATACGAACGAAAACACTGACCAAAGCCGATGAACAATCCATTGTAAGCTGGATAGAAGCCAATGACATCCCGCTACTGGAGATCGATCCATCGACGATCGATACCACATTTTATCAATCCTGGTACACCTTCTGGACATCAGTACCGATCACGAATGACCGTTATAGTCGACCAGTCATCGGAGACATCAACCACAACAATCGACCCGAATTCTATGGCTTTTACAAGGATTCTCTCACAGCTCCCGTTCAAACAAAGATCTACGAAGTAAACCCGCTCGGGTGGCCGGTATTCCGGGCTGAGTTGGTCCCCCGGAGGGGCCCTGCGCAGCAATTTATGAATGTGGATCAGGATCTATTCATCGAAGTAATGTTCCATTTCGGAGATTCGTCATATGTATACGAACAAGCATCTTGGGGTGGTCTCCCCACCACTCAAAGGTTTGTTCATTCAAAGTGGGATTACCCGGGAACTGCCATTATAACAAATGAGATTGTTGCAGATCTTGATGGTGATTCCCTCGACGATTTTCTATATAATGGCACATTCGTCGACTCCGTCTCTCCCTATTGGGACTGGCAGTACGCAACCTTCGTGGCAGAATATGATCCAGCCCTTGGAAACTTCGTGAAAATCTGGAAGACGCAATTACGCCCACCCCCGGGAGGAGCCGGAGTCCAGGGCTATGACGCGGGGGATTACGATGGAGACGGGTTCATGAACTTCCTCGCTTCCGGCATCTGGGGAGAAATATGGCTCATGGAGAACACCGGCGATAACAGTTACGAAATCAATTGGACCGATACGATCCCCTTCGTGAATGTGTACTACCAGACCAGCGGCGATGTCGACGGCAACGGGAAGCGGGAGTTCTTCATCAGCGCCACGATGAGTGACGGCAACTGGATAACTGTCTTCGAAGCCGACAGTAACGACCACTACTCTCCGCGGTTCATGTTCCACCTGCTTTCGGGGGGAAGTCTCGACGAACCCACGCTGATGACGACCGATGTCGATGGGGACGGGGGAGTGGAATTCGTCATCCTCAGTGGTGCCGACCTGTTCATCTTCAAAGGTGACGGAGAAGCCTCGTACAGGTTGTGGTATTACAAGCTCAACGATGCCAAACACAGTATTCAGTTTTACGATTTCAACAATGACGGCCTGAAGGATTTCGTCATCAGTAAGGGTGGGCCTTCGTCGACTCTCTCGCCGTATTACCATTCCGATATTTTTCTGGCGGATTCGGTCATTACCGGGGTCGAGGAGCCTGATGAGATACCCATTCCGAGGGAAACAGAGCTGCTACAGAATTATCCGAACCCATTCAACCCCGCGACAACGATCCGGTATCGACTGCATCGGGCCACGGATGTTGACCTCAGAATTTATTCCGTGTCCGGTGAGGAGGTTGAGGTACTTACCCATGAACGGCGGGAACCGGGTACACACACCGTCCGATGGAGTCCCGGCCCCAGGATTGGCAGCGGGATCTATTTTGTCCGGCTTCGGTCCGCCGGCGTGGTCTATTCCAGGAAAATGATCTACTTGAAATGAGTACGGAAGGAGGTGGTATGACCTGACGATAAAAACTGAAAGGCGGTGATAGAAGCACCGCCTTTCAGATTTTTGTCGGCTATTTAATAAAAGAGCCGGCTCGATGAGGGCCGGCTCTTCCATTCCGTTTGGCAGAATTTCAGGGTGGCTCAGTCGCTGTAGACCGTCCCCGCCGCGGCCGAGAGGGTATTGCTGAGGAGCATTGCGATGGTCATCGGTCCGACCCCGCCGGGAACGGGCGTGATGTGCCCCGCCTTCGCCCGGACCGCCTCGAAATCCACGTCGCCCACGAGGCGATGTCCCGTCTTCGCGGACGGATCGGAGACCCTGTTGATCCCGACGTCGATCACCGCGGCCCCCTCCTTCACCATCGACGCCTTCACGAAATGCGGCTTCCCCATCGCGGCGATCAGGATGTCCGCCTGGAGCGTGAAGCGCGAGAGGTCGCCCGCGGCGGAATGCACGACGGTGACGACGGCGTTCGCAGACTTCCCCTTCTGCACCAGGAGGTTGGCCATCGGCTTGCCGACGATGTTGCTTCGCCCGATCACCACCACGTGACGCCCCGATGTTTCGATGCCGCTCCGGCGCAGTAATTCCTGTATCCCGAGCGGCGTGCACGGCTTGAGGCAGGGCCTGCCGATGACGAGGAGCCCGACGTTGATCGGATGGAACCCGTCCACGTCCTTCTTGAAATCGATCGACCGGATCACGCGCTCCTCCCGGATGTGCGGCGGGAGGGGGAGTTGTACGAGGATGCCGTGGATCCTGGGGTCGAGATTGAACCGGTTGATCAGCCCGAGGAGTTCACCTTCGGACACCGATTCCGGGAGGCGTTCGGTCACCGAAAAGAATCCCGCTTCCTCGCATCCCTTCCCCTTCATCCGGACATACGCCTGTGACGCGGGATTCTCCCCGACGAGGATGAACGCGAGTCCGGGCGTGATACCCCTGGTGCTTTTCAACAGGTCGGACGCCTTCCGGACTTCGCCGCGTACGGTGTCCGCGATCGCCTTGCCGTCGATGATCTTTGCGGGCATACTCAGAAAGCCGGGTATGTGATATTCTCGATCTTGAGCGCCTTCCCGGTCGCGGCGTCGACCTTCAGGATAACCGCGCTCAGGCGGACGTCGTGCACGCCCATTTCGTATTTGTAGGGGGTCTGGTGGATGAAACGCTTGATGGCGATGTCTTTTCTGAGCCCGATGACCGAATCGTACGGCCCCGTCATGCCGACGTCGGTGATGAAGGCCGTCCCGCCGGGGAGGATGCGGGCGTCGGCCGTCTGGACGTGAGTGTGTGTCCCGAGGATGGCCGAAACCTTCCCGTCCAGGAACCAGGCGAGGGCCATCTTCTCGGCGGTGGCTTCGGCGTGAAAATCGATGAGGATGACCTTCGTCTGTTCGAGCAATTTCCCGACCGCCCATTCCCCCTTCCTGAAGGGGCAATCGATCGGCTGCATGAAGACCCTTCCCTGCAGGTTCAGGACACCGATTTTCCCCTTGCCGGGCAGGTCGTAGACGATGAAACCGTTCCCCGGGTTGTCGGCAGGGTAATTCAGCGGTCTCAGCACGTTCCGGTTGGCGACCAGGACTTTTTTCGTGCTCCAGTTGTCCCAGAGGTGGTTCCCCCCCGTGATGACGTGGACGCCCAGGTCGAAGACCCGCTTCGCGTACTCCTCGTTGATCCCCTTCCCGTCGACCAGGTTTTCGCCGTTGACGAAGCAGAAATCCACCTCGTACTTCTGGAGGAAGCTCTTCAGGAGGGATTCGACCAGTTCGAGCCCCGGTTTTCCCACGATATCGCCAACAAAGAGGATGTTCAGGGTCGGGTTCGACATGCTTTTGAGCGCGTGGGGAATAATTGTGGAAATTTAAACGATTTCAGGGGGAAATATAAAAAGATTTGTCTTCATTTAAAATTTTTCTCTTATTTAAGTCTTGTAGTCTGTAAAACAATGAAAAAAGGCGGAATGGCTGGAAAAGAGCAGGGAGTCAAAACCGAAAAGAAGGCCCGCGGCCTCAAACCGCTGACCGACAACGGGATCACGGTCCACTCGAAGACGCTGAAACGGTGGTACCAGCTGATCCATCTCGGCCGGCAGATCGACACCCGCGCCGCGACCTACGTCCGGCAGGGGAAGGGGTGGTCCTACCAGTCCTCCTGCGCCGGCCATGAAGGCATTCAACTCATACTCGGCCTCTCCTTCCGCCCCGGCAAGGATTTCCTCTATTCGTATTACCGCGACCTCCTGACCTGCCTCGCGGCCGGCATGACCATCGACGAGCTCATGAGGAACGGCCTCTCCCGCGCCTCCGACCCCGGCTCCGGCGGCCGGCACATGAGCAACCATTTTTCGAAACCCTCGATCCGGATCCAGAACGTTTCTTCGGCGACCGGCGAACCACGCGCTCCACGCGGCGGGAACGGCCCGCGCCATCCAGCGGTACAAGGGGGACGAGATCGCCTTCGCGAGCTTCGGGGACTCCGCGGTATCGGAGGGATACGTCTATGAGGCCATCAGCGGCGCCGCCCGCGAGGCGCTCCCGGTCATTTTCGTCATCCAGAACAACAGGTACGGCATCTCGGTGCCCCTCTCGGAAGGGGCCGCCAACCTCTGCGTTGCGGACAATTTCACGGGGTTCGCGAACGTGAAGATCGAACGGGTCGACGGGACGAACGTGTTCGACTCCTGGAGGGGGATGCAGGGCGCCCTCGATTACGTGAAGGACGGCAAGGGCCCGGCGATCGTGCACGCCGACTGCGTCAGGATGTTTTCGCACAGCAATTCAGACCGGCAGGAGCTCTACCGTGACCCGGCCGAGATCGAAGAGGCGCGGCGCTCCGACCCGGTGGCCCGCTTCAGGAACTACCTGCTCGCCAACGACGACCTCACCGAGGTCGAAATCGCCCGGCTCGAGGACGAGAACGTGCGTGCGGTCGAGGAGGCCGCGGCGCGCGTGGAGGCCGAGCCGGAGCCCGATCCGCAGACGGCCGGCCTGTTCGTCATCCCCCCCGCCTACGAGCAGGGGAGCGAGGATCATCAGGTCACGGAGGTCCCGCCCGACGCCCCGCTCCTGACCCTGCGGGAAGCGATCAACGAGACGCTCAAGGAGGAGTTCAGGGCCAACAAGCATACGTTCCTCTGGGGACAGGACGTCGCCTCGAAGGAAAAAGGCGGCGTCTTCAACCTCACCAAGGGGATGGCGCAGGAGTTCGGCAGCAAGAGGGTCTTCAACGCGCCGATCGCCGAGGATTTCATCGTCGGGACGGCGAACGGCTTCTCGCGGTACCGCGACGACATCAGGGTCGTCATCGAAGGGGCCCAGTTCGCCGACTACATCTGGCCGGCGATGGAGCAGGTCATCGAGTGCGCCCACGACTACTATCGAAGCAACGGCCAGTTCGCGCCCAACATCGTGATGCGGCTCGCCTCGGGCGGCTACATCGGCGGCGGGCTCTACCATTCCCAGAGCCTCGACGGGACGTTCCTCACGATCCCGGGGATCCGCGTCGTGATGCCGTCGTTCGCCGACGACGCCGTCGGCCTTTTGCGCACCGCGATCAAGAGCCCTGGGTTTACGATCTACATCGAGAACAAGTACCTCTACAACCAGTACTTCGCGAAATCGCCCCGGCCGTCGGCGACGCACACGGTACGTTTCGGAAAGGCCCGCGTCGTGCGGCAGGGCCGCGACCTGAGCATCGTCGCCTGGGGTAACACCGTTCACCAGGCCCTGCGCGCGGCGACCAAGCTCGCGGACGACCACGGCGTCGAATGCGAGGTCCTCGACCTTCAGGAGCCTGCGGCCCCTCGACACCGAAGCGATCCTCGGCACCGTGCGGAAGACCGGCCGGCTGCTGGTGGCCCATGAGCATCCGCTCTTCGGCGGGTTCGGGGGAGAAATCGCCTCGCTCGCGGCCGAGCACGCCTTCGCGCACCTCGACGCGCCCCCGATGCGGGTCGGGTCGAAGGATTCACCGGTCCCCTTCTCCCGCCAGCTCGAGCACGAAGTGCTCCTGCAGGAGAAGGACGTCTACGACGCCGCGCTGAAACTCTCCCGGTTCTGACGGGGGAGGTCCACCGATGAACCGCGGCGCGGGCGGCCTCTCCCGGAGCGTCACCAGGTGGGCGGTCTGCGCGGCGTTCCTGGTCGTGTCGTTCTCGTGCGACGACGGGACGACGGACGTCCCGGACGGCGCGACCGTCCCGACCCTCTCCCTCACACTCGACGATTCCACCCGCATGGAGTTTTCCGGCGCCGGCGTCTGGCCGCCCGCCGGGACCGGCGTCATCGCCCGGATGGACAGCTCCGGGGCCACACTGCAGATCGCGGCCTACCGGCAGACAGCCGGTAAAACCGCCGGACCATTCGACCCTGCGGAACCCGTCGCGGAGCCCGCCGGCCCCGAACCCGATTTCGATCTTTTCTTCTTCGAAATTTCCGACAGCACACAGCTCGCGGCGGGGGTCTATCTCCCTGACCAGGGCATCCTCAGCAGAAATATCCCTGTCTCCGACTTCGCGTCGCTCGGATACCGGTGGATCTCCGGATCGGTGACGCTGACATCGGTGACGGCGGAGAAGGTCACGGGCACATTTTTCGGCTCCGGTGTTCGGCTTTCCGATTCGGACACGATGAGGTTCGGCGCAGGTACGTTTGAAGCCGCCTATGGACGGGGTCTGTTCTCGGGAGGCGATACCGGCAGCGTTGGCGGCGACATCGGGATATCCGTGGATACGGGCGTGGTCCCGGTCTACTCCTGGGCCGGCGGTCCGGTGTTTGCGGTGAGTGTCGCGAGGGCGGCCTCGCCGACGACGCTGGTCTGGGGTGTTGTTACCGCGGGGGGTGACAGCATTGCATCCGGGGTCGCGCACGGATCGGTGCCCGCCGGGGCGATGGGGATTGCGAACACGGAGCCGGTCCTGACGCGTGGAGTAGTCTACAGGGTGAGTGTGAGCAGGGTGAATGGCTCGCACGGCTATAAGCAGTTTATCCCGTAGCCTCCGCTAATTCCGCTTACGCCTTCGGCTGGAATTTCTCTACTTCCTCGAGGATGGTGGCCACGATCTCGTCCTCCCTCACGCGCTTGATCACTTCCCCCTTGCGGTAAAGGATCGCCACGCCCTTGCCGGCCGCGATGCCGATGTCGGCCTCGCTCGCTTCGCCGGGACCGTTTACGACGCACCCGAGCACCGCGATCTTCACCGGCTTTTTCACGCCCTCCAGTTTCTCTTCCAGCTGCGCCATGATGGCGAAGAGGTCCACCTCGAGCCGGCCGCAGGTGGGGCACGCGATCAGCTCGACGTTGCGCGAGGCGAGGCTGAGGGAACGGAGGATCTCCTTCCCCACTTCGACCTCCTTCACCGGGTCGTCGGTGAGCGAGACGCGGATGGTGTCGCCGATCCCTTCGGCGAGCAGCGTACCGATCCCGACGGCCGATTTGATCGTCCCGACCCTGGTCGTGCCCGCTTCCGTCACGCCGAGGTGCAGCGGGTAGTCGGTCCGCTGGGCCACCAGCCGGTACGCCTCGATCATCAGTTTCACGTCGGTGGATTTCACAGAAATGATCACGTCGCGGAAGCCGTGATCCTCGCAGATGCCCGCGTGACGCATGGCGCTCTCGTAGAGCGCCTCCGGCGTGGGGTATCCGTGCTTCTCCAGGATGTCCTCCTCGAGCGACCCCGAGTTGACGCCGATCCTGATCGGGATGTTCCTCGCCGCGGCCGCCGAGAGGACCTCGCGGATCCGTTCCGCCGAACCGATGTTGCCCGGGTTGAGCCGCACCTTGGCGACGTTCGCCTCGATCGACCGGAGGGCGAAGACGTGGTTGAAATGGATGTCCGCGACGATCGGCAGCGGGGAGCGCCGGACGATCTCCGCGATCGCCTCTGATGCCTCTTTGTCGTTCACCGTCACCCGGACGATGTCGCAACCGGCCTCGGCGGCCTGTTCGATCTGCCGGACGGTCGCGTCGACGTCGGAGGTCTTGGTCTTGGTCATCGTCTGGACGGAGATCGGCGCCGTGCCGCCGATCGGCACCCCTCCGACCATCACCTGGCGCGTGCGGCGGCGGATGCCCACCCGGTACGTCGCGTGGGTGGAGGCCCCGGCGAGGGGGTCAAGGACGTTGTTCAGGACGGGAATGTTGATATCCATGCGAACGGTGACAGAGACAGTGAAATTGGTTGATTCAATGCGACAGCCGGGAGGTAATATAGCACGGGGGGTGTGACAGAAGCAATAACGGCATGCCCGGCTCGGGGCGGGAGACGCCTGAGCGCGGGGCGCCGATCAGTTGAGTTTCTTGCTGGCGTCGAAGAGGAGCTTCTTCTCCGACTCCGACAGGCTCTGATACCCGGACTGGCTGATCTTGTCCAGGATCTCGTCGATCCGGGCCTGCGAGATCTTTTCGTCGCGGTCGCGCAGGTCGTAGTACTTGGCGTCGTAGATGCGGCCCTGGTTCGTGGCGGAGTACTCGTTGACCTTCTCGGTCGGGACGTAGCGCTCGCGCTGGCGCGAGAGGAGCTCCTGGAACGGGAAGCGTTTCTGGTCCCAGAGGATGTAGACGAAGCCGACGGCGGCCCCGCCGAGGTGGGCAAAATGCGCCACGCCGTCGCTCGTTGACGACACGCCCGCGTAGATCTCGAGCGCCATGTAGATCATCACGAAGTAGCGGGCCCTGATCGGCAGGAGGAAATAGACGAAGATCGGCCTGTCGGGATACATCATGCCGAAGGCCAGCAGCACGCCGTAGATCGCTCCCGAGGCGCCCACGGTCGGGGCGGCGGGCGCGAAGAGCGGCGCGATGAAGAGGTTGGCGAGCGCTCCGCCCAGCCCGCAGATCGCGTAGTAGGTCAGGAATTTTTTCGAGCCCCATTCGTTCTCGAGCTCGAGGCCGAACATCCAGAGCGCGAACATGTTGAACAGCAGGTGCATGAAGCTGCCGTGCATGAACATGTACGTGACGAGCTGCCACACCTGGAACCCGTTGCCGATGGGATAGAGGGGGAACACCTGCCCGATGAACTGCGAGAGGGGGAACCCGTCGAGCGTGAACAGGCCGAGGAAGAGCATCAGGCCGAAGACGGCCACGTTGGCGATGAGAAGGCTCTTGATGACCGGCGGGAAGAAGCTGAAGCCGCCGAACATCGAGGGCCGGTACGAACTCCCGCCGGTGGAACGATAGTATGACATCGTCATGCCCCGAAAGTGCTGGTGGTGAATGGCGTCAAGAGTGACTCAGGCGTCGGTGAGTGCCGCGACTCCGGGGAGGATCTTCCCTTCGAGAAATTCGAGAGAGGCGCCCCCGCCTGTCGATACATGGGAAACTTTTTTCTCGTAGCCGAGTTTGCTCAGTGCGGCGGCGGAATCGCCGCCCCCGACGATGGTCGTCGCGCCTGCGGCTGTCCTGACGGCCAGCGCCTTCGCGACCGCGACGGTTCCTGCGGAAAAATTATCCATCTCGAAGACCCCCATGGGACCGTTCCAGACGACCGTCGCTGCACTGTCAAGTTCCTTATTATATAATTTAATGGTTTCATCGCCAATATCAAGACCCATCCAGCCGGGGGTGATGCCGTTCACCTTCACAGTTCGCCGGTTTGCCTGATTTTCGAACTTATCGGCGATGACACAGTCCACGGGGAGTAAAAACCGCATTTTTTTCGACTCCGCGGCCTTTAAAATCTCGCCGGCAAGGCCGATTTTATCCTCCTCCACGAGCGATTTCCCCACATCCAGCCCCTGAGCGCGATAGAATGTGAACATCATCCCCCCGCCGATCAGGAGCGAATCGACCTTGTCGAGGAGGTTCTGGATGACATCGATTTTACCAGATATTTTCGCCCCACCGATGATGGCGACGTAGGGGCGGGCGGGATTTCCGACGGCCTTCCCGAGGTAATCGAGTTCCTTCTGTAGGAGGTATCCCGCGACGGCCGGTTTGAGGAAATGGGTGACGCCCTCGGTCGAGGCGTGGGCGCGGTGGGCGGTGCCGAACGCGTCGTTGACGAATACGTCGCCGAGCGAGGCGAGTTCCTTCGAAAACGCGGGATCGTTCCCCTCCTCTTCCGGGTGGAACCTGAGGTTTTCCAGGACGAGGACGTCGCCGTCCTTCATCGCCGCGACCGCCGAACGGGCTGTTTCTCCGACGCAGTCCGCGGCGAATGCGACCGGCCGCCCGAGCAGGCCGGCCAGGTGGTCGGCCGCCGGTTTCATCGAAAATTCCGGTTTCGGTTTCCCCTTCGGCCGGCCGAGGTGGCTCATCAGGATGGCCTTCCCTCCGCCGTCGATGATTTTCCTGATCGTCGGGAGCGATTCCACGATCCGGATGTCGTCGGTGATCTTCCCCGATTCCATCGGGACGTTGAAATCCACCCGCACGAGGACGCGGAGTCCCCGGACGGTGATCGATTCGATCGATTTCTTCATCAGAGCGTGGTGATGATCTTCTTCAGGAGGTCGATGACCCTGCTCGAGTATCCCCACTCGTTGTCGTACCACGCGCCGACCTTGATCATGGTGTCCATGGTGTAGGTCAGCCCCGCGTCGAAGATGGCCGAATGCGGGTTCCCCCTGAAGTCGCTCGAGACGAGCGGCAGGTCGGTGTATTCCAGGATGCCCTTCAGCGGGCCGTTCGCCGCCTCCTTCATCGCCGCGTTCACCGATTCCTTCGTGGCCGGCTTCTCCGACTCGATCACCAGGTCCACCAGCGACACGTTCGGCGTGGGGACCCTGATCGCGACGCCGTCGAGTTTCCCCTTCAGCTCGGGGATCACCAGGCCGATCGCCTTCGCGGCGCCGGTCGATGTCGGGATCATGTTCAACGCCGCGGCGCGCGCCCGGCGGAGGTCGGAGTGCGGCAGGTCGAGCAGCTTCTGGTCGTTGGTGTACGAATGGATCGTGGTCATCAGGCCCTTCTTCACGCCGAAGTGCTGCACGAGCACCTTCGCGACCGGCGCGAGGCAGTTCGTGGTGCAGGAGGCGTTCGAGATGACGTGGTGCTTCTTCGGGTCGTACATGGCGTCGTTCACGCCCATGGCGAGCGTGATGTCGGGCTGTTTCGCCGGGGCGCTGATGATGACCTTCTTCGCGCCGTTGGTGATGTGCTGCCGCGCGGCGTCCTGGTCGGTGAAGTGCTTCAGGCCGGTGGATTCGATGACGATGTCGACGCCGAACTCCTTCCAGGGGAGTTTCGTGTGGTCGCGTTCGGAGAGGACCCTGAACGCCTTGCCGTTCACGAGGATCGTGGTGTCCTTCACCTCGACGGTCGCGTCGAGGTTGCCGATCACCGAATCGTACTTCAGGAGGTGCCCGAGGGTTTTCGCGTCGGTGATGTCGTTCACCGCGACGATTTCGAATTCACGCGAGCCGAGCCCGGCGCGGAAGACGTTGCGCCCGATGCGGCCGAACCCGTTGATGCCGACTTTGACTGCCATGGTGGTCTCCAGATGCTGGATAATTAAAGGGAAAAGGCGGAAATATACGAGAAATCGTAGAGGTGAAGCAATGTAAGAAGTTCCGGTAAAACTTCCAACCCCGCGCCTTGACATTCGCCCCCGAAATATCTACTCTCCGGGGATTGTCAAACGTCCCCGGAGGCGATGTTGAGACCAGGGCTGCCGTTCACCTCCTTACTGTGTAAACTGTTCCTCGTCTTCATTACCTCCGCGGGAACAGCGGCGGGACAGGTTCGTCCCGGAGTCATCACCGGCCTTGTCTACGACAGCTCGAGCCGCCAGCCGATCGAAGACGCGATCGTGTTCATCCCGAACAGCGGACTCGGTACCTCCACCGTACCGGGCGGCCGCTTCACGCTGCAGCGGCTCTTCCCCGGCGAATACGACCTTGTCGTCTCGCGTATCGGCTACCGTCCGCGGACATTCCACCTCTCCCTCGGAGCGTCGGACACGCTGACGCTGGAGGTCCCGCTGGCGCCCCGGCCTGTCCAGGCCCCCGGGGTGGAGGTACAGGCGGAGGCCGAAGGCCTCCCGGGCGGGCGACCCCTTTTCTTTCCTGACGGCGGAGACCAATCCTGGTGCGCGTACGGATCGGAAACGGAGGTCCCAGTGGGGATATTGTTCGCCGGCGAGGTGATGTATATGTACGTCCTCGAGTCGACACCCGTCTGTGAAGAACGGTGTGTCAGTCTCTGGCTGCTCGTGTACAATGCGTCCGGGGATACGATAACGTTCGATGCCGGACGGGACGTCCGGTTGGACATGAGAAGCGGCGGGAGGGCCTATCACGATGTCCGTCCCGACCCGCCCTCCTCCGGCCCGGACGGAGGGACAGGGAGCGATCTGACCGACGTGCCGTTCCTTCCGGCGGAACGAACGCTGAACGTGATGGCGGGGCAGAGTACGTTCTTCATCGATGCGGCCTTCCGGTTCGACCTTGAGGGGGGCGGTCCCTGGCTCGGCTGGCTGGCCCCTCCCGAACGCCCCGCCGGCGTGAACCCGAGGCACCTGAAGGAGATCTACGATAAATGCGCCCACGCCGGAATCCTCGGGCAGTACAGAATTTTTCCCGCAAGCGGGGTTGACGGTTCGATCCGGTTCCCGTTCCCCGGCTTCGACACAGCGGAATCGGGAAACAACGTGGGCGAAGAATTCACGTTCACGTACGAATTCACCCTACGGACACCTTCGGGAGATAAACGCATTGTCTTCTCGGCGCATTGACCCCCCAACCCCGACGCTCCTCATCGCCGTGCTGTTTCTTCTTTCGCCCGGCGCCGGGCCCTCCCTGCCCGCGCAGGATGCCGGCACCGGGATCGTTCACGGCTCGGTCACGAACGCCGAAACGGGCGAACCGCTCGCGAACGTGAATGTCTATCTTTCCTTCACCATGATCGGGGCATCCACTGGCGCAGACGGCCGGTTTTCCCTCCGTGTTGACCGCGCAGGCTCGTATGAGATCGTCTTCTCCCTGCTGGGATTCCGATCACGGAAGGAGACGGATCGAAATTCTTCCCGGCGACTCGCTCGGCATCGACGCCGCCCTCATCCCGGCGATCATCGAGACCGGGCCCGTCGACATCACCGCCACACCTGACGTGGAGTGGGAGAAATCCCTGGCGGTCTTCACACGAGTGTTCATCGGAAAGACGGATTTTTCCCGGGAGTGTGAAATTTTCAATCCGGAGGTGATCAATTTTGAATCACGGGGCGACACGCTCGTCGCGAGATCCGATCATCTCCTGATCATCGAAAACCGCGCACTGGGATACAGGATTCGCGCGATCATCGGTGAGTTCGAATGGAATACGGTGATGGACCGGGGACATTTCCTGATCTATCCCTGGTTCGAGCGGCTCGCTGCGTCCGATCCGGAGATGGAGGAGCGGTGGGTCTCCAACCGGGAGACGGCGTTCAATGGGTCCAGCCGGCACTTTTTCAGGTCGGTGATCGAGCGGAATAGTTCTGACGAGGCGTTCACGATGTTATCGGGCTCACTCACCGCCCTGGCCGCGGGTCAGGGTCATCAGGTGGCCGACGCGGATTTCAGCGTCGAGCCCCTCGAAGGGCTGCCCCTCTATACAATTCGATTCCCCGGATACGTCCGGATCGAGTACGAGCACGCCGGAAGCACCTTCACCGGAACGGAAGATACACGGTACCGCCGGGACGATCGGTGGGGTGGGAAACCTCCTGCACCCCTCGTCTCGATCATCCGGATGACCGGGTCTGCGGTCATTGTCGATTCGTCGGGCAACCTCCTCGACCCCCTGTCGATCGAAGTCTCCGGCGACTGGGCCCGCCGCCGGATCGAGCACCTGCTGCCGAGGGAGTAGCTCCACGGACGGTGAGGGCGTCCAGGGCGTCAGACGGATTAATACCCGGCCAGGAGCCGCTTCGAGAGCACCGCGGGCAGGGATGCTTTGCGGACGGCCTCAGCGGTGGCCTCCACATCGTAGGGGACATCGTTGATCTCGTAGATCCAGTTCGTCGTATCCAGAAAGCCGAAGACGGCGTCCGGACTGCCGCTCCGGGGCTGGCCGACACTGCCGACATTGATGATCATGCGCGTCGACGCGTCGAACTTCCCCACCGAGCCGTCCTCTCCCGCGATGAAGGGGATATGGGAATGTCCCACGAAACAGAGCCGGGTCGTCAATGCCCTGAAGGCCCGCTCCACTTTCTCCCGTGAATTGAGGTGGTCCCAGGCGGCCTCCTCGGCAGGGGAGGAATGGACGAAGGTGATGTCGTTCTCGACGATGCGAAGCGGGAGTTTTTCGAGGAATTGTCGATTCGCCTCTGTGACCTTCCCCCTCGTCCATTGAATCACCTTCCGCCCCGGCCCGTCAAACGCCCCCAGCGGCATTTTTCTTGCGACCGCCACATCGTGGTTCCCCGCGACGATGCCGTGACATCTCTCCCTTACGATTTCGATGCACTCGTTCGGATGGGGGCCGTAACCGACGATATCCCCGAGGCAATAAATCCTCTCCGCCTCCAGAAGGGCGATTCGTTCCATCACCGTCCGGAGCGCTTCATAGTTCGCGTGAATGTCGGAAATAATCGCGATGCGCATGCCGATCTTCGTCCCCCGTCCTATCCGAGATGCCGGTAGCAGAGTTTCCCGATGGACGGGAGCAACGCCGCCGGGGTCAGGCGGCAGACCTTCCGCATCACGCCGTAGCCCGCCGACTCCGATCGTGGCCGGCCCGTCGTCGCCCGCTCCCTGGGAAAATGGAATTCTGGCAGGTCGACGACCTCCGTTCCCCACCGGTTCTTGAAATCCATCAGGCTCGCGTTTGAACCGGCGGTCCGGCCGAAATCAAAAATCCGGTATCCGGCGGCGCGCGACAGTTTCATCGCCTCCCAGAACAGGAAATGCACCGGGCTCAGGTCCCGGTATCGCTCGTCGTGGACGGAGTATTCCACCGAAACCCTGTCCCGGTATTTCAACAGCATGACGCCGGCGACCTGCCGTCCGTCCAGCTCGGCCGCCAGGACTTCCACGTTACCCGACGGCCCGAAGGTCTTCCACAGCGATCGGATGAACCCATACGGCTGCGGCGGAAGTCCGAGGCGCTTCCTGGTCCCGACGTAAAGCGAATAAAAATCCGACAATTGCGTTTCATTCTCAACCACCAGCAGATGGAAATTGCTTTTCGCCGCCCGCTCCAACCGCTGACGGACGCAGGTCCTGTCGAACGACTTCATGAGGGCGTCCGTTCCTTTTTCCAGCGACAAGAAATGGTGCTTGTACGAACGCTGGCCGGCGAACCGCTCGTCGGAAACGAAGGCCGGGGCATGGTGGGTCCGGCATTCGATCGAACGGGCCCCGAGTCGTCCGGCGAGGGCGACCGCTTCGTCGGAGAGGATCTTAAACTCCGCGGGGCTCTGTACGAGGGGATCACACAATGTCGCGAACGGCAGGCTGACGAGCCGGTGTCCCGTAAGCCAGCTGCGGACCCCGAAGAGCGGAAGCGCGGCGGTGATCTCGTCCTTCCCGGATATCATCGCAAGATAATGGCCGGTCATATGGGGGAAATTTTCCTCCAGGACTTTTTTCCAACCCGCGAGGTGGCACAACCATCCGTAGGGATGACCGGCCACAAACGGGTCCCATCGGGAATCCTGCAACGGGTCTATCGCTCGGATCGTATCCACGGAGTCCTAGCCGATATGGCGGTAGAGGACAGACCCGGCGGCCCGCAGCAGGAAGAGCGGTACGTTCGACAGCACCCGCCGCCCCTGGCTGCCCCGAAGAGGCACATTTTCCAAAAAACGATCTCCCACGAGGTCATACCGGTAATAGGCCAATGGTTCTTCGAAAGTTCCCCATCCGTTCTTGAACCTCCTCAAACCGTCATCCCCGATGTCGGTTCTTCCGAATGACAATTCGCTGCATCCCTCCGACGAAAGATTCCGGATCGCCTCCCACATCAGGAGATGGTTCGCCCGGTGGCGCTGAAAGTGGACGTCGGATGCGCCATATTTAAAGATAGCACGATCGGCGAAACGGAAAAAGACGGCGCCGGCGACCACGCGCCTGTCAACGGAGGCCAGCATGATCATCCCCCGGCCGCTGGCGAGAACGTGCGTGTACAGGTTTTCAAAGAATCGGAACGGTGGAGGGGGAACCCCGTGACGTTTCCTGGTCAGGCAATGCAAGCGATAGAACTCCGCGAGCGCGTCCGTCCCGGTCTTCGCGCTCACCGTCACACCCTCCTGCTGCGCCATGCGGATGTTGCGCCGGGTATTCTCCGAGCAAGCATTGAAAAGCGCGTCGTGGGAGGTGGTCAATCCGAGTGTGTGGCGCAGATAGGCGGACGCCCTGGGAATTTCGGGAGAAATGCCCCGACACCCCCGCAGCTCGAGATATTTCCATCCCCTGCGCCTCCCCTCCTCCAGGACCCCCGCCAGCATGGCCTCGAATGCATTGGCGTCGGTGAGGATGGACGTACAGGCATCGGTGAATGGGAGTGAAACGCCGCGGACACCGGTCAGGCGGCTTCGAATCTCCATGACCGGGAGGAGGTCACGACACCTACCACGATCGATGGTGACACGGTAGACGGGCTCATATCCGTACGTTTCGGAAAGGACCGCGGCCCACGAGGTGGTGTGAAAAAAGTCGCGGTCGTCGCTGGCGAGCAGCAGGTCGTCCCAGCCCGGATACCTGAGGGGATTTGCGAATTCAACCGACCCGGGCACGGCGGTGCGTCCCGATCAGCCGACCGGCCTGAGGATGCGCGCGGGAACGCCGGCGGCGACGACATTGGCCGGAATATTTTTCGTCACGACACTCCCGGCGCCGATGATGGAGTTCTCCCCGATGGTGACGCCGCACAGGACGGTGCTGCCGGTGCCGATGGAGGCGCCCCGACAGACGAGGGTCGGCACGACCTTCCAGTCTTCTTCCGTCTGGAGCACGCCGGGGGCGGCCGTCGACCTGGGATACTTGTCGTTGATGAAGGAGACGTTGTGGCCGACGAACACATCCTCTTCGATCGTCACCCCTTCGCAGATAAAGGTATGACTGGAGACCTTGACGTTCCGGCCGATCCTGGCATTCTTCTGGATCTCGACGAACGCGCCGACCTTCGAATTGTCACCGATCTCGCACCCGTACAAATTCACGAAGGCGAAGATCCTGACGTTTTTCCCCAGTTTGACATCCGGCGCGATCCGCTGGGTGCTCTGAATCGAATCGTCCATCAAACTTCTTTCTCATGGAACAGGTTGATCTGGTTGGTCATGCGGATGCCGCCTGCCGGCGATTGGAGTTCGGGTTGCCGGGATGAGGAGATGTCCACCGTGATGAGTTCGGACACCAATGGACTGATCCCGCGGTCGTTCGAGAAACTGATCTGCCTGCCGCCCGATTTGATCGACATTTCGGCCGCCTCGAGGATGCGCACGACGTTGAGCCCCGAGCGGCCGCTCGCGAGGGGTTCCCGCCCAGTCCGGATCGATCCGATGAAATCCTCCACCATGAGACTCAACGCTTCACGCTGGTCGACGTGCGGCGCGTACATATCCCCGATCCTGTAATCCACCAGCGCCTTGTATTCGGATTCCTTCCCGTTGAGGTCGACGCCCCTGTTGTACATCTTCACCTTCTCGCTCGGCTCCATATCATCATAGACCACCATCAGCTTGGTCCCGCCGATCAGGATCTTCCGCAGTTTCACCGGCGAGATCCAGTTCACGTGGAAATGGGCGATGATATTATCCGCGAAGGTGATGCTCAGATAGGCGATATCCTCCTGGTCGCCAAAATGGCCCATGCCGACGGCCGACAGCGTCAGCGGTTCCTTCCCGATCAGGTAATCCATGATGGAAAGATCGTGCGGCGCCAGGTCCCAGACGACGTTGGTGTCCCGCTGGAAGAGGCCGAGGTTGACACGGACGGAATCAAAGTAGAGTATGTCGCCGATGTCTCCCCGGTCGATGTATTCCTTGATCTTGCGGACGGCCGATGTATAGATGAAGGTGTGGTCGACCATGAGGGTCAGGCCCCGCCTGGCCGCCAACCGGACCAGGTCCTCCGCATGATTCGAGCGAAGCGTCAGCGGCTTTTCCACGAGGAGGTGTTTCCCGGCATACAGGGCTTTCATCCCGAGCGGGTAATGGTCCGAAACGGGGGTCGCGAGAACGACCGCCCCGATGTCCTCCCGCCTGAGGATCTCGTCGTATGACGAAGAGACCTCGATCCCGTGGAACTGGCTCCGGATCTTCTCGAGCCTGCTTTCGAGTATGTCGCAGCACACGACCCCCTCGACGCCGACCGTCGAGAGAAAATTCCGGACCAGGTTCGGTCCCCAATATCCGAGTCCAACGACTGCTACTTTCATGGTCTGCCTCACATGTTTGTTATCGCCCGCCGGCTCCGAAGAGCATGACCGGGAATGTTTTTAAAATCACCCAGAGATCGAGGTGAAAGGAAATATTGTTCGCGTAAAATATGTCGAGGATCACCATCTCCCGGAACCCCACCCTGCTCCGCGCCGTCACCTGCCAGAGGCCGGTGCATCCCGGGGTCACGCTGAGCCGCTGCCTTTGCCAGGGGGAGTAGCGGTCCCACTCGTACGGAAGGCACGGACGCGGCCCGACCAGGCTCATCTCGCCCCGGATGACGTTCAGGAGTTGCGGCAACTCATCGAGGCTCGACTTCCTCAGGAACCGCCCGACCCTGGTGACCTGACTCTCATCGACGATCTTGGTCGATTCGCCGGACCCCCCCGAAGCGTTTTGGACGAACTCCTTCATCCGTCGCACCCTGCCGGGGTCGTTGTCGCTTCCGAGTTTCATCGAACGAAATTTATAGAACGTGAACGGCCTCCCGTTCCTGCCGATCCGCGTGTGTCGAAACAGCGCCGGGCCCGGGGAATCGAGCCTGATGATGACGGCGATGGCGATCAGGAGCGGGAGCAGGACGATGACGCCGATGATGGCGAGGGTCAGGTCCAAGAGGCGTTTCAGGGCGGGCAGGCCCATATAGGCCCGGGCATTCTGCATCCCGAACATCGGGACGCCGTTGTACCGCTCCTGGAGGGTGTACTCCGGAATCACCCGGTACTCCGGCGAACCGACGAGCACCCTGGCCCGGGTCCTGGTGCAGGATTGCACCACGCTCAGGAGTCTCTCATCGGGTTCGCCCTCGGGGCAGGCAATCACCTCGTCGACCTTCAGTGCTTCGACGATCGTGTCCACTTCATCCATCCGGCCCAGAACGCTCACACCGCCCGGGATGGTCGACCCGGGGGTCGCCGCATCGTCGAGGACGCCGACGAGGCGCAGCGCGAACGGATTCTCCCCGCCGAGGACCTCCGCCAGGTGCCGCCCGGCCTTGCCGGCGCCGACAATGAGGACATTGCGATAAAAATGTTTATGCCTGGCGCAGTATTCATAGAGCAATCGGAAGCCTGCAACGCGGCCCAGCAACAACGAGCCGATGGACAGGATGTAAAAGGAAACGAGCACGATCTTGCTGGTGGTGAACACGGTCGCCTTCCCGAAGTAGGCGATGACCACCATGGCGATGAAGGCGATCGACATCGCCCTGACAATGGCAAAGACCTGCCGGGTAATACTGAGATAGATGTTGATCTTGTACAGGTCGCTGGTGATGAAGACGAACATCGTTATCGTACTGCACGCGAGCCAGAAGAGCAGTTCCGGTATCATCACCCCCGTGTCACGGATCCAGACCGTCCCGGTCAGGTAGCTGTGGATGCTGATGGCGCCGAGGAACGAGCCATTGATCAGCAACCCGTCGAGCAGGAACAGGAGGTATTTATGCCCCGGCCGCTTCAATCAAAAAACTCCCCGATCGAATCACAGACATGGTGAATTTGCGCTTCCGTCAGCTCCGCGAACATGGGAAGCGAGAGCATCTCCGCCGCACAGGCCTCCGCAACGGGAAAATCGCCCGGTTTGTAGCCGAGTCCGGCGAATGCCGGCTGCAGATGGAGCGGGATGGGGTAATGCAGTCCCGTGGATATTTCCTTCGTTTCCAGGTGCTTCTGCAGCGAGTCGCGGTGCTTTGTCCTGATCACATAGAGATGATGGACATGCCGGGCATACGGCATCCTGGCGGGGACGGTCACCTGCGGCACCCTGCGGAGCAGCGTGTCATAGAGGGCGGCATGGCGCCGGCGGGCGTCGGTCCACCCGGAGAGATGTTTCAATTTGACGCCGAGGATGGCGCCCTGCAATCCTTCCATCCGGTAATTGTGGCCCAGGAGATCATGACTGTATTTCCGGTCGGATCCGTGATCGCGCATCATCTTCATCCGTTTCGCCAGGTCGGGATCGTTCGTCGCCACCGCCCCGGCCTCCCCGTACGCCCCGAGGTTCTTCCCCGGATAAAAACTGAAGGACGAGGCCCGCCCGAGGGAGCCGACCCGCCGGCCCTTGTATTCCGCCAGGTGGGCCTGCGCGCAGTCTTCAACCAGCACAAGCTTGTGCCGGGCGGCGATCTCAAGGAGCGGATCCATGTCCGCCGGCTGGCCGTACAAATGCACGGCGACGATCGCCCGCGTCCGGGGCGTGATCTTCTTTTCGACTTCCGCGGGGTCGATGTTGAAGCTGCCGGGTTCGCAGTCGACGAACACGGGGGTTGCGCCGCACAGCGTCGCACCCCAGGCCGTCGCGATGAACGTGTTGACGGGTATGATGACTTCATCATCACGCGAAACGCCGAGCGACCAGAGCACCAGATGGTTGCCGGCCGTGCCCGAACTCACCCCGTAGCAGAACGCGACGCCATGCTCGTCGCCGAAATTTTTCTCGAATTCGGCGACGGGTTTGCCCAGGATGAATGATGAATTCTCGAGGACGCCGCTGATCGCCGCATCGATCTCCGGTTTGATTGAATGATACTGTGCTTTCAGGTCTACGAACGGTACGCGCATACCAATGCTAAGGAAATGGAATGGGTGGCCTCCTTGTGGAGGCCGGGCCGTATGGAAACCGGCAACGACAACATGTCGAGAAAAGCAGAGCCGAGAACACGAATCATTCAGGATGTGGTCGTCCCGAATGACCTATCAGGGGCAGGATTAGGTGTGTTGCGTGTGAATGAAGAGACCCCCTTCACTCCCGCAACGAGTATAGGAGAAATCCCGGAAAAATGCAAGTTAAACCTTTGCGATAACCAGTCAACGCGCCCCGGAATCCTCTGGAATGTCTCCATTTTACCCGATTTATCGAGAATGCCGGCATGCCCGCCGCCTCCATTAGCTCGAATGCTCATAGAAAACCTTGCAGAGGACATACCCCGGGATCATGCCCACCGAATTGCTCACGACGTCGGCCATTGCGGGACTCCTCGTGGGCAGATACGTCTGAAGGATTTCCATCGCAAGACTCAGCGTAAGTCCTGAACTTACGACCAGGATCAACTGTATCGCGGGGTTACGCGGCGATCGACGGATCAACAGCGAGACGAGGAAGCCGAGTGGTATGAATCCGACGATGTTGAAAACGATATCATACAGGCGGAAATCGTTGAAGGGCTCGAGTACGGCGCGGCGATTCGGACCGACATGGTTCGGCACGAAAAGATCAGCGGGATCGCCGGTCCCGCCATCCCGGATGAGTGCGGCCTCACGGTCGAAACCCGTGTACAACACCAACGGTCGTCCCCACGCACCGCCGCGCCAGCCGCCGCTTCGCCCATTCGCCGGCAACGCATCGGGAAAAAGCGCCAGGGTATCCAATCGGCCCGACCACGCGTGGCGAAGATCGGTACTATTGCCTGCCACCAGGGGATACGACGCATCCCAGCGCAGCGGGATAGCGTAGACCGCGCTATCGCGGGCGACGCCGTTCACGTACGACCGGAGCACCGCCCCGTCATACACAATATCGATCCAGAGATATTCGGGCTTCGGGAAGATGTCCCGGATGAGAAGCCGGCAGCCCGGAACCTCCCCGGAACCGGCACCGAGCGTCAGGCAGAGATCTTTCCTCCTCTGCCTGAGCGCGAAGTTCGTTTGTCCGTCGTTCAGTCCCGAGCCGATAATCTGGCCTATACGCCGGTTGAACGGCCTCGACCGCGGCATGATCCGGAGACTGAGCGTGAAACGCTCCACTCCGGACAGTTTGGTCACGGCCCCGCGCGAATGGGCGATCGAGGGATCGGAGAACTCGACGCCCTTTTCAACATCGCCGGAGAAGTGATTGACGGTGATGAAATCAAACGGATACAGGCACGCGACGACGATCCCCGCCACGCAGAGCGCCAGGAGAATCCCCGCATGGCGTTCCACGCGAAGGAGGAGGGATTCGGGAATGAACATCATGGTGTTGTATTCACGACCGCCCCGACAATCTCGTGCCGGAGTCGATCGTGATCCAGCGACGTCTTCACGATCGCCGCGCGCCCGGCTGCGGGACCATCGACCGACCAGCCTGCGTCATCGCGACGGAGTGTCGATTGATTGCGGACTTTCCACCACTGCGCCACATCCCGGGGGAGCGCGTGCCAGATGTCCGGTTTCATTTTCATGAACGCGAGGAAGGATTCATACAATCGCAGACTCTCCCTGGAGTTCGTATAGTCGGGATGGACATCGATCAGGATGCATCCGCCGTGTTCCTCGATCCACGACGACTTCTGTTGCCAGACGGAGATATCGGCATGCCGGAGGATTTCAAAGAGCGTGTGGTCCTGGGGCAGGGTGATCGGCAATTCGACCAGGTCTCCGATGAAGTACGGCCAGATGGAACAGCATCCCCCCGCGTGCGGCTCATATGGATCGGTATCGGGATACGAGGAATCGTACAACGCGTTGATCGCCGGCATCCAATCGGCATTCCGCAACGTCGATTCCGACCGGAACCCGCACGCGCCCCATTCCTGAATATATTTGTTGATGCGCGGTATCTTCAACTGGAAATCCCGTTGCGAACGGAACAACATGCCGTCGTGACGCAGGCCGTGCACGCCGATCTCAAAACCATCGGCGCGCAACCGATCGATGACGGGCCAGTCGATGGGATAGCGTTCAGGCACGATGTTCCATGAAGAGCGAAAGCCGTGCCGTTTTTCGATCTCGACGAGGGCGTTGATGTTCCGGAAGCCTGCGCCGAATTCCACGTCGTGCGTGATCACAAACGCCGCGCGCGCTCCCGCGGGCCACGGGGCGATACGGTGAAGACTTGTCCGGCCTGTCGTCTCCAGCACCGTGATCATGTACCGCTCAAGGGCGTTCACGAGCACCGGTTCGACAGGCCAGGACGGGAATCGGGCGCGCTTCTGGACTCTCGCGTAGATGCGACGAAGGACCGTCCTGAGCGCTCGTGGAATGAGGGGTTTCAGTTCATAATAGGGTCTCACCATCCAACCGGTCGATTTCGTCAGATACCGTTCGTACAGGTAATATTCGATCGATCGTTCACCGTCCGGCAGGTCCGGGACATCCGGCTGGAGTTTGAGCAACGCCCCGAGCGCCGGGCTCGCCTTGGGGACGAAGGTCCCCGCAGGATCATTGGTCATCGAAAGGACGAACCGGTAGACCTCCAGGAGATGCTTCGCCTGGATCTGCCAGCACAACGCTTCGTCGACCCTCCTTCGCCCCATTTCCCCCATCTCTTTGCAGAGATCAGGTTGAAGGAACAAATGCGCCATGCCGTCGGCAAAGGCGCCGGGGTCGTTATTGGTCACGTAGTACGCGCTCTCCCCCGCGGAGAACCGGGCTTCCTTCAGGTCGAACGATACCATCGTCTTGCCGAGGGCCATGTACTCCATCACCTTGTTCATCGTCGACAGGTCGTTCAACGGGCTGGACGGATCCGGCGAGAGGCAGACGTCCGCGGTCGAGAGAATTTCGAGCGTGGTCGCGCGAGGGATGTAACCGGGAAATACGATGTAATCGTTCAACCCCAGCCGTTCGGTCATCGCGCGCAGATTGTTCCATTCATCCCCCGTCCCGATGATATAGACGATGAAATCGGTAAAACGCCGCTCCCTGACGAGAATATCGACCGCCCGGACGATGTAGTCGACGCCGTCCTGGACCGCCATCACGCCCATATAGGCCGCCAGGAACCTGCGTCCCTTCCTGTATTCCGGCTTCGGGGCCGTGGGGAGGAATGTCCTCGTATCGGGGCCGTTCCGGACAACGAAAGTCTTCTTCGCATACGACGCATCGACGGCGATCGCCTTCGCTTTGTATGATTCGTTCGTCGAGACGATGGCGTGGGAGAGGCGGTACGACAATTTTTCCATCCAGACCAGGATCCGGTACATCTTCCCGGCGCGTTCGGCTCCGATGCCGAACCGGCTCAGGTATGTTTCAGGGGTCAGATCGTGCTCGTCGAAGATGAACTTCGTCCCCCACAACCGGAGATAGAGCGCCAGCGGCCAGAAGATGTCGGGGGGATTGGCGACGTGAACGACGTCGGGCCGCTGACCGCGGAAGAGGACCCTGTGGAGAAGGGCTGTCGTCTTCAGGAACGCGACGCCGTACTCGCGGACATAGCCCGGCATCGATCCGTCTGAAAACGACGGGCGATACCGGTGCACCTGGATTCCGTCGAGCTCTTCGAACGGCGCATTGTGCTCACGCAGCGCGGGACAGATGACGGACACCTTCGCGCCCGCGTCCCGGAGCGTGCAGGCCTCCCGCCAGACGCGCGGATCCAGGGGGACGGTACTGTTCTCGACGATAAGGAGGAAATGCCTACCAGTAAATTCCTTCATACCGCCCTTTCTCGACAGCCGGGTCCTGCGTAATTCTCACCAAATCCAGGACGATCTGATCCGGGCGAATGGCCTTGAGGGCGCCCGCGAATTCCGGGTTCGCGTTCGCGATGAGGATGATCTCGGCGCCATCGACGACCTCCTGCATGCCCGATTTCATGTGCCGGGCGAGGTGTGGTATCTCCTTCTCGATGAAGGTCTTGTTCGAACCGAGCAACCTCGAGAGGTTGACATTGGGATCGTAGATTTCCACCTGGTATCCCTTCCCCAGGAGGGTCTCGACGACCTTCACGAGGGGACTTCCCCTCAGGTCGTCGGTGTTGTTTTTAAAACTCAATCCGAGGATGCCGATCTTCTTGCGGTTGAGTTCGACGATCCACTGGATCGTCCGTTCGATCTGCATCTCGTTGCTCACGAGCAGCGAGTCGAGGAGCGGCGATTGCAGATCGAGCCGTTGCGCTTCGTAGGTGATCGCGCGAAGGTCCTTCGGGAGGCACGAACCACCGAAGGCAAAGCCCGGCTTCAGGTAGGCCGGCGAGATATTGAGCCGGGTGTCCTCGCAGAATATTTTCATGATGGCGTGGCTGTCGATATCCAACCCCTTGCAGATGGCGCCGATCTCGTTGGCGAAGGTGATCTTCACGGCGTGAAAGGCGTTGCAGGCATATTTCAGGAATTCCGCCTCCCTGATCCCGACGCTGTGAAACGGCGCGTTGGTCCCCGCGTAGAGCTCTTTCATCATCTCCACCACACGCTCCTCGGAGGCGCCGACGATGGTGAACGGCGGGTGCTCGAAATCCGCCATCGAACTCCCCTCGCGGAGAAATTCCGGGTTGAACGCGACACCGAAATCACGCCCGAGCTTCTTTCCCGAAACCGATTCCAGGATCGAGACCACCTGGCCCGTCGTGCCGGGAAAGATCGTGCTGCGCACGACGATCGCGTGATAGCCTGATTTGATTTTGAGCGCCGAGGCGATTTCCCGGCTGACCGACCGAAGGTATGTGAGGTTCGCGCTCCGGTTCGGATTGCTCGGCGTTCCGACGCAGACGAGGCTCATGTCGGTCTGCATCACCGCGTCCACAGGGTCGGTGGTCGCCCGGAACCGCCCTTCCTCGACCACCGTTTTGAGGGCCTCCGCCAGCATCGGTTCGACGATCGGCGACTCCTTCCGGTTGATGGCGTCCACTTTCAGGGGGTTCGAATCCACGCCGATCACGGTATGTCCTGACCGCGCGAAACAGCACGCCGAAACGGTGCCGACGTATCCGAGCCCGAATATGCTAAGCTTCATGGTTTTTCGTCTCCAGCAATAAGTGTGCGAGCGCGTGGAACATCGTGGTCCCGCCCCAGTGAAAGGTCGGCGTTTTATTGGTCCACCATTTGTTCTTCCAGAGGTAGAAATAGCCCGCGGAATCCTGCATGTTGTCGATCGCCCATCGCGCGACGCGGCCCGCCGTCGCCAGCATCGCGGGTTGCCGGTGGACCGTTCCGGCGGTGACGAGTGTGTCGATGGCCTGGGACGCGCTCTGGATGTCAAACTTGTAGTCCCGGTCCCAGTAATACCGGGGCGCGCCATCCGGGTTGAAAAAATGATCGTGGTAGAATTGCAGGCCCTTGTGGTAGACCGCCTCGAATTCCTTGGATTCGGTGTTCAGCCCGTAATCCAGAATGGCGTCGAGGTTGTACGCGGTGTGCCAGTTGTCGATCCAGTGATGCATCGGATGCTCCCCGTAGTACCACGCGCCGTTCGGGAGCTGGGCCGAGGCGCTGTAGAGGACCGCCTCGCGCGCGAGGTCCCGGTATTGCCGGTCGCCGGTCTCGCGGAACAGCTCCGCAAGGAACCTCGCTCCGAGCAGGTTGGCATTGTGGACGGCGAACGGATAATCCACGACATAGCCCAGACATACGCCCCGCTCCTGCGGTATCCGCGGCAGGTCCTTCATGATGAACTCCCCGACACTCCGGGCGACGGCGAGGTAGGATTCATCGCGCAACAATCTGTACCCCTCGATAAAGTGATGCCCGATCAGTCCGCTCCAGACGATCGTCGGGGCGCCGGCGGGCAGGTACGAAGCCCGGGAGATGTAATCGAATGCGTTTCCCCAGCAATGGCCCGAATATCCGTGCGAATAATTATCCATGAGCCACTGGTAGCATGTGCGGGCTTTTATCCGGTATTGTTCGTCGCCGGAGTACTGGTAGAGTTTCAGATAGCCCGAAGCCAGGTATCCCATCCCCTTTGTGCTCGTGTGGGGCTTGATGCCGATGAGTGGTCGGATGTTGAACGGTATTCGTCTGACGAACTGCTGAAGTGCCTGCTGGGGAAATTTTCGTGCAACGTCAACGGTCGCAGAAATGACGACAACCCGTCGAACGGATCGTAGGCCTTGTGCCCGGTGCCCACCAGCCAGGACTCGAGGCGGTCGAGCGATTGTCGGAACGTTATTGCGGAGTCGGTCAAGGCTAATACTGACCCGGAGTTGATTGAAGGGGGTCGCTGATGAGCGACTTTGTGAACTTGTACTTGCCGTTCGGGGTTCGTTCGATGTCCTGGACGTGTTCGACCCGAACCTTCGCTCCCCGGCCCAGCATCGACCGATATTTCTCAATGAGCGTACCCTCACACGCCGGATCGAACGTTTCGTCGGTGACGAGTTTGAGCACGATCCCATCGGGTGCCGGCTGGACGATCTGAGACATGCTGATGCCGCGGACATTGTGAATCGGAAAATTAAATGCCGGCGCGGGAACCGCCGATCCGGTCATCGACAGTATCGCATCTCCCCTTCCGTGGGGTTCGTCGGGAGACTTGACCAGCGGATGGGAGCGGCCGCACGTGCACGACCGATCGGACCGTTCGAACCGGTCACCGGTATTGTACCGGATGAGGGGCATGCTAAAATTCGTGAGACACGTAACGATCGTTTCGGGATGCCCATCGTTCGAAGCGGCGGCCGGTGGCTCCAGTATCGCGAGTTCGGATCGAACGTGGAGATCATCCGTGGATGGACAGTTCATCGCCGTCAGTGTTCGCTCTCCCTGGGCGAAGTAGTTGATGATGGGACAGCGGAACGCGGCCCGGATCGCCTCACGGTGCCAGATCTCAACCGGCTCCGAACTCAGGATCACCCCCTTGAGCGGAATGACGCGTCCCGATCGGGCAATGTAGCGGGCGATGAGTCCGATCGCGGATGGATATCCCTGCAGGAACTGGATGCCCGAGGATTCGATCTTATCCGCGTACGAACCGAGGAACTGCTCCTTCAGATGGTACGCAGAGAAGTGTATCTGTTTGCCCGCGCGGTTCGTAATCCAGAAGGGGGGTTGACTCCGCGTCAGAGGGATGACCTGGTACCCTGCGCACATGCCGGCCCACTCCCGGTGCGAGTAGCCAAACCACCGGTGTTGCTGCCACTGCATCGCCTTGACGTAGAGATAGGTGGCATCGTCCATGAAGACGATGAACGGTGTCCCGGTCGTGCCGGATGTTGCTTCACTCCGGAGCTTTGCAACATCGGATCCATCCGCCAGCAGGTTCTTCCCTTCACGTCGTATGATCTCCTTCGTTAACACCGGTATCCGGCGCAAATCGTCGGGGGTCTGGATCTGGGATGGGTTCCATCCATGTTCGACGGCCGATTTCCGGTAGTAGGGAACATTTGCCGCGGCGTGCCGGACCAGGGCCCGAAGCCGGTCGCACTGCAATTCCTGGAGTTTCGCCGACGGCCACCATTGTGTTTCCTCGAGTTCGGCCAGATATCGCCAGAAGCTCTGCGTGAGCTCTTTCCGTTCCTTGCGGTAACCGTAGAGGGTGCTCGCCACCGACCGAAGCCAAATCGGAGTATGGTCAAACTGTCGCACCAGCGTATCGGGGACGTAGCGCATCCGTCAGGGCTCCAACAGCT
>CAVRTZ010000006.1:0-5891 GCA_963724215.1 uncultured Ignavibacteria bacterium
CCCGCCGCGGAGGAGAGGAGACAGCCGGTCGTGAGGCACGGGACCCCCGTCACCTCGCCGGCCATGGCCGCCGCGCTCTCCGGCGAGCCGGCGCCGCACAGGGAATACGAAGTCTCCGATTTCTTCGACTTCGATTCGGAAATTTTCAAGGGGGAGACCGAGCCGCGCACCGAGTTCGACTTCCTCCTCGTGAAGCTGCTCGGGGTGGTGAAGGAAGTGCTCTTCGCCCATTCCGTCTCGTTCTTCTGGGCGAACCGGGAAAAACAGCAGATGGTGCTGGAGACCAAGATCACCGACAGCCTGAATTATTTTTCGGCCCGCAGGTTCCCGATCGGGCACGACATCGTCAGCAGGGTCGCGACCTCGGGGAAACCCGAAGTCCTGTCGGAGATCAACCCCGATTCGCAATCCGAGCTCTTCCCGTATTACACGGGCCCGGAGGGGATCAAGTCGTTCGTCGGCGTTCCGGTGTTCTACTCGAAATCGAGCGACGCCAGGGACCACGGGCACCCCGTCGCCGTGATCGCGGTCGACAGCGTGGCCGAGGACGATTTCGGCGATGAGACCGTCGCCGTCCTGGGGCACGCCACCAAGCTGGTGTCGGCCCTCATCAAGAGTTACAACGACAAGTACGACCTCCTCCTGAACGCCGAACTCCTCCGGTCGATCCGCCGGATGCAGGAGAAGATCCGTGGCGATTTCGCACTCACGACGATCGTGCAGTCGCTCTCCGACGAGATCACGAAGATGATCGGATGGGACCACCTGTCGGTCGTCCTGTACGACGAGCACAAGCACAACTGGGTGGCGAAAAAGGTCACCAGCAGGGGCCAGACGCCCTTTCTGGCGGCCGAGCAGGTGATCGACATCGCCGGGAGCATCACGGGCCGGACGATCCGCAATAACCTCCACTCGCTGGTGGAAGACCTCGAGACCGTCACCTCCCCCCGGTATTACCCGGGCGAGAAGGTGTCGGGCCACGGGTCATTCGTCTCGGTGCCGATCAGCTCCCTCAACAAGTGCTACGGCGCGGTCAGCCTGGAGAGCGCGGACCGGTATAATTTTTCGCGCCAGGACATCGAGATGCTCTACCGGCTGACGGAAAACATCGGGTCCGCCATCGAGCTGCTGTTCATGAACGACGTCATCAGCGAGTACGTCGTCGTCGACGCGCTCACGGGGCTCTACTCGAAAAAGTATTTCACGCAGCGGCTGGACGAAGAGATCCAGCGCGCCGACGACACCGGCAGCGAGCTCTCGCTGCTCCACCTTGCGGTCGACAAGCACAAGGAGATCGTGGAGCGCTACGGCGACGAGGGGTTCGAGCGGGTGGTGCTGACCGTCGCGCGGCTCGTCCGCGCGTGCGTGCGCGGGTACGACGTCGTCGGCAGGGTGGAGACGAACCGCTTCGGCGTGCTCCTCGCGGGGACCACGTCGAGCGACGCCTACCTCTGGGCGGAAAAGATCAGGAAGAACATCGCCGGGTGTGTCATCACCATCGGCGAGAAGAGCTTTTCGGTGACCATCAGCGCCGGCGTTTCGGGGGTGCTCGAGGGGATGCGCAAGGAAGAGCTGGTGGGGAACACGATCGCCGTGCTGAACCGGGCGACCGAGGCCGGCGGCAATACCGTCAGGGTTTTTTAATATCAAGGAGTAAGTCCACATGGCTAAACAACAGACGTTCGCAGACAAGGCCACCAAAGCCGCCGCCCAGCCCGGGAAAAAATGTCCCAGGTGCGGGGCGATCAAACAACCGATCCTCCACGTCATTTCCGAGCCATCCAAGGCGGGAAGCATCCGTTTCGGCCACCGCCGCGTGCAGGTGTGCAAGTGTAACGAAAAGGAAGTTTTCGCGTAAGTATTCCCGGGGGCCGACGGGATCGGCACGGTCACAGAAGCCCCCCGCTGTCGGGGGGCCGAACGAAACGGTCCCGACGGTTGTTCAATAACCGGTTACGGGATCGCGTCTTTTCCGAACAACCATTGCTGTCCAACACCCCCCATTGTACAATGAGAGGCGAGGACTCCCGTTTGCATTTTCGCGCCAGAATCACGCGCCAGGGCACAATCATCCTCCCGGCTGACGCCGGACACGGGTTCAGCGCCGGGCAGACCGTGAACGTGAGCGTCGCCCGGGCGGCGAGGAAGGGTTCCGTCGTCCCGGTCGATGACCGGGAGGTGTCGGAGATCGCCGCCCTCCAGGCGGAACCGGCCGGCGTCATCCGCAGGTGCCTCGCCGCGCAGGGCGCCCTCGCGTCGAAGGCGCGCGCCGCGGCGGGAAAACGCCCCGGCAGGACGGGGAAGCGTTGAAGACACGGAAGGCGGTGCTCGATACCGGCCTGTTCGCGGCGCATCTCACGGCGGCCCCCGCGGAAACCACCGCGCTGCGCGTCGCGCTGCGGACCTGGTTCTGTTACACGACGGTGTTCAACGCGGTGGAACTGTTCCGCGGCGCCGGGTCGGCCAGGGAACGTCGCGCGATCGAGGACGTCCTCTCGGCTGTGAAGATCCTGGGGATGAACGGCAGGAACGCGGCGAAATTCGCGCGGCTCACGGACCCCGGCGCCGACGCGGTCCGGTTGAGCGCGCTGATCGCGGGCATCTGCATCGAGGCCCGTCTCCCCCTGGTGACGGACCGGGCCACGGAATTCGACGACTACAGGAAATTACGCGTGGTCCCCGCGTGGCGGGCCGCGAAAAAAAGGTGATGAATGGCAAAGGTCAATAAACAGTACACGAACCGCGAGAGCCAGTCCCTGGACAAGTACCTCCAGGAGATCGGAAGGGTGGAGCTGCTCGATCCGGAAGAGGAGATCGACCTCGCCCGACGGATCAAGAAGGGCGACCAGAAAGCCCTCGAGAAACTGACCAAGGCCAACCTGCGGTTCGTGGTGAGCGTCGCCAAGCAGTACCAGAACCAGGGGCTCTCCCTGGGCGACCTGATCAACGAAGGGAACCTGGGGCTCATCAAGGCCGCGAAACGGTTCGACGAGACCCGCGGATTCAAGTTCATCTCCTACGCGGTGTGGTGGATCCGGCAGTCGATCCTCCAGGCGCTCGCCGAGCAGTCGCGGATCGTCCGGCTGCCGCTCAACCGCGTCGGGGCCCTCAACAAGATCGGAAAGGCGTTCAGCACGCTCGAGCAGGAGTTCGAGCGCGAACCGAGCGCGAGCGAGCTCGCCGAAGAGCTCGACATGTCGCTCTTCGAGGTGGCCGATACATTAAAAATCTCCGGCCGGCACCTCTCGATGGACGCCCCCTTCGCGCAGGGCGAGGACAACCGCCTGCTCGACGTGATCCAGGACGAACGCACGCCGCTCCCCGACCATTCCCTCATCAAGGAATCCCTGAGCAAGGAAGTCGAGCGCGCGCTCGGCACGCTGACCGAGCGGGAGGCCGAGGTCATCCGGCTCTATTTCGGCCTCGGGAGGGAGCATTCGCTCACGCTCGAGGAGATCGGCGAGAAATTCCAGCTCACGCGCGAGCGGGTCCGCCAGATCAAGGAGAAGGCGATCCGCCGGCTCCGTCACGCCTCCAGGAGCAAACAGCTGAGAGCGTACCTCGGCTAACGCCGGGGCCGCCGCGCGACCGCGCGATCCCCCCTTCACCGCCGTTCCCATCCGGCGCACGATCAGGCCTCCGATCCCCGGGCAACCCCCGGGGAGAGGTCCGTTGCTTTGATTTTCGGCTCTCCCTGTTTATATTACCCTCAAGGTAATCCCCCAATGTCCCTGCTTCCCATCTATACATACGGCGCGCCCGTCCTCAGGAAGAAAGCGAAACCGGTGGACGCGGTGAGCGACGAAATCCTGCGGCTGGCGCTGAACATGTTCGAGACCATGCACAAGGCGCAGGGGATCGGTCTCGCCGCCACGCAGGTGGGGAGCCTCCACCGCGTCCTGGTGGTGGACCTGGAGGGGGTGGAGGGGTATGAGGACCTCCGGTCGCTGACCGTGATCAATCCGGAGATCGTCAGCCGGGAGGGGCTCTGGACCATGGAGGAGGGGTGCCTCAGCATCCCCGAGGTGCGCGACGACGTCGAGCGCCCGGAACAGATCGTCCTGCGGTACAGGGACGCGAACTTCGACGAGTACGAACTGACCGCGTCGGGCCTCCTCTCGAGGGTCCTCCTGCACGAGATCGATCATCTCAACGGCGTGCTCTTCATCGATCATCTCTCCCCGGCCAGGAAGGAACTTCACGCCGAACAGCTCCGGAGGGTCGAAAAGGGGGAGATCGAGGTCGGGTACCCGATCGTGACAGCCCAGAACGAGATGGTCTGACCGCCAATGCGGATCGTGTTCATGGGGACGACGGAATTCGGCATCCCCGCGCTCCGGCTCCTCCTCGCAAAACAATACACCGTCGAAGCGGTCGTCACCGTCCCCGACAAACCCGCGGGCCGGGGGAGGAAACCGGGTGAATCCGCCGTCAAGACGTTCGCCGTCGCGCAGGGGCTCACTGTCCATCAACCGTCCTCGCTGAAAGACCCCTGGTTCATCGATACGCTGAAGAAACTCCGCCCGGAACTCTTCGTCGTCGTGGCGTTCAGGATACTGCCGCCCTCCGTGTTCACCATCCCATCGTTCGGCTCCATCAACCTCCACGCCTCCCTGTTGCCGCGATACCGCGGGGCGGCCCCGATCAACCGGGCGATCATCCAGGGGGAGAAGGAGACCGGCGTGACGACGTTTTTCCTCGAGGAGGGGGTGGATACGGGGAAGATCCTCCTCCAGGAGCGGACCGCGATCGGCGGGGAGGAGACGGCCGGCGAACTTCACGACCGGCTGTCGGAGCTCGGCGCCGGCGTCGTCCTGGAGACCGTGCGGCTGATCGGGTCGAAAAAGGCGGAGACGAGGGAGCAGGACCCGGCCCTCGCGAGCGGCGCCCCGAAAATCTTCCGGGACGACTGCCGCATCGACTGGTCCCTGGGGGCGCGCCGCGTTCACGATTTCATCCGCGGCCTGTCGCCGAAACCGGGCGCCTTCTTCCATCGCGGGGAGACGCTCCTGAAGGTCTACCGGTCGCGCGTCGCGCCGGGGCCCGCGCCGGCGCCTCCCGGCACCGTCCTCGCCGCGGATGACGGGGAACTTCTCGTCTCGTGCGGGGACGGCGCGCTCCTCCTGACGGAAATCCAGCAGGAAGGGAAGAAGCTCCTCGGCGCTGGTGATTTCCTGAGGGGTTCGCGCATCATGAAGGCCGAAGTATTCACCTGAAAAAGCCATGAAGACAACGTCGCTCGGTAAGGAGATCGCGACCGTCGTGGCGGTGGCGGTCGCGGTGGGGTTCACCTTCAACGCATTTTCCCCCGCGGGCATACCGCTCGTGCGGAGTGCTCCCATCAAGGTCCCGGTGGCCGACTCCGAGATCTTCGGCGTTCCGGCGGACACCGCGTCGCCCGCGCCGCTTTCCGCCGCGCGGCCGGAAACCTCCGGACAGGCGGTCTTCCGCGTCATCACCCTCGACCAGATGAAACGCATCGTCGACGAGCGGCGGGGGATGGTCCTCGACGCGCGCGCGCCGGCGGAGTATGAACAGGGCCACATCGCGGGGGCGCAGAACCTGTACGCGATGGAACCCGACACGTGGGTCGGACGGATCGCCGAGATCCCCCGTGATACGCTCGTGGCCATCTACTGCAGCAACCCCCACTGTCCCTACGGCAGGGACCTGGCGGAATTTCTCGGGGCCTTCGGATTCAGCAACATGCTGCTCTATGACGAAGGATGGGACGGCTGGTCGGCCGCGGGCCTCCCCGCCGCCGGGAAGGGGGATGGACGGTGAACGCTCCGTCGCTGCTCTCGAACCGGTATCTCCTCCTCGCCGCGCGGTTCATCCTCGGGATGGTCTTCATCGTCGCCGCGGTGCCCAAGATCGCGGCGCCGGAATCG
>CAVRTZ010000007.1:0-127938 GCA_963724215.1 uncultured Ignavibacteria bacterium
AACGCGATCAGCGCCGCGGAGCGGCGCGCGACCAGGAGCACGATGCCGATCCCGGCGATCGTCAGTGCGCGCCAGATGCCGTGGCCGAGCGCATTGAAGACGAGCGCAACGTGCGTCAGGAAGGACGTTTCGATGTCCTGCATCAGCTCCGACCAGCGACTGTCGAGCGCGAGCGGGCCGGCGGGGATCAGGAGCGCCACGAGCGCCACGAGCGCTAGCAGCAGGCTCGCCCAGCCCACGGCCCGGCCAGGCCGGCCGAGGAACTCCTCGTCGGGCGGCGGCCACGGGACTCCCCGACGGGTTCGACTCCGCTCGACCGGCACCGCTAGAGCCTCGAGCCTCAGGCCCGTCCCGCGGCCACCGCGAGGAGTCGCCCGAGCAGATCTGAGATCCCGTTGGGAAGCCCGGCCGATGGCGAGGCGCCGGGGTGTTGCGGCGCGAGGCGCACCCGCAGGGCGCCCGGCCTGATGAGGAAGCGAAGCGGCGGATCCATGACGAGCGCCTCGCCGTCCACGCCGACCGGCACCGGTTGCGACGATGTGACCTCGAACGTGGGTGTCGACCATTGCTGCCAGCGGCCGCCCGCTCCCGTCGCTGTGTTCACCACCGCCACTCCAAGTTCGCCGCTGTCGATGCGCGGGCGCGTGCCGGAGCCGACGGGCCGCCCCAGCCGGTAGGTGTTATTCGACACCAGGATCACCGCCGCCGACTCGTGCGCGGTGCCGTCCTCACCGCGCCATCCCAGCTCGCTCGTGGGGCCGCTCGGCTGAGAGCCGATGGCCTCGGTGGTGATGGCGCGCTGGGAGGGGGACCTTCCGCCGGGCGGCCTCCCCGCGCCGGACGGCGCGGCGTAGGAGGAAGGGATGAGGCTGAGCCCCGAAGAATTCGACGAGATCGCGACACGGGCCGTCGACAGGATACCGGAGGAGCTCCGGGAGTACCTCGACAACGTGGTGATCTCGGTCCAGAAGGAACCGTCCGCGGAACTGCTCGAGGAGATGGGGATGGACCCCGAGGAGGACACACTCCTCGGCCTCTACCAGGGTGTGGCCCTCACGGACCGCTCGGCGACCGACCCCCCGCTCTACCCCGACACCATCTTCATTTTCCAGGAGCCGATCGAGGAGATGTGCGATACCATCGAGGAGATCGAGGAGGAGATCGAGATCACGGTCGTCCACGAGATCGCGCACCACTTCGGCATCGACGAGGACAGGCTCACGGAACTGGGGTACGGATGAGCCGCCTCACCGTCACGCTCCCCGTCGGGGGGATGACCTGCGCCGGCTGCGTGGCGCGCGTCGAAAAGGTCGTGAAGGGGATCAACGGCGTCGGCGACGCGAGCGTGAACCTGGCGACCGAAAAGGTGACCCTGACCTACGACCCCTCGACGACCGGTCTGGGTGAAATCGCGGCGGCGGTCGGGCGGGCGGGATACTCGCTCGGGCTGCCGCCCACGACGGCCGGCGCTCCCCCCGAAGCCGCTCCAGGTGACGGCCCGCCAGCCACCACGACCTCACCCGGGACTGTTCCACCCGCCGCGGCCGTCGGCGCCGAACAGGAATCCCCCCAGGAGACCGCCTTCAGGAGATTGAAGAAGGATGTCATCGTCAGCGCACTCCTGAGCGTGCCGGTGATGGCGATCAGCATGGCGGCGATGACCGACTGGTTCGCGCGCTCGCTCCCGCTGGAAATGTCCGACGTCAACACGGTCCTTTTCCTGCTCACGACCGGCGTGATGGCCGGCCCCGGCCGCCGGTTCTTCACGATCGCCTGGAAGATGGCGAAACATTTCACCGCCGACATGAACACGCTCGTCGCGGTCGGCACAGGGACGGCGTACCTTTTCAGCGCGATCGTGACCCTCTTCCCGCGGTGGCTTCCGGAAGCCCACCACGCCGGGCACGTCTATTTCGACACCGCCGCGACCATCATTACGCTGATCCTGCTCGGAAGGATGCTCGAGGCGCGCGCCCGGAGCCGGACCACCGACGCAATCAAAGGCCTCGCCCGGCTCAGGCCGGCGACGGCCCGCGTCATCAGGGACGGAATCGAGCGGGACCTGGCCGCCGGCGACGTCCGGCACGGCGACGTCGTGATCGTCCGTCCGGGAGAGCGGCTCCCCGTGGACGGTGTCGTCGAACGCGGCTCCTCGTCGGTCGACGAGTCGATGATCACCGGCGAGAGCATGCCGGTGGACAAAACGGCGGGCGACCGGGTCACCGGCGGGACGGTCAATCTTTCGGGCGGCTTCGAGTTCCGCGCGACCGCCATCGGGAGCGAGACCGTGATCGCGAACATCATCCGCCTCGTGGAGGAGGCACAGGGTTCGAAGGCGCCGATCCAGGCCCTCGCCGACAGGATCGCCGCCGTGTTCGTCCCGGTCGTGATGGGGATCTCGGCGCTGACCTTCGTCGCGTGGTTCACCGTGGGCGGCCTGCCGTTCACGCCGGCGATGGTCAATTTCATCGCGGTGCTCATCATCGCGTGCCCGTGCGCCCTCGGGCTCGCCACGCCGACGGCGATCATGGTGGGCACGGGGCTGGGGGCGACGAAGGGCATTCTCATCAAGAACGCCGGGAGCCTCGAGCGGGCCCATCGCGTCACCACGGTCGTCCTCGACAAGACGGGGACGCTCACCACCGGGAGGCCGACGGTCGCGCAGGTGGTCGCGTTCGGGGGCCACGACGAGCAGGCGGTCCTCCGGTACGCGGCGTCGGTCGAGTCGCGTTCCGAACACCCCCTTGGGAAGGCGATCGTCGACAGCGCGAGGCTGCGGAACATCGCGCCCTCGCCGGTCGAATCGTTCGGCTCGACGACCGGGCTCGGGGTGACGGCCGTCGTCGCCGGCGACGCGGTCGCCGCGGGAAACGCCGCCCTGATGAAGGAATACGCGATCGGCCTCGGACCCTCCGCCGACGCGGTCGCCCGGATATCGGCAGCGGGCGAGACGCCGGTCTACGTCGCCGTGAACGGATCGCTCGCCGGCGTGATCGCGGTGGGAGACTCGCTCAAGCCCGGCGCGAAGCAGGTGGTGGACCGGCTGCACGCCATGGGGATCGACGTGGTGATGATCACCGGCGACAACGAGGCCACGGCCGGGGCGGTCGCCGAGCAGGCCGGCATCCGGCGGGTGATCGCGGGCGTGATGCCCGACGCCAAGGCCGCGCACGTCAGGGATCTCCAGGCGGGCGGCCGCATCGTCGCGATGGTGGGAGACGGGGTGAACGACGCGCCGGCGCTCGCCCGCGCCGACGTGAGCATCGCGATGGGCCACGGCACGGACATCGCGATGCAAACCGCGGACATCACCATCGTGGGCGGGGATCTCGGCGGCATCACCGGGGCGCTCCGGCTCTCGCAGAAGACCGTGGCGGCCATCAAACAAAACCTTTTCTGGGCGTTCATCTATAATGTCGTCGGAATCCCCCTGGCGGCCCTCGGCCTGCTCAACCCGATGGTGGCCGCCGCGGCGATGGCGTTGAGTTCGGTGAGCGTCGTGTCGAATTCGCTCAGGCTGAAGAAATACCTCCCTCTGAACCTTGTGTGGCGCGGGCGCCCGCCGTATATTACCGCATGGAACCGAAAGAAATGGGAGGTGGCACACCGATGAAAAATGACCGCCCGGCGATCGACCCGGCGGTCCGCATCGGGCACGTCCATCTCAAGGTGTCCGACCTCGGCCGCGCGATCGATTTCTACTGCGGCGTGCTCGGCTTCGGGCTGACGCAGCGGCTGGGGAACAGCGCCGCTTTCCTTTCGGCGGGGGGATACCACCACCACATCGGCCTCAATACCTGGGAGAGCGCGGGAGGGGGACCGCCGGCGCGCGGCACGACGGGGCTCTATCACGTGGCGATCCTCTATCCCGACCGGCCCTCTCTCGCCGCCGCGCTCCGGCGATTGATCGCCGCGGGCGTCCGCCTGGACGGGGCGAGCGACCACGGCGTCAGCGAGGCGCTCTACCTCCGCGACCCCGACGGGAACGGAATCGAGCTCTACCGCGACCGGCCGGAGGACCAGTGGCCGCGCGGGAAGGACGGCGCCCTCTCGATGGTCATCGACCCCCTCGACCTCGACGCGCTCCTCTCCGAAGCCCCATAAGCCCGCAACTTTTTCTTGTCAGAATCCGGAGATCCCCGTGCATCATCTGCTCTTCGTTCTCCTCCTCTTCTCCGTCCCGGCGCCGGCTGACGGCCGGCCGGGTCCCGACGGCCCGCCGGGCCCCGTCGGGCGGCGGGATTCGATCGGCCAGACAAGGAAGGAATTCGTCTGTCCTCCCTGCGGTTGCCGAGGCGATGAAAAACCGCTCGACAAACCGGGCGACTGTCCCGACTGCGGCATGCATCTGGTCGAGAAGGACGCGCTCATGTCGGTGAGCGCGATCCCGAATTTCCGGAAAGTGACCGACAGCGTCTGGACCGGCGGCCAGCCGACGATCGACCAGCTCGGGAAACTCAGGGAGGAGGGCGTGAAGACGATCATCAACCTGCGCGTGCCCGAAGAGCACGAATCGGCCCGCGAGGAGGCGAAGGCCAGGGAGCTGGGGATGGCGTACCTGAACATCCCCGTCGACTACGACGAACCCAAAGCCGCCGACGTCGATTCGTTCCTGCGCGCCACCGACGGACAGATCGGAAAAGGCAGGGTCTTCATCCACTGTACCGCGGCGATCCGGGTCGGGGCTTTCTGGATGATGCGGCGTGAATTGCGCGACGGGTGGACCCACGAAAAGGCGCGCGAGGAGGCGAAGCAGATCGGCCTGCGCACGGACGGGGCGTGGGTGGATTTCGCGAAGGAGTACATCCGCGCGCACGCGGTGAAGAAATGACGGACGAACCCCGATGACCGCCCGGGGCGGTACGCACATATCGCGCTGAGGAGACACACGATGCTGCGGAAATTCATCAGGTGGATCTACGGAACGCTGAAACGGGTGCTCAACTCGACGGGGTTTGGACGCAAACTCCTGTACGACGTGGAAAACGTCGGGGAATTCACCGACCTCTACTCGCACGAGCGGATGCTCGCCGATCCGGCGCGGATGAAGGCCTACGGAGACGCGATCCGGCGCCTGATCGGTCCGGGCGACGTCGTCGTGGACCTGGGGACGGGGACGGGGGTCCTCTCCTTCCTGGCGGCGGAGGCGGGCGCGACCCGGATCTACGCCGTCGACCACTCGAACTTCATCGCGGTGGCGCGGAAAGTGGCGGAGCACAACCGCATCGGCGGAATCACCTTCGTGAAGTCCGGCAGCCGGGAGTTCGACCCGGGGGAAAAGGTGGATGTCATCCTCCACGAACAGATGGGGGACGAATTGTTCAACGAAAATATGCTGGAGAACATCCTGGACCTCAAGCGGCGGCTGCTGAAGGCTTCGGGGCGGGTCATCCCGGGGAAGTTCGGGGTCTACCTCGAACCGGTCATGCTCCGTGAAGACCACAGGGCCCCCTTTGTCTGGGAACAAAGGATCGCCGGGGCGGATTTCGGGTTCCTCAGGGGGGACGGCATCCTCGACGGATTCAAGCAGGGGAATTACGACAGGCGGTACGTCGAGAACAGGTCGGTCGAGGCATTCCTCTGCGAACCCGAGCCGGTCCTGACATTCGACCTCAACACCATCACCGACGGAAAGGAGATCCCGGCCGTCGTCGAGACGACCAAAATCATCCGGACCCCAGGCAGGATGGACGGGGTCTGTCTCTATTTCGATGCGATCTTCGACGATCGGACCGTCCTGACGACCTCGCCCGCGGGGACGCGGACGAACTGGGGGAACCTGCTGTTCCGGACCGAGGGCAAACGGGTCGACGCCGGCGAGAAGATCTCATTCAGGCTCAGGATGGAAGACCCCTCGAAGCCCGCGACCTGGTCGTTCACCCGTCTCTGAACCGGCTCGTCCTCGCCTGGAATGCGGACGGCGGCCGGACGGCCGTCCTGATCCTTCCGTAGAGGTGTTTTTGGCCGTAGCGCAACATTTCCGCGGTATTTTCGTAATCCCTCCTATGGAAAGCCCGTGCCGACCAGCTTCTTTCCCGAGTCACACTTCCGCGAGGTTGTAGCATGAAAAAGAAGATTTTCATCATCACCGTCGTCATCGTCGCCCTCGTGGTCACGGGGCTGCTGGTGTTCGGCGGCTCCAAGGACACGGCCGAGGGAGAGTTGCCAAGGATCAAAGTGCAGAAGGGCAACATCGTCGAGAAGGCCCTCGCCGTCGGCACGATCGAACCTGAGAACGAAATATCGGTGAAATCGAAGGTCTCGGGGGTGGTGAAGCGCATTTTCGCGGACGCGGGCACCTACGTGAAAGCCGGCCAGCCCCTGCTCGAGGTCCGTCCCGACCCCACGCCGATCGAACTCGCCGACGCCAAGCGCCAGGTCCAGCTCGCGCAGGTGGAGGTGAACAACCTCGAGAAGGACATGGTCCGCCAGGTCTCGATGATGGACAAGGGACTCATCTCGATCGAAGGAGTTCGAGGACTCCCAGCGGAAATACGCAGGAGGCGGCGCTTCGCGCTCACGCATCGCGAAGGAGAAACTGGAGCTGCTTCGAGAGCGGCAAGGTCACGATCGACAACACCGAGATCGAATCGATCATCAAGGCCCCCATCGACGGGTTCGTGCTGAGCAAGACCGTCGAGGTCGGTGACCCGGTGACGCCGCTGACGTCGTTCCAGGAAGGGACGGTCCTGATGAAGATGGCGAACATGGAGCGGCTCCTGTTCAAGGGGACGGTGGACGAGATCGACGTCGGCAAGCTGAAGGAGGGGATGCCGGTCGAAATCAAGGTCGGGCGCCCTGCCGAACGACACGGTGAAGGGGGTGGTGAGGAAGATTTCGCTGAAGGCGGAAAAGAAGGAGAACGCCACGGTCTTCCCGATCGAGATCCTGATCCCCAGGGCGTCCAGCAACGCACGCTCCGGGCGGGATATTCGGCGAACGCCAATATCATCATCCAGCGGAAGGACAGCGTGCTGACGCATCCCGGAGCGCGTCGGTGACCTTCAGGAACGACTCGGCGTTCGTGCGAGTGTCGACGCGGCCCGGCGACCGAGGAGGAAAAGCTCATCAAGACCGGCCTCAGCGACGCGATCAGCGTGGAAGTCATCTCGGGCCTCGCCGAAGGGGACGAGGTGATGGAAAAACCGGTCAAGAAAATCGATTGACCGCGCGACGGCCGACTCGCGATGAACAGATCTCGCCACCACGCTTCGGAATTCATCCGGGACCTGCGCGCGCAGAAGCTCCGGACGTTCCTCACGGTCTTCGGGATCGTGTGGGGGACGGTGGCCATCGTGGTCCTGCTCGCCTTCGGCATGGGGTTCAAGCGGCAGCTGGCGATCAACATGCACGGGATCGGGGAGAGCATCGCGATCATGTTCCCCGGCCGACGACGAAGGCCGTTCGACGGGTTCGGCATCGGCCGGCCGATCCAACTCACCGAGGACGACGCGACGCTGCTCGCGACCCAGGTCCCGGAGATCACGGGACATCAGCCCGGAGTACAGTTCGCGCGAAACGCCGGTGCGCCTGGGCGAGAACATCGTCAACTCGCTCGTCGCGGGGATCTATCCCGTTTACGGCGAGATGAGGAACATCATCCCCGCGCTCCGGCGGGCGGTTCATCAACGACCTGGACATCGCGGCAGCGCCGCCGGGTCGTGGTGCTGGGCGACGAGGTGAAGGAGCATGCTCTTCGGCGAGAGCGAGGCGATCGGGAGGGTCATCATGATCGGGGAGGTGCCGTTCACGGTCGTCGGCGTGATGCACAAGAAGACCCAGAACTCGTCGTACAACCGCCGCGACAAGGACCGCGTCTTCATCCCGGCGAGCGACGTTCGCCTCCATCTACGGCGTCCGCTACGTCAACAACATCATCTACCGTCCGTACGACCCCACGAGGTCGGAGGAAGTCAACGAGAAGGTCCGGGAGGTGCTCGCGAAGCGGTACACGTTCGACCCGCGGACAAGGACGCCATCTGGATCTGGGACACCGCCGAAGTTCGACAAATTTTTCTTCTATTTCTTCCTCGCCTTCAACATCTTCATCGGCCTGATCGGGAGCTTCACGCTCGCGGTGGGCGGCATCGGCGTCGCGAACATCATGTACATCGTCGTCCAGGAGCGCGTCCGGGAGATCGGCGTCAAGCGGGCGGTGGGGGCGAGGCGGTCGAACATCCTCTTCCAGTTCTTCCTCGAGACGTTCTTCATCGTCGGGCTCGGCTCTTCGATCGGGTTCGTCATCGCCGTCGCGCATCACGCAGGCCCTCGCAGTACATCCCGATCAAGGAATTCGTCGGCACCCCGGAAATTTCGATCGAGGTGGCCGTGGCGACGATGGTGCTCCTCTGCGCTGATCGGCCTCGTGGCGGGCCTCTTGCCGGCGCGGCGGGCCGCGAACCTCAACGTCGTCGAGTGCCTGAGGACCTGATATGTGGACCGGAACTGCTCAGGGACTTCCTCCAGGACCTGAAAACGCAGCGCACCCGCTCGTTCCTCACGATCGTCGCGATCACGTGGGGGACGATCGCGGTGGTGCTCCTCCTGTCGTTCGGCGAAGGGGCTGGGGACCCAGATGGAGAGCGGGCTCCTGAACGCCGGCAACCAGATCCTGATCCTCTACGGCGGCGAGACCGGGATGCAGTTCGAGGGGATGCCGAAGGGGAGGCAGATCCGAACTGGTCGAGGAGGACGCCGACATGCTGCAAGCGCGCCATCCCGGCGATCGACATGGTCAGCCCGCAGTACCGGGAGACGGTCCAGCTCACGGTCGGGCGGAACTCGACCAACACCGAGTGCGAGGGGGTGAACCCGAACTTCGAGCAGATGCGGCGGATGTACCCGATGGCGGGCGGGCGGTTCCTGAACGAGGTGGACGTGGCGCGCCAGCGCAGGGTGCTGGTGCTCGGGGCGAGATCGTCGCGAAGTCCATGTTCGGCGACGAGCAGCCCGTGGGGAAGGACGTCATGGTGGACAACGTGCCGTTCATCGGTCGTGGGCGTCCTGCAGAAGAAGATGCAGACGAGCATGAACAACGGCCCGGACGACGAGCGGGCGGTCATCCCCTATCTCGACATTCCGGACCATCTACGGCGCACGAGCACGTGAACTCGATCGTGGTCCGGCCCTCCGATCCGAACGCCCAGGAGCAGCTCACGAAGGAAATCTACCGGGTGCTCGGGAGGAAATACCGGTTCGATCCCGCCGACGAGCGGACGCTGTTCATCTGGGATTTCATCGAGAACGCGAAGATCAACCACCAGATCAGCCTCGGCGTCTCGATCTTCCTCTTCTCGGTCGGGTTCCTCACACTGCTCATCGCGGGGGTGGGCGTGGCGAACGTGATGTACGCCATCGTCAAGGAGCGGACGCGCGAGATCGGCATCCGGATCGCGGTCGGGGCGAAGCGGAAACACATCCTCGCGCAGTTCATCTTCCAGGCGCTGCTCATCGCCTTCATCGGGGGCGCCATCGGCCTGCTCTTCTCGTGGGGCGTCGTCTCGGCGATGAAACTCATCCCATCGGACTCCGGCGCGATGCAGTTCCTCGGCAAGCCGATCCTCTCCCCCGTGATCATGGTCGTGACGGCCGGCATCCTCGCGGTGATCGGCCTGCTGGCGGGATTCTTCCCGGCGCGCAGGGCGGCGGGCGTGGACCCGGTGGAATCGCTGCGATACGAATGACCGGAACGGTTCGTCACCGCGGGGGCGGACGCCGGACGCTGAAAGGAGCGTGAATCCATGAAATCGTTGACAGGCTTCATCGTCTGGTGCGTCCTGCTCGTGTTCTGCTGGCCGCTGGCCCTCCTCGCGCTCATCGCGTACCCCGTCGTCTGGCTCCTCCTGCTGCCGTTCCGGCTCCTCGGCATCGCCGTCGACGCGGTGTTCGCCTTCCTGAAGGCGGTCCTCTTCCTTCCCGCGCGGCTGCTGGGAGGGAAGCGCCCGTGAACGGGTCCCCCGCGCGGACTTGAGGTTCTCGCCGATTTTTAGTTTGTTGGACGAGGCATCCACCCGTCGGTCCCATGCACATATTCGAACTTCGATTCACCGTCCTCCCGGAGGAGATCGACCGGATGGGACACGTCAATAACGTCGTGTACCTCCGGTGGGTGCAGGACCTCGCGGTCGCGCACTGGCGGAGCGAAGCGCCGGCGGCGGACCAGGAAAAACTGCTCTGGGTGGTCGCGCGGCACGAAATCGAGTATAAACGGCCCGCGCTCCCGGGGGACGAAATCCTCGGCCGCACCTGGGTGGGCGCGGCGGCCGGACGGACGTTCGAGCGCCACACCGAAATCCTGAGGGCGTCCGACAAACGTCTCCTCGCCAGGGCGCTCACCTTCTGGTGCCCGGTCGACGCCGTCACTCGTAAACCCACGGACGTGAGCCCGGAGGTCCGGGCCCGGTTCTCGACGGGGGAGAAAGGAACGCGATGAAAACCCTTCCACCGGCGGTGGCCGGATTTTTCCGGCACGGGTCGATCGCCGTCGTCGGTGTCTCCCGCACCGGCCGGTCGCCCGCCAACGCCATCGTGAAAAAACTGCGGCTCGCGGGACACACCGTCTACCCGGTGAATCCGAACGCGGGCACGGTGGACGGCGAACGCTGCTGGCCGGACCTGCGCTCGCTCCCGGCCCGGGCCGGGGCGGCCGTCATTGTCACCCGCCCGGAGGTATCGGCCGGCGTGGTCGGAGAGTGCGCCGAGGCGGGGATCCGGGACGTCTGGCTGCACCGGTCGTTCGGGGAGGGGAGCGTCTCGGCCGAAGCGGTCAGGGAGGCGGAGCGACGCGGCGTTCGTTGTCTCGCGGGCGGTTGCCCGATGATGTACGCCGGGAAGGTCGACGTGGCGCATGCCTGCATGCGATGGATCCTGAGGATGCAGCACCGGCTCCCGGCATGAACGCGCGTCGGAATACCTCTCCGGGCGGAGGACCGCCATGGCGGAACTGAAAACGCGCCCGACGGGCGTCAACGTAAAACAGTTCATCGCCGGGCTCGCGGACGAACGGACGCGGCGGGACTGCACCGCACTCGTGAAAATCATGAGGACCGCAACCGGCAGTGCGCCGAGGATGTGGGGCGCGAGCATCGTCGGCTTCGGCTCCTACCGCTACGTCTATGCGGGCGGGCACGGCGGCGAATGGCCGCTCGCAGCCTTTTCCCCCCGCAAACGAAGCCTCTCGATCTATATCATGCCGGGCTTCGGCCGGTACAACGGACTGCTGGAAAAGCTCGGCCCCCACAAGACCGGGAAGTCCTGCCTGTACGTGCGGACACTGGACGACCTCCACCTCCCGACGCTCAAGACGCTCGTGGTGAGGTCGGTGAAGGACATGAAGAAGATCGTAAAACTCAGATTCAGTGACCCGAAATAATCCTGAAGGAGCAACCGATGCCCGATCCCGTGAAAGCCCTGGCGACACAGATCGAAAACATTCAGAAACGGACCGGCAAAACGCTGGCCCAGCTCGAGAAGATCGTCCGCTCGAGCGGACTGTCGAAGCACGGAGAAATCCGCGACATGCTGAAGGAGGAGCTCGGCATGGGCCACGGCGACGCCAACACGCTCGTCCACCACATCCTGAAATCCGACGGCGGGAGCGCCGCGGCCGCCGCCAACCTCTCGACGGGGGACGTGGTGGGGGCGATCTATGAAGGGCCGAAGGCGGCCCTGAGGCCGATCCACGACCGGTTGATGGACGGGATCACGAAGTTCGGCGCGTTCGAGGTCGCGCCCAAGAAGGGGTACGTCAGTCTGCGGCGGAAGAAGCAATTCGCGATGATCGGGCCGGCCACGAAAACGCAGGTGGAAGTCGGGATCAACGCGAAGGGGTTGAAGGCGACCGCCCGGCTGATCGAAAACCCGCCGGGAGGGATGTGCCAGTACAAGGTCAGGCTCGCCGACCCGAAGGAGGTCGACGCGGCGCTCATCGGGTGGATCAGGCAGGCGTACGACGCTGCCGGCTGACGATTCCCGGGGATGGGGCGTTTACGCGCCGGCCGGGTGGCATCTTCCGCCGGAATTCCGTAAATTCAGTATCATCCTCACCATCCCGGGGCCCCGATGAGCATCACCACCGTAGACGTCCAATTACTGCGAAAATACTCCGTCGCCGGGCCGCGGTACACCAGCTATCCCAGCGCGCCGCTCTTCTCGGAAAAATTCCGCACCGAGGAGTACCTCGCCGAGATCCGGGACACGAACCGGCCCGGGCAGGACGCCCCGATTTCGGTCTACGTCCACCTCCCGTTCTGCGACACGCTCTGCTATTTCTGCGGCTGCACGATGAAGGTGACGCACGACATGTCGCAGATCACCGCCTACAACCAGTATCTCAAGAAGGAGATCTCGACGATCGCGCCGCTCGTTTCGCCGTCGAGGAAGGTCGCGCAACTCCACTGGGGCGGGGGAACACCATCGTACCTGAGCGCGGAGGACATCCGCGACCTGGGTGGGTTCCTCAAGAGCACGTTCACGTATGCCGCCGACATCGAGGCGGGCGTCGAAATCGACCCGCGCGGACTGACGAAGGACCGGATGGAGGCCTTCCGTGAATCGGGGTTCAACCGGGTGAGCATGGGCGTGCAGGATTTCAATCCCGATGTGCAGAAGGCGGTCAACCGGATCCAGCCCGAGGAGATCACGAGGGACGCGGTGGAGTGGAGCCGGGAGCTCGGCTTCCAGAGCGTCAACATCGACCTCATCTACGGCCTGCCGCACCAGACGGTCGACAGCTTCGCGGTGACGGTGGACAGGATCATCGGCCTCTCGCCCGACCGCCTCGCCGTCTTCAACTACGCCCACGTCCCCTGGCTCAAGCCGCACCAGAAGGTGCTCGACGACCAGGCCCTGCCCTCGCCCGAAATGAAGCTGGAAATCTTCAAGATGACGCTCGAGAAACTGATCGGCGCGGGATACGTGAACGTCGGCATGGACCACTTCGCCAGACCCGGGGACGAGCTCGCCCTCGCGCGGAGCAACGGGACGCTCTACCGGAACTTCCAGGGGTACTCGACCAAGGCGGGATGCGACCTTTACGCGTTCGGCATGTCCGCGATCAGCTTCCTTGGGGGAGTCTACCACCAGAACCTGAAATCGATCTGGGATTATTTCGGCCGGCTCGACGAGGGGAAGCTCCCGACGCACGCGGGGTACCGGATGACGCCCGACGACGTGATCCGGCGTGATGTCATCATGAAGATCATGTGCGACAACGAGGTGATGAAGGCGGACGTGGAGAAGAAGTTCGGAATTTCGTTCGACACCTATTTCGGGGAGGCCCTCGCGAAGCTCGCGAAGTTCACCGGGGACGGGCTCCTCGAACTCAAACCGGACAGGATCGTGATCCCGGCGCCAGGACGGCTGATCGTGCGGAACATCGCGATGTGTTTCGACCCCTATCTCGAGTCGATGCGGAAGGACAAGCCGGTCTTTTCAAAGACCGTCTGACCGGAGCCGGCCGGCGTGTTACCAGCGCCTCCAGATCATCTGTTCCCTCAGCACCCCCTTGATCCCGGTCAGCTCCTCGATCTTCTTCATTTCGGGTTTTGCGTCCCCCGCCTGGTCGAACCTCCCCACCCATACGAGGTGGAGGAGGTTCTTTCCGTCGATCAGGTTGTCATAGATGACCGCGTTGAACCCCTTCGACTTCAGGAGCTCGGTGAGCTTCACGGCATTCTCGAAGACCTTGAACGCCCCCACCTGGATCGCGTAGACCGCGACGATCCTGCCGGTGGAATCGGGCAGCCCATCCGCCGCTTCCCTGATCGTGGTGTTGTCGATGTACCCGGTGGTGACGTACGTGGCGGCCGGGTGGCCGGCGCGGAGTGTCCGGTGGTTCTCCGACGCTTCCCGCCGGTTGTCCAGCCGGGAATAGATCTCGGCCATCCTCGCGAGGGCGTCCGCCCGGCCGGACCTGGCGCCGAGGCTGTCCGCCACGAGCATGAAGAGCCTGATCGACGTGGTCCCGTCGGGCGCGATCAGGCCTTCGAGGAAGATCATCCCGGGATCGTTCGGACGGCCGACTTTTACCGCCCCGTCCGATTCCTTCCGGATTTCCCCATACCGACCCTCGGACATTTTTCTGACGTACTCATCGACCCGGTCGTCCACCGTCTGCGCGGTGACCGGTACCAGGCCCACCCAGCAACAAAGAAGGCAGATGCCGGCAAAATTCAGCCGAAAATCGATCATTCCAAACCACGCCTTTAATCTTAATTTCGGCCATAAATGTACCTCGAATCGGATTCAATGTCAAACGACGTATTGGAATGGGCTTGATTTTTAAAGGAAAAAGCGATATCCTATGCCGGAAGGCATTGTAAAACATACGGTTAATCAGATTTTAAAGGTTCTTATGAGTTTGGGCAGGATGGGCATGCGCAAGGCACGGAGATAGGAAATGGCGGCGACCAGGGAAAGCAACCAGGAAGAATTTCGCGGACACCTCCGGCAGGCGGACAAGTTCCTCGTTGAGGGCAATTTCGCGGAGGCCAAGGCCCAGCTCGCGAAGGCCAGGCAGCTCGATCCGCGCAATCCCTTCATCCACGCCTTCCACGAGAGGATCACCCACTTCGAGGCCAAGGCCAATCCCGCGCCGGAAGCGCCGCAATCCGTTCCGGACACCGACCCTGCGAACGTCAGCGCTGATGAGGGTCCGGCGGTCGCAGAGCAGGAACCGATCGCCACGCCCGAGATGCGGCAGGAAGTGGAGGAGGAATATAAACGCAAGTACACGGACGAATTGAGGAAGGCCGAAGAGGCGGCGGAGAAACTCCTCTCGGAAGAGCGTGAAAAGCTCGAGAAGAACGCCCTGCGCCAGAGACTCGAGAACGAGAGGGAATTCGACCGGGTCAAGGCCCAGTTCGAGAAGGAATACCAGGACCGCCTGTCCGCGGAGATCCGGAAGACTGAAATCAGGCTCGAGGGGGAGTACCAGTCGGAGCTCGCCCGCCTCGACGGCGACCTGAGGACGAAACTCCACCAGCAGTTCCAGGCGGACCTGATCGAGGAGAAGGAGCGTCTGAAAAACGAGTTGCGCGGCGTCGCCGACAAGGAGAGGCATTCCAACGTCGAGCTGGAACAGGTCCTGAGGGTTGAATTCGAGAAACGGCTCGCCGAGGAGCTGAAGAAGAACGAGACCGAGTTGCGGCTGCAGATGCAGGAGCAGCATCGCCGCGAGGAGGAAAAACTGAAGATCGTGCTCACGGGCGAGTTCGAGGAGCGGATGGAGTACGAGAGCACGAAATTGAAGGAAGAGTACGAGAAGACGAGGAAGAAGGGCGACGACCTCCACAAGATCGAGATCTCGAAGACGCGGCAATCGCTGGAGGAGCTGGAGAAAAAACTGCGCGAGGACTACAACCGCAAGCTGCTGGAATCGGTGCGGAAGGCCGAGACCGCCTTCGAGGAACAGGCGGGACTGCGGATGAAGGAAGAACAGGAAAGCCTCCGGCTGAGACTGGAGGAGGAATTCCGGACGAACCTGGACAGGGAGCGGAACACCCTGAAGGAGGAATACGAAAAACTCAGGACCTCCCTCGAGGAGTCGTCCCGGGAGGAGGCGGCGCGGCTGAAACAGCAGGCCGAGGCGCGGGTGGCCGAGCAGATCACGACCGCGCGCAAGCTCCTGGAGGAGGATTACCAGCGGCGGACGGCGTCCCTCCGGAACGAGCTCGAATCGAAGTACCAGGGCGAGTACACGACGACGCTCCACGACGAACGCGAGAAGGTCAGGAAGGACGCCGAGCAGAAGATCGCGGCCGAAAAGGCGCGGCTCCAGGCCGATTACGAGGTGAAGGTCCGCGAGCAGAGCGACAAGCTGAAAGCGGTCAGGAAGGAGCTCCGCACCCAGATGGAGGCGGAACTGCTCAAGCGGATGGAATCGCTCGTCGCCGACTACGAGACGAAGCTCGACCTCCTCGGGGTCAGGCTGCCGGAGACGAAGGCGGAACAGATCAATTTCTACCGTGAGGCCATGGTCGGCCGCTACGCGAAGGGGAACCTCGACATCGAGGACGCCAAGAAGCTCCTCCAGCTGAAAGAACTCCTGAACCTCTCCTTCGACGAGCACCTCACGATCGAGGGGGAGGTCCGGTTGAAAACCTACTCCGACCGCATCCGGCAGCTGATCGTTTCCGGTTCGCTCGATCCGTCCGACGACGTCGCGCTCGGCAAGCTCAAGGAAAAGTACGGCATCATGGAGGAGGAGGCGAGGGCGCTGGAACACCACCTCCTGGCGAGTTTCGGCAAGCTCCGGACGAAGGGGAGGATCCTCGTGGCGGACGACGACAAGCTCCTGCTCCGGACGATCGAGGACCTCCTGTCCGACGCCGGGTATGCGGTGGTGACGGCCGAGGACATCGACAGCGCGCTGGAGGAGCTCCGGTCCACGCCGTTCGACCTGATCCTGAGCGACATCAAGTTCTCCGACAACGAGTTCGAGGGGTTCGCCTTTTTCAAGAAAGTCCAGGCCATTCCCCCGTACGCCGCGATCCCGTTCATCTTCATGAGCGCCCTCTCGGACGGCGTGATCGTGAGGTCCGGCGTCCAGCTCGGCGTGGACGACTACCTCACCAAGCCGATCGAACCGGATCTCCTGACCGCCGTCATCGAGGGAAAATTGAAGCGGTACAGGGCGATGAAATTCCAGTGACGCTCCCCCCGGGGGGGAACTTGTATCTTCCCCCTCGAATCGCTACCATAGGAACGGGGCTGCGGGCATTCCCCGCCCGCCCGCTCCCGGATAACCCCTTCACCGACAACCGTATCCCCGATGAAATATTTTTTGTCCGCGTTGCTCGTTGCCGCCGTGTTCCAGGCCGCGTCCGGCCAGGTCCCCGCGCGGAAAGACGTCTCTGAAAAACGGGTCGCCACGATCGATTCCCTCACCGCGATCCGCGAATCGGTCGTGGAACACCCCGATTCGAAAGGCGTGTCGTTCGTCGTGCGCACGTCCAACGAGACGATGGCGGTCATCCTCGGCGATAAAATCCAGAAGGACTACGACGCGATCGGGATGCCGGGCGTGACCTACGCCCCGCGCGGCACAAGGTGGGCCTACATGGCGAAATCGGGGGGGAAGGCCGTCATGGTGGTCGACGGCGTGGAGTCGAAGAAATACGACGGCATCGGGACCGACCCCGTGTTCAGCACCGACGGGAAGCGGGTCGCCTACGTGGCGCTGGCCGGCGAGCGCCAGATGGTGGTCGCCGACGGCCGGGAGGGGAAGGCCTACAGCGGCATCGGGGCGATCGGGCCGGTGTTCAGCGACGACGGGAAGCGGCTCGCGTACATCGCGGTGGACAGCCAGCGGAGCGTCCTCGTCCTGGACGGCCGCGAGGGAACGCCGTTCGACGCGATCGTGATGGGCTCCCTCGTCCTGAACCGCGACGGAAAACGAACGGCGTACGCCGCCGTGGAATCCGACTCCCTCATCCTCGTCATCGACGGAAAGCCGAAGAGGAACATCAGGGTGTCCGAATCGACCAGGCCCCTCTTCAGTCCCGACGGCAAACGGCTCGCCGTGGCGGCGTACGAGGGCGCGCAGGAGTACGTGTACCTCGACGCCAGGGCCGGCGCCCGCTACGAGCGTGTCGTCGACCGGTCGATGGTGTTCAGCCGGGACTCGAAGCGCTTCGCCTACATGGCGCAGAAAGGTACGAAGTGGTGCGTGGTGATCGACGGGAAGGAGGGAAAATTCTTCGACGATATCGGGTTGGGGACGTTCTCCTTCAGCCCCGACGGGAACCATCACGCGTACGTGGCGATCTCGGGCGGAAAGCGGATCGTCGTGCGGGACGGGGCGGAGGGCAAACCATACGACGCGATCCCCGCCGGGAACCCCGTGTTCAGCCCCGATTCGTGGAGCCTCTGTTACGCGGCCAACGTCGGCGGGCAGTGGCGCCTGGTCCTCGACGGGAAGGAATCCCCCGCCTTCCCGTCGATCGAACCGGCGACGATCACGTTTGCGCCGGGCGCCCGGAAGCGCGTGGCCTGCGTCGTGTCCACGGGGTCGGGATCGGCGGTGCTCGCGGACGGCACGATCGGTCCGGTGTACGATGCGGTGCTCACCAGAAAGGGGGGCCGGCTGGTCTTCGATTCACCCGCCGCGCTGCGGTACCTCGCGGCGCGGGGACAGGACGTCTTCCAGGTCTCCGAGAAACTTCCCCCCCCGCCCGCCGGAACGTCTACCCGGTGATCCTCTTCCTGATTTCGCTCCGCATGATGGCGAGTTCCTCGCCGGCGGCGAGGTCGAATTCCGCCCGCGCGGAATATTCGAGCCGTCTGCGGACGACGACCGCGAGCTCCTCGTGGGAGGGAAGCGGCGGGGCCATCACGAAACCGTAGCCGAACTTCGCCCTGTAATATTCGAGGTCCTCGCGCAGGGAGGGGGGCAGACCGTCGCCGCCGATGTCGGCGCGGTTGCGCAGCGCCTCACGCCGGTCGTCGTCGGCCAGGTACTGCCAGATCACGTCGGCCGCGTTGAAAATGACCTGGACGCTCCAGTAGGGCCGGCACGCCGCCATGCTCTCCGCCCACCGGGAGGAGCCGCAGCACGAAACGAAAAAATCCTTCGCCTCGGCGGGGGAAAGCACGTTGAGCTGGCTCAGGGTCGGCACGTCGTCGGGTCGTTTGGATGGATGGTCGGTTCGATGGTCACGAGAGGAGCCGCACGATGTCGGAAAGGCCCTTCTCGCCGGCGAGGTCCGAGGCCGTGCGTTGATCGTCCGACCTGAGGTGGCGGTCCGCCCCGTTGATCAGCAGCTCCCGCACAAGGTCGGCGTCGCCGGCGAACGCCGCCGCGTGCAGGGGGGTGTCGCCGTCACCCTGCTTCGCGTTCACGTTCGCGCCCCGGGCGAGGAGGAGACGGACGATGTCCACCCGCCCGCCAGCCACGGCGCTGTGGAGGGGGGTGACGAGCCGGGCGAAGGTCTGGTTCCTCGAAACGGCGTTGACGTCGGCGCCTGTGTCGAGGAGCGCAGCGGCCGCCTCTTCCCTCCCGAAGAACACCGCCAGGTGCAACGCCGTGAACCCGTCATGCGAATACGCGTTGACGAGTCTCGGATACAAGCCGAGAAGTTTCCCCAGCGTGGCGACATCCCCCAGCGCGGCGGCCTCGAAGAGGTTGAGATTCGGGCCCCAATCGAGGATGATGTCCTGGATTTCAGGGAGGCGCCGGTAGATGCTCATCAGGAGAATCGAGTCGCCGGTTTCGTCCCTGGCATTGACGAGTTCCGGATTCAAGCGCAACAGGTCCCTGACCCTGGCAGGATCCGGGATTTTAATGGCGGCGATAATCTGGCGGAGAGGATCCATATTCCGCGGATATTGTATCGAACTCCGGCCTGAAAAACAAATCGGGGATGCGTTGGATTATTTCCGCCGGTTTGATATACTTGACCGGGACCCCGCCTTCCCCGCGCGACGGCGCTCCGGGGGAACTTCCGGCGGCCCCGGATGTTAACACTACACGACCGTCCGTACACTCAACGTCACCGGTAACCAGATTGCGCACACACGCCCGCGCTGCATCCGCTCCGGCCATCTTCCTGGCCCTCCTGTCCGCCCTCGTCGTTCCCGCGGACGCGGGCGCCCAGCGGCGGTACGTCCTCGAAGGCGCCACGCTCATCAACGGGATCTTCGAGCGCGCCCTCAAGGACCACATCGTGGTGGTGGACGGGGGACGCATCACGGGCGTGGGCAGGAAGAACAAGGTCATCATTCCGCAGGGGGCGGAGGTGATCGACGTCAGCGGTAAATTCATCATCCCCGGCCTGATCGACGCAAACGTGCGCGAGGAAACCCCCGGCGACTGGCCGCGGTACCTCGCCTGGGGTGTCACATCGGTCAATTGCCTGTACGAAAATCCCGACACCGCCCTCGAACGGGAGGCGTGGAGCCGGTCCGACACCCTCGGGGTCCCAAGGATCTACGCATCGGCGCCGGTGTTCACCGTGAGGGGAGGCAGGGGGGAGGGCGACGGCTTCCCCCCGGATTCCGGGTCGAACCGCTTCCCGGAGAGTCCCGATGAGGCCCGCGCGGCGGTGCGCGCGCTCCACGCGAAGGGGATCTCGAGGATCACGCTGATCGTCGACGACATGGGCTGGTGCCGCGATCCGCACCCTCGGTTCGTGAAAATGGACCCCGCGGTGATGAGCGCCCTCCTCGACGAGGCGAAAAAGCTCCGCATCGCCGCGGGGGTGAGCGCCCCGGCGGGCGCCGACGCCTCGGCGGCCGTCCTCGCCGGAGCGGCGGCCCTCGTCAGCGGGGTCATCGACGCGCGGATCGACGCGCCGTTCATCGAATCGCTTCTCGCCGGCGACGTGTTCACCATGCCGACCTTCTCCCTCTACCATTCCCTGGCGGGGCCGGACAGCTTCATCGCGCGGACGCTCTCGGACAGCGCGTTCCGCAATTCCCTTCCCGCGGAGACGATCACGAAACTCACCTCCCCGGAGTACGCCGCCGGGTTGAGGGACCGGTACCCCAACGCCGGGTTCGTCGCGTCCCGCCTGAAGACCCTCGACGAGAACACGGCGTCGATCGCCGCCAATTACGGGCAGGTCGCCCTCGGCACGGACCTCGCGGCCCTCCCCGGCATCGGCGCGCACCTCGAGCTCGAATACCTGGTGAAGGCGGGGCTGACCCCGATGCAGGCGCTGACGGCGGCGACATTTCTCTCCGCGAAATTCCTGAGGATACTCCCGAAGACCGGGACGATCGAGCCGGGAAAGGACGCCGACCTCCTGATCCTCGACGCCGACCCTCTCGCGGACATCCGGAACACGCGGTCCATCGGGATGGTGATCAAGAAGGGGAGGATCTTCCACGCCGCCGAACTCCTCGGCGATCCCGACCGGTGAGTCCCGGGCCCGTGGCGCGCGGTCCGCAGAAATGGCTTGTGTCTCAGCGTCGGGGGGAGTATATTTTTCAATGATTTCCGCGGACGAGGCGCAGCGATTGATCGTGGAACGGGTGCCGGTGCTCGGGACCGTCACGGTGTCGCTCCGCCGGGCGACGGGCCGCCGGCTCGCGGCGGACATCCTCGCGACGTCCGCGGTTCCCCCCTTCGACAATTCAGCGATGGACGGTTACGCGATCCGATCGGCGGAGAGCTCGCCGATTCCGGCCGCGCCCGTCGTGCTGTCGGTCGACGGTGAGACGGCCGCCGGAGATCCCCCCGGCCCCCCGCTTGCGGCACGATCCGCGCGCGCGGTGATGACCGGGGCGCCGATTCCCTCCGGGGCCGACGCGGTGGTCCAGGTCGAGTGGACGGAACGGGTCTCGGAACGGGAGGTCCGGGTGCTGAAACCGGTCCCGCCCGGCGCGAGCATCCGCCGTGCCGGAGCGGACGTCGCCGCGGGCAGCGTCCCGCTGCGCAGGGGACGCAGCGTGGGGGCGTTCGAACCGGGGATCCTGGCCTCGCTCGGGATCGAATTCATCGCGGTCCATCGCGCGCCCGTCGCGTGGTTCATCCCCACGGGGAGTGAGTTGACGGCGCCCGGAAAACCCCTCGGCCCCGGGAAGATCCGGGAATCGAATTCCCACGTGGTGACGGAGCTGTTGCGGAAGGAAGGGTGCGAGGTCCGCTGCGCCCCGATCACCCCCGACGACGACGCGATGCTCTCGGCGGCGATCGCCGCGGGGGCCGGTTGTGACCTGCTGGTCACCACCGGGGGCGTGTCGGCCGGCCGCTACGACACGGTTCCGGAGATCCTCGCGGCCGCGGGCGTCGAAATCGTCTTCCACAGGGTCAACATCAAGCCGGGGATGCCCGCGCTGTTCGGGATGCGCGGCGACGTGCCGGTCTTCTCGCTCCCCGGTAACCCCGTCTCGGCCGCGGTGACGTTCCTCCAGTTCGTGAAACCCGCGATCAGGAAGATGTCCGGAGATCCCGACCCGGCGCGGAAGGAGTACGTGCGCGCCCGGCTGGCCGCCCCCATCGCGAAGCAGGACGGTAAGCGGCATTACCTGAGGGGTCGCCTGGAGCTGGTGAACGGCGAGCCGGTCGTGTGGATCGTGGGGGCGCAGGTGTCGAACGTGCAATCCGCGCTGGCAGTCGCGAACTGCCTCGTCATCTTTCCGGAGGACCGGAAGGAGATCGCGGAATCGGAATTCGTTGAAACGGAGATGCTGTGAACGGGATCAGGGTGCGTTTGTTCGGGAGGGTGAAGGAGATCGTCGGCGCCGATACGGTCGACCTTCCGGCGGGACCGGGAGCCACGACCGGGAGCGTCCTGGATTCCCTCATCGGCCGGTACCCGCCCCTCGAGCCCTGGCGGGACCATCTCCGAATGGCCGTCAACCAGGAGTATGTCCCGCGCGAGCGGCCGGTCTCCCCCGGAGACGAGGTCGCGGTCATCCAGCCGGTGAGCGGAGGATAAGGTGCCGCCGGTCGTCATCGACATCGTCGAAGGGAGGATCGACACCGAAAAGCTGATCGCCGGGATTTCCGGGACGGCGGCGGGCGGAACGGCGGTGTTCATCGGCACCACCAGGACCCCCTCGGGCGGCAGGGAAGTCCGGTACCTGGAGTACGAGGCGTACCGCCCGATGGCCGTCAGGCAGATGACCGCCATCGCAGAGACTGCTCTCTCGCGGTGGCCGCTCGCGGGCGTCTGCGCCGTTCACCGGATCGGGAAGGTCGGGGTGGGGGAGGCCAGCGTCGTCATCGTGGTGTCGGCCGTCCACAGGGCGGAGGCGTTCGAGGCGTGCCGCTATATCATCGATACACTGAAGAAGGACGTGCCCATCTGGAAGAAGGAGGTCTTCGCCGACGGCGATGCGTGGGCGGGCCCATAAAAAAATCGAGCCCGACGCTTTCACGCGCCGGGCTTTCCCCTAACACTAAAGTAAGCTGCGGAGGAACAGCTTACATATACAAGATACGGACCCGGGGCGGAACCATGATGTGCGCTGTGTCACAAAACTGAAATATTTTATGACCCATCTCTGATGCCCAAATCACGCGAAATACGGGATTCGTTCGGCCGGAAAATCGACAATATCCGGGTTTCGGTGACGGACCGGTGCAACTTCCGGTGCCGTTACTGCATGCCCGAGGAGGGGATGACCTGGCTCGGCCATGCCGAAATCCTTTCGTACGAGGAAATCACGAGGGTCGTGGGGATCCTCGTCCGGATGGGGCTGCGGAAGGTCAGGTTGACGGGGGGGGAGCCGCTCATGCGCAGGGAGCTCCCGGAGCTGGTGAAACGCCTCCACGCCCTCGACGGCCTCGACGACATCGCCCTGACGACGAACGGTTATTTCCTCGCAGAACAGGCCGCGCCGCTCGCGCGGGCGGGCCTCCGGCGGATCAACGTCAGCCTCGATTCCCTCGATCCGGTGACATTCGAAACGATGGCCAGACGCAGCTACCTGGACCGGGTCCTCGCCGGGATCGAGGCGGCCCACGACGCCGGGATCGGTCCGGTGAAACTGAACGTCGTGCTCATCAGGGGGATCAACGACGGCGAAATCGCCGGTTTCGCCGAGCTCGCCAGGACGCGGCCCTTCGTGGTGCGTTTCATCGAATTCATGCCGATCGGCGAGGGGGACGGGTGGTCCAACGACCGCGTCGTGACGACGGACGAGGTGCTCGGGACGCTCCGACGGCTCGGCCACGAAACCGTGCCGGTGGTCTCCGACGGAACGCATCCCGCCGAACGGTACCGCTTCGCCGACGGGAAGGGCGAGATCGGTTTCATCAGCTCGGTGAGCCATCCCTTCTGCGCGTCGTGCAACCGCATCCGGCTCACGTCCGACGGCAAATTGCGGACCTGCCTCTTTTCGCTCGACGAGACGGACCTGAAGGGCCCGCTGAGGGCCGGGGCGGACGACTCGAAAATCGAGGACATCATCACGGCGGCGGTGGGGGCAAAAGAAGCCGGCCATCTCATCAATCAACCCGAATTCGTCCGGCCGAAGCGGACCATGAGCAGCATCGGCGGATAGGACGACGCAGAAAGGGCCATGGCACGATACGATGAAATCTGAATCAGCCACGAGGAACGTTTCGGACAAACCCGTCTCGCTCAGGATCGCGAGGGCCGTCGCGCGGGTGAAGGTGATGCCGGCGACCTTGCGGGCCCTCGGAAGGGGCGCGCTGCCGAAGGCGGACCCCGTCGGGGTCGCGAAAGTCGCGGCGATACAGGCCGCCAAGGAGACGAGCCGCATCATCCCCTTCTGTCACCAGGTACCGATCGACGCCATCAGGGTGGCGATCACGCCGGGGAGGGCCGGGATCGCGATCGAGACGGAAGTGACCGCGATCTGGCGGACGGGCGTCGAGATGGAGGCGCTCGTCGCGGCGTCGGTGGCCGCGCTGACGCTCTACGACATGCTCAAGCCGGTCGACGCCTCGCTCGAGATCCGGGACATCCGGCTCGTCCACAAGTCGGGGGGGAAATCGGGCGCGACGACGGACGGCGCCGGGGTGCGCGCGGCGGTGCTGGTGCTCAGCGATTCGATCAGCGCGAAACGGGGCCGCGACGTCTCGGGGAAATTCCTCGTGAAGAAGTTGAGGGAATACCGGGCGTCGGTGCCGGTGTACCGGGTCATCCCCGACGACCGGCTCCGGATCGAACGCGAACTCCGGGAACTCTGCGACCGGCGGCGCGTCGACCTCGTGCTCGCCGCCGGCGGAACGGGCGTCGGCCCGCGGGACGTCACCGCCGAGGCGATCACCGGGGTCATCGACCGGCGGCTCCACGGCGTCGAGATGGCGTTCCTGGGGCACGGCCAGGAGCGGCATCCCACCGCCATGCTCTCGCGCTGCGTCGCCGGGACGAGGAAGGGGTCGCTGATCGTCGGCATCCCCGGGTCGGCGTCGGCGGCGAAGGACGCCATGAACGTTCTCTTCCCGGCGCTCTTCCACGCCTTCCCGATCATGAAGGGCGGGGGACACCCGTAAGGCCGGCCGGTCGGATCTGACCACAGGATCCCGTCACCGTCGGTCCCCGTCACCGTCGATCACCTCCCCGTCCAATCACCTCCCGCCTCCGCCGCCTTCGAAACAGCGCGCCGCTCAGCATCCCGGACATCCCATCCAAACGTGGGTCGTTTACCCCGTTCTGCTTGTGAATGAACCCCTTTTTTAGTAGTATTCCCCCGATGAACTACCCCGCGCGCCCATCCAGCGATACCGAACAGCCCGCCCGCGCGCGACAAGGACCCCCTGCGCGGCGGGGGCGCGCACAATCCGCGAATCGCGCAACCGATCCAGGGTGGTCCGGTCCCGGAGAAGGGACATCCTCCCGTGGAGCTGACCGGAATCCTCTTAGCGGCGCTCGCCGTCGGCGCCCTTCTATTATACCAGAGGAGCCTCTCCCGCGCTCAGGGGAAGGAGGAATCCGCGTTCCTGATGATGCAGCAACAGGTGGACTCGCTCAGGACGGACCTGAGGGAAAGCCTGAGCAACGTGTCGGGCTCATCCAGCAGCAACTGACGATGGTGAACCAGCAGATCCAGTCGCAGACCGACTCGGTCGGGTAACCGCCTGGACAACGCCGCGAAGGTGATCGGCGACGTCCAGAAGAACCTCGGGGAACTCGGGAAGGCCACCGAGGAAATCAGGGAGCTCGGACAGAACGTCTCGAAGCTGGAGGAGCTCCTGAAGGCGCCGAAGCTCAGGGGCGGGCTGGGCGAGTTCCTGCTCGAGGACCTGTTGAAGCAGGTCCTCCCCGCGACCCATTTCGAGATGCAGTACCGGTTCCGCACGGGCGACGTGGTCGACGCCGTGATCCGGACCTCCGACCGCATGGTGAGCGTCGATTCCAAGTTCCCGCTGGAAAATTTCAGGCGGCTCGCCGCAGCGCCCGAAGCCGAGAAAAAGACGCTCCAGAAGGCGTTCATCGCGCGACGTGCGGAAGCACATCGACGCCATCGCAGGGAAATACATCCTGCCCGACGAGGGGACCTTCCCGTTCGCCCTGATGTACGTCCCCGCGGAGAACGTCTATTACGAAATCATCATCAAGGACGAGGCGTCCAACGGCGCCGGCGTCTACAGCTACGCCCTCGAGAAAAAGGTCGTTCCGGTGTCGCCCAACTCGTTCTACGCCTACCTGCAGGTGATCGCCCTCGGCCTGCGCGGTTTCTACGTCGAGCAGCGGGCGAAGGAAATCCTGGCCGACCTCCAGCAGCTCCAGGGCGACACCTGGAAATTGCGCGAGGCCTTCGACGTCCTCGGCACGCATTTCGAGAACGCGGGCAAGAAGTACGACGACACCGACACCCGGCTGACCCGGTTCGAAGGGGGGCTCGACAACATCGTCAGGAAATCGATCGCGGAGGGGGCGGCGACCGACGAGCCCGCCGGCAGGCGGACGCTGCGCTGAGCGGGTGAGACCGAGATGCCCGAACCGAAAACCGCGATGACCCTCCCGGTCCACCCGGTGAACCCCCACGGACGGCACATCGCGATGGCGGCGGAACTGCTCCGCTCCGGCGGCGTCATCATCTACCCGACCGACACCGTCTACGGCCTGGGGTGCAGCATCTTCCAGGCAGGCGCGATCGAGAGGATCTACCGGATCAAGCGGCAGGACCGTACCAAGCCGTTCAGCTTCATCTGCTCCGACCTGAGCCACATCAGCGAGTACGCCGTCGTGTCGAACGAGGCGTTCCGGCTGATGAAACGGCTGATCCCGGGGCCGTACACGTTCCTCCTCCCGGCGAGCCGGATGAAACAGGTCCCGAAGAGCATGATGTCGAAGCGGAAAACCGTCGGCATCCGGGTGCCGGACAACCGTGTGTGCGAGGCCCTCATCCGCGAGCTGGGGCATCCGCTGCTCAGCGCGAGCGTGACCGACGACTCCGGGGAGATCATGAACACGCCGGAGGAGATCGCGGCGCTGTACGAATCGCGCGTCGACCTCATCCTCGAATCGGGGCGCGGACTGCTCGACGTCTCCACAATCCTCGACCTGACCGGCGACCTCCCCGTGGTCGTCCGCCGGGGCAAGGGCGACACCAGTTTTCTCATCACGTCCTAGAGCGCACATCCCATGTACCTGAAGAACAATTCCCTCTCCGTCTCCGACCGGGAAACCTCCATCCGCGGCGAACGGGAAAGCGCGGTCATCGCCTACGCCGACCTCCGCGGGTTCGCCCACTGGTCGCTGAAGGCGTCCCCGGAACAGGTCACGCGGGTGATCGAGGTCGTCTACGACCGCGTGATCCAGCTTTCGTTCTTCTACAAGCACACGTTCCACAAGTTCCTGGGGGACGGTTTCCTCCTGATCTGGGAGACGAAGGACCACGGCTCGCTGGGCGAGGCGCTCCACTGGGCGCTCTCCGCGTCGTTCGAGATCCACAAGCGGTACTGGTACATCGCGCGGCAGCTCAGTTTCCCGTCGCCGATGGGTTTCGGCATCGGGATCTCCTGCGGCGACGTGATCCGCATCGACCCGGAAACCTTCATCCCCGAAATGAACGAGCCGGACTTCGTGGGGTACCCGATGAACAGCGGGTCCCGTCTCCAGAAGCTGGCGGGGCCGTACGGCACGGTGATCGACAGCAGGGGGGTGAGGGAGGCGATGATGAACCCGGTGCGGGTGCTCCGCTCCGACAACCCGGTGCTCAGGCTCGAGCTGATCAAACCGAACAACAAGGCGGTGTCCCTGGCGGACAAATTCACCGGTCTCCACGAAGAAGACGTTTTCGGATTCCAGTATGTGACGTGGCCGTATGTCAAGGACGCTCTCTGGAAAATCGACGGCCGGATCTGACCCGGCCGGATCTGAACCGGCCGGCCTGAACGGACGGCCCGGACGGGGCCTGTCGCCGCTGGGGCGAGGCGACCTCGCCGCGGCATCGGTGATGGCCGCGGTGTCGTACCTTGCGGCGAAATTCACCGCGCCCACCGGGCCGGTCCACGCCGCGGTGTTCTTCGCGGCCTCACTCCTGCTGATCGTCGCGGGACGGTTCGCCGACCGTATCTGGGACGCGACGCTGGCCCCGGCGCTCCGTTTTTCGACGCCGCAGCTCTGCATCCTCTCCCGCATGCCGTTCCGCCTGCTGGGCGGGGGGATCGCCTTCACCGTGGTCCTGCTGGGCGCCAAACGGGCGGGCATCATCCCGGTGCAGGACGTGCCGGTCATCGACATCTTCTCGACCGGGGTCATCATCGCGTGCGGCTACTACGCCTTCGTCGAAGGCTGGAAACAATTCAGGGGGAACTGCCGGCCCGGACCGGGGGACACAACGGAAGGGAACGAACGATGACGAAGAGCGAACAGCGGAAGATGATCGAGACCCTCGGGGAATACGCGCACAAACTGCGGGGCCGCGAGGCCGAGGACTTCGACATGATGCGCAAGCGCGACGTCGACGACGAGGACCTTGACAGACAAACGGTGCAGAGGCTCCTCGAACTGTTCGAGAAGTACGTGCCCGAGCGGTACCGGTAACGCGGAGAGCCTCCCCCCGTGGCGGTCATCCTGATCAAGCACCTGGCCGGTTTTTCCGGAGCGCCGGACGCGGAAATCGCCGCGCGGATCTCCTCGGGGAGGACCGGGTCGTTCTTCTACGTCGCACCCACGAAGCGCAAGGTCCGGGAGCTGCAGCGGGAATTCCTCGCCCGCTGTCCGTCGCGCGCCTCGGGACCGTTCAGCGTGTTCACGCTCGGGACGCTCGCCGAGGCGGTCCACTCGCTCCTCCTTCCCCCCAAACGCCTGCTCCAGGCGCAGCTCCAGGCGGCCCTCGTCCAGGAAGCGATCCGGTCGCGGGCCTCCGACCTCCGGTATTTCACGCTCCGGGGTCCCGCGCGCCGCCTCCCCCGGGGCACGCTCGACAGGATCACCAACGTCATCAACCGCCTGAAGGAAGGGGGAGTCTACCTCTCCTCGCTGACGCAGGAGATCGGCGAGGGGGATGATAGCGAGCGGCTGAAACTCCGGGACATCGCCGCGATCTACGAGGCCTACGAGGGCCTCCTCGCCGACCGGTACATCGACCCTCCGGGCCTCTTCAAAGAGGCGAACTTCGCCTGGACCCGTCCGGGCTCGGGAGAGGCCTTCCGCGCCGCGTACCCCGGCGTCGATTTCCTCGCGGTCACCGGCTTCGACGAATTTTCCGACCCCGAGCTGACCCTCCTGAATGACCTGTCGGAAGTGCCGGGCCTCGGGACCGTCGTCTCGTTCGATTACCATCCCGACAACGAAAACCTCTTCGGCCACCTCAGGGAGAATTACACCAAGTTCCTGGCGATGGGCTTCCGCCAGGTCGGGGCGCCGGCCGGCGGCATGTCGCCGTTCCACGCGCACATCACGCGGACGCTGTTCGCGACCGCCGGGGAGACGGAGCCGCCGTTCGACGCCACCGCCGTCGTCACCGCCTGCCCGGCCGCCGACCGGGTGCGGGAGGCGGAAATGATCGCCAGGATCGTCAAGACCGCAATCGCCGACACGCCGGGCCTCGGGCCGGCGGACGTCTGCGTCTGCATGCCGAGGCCGGAACTCTACTCGGCGATCTTCCGGGAGGTCTTCGAGCAGGCCGGGATCCCGGCGAACATCACCGACCGGTTCTACCTCGAGGAATCGGTCCTCGTGACCGGGATCGTGTCGATGCTCCAGGTCGCGCAGAACAATTTCCGCATCGAAGACATCATGCGCGCGGCCACCAACCCCTTCCTCGACATCGCGGGCGCCGGGGGCCCGATCGACGCGGCGAACCTGCTCCGCACGGCCTCGGAGCTGAGGACCGTGTCCGGAAGGAAGCGGTGGTTCGAACGGATCGAGTCCAGGGAGAGGTTCCTGCGCAGGGCCCACCCGGACGACGAAGGGCCCGGATCGCGGAGGGCCGCCGCGGAGATCGCCCGGCTGGCGAAAGCGGCCGCGGACCTCACGGAGCTCGACCGCCTCATCGCCGGGTTCCGGCGGCCGATGACCCCCGGAGAGTTCCGGGACGCGGTCGCGGGGCTCGCCTCCGAACTCGGAACGGGCAGGCGGCTCGCCACGGCCGGCGCCGCGGGAGCCGGGGCCGCGGACGCGGAACGCGAGGCCAGGGCGTACGCCGAGTTCCTGAGGTTCATGGACGATTTGCCGGAAATCCTCCGGACCGAGACGCCCGCCGATGAAGCCCACCCGCTTTCCTGGTACCTCGAGCGGTTCCGGCCCCTCCTCTCGCAGGTCCGCTACAACGTCAGGCAGCGGTACGGCGAGGGCGTGCTCGTCACCTCGATCGACGAAACCAGGGGGCTCTCCTTCCGGGTCCTCGTCCTCGCCGGGCTCGTCGACGGCGAGTTCCCGTCCGTGTACGAACCGGAGGTGTTCCTCACGCCGAGGGGGCGCGAGAAGCGGGAACGCTACCACCTCCACGAACAGCGGTACCTCTTCTACCAGGCGCTCTCCGGCTGCTCGGACAGGCTCACCCTCACGTGGCCGCTCAAACAGAACGACGTCGACCTGAACCCCTCGGGTTTCCTGGAGGGGCTGGAGGCGGCCGTCTCCATCGCCAGGTTCGAACCGAACGGCGAACAACCCTGCGCCCACACCCTCGTCACCCCGGACGACGTGCTCTCGCGGGCCGTCGAAGACGAAGGCCGCCCTCCGGGCCCCGGCGAAGACGGGGCGCCGGGCGCACAACCCCCGGAGGCCGGTGAGGAAATGCTGGCGCACGTCCGGGCGGCCATCGCCACGGAGAACGCCAGGCGGAACGACGCCGGCGGGGACCCCTGCCGTGGTCTGCTGGCGCCCGCGACGCTCCCCCCGAAAGCCGCGGCCCGGCTCGCGTCGTTCAGGAACGCGACCTATTCGGTCACGCAGCTCGAGACGTACGGGGCCTGTCCGTTCCGGTTTTTCGCCGACCGGGTCCTCGGCCTCCGCGTCACCGAGCAGCCCGAGGAGGGGGTCACCCCGCGGGAGATGGGGAAGCTCCTGCACGAGATCCTCTACGAATTCTACACCGGCCGCAGGGCGCAGGGCCTGGGCGCGGTCGCCGGTCTCGACGACGACGCGTTCGGCCGCGCGGTCGCCGACCTCCGGGCGATCGCCGTCCGGAAATTCGACGAGACCGCGGTCGACGACGTGTTCTGGGAGATCAGCCGGGAGACGGTGCTGGGAAGCCCCGGGAGGACAGGCACGCTCGGGGCGATGCTCGCCGCCGAACGGGACTCCGGCGTGACGGCGGTGCCGTCGTACTTCGAGGTGCGCTTCGGGAAGGCCGGCGAGGACCTGAAATATTCCGACCCGGAGCTCTTCAGCGACAGGCCTGTCCCGGCCGGGGAAATTTTTCTCCAGGGCAAGATCGACCGCATCGACGTCGCGGGCGACGCCTTCAGGGTGGTGGATTACAAGACCGGCTCGGGCGTCCCCGCGAAAAAGGAGGTGGACGACGGCGCCAGCCTCCAGCTCCCGCTCTACCTCCACTGCGCCGAGGCGATTTTCCTGGAAAGGACCGGCAGGACGATGACCGGCGGGGCGGGGCTCTACTACCACCTGAAGCCCGATTTCGACGCCCCCGCGAGGATCGGGAGCGACCATTTCAAGGGAACGCTCCTCGATCCGCGGCGAAGGTTCCACCTCGCGCCGGACGGCGACGTCGCTGCAGGGAACAGGTCCGCGCCGCCGTGGCGCTCGCCGACGCCTACGCGGAGCGGATTTCGCGGGGACAATTTCCCGTCGAGCCGAGGGACCCCGCGAAGGCCTGCCGGAGCTGCGACTTCAGGCGAATGTGCAGGATCAGGACCAGGATGCCGGCCGAACCCGCGACAGGCGGCGGACGGCGAACGGAACGAAAACCGAAACCAATAAACGGACGAATGACACCATGGCCGTAAAACTTCAACGCATCGGCATCCTCACCGGGGGCGGCGACTGCCCCGGCCTCAACGCGGTCATCCGCGGGATCAGCAAACCCGCGATGAGCTTCTATCACTCGACGGTCATCGGGATCCAGGACGGCTTCGAGGGGTTCGTGGAGGGTTCCATGAAGCAGCTCTCCTGGCTCGACGTCTCCGGGATCATCGGCCTCGGGGGCACGATCCTCGGGACGTCCAACAAGGGGGACCCGTTCCGGTTCCCGACGGTGAAAAACGGCGCCGTCACGATCGAGGACTGCTCCGCCCGGGCCCTGAAGCACTACCGGGACTGGAACCTCGACGTCCTGTTCGCCATCGGCGGCGACGGCACGATGCACATCGCGCGGAAGTTCTCGACGATGGGCATGAACGTGATCGGCATACCGAAGACCATCGACAACGACCTCGACGGCACCGACGTGACCTTCGGCCACGATACCGCGGTCCAGATCTCGACCGAAGCGATCGACCGGCTCCACACCACCGCGTCGGCCCACCACCGGGTGATGGTGGTGGAGGTGATGGGGCGGTACGCCGGATGGATCGCCCTCGGCGCCGGGCTGTCGGGGGGGGCCGACATCATCCTCATCCCGGAAATCCCCTTCCGGTGGGAGTGCGTCTACCGGAGGGTCCGCGAACGGAGCCTCGGCGCGCGGTTCAGCATCGTCTGCGTCGCCGAGGGGGCGATCGCCGAGGACGGCGGGATCGTCGTCAAGGAACACGACATCAAGCGCACCGACCCGGTCCGCCTCGGCGGTATCGGCGACCTCGTGGCCGGGCGGATCGCAGAGAACACCGGGCTCGAGACGCGGGTGACCGTCCTCGGTCACCTCCAGCGCGGCGGGAGCCCGACCGCCTTCGACCGGATCCTGGCCTCGAAGTACGGCGTCATGGCCCTCGACGCCGCGTCGCGGGGCGAATTCGGGTGCATGGTCAGCCTGCGCGGGACGGAGGTGGGCACCGTCAGGTTGGAAGACGCGATCGGGAAGAGGAAGGTGGTCCGGCCCGACTCGCAGATCGTGACGGCGGCGAAAGGGACCGGGATCACGTTCGGGGATTGCTGACAGCGCGCCGCCTCCCGGCCGCCTCCGGTCACCCGCAATGAAACGCACGGCGAAATCCCCCATCCTGAGCACCGGCCTCCTCCTGAGGGCCTACGCGGAAGGGTTCTTTCCCATGGCCGATCCGGAGAGCGGAGGCGTCGACTGGCATTCCCCGGATCCCAGGGCGGTTATCGCGCTTGACGCTTTCCGGGTGACCCGGAGCCTCAAGCGGACGGTGGACCGCGGGACGTTCGCCGTGACCACCGACCTCGATTTTCCCGAAGTCATCCGTCGTTGCGCGGAGCGCGATGAAACCTGGATTTCGAGCGAGATCGAGGATGCCTACACGACGCTCTGGAAGGAAGGGTACGGCCACAGCGTGGAGTGCCGGCACGAAGGCCTCCTCGCGGGGGGCCTCTACGGGGTGGCCATCGGCGGAGCGTTCTTCGGCGAATCGATGTTCAGCCTTCGCACCGACGCCTCAAAGGTCGCGCTGGTGCATCTCGTGCGGCTCCTGCGTGAAGGAGGGTTCAGCCTCCTCGACGTTCAGTTCATCACCCCCCACCTCGCGCGCTTCGGGGCGGTCGAAATTCCGCGGGACGCCTACCTGGGGTTGCTGTCGAAGGCCCTCGTGAAAAAGGCGTTTTTTCCACGTTCCGGGGGGAAAAGGCCCGAATCCCCTTATTGACACTTTGATTTATTATCGGTAATTTAACCCATTCCCGTACGTTCAATCCAGCTCCAATGATCATCGAAGAAAGCCAGGTCGACGGCGTCACCGTGTTCCGCCTGACCGGCGATTTCATCAGCGAACCGGACCAGATGACCTTCCAGCAGAGGGTCCGCGACCTCGTGCGCGTCGGGAAAATCCGGCTGGTCGTGGACCTGCGGAACGTGCATTACATCAACAGTTGCGGCATCGGCTCCCTCGTGGGCGCCCTCACGACCCTCCGGCGATCCGGCGGGGACATCCACCTGGCGGAAACGACCCGGGAGGTACGGAGCGTTTTCGAAACCGCCCAGCTCCAGCTGATTTTCCATTTTCATTCCACGGTCAACGACGCGGTCCGCACCGTCGACCAAGCGACCGCCTGAGTCAGCACCCAGGGAGCATTCATTCACCGGCAATCATCGGCGTCCCGCCCCCGGCAGCGTCCGGAGGCGCGCCGCCTCGTTCCTGCAAATAGCATCTGATGGAAAAAAAGTTCAGGAAGGATTTCAGCTCGCTCGAATCGATCGACGAGTTCGTCCGGTCGTTCGCGGCGGGGCAATCACTCGACGAGGCCACGGTCTTCACGCTCAATTTCGTGATCGAGGAAATCTTCACGAACATGGTGAAGTATCAACCGTCGGCGAGGAACGACGTACTGATCGTCCTTACGGGAAACGCGCACGCCGTCACCATCCGCCTGGTGGACTACGGGGTGGAATACTTCGACCCCACCAGCGCTCCGCCCGTCGACATCGACAAGCCCCTCTCCGAGAGGCGGCCCGGCGGGCTTGGGGTCCACCTCGTGAAGCAATACATGGATACGTTCCAGTACGAGCACGTCGGGAACGACAGCATCATCACTCTGACAAAAAAACTGAAGGATTAGCATGTTCAACGCGACGAGCCCGGAAAATGGCCAGGTCAGGCTCTCCGGAAGGTTCGATGCCGCCCAGGTGGAGAAGGCGAGGGCGGTGTTCGACCAGGTGAATGACTCCACCGTGGTGGATTTCGAGGAACTCGAGTATATCTCCAGCGCCGGCCTCGGGATCCTCCTGATGACCCAGAGGCGGCTGCGCGAAACGCGGAAAAAGCCTCAAATTGATCAATATGAATAAACACATCCGGGATGTCTTCCAATACGCCGGTTTTGACAAGATTTTTGAGATCGCCTGAAATATTCCCTTTCCAGCCCGATTTTTCCGCATTCCCGGACTGAACCCGACATATTTCGAAGGAGTCACCAACTTTTTTGGCCACCCGCCTGTATTTCCTATGACCGACGATCAGACACTTGTCAGGCGATTTCTCGAGGGTGAACGGAGGGCGTTCGAACCCCTCGTGGAGAGGTACCAGAAGACGGTCTACAATGTCGCGCTCAGGATGGCGAACGATCGCGACGACGCGGCGGACATCACCCAGAACGTCTTCATCAAGGCCTCGGAAAAGCTGGGCTCCTACGATCCGACGTACAAGTTTTTCAGCTGGATCTACCGTATCGCCGTCAACGAGTCGATCAACTTCGTTAATTCAACCAGGTCGGCCAGGAAAAACGAAGCGCTCTCCGAGGAACTGGCCACCGGGGACATCGGCCCGGAAGAGATTCTCCAGGCCGGGATGTTGTCGGAAACGGTCGAAGAGGGGATGACGAAATTGAGCGACGACAACCGTATCGTGATCATCCTGAGGCACTTCGAGGAACTGTCGTACGATGAAATCGGATTCATCCTCGACCTGCCGGTCAAGACGGTAAAATCGCGACTCTTCACGGCGAGGCAATCACTGAAGAAAATCTTATCGAAACGGCTCGAACAATGAAACGCGAAGAATATCAGGACCTCGTATACCGGGAACTCGACGGCGAGAACACGCCGGAGCGAGAGCGCCCTCCTCAGGGAGCTCCTCGCAGAGGACGCCGAGGCGCGCGGGTTCTACGAGGAAAGCCGTTCGCTGTTCGGCCTCCTCGGTTCCGTTCCCAGGGTGGAGCCCTCGCCGGAGCTGAAAAAGATCATACTCAACACCATCAAGACGCCGGAATCCCCTGCCCGGCACACGATAATTCACACCATCAAATCACTATTCACGTTCTCTCAACCACAGGAGGTAGCTATGAAAAACAAACTCATCATCGGCGGAGCGCTCGCGGCGATCGCGGTTCTGTACTTCGCCGTTCTGTATCCCTGGCCCGCGGATCCCGAGCTGTTCGGGACGATCGGCGGCGCCAAGAAATACCGCTCCGAGCAGATCAGCGACAAGGACGTCGTCCTGAGCGGCCAGGAAAATTCGACTGACGGTTCCGTCAGCGGTTCCGAGAACAACCCCGGCCTCGCCCGCGCGGCGGAAATCTTCCGCACGGCGGACGTCCAGCGCACGGCGGACCTGTTCCGCAGCCTCCCGATCGAGAAGCAGGTCGAGCTCTTCCGCAGTGCGGACCTCCAGAAAATGGCGGACCTCTACAGGAGCCTGACGATCGACAAGAGCCTCACGCTCGACAAAGCCATGGCCATCGCGCGCACGGCCGACCTCCAGAAAATGGCCGACATCGCGCGCACGGCCGATCTCCAGAAGACCGCCGATCTGTTCCGCAGCCTCTCGATCGACAAGCAGGCGGCGCACTACCGGTCGCTCTCCATCGACCGGCAGGCCGACCTCCTGAAGGGCACGCGGTACGCAAAGTCGGCCGATCTCTACCGCACCGCCGACCTCCAGAAGATGGCCGAACTGTTCCGCTCGATGGACATCCAGCGGACGGCCGACCTCTACCGGAGCCTCAGCATCGACCGCCAGGCCGACATCTTCCGCACCGCGGACCTCCAGAAGAGCGCCGAGTTCTTCCGTTCGATCCCGGTGGAGCGCCAGGCGGACATCTACCGCACGGCCGACCTCCAGAAGACCGCCGACCTGCTCCGTTCCATGGACATCCAGCGGACGGCCGACCTCTTCAGGAGCCTGAGCATCAACAGGCAGGCCGAAGTCATGAGGTCAGTCCCGCTCGAGAAGCAGGCCGAATTCTTCCGGTCGCTGAGCATCGACAAGGCGGCGCAGGCGGAAATCGCCCGCTCGCTGAGCATCGACATGAGGGCCATCGAAAAGGAATAACATCGACGTAAGGCGAAGTCAACGGGGGGACGCACCAGCGTCCCCCTTTTTTTTGCCCTTTCCCGCATTCCCTTTTCCCGTTTTTTTGATATATTCACCACCATGCCAACCATCAGCGGAGGCGGGTGTTCCCCGCGCATCAGGACCGGCCGGTCCGGCCTCATCGTCATGCTCATCGCCGCGGCCCCGTGGATCACGGGCCCGCTCACGGCCCAGCTGAAGTTTCTCGAGACCGAAACCATGCGACTGGTCTGGTACGATCCCGGCCTGGATTACCTCATCCCGCACACCGGGAGGACCTTCGAAAACGCGATGACGTTCCACCGCCGGCTGTTCGATTATACCCCATCAGAAAAGGTCACGGTCTTCCTCCACGACTTCAACGACTACGGCACCGGGGGGACGAGCACGATCCCCTGGAATTTCCTCAATATCGGCGTGGAGCCGTACGACTACGTCTACGAGACGGCGCCCACGAACGAGAGGATGAACTGGGTCTTCAACCACGAGCTGGCGCACATGGTCGCGGTGGACAAGGGCGCCGGGAGCGACAGGTTCTTCCGGGGCCTGTTCCTGGGCAAGGTCCTTCCCGTCGCCGAAGACCCCGTGACGATGTTCTACAGCTTCCTGACGAACCCGCGATGGTACTCGCCGAGATGGTACCACGAGGGGATCGCGACGTTTCTCGAGACCTGGATGGCGGGGGGGATCGGGAGGGCCCTCGGCGGGTACGATGAAATGATGTTCCGGACGATGGTCGCCGATTCCGCGTACTTCTACGATTTCGTCGGCATCGAATCGGAGGGGACCACCATCGATTTCCAGATCGGGGCGAATTCGTACCTGTACGGGACGCGGTTCGTGAGTTATGTCGCGCTGATGTACGGCCCCGGGAAGATCCTGGAATGGTTCAACCGCTCGGACACGAGCGACGCCTTTTTCGCCGCGCAGTTCGATAAGGTGACCGGCCACTCGCTCGACGAGGAGTGGTCACGCTGGATCGAATTCGAACGCCGCTGGCAGCGCGCGAACCTGGACTCCGTGCGGTCCCACCCCGTGACCCCTTACCGCGTCCTCTACGACGGCATCCTCGGCTCGGTTTCGCGGCAGTTCTACGATTCGGCGACGGGGAAGCTCTACTGCGGGGTCAACTATCCCGGCGAGACGGCGCACCTGGCCGAGATCGACGTCGCGACGGGCGCCAAGAGGTCCCTCGCGGACGTGCAGACCCCCACGCTCTATTACGTGGCGTCGGTCGCCTACGACCCCGGGATCCGGAAGATTTTCTTCACCACCGACAACTCGCGGTACTGGCGGGACATCAGGGTCCTCGACCTGGGGACCGGCGACGAGCGGCTGCTCTTCACCGACGCGCGCATCGGCGACCTGGTGGTCAACCCGGCGGACAAGTCGCTCTGGGGCGTTTCGCACAACCGGGGGATCTCGACCCTCATCCGCATGCCCGACCCGTACACCTACCGCTACGAAATCCTCGAGCTCGCCTACGGCAACGACCTGTTCGACCTGGACATCTCGCCCGACGGCAGGACGCTGATCGGCGTCCTCCTGGAAATCAACGGACGGCAGAAGCTGGTGAGGATGGACATCGACTCGCTCATCGCGGGGAACCGGTCGCACGAGACGGTGTATGAGTTCGAGAACAATTCGCCGGCGAATTTCGTCTTCTCGAAGGACGGGAAGGAGCTCTACGGGACGTCGTATTACACCGGGGTGTCGAACGTGTTCCGCATCGACCTGGAGACGAAAAAACTCGACGCGCTGACGAACGCCGAGACCGGCATGTTCCGCCCGATCCCCTACACCGCCGATTCCATCATCGCCTTCAGGTTCAGTTCGAAGGGTTTCATGCCGGTGGCGATCCCCATCCGGCCGACGGAGGACGTTGCGCCCATCAACTTCCTTGGACAGCAGATCGTCGAGCAGTATCCCGTCGTGAAGGAGTGGAAGCTCGAGCCCCCCAACCCGTCACGCATCAACATCGACTCCCTCACCACCAACAAGGGGGAGTACGAGGGACTGGGGGAGCTCCGGCTGGCGTCGATGTACCCTGTGGTCCAGGGATACAAGAACGTGTACACCCTCGGCCTCGCCGCCTCGGTCTCGGACCCCCTGCCGGTCCACTACTTCAGCATGACCGGCTCCTACTCACCGAACCGGGACCTGCCGGAGAAGGAACGGTTCCACGTCCTCGCGCAGTACCTGTTCCGCGGCTGGAGTTTCAGTGCGGGGTACAACAGCGCGGACTTCTACGACCTGTTCGGGCCCACGAAATCGAGCCGCAAGGGATACGCGGGGGAGGTGGTCTACCGCGAAACCGTCTTCGAGGAGCGGCCGCGGGTCCTCGACTACGCCATCACGCTCTCCGGTTATGCCGACATCGACCGGCTCCCTGACTATCAGAACGTCACGACGAGTGTCGACAGGTTCATATCGCTCGGCGTCAAACTGAACTACTCCGCCCTCATGAGAACCCTCGGGGCGAACGACGCCGAGAAGGGGATGAAGGCGACATTCACCACGAGCGGCAAATACGGGACGAAGAAATACTTCCCCAGGTTTTACACCATGTTCGACTACGGCATGATCCTCTGGACGCACTCCTCGCTCTGGTTCCGGGCCGCCTCGGGGCACTCGTTCGGCGACCGGACGAACAACCTCGCCAATTTCTATTTCGCGGGTTTCGGCAACAACTGGGTGGACCACGGGGAGGTGCGGCGCTATCGCGACTACTACAGCTTCCCGGGCGTGAACCTCGACGACCAGGCCGGGCTCGGGGGCGGAATTTCGCCCGGCTCATGGTCGAGTGGGACCTCCCGCCGCTGCGCTTCCGTCGGGTGGGCCTCCCGAACGCCTACGCCAACTGGGCGAGGCTCGCGCTGTTCTCGAGCGGACTGGTGACGAACATGGACGACGACGCGGCGAGGCAGAAGGCGGTGAGCGTCGGCGCGCAGGTCGACGTCAGGCTGGTCCTCTTCTCGAACCTCGAATCGACGCTCTCCGGGGGGTTCGCGACGGCGTTCCGGCCGAACCTGGATCCCACGAGGGAGTGGATGGCCTCGTTGAAAATCTTCCGTTGAGGGGCGACCCGCCCGTGACGCGATCATGAACATGGTTTCCGTCGACAGGCTCCTCGACATCGCGGTGAGCCTCCTCCCGGTGTTCCTCTTCCTGGTGGCGCTCGTCTTCCTCGACAGCTACAAGCTGGTGAAACTGCACGAGATCGTCGGGACGATCATCTTCGGCGCGCTCTCGGCGGTCGTCGCCCTGTTCCTCAACACCTTCCTCGCACAGTATGTCCCCCGGGGGATGCACATCCTCCCGCGCTACGTCGCGCCGGTGACCGAGGAGCTCCTCAAATCGGTGTTCATCGTGTACCTGATCAGGAGCGGGAAGGTGGGATTCATGGTCGACGCGGCCATCCACGGTTTCGCGGCGGGGGCGGGATTCGCCTTCATGGAGAACATCTATTATCTCCAGGCGGTGGGCGGTGAGTCGCCGGTGCTGGTCTGGCTGATCCGCGGGTTCGGGACCGCCATGATGCACGGGGGAACCACGGCGATCCTGGCAATCATGACGAAAAATCTCGCCGACCGGTCCCCGGTCAACAGGTTCTGGCACCCGGTGCCGGGTGTGCTGATCGCCATCGTGATCCATTCCTTTTTCAACCATTTCCCCTTCCCGCCGCAGGTCATGACGGCGGTCCTGCTGATCGGGTTGCCGGTGCTCATGGTCCTCGTCTTCCGACGGAGCGAGATATCGACCCGGGAATGGCTCGGGGTGGGCTTCGACACCGACGCCACGCTCCTGGAGGCGATCGACACCGGCGTGGTCTCGGAGACGAAGGTCGGGTTGTACCTGAGCGCGCTGAAATCGAACTTCCCCGGCGAGCTCGTCGCCGACATGCTCTGCATGCTGCGGCTCCATCTGGAGCTGTCGATCCGCGCGAAGGGGATCCTGCTGATGCGCGAGCACGGGTTCGAACCGAAGGCGGAGCCGGACACGCGGGAAAAATTCGCGGAGCTCGAATACCTCGAGAAGAGCATCGGCACGACCGGGATGCTGGCGATCAAACCGTTCCTCCACACGACGCACCGCGACCTGTGGCAGCTGTCCATGATCGGGAAATGACGGGGACCCCGGCCCGCACCGGCGCCGACCGCGGAAGGCCGGTCCTGACGGCCCGCGCGGCCGCGGCCGTCGGGATCGTTGTCTGCGCATCGGTCGCCCTCGCCTCCTGCGGAGGTCCCCCGTCAGGCGACTGGCGGGCGGAGGTCGATTCGGTCCTCACCGCCCAGGCCGGCGCGTGGAACCGCGGGGACATCCCGGGGTACATGGAGGGGTACTGGAAATCGGACAGCCTGCTCTTCACCAGCGGCGGCAGCATCCGGCGGGGATGGAAGGAAACGCTCGACGCGTACACCGCGCGCTACGACACCCCGGAAAAGATGGGCACACTGAAGTTTTCCGGACTGGAATACCACCTGACGGCGCCCGGCGCCGCATGGGTGTTCGGCCGCTGGGAGCTCGATCGCGCGGGCGACCGGCCCGGGGGCGTGTTCACGGTGGTCCTGAAGAAATTCCCGCGCGAGGGGTGGAGGATCGTTCACGACCACACCTCTTCCGATCCCTGAGGGGCGCCCGGCGCGCCACGAACCGGGTCACGAAGACCGGGGCCCGATCATCGAACGAACGGAACGCAGGACGAACGATAGCACACAGCGACGGATAGCACCGGACAACCGACACCACCGAACAACTTCGACCAGGCCGACCATGAACCCCGACGCCATCTACCAGACCGATTTTCCCACGCTCAAACTCGTCCGCCGCGGCAAGGTCCGCGACCTCTACGACCTCGGCGAGCACCTGCTGATCGTGGCGACCGACCGCCTCTCGGCGTTCGACGTCGTCATGCCGCAGCCGATCCCGCTCAAGGGAAAGGTCCTGACCCAGATCTCGAACTACTGGTTTTCCCTGATGACCGACATCATCCCCAACCACCTCGTGGCGACGTCGGCGGACGATTTCCCGGACGAGTGCGCGCCGTACCTGGACGTCCTGAGGGGACGGAGCGTCCTGGTGAGGAAGACGAAACCGCTCCCGATCGAGTGCGTGGCGCGCGGGTACGTGTCCGGGTCCGGGTGGAACGAATACCGTCAGTCGGGGAGGATCTGCGGCATCGCACTCCCGCCGGGGCTGGTGGAGTCGGACCGGCTCGCCCGGCCGATCTTCACCCCCGCCACGAAGGCCGAGGAGGGGCACGACGAGAACATCCCGTTCGAGACCGCCGCCGCGATGGCGGGGGAGGAACTCGCCGGGGCCGCGCGCGCCACCACGCTGAAGATCTACGAGAGGGCCTCCAGGCTCGCCCTCGACAAGGGGATCATCATCGCCGACACCAAGATGGAGTTCGGGACCATGCAGGGCCGGCTGATCCTGATCGACGAACTCCTGACGCCCGACTCCTCGAGGTTCTGGCCGAAGTCCAGATACGCCCCCGGCAGGCCGCAGGAAAGCTACGACAAGCAGTTCGTCCGCGATTACCTGCTGTCGATCAACTTCAACAAGAAACCCCCCGGACCGGCCCTTCCCGCCGACATCATCGCAAAGACGACCGACCTTTACCGCGAGGCCCTCGTGCTCCTCACCGGCGCTGACGTGGACGCATAGGGGGGATTTTCCTCCGGGGGGTATTTTTCGTATGTTAGGCAACCATCGTCCACCCGACCCGTAGACCGGGGTGCGTTCGATCCGTATAATCCCGTTGTTTCCGCAGAAAACCAACATTCCATCATCCGACATGGAGGAAATCATGATTCGAGGCACCAGCCTGGCCCTCGCCACCCTGTGCGGGCTCCTGGGGGGCTTTACCCTCACGGCGCAGGAGAACGGCGGCAAAGTCTTTCCGTACCCCATCAACCAGGTGACCCTGGACAACGGCCTGAAGATCGTCTCGATACCGTTCGACAGTCCCGGCATCATCGCGTACTACACGGTCGTGCGGACCGGGTCGCGCAACGAGGTCGAGACGGGGAAATCGGGCTTCGCCCACTTCTTCGAGCACATGATGTTCCGCGGGACGGAGAAGTACAGCAAGGACGCCTTCAACGAGATGCTGAAATCGATCGGGGCCGACAACAACGCGTTCACCTCGGACGACCAGACCGTCTACCACACGGTGGCGAGCGCCGACGCCCTCGAGACCATGATGGACATGGAGTCGGACCGCTTCATGAACCTGAAGTACTCCGAGGAAGATTTCAAGACCGAGGCCGGGCGCGATCCTGGGCGAGTACAACAAGAACTACTCGCAGCCCGTTCATGACGATCTTCGAAAAGATGCGCGAGGCGGCGTACGACCGGCACACCTACAAGCACACCACGATGGGGTTCCTGAAGGACATCGAGGACATGCCGAACCAGTACCAGTACAGCCTGGCGTTCTTCGACCGGTGGTACCGGCCGGAAAACTGCGTGGTGGTCGTCGTCGGCGACTTCAACCAGGACAACCTCCTGACGCTCGCGAAGAAGTACTACGGCCCCTGGAAGAGGGGGACCTACAAGCTCGACGTCCCGTCCGAACCGCCCCAGACGCAGGAGAAGATGGTCGACCTCCCCTGGAAGGCGAAGACCCTGCCGATCGTGGCGATGGGGTACCACGGCCCGGCGTTCAGCGACAACTCGCGCGAAATGCCGGCGATGGACCTCCTCTCACAGCTGCTGTTCTCGCCCACCTCCGACCTGTTCAAGAAGCTGGTGGTGGAGGAGCAGCTGGTCGAGTTCGTGCAGGGGAGCCAGGGCGACAGCCGCGACCCCGGGCTCTTCACGATCTTCACGCGCGTCAAGGACCCGAAGAACATCGACCTCGTGCGCGGCGAGATCGATAAGGCGATCGAGGAGGCCAAGACGAAGCCGGTCCCGGAGGAACGCCTGAAGGCGATCAAGTCGTACCTGAAGTACCAGTACGCCATGGGCCTCGACAATCCCAATTCGGTGGCGAACAGCGTCAGCCATTACATCCAGCTCACCGGCGACCCCGAATCGGTCAACCGGGTGTACCGGCTCTACGACCAGATCACGCCGGAGGACATCATGGGCGTGGCGAAGAAGTACATGACCGGGACCAACCGGACGACGGTGATTCTCAAACAGGAGGAGAGCTCACAATGAAGACGACCGCGCTGATACTGATGACCGCATTGACGATCGCCGTGAACCCCGCCGTCCTGCACGCCCGGGAGGGCGCCGTCGTGAAGATCACACAGCTCCGGAGTGAACATTCCCCACTCGTCACCGTCCGGATCGCCCTGCGCGCCGGGTCGGTCAACGACCCCGCCGGGAAGGAGGGTCTCAACGCCCTCACCGCCTCTCTCATCGGATCCGGCGGGACGAAGGACCTCACCTACTCCCAGGTGATGGAAAAACTCTATCCCTGGGCGGCGAACATCTCGACGCAGGCAGACCACGAGCTCACGACGTTCACCGGCGACGTGCACCGCGACCACCTGGAGCAGTTCTACAAGGTCTTCAGCGACCTGGTCCGCTCGCCGCGGTTCGACCCGCAGGACTTCGCGAGGGTGAAGGAGGACGCGGTGAACTACCTCGTGAACACGCTCCGCTCGACCGACGACGAGAACCTCGGGAAACAGGCGCTGAACGCGTTCATGTTCGAGGGCCACCCGTACGGGACCACCGAGTCCGGCACGGTCGCGGGCCTGAGCGCGATCACGCTCGACGACGTGAAGGAGTATTACGCGAAGACCTACACCCGGGCGAACCTCTGGGTCGGACTCGCCGGCGGATACCCGGACGGGTTCGCGGACAGGGTCCTGGCCGACTTCTCGACGATGCCGGACGGCGAGCCGCGGACGGTCGCGCTCGGCGCGCCCCCGGCCATCGATGGGACGGAGGTGATCGTGGTCCAGAAACCCGCGCGCGCCTACGCCGTGTCGATGGGATTTCCGGTCGCGGTCACGCGGAAGGACAGGGACTACTACGCCCTCATGGTGGCGAACTCCTACTTCGGCGAACACCGGACCTTCAACGGCGTGCTGATGAACAGCCTGCGCGGCAACCGGGGCCTGAACTACGGCGACTACTCCTACATCGAGAAGTTCACCGGCGGGACGGGGAACACCACGCTCCCCAACGTGAACACGCCGCTGCGCCAGCAGTACTTCAGCATCTGGCTCCGCCCGATGCCCCCGGCGAACACCCATTTCGGCATCAGGAACGCCCTCTTCGAGCTGAAACGGCTGGTGGACGGCGGGCTGAGCGAGCAGGATTTCGCGCAGACGAAGAAATTCCTCATGAATTATTCAAAGCTCTGGGCCGCGACGGCGAACCGCCGGCTCGGGTACCTGATGGACAGCGAGTTCTACGGCACCCCCTACTACATCGACCGCATCGAGGCCGAATTGAAGAGCCTGACGCTCGCGGACGTCAACGCGGCGATCAAAAAATACCTGAGCGCGGACAACGTGAAGATCGCCGTCGTCGTGGACGCAGGGAAGGGCGCCGAGTTCTTCGAGAACCTGGCGAACAACGTCCCGTCGCCGATCACCTACGACGCCCCGAAACCGCAAAACATCCTTGACGAGGACAAGCTCATCGAGGGCTTCCCGGTGAAGGTCAACCGGTCGAAATCCAGGGTCGTGGACGCGAAAGACCTGTTCGAGCGCCGGTAACGGTCCGATATCCCCGGATGAAAGACCGTCCCCTCCGGGGGGACGGTCTTTCCGTTCCGGGGCCGCAGCGATGAAAATATCCATCACAGTCAAGCCGAATTCAAGGAAGGAAGGGGTCGTCCCCTCGGGGGATGGAGCCTATACGGTCCGCGTGGCGGCACCGCCGGTGGAAGGAAAGGCCAACGCCCGCGTCATCGAATTGCTGGCCGCGCACTTCGGCGTGCCGAAAAGCAGGGTCTCGATCGCGCGCGGGGCTCTCGGCAAACGGAAGATCGTGGAAATCATCGAATAAACGGGGAGCGCGGGACCTGCGCCGGATCCGCGGGAAAACGGCGTGTTGACTCTCGGGGGGGTTGTTCGTATACTTCGTCCACAGGATCGTTCTTTCACAGCATCATCGATTGACCGTCACCGTCCGGTGGGTATCACCACCAGAAAGAGGGGTTCGCATGAACTTTGTCAACAGGGTCATCCCGCTCGCGGCACTGCTCCTCCTCGCCGCCCAGTCGTATTCACTTCCGCAACAGCGTAACACTCCCGTCGTCGTCCCGGGCGCCCGGGCCGCGGACACCACCATCAACGTCGCGATCGCCGCGAAGTGGAACATGATCTCCGTCCCGCTCCTCGCCCCCGAGATGCACAAGGACACGCTCTTCCCGTCGTCGGTCTCCAACGCCTTCTACTTCGACAACGGGTACGTCGGCGACAACGACCTGGTCATGGGCGAGGGGTACTGGCTGAAATTCGACACGGCCGAGACCGTCCCGCTCTTCGGCGAAGCCGTCCACCTCGACACGTTCGACGTGGCGCAGGGGTGGAACATGATCGGATCGATCAGCGACCCGGTGGGCGTGGGCGCCGTCACGACGGTCCCCGCCGGCATCACGCTGTCGAACATCTGGGGTTTCGACAACGGGTACGTCCACGCCGCCGCGATCACGCCGGGCGCCAGCTACTGGGTCAAGGCCTCGTCCGCCGGGTCGATCGTGCTCGACGGCGGCGCCGTCGCCGCGCCCCGTTCGGCCGGCGACCCGTATTCGGGCCTTCACACGCTCGTCATCGAGGACTCGCGGGGGATGAAACAGACCCTCCGGTTCGGCGAAGCCGCGGCGAAATACGCGGGCACGCTAACCGAAATGCCACCGCCCCCGCCGCCGGGAGTCTTCGACGCCCGGTTCAGCGACGACACGTGGGTGGAATTCTATGCCGGCGACGGCGAACACCGGTTCGCGGCGAAGGTCACCTCCGCCGCCTACCCGCTCACCGTCCGGTGGGACATCAACGCGACCGACCGCCGTGCGATCATGCTCAACGGGACGGTAAGGATGACGGGCAGCGGTTCACGTCGTCATCGCCGAAGAGGGGCCGATCGACGTCACGGCCGGACTCTGACCGGCGTGCCGGCGGTCTTCGCTCTCAGGCAGAATTACCCCAATCCGTTCAACCCGTCGACGAAAATCTCGTACGATCTGCCGAAGGATGCGGCCGTGAAACTCTCGGTGTACGACCTGCTCGGCAGGGAGGTGGCCGTGCTTGTCGACGGTCCGGAGGCCGCCGGCGCCCACGACGTCGTGTTCGACGCGGCGGGCCTGACCTCCGGGATCTATTTTTACCGGATCGACGCGGGGGAGTATTCCGCCGCCAGGAAGCTCGTGATCATGAAATAGGTCCCGCGGGACATCCCCGGGAAGAGGCCCCCGCCGGCGGACCGGCGGGGGTCGCTGTTTTTCGTTCCCACCGATTAAATGCGTATTTTGTCCCCGGCCCGTGGTGTTATTCCGCCTGACGCAACCGATTCCTTGCGCCCCTCGCGGTCATTTCTTACATTGTATGCTTCCGGATGTCGAAATCGATTCCCAAGAACCTGAAAGGTCTCTCAGAGCGCGAGCTCGAGGAGTTTGCCGTTTCCATGGGCGAAAAACCGTTCAGGGGAAGGCAGCTGTTCGAGTGGATGTACCACAAGCGGGCGTCCGGGTTCGCCGAGATGACGGACCTTCCCGCGTCGTTCCGCGAGCGGCTTGAAACCGGGGCCGCGATCGGCGCGTTGACGCTCAGGGACGAACGACGCTCACCCACGGACGGCACCACGAAGCTTCTCTTCGGGCTCGCCGACGGGAGGAATATCGAAAGCGTGCTCATCCCGCCGAAGACGGCGTACCGGGACGGCGACGACGGGCCGCCGGACGACGGGACGGACGGGGACGGGACGGAAGCCCGCGACCTGAAACAGGAACGGGAACGCCTCACGCTCTGTGTCTCGACGCAGGTCGGCTGCCCGCTCGATTGCGTTTTCTGCGCGACCGCCACCATGGGGTTCCGGAGGAACCTGACGGCCGGGGAGATCGTGGACCAGGTGATGGCCGCGGGCCGGGTCGCCGGACGGAAGATCACCAACGTCGTCTACATGGGGATGGGCGAGCCCCTGCTGAACTATGACGAGGTGATGAAGTCCGCCGACATCATCTCCACCGGCCTGAAGATCGCCGCCAAACGGATCACGGTCTCGACCGCGGGGTGGACGCCCGGCATCATCCGGATGGCCGACGAACGACGGAGGGTGAAGCTCGCGATCTCGCTCCACACCCTCGACGAGGTCGCACGGACCGAACTGATGCCGGTCACGAAAAAACATCCCCTCCCGGGACTCCTCGACGCGGCGGAGTATTATTACGGGCGGACGAAGCAACGCATCACCTTTGAATACATCCTCTTCGACGGATGGAACGACACCGACGCGGACATCCGCAGGCTCGTCGCCCTCCTGAAAAGAATACCCGGGAAAGTGAACATCATACCGTATCATTCCATAGAATTCAGCCTCCCCGCGCCGATGCCGGTGACGCTGCGCCCGGCCCCGGCCGGGCGCATCGACGCGTTCGCGCGGAAGCTTCGCGACCGGCACGTGACCGTGTTCGTCCGGAGCAGCGCGGGCGAGGACATCAACGCCGCCTGCGGACAGCTCGCCGTCCGGCACGCGGGCCGCGCGACGACGACCGCCGCGGGAAAACGCACACCCGTCACATCACACTGACCGTTTCCATGCGCATCAATCACAGCCGGGTCTGCCTGGCGTCGTTGGCCGTCCTGCTGGGCGTCTCCGCCGCCGCGGCGGGCGATGTTCCCCCCATCCATCGGCCGAGGGACAGGCACTACGACGTCCTGCATTACCGGCTCACGATCGAGGCCGACCTCAGGAAGAAAACCGTCGCCGGCGAGGCCGAAATCACGCTCGTCCCCGTCCGGACCGCTCTTCGACGAGATGCTGCTCGACGCCGCCGCCGGGATGAGCATCTCCCGCGTCAGGGTCGGCGGGACCGGCCTGGAATATGCCCACCGGGGGGACACCCTCGATATCCCGCTCGGTGGCCGTACGCCGTCACGGACACGCTCACGGTCACCGTCGATTACTCCGTCACCGCGCCGGTCAAGGGGCTCTATTTCTCGGGACCGGACGAGACGGACCCGGCAAAGCGATGGCAGGTCTACTCGCAGGGCGAATCAATGGAGAACCACCACTGGTTCCCCTGCTACGATTTTCCCAACGACAAGGCGACGAGCGAGATGATCGTGACCGTCGAGTCGGCGTTCACCGCCATCAGCAACGGGAAACTCGTCGGCACGCAGAAGGACGCCAGCGGCGCGAAGACGACCTTCCACTGGAGGGAAGAGCTGCCCCACGTCTCCTACCTGGTCTCCCTCGTGGTGGGGGAGTACAGCCTCGTCGAGGACTCGTGGCGCGGGAAACCGATCATGAACTATCGTGTATGAATCCGACGTCCGGGACGCGCCGCGGTCGTTCGAAAAAACCCCGGCGATGATGGACCTGTTCAGCGAGATCACCGGCTATCCCTACCCCTGGGAAAAGTACGGTCACGCGCTCGTGCAGGATTTCATCTTCGCGGGGCAGGAGAACGTCAGCATCTCGACGCTCACCGACGGCACGATCCACGATTCGCGCGCGCACCTCGACCGGAACAGCGACGGGCTCGTGGCGCACGAGCTCGCCCACCAGTGGTTCGGCGACCTGGTCAGCTTCCGCGACTGGTCGGAGGCGTGGCTGAGCGAGGGTTTCGCGACCTACCTGACGCTCCTCTCCGAGGGGAACGACAAGGGCGCCGACGAATATTCCTACCAGCTCTGGCAGACGCAGGAAAACGTCGCGTCGTCGGACGTCGGCGACCGGCGCCGGCCGACCGTCACGAAACGTTACGTCCACGCGGACAACCTCTTCGACAACAGGATCTACGGCAAGGGCGCGTGCGTCCTCCACATGCTGCGCAAAACGGTGGGGGACGAGCTCTTCCTGAAGGGGCTGCGGACGTACGTCGCCGAGTACGCCTTCCGTTCGGCGGAGACGAACCAGTTCCGGCTGGTGATGGAGGAGGTCACGGGGCGCAATCTCGACTGGTTCTTCGACCAGTGGATTTACGGCGCCGGGTACCCGCGTTTCGAGGTCGCCCAGCGATGGGACGCCGCCACGCGCTCGGTGATCGTGACGGTGAAGCAGGCGCAGACGCCCGATTCCCTGACCGGCATCTTTACGACGCCGGTGGACATCCTGGTCTGGGTGGGCGACGAGCCGGAGACGTTCACCGAGATGATCACCGACAGCGTGCAGGAGTTCACGTACCCGGCCTACAGGGAGCCGAAGCTGATCATTTTCGACAAGGGGAACAACATCCTCAAGAGCGCGAAGTTCCCGAAACCCGTCGGGCAGTGGGTCGAACAGCTCCAGCGCGCGGACGACGCGGCGGACAGGGTCGCGGCCGTCTCCGAACTTCGATGGGTCGTCGATACGCCCGCGGTGAAATCGGCCCTTCTCGGGGCCCTGATCCGCGACCGCTTCTGGGGGGTCCGGTACGAGGCGGCGCTGGCGCTGGCCGACTCGAAGCTCCCGACGGGCGACTCGCTGGTCAACGGCTACGGCGACCGGGACGCGCGCGTCCGGGGCGCGGTCGTGAGGGCGCTCGGCAATTTCAGGGGCGACCTCGTCGTGAAAACGCTCAGGCACGCCTTCGGGAGCGATTCGAGCTACACCGTCGCCGCCAACGCGATCCGGGGCCTGGTGAAGGCCGACTCCGCGAACAGCATGGGGATCTGCCTCGAGGCGTTGAAGCGCGACTCGCAGGACGACATGGTGCGCACCTCCGCCCTGCGGTGGCTGGCGACCTACTCCGCCGTACCGGGGGTCCTCGACACGGTGCAGTCCTACACGATGCGCGGAAGGGAACGCAACCTGCGCGTCCTGGGCATTTCGCTCCTGGCGAAGCACTGGCCGACGGAGGACGTGCTCGAGTACATCGCCGGGACTGATGGAAGACCCGGTGTTCCACGTCCGGCGGGCGGCGATCGACGCGCTCGGGAACGCGGGCGAGGAGGATTCGCTGGAACCGCTGAGGCGACGGCTCACCGACGAACCGAACCCCCGCCTGCAGCAGGCGGTGAGGGAAGCAATCCAAAAAATCGAAGAGAAAAACAAATAATCATTGGAACGGACGACACCATGCGCGTAATATTTTTCGGGCCACCCGGAGTCGGCAAGGGGACCCAGGCGAAACTCCTCAGCTCGAAGCTGAACATTCCGCAGATCGCCACCGGCGACATGCTTCGCGAGGCGGTCGCCGCGGGGACCCCCCTCGGGAGGCAGGCGAAGGAGATCATGTCGTCCGGCAAGCTGGTCCCCGACGACGTGATGATCGGGATCATCAGGGACGTCCTGCAGTCGCCGAAGTGCGCGCAGGGGTTCATCCTGGACGGCTTCCCGCGCACGGTTCCCCAGGCCGAGGCGCTCAGCGCCCTGCTCTCCGGCCTGCACATCAAAATCGACAGGGTCTTCAATTTCATCGTGGACGAGGACGAGATCATCCGGCGGCTCAGCCGGCGGGTGAGCTGCAGCCAGTGCGGCTCGATCCTGAACATCGGGATCGACGACCCGGGCGGCAACCGCGTCTGCCCGAAGTGCGGCGGCGATCTCGTCGAGCGCGACGACGACAAGCCAGAAACCGTCAAGAAGCGGCTCCAGGTCTACCACCAGTCGACCGAACCGGTCCGCGCGTACTACGAGAAGCTCGGCATGCTGAGCGACATCGCGGGAGCGGGATCGGTCAAGTCGGTGCAGCTCAGGATCCTCCAGCTCCTCAATCATACGTAGCGGACTTCCCCGCTCGCCGGCGGCCGGCATCCCCGGGACCGCGCCGGCATCCCCGGGACTCCGCGGGCCGTCCCCGGACACAGACAGGCCAGACACGATGTTTTCCTGGAAGAGAGTGAAGCGAAGCCCGCTGGTCGTCGCCCACAGGGGATCGTCCGGCGCCGCCCCCGAAAACACGCTCGCCGCGTTCGCGCGCGCCATCGCCGACGGCGCCGACGCCTTCGAGCTGGACGCCCGCCTCACCGCCGACCATAAGGTCGTCGTCTTCCACGACAGGACGCTCGCTCGCACCGCGGGCGGCAGCGGCCTGGTGTCCGATTCGACGGCCGCCTCCATCCGCCGGCTCTCGGCGGGGTCCTGGTTTTCCGACGCCTACGCCGACGAACGCGTGCCGTTCCTCGAGGAGGTCGCTCGAACGCGCCGGCGGAAAGGTCGGCGTGAACATCGAGCTCAAATTCGACTCACGGCGCGAAAACCCCGGCCCCCTGGTGCGCAGGGTCTGCGACATCGTCCGCGGATCGCGCCACCAGGGGAGCATCCTCATCAGCTCATTCCATCACCGGGCGCTCGCGCTGCAGCGAACGGTCGCGCCGGAGATCGACACCGGCGTTCTCGTCTACCCTCCCGGAGTCCCCACCACCTCGGGCGTCCGCCTGGCGACGCGCATCGGCGCGGCCTGGCTCATCTACAGCGGCGGCAACATCAGGAAGTCGTTCGTCGCCAGGGCGCGCGGGCTGGGGATCCGCACGATGGAATACACGGTGAACGGGCCGGTGCGCCTGAATCGATCGGTGAGGTTCGGGGTGGACGGGGTGATTACCAATGTGCCGGCGGGAGTACGCCGTTTGCTGGGGTAGAACGCCCGCGGGCCGCGGGTGGAGAAGCGCTAGTTCATGCTCGCCAGGAATACCTGCGTGTAGAGTTTCGCCTGCATCGAAAAATGGAGCGAGCGGCTGTTCGCCTGGAACGTCCCGAGCATCGTGAGGCTCTTGTCCGTCGAACCGGGCGCCAGCGCCTGGCGGATGACGGCCACGCCGCGGGGGTCGTAGCTGAACCCCGCCACGGGCGTGAAGATGGAGCGCTCCGGCGAGAAAGACCGAGAGCGGCACGTCGTTGAACACCAGGAACGGCTCGCCGTCGACCGTGATCGTGCCGGTCACCCTCACCGCGAGTCCCGCCGATTCCCCCTGCGCGATGAACGTCAGGTTGTAGAACCGTATCGAATCCACGTCGCCGGCGTCGTCATAGACGCCGTTGAGGTCGACCGAATCCTCGACCGTGAAAGAAGGAGGGAGGAACGACGGTATGTCGGCGTTTACCGGGAAATGCGCGGTGGCCACGCTCCCGTCGATGATGAGGGGGTTCGTGCCGAATTCGCATCCTGTCATGCCGGGCCCGATCAGGCACAGCGACAGGACGGGAAGAAACGCGCGGCGGACGGTGTGCGCGAACAGGGGTCGCAGGAGTCTCAATCGTCGTAACATGGCCGTCATCCCTCCCTTAAAATCCCACACCGATCGAACCGGTGACCGACCGTGACGCGGCCGAAGCCGATGTCGGTGCTCAGGTTCATCCCGATCAGATTGATCCCGAAACCGGTCGTCCATCGAAGGACGTCGGCGGAGGCGTAGCTCAGGCTGATCTTCGTGTCGGGGGTCGCGCCATAACCCGTGTACACATAGTCGACGTCGATGGAGGTGCTCTCGTACTGCATCCCTCCGTAGAGCGTGAAGATCGAGACCGACTTCCCGACCATCAGCGCGACGTTGGTCGAATTCACCGCGATGATGCTCGCCGATCCTGAGGTCCTGCCGGAAGGCCCCCACGGTCGCGTCGAAGGGGAGCATCGGCAGGTACTGACTGATGCTGTGGCGCAGGCCGTACCCGAAGAGGGAGCTCTTGGGGAATTCCCTCACCGACGGCGCCACCGCGTACCGCACGATCGCCTCGGTGCCGAAGAAGTTGCCGACGGTGAGCTGGGGCGTGCCCATCCCGAAGAGGTCTGCCCTGATCTGGCCGTTCTGGAACTGGTACTCAACGCCCGCCGGACCGGTCACGGTGCTGCCGGTGCCGCCGAGGATCGTGGCGGTGCGGACCGGTTCCTGGTCGAAGGGGGCCGGGGGGGTCGCGTAATAATATCGCTGCGGTTCGCCGACGAGCGTGCCGGAGCCGACGATTTCAAGCCGCGCGTGGAGGCCGGTCCGGTCGAGCCCGGGGGAATGGTAGAGGCCGGAGTTGAGGTTGGCCCCGAATCCGTCCACGATCGGCTGGACATAACCGCGAACGTTGGTCGACGAGAGCTGGCTGAGGGCCTCGGACACGACGTCCTGGGAAAGCAGATGGCTGAACGGGCCGAACAGGGCCAGCCCGAGCAGGAAGCAGATGATGTTCAGTATGACGCGCCTGGTTTTCATGCCGTATACAGAATACCGTTCCACGGGGCGGAATACAAAAATTTTCGGGGCGGCCGTGACCCGGGTCACGGGGGGCCGCAATCCGGCACGGCGGGGGGGTGAGGACGGTCAACGGGGAATGAAAAACCCGGCCGGGGGGGTCGGGTGACGCGATGGTTCCTGGTGTCCGGGGGAGCCGGCCGGGAATGCTCCCGGGCTTCGGGTGAGGCCGCCGGCGTGGGCCTGTTCGGGGCGCCGGGCCGTCAGTCCCTGCGGATGTTGACGCTCCCGAATCCCGCTTCCACGTGGAGATTGATCCTCCCGGGAGCGGTGGAGTAATTGACGGTCTGGTAGGTGCCGTCGTCCTGCTCCTCGAAATCACGGTCGATGTCGAGGTCGCAGATCCAGTTCTTCTCGTAGATGATCCGCGCGCCGATGTTCGACGGGATCACGATCGTGAGTCCGCCGAGCCCGACTTCGGCGTCGACGTCCACTTCCTTCTTGAGCGAGCCGTGGAAATCGAGCGTGTACTTGCCGACGCCCCCTTCGAAGTGCAGGCGCCTGAAATTCGCGTTGCCCAGGCCCATCGCCCTGAATTTGCTCAACCCGGCCTCGATGGTCATCGTTTCAATCGCCCCCTTGTTCGGTTCGTTGAATGCGAGGCGCACCGACGAGGCGCCGGTGGAGAGGTCGAAATCCTTCACGTTCAGCCCCGACATGTCGATGTCCCCCTCGCCCAGGCCGAGCTCGATGTCGAAGGAGATGGGGATGGCGTCCGTGTAGAGGAGTTTCCAGGAGGAGGAGTTGAGGTGGATGTTCCGGTCCTTCTTCTTCCCTTTGCTGTCCTCCCATTCGTCGGGGTTCAGGTCGATCGAGACGTACCCCACGCCCCCCCGTGCCGAGTAGTCGACGGTGCCCATGGGGGAATCCTCGTCCTCGCGGGCCATCTCGGCGTCGAGGATGTTGGAGGCGGTCCCGCGGGCGATCTGGATGTCGGCAAGCCCCCCCTCGATGGTCGCTTTCAGCTCCTTCTCGCTGCCGAGCGGTATCTTCTTGAAGGGCTGGAAATCGGTCAGTACGAGGCCGAATCCCGTCAGCCCGAAGAACAGGGCGGACGAGAAAACGACGCGCGTGGACGTGCTGGGCCAGGTCATATCATCATCTCCATACTCTCAATACGAAAAATCCGCCCCCTGGTTTCAATAATGGGAGATATGCTCCCGCAGGTACTTATAGAGCAGTTCGCGGGCCCTGAAAATATGGGCTTTTACGGTGCCGATGGGGATTTTGAGGATTTTTGCGATCTCCGAATAATCCCGTTCCTCGGTATGCCGGAGGATGATCACCTGTTTGTACTTGGGGGGGAGCTGTTCGATCGCCTCGGCGATGATTTTCAGCTTCTGCCGCTGGATGATGAATTTGTCGGGTTCGTATGTCGAATCGGGGATTTCGAAACTGTAGTCCGAGTCCTCCTGCGAGATCGGTTTGTTGATCGACATCGTCGGAAGTTTCTTCTTCCGGATGTAGTCGATGCTGCTGTTGGTGGCGATCTTGTAGAGCCAGGTGGAGAAGGCGTACTCCCGGTTGAAGTTCCGGAGCGACCCGAAGGCCTTCACGAAGGTCTCCTGCGTCAGGTCCTCGACCTGTTCCCGGTCCCGGATGATGCGGTAGATGAGGTTGAAGATGGAGTCCCGGTACTTCTTCATCAGGCTCTTGTAGGCGGCCTGATCGCCCCGGATGGCGGCGTTGATCAGATGAATGTCCTCGCGGCGGGACTCGGTCTTCCCGGCCTCGGGGCGGGGTTCACCGGCCCCGGTGGCGTGTTTCTTCCGTCCCCCCGCGGAGGGGAACCGTGCGCGGTTTTCTTTTGTCTGGCCATTCACCGGATTGAAGACAGCGAGCCCGATAACATAGGTAAAAATAGGGCCAGAGGCAAGGGAAGGGCGCGCCCCCGAGTCGACCCCGAATTGCCCACGGGGGGACCGATTGCTGATTTAACCCGGGGTCATAAAATAAATAGACCGAACCTTTTCGGATTCAGCCTTTGGAGTAGCAGGGGTCCGAACTTTCTTCGAGTTGTAACACCGATCCTCAGTATATTTCAACCGGGGATCGGGAGTCGAGCAATCCCTACCGCACCAGCAGCATCCTCCTCACCTGGATAGAGCGGTCTGCCTCCAATCGACACAGGTAAACCCCGCTTGGCACACCATTCGTGTTCCACCGAACCTGATATTGTCCGGGCCATATCACTCCACTCACAAGTGTTTCCACTTTTCGCCCGAGGATATCGAAGACTCTGATTGTGATAAATGACTGAATCGGAATTGTATATGTGATCGTCGTCGACGGATTAAACGGATTGGGATAGTTCTGATCGAGTCTGTATTGATCGGGGAACGGCTGCGATATTGGTTCGACCGGGACCAGGTCCGAAAGGGGTCGCATCCATACACCCGAATCGGGATAGGTAGCTGCATATACCATGGTCGACGTGCAGGCCAGGTGGTAGATCCACTGATCGGGGGGCAAACCCTCGTTGACCTGTTGCCAGGTTCTGCAGCTGTCGCTGGAAATAAATACTCCCTGCCGTGTCCCGGCGAGGACGGTCGAGCCGCTCACGGCCAGGGAATGGACCACGGTATCGCCGACGTGGTTGTTGTTCACGGCCTGCCAGAGGTCGCCGTTATCGGTGGAGAGGAATACCCCCCCGGACCAAGTGCCGGCGAGAAGGCCGAACGGGGCTGCTACGAGGGCTTGCGTCGAGCTGTCCTTTAGACCGTTGGTGATAACTTTCCAGTTTGACCCATAGTTGGAGGTCCGATAGATACATCCTTTGGGGTTGTTACCGAGGTTAGGGACACCCGCAAAAAGGAACGAATCCTTCGATGCGAACGATTGGACCCACTTCTGAGTCAATCCCACGTTTACAGTCTGCCAGGTATTTCCATAGTCGGTTGATCGGTATACGCCTTCACCATTAGCCCCTACGAAAACAAATGGGGTGTCCGTGGAAGGCTGTTCAACCGAGATGGCGGACGCGAAAGTATTGTACGTCGAACCCGTATTGGTCCATACCCAGAATTTTCCGTAATCGCTTGACCGGAAAACACCCGCTTCCGTTGCTGCAAAGATGATTTTATCGGTGAATCCCATTCCCCAGTAGTCGCCGCGTATCATCATACCGCTATCAGCCCTCGTCCACGGTAATCCGTCAATCGATCGGTAGAGGTGTGACCCAAATGGTACCTTCCCGATGGTTCCAATAAAGACATCGTTTCCATTCACATTAATCATCGAGAGGTAATCATTTGATGGAAAGATCAACCGGAACCATTGCCCCTTGCCAGATGTCGGATATAATGAAACCATCAACAAGGCGATGAAGGCATGGTGTATGAATTTTAACGGCATTGTGGATTTCCTCTTCATTAGACTCTATTGAATGGAACAATTAGTGCCCGGAGGGCTGTTTTCCCCCGGGCACTTTGGTTCTGCTGACTTTTTTATGTTGGACCATCTCCGATACAGCTCAAACTGTCTCCCCACATCGTGCAATATTGAGAACAGGATATGGGGGTGCACTGAGATGTTATTTCACACCCGACAAGCGGAAGTGTGCTGTAACAGTATGGTTCGCCATTCCATTCTTGTTCAAAGACCTCGGACCGCCACCTGCATTCGCATCGTGATTGATTGCAGGGGTGTGTGCAAGCGTATGCCTCATCGTGTAAGAGCTGCATCAAGCCTCCAATAGCCACGATGAAGGCGACGGCCAGAACGAGTATGTCGACTTTGATGTGTTTCATCGGACACCTCCTCTGTTCGTATATATTGATCGGTGGTTAATTTAGCGTTTCTCGAGCCGCCACCATCGGTTCAGTCAAGAGAGCAAGTATTTCTACGAGACGATCCGATTTCATCTCCCCCCTCCAGGCTTTTACTACCATCCCGTCACCATTCAGAAGGATAAACATCGGAACGCTGAAGGATCGGTATTTCCGAACGAAATCGTCGCCCACCGATATCAGCGGGAAGCGAAGCTTATTGTCAACGAAATATTTGAGAGTTCGCTCCTGGTCGTCCAGTGAGATCCCCAGAACTTCCACATCCTGAACATCTATGGTGAGGTCGACCAGCCGTTGCACTCTGAAAGGCTTTTCTGACAGTGTGGGCAAGTTGTCGTAAAAATGAAAAAGAAGTGCTGCAGCCCGGGGTCGGTATATTCAAATATTACCTCCTCTCCGTCGAGCTTGCGATAATGAAAGGTATCCGCTTTCGAGCCGGACTCAAATATCGCTTCGGATTCATTACCTGCTTCAGATTTGAGATCACGGTTTTGAAGGATGAGAAGCGTACAAATACCAGCGAGGACTCCGTTGAGGAGATAGCTCGCGATCCGTTTGAAATCTCGTTGCGTCCGATTCGGATTCTCAGTTTTTAAGATCATATAACCCTCCAGAGCGCTGTTACAGAAAAAGGGTGTGGTGGATGATCTTTGGTGAGAACGAGATCGAAGGAATGATACAGGCGAGGTAGCAGCTCTGAGGAGAGATCAGCAGATAGTCATCAACGCTCCCATAAGCTGCGTGCTTGTCCGTATGATGATACTGCTTCTGTAGCGAACGTAAAACTAACTATTTACAAAGTCAAATAATAGTTACGGACCCGAATTGACCACGAATTGCCCACCAGCCGGAGACGGCCCACCAGTCCGGCCCTCCCATCGCGCGTTTCTGTTGGAACAAAAAGGGATTTTGACTACTTTTCTTTCGTCCAATGTTCATCACCTTCGAAGGCATCGACTTTTCCGGGAAGACCACCCAGGCGGGCCTGGCGGTCGAACGGCTGGTTTCCCTCGGGAAACGGGTGAAGTACGTCCGGGAGCCGGGCGGGACGGAGCTCTCCGAGAGGATCCGGGCGATCCTGCTCGACAAGACCCATATCGCGATCGACCCGATCCCTGAATTGCTGCTCTTCAACGCGGCCAGGGCGCAGCTCGTGAGGGAGGTCATCGTCCCGTCGCTGAGGGACGGGACGATCGTCGTCTGCGACCGGTTCTACGACTCCACCACCGCGTACCAGGGCTACGGACGGGACCTCCCCCTGGGCGACGTCGGGACCATCAACAGGTTCGCCACCGGCGGGAACGACGCCGGACCTCACGCTGTTCGTCGACGTGGACCCGGAGGAGGTCCGACGGCGGAAGCTCAGGGCCGGGAGCACCCCGACCGTATGGAGCGGTCGGGGGACGAGTTCTACGCGAAGGTCGCGCAAGGGTACCGGCGGATCGCGGGCGACGAGCCGGAGCGCGTCGTGGTCATCCGCGGGACCGGGACGGTCGAAGAAACGCACGCGGCGATCTGGAACGCGATCGCCCGAAAACTCAACATCACGAAGGACATCAGATGAGAACGTTGATCAGCACGGTACGGGCCGCAACCCGCGGGTTCATCGAAGGGCAGCGATGGCGGCAGGCGCCGGCCGGCGCGGCGCTGGTCCTGGTCGCCCTCCTGTCCGGTTTCACCCTCCAGGGGGACGACTTCTTCTACAGGCTGAACAAGGGGATCGACGTGTACGGCCGTGTCTACCGCGAGGTCTCCACGAACTACGTGGACGAGATCGATCCGCTCGAGCTGATGGAGGCCGGGATCGACGGGATGCTCGCGTCGCTCGACCCCTACACGAATTTCATCAACGACGAGGAAGGCGACGAGGTCGAGCTCATCACGAGCGGCCGGTACGGCGGGATCGGCGTCACCGTCGGCACCCGGGACGGCCACATCACGATCATGTCGGTCATGGACGGCTACTCCGCCCAGAAGCAGGGGCTCATTCCCGGCGACAGGGTCGTCAGGATCGACAACAAGGCGATCGCCGACCTGAAACCGTCCGAGGTCAGGGTCCTGACCCGGGGGACGCCGGGCACCGAGGTGAAGCTCGTCGTCGAGCGGGACGGGGAGGACGCGCCCCTCGAATTCATCCTCGTGCGCGAGGAGATACGCCTCAGGAACGTCAGTTACTCGGGGATGATGGGGGACGGGATCGGCTACATCCGCCTCGAGCGGTTCTCGCGCGACGCCGGCGACGAGATCGCGCTCGCGTTGAAGGAGTTCAGGCTGAGGGACACCCTGCGCGGGGTGGTGCTCGACCTCCGGAACAACCCCGGCGGGCTGCTCGACGCCGCGGTGGACGTCGTGAGCAAGTTCCTGCCGAAGGGGAGCCTCATCGTGAGCACGCGGGGCCGGAAACCGGAGAGCGAACGGAAGTACTTTTCCGGCTCGGACCCGTTGGCGAGCGACCTGCCCCTCGTCGTGCTGGTCAATTCGAACAGCGCGAGCGCCAGCGAGATCGTCGCGGCGGCGGTGCAGGACCTGGACCGCGGGGTGATCCTGGGGACGCGCTCCTTCGGGAAGGGGCTCGTCCAGACGGTCACGCCGCTCGTCTATAATACGCAGCTCAAGATCACGACGGCGAAATACTACACGCCGAGCGGCCGGTGCCTGCAGGAGATCGACTACGCCAACGGCGGCGTGAAGGACACCGCGACGGCGACCGCGTCGTTCAAAACGTCGAAGGGGAGGAGCGAGTTCGCCCACGGCGGCGTCGCGCCCGACACCGTGGTGGAGGAGGCGAAGCACAGCCCGGTGTACGTCGCGCTGATGCGGCAGTCGATGTTCTTCCGTTTCGCCGCGGGCTACCGGCGTGAACACCCCGGACCGGCCGAGGGCCCGGACACGCTCCTGGCGAAATTCAAGAAGTTCCTTGAAGCGGAGGAGTTCAGGTACGAGGACGACGCGGTGAACCACCTGGACGAAACCGCCCGCCTCGTCAGGGAATCGGGCGGGGACACCGCCGTCGTGGCGGAGATCGAGGCGTTGCGCAAGCGGCTGACCACCCGCGCCGAACGCTCCATCGGCGACCACCGCGACGAGGTCATCGCGGCGATCGAGACCGAGCTGAAGGGCATCGCCGGGGGAGAGGCCGCCAGGATCGAAGCGGGTTTGAAGGGCGACAACCAGCTCGCCGCCGCCGTCGGCATCCTCGCCGACAGGCGGGAGTACGACCGCAGGCTGACCCTCGGGGTGAAGGAAGAGAATTAAAAAACCACGGTCCTCGCCGGCCAGCCGTGGCGCGCGAGGGCGGAGTCGACCGCGGGGTTCGGCCTGATGTAGAGCATCTCGACCTGGTATCCGTCGCCGATCGGCATGCGGATCACACGGGCGTTCAGGTGAGGGGGGCCTGAGGTCGGGAGGAGGGGCAGCGCGCCGGCGGGTTCGCCGACCCTGGTCACGACCGGGTGCGAGAGGACGAGATTCACCCCCCGGGCGTTCAGGTACTCGTAGGTGAGCACCCGCTGGTGCCCCGGGATGTCGCTCACCAGGACCCCGCGGGAGCGTTCGTCGATCGCTCCAACCCCCTCCCCCCGGTTCCACGCGTCCGCGCTCCGGCCGTCCGTGTCCCCGAGGTTCGTCTCTCCTCCGGCCGAGGCGAGATCCGGGCTCTTCTTGACCGCCGGCGGTTCGTTCAATCCCAGCATGTCCACCGACCGCAACCCCGAGTAGTACGGTATCGCCCCGGCCGCCGTCGTCGCGATCACCACGCCGTCCGAAGGCCGGAACGCGGCGGCGAGGGCCTTCCCGATCCCCACCCAGTGCTCCCCCGGCGCGTACAGATGCCCCCTGAGCATCCCGACCGGTTCAATCCCTGTGTCGTAGTCGTAGCTGAAGGTAGCGGCGTGGTGGAGGCTCCCTCCGAGGACCAGGAGCAGGCCGGCGGCCCTGAGCCACGTCTTCACGGCGCACGAGAACAGGAGCCAGACGAGCAGGATCATCATCGGCGGGATCACCGGGGCCATGAACCTGAACTCCATGAAGTCGCCGCCGACCTTCAGCACATAGGAGAACCAGAGCGTGGCGGTCGCCGCCATCATCAACTGGACCCTGTTTTCCCTCCTGAAGATCGCCCCGAAGAAGAAGATGCAGAAGAAGAGGAAGGGGGCGAGGTCGTACGAGACGATGAACTCGTAGAAATACCTGAACCCCCGTTCGAGCGACGAGGCGTTCACGGCCTTGAGATAGAAGGCGCGCGGCAGGAGGCCGCCGTAATAGGAATATTTCCACGCGAGCCAGCAGCCGACACACACAACGGGAATGAGGGCGATCCGCGCGAGGTCGTCGACGATCCGCCGCCCCATCCCGTCCCGGGGGACCGATCCGCCGACGAAGAGCGTGAGGAGCGGGCCGGCGAACAGGACGGCCGTGTCGATCCTGGTGAGGATCCCGGCCGTGAGAAGGACCGAAAGGGCGAGGAGCCCCCGCCCGCGCTCGAGCCCTCCGGTCATGACGCGGGCCGTGACCAGGAGTCCGGCGAGGAAGATCGCCGTAACGAGCGGCGTCTCGAGACCCCCGGTGGCGTAGGAGGAATACGTGAAGTTGGCCCCGGTGAGGAGGAGGGCCGCGAGGGAGGCCGTCGCGCCGAGGCCCGCGGACCTGGCGAGGCCCCAGGCGATCACGAGCGAAGAGGCGAACAGGGAGAGGCCGAGCGCCTGCGTGAATGGCACCGGGTCGGCACCGAGTTGAAGACCGAGGGCCACGAGCAGCGTCCAGAGGAAGTTGGTGTAGCCCTCGACGCGCTCCCCCGGGTTCCAGCAGAGCCCGATCCCGTCGACGAGGTTCCGGGCGTACCTGAACGAGATGAAGGCGTCGTCCTGAACGAACCGGTGCGCCCACGCGAGAGCGAGCAACGCCGCGATCAGCACCCCGGCCGCCGCGCCCTCGCGCCCTTCGATGATTCCGGCGATGCGGCCGGGAGCCGGTGTCTGCCCGTTCGTCATTCGCTGCCCGGCCTACGGCTGGACGGTCCCGGTCGAGAGCAACGACTGCGCGGACCTGTTCCCCAGGCGCGCCGACTCATCGAACGCCTGCCGCGCCTCCGCGCTCCTGCCGGTGGCGAGCCAGGCCCGCCCGAGGTTGAACCAGGCGTCGCCGAACGCCGGATCGAGGTCGACCGCCCTGCGGAACATCGCCGCGGCTTCGACGTACTCCTCCCGCCGCGCGTGGACGGTCCCGAGGTTGTTCCAGGCCGGGGCGCTCCCCTGGTCCACGTCGAGGGCCGCTTCGTAGAACTGTTCCGCGTCGGCGTCCCTGTTCTCTTCGAGGGCCGCGTTCCCCCACTCGAGGGCGAGCGTCGTCATCGTGGCGTCGGTCAGCGGGTTCCGTCCGAACGCGCGGGACCAGCCCCTGATCTTTTCCGCCGCCGCGGCGGCGCCCTCCTCCTTCGTGTTGTTGAGAACGTTGCGGTATCCCCGGACGTCGCCCGGGTAGAGCACGACGTACTGCAGCCAGAGTTCCGCGGACTCGCGGCTGTCCTTCCCCGCCTGGCGGTAGTACCGGGAAAGATAGAGGTTCGCGCTGTACATTCCCCCCTGGCCGGTGAGCCGCTCGTCCATCAGGGACCGGAACCGCTCCACCGTCGCCGTGTCCGACCCGACGACCGTCCACCAGAGCACGGTGTTGAGCAGCGTGCCGGACGCGACGATGGCGGCGGCCCGCGTCGAGGCCGGGGCCGGGATTCGCCGGAACGCCCACGCCAGCGCCACTAGGACGACGAGGAACGAATAGGGCCCCAGCACGTCCCAGTCGCGGGCGGCGCCCAGGTCGAACTTCGCCAGGAAGGCGAAGAGCGCGACGGGAACGACGCAGGCGAGGAGGAACCGCTCCGACTCAGGGGCGCCGGTCACCCCACCGGCCCCTTCCCTTGCCCCGGGGTAGAGCTTCCCGCCGGTGACGCTCCTCGCGCCTCGCGCGAAACCCACGACGGCCATCCCGATCGCGGGGGCCGCCAGGAGGAGGGCGAGGTTGGCCAGGTCGAGGAAATGGAAGGGGGAGAGCAGGGTGTATGGTGATGAGTACCGTTCCAGCGGATCCTCCGGCGTCAGCAGGGGGAGGTAGTGCTTGTGCGGGACCTGTGACACATAGTTCGCGACGTCGAACCCGATCGCGATGAGGACCGCCAGGAAGGCGGCGCAGGAAACCCCCGCGCCGAGCGCGACGCCCTTCCCCTTTCCCCTCTTCACACCGAGGTAGCCGAGGTACGCGAGGCGCCGGCAGGGTCAGGACCGTCAGGTAGTGGGTGAGCGCCTGGAGGAGGAAGGCGACGGCCACCACGACGAACGGCACCCGTCCGCGGAGGTAGAGCAGCCCCGTCAGCGTAAAAAGCGACAGGGCGAAAAGCACGACGGCGTACGTCTCGACGTACCCGAAGAAGAGGACCATGGCGGGGAGCGAACAGAGGGTCAGGAAGGACACCACCTGCGCCCGGTGGTCCGCGAAGAGGAGTCCCGTCGCAGCGTACGCGGTCGCGAGAAACCCGGCGCCGAGCAGCATCCCGCCCGCGAAAAACGCGTCGAGGAAGCCCTGGTAGGACTTGACACCGAAAAGCCCGAGGATCCCCGAGAGGTAGTACGTGGCGAGCGGTTCGTCGCGCGGCAGCAGTTCTTCGTTCCCCCGGAGGGCACCCGCGAAATTCTTCACCAGGTACCAGCTGTCGCCGAGGAGCGGCACGTCGACGCGGAAGACGAAGCCGGCCGCGGCGAAGAGCCCCAGCGCCGCCGCCAAAAAGAGCGGTCCCCGGTCGCGGCGCGCGCGGGCCAATCCGTCGACCGCCGCGTCGAGCCGGCCCTTCGCGCCCGCGGCGACGAGGAGGGCGACCAGCAGGGCGTACGCCGCGGCGTGGACCGGCCCGAGGAATTCGAGAAAGTGAAATCCCCAGGTCAGCTCCGGCGGAAGGAGCGAGCGCCCCGAGATGCAGCGCCGCCAGGAGCATGACGAATGTGATCGCCGATATGACGCCGGTTTTCATCCGAAGTCCGGATACCAGAGTACGCCCCCGCGAGTCCAGTACGAATGCGGGTCCGCCGTCACGCACCCCCCGTGCAGACCGGCGGCCCCTGAGAGTGGAAAGCCGGGGGTAGTATAATCTTTTTGCCGGCCTCCCGCAAGAGGCCCAACGCGTCCTTCATTGCATATGGGGGCTGTTTCGAGTATATTTCTCACCGGAAAACAGGTGAACCCTCTTGGATAAATTCATCATCGAAGGCGGCGCGCGGCTGCACGGGAGCGTCGCCGTCAGCGGGGCCAAAAACGCGGCCCTGGCGCTGATGCCGGCGACCCTGCTGGCCAGCGGCAACTACTCCTTCACGAACATCCCGGACCTCAGGGACATCTCGACGATGGGCCGTCTCCTCCAGACGATGGGGGTGGACGTGGCGCGGGAGGCCCACACGCTCCGCATCAACACGTTCCGCGTCAACAGGTTCGAAGCGCCGTACGAGCACGTCAAAAAAATGCGCGCGTCGATCTACGTCCTCGGACCGCTCATCGCCCGGTACGGCCACGCGAAGGTCTCGCTGCCGGGCGGCTGCGCCTGGGGGCCGCGCCCGGTGAACCTCCATATCGAGGGGATGCGGAAACTCGGCGCCAGCATCTCGATCGAGGCGGGGTACATCATCGCGAAGGCGAAGCGGCTGACGGGAAGGAAGATCGACTTCGACGTGTCGAGCGTGGGCGCCACCGGGAACGTCCTGATGGCGGCGGTCCTGGCCCGGGGCACGACGGTGATCACCAACGCCGCGCGGGAGCCGGAAATCGTGGCGCTCGAGAAATTCCTCGTGCGGATGGGCGCGAAGATCGACGGGATCGGCACCGACCGGCTCGAGGTGGAGGGGGTGGACGTCCTCCATCCGGCGGACGAAACCATGATCCCCGACAGGATCGAGGCCGGCACGCTCCTGGCCGCCGCGGCGATCACCGGCGGGGACGTCCGCCTCGAGGGGTGCAGGCCCTCGCAACTGCGGTCGCTCCTGACCCACCTGAAGCGCGCGGGCTGCGCGATCAGGAGCGGCGACGACTGGGTGTCGCTCAAGGCCCCGCGCCATCTGAAGGCCGTGAACGTCACGACCGCGGTCTACCCGGGCTTCCCCACCGACATGCAGGCGCAGTGGCTGGCGCTGATGACGGTGGCGAGGGGGAGTTCGCGCGTCACCGACACGATCTATTTCGACAGGTTCAAGCACGTCCCGGAACTCATCCGCCTCGGGGCGGACATCGGCATCGCCGGGAACGAGGCCACGGTGCACGGCGCGAAAAAACTCTTCGGGGCGAAGGTGATGTCGACCGACCTGCGCGCCTCGGCGTCGCTGGTGCTCGCCGGGCTCGCCGCGGCGGGAAAGACCGAGGTCCTCAGGGTCTACCACCTCGACCGCGGCTACGACCATCTCGAGAAGAAGCTACGCTCGCTCGGCGCGAAGATCCGCCGGGTCGCCGGCAGGGAGTTCTGATACCTTTGAGCCGGGCCCGATCATGAAGGTCATCGCCGTCCTGCCGGCCTACAACGCCGCACGAACGCTCGAAGCGACTGTCGGAGACATCCCCGCGGGGACGGTCGACGAGATCATCCTCGTGGACGACGCGAGCAGAGACGACACCGTGGCCGTGGCCCGGCGGCTCGGGCTCACGGTGGTCCGGCACGAGGCGAACAGGGGTTACGGCGGCAACCAGAAGACCTGCTACCGCACGGCGCTCGAGCACGGAGCCGACATCGTGGTCATGATCCACCCCGATTACCAGTACGACGCGCGCCTCACCCCGCACCTCGTGGCGTTCCTGAAGGGCGGTTACCACGACGTGATGCTCGGATCGAGGATCCGCACGAGGGACGAGGCCCTCGCCGGGGGGATGCCCCTCTATAAATACGTCGCGAACCGCCTGCTGACGTTCACCCAGAACGTCCTCACCGGAATGAACCTCTCCGAATGGCACACCGGGTTCCGCGCCTACACCCGCCGGGTGCTCGAAACGGTCCCGTGGGAAAACAATTCCGACGACTTCGTCTTCGACAGCCAGATGCTGGTGCAGTTCGTGGCGTTCCGGTTCCGGATCGGCGAGATCCCGGTGCCGGTCCGCTACCACGACACGGCATCGTCGATCAACCTCCGGAGGAGCATCACCTACGGACTCCGCACGCTCCAGACGGTCCTGCAATACCTCCTGTTCCGCTTCCGGCTCTCCGATTCCCCGATGTTCAGGGGCAAGCGCGGAAACCAGGAGAGCGCCACACCCGACCCATCCCGGTGAACACCGCCGCCCGCAACCGGTTTCTCTTTCCCGCGCTCCTCGCCGCCGTCGTCCTTCTCCTGTACGGACGCACCCTCACGTTCGATTTCGTCAACTACGACGACTACGACCTCGTCGTCCGGAACACCGACTTCCTGAAAGACCCCGGGAACATCCTCACGTCGTTCACGACCCACGCGTTCACCACGCACCGGGAAGAGGGCGTGTACTACCGGCCCGTCCTCCTGTTGAGCTACTTCGCGGATTATGCCGTCTGGGGCGTGAACCCGGCGGGGTACCACCTGACAAACGTCCTGCTCCATATGGCCGCCACGCTCCTGTTGTTCCTCTTCGCGGCCGAGGTGATGCGGCAGGCGCGCGGCGCCGGCGGGGAGAACGCCGCGCCCGAAGACCTTCTCACGGCGTTCTTCGCCGCACTGCTCTTCGCGGTCCATCCCGTCCAGACGGAGTCGGTCGCCTGGGTGGCCGGCCGGAACGATCTCCTTCTCGGGGTGCTCCTCCTGGGAGCCCTCTGCTGTCACGTCGCGCAGTACCGTCCCGGCGCGCGTCCGCGGGTGTGGTACGCCCTCTCGGCCTCGCTCTTCGCGGCGGCGCTCCTGACCAAGGAGTCGGCGCTCTTCTTCCTGCCGCTCTTTCCGCTCTACGAACTGACGGTGCGGCGCGAATCCCCCGCCACGCTCTTCGCGACGCGGGAGAAGCACTTCAGGATGTCGGTCTTCCTCGCGATCGCGGTCGCGTACCTCGGCGTACGGTACAATATCTTCGGCGCCTTCATCGGGACGGAAAAACTCTACGGGAAAATCCCCTTCGACAACCGGTTCCTGATGGCCCCGGGGCTGGCGTTGACCTCGTTCCTGTTCCTCGCCTGGCCGTCCGGCCTGAACATCGTCCACCCGATCGAGAACGTCCCCTGGTTCGAATGGCCGGCCATCATCGTCGCGCTCGCGCTCTGCGCCGGGCTCGTCGTCATTTGCGCCCGTTATTTCAGGCGGGGACCGCTCCTCTCCTGGTCCGCCGGATGGCTCATCGCCGGGCTCATCCCGCTGCTGAATATTTTCCCCCTCGCGGTGCCGATCCTGGAGCACCGTCTCTATGCCGCGTCCGCCGGGTTCGCGCTCGCGGTGTCGGTCGCGGCGGCGAACCTCCGGGGCTCCGCGGGCAACACCCGGCGGCCATGGTTGAGGGGTGTCGCGATGCCCCTGCTCGCCGCGTCGTGCCTCGTCCTCGCCACGCTCACCTGGGCGCGGCTCCCGGTCTGGAAGAACAGCGAGACCCTCTGGCTCGACGCGATCGAACACGAGCCGAACGGCGCCCGGGCCTACTTCAACCTGGCCGGATACTATTTCGAGCAGCAGAAGTTCGACCGCACCATCGATCTCCTCGAAACGTACGTCAGGTTGAAGCCTGACGATTTCACCGGGTTCTCGAAGCTCCGCCAGACCTATTTCCTCGCCGGACGGCTCCCCGAAGCCGCGGCGGTCTGCAGGACGCTCATCAATCAATCGCCCCGCAACGTGAGCCGCTATATCGAGGCCGGGGTCCTCTTCGAGCGGATGGGGCTCTCGGACAGCGTCATCGCCGTCTATGAAGAAGGCCTGAGGGTCGATCCCGCATTCTACCAGCTCCACGGGCGGCTCGGGGCGTGGTACCGTTCGACGGGGAACGCCGGCAAGGCGGCCTGGCACCTGAGGGTGGCCGACTCGCTCGCCCGCCTTTCGTCCGTCACGCGGTAGGAAAGGGTTTCGATGGAAGAAACCTCACTCCGATCACCCGATACTCCCTCCGCGGCGGCGCGCGGGACTGTGATTGTCCCCGCCGCGATCATTCTCTTGTACTCCGCGCTCGTCAGCCGGCTGCCGCTCCTGGATTACCTCGGGTACGAATATTCCGTCGCGCTCGCGCTCGTCTTTCCGTTCGTCCCGGGTCTTTTCTTCCTCCGCGCGTTCGGCCTGGGAACCGGCGCATTGAAGCGCGTCGCCGGAACGGCGTTCCTCTGCCTCCTGCTCCCGCTCGCCATCGGATACCTGAACGCCCTCACCGTGAAGAATTGTTCGCCGCGGGAGGGGCTCGAATGGTACCTGCTCCTCGCGGTGCCCGCGATGGTCTGGGTGGCGGGCCTTGCGTATTTCTGCGCGGCGGCGTTCAGGCGGCGTGTCGCCTGGTATCTCCTCATCCTCGCGGGGGTGTTGCTCCACCCGTTGCTGCTCGGCTATTTCACCCCGCGGGTGGACTCCTACAATTTCATCTACGGGTATTTCCCCGGGCTCACGTACGACGAGGACCTCAGAATCGACTCCGTCCTCGTCAACTGGAGGGTGGTCACCCTGGTGTGCGCCGCGGGGCTTTTCACCGCGGGCGGGATCGCGCGCAGGAGAAGGAATCAGGGTACGCCGGCGGACGGAGACGCACCCGGGCAACCGGTTACCATCGTCCCTCCGACCATGTGGATGAAACCGATGGTCGTGGTTCTTGTGATCATCGTCGCGGCGCTCTCGGCGGTGTGGTATTACCGGACCGACCTCGGGTTCGAGACGACCGCCTCCTCGCTGAGGATGTCGCTCGGCTCACTCGCGGAAACGCGACACTTCCGCATTTGGTACGATTCTTCCGCGATCCCGGCGGATGAGATCCGCTGGGTCGCCGCCGAACACGAGTTCCGCTTCTCTCAGGTGTCCCGCTTCCTCGGGACCGACACGGACCGGGTGATCGAATCGTACCTGTATCCCGACGCCGACACCAAGCGGCGGCTCACCGGCGCGGGGAACACAGACATCGCCAAGCCGTGGCGCGGCGAGATCCATCTCGACGGGGGATCGTGGAGGGCCACGCTGAAGCACGAGCTGGCGCACGCCCTCGCCGCAGAGTTCGGGATGCCGGTCATCCGCGCCAACGTCAACATCGGGCTCACCGAGGGGCTGGCGATGGCGGCGAGCCCGTCGTTCGGCAACCGGACGCTCCGGGAATACGCGGCGTCGATGATCCGTTTCGGCATCGTGCAGGACCCGGCCGCGCTCATCCGACCCGCGGGGTTCGCGGTGCAATCCTCGACCGTCAGTTACGTCCTGATGGGGGCGTTCTGCGAGCACCTGATCGCGAGATACGGGATCGGGCCGTTCAAAACCTGGTACGGCGGGGGATCGCCCGGGGACGCGTACGGAATGGACGCCGATTCGCTGGTCGCCGAATGGAGGAGGTCGCTCGACAGCGTCCGCGTTCCGGAGGAATGGCGGGCCCACACCGATTATTATTTCAGGAGGGGGTCGATCTTCGCGAAGGAATGCGCCCGGGTGATCGCGAACCTGAACGCCGACGGGGACCGGTCCCTGGAGGCGAAGGATTACGTCGGCGCGCAACTCATTTTCGGAGAGGCGCTCGCGAGGAGCTGGAACGCGACGTCGTTCGCCGGGCTCACCCGCGCCCTCCTCGGCAGCCGCGCGTACTCACGCGTGATCGACCTGTTCGAGGCCGAGGGGACCGACACGGCGAAGAAGGGCTCGATCGCGGGGGTGAAGCTCCTCTACGGCGACGCGCTGCTGGTGGTGAGCGATTACGACGGCGCCCGCCGGGTCTATGAAGAGATCCGCAGGCTCGACCTCTCTCCCGGGATGAACGAGGCCGTCGCGCTCCGCCTGGTCATCGTGAGCGACCCGACCCTGACGGAGTACCTCTCGCCGGTCATCGCCGGGACGATGGACGATTCAGTCGCGCTCGAATGGCTCTCCGGCATCCAGGACCTCGGGAACCCCGCGGTCCTCTCGTACCTCAAGGGAAGACTGATGCTCTCGAAGAAGGATTACGTTTCCGCGGCCCGCGCGACCGCCGGGGACTTCGCTCCCTTCCCGAGCCCCGAACTCAACGGCGCCCTGAACGACGTCACCGCCGCCGCGTTCTTCCGGCTGGGCGATTTCCTCAGCGCGCGGGTATTCTACGAACGGACGCTCGATTACAGCCCCGGGGCCGTGCTCACGGAGCGCGTCCGCGACCGGCAGGAGCGCTGCGAATGGTTCGGGAGGGAGTGGGATCGGTTCGACGTGAAGTTGAGCGCCTGTAAATAAAAAAGGCCCCCGGTTTGATATATTGCCGGTCGGTGCGATCCGACCAGCGGGGGATATATGCCCGGGGGCCCGCTATTATGGTACTGATATCCGACGCCGGCGTCAATGGGCAGAAGACCTATTTTCATAGGGGGTCGGTACCTACCTTTCCACCAACCATCACCTACTCCAGGCGCGATCGGGAAGCCCCTCCGCACCCCTCTTTTCGCCCCGGGGGTGTACAACCCCATACTCGGTAGGTATCGACCCCTCAAGAAATAGGTGTATTGCCCATTGATAGGGGGTGAATACCCTCTGTAGATTGAGTGCGTCAGCCCGGTCGTCATCCTCGGCGACCCCACCGACAGCTAACTCACTCATTTACTCATTTTCCAATCAGGGGTACCGCCATGAAAAACGCAATCCGATCGACATCGATCTGGAACCTTCCAGCGATGATTATTCTCTCCGGTGTCATGATCGTCGTCTGGGGATTCGCAACGCCGGTCCTCGCTCAAACACAATTCACCGCAGACAAGGATCACTCCATCGATCTCGAAACCGCCGTTCTCTTTACTACCTCCTTCCAGAACGTCGGCGGTTCCGGCGTCCTGAAGGCGGAGGCCTTCGGGAAAGACGCCCTCCTGGCCGTGCTCAACCAGCCGGGGTGCGCCGGATTGAGGATTTATTACGGGACGGGCGAGGACGGGCAGCAGGTGCTCGTGCTGGTGGGTGTTGACGTTGAGGGAAAAGATATGTATCTAGGGGTGCTGGACGAAAAAGGTTACCCATGCCCCCCGATCTGCGACGAATCGAGCCCTTTGAACGGTAAGTAAACCGCCCGGCAACCACGGTCGATGTGAAGCTCCCGATCATCTCATACATAGAACTGGCGTCGAACATCCTGCCGATCGCGGCGGGAGCGGTCCGCCGCCGGGAGCTTCGGCCGGAAATGCGGGCCCTGCTCGCCTACGTGGTGTTCTCGTTCGCGGTGGAGCTCTTCACGCTCTACCTCGCGTTCCAGAGGGTGAACAACCTGTGGGCGGTCCACATCTACACGATCGTGGAATTCATCATCATGGTGATGATCTTCTCGCGATTCGAGCAGATGGCGGCCCATCGGAAATTCGCGCGGCTGTTCATCGCCGTGTATTCGGTGATCTGGATCGTGAGCAAGGTCTTCGTCGAGTCCTTCGACCAGTTCGATCAGTACTCGTCCCCGGCCGCGAACCTCCTGCTGATCCTCATCGCGCTGCGGGCCCTCTCTCTTTCGGCCCAGACGGTCGAGCGGGTCATCTGGAGGACGTCGTTTTTCTGGTTCTCGGTCGCGGTCCTCTTCAAGTTCGCGGGCGATTTTACGCTGTACCTCTTCGGAGAGTGGTTCATTACGCTGGGACTGGCCGACGGAATGGCCGTCTGGTCCCTGCACTGGACGATCAACATCATCTCGAACATCGGATTCTTCCTCGCACTACTATGTCAGTCACCGACACCGGAACGTACTGGATCATCGTGATGGTCACCGGGATGACGCTCCTGCTGATCATCGCGGTGATCGGCAGCGTCGTCCTCAACCAGCGGAACAGGATCCGTCACCACCAGGAGAAGATCGACCTCATCCTGAAGAGCGAGCGGCGTTACCACGACCTCTTCCACGGGGTCTCCGACATCGTCTACGTCCACACACTCGCCGGGGAGATCCTGGAAATCAACCAGCGGGGGGCCGACCTGCTCCGCATGACGATGGAAGAGCTGCGGTCGAGGAACATCGGGGAGTTCCTCCCGACGCGATACCGGGCCGCGTACGACGGGTACCTCCGTCAACTCGGCGAATCGGCGGCCGAAGCGAAGGGATACCTGCCGTTCCGTTCGCGCGACGGTGGGAAATTCGCGGTCCTCGAGTACACCAGCTCGCCCTACCACCGGGGGAACGGCGAAGAGCCGACGGTGCGGGGGATCGCCCGGGACGTCACCGAACACATCCGGCTGGCCCGATCGCTCCAGAGGCTGGAAAGGAAGACGAAGGCGCTCCTGACGACGTCGGAGCTTGCGCAGAAAAAACTCTCGATCCTCTCGCACAGCATCCTCCAGGTGCAGGAGGAGGACCGCCGGAGGATCGGCCGGGAGCTCCACGACGAGGTGAGCCAGCTCCTCGTGGCGATCGGCGTCAACCTGGACGTCGTCCGGGGCATGCTCCCCTCGGCGAACGGCCAGATCAAAGAGCGCCTGGACGACACCAAGCAGATCACCGAGAACATCCTCGACCGCGTCAGGAGCGTGTTGAAGGAATTCCGGTCCCTCGACATCGAGAAGAAGGGTTTGATCCCGTCGCTCCGGGCCTACGTGGACGAGTACGCGTCCCGGACCGGCGTCGACGTACGGCTGGTCGAGGACGATCTCGCGGAGATCCTGCGGTACGACCAGAAGATCGTCATCTACAGGGTCGTCCAGGAGAGCCTCACCAACGCGGCGAAGTACGCGCGGGCGAAAAATATCACCATCACGATGCGCTGCCAGCTGGACGACATCTCGCTCGAGGTGTTCGACGACGGGGCCGGGTTCGACGTGGCACGTCAGAACCAGGACCCCGCGGACAACCACCTCGGGATCCTCGGGATGCACGAGCGGGTGAAGGTCGTCAACGGGAAATTCACCATCGAGTCCGGGCCCGGGCAGGGGACGCGTGTTCGCGTCACGCTGCCCATCGACGACGGGCCGGTCGATCATTCTCTGGAGATGCATGACCCCGCCGAAACATATTAAGGTCTTCCTCGTCGACGATCACGCGATCGTCCGCCAGGGGTTCCGGTCGCTCCTCTCGCGCGAGGAGGACATCGAAGTGGTCGGCGAAGCCTCGAGCGGGGAGGAGGCCCTCGAGGGTTGAAGGGAATCAAGGCCGACATCGTGGTGATGGACGTCCAGATGAAGGAGCTCACCGGGATCACGACGGCGGCGCGGCTCTTCCGGCAGTATCCGAACCTCAAGGTCCTACTGCTCACAATGTACGAGGATGAATCCACCGTCCGGCAGGCGATCCGGACCGGCGTGTCGGGGTACCTGGTGAAAAGCACCGAATCGACCGAGCTCATTACCGCCATCCGCAAGATCGCCGACGGCCAGGTCTATTTCAGCGCATCGATACAGAGGATCCTCATCGACCTCTCCACCAGGGAGACCGCCGGGCCGATCGAGCTGACCATCAGGGACCAGGAACTCCTGGCGCTCATCGGGAAGGGGAGGACGAACAAGGAGATCGCTGCCGTGCTTTGCATCGGCGTCAAAACCGTCGAAAAGTACCGCCAGCACCTGATGAAAAAGGTGGGTCTCCACGACGTCGCCGGCCTCACCAGGTACGCCATTGAACACGGATTCCTGAAGCTGAAGTAGGTTATGGCCCCATTAATTGGGGTTTCTTGTCTGATTTCAGCGGTAGGTATCGACCCCCCAATAAATAGGTATTCACCTACTATCGCCTGAGGCGGGTTTTCCTTTCCTTCCTGTATCAGCTAGTGCTGTTCCAAGTTAATGGTTAACCAATTAGTTAAGTCTCAGCCCGTGTGCTCCGACCTTTTTGTTGCGCCAGCGTATGCATCGGTAGATGCGTCGGCGCCTTATCCCGTGGTCAGGATCATCGCTGTTGTTCAGTGTCGCCTTCTTCATCGCTCCAGAGTGGCTCTCAATAAGATTGAGCCGGGAGGAGTACGTCGGAGTCCATGCCGGAACAATGTTGTTCTTCGTGAAGAACCGCTTCAAGATCTCTGATTGATGAAGCGGCAGATTATCCATGACAACGTAGATCTTTTTGCTCCGTGGATACGAGCGTCGCAAACGCTCAAAAGCGGCCCGTACATCCTTGATGGTTATTCGTTTTCTGATCGTTCCCGCGAGGCAGTGACCGTGGACCGGTTTGAGCTCCAGCGGACCCCATTCATCGTAGCATACGACGACGCCGTGCTTTGGGGCCCGCTCATACGGTTTCGGAATGAGGTTTATTTCTCGAACTCCGGGTCAGGAGACTCTTTCCAGGTCTTTATCCCCTGGAAGCTCAGCTCCTCGCATCGCAGGAGCCGTCTGACAGATTCGTTGTTGACATCGGGGAGCAAACCTTGGGATGGGCAATAGTCGATCAGTTTGGCGCCACCGACCAAGCGGTGAATGGCAGTCCCAGACCCTGCGGCCTCGAGAGTGCCGACTTGACGAGCATCTTCAGATTCCGGGCAGTGAGGATTGCCGGTCGGCAGTTTGGATTGGTTGCCTTCTCAAACTCGGAGAACCCCCAAGAGGTGTTTCTTTGGTAGATTCTATTCGTATCCTTTTCCCTCCGAGACAGTTCATCGCTACGTGCTCGTCGCAATGTAACGGATATTAAGGAGTGGCAGGTTGAAACATTTCAAGCTAATCGATATAGTTTTAGTCGTCCTTATTCTTCTGTTGTGTGGGGCCACCATGGTCCTTACCCTGGAGAACAATTCTCTAAAAACTAAAATTAACACTCCCACCTTCCCTGAAACTGAGCCATCGGTCATATCATCAACTGCTTTACCTATCAGGGTTATAAACCTAGAAAATGAAGTTGACTCCCTTTCTTTTGATTATCAAACGGTCCCGACGATCCTCTTCATCTTCACGACGACATGCCCACACTGCGAGGAATCATTTACAGCATGGGAAAGTAGTTCAGCAGTTCTTGATTCATCTGAGTGTAATATCATCGGTATTTCCCTTGACGATCTTGAGCCAACAAAATTGTTGATGCAACGAAAAGAAATACCCTTTAAGATAGTCTTGAATGCAGACACCACATTATTGTCAAACTATTTAATCGGCGGGGTACCGCAAACAATCGTTATCTCCCCGCGTGGTATAATCACTCATGTTTGGCGTGGACGTTTTGATTTGATGATGATATCTGGTCTTGTGAATGCTATTCGTGATTCTTTAAACAATAATATCTGACGTTTATTTGTGACCCTGCATTATTCAACGATATGCTTGCGGTTCATGTTGCGTTTATGCAGAACATTAACAGAATATTTTACGGTCATTTTAATTTCGGTTCAAATTATAGGATGCTTTACAAGCAGCGACGATTTAGTCCAAACATCTGGTAAATCGTGGACTAAAAGAGAGTGCATGACAGTGTTACTCTCCGCAATGACACATAATCTTTACGACAATCGCACAAATATTAAGGTTATCGTTACTCCTTACATTCCGAGAGTAATTGAAGCCATTACGAGGATGGATCAATTGAGGGACTCTATCAATATTGACAGCGCATTGTACGACGTGAAGTACGACGCCTTGCTCAAGTCAAGCACGGGGTTGCTGTATGATTGGGATAGCGGATTGATGTTTAGTACTGCACATCAACGATATGTTAATAGTATCACCGACCTGGATTCCTTATTGTTCCTCGTCACGATGATTAATACCGGGTATCCTTGTATACCGCCAATCCTCGTGGATGAATCGAGTGGGTCGACCAAACCATTGACCCTACTTTCTGATTGGCCATGCTATACTCCCGATCTCATCGACCTTCAGGACCAGATTATCCTAACCAACGATCAAGGAGATACAGTAAAATCAAAGTACATCTGGGGAGTAAACAATAGACAGCTCACAACCGATGAGAAATTGTTCGTCATGTTTCCTCTCACAGATGCCCCCCGGAAACACTTCCTCGGTCGTTCTGAAAATATTACCCTATCCTTCAAATGCTTCACCCCCACAATCGGTTATAAGTTTTCTATTTCCGCGCTGATGGATTAAGATGCCAAATATTATGTTCATGGGTAAGCACCCAATCAACGATATCACCATTTCACCACATGGAGGCTCGATATGGATACACTTAAAAAAGCAACGATCATCATCACTTTGATGGTACTCGTTGTTACTGGGGTCACTCTGAATACAGACATTGCGAGCGCGAAACCGGAGTTGTGTTCCCAGGTTTGCAATCCGAGTCCTTGCTTTGGACCTCCTCCCTGCCCGGCGAATGATCATCCTTGTAGGGATAGTTTTGGCTGTTCAACAACCTGTTGTCTTTACTGTGCAGACTGATCATCGGCTTAAGGAGTGTCTGAAGGTTTATTCTTCAGGCACTTTAATTGAACAGCCTGATAGTCAATAGGTTTTACGACCCATTTTCGACGATCTCCTTCAGATATTGACCGGGGGCAACGAACGACGCGCGAGCCCGCATCTTCTGACCTGCAAGGCGAATCTTGGTGGATTGTCGGCGACCAGGCCCAAGCGGGCTCAAGCGTTCGGGGGAAAAGGAGAGTGGACGCAGCAGGGCAAGTGTAATTACGAACACAACGGTAGTGGCACCGAAGATCCAACTTGGGAGCAGCCGCCGGGGGGGAATTCCTCCCGGCGGTGCATTTTGAGTGGGAACCTCCGATCAGATTCACCCCTCCCGCCCTCGAACTCAGATATCTGACCGTCGCTGGTCAGTCTATCATCCCAGCCGCTCGATACCGCCTTGAATTCAATCCGTTATTTTTATACACTTCATCGTTCACTTCTAATGTTGCATCTCAGAGGGGTTGTTCACATATGGACGGGAGATGGGAAACGGCGAGGATGGATGGAATAATTGTTAGAATTGCATCAACCGTTCGAAAATCATGAAGTATACAATTGGCATCCTCATTTTCGTCCTGAATGGCTGTTGGTTCTGGGGACAGGCCGACTACGGCGATCTGTCTGGTACCCCCTCGTCTAAGTGGTCAGAGAAAGAATGCCTCACGATTATCGTAGGTGCCCAGAATAATAACCTCCTTGATAATCGGTCAAATCTAAAAGTGATGGCCTTACCATATTACCCTTCAGTTGTCAAAGCTATCGGTCGTCGATCACAGTCAAAATACCATTGGGACGAGAACGATTTTCAAATCTATGTTGATGGACTTCTACGGCAGGGCTGTGGTTTCTATATTGACTGGGATCATCCAGGCGAACGAGTGTATGACACACACCTTCGCCCCGTGTCAAGTTCAACCCAGATGGATTCCATTCTTTTCCTGATGACTTTGATGAACACCGGGTGGCCTCCGGCGGATATTACTCAGCTCAGCGGTAATATCTATCTGATCAACGATGAAGGGAAATATATTATTCCGAAGTATGTCACAGGCCAACGAATGAATTCACTCGGAAACAACGTCGAGAGAATCTTCGTCTTATTTGAGCTCCGGGCAGGTGGTTATCATTTTCTCGAGCGATCAGAAAAATACTACCTAGCGATAAAATTCAGTGATCAAAATATCAAGCTTGTATATTCTGCTAACCAGGCCTTGTAGCCCTTTATCGTGCCGACCATGGTGTGCAATCCTAACAACTCGCTCAAGCCGACGCCAAAACGCGGGCGGTCAATTCAATGCCAATCGAATTCGGTCAGCTAGTGGAACAATGAATCACCAGTCTGCAACGCCTGAGGGCCCGCGAAAACATTTGGCGCGGCTTAGCTCTGTCCGTTAAACCGCGTTAGGTAATCCTGTAATTCCCGGATTGATCGACCTTCATCCCTTCCCCCGATCAGAGTAAACTCTGCCCTCATTGCTTCTCTCCCCCCGTTTCCCGATATTCCGGGACGATTTTGAATCGCATCCGCTATTCACCCTTTCCCCGGAGACCCTGAAATGACCACTATTATAGATGTTTACGCTCGTGAAATCCTCGATTCACGGGGCAATCCCACCATCGAAGTCGACGTCGAGCTCGAAGGAGGAGCGAAGGGCCGGGCGGCTGTCCCGAGCGGCGCCTCGACGGGCGAGCACGAGGCGGTGGAACTGCGCGACGGCGACAAGAAGCGCTACGGCGGGAAGGGGATCCTGAGGGCGTCGGAGAACGTCAATAACATTATCGCCGAGCAGGCGATCGGCTTCGACGCCACCGACCAGGTCGGCATCGATCAGATGATGATCGAGCTCGACGGCACCCCCAACAAGAAGAAGCTCGGCGCGAACGCCATCCTCGGCGTCTCGATGGCGGTCGCGAAGGCCGCGGCGGCCGCGCTCGGACTCCCGCTGTACCGGTACCTGGGCGGCACCAACGCGAGGATCCTCCCCGTTCCGATGATGAACATCCTCAACGGCGGAAAGCACGCCGACAACACGGTCGACTTTCAGGAGTTCATGATCGTCCCCGTCGAGGCGCCGACGTTCGCCGAGGCGCTCAGAATGGGGACGGAAGTGTTCCATTCCCTCAAGGGCGTTCTCGCGAAGAAGGGCTACAACACGTCGGTCGGCGATGAGGGCGGGTTCGCGCCGAGCCTGAAATCGAACGAAGAAGCGCTCGACCTCATCGTCTCCGCCATCGCCGGCGCCGGCTACAAGCCGGGGAAGGACATCTACCTCGCGCTCGACGTCGCCTCGAGCGAGATGTTCCAGAAGGGCAAGTACCTCTTCTACAAGAGCGACAAGAAACTGCGCACGCCCGACCAGATGGTGAAGATGTACGAGAAGATGGCGAAGAATTACCCCATCCTGTCGATCGAAGACGGGATGGCGGAAAACGACTGGAAGGGATGGGAGATGCTGACCGAGGCCCTGGGCGACAAGGTCCAGCTCGTCGGCGACGATCTCTTCGTCACGAACACCGAAATCCTCGCGAAGGGGATCGAGAACGGGATCGCCAATTCGATCCTCGTCAAGGTCAACCAGATCGGCACGCTCACCGAGACGTTCGACTGCATCGAGATGGCGAAGCGCGCCGGGTATACCACGATCATCAGCCACCGCTCCGGCGAGACCGAAGACACGACGATCTCGGACATCGCAGTCGCAACGAACGCCGGCCAGATCAAGACCGGCTCGGCGAGCCGTACCGACCGCGTCGCGAAGTACAACCAGCTCATCCGGATCGAGGAGGAACTGGACACGAACGCGATCTACCCGGGGCTGGGGGCCTTCTAAGAGTTTACGGCGCGGCGGAACGGTCCGTCGAGCCGATCAACCATCATCGTACCGATCAGGGAGGTATCATCATGGGATCGTTCATTTCCACCTTCGTTCTTACGCTTTTCCTTGTCACTCCAACCATCCTCCAGGCTCAGGAGCCCGGCAGACCCCAGAAGGATCTGATCGCTCCGACCCCCTCTCAACGGATCGAACTTCCGGACCTGGCGCCGGACCGGCGCGACGGATCCCCGACCGCGATCGACACGCGTCCAGCCCGGGCCGATGGACCCGCCGGGAACTCATCCATCTTCCTCGTCACGACCGTCAACGATACCGGGGCCGGTTCGCTGCGCCGCGCGATCGAAGACGCCAACGACAATCCGGGCAAGGACGCCATCCGATTCGTCATCCCGGGCGGGGGTGTGCACACCATCGCGTTGCAATCGACGCTCGACCTCATCCTCGACCCGGTCGACATCGACGGGTCGACGCAGCCGGGGTACGTGGAGTCGCCGCTGATACGTATCGACGGTTTCGAGGCCGGCGCCGCGAACGGGTTCGATTTCGCCGTGGGGAACTCGATGGTGAAGGCGGTCGCGGTCACGCGATTCGCGAACGACGGCATCGTCCTCGGGCTCGAGGGAAACAACGTGATCGAGGGATGCTACGTCGGGATCGCCCCGGACGGCGTGACGGCGGCGGGAAACGGGCGGTACGGGATCCGCGTGCTCGGCGACAGCAACAGGATCGGCAATCCCGACGGCAACACCAACGTCATCTCCGGGAACGGGAGCGACGGGATCGAGATCGTCGGTCCCGGGGGCGGGGATGAGGCCGGGACGAACGTCGTCCGGAACTGCTACGTGGGAACGAACGCGATCGCGAGCGCCGCGGTGCCGAACGCCGGGTTCGGCGTCTACATCGCCAAGTCGTCGGACGACACGCTCGGCGGACCGTCGTACTCGAGGAATGTCATCTCCGGGAACGCGAAGGCGGGAATTTCGATCCGGGGGACGCTCGCCAGCAGGATCGTCATCCTTGGGAACAACATTGGCACCGACCTGAGCGGTCTCGAGCCCATCGGCAACGACAACGGCATCGAGATCACGCAGGAGGAGGTGCCGATCCTCGGGGTCCTTGAAGGGACGCCGTCGTTCATCACCATCGGCGGTCCGGGTGGTGTGACCGGCCAGCTCGCCAACACGATTTCCGGCAACCGCGGGGCGGGCATCGCGATCTTCCAGGACACGCTCCTCGGGAACCACATTCGACTTATTGGAAACAGGATCGGGACGAACTCGTTCGACACCGATACGATCCCGAACGCGCTCGCCGGGATCTTCATCAGGAAGTACCCGGTCGGGGGAGCGCAGACCGGCGTGCTGATCGGCGGTGCGACGAATGATTCCGGAAACGTCGTCTCGGGCAACCGCCAGCACGGCATCTGGATCCGGGGGACCGGCGCCAGGGGCAACGTCCTGCGCGGGAACCACGTGGGCGTGACGCCGTCCAACCAGCTCGCGTTCCTCGGGAACGAACTGGGCGGGATCGTCCTCGACAGCGCGGGTTACAACGTCATCGGAGGCGAAAATGGGGCCGCCGGCAACTTCGTCGGCCGAAACCGCGGGGGCGGCATCGCGATCCTCGGGCCGAACGCGCAGGGAAACATCCTGTTGAGCAACGCCATCGGGGCGAAGTTCTTCGACGTCAACGTCTGGGCGGGTAACGCCACCAACGGCCTTTATCTCGAATCGTCGTCGAACACCATCGGAGCCCGCGGGATGGAAAACACGATCGCCGGCAGCGGAGAGGCGGGGATCTTCATCTACTCCGGGACCGGGAACACGCTCCGCTTCAACCGGATATTTTTCAACCTCGGCCTAGGGATCGACCTCGCAGACGCCGGGGTGACCCGGAACGACACGCTCGACGGAGATTCCGGCCCGAACAACCGCGTGAACTTCCCCGTGCTCGACTCCGCGATCCTCGGGCCCGGCACGACTCGAGTGCGCGGCCATATGGTGGGTGCTCCGAACACCGGCCATACGATCGACTTTTTTAAAGTCGCGGAACGGAACCCGTCGAAATTCGGGGAAGGCGACATCTGGCTCGATTCCATCGTCGTGTTCACGAACAATCAGGGGATGGTGGACATCACCGCCACACTCGCGGCTCCGGTGAGCACCGACGAATTCATCAGTGCGATCGCCACCGATTGGACAGGGAACACCTCCGAGTTCACCCGCTCGCTCTGCCTGAAGGACACCGACGGCGACGGCATCCTCGATTGCTGGGAGACTTCCGGCGATGGCATCGACGTCAACGCTGACGGCGTGATCGAATTCGACCTTGCCGCGGACGGCGCGGGACCGCGCCACAAAGACATCTTCGTCGAAGTGGATCCTATGTCCGGCACCTATCCGATGGGGGTAGCATTGGAGGATGTCGAGGACGCCTTCGATTTTGTTCCGAGTGAACTCGCCGATAATCCGGACGGGCTGGACGGAATCACCCTCTGGGTGGATTATCAAGCGGCGGACGCGATACCCGGTCCCGTCGAGTGGGCCTACCCTCCCTGGCCCGAGTTTTTCACTGCAAAGTCGGCGCATTTCGGGACTCTCGCGGAGCGTGCATCGCCGAACGCCGCCAACATCCTGGCCGCAAAACGGCTGTTCTACCGCTACTGCGTATGGGCGAACAAGTTATCAGGTATGGACATCGGGGGGCTCGCGGAGGTTGTCGGTCCGGCAAACGACTTCATCGCGTTTATGGGGGCGTTCAGTACCCCGGGAGGGACGAGGAACCAGCAGGCCGCAGTCTTCATGCATGAACTGGGCCATACCCTGGGGCTCGGCCACGGGGGGGGAGACAACATCAACTGGAAGCCGAATTACTACAGCACGATGAACTATCTCTGGGCCTACGCGAGGACGGACCTGCCGGCCCACGGTTATCACTGGGAGTTGGACTTCTCCCCCTCGGCAATGGGCACCCTCCAGGAAAACACACTCCCGGAAATCAACGGAGTCACCGCAGATCCGAACGATTACGACCTTCTTGCCATTCCGTTCACCACAACGGGGGGGAAGGTCCGGACGGGCTGGGCGAGGAACGGCATTGCGGTCGACTGGGACGGCGATGGCGATTCCTCGGGATATGCGGACGGCCCGGTCGACCTCAACGCCTTCAATGGGGTAACCTCCCCCGGACAAGTCCTGACCGGCCACGCCGACTGGCCCAATCTGAAGTATAATTTCCGTCAGGTGCCCTGGTTCGTGGACGGCGTCAGGCCGCCTTCGACCGGGCTGTTTTCAATCGAGGAAACGCTCGATGTCGATTTCACGCAACAGCTTTTCGATTACATCGATTCGTTGCCGCCGTATGGAGCGGTGTACGGTTACCTCGTTCCGCAGATGATGACGACCGACACCACGATCCTCGGGGGACGGTGGGCAGGCATCCAGGTACAACTGCTCGCACCGGCGCCGCCGGGGGGCGCGACGTTTCAGATTGAAGTTTCCGATTCGAACCTGCTCTATCTCAACAACGGAAACGATCTTTTCTTCCCCGCCGGCCAGACGCTGGCGACCATCATCGTCACGGCCCCTGTGGTTGACTCGGACACGGCGGGATTCGTCCGGATCGTCGACGCGCCGATGGAGGCCCGTTGCACCGTGCGCATCTCACCCGTGCAGCTCGTGGCCGCCGATCGCCAATCCACCGATCTCAACGTCGTCGGGGGTTTCCTGAAGGAGAATTATAATAACGGTAATTTCGAGGGGTGCGGGGGGCGGTACGTGGACAGCCTCGGCCGGATCCACTCGATCACGGGCCGCGAGATCACCATCTTCGTGGTCTATGACGGTCAGGTGGGGCCGTCCGGAACGTCGCTCATGGTGTGGAGTTCGGCCCCGCAGGCGTTCGCGGAGACGAGCGTCGTCCTCAACCCCGGATACAACGGCGACATGACGATAGATTATCAGGCATCGCCGGGGGCCGTCTTCCCCGACAGCATGCGCGTCTACTGTTCGATTTACTCGGACACGGTGTCGTTCATGGTCTATTTCGACGACGGCCCGCGATTCACGGTCCTGGACCTCGCCGTGGCCGGCATTCCGTGCCAGGAGGTGGTGACCATCAACAACCGGGGTGAGATCCTCGGGCGCTGGGGCGGCTCCTACGCCGTGTGGAAAGACGGATCGCTCACGTACGTGGACAGTCTCCCCGGCTACGCGATCGACGTCCCGACCCAGATGAACGATTCGGGCGACATCGCGGGGCACGTCGCCGGTTCCGGACAACAGCTCGCCGGGGTGTGGAGAAACGGGACCACGTTCGTCCTGCCCGACTCCGACCTGGCCCGGCCGATGACGATCGTGACCGGCCTCAACAACAACGGCGTCGTCATCGGGTACAGGGACCCCTCCACCGGTTACTGGAACGACCCGAAGGGTTTCGTCTGGCTCGGGCCCTCGAGCGTCGTGGAGCTGAACCTGCCGACGGAGGCGCTCTACGTGGTACCCCTCGGCATCAACGACGCGGGGAAGGTCGTCGGATGGACGACACACAGGTTCCGCGACAGCAGCAACATCATCTACAACTATATCTCGTCATTCTCCTGGACGGGCGGCGACCCGGTGCGAGAGGCCTTCCTCTGCCCGTGGTATGACGGCAGTTGCTGTTGGGCCGGCGACGGGCCGATGTACACGAACATCAACAATCGCGGGACGATCATCGGCACGACCGGCGGGAACAACCGCGTGAATCACACCGGGGGGAGGATCGCGTACGCCAACTGGCCGGAAAGCGCGATCTGGGCGTTCGGTCCCTGGTCGGGAGAGGGACGGGTCGAGGACTGGGTCACGAACGAAGGAAACTGGTTCGACCTGAACGAGAACGACGACGCGGCGGGCGCGTTCGCGTACGACGCGATGGTGGTCCTCGACAGGAAGGTCTACAACCTGAACGCGCTGACCGACGTTCCGGCGGGCTGGTACTTGAGGGACGCGCGCGGCATCCTCGACGACAGGAGGATGATCGTCAATGCCACGGGCGTCGGCGGCACCCGCGGGTTCCTGCTCGTGCCGGACAGCGCGACGACGGGGTATCCCGGAGGACGGGCCGGGCACGGTCCCGAGGGCGTATGTCCTCGATCAGAACTACCCGAACCCGTTCAATCCCGGTCACGACGATCCGGTTCGGACTGCCTGCGGCCGGGAGGGTCTCGTTGAAGATCTACGACATCCTGGGCAGGGAGGTGGCGACGCTCATCGACGAGCACCGGCCGGCGGGATTCCATTCCTTCGATTGGGACGCGGCGGGATATCCGAGCGGGATTTATTTCTACCGGCTGACCGGCGAGGGGAGCGTCCTCACGAAGGCGTGCGTGCTGTTGAAGTGAGTCCAACGCGTGTGCGTCCTGTTGAGCTGATTCCATGAGGCGGGCATGTAGTGGGGAAAGTGCGATTTTTCAGGTATATTGGATGCAATTCAAGGGAATTGAACTTTTAATACCGGATGAGCACAGAGATTAAGTTCGGCACCGATGGCTGGCGCGGCCGGATCGCCGAGGACTATACGTTCGACAACCTGAAACGCTGCGCGCAGGGTTTCGCCGATTACGTCAAGGCCACCTTCCCGCCGTCCGACGTCAAAAAGGGCGTCGTGATCGGCGGCGACCGCCGGTTTCATTCGGAGCATTTCGCGGCCGCGGCCGCGGAGGTGCTCGCCGGGAACGGGGTCCCCGTCCATTTCTGCGGCGGAGGGGTGCCCACGCCGGTCATCTCGTTCAGCGTGAAGATGCGCGGGGCGATCGGCGCGATCAACATCACGGCGAGCCACAATCCGCCGGGCGACAACGGGTTCAAGGTGCGCGACGAATTCGGCGGGGCGATCGCGCCGGAGGGCCTGAAGAAGATCGAGGCGATGATACCGCGCGACGTCTCTCTCGTCAAACGGGTGAAATTCGACGACGGCGTGAAGTCGGGCGCCATCGCCAACTTCAACGCCGATGACGAATACATCGCCCGTCTGAAATCGCTCGTCGACCTCGAGCGCATCAAGTCGGCCGGGTTGAACGTCCTGATCGACCCGATGTGGGGGAACGGCGCCGGATGGTTCACGCGCCTGATCGGCGGCGGAAAGACCCGCATCACCGAAATCCATTCCGAGCGCAACCCGATCTTCCCCGAAATGCTCCGGCCGGAGCCGATCCCGCCGAACGTGGACGCGGGCCTGAAAAAAGGCCGCGAGATCGGCGCGGACGTCGTGCTGATCACCGACGGGGACGCGGACCGCTGCGGCGTGGGGGACGAGCACGGCGTTTTCATCGACCAGTTACGCGTCTACGGCCTGCTCGCGCTATATCTGTTGGAGACGCGGGGCGAGAGGGGGGCCATCGTCAAGACCCTTTCCACCACGTCGATGCTCGAGGCGCTCGGGAAAAAGTTCGACGTGCCGGTGCACGAGACCGGCGTGGGCTTCAAGTACGTCGCGCCGAAGATGATGGAAACGGACGCGATGATCGGCGGGGAGGAGAGCGGCGGGTACGCGTTCCGCGGTCACGTGCCCGAGCGGGACGGGATCCTGGCCAACCTGTACATGCTCGACTTCATGGTCCGCACCGGGCTCAAGCCGTCACAACTACTCAAGAAACTCTTCGACATCGTCGGCGAGCATCACTACGACCGGATCGACATCGTCATCGAGCAGGCGCAGAAGGACCCGGTCCTCGCGCGGCTCAAATCCAGCCCCCCGAAGAAGGTCGCGGGGCTCGACGTGGTAAAGACGAACCTTTCCGACGGGTTCAAGTTCATCCTCGCCGACGGGAGCTGGCTGTTGATCAGGTTCTCGGGAACAGAACCGCTGATCCGCGTCTATTCGGAAGCGGGAAGCATGGCCCGGGTGAAGCTGATACTGGAGGATGGGCGGCACGTCGTGCTAGGCTGATCCCTGCCGCCTCCCCCGGCCCTTCAGGTTCAGTGTCCGGTGCCCGGCAGAGGAACGCTCGAATTAAAAATATCCCACTGATAGAGCCAGGTTCCGTCCGCCTGTTTCTTTCTCGTATCGATGTATTTACCATGATCTTCGATCGGCGGCATGCCTGGAGGTTGCAGAGTCATGACGTAAGTCCCGCGGGCGACGGCCACGTCCCCCGCCCCCTGGACCTCGAGATTTTTAATCTCGAACCGTGTGACCGGAGGGAAGCCGGATAAATATTGACGGATGGCCGCGCGACCGGTGACGGCCTCAGAATTGGGCGGGAGCAGTATCGCATCCTGGGCGTACGTCATTGAGGCCGCGTCCCAGTCCCCCTTCTGCATGGCCGTGACAAACGCATCGGTGACAGCCTCGATTGCGGCGGTATCCGCCTGGCTCAGGGGGGCGGGGCTCGACGGTCCGCATCCCGCAAGCAGGATGGCGATGATGATCGGCGCGATCTTTGGTGTGCTCATTGGTTCGTCTCCTGATGTGAGTGTGAGGAAAACTTCGGATGATTTCCGGGGTCGGGCGTCCCCGGGGTGAATGATGCAATCGACCGGATCATAAGGTAAGCACTCTCCGTCGGATAGTCAATGGATAACATGCGGGTGGGCCTCCGCGGGAATCTTCCCCAGTTCGTCCTTCTCGTGGTGGTGAACGCGTTCGTCGGCGCGATGGCGGGTCTCGAGCGATCGGTGCTCCCGCTCCTCGGGGAAGTCGAGTTCGGCCTCACCTCGAGCACGGCGATCCTGTCGTTCCTGCTGACCTTCGGGCCGGTCAAGGCGCTCACCAACCTGTACGCCGGCCGGTTCGCCGACTCGGTCGGCAGGAAGAAGCTCCTCGTCGCGGGCTGGATCTTCGGCCTGCCGGTCCCGTTCCTCCTGATGTACGCGCAGGACTGGTCGTGGGTGGTGGCGGCCAACCTCTTCCTCGGGTTGAACCAGGGCCTCTGCTGGTCGATGGCGGTCGTGATGAAGATCGACATCGCCGGACCCGGGCGCCGGGGGCTCGCGAGCGGACTGAACGAATTTTCGGGATACATCGCGGTGGCGATCGCGGCGTACGCCACCGCCGGGATCGCCGCGGCGTACGGCCTGAGGACGGCGCCCTTTTCGCTCGGCATCGTCATCGCGGCCTGCGGGTTCCTCCTCTCGGCGCTCTTCGTGAAGGACACCGGCCGCTTCGTGCGGGCGGAGGTGAAGGCCGAAGAGGCGACGGGTCCCGCGGATCGCGGCGCGCGCCCGGGGCGAGAACGAACGGCCGGGCCCGGGACCGTCCGGGGGGCGAACGACGGATCCCTCCGTAAAATCTTCGCCCTCACCTGGCGCGACCGGAACTTCTTCGGCTGCCACCAGGCCGGCCTGGTGAACAACCTGAACGACGCGATGGCGTGGGCCGTCTTTCCGCTCTTCTTCGCGTCCCTCGGGTTCAACCTCGGCACCATCGGGTTTCTGGCGGCGCTTTACCCGGCCGTCTGGGGGGCCGGTCAGCTCGTCACCGGGCCCCTGAGCGACCGGATCGGCAGGAGGGGGCTGATCGCCGGCGGGATGATCGTCCAGGCCGCGGGGATCTGGGCCATCGGGGGGTCCCGGGATTTCGGGGTCATCGTCGCCGGAAACGTCCTTCTCGGCCTCGGCACGGCCATGGTCTACCCGACGCTCCTCGCCCGGGTGAGCGACCTCTCGCAACCCGGGTGGAGGGCCACCGCCCTCGGCGTGTACAGGTTCTGGAGGGACATCGGGTACGCGATCGGGGCCCTCCTTGCCGGGGGGATCGCCGACCTCTTCGGCGAGGGCGCCGCGATCGGCGCGATCGGGGTCCTCACATTTCTCTCCGGTATTGTGTATTATATGTCATACTCTCCACGATCCCAATGAAAAAAGTCGCCATTGTCACCTGCCGCGTCCTTCCCGAAAAGGACCCGGACCAGGAACTTCTCGTCCGCGCCCTTCGTGAAGCGGGCTTCGAACCGTCGATGCTCGCCTGGGATGACCCCGTCGCGGACCCCGCGGAACACGACCTGTGTGTGATCAGGTCATGCTGGGACTACTTCAAGCACCCGGGAAGTTTTCTGAAATGGATCGAACGGGCGGACAAGACCTCGCGCCTGGTGAACCCCGCGTCGATTGTCCGATGGAACTACCACAAGCGGTACCTCACGGGCCTGGCCGCGGCCGGCGTGCCGGTGGTCCCCACGGTGTTCTTCGAACGGGGGGAGGAGGCCGTGCTCGCCACCATCATGGCCACGCGGAAGTGGGACGACGTGGTGGTCAAGCCCTCGGTGTCGGCGTCCTCGTTCAGGACGAAGCGGTTCGCCAGGGCTGACGCGAAGGAAGGAAACGATTTCCTGCGGGAACTGCTCAGGGACCGCGACGCGATGGTGCAGAAATACATGCCGGCGGTGGAGGGCGAGGGGGAGCGGGCGGTCGTCTGGATCGACGGCGAGTTCACGCACACCGTACGGAAGTCGCCCAGGTTCGCGGGCGCCGACGAGAAGGTCTCGGCCGCAAAAGAGGTCACGGCCGAGGAGCGCGCCCTCGCGGAACAGTCGATCGCGAAAGTGCACGGGATGGTCGGATCGCGGGAACCCCTGCTCTACGGCAGGGTCGACATGGTCCGGGGGACGGACGGGTTGTTCGCCGTTTCGGAAATGGAGCTCATTGAGCCGTCGCTTTTTCTCGCACAGCACCCGCCGGCCCTCGAGCGGCTCGTGGCGGCGATCGGAAAATTCGCGGAGGGGCGGGCGGCGGCACCGGTGCCCGCGGTCACGGCCCCCGCCGCTTCGAAGCCCGCCGCCCCGGGATCCGGCGCGCCGGCCTCCGACCGGGAGCCGGGCGACGCGACGAACCGCGCGCCGAAGGGGACCGGTCCGCGGAAATTCGGCGGTCGAACGCCGGATGGCCGGAAGCCGCTCGGTTGGAAGCCGACGGGACGGACGTCGGGGGGCAGGAAACTCGCCGGCGGGCCGTCCGGTGAAAGCAGGTCGTCCGGCGGCAGTTCGTCCGGTGGTCGTTCCTCCGGCGGCCGTTCCTCCGGCGGCCGGTCGGCCGACCGGAAGCCGGGTGAATGGAAACCCCGCACTCCGGGATCCGGTGATCGAACGTCGGGCGGCTGGAAGCCGTCCGGACCGCGGTCCGGCGATCGAAAACCCGGCGAATGGAAACCCCGCGACCAAAAACCGGGGGAATGGAAATCCCGCGGCCCGCGGTCGAGCGAGCACCGTCCCGGTGAATGGAAGCCCGCCAGTGAACGGCCCGGGTATCGTGACACACCCGGTTGGAAGGCCCCCGGCGAGAAATCGGGCGATCGAAAATCCGGCGGATGGACACCTCGCAGCGGGCGGCCCGGCGATCGAAAGTCGGGCGGATGGAAGCCTGCGAGCGAGAAACCGGGGTATGGGAGGACGGGTGGATGGAAATCGCCGGGTCCGAAGTCCCGCGATCAGGAGCCGGGTGTGTGGAAACCCCCCGGCGAGACGTCCGCCTATCGAAAGCCGGGCGAATGGAAGCCGGCCGGTCCAAAATCCAGCTCACGAAAGCCGGGTCCCTGGAAACCCACCAATCAGATGCCCGGAGATAAGAAGCCGGGAGGCAAGCAACCGGGAGACAAGAAGCCGGGCGCCTGGAAGCCCACCGGCCAGAAGCCGGGAGATCGAAAAACCGGTGACCGGAAACCCCCCGGCCGGAAACCCGGCCCCCGGAGATCCGGCGGCAGCACGCCGCGGTGACGCTCCCCAATTACGAAAGGATGATCCGGCTCGCCGGGGAGTTTTTCTCGGTGAAAACCGACCCCGACCAGATCAACGTCACGCCGGAGGTCATCGACCGTTTGAACCGGATCCATCCCGCGACACTCTCCGACTACAGCACCGCCGACGGCCCCGCCGTCTGGATCCTCCTCATCCCCACCATCCGGGAGGTGATGGAGCGATTTCTTTCCGCGGCGATCAACGAGGCGCAGCTCCTGGACCTGACGCCGGAGCCGGCCTCGTACGACTCGCTCTATCTCTGTTCGGCGCTCGTCCTGCCGGAATACCGGAAGCAGGGGCTCGCCGCCAGGGTCGCCTGCGGGGCGATCGAATCGATCCGGCGCGACCATCCGATCACGACGCTCTTCTACTGGGAATTCAGCGTGGAAGGAAAAAGGCTGGCGGAAGCCGTGTCGCGGTCATCGGGTCTTCCGCTTCTCGCTCGCGGGCCGGGTCGCTGAGGCCCCGGTCACACCGGGAGGTCCAGCAGATCGCGCAGCGCCCTCAGAAGCGACTCGGCCGTGTACGGTTTCTGTAAAAACCTGACGGGTGATGAATCCGGGTACCGCGGGTCGAACCCTCCGACCGTCAAGCCGCTCACCGCGAGCACCCTGATCCCCGGGTTCATGTCCTGAAGCGCCCGGATCAACGCGTGCCCGTCCATGAACGGCATCATGATATCGGTGATGACCACGTCGATCTTCCCTCCCTTTTTCGCGTACAACGCCGCCGCCTTCGCCCCGCCGGCCGCCGTCAGCGCGCTGTAGCCGTAGGCCTCGAGCGTCGTCCGGGTGATCTCCCTGATCGCCGCCTCGTCGTCCACGATCAGGACGCGTTCGCCCCTGCCGGCGGGCGGCTTCGCGTGGGCCCTGGCCGGGGCACCGGGACCGGCCGCGTGCATCGGTATGTGCAGTTTGAACGTGGTCCCCTTCCCGACGTCGCTGTAGACGTCGATGAAACCGCCGTGGCCCGTCACGATCGAGTGCGTCGTGGAGAGCCCGAGGCCCGTCCCCTTCCCGAGTTCCTTCGTCGAATAGAACGGCTCGAAGATCCTGTCGATGATTTGCGGGGGGATGCCCGTCCCCGTGTCGGAGACGGTGATGAGGACGTAGTTTGCCTCGGCCATGCCGGGATGCATCTTCGCGTACTGCCGGTCGGCCTTCACGTTCACGGCCGACAGCGTGAAGGTCCCCCCGTTCGGCATCGCGTCCCTCGCGTTGACGGCGAGGTTCATGAACACCTGGTGGATCTGCGTGGGATCGGCCGAGATCGGCCAGAGCCCCTTCTGCACTCCGGTCGTGACCCGGATGCTCTTCGGGAAGGCCACACGGATCATCTTCTCGATTTCGGAGATGAGGTCGCCCACACGGATGACGGACCGTTCGCCTTCGATGCCGCGGGCGAACGACAGGACCTGTTTCACCAGCTCGGCCCCGCGCTTGGCGCTCGTCTCGAGCGCGTCGAGCATCGTCCGGGCCCGCTTGCTGCGGATCGTCTGGCGCAGGGCGAAGATCGACACGAGAATGGGGGCGAGGAGATTGTTCAGGTCGTGGGCGATCCCGCCCGCGAGCGCTCCGATGCTCTCCATCCGCTGGGTGCGGAGGAACTGTCTCTCGATCCGTTTTCGCTCGGTGACGTCCCTCGAAACCACGACGACCTTCGACACTTCCCCGCGGTCGTCGCGAACCGGGCTGGCGTTCGATTCGACGTTCCGGACGGTACCGTCGGGGAGGAGGAAGCGGTATTCCGACCTCGTCGTGGCCCCCGTCCTGACGGTTTCGGCGAAGATTTCCCGGATCCTGTCCCGGTCGTCGGGGTGGATGTAGAGGAACGAATCCTGTTCGACCACGTCGCCGGTGATGCCAAGCATCGTCCGGTAGGACGGGCTGTTATAGAGGCGCCTGCCGTCGCGGTCGAAGAGGGCGATCAGGTCGCCGATGTTTTCCGCGATGAGGCGGAGTTCTTCCTCGCTCTGGCGGAGCGCTTCTTTCCTCTTTCGTTCCCCGGTGATGTCGATGGAGAGCACGAAGATCCCCTCGGGGACCGGCTGGATGCTCAGCTCGAACCATCCGGTGCCGCCGTCCGGGAAGGGGAAGAGCACCTCCATGCGCCGGGGGGTCCGTTTCTCCATGCACTCCTTCATCGCGGCGAAGGATTCGGTTTTTTCGATCCCGGGGTATTCGGCGGTGACGGTCCTTCCGATGAGCTCGTCGCGCGTCCGGCGCCCGTGCCTCGCCGCAGTGTCGTTGAGATAGAGGTAGGTCCAGTCAAACCCGATGATCTGGCAGCCTTCGAGGAGGGAGTCGAGCGAAAGCCTCAGGCGGTGATCGAGGTCCTTCGGGTGCGGCGCCGCGACGGTGTCCCGGCCCTGCCGGGAGGCGGCGGGCGCGGGGTCGGCCGGATCGATTGATTCGACGGACCTGGCGGGCTTGCCGGGTCTCGATGGCCGGGACGGTCCGGATGGCCGGGTTTTCGCGCTCATGAACGGATTTTTCCGATTGGTCTGCCGTGAACCCCTGAAGTGCTTCCTGGATTGCGGTCCGAAAAAACTTACAGAAAGGGATCTTCAGTTGCAAGGGGGATCCGGCGGCGCATCACCTGCAACGGCGCCCGCGCATCTCCGGGCCGCTATGACGCAGGCGTTTCTTTGAACCAGTGCCTTGTTTTGTTGCAGAAGGAACAGACCGAGAGCATCACCGGGACCTCCACGAGCACCCCCACCACGGTGGCAAGAGCGGCGCCGGAACCGGGGCCGAAGATCGCGATGGCCGTGGCGACCGCGAGCTCGAAGAAGTTGCTCGCGCCGATGAGCGCCCCCGGGGCGGCGACGCTGTGCGGGACCCCGAAGAATTTCATCAGCCCGTAGGCGAGCGAGGAGTTGAAGTAGACCTGGACAAGGATCGGGACGGCGATGAGAACGACGTGGAACGGCTGCGCCGTGAGGTTGTCGGCCTGGAACGCGAAGATGAGCACCAGCGTCGCCAGCAGGGCGAGAATGGTGACGGGATGGAAGACCTTCACGTACGTCTCCGCGAACCATCGCGCCCCCTTCGCCCGGATGAGCACGACCCTGCTGAGGCTTCCGAGCGCCAGCGGGATGACGATAAACGTCACGACACTGTAGACCAGGACCGCGAAAGGCACGACGAGGTCGCTCGCCCCACCTACCAGCACGCTCACGATCGGCGCGAAGAAGACCAGCATCAGCAGGTCGTTCACCGACACCTGCACCAGCGTGTACGCGGGGTCGCCGTCAGTGAGGTACGACCAGACAAAGACCATCGCGGTGCAGGGGGCGGCCGCGAGGATGATGACGCCGGCGATGTACTGGTCGGCGAGCTCCGGCCCGATGAACGGCAGGAAAATGTGCCTGAAGAAGAGCCAGCCGATGAACGCCATCGAAAACGGTTTGACCATCCAGTTGACGAACAGGGTAATAAGGATGCCGGCCGGCCTTTTGCGCACGTCCATCACGCTCGTGAAATCGATCTTGAGCATCATCGGGTAGATCATCAGCCAGATCAGGACCGCGATGGGGACATTGATCTGGCTCCCGGACCCGAGCTCCATGCCGCGCAGGGAGTCGGTGAAGCCCGGTAACGATTTCCCGATCGCGACCCCCGCGACCATGCAGAGTCCGACCCAGAGGGTGAGGTACCGCTCGAAGGGGGAGAGGCGTTTTTTGGATTCGATCATCGGGAGTGGTCGGTGAAGGATGATGAGATGGCGGACATCGTCCGGATATGAGAGGGTATCACGGGAGCAGCGCCGTGGCGAGTTCCTTCCGATAGAGTTCGCCGAACCGCTCCCGGATCTCGTCACGCACCCTTTGGAATTCCCTCCTTACCTCTTCGTCGGTGCCTGTCGCCCCGGCGGGGTCGTCGAATCCGAGATGCAGCCGGTGCTTCACCTTCCCGGTGAAGACCGGGCAGGTCTCCCTCGCGTTGTCGCAGACGGTGATCACATAGGTGAAAGCGGTGGAAAGAAAGCCGTCCACAGCCTTCGGCCGGGCGGAGGACATATCGATGCCGATCTCGTTCATGACGGCCACCGCCTCCGGATGGACACGCGCCGCCGGGCTCGTTCCCGCCGACAGGACCGTGAGCCGGGAGTCGAGCGACGCCAGGTACGCTTCGGCCATCTGGCTGCGGCACGAGTTGCCCGTGCAGAGGATGAGGATCTTCACGAGTGGGCCCTCGCGGGCCGGGCGGGGGTCCTGAGCCGCGCGGTCTCCGGCCTCAGGCAGGCGTACCCGGTGCAGCAACCCCCATTGATGCTCTCCGCCAGCCGGCGCGCGTCTTCCTGCGCGGCGGGGTTCGACGCCAGGGCGGTCCGTACGTACTCGAGCAGCCCGCGCCGGGCATCATCGGCCGGCGCCGCCGCCCGGTACAGCATCCACAGGCCCTGCCGGCGGTCCTCCACCAGCCCCGCGTTTTTCAGGTACGAGAGGTGCCGGGACACTTTCGTCTGTGTGAATTTCATCACGTATTCGATGTCGCAAACGCAGAGCTCCTCGGAGCGCAGGATGATGCCGAGGATCCTGAGTCGCGATTCGTCCGAAAGGGCTTTGAACGTTTTTGCGAGCTGGTCCATCGCTCTCCTTATTTCTGTGCCGTGAGCGTTATGCTCTCGAGGCCGAAGGGGACCTCTTTTTCGAGAGAGTACGGTTTCTCGGCGGCGATCGTGAGATTCGTGAAGCCGGCCTCCCGCACGATGCCCAGGTATTCGTCCCGGTCGAGGGCGCCCGAGACGCAGCCGGCCCAGAGCTCCATGTCAGCGCGAACCTCGTCGGGGATCTGCCCGATCGACACGATGTCGGAGATGGTGAACCTGCCGCCCGGCTTCAGGACGCGGTGCATCTCGGCGAACGCCCTGCGCTTGTCCGGGACGAGGTTGATGACGCAGTTGCTCAGGATCCGGTCGACGGTGTTCGATTCGATCGGCATGTCCTCGATCTCGCCCTTCAGGAATTCGGCGTTCTCGATGCCGAGCGTCGCCTTGTTCCTGCGGGCGAGCGCGAGCATTTCATCGGTCATGTCGAGGCCGATCGCCTTGCCGGTGGGCCCGACCTTTTTCGCGGCGAGGAAGACGTCGATGCCGGCGCCCGAGCCGAGGTCGAGGACGCGCATTCCTTCGGCCATGTCGGCGAAGGCGAGGGGGGTGCCGCAGCCGAGCCCCAGGTCGGCCGCCTCGACGATCCGGTCGTCGACCTCTCGTACTTCTCGTTCATCATCAACGAGACCGTCTGGAGCGAGTCGTCCGTTCCGCAACCGCAGTTCCCCTGCCGGCGGACGTGGCGGGCCGCAGCAGGAAGTCGTTCCGCCGCTGGTGGCGATCCTGCCGTACCGTTCCTTGATTTCCGACTTTGAGGGCCGCCGGGGTGGGAGCGGGCTGCGCGGACGCTGAGTCGTGCGTGGATTCGTCCGCGCAACATTCGGGGCCACAGCAGGATTTCCCGGGCGTGGCCTCGATCTCGGATGTGGTGTTCATTGTTCGTTCCTTTCGTTAGGTGCGAATAGTGCCGGCCCGCGGCCGGCGTTAATTTTGTATATTCGCATATACGAATATAGTCATTGGGAAGTTACAACGCAAGAGATCTTTTTCATTTATCTCCGCCGGCCGGTTGCAAATGCTCAATCAGGAGGGGGAGGATGAACTCCGAAGTGTGAAACCGGAAATTTTCACGGTTTTGGCCATCCAGCAGAAGGACCGTCGGCAGGTTGTCGATCCGGTACCGGTCCATCGATGAGGGATCGGTGGCGCAATCGATGACGAGCGTCGGGGGCAGCCCGCCAAGGATCCCCTTCGCCTGGACGAGCTGCCGCGTGTAGGTGTCGGATAGTCTCCGGGTGCAATCGCACGTGACCGATGCGGTGAAAAACAGGAGCTTGGGGCCGGCGTGCCCGAGGACGGCGGGCCGGAACAGGCCTTCGTACGAATGGTGCAGGGCGAAGAAGAATCGGCGGAAGGACGACCGGAGGGAATCATGGGGCGCGCCTGAACCGATATCCTCCCGAAACCGCCGCAGGGCGGCAATAAGCAGAGTGTCAGTCCCGCGGTCATCTATTCCGTCCAGCTCTGGCCCCGGAAAATCCGGGGGAATCACCTCGTCGCCGAGGATGCAGGCGGCCGCCTCGAGGAGGCGATCGGCGTCTCGAAAGGCCGTCGACACCGAATGGTTCAATTCGGTCGAGTCCCGGAGCTGTGAGCCCCGGCAGGGGAGCAGGGAACTGCACAGAAAGAGAAGCGGGAAAAGGATACGCATCGTCACGCAGTCACAATGAAATAGACGCCACCGAGGATGACGAGCACACCCGCGCCGCGGCGCATCCAGAGCGCCCCGCGGGATTCGCCGGTCCAGTCGAGGTAGCGTTGAACGACACCGGCAAAGGTCCCGGCCAAGGCGATCACCGCGCAATGGCCGACGCCGAACGCGGAAATGAGCGCCACCGCCCCCGGGAGGTCGGTCTGACCCAGGCTGAACGCCATGCCGAGCACGGGGGCCATGTAGGCGAAGGTGCAGGGGCCGAGGCCTATGCCGAAGAGCAGGCCGAGCGCGAGCGCGCCGATCCAAGGCCTGCCTTCCAGCGGCCTGATGCGAAATCCCCCCCAGTCGATCCTGATGACTTCGAGGAGATAGAGGCCGACGACGAGAAACACCGCGGCAACGAGGATGTTACCCCAGGCGCCCACGTCCCCGAGCATCCGGCCGAGCGCGGCGGTCGCCACGCCGATCACGCCGATGCTGGCGAGGATTCCGAGCGCGAACAGGGACGAAAGGTTGAATGCGCGGCCGGCCCCGCCTGCGGTTTGTTTCGAGATGTATCCGACGATGAGCGGGATGCTCGAGAGGTGGCAGGGGCTGAGCAGGATCGACAGCACCCCCCAGGCGAACGAAGCCGCGAGTGCGACCTCGAACCGCTCGTACATCGCCATCGTCAGCGCAGTGAAGATCCTTTCCAGCATCGCTATTTCCCCGGGGAGAGCGCCTTCAAACCCTGATTTTCCAGTATCTTGTCGATCTCGGCCTCCGGGTAGAACCCTTCGTGGCGGTGAAATTCCACCCCACGGGCGTCGAGGAAGACTTGAGTGGGGATCGCGCGGATTTTATACGGCTCGGCGAGCGCTTTGCCGCTGTCGGTCCAGACGTCGTGGAAGACGATCCCGATCTGGGCCCCGTACCGCTTCCCGATCGAAGCCATCACCGGCTGCATCATTTTGCAGGGGACACATTTGACCGAGCCGAGCTCGACAAAGGTGACCTTCGGCTTTTTCGCGCCCGCGGGAGGCGGGGGATGTTTTGTCTGGCTGAATGGCGCGGGTGCGAGCACGACGATCAGGGCGACGACAGCCGCAGTGATCGATCCCATCTTCAATGCCTTGTTCATCTCAACCACTCCATCAGTTGTTCCTCTTTCGGTACGATCCCCACGCTCTTCACCTCCCCGTCGATCATCAGGCCCGGCGTCATCATGATCCCGTGGGAGATGATCTCCCCGAGGTCTGTGACCTTGACGAGATCGAAGTCAAGGCCATGCGCGGTTTTCAACGCCTGGAGCCGCTGTTCGAGTACCCTGCATTTTGAGCAACCTGATCCGAGGACTTTGACGTGTTTCATCGTTCTTCCTAGATCAATTCGCCGAACAGCCATCCGGCGATCACGGAAAACCCGATGATGGTCAGGATATACGCCGGGGCTTGTTTCTTCCCCATGACTTTGAACAGAACGATCATGCTCGGCAGGCTCAAGGCGTTCCCCGTGAGGAACAACGTGAGCGCCGGGCCACGGCCCATCCCGAGCCCCATCAGTTTTTGGATGATCGGCACTTCGGTCAGCGTGGCAAAGTACATGAACGCGCCGAACGTGGAGGCGATGACGTTGGCGAGGATCGTATTCTCCCCGACAAGGGCCGTCACGAAGCTCCTGCGGAACGACGACTTCGATAATACCGGCGATGAACACGCCCACAAAGAGGTAGGGGAGGATCTTCTTGGTCAGGTCCCAGGTTTCGCGCAGCCACTCGAGGTTGTGTTCTTTCTGGAATTTGAAGAACACGATACCCAGTACCGTGCCAACCATCGCGATGATGAGTACCGCCTTGAGCACCGGGTCAATCGACAAGTCCGAACACCACCAGGACGGCAAGCTGGAGCAGGAAAAACGAAGAGGATCGTGGAGTTCGAATAGGACACGTCTCCACCCAATCCCGGCGGCGAATGGCTCCGTTTGCGTTTTTCCGGTCATGGTCGCGAAAGAGCGCCGCCATGAGGAGGCCGGCGATGCACCGAGATGACCATTGCGGCAACGAGCCGACCCGATGGCAAAATCCCAGCCCGAGCACGCTGCCGGTCAGCAGTATGGCAGTAACGTTGATGGCGGGGCCGGTAAAGAGGAACGCCACCGCGGGGCCGATGCCCGCTCCGCGTTCTGTAGATGCCGGTGAAGAGAGGAAGGATCGTGCAGGAGCAGACGGCGAGGATTCCGCCGGAAACACTGGCGATCGGATAGGCAATGTACTTCTTGGTCGTCGGGCCCAGAAGCCGCATCACGGCGTCCTTCTTCACGTACACCGCGATGGTGCCGGCGATGAAAAAGGCCGGGACGAGACAGGTGAGGACGTGAAGCCGTGCGTATTCATGGAGGAGGGAAAGCCCCGCGCCGAGATCGACCGCAGCACGATCGGCGCATCGATCGGCGCGAAGTAGAAGACGACGAACGCTGCCGCGAGCAGCGCAAATTTAACCCACTCCTTCATTGGTCTGCCCCGGCGGTTGCGGTGATGAGTTCCTTGATCTTCTCGACGGTCGGCACGCCTCCCTGCCAGACGAGCTTCTCGTCGATGACCAGTCCGGGTGTTCGCATCACGCCGTACGACGCAATGCCCTCGAGGTCCGCGACTTTTTCGCACGGTGGCCTGACGTCCATCGCTGCGAGCGCGTCGACGGTGCGTCGTTCGAGCGTGCGGCAGTTCATGCATCCGGGTCCGAGGACCTTGATGGTCATTGAGGTCTCCTCTGCTGTCAGGGCTTCGGTTTTTCGCTCCGCGTCCTGACGCGCGATGGCGGTCGCGATGTCGAGCAGGCTGGAAAATACGGTCGTCAGCGACCTTGAAGTTGACCCTCAGTCCGTCCTTCCACGATTTCAGGATGCCCGGCATGGACGAGGACCTTCAGGTGGCGGGAGAGGTTCGATTGCTCGAGGTCGAGGGCGGGCGCGAATTCACAGTTGCAGAGCACATCCTTCCGGAGGCACTCGATGGATACGGATGCGATTCGGGTGCGCGAGGGCGGCGAGGATTTCGGCCTTGAAGTCTGAAGCGGTTTTCATCGATACTCCATGAGTGATGTACTATATGAGTATGTGTTCATATAGTGTGCCAATGGAATCCTGCGAATCCGGCCTGCGTGGCGGGGTGATGTGGGGTATTTCTCATTGTTGATCCCCCATACTCCCCAGAATCCTCACACTTGTCGAAAAATGTTAAAATGGCGATTCCTTGCCTCATACCGCGTTATTCCCTATATTGACGTTGCTCTTTTTGAAACACCGTTTTTTCCGAGTCAATTCCCCAATTTCGATCATTATTTTCACCGTGTTCCCGTCATTGTCATTGACCGGGCCGGAGAGAGGTTTGTCGCGCTAGATGGCGCAGATCTTTCATCCGAGCATGAAGGTCGTCTCGCGCGCCTCGATCATCCTGGTGGCGATCGTGGCGCTGGTCGTCGGCATCGTGGGCGGCGCGATGTACCGGTCGGGATACACCACCAACGTCGGCAACCCGCGGGAGCAGATCGTCCCCTTCAGCCACGAACACCACGTCAGCGGCCTCGGAATCAGTTGCGGGTATTGCCACACCTCCGTCGAGAAGTCGGCGTTCGCCGGAATACCGCCGACGCACACCTGCATGACGTGCCACTCCCAGATCTGGAACACGGCGCCCATCCTCGAGCCCGTCCGCGAAAGTTACAGGACGGGGAAGCCGCTCGAATGGATCAGGGTCCACGACCTCCCCGACTTCGCGTACTTCAACCACTCGATCCACGTCAACAAGGGGATCGGGTGCCAGACCTGCCACGGGCGCGTCGACAGGATGCCGCTCACGTGGTCGGTGAACACCCTTCACATGAGCTGGTGCCTCGATTGCCACCGCGCCCCGGAGAAATACGTCAGGCCGAAATCCGAAATTTATTCGATGACCTGGACGCCCGGTCCCGACCAGGCCGCCGAAGGGAAGAAGCTCGTGGAACGGAACCACATCAGGACGAAGCAACTCACCGATTGTTCCATCTGTCATCGATAACCCGGCCCCCATTCACGCGCACGCATCATGAGCGGTAAATTGACCATCGACGAGATCAGGGAAAAACTTGCGGGGCGGACCGGCGAGCAGTACTGGCGCAGCCTCGACGAGCTGGCCGACACCGAGGAGTTCAGGGCCGCGATGCAGAACGAGTTCCCCGCCGGGGCCCCGGTGTGGGAGGACCCCGGTGAGCCGCAGGCGGTTCCTGCACCTGATGGGCGCCTCGATCGCGCTGGCGGGACTCTCCTCGTGCGTGAAGCAACCCGACGAGAAGATCCTCCCGTACGTCAGGCAGCCCGAATACCTCATCCCCGGCAAGCCGCTCACCTTTGCGAGCGCGTTCACGATGAACGGTTTCGCCACCGGCATCCTCGTGACGAGCCACATGGGCCGCCCGACGAAGATCCAGGGGAACCCGGACCACCCGGCGAGCCTCGGGGCCGCCGATACGTTTTCGATGGCCTCGATCCTCCACCTCTACGACCCCGACCGGTCGCAGGTGGTCAGGCGAGAAGGGCGAAATCACCACCCTCAACAAGTTCCTCGTGCAGCTTTCCGGCGCGCTCGACGCGCAGAAGGCGCTCGGGGGAAGCGGCCTGCGCATCCTGACCGGGACCGTCACGTCCCCGACCCTCGCGTGGCAGATCGAATCGCTCATGAAGCAGTATCCGAAGGCGGGATGGCACCGCTACGAACCGGCCGGGATCGCCAACGAGCGCGAGGGCTCGCGGCTGGCGTTCGGGGAATACGCGCAGGCGGTGTACCATTTCGACCGCGCCGACGTCGTCGTTTCGCTCGACGCGGACTTCATCGCCGAGGGCCCGGCCCACCTGAAGTACTCGCGTGAGTTCGCCGCTCGCCGCAGGGTCCGCGGCGCGAAGGCCGACATCAACCGCCTCTACGCGGCGGAAAGTTTCCCCTCGGTGACCGGCAGCGTCGCCGACCACCGGATGCCCGTCAGGGCGAGCCGCGTCGCGGAGCTTGCCAACGCGCTGGCATCCCGGCTCGGGCTGACCGGGGTGACCCCGTCGAAGCTCCCGGCCGACGAAGCGGCCTGGATCGAGGCGGTCGCCGCCGACCTGACGGCCCACCGCGGCGCCTCAGTCGTCGTCGCCGGGGCCGATCAGCCGGCGGCGGTGCACGCGCTCGTCCACGCGATCAACCAGGCCCTCGGGAATTACGGCGGCGACCGTCTCGTTCGTCCGGCCCGCCGAATACGGCCTGCGATGCCCCCGGCTCCTCGCTCGAGACGCTCATGGAGGAGATGCACAGGGGCGATGTGGACCTGCTCCTCGTCGCGGGATGCAATCCCGTCTACGACGCTCCCGCCGATTTCGATTTCGCCAACGCCCTCGATAAAACGGGCATGAGCGTTTCGCTCAATCTCTACAACGACGAGACCGCGCGCGCCTGCGGATGGCACGTTCCGGAATCGCACTACCTCGAGGCCTGGAGCGACGCCCGGGCCTTCGACGGCACCGCGTCGATCGTCCAGCCGCTCATCGCGCCCCTCTATAACACGATGTCGGTCCACGAGCTGCTCGCCGAAATGACCGGCCGGAGCGGTGCGAAGGGTTACGAAATCGTCCGGGAGTACTGGAAGGACCGCGGGCGGAATGGCGCGGTGCGCATCCCCGCGGAGCGGGACAGGGCCGGCGCGGACCGCGACTTCGAAACATTCTGGCGGACGAGCCTCAACGACGGGGTCGTTCCGGGCACGGCCTCTCCCGCGATGTCCGTGAAGTTCCGGGCCGCCGAAGCGATCGCCGCGGTCCGGAAGTCGGCGGAACCGTGGAAGGCCCCGCCCCCCGTGAGAATCTCCTTCCCCGGCTCGGACGTCGAGGTGATGTTCCGCCCCGACCCCACGGTCGGCGACGGGCGCTTCTCCAATAACGGCTGGCTCCAGGAGCTCCCGAAACCGGTCACGAAACTCACCTGGGACAACGCCGCGTTCGTGAGCCCGTCGCTCGCCGAAGACCTCGGCGTCTATGACGAGGACCTCGTCGAGATCAGGGTCGGAGGGGGGAAATGCCGCATCCCGCTCCTGGTCCTCCCCGGGCACCCGCGCGATTCCGTCACACTCCACCTCGGCTACGGCCGGGCGAACGCGGGGCGCATCGGTGACGGCGCCGGCGTGAACGTCTATCCGCTCCGTTTCTCGGCCTCATCCTCGTGGGGGACGGGTTCGATCGCCTGGGTCGACGAGGTCCGCAAACTCGCCCGGACGCAGGACCACCACTCCATGGAGGGACGGCCCATCGTCAGGAGCGCGACGGTGGCGGAGTTCGAGACGGACCCCCGGTTCGCGAAGGAGATGGCCCACGTCCCGACCAAAGACCAGTCGCTCTACCCGGAGCACGAGTACGACGGGTACAAGTGGGGGATGTCGATCGACCTGAACTCCTGCACCGGCTGCAACGCCTGCGTGATCGCGTGCCAGTCGGAGAACAACATCCCGATCGCCGGGAAGGACCAGGTGCTCAACGGCCGCGAAATGCACTGGATCAGGATCGACCGCTACTACTCGGGCGACATGGACAACCCGGAGATCCTCTCCCAGCCCGTCGCCTGCATGCATTGCGAGAACGCGCCGTGCGAGCCGGTCTGCCCCGTGGCCGCCACCAACCATGATTCCGAGGGGCTGAACGTGATGGTGTACAACCGTTGCGTCGGCACCCGCTACTGTTCGAACAACTGCCCGTACAAGGTCCGCCGGTTCAACTTCCTCCAGTACTCGGACGTCCAAACCCCGAGCGTCCAGATGATGTACAACCCCGACGTGACGGTGAGGAACCGCGGCGTCATGGAAAAATGCACGTACTGCGTCCAGCGCATCAGCGCCGCGAGGATCGACGCCAAGAAGGAAGACCGGCCCATCCGCGACGGGGACGTGGTGACCGCCTGCCAGTCGGCGTGTCCCTCGCAGGCGATCGTCTTCGGGGACCTGAACGACCCGGTGAGCGCCGTGTCGAAGGCGAAGGCGCAGCCGCGCGACTACGGCCTGCTCGCCGAGCTCAACACGCACCCCCGGACGTCGTACCTGGCCAGGCTCATCAACCCCAACCCCGCGCTCGGCGCGGGAGAAGGGACGGAAGGGGTAACCCGATGTCGTACGATTACCGCGCCACCGAAGGGGACAACGTCGCGCCGCTGATCGCGCGCGGGCAGACCTACGCGACGATCACCGACAGGATCGCCGGGAACGTCCTCGACCGGAAGACCCCGAAGGGCGTGGCGATCACCCTCGCGATCTCCTTCTCGCTCGTGATGGTGCTCGTCGCCGGCGTCAGCTACCTCTTCTACAAGGGAGTCGGCATCTGGGGCATCAACAACCCGGTCGGCTGGGGCATCGCCATCGTCAACCTCGTCTGGTGGATCGGCATCGGCCACGCCGGGACACTCATCTCCGCCATCCTCCTCCTGCTCCACCAGCACTGGCGCAACGCCATCAACCGGTTCGCCGAGGCGATGACGCTCTTCGCGGTCGCCTGCGCCGGGATGTTCCCGATTTTCCACCTCGGCCGACCCTGGCTGGCCTACTGGCTCACGCCGTATCCCAACACGATGTCGGTGTGGCCCAACTTCCGGAGCCCGCTCGTCTGGGACGTCTTCGCCATCTCGACCTACCTCCTCGTGTCGTTCATGTTCTGGTTCGTCGGGCTGATTCCCGACCTGGCCTCGATGCGCGACCGCTCGAAAAAACGGTGGCAGAAGGTCTGCTACGGCATCCTCGCGATGGGATGGCGGGGCTCCGCGCGCCACTGGCACCGGTACGAGATGTCGTACCTCCTCCTGGCCGGCCTGGCCACGCCGCTCGTGGTCTCGGTGCACAGCGTCGTCAGCTTCGACTTCGCCGTCGGGATCATACCCGGGTGGCACGCGACGATCTTCCCGCCCTACTTCGTGGCGGGCGCCATCTACTCCGGGTTCGCGATGGTCATCACGCTGATGATCCCGGTGCGGAAACTCTACCACCTCGAGGACTTCGTCACGGACCGCCACCTCGATTTCATGGCGAAGGTGATGCTCGCCACCGGGCTGATCGTGCTCTACGGGTACGCCATGGAGCTCTTCTTCGCCTACTACAGCGGGAGCGAGTACGAGGCGTTCATGATGAACAACCGGATCAACGGGCCGTACGGCTGGTCGTACACGCTGCTGATCCTCTGCAACGGCCTCATCCCGCAGCTTCTCTGGTCGAAGAAGGTGCGCCTGAACACCATCGCGCTGTTCGTCATCTCGATCGTGATCAACGTCGGGATGTGGCTCGAGCGCTTCGTCATCGTGGTGACGAGCCTGCACCGCGATTTCCTCCCGTCGTCGTGGGACATGTACGCGCCCACGATCTGGGACTGGATGATCTACGTCGGCACGCTCGGCGTCTTCATCTGGCTGATGTTCGTCTTCATCCGGGTGATGCCGATGATCTCGATCTTCGAACTGAAGCACCTCCTCCCCTGGAAGGGCAGGATCATCGACACCAGCGCGGACGCGAATTGAAAAAGCCCGACATACAAGGCATCTACGGATTGATGGCGGAATTCGACGCCCCGGAGGAGCTCCTCGCGGCGGCCCGGACGGCCTCGAAGAAGGGCTACCGCCACATGGACGCCTACACGCCGTTCCCGATGGAAGAACTGACCGACGCGCTGTCGATCAGGCACTCGACCCTCTCGCTCTTCGTGCTCTGCTGCGCGATCGCCGGCGGCGGTGATCGGGTTCGGCATGCAGTATTTCACGTCGGTGATCGACTACCCGCTGAACATCGGCGGCAAGCCGCTGAACTCCTGGCCGCAGTTCATCCCGATCACGTTCGAGATGACCATCCTGTTCGCGGCGATCGGCGCCGTGGTGGGGATGATCTTCCGGAACGGGCTGCCGCGTCCCGTCCATCCCGTGTTCAACGTCGACCGGTTCGAGCTGGCATCGCGCGACAAGTTCTTCCTCTGCATCGAGGCGACGGACCCCTTCTTCGACAGGCGCGAGACGGAACAGTTCCTGAAGTCCCTCAAGCCCTCGCATGTCACCGTGGTGGACAATTGAGACGATGAAACCTTCCCCGGGCCACATACCGTGAGACGACCCCGACCGGGCACGAGGCCGCGAACGGACGCGGGAGCGCGAACGCGGGTCCGCTCGCGCGGGGGAATTCCGGAGCGCGCCGGACCGCCATCGCGGCGCTCACCGCCGCCGCGGCCCTCCTCCTCGCCGGCTGCACCGACATGTGGAACGACAGCCGGATCAAGCCGCTCGAGGAGAGCAAATTCTACGCGGACCGGCAGGCGTCGAGGCCGCTCGTCCCGGGCACCGTGCCGCGCGGGACGGCCGACGCCGACGACGTGTTCCACACCGGCAAAATCGACGGGAAGGCTGACCTCCGCGATCCCGGTGACGGTGGACAGCGCACTGCTCGCCAGGGGCCAGGACCGGTTCAACACCTTCTGCTCCCCCTGCCACGGCCGCACGGGGGAGGGCACCGGGATGATCGTCCAGCGCGGTTTCCCGAAACCGAATTCGTTTCACCAGGACAGCGTCAGGGCGAAACCCGACGGGTACTACTTCGACGTCATCACCAACGGGTTCGGCAGGATGTACAGCTACGCGCCGAGCGTCCCCGCCGCGGACCGGTGGGCGATCGTCGCGTACGTCCGCGCCCTGCAGCTGAGCAGGAAGGTCGACGCGGCCCGGCTGACGGCCGACGAACGCAAACGGCTGTCCCACTGAGGCATCTCGACGTGGAATCGTATTTTAAAAAACTGGAAGGGGTCTCCACGAAAGTCGGCGCGGCGGGCATGATCGCGCTGGCGGCCTCGTACTTCGTGTGGGGCGACCATTTCTTCCAGTCGTACCTCCTGGGGTACCTCCTCTGGCTCGGCCTGACGCTCGGGTGTCTCGGGATCCTCCTCCTGCACCACCTGGTCTCCGGCGCGTGGGGGCACATCATCCAGCGGATGGCGGAATCGGGCACCCGCAACCTCGCGCTGATGGCCGTGCTGTTCATCCCGATCATAATCGGAATGAAGGACCTCTACCCCTGGACCGACGACGCCGTCGTCGCGGCGAGCCACGTCCTGCAGCACAAGACCGGGTACCTCAACGCGACGTTCTTCATCGTCCGGGCCGCGGCGTTCTTCGCGCTTCTGGATCGGCGCCGCCATGCTCCTGCGGAAATGGTCCGCGAGCCAGGACGCCCGGGCCGACGCCTCGCTCACCCGCACCATGAAAATATTCAGCGGCCCGTCGATGGTCCTCTTCGTGATCACCGCCACCCTCGCGTCCGTCGACTGGATGATGTCGCTCGAGCCCGAGTGGTACTCCACCATCTACGGGATGAGCTTCATCGTCGGCGCGGTGCTCACCGCGCTCGCCTTCTGCATTTTCATCCTTGCGGAGGTCTCGGGGCTCAAGCCCTACTCCGACATCCTGACGACGCGCCACGCGCACCACCTCGGCAACCTGCTCTTCGCGTTCACCGTCCTCTGGGCGTACATGGCCTTCTCCCAATACCTGATCATCTGGTCCGGGAACCTGCCCGAGGACAACACCTGGTACCTGGCCCGGACCGAGACCGAGTGGAGCCTCGTCGCCGCTCGCGCTGCTGGTCGGACACTTCTTCGTCCCGTTCTTCGTGCTGCTCTCGAAGAAATCGAAACGCGTCATCGGGAGGCTCAAACTCATCGCCGCCTTCATCTTCGCGATGCGCCTGGTGGACATCTTCTGGCTCACGGCGCCCGCGTTCGACGCTTCCGCATTGCACGTTCACGCGCTCGACCTCATCGCCCCCGTCGCCATCGGGGGAGTCTGGGTGGCGCTCTTCGCGAAATGGCTCGCGACCGTCCCGATACTCCCCCGCAACGACCCGAGGTTCGGCCGCGACGCCTTCCACATCCACGACCTGGAATAGCACGTGAACGCACGCCACGACAAGGAACCGGACCACAAGTACGAAACGCGCGACGCGCACCTTTCGCGCGTCATGGTGACGGCCGTCAGCCTCCTCGGCATCATGGTCTTCGGCATGGCGTTCGCGTGGGGCGTCTACGAGATCTTCAGGACGCAGAGCGTCCGCCCGGAGATGGGCGCCGAAACGTTCGTCCTCCCGGACACCTCCGCGCTGCCGCCGGGCCCGAACCTCGAGGCGGACCCGGCCCTGTCGCTCGCGGCGCTGCGCGAGAGGGAAGATTCCATCCTCAACGGCTACGGCTGGACCGATTCGGCGAAGGGCATCGCGCGCGTCCCCGTCGCGAAGGCGATGGAGTTGTACCTTCAACAGGATCATCGAAAATGACTCTCACCCCGACACGTGAAACGGCGGCCCCGACCCGGCCGGACCGGCCTATTCCCCGTCTTCGCGCTCCTCGCGGCGGTCGCCTGCGCCACGCACGCCGGCCCTCGCACAGCCGCGCCCCATGGCGACGAAGGTTTTCAGCGACGTCGGCATCGAGCAGCGGCTCGGCGAGCAGATCCCCCTCGACCTGAGGTTCACCGACGAGAAGGGGAACACCGTCGCGTTGTCATCCTACTTCGGCAAGAAGCCCGTCGTCATCTCGCTCGTCTATTACAAGTGCCAGATGCTCTGCCCCCAGGTGCTCGAGGGGATGACCGGCACCTTCAGGACCCTCGAGGACATGAACATCGGGCGGGAATTTACTGTCGTCAGCGTGAGCTTCGACCACCGGGAAGGGCCCGCCGACGCGGTGACGCGGAAGGAAAAGTACATCAGGGACTACGCCCGGGAGGGGGCGGATGAGAACTGGCACTTCCTGACCGGCGATTCGCTGTCGATCAAAAAACTCGCGGACGCGATCGGGTTCCTCTACCTGTACGACGACAAGACAAAACAGTTCGCGCACGCCAGCGGCATCATGGTCGCCACCCCCGACGGGAAGCTCTCGCGGTACCTCTACGGCATCGAGTACCAGGCCGACGACCTCCGGTTCTCGCTGATGGAGGCGTCGCACGAAAAGATCGGCCGGATGGTCGACAAACTGCTCCTGCTTTGTTACCACTACGACCCCTCCACCGGCACCTACGGCCTCGTCGTGATGAACCTCCTGCGCGCCGGCGGCGTGCTCGCCGTGATCGCCCTCGGGGGGTACATGCTGATGAATTTCCTGCGGGACCGCCGCAAAATGAAACCCGCCGTGACGGCGGGCGGGGGGAACCGCTGACGATGTGGAACTTCCCGCTGTTCCCGGAGGCCGCCTCCACCGTCGCCAGCCAGATCGACGCCATCTACTGGGTCCTGGTGTCGGTCAGTCTCTTCTTCGGATCGATCATCGTCGTCGGGCTGGTCTATTCCGCGGTCCGATACCGCAGGGGCTCAAAGGCCTCGCGCGCCGGCGCGATGAACGACAACCTGGTCGTCGAGCTCACATGGTCCATCGTGCCGCTGACGATCGCGATGGCCATCTTCGCCTGGTCGTCGAAGGTCTTCATCGACATGCACGTCGCGCCCGCCGGCGCGATGGAGGTCTACGTCGTCGGAAAACAGTGGATGTGGAAGATCCAGCACCCGGAGGGGAACAAGGAGATCAACGAGCTGCACGTGCCGGTCGGCAAGCCGGTGAAGCTCATCATGACGTCCCAGGACGTCATCCACAGTTTCTACATCCCCGCGTTCCGGATCAAGCAGGACGTGCTCCCCGCCCGTTACACGACGCAGTGGTTCGAGGCCACGAAGCCGGGCGAGTACCACCTGTTCTGCGCCGAGTACTGCGGCACTTCCCATTCGGGGATGGTCGGCAAGGTGGTGGTGATGGAGCAGGCGGACTACCAGAACTGGCTCTCGGGCAAGCGCGGCGGTGACATGATGGCGGGCTCGGGCGAAAGGCTCTTCGCGCAGTTCGGCTGCCAGACCTGCCACCGGCAGGATTCGGGGCAGCGCGGCCCGGCGCTCGACGGGCTCTACGGCGGCATCGTGACGCTATCGAACGGCGACAAGCTCGCGGCTGACGCCGATTACCTGCGCGAATCGATCCTGAATCCGGGGGCGAAAATCGTGAAGGGCTACCAGCTCCTCATGCCGACCTACAAGAGCCAGCTGACCCCCGAGCAGGTGAACGAACTTGTCGAATACGTCAAACTGCTCGGCGGCATCAAGACCGGGGGACCCAAATAGATGACCACCATCAACGAACCTCTCACGCAGCTCCTCACCGACGATTACCTCAACGCGGGGTACGGCGTCAAGAGCTGGCTCCTGACGCTCGACCACAAGCGGATCGCGATTCTATATTTGATTTCGATCACGTTCTTCTTCTTCATCGGCGGTTTCTTCGCGGTGTTGCTCCGCGTGGAGCTGATGACTCCGGCGGGGGACATCGTCACGGCCGAGACCTACAACAAGCTCTTCACGATGCACGGCATCGCGATGATCTTTTTCTTCCTCATCCCGTCGATCCCGGCAGTCCTGGGGAATTTCCTGGTGCCGATGATGATCGGGGCGAGGGACCTGGCGTTCCCCCGGCTGAACCTCTTCAGCTGGTACCTCTACATCGTCGGCGGGCTGTTCACCCTCTACACGATGACCACCGGCGGGATCGACACCGGGTGGACGTTCTACGCCCCCTACAGCTCGAGCTACACGCTCTCGGACCCGGTCCCGGTCGTGGTCGGCGTCTTCATCCTCGGGTTCTCGTCGATCCTCACCGGTCTCAATTTCATCGTCACCATCCATAAAATGCGGGCGCCCGGCCTGACCTGGTTCCGGCTGCCGCTCTTCATCTGGGCCAGCTACGCCACCAGCGTCATCCAGGTGCTCGGCACGCCGGTGGTCGCGATTGCGCTCGTCCTGCTCGGCTTCGAGCGGCTCACGGGCGTGGGCATTTTCGACCCGAAGATCGACGGCGATCCGATTTTGTTCCAGCACCTCTTCTGGTTCTACTCGCACCCCGCGGTGTACATCATGATCCTCCCGTCGATGGGGGTGGTGAGCGAGGTGGTGTCGTGCTTCTCGCGCAAGAAGATCTTCGGTTACAACGCGATGGCCTTCGCCGTGCTCGGCATCGCGGTGCTCGGGTTCCTGGTCTGGGGGCACCACATGTTCATCAGCGGGCAGTCGGTCTACGCCGGCCTGGTCTTCTCGGCGCTGAGCTTCCTGGTGGCGATCCCGTCGGCCATCAAGGTGTTCAACTGGACGGCCACGCTCTACAAGGGGCAGATCGAGTTCCGCACGCCGATCCTCTACGCCTTCGGGTTCATCGGGCTCTTCACGATCGGCGGGCTCACGGGGCTCTTCCTGGCGTCGCTCGCGACCGACGTCCACCTGACCGACACCTATTTCGTCGTGGCCCACTTCCATTACATCATGGTCGGCGGCGCGGTGATGGGGTACCTCGCCGGCATCCACTTCTGGTGGCCGAAGATGACCGGCCGGATGTACAACGAGGCGTGGGCGAAGTTCTCGGCGCTGATCCTGTTCGTCGGCTTCAACCTGACCTTCTTCCCGCAGTTCATCCTCGGTTACATGGGGATGCCGAGACGCTACTACGTCTACCCCGAGGAATTCCAGGTGTTGAACGTCATGTCCACCGCGGGGGCGTCGATCCTCGGCCTGGGGTACCTGATCCCGATGATCTACCTGCACGTGGTCGCTCCGGAAACCGAAGGTCGCCGGCAACAACCCCTGGAGGGCGACGGGACTCGAGTGGACGACCGTGTCCCCGCCGCTGACGCACAATTTCGACACCGTGCCGACGGTGACGACGGGGCCGTACATCTACGACGACGCGGACGCGGCCCGCGGGAAAACCCCGGGCGCGCCGCCGCATTCGAAGGAGGTGAACCATGGCTGACCACAATCCCGAGCTCGCCCACCAGTTCGAGGACATGGCCCAGCAGAAGGAGGCCGCGACCCTCGGGATGTGGGCGTTCCTGATCACCGAGGTGCTCTTCTTCGGCGGACTGTTCACGGCGTACATCGTCTTCCGGACGCAGTTCTCCGAGGCCTTCGCGAAGGCGAGCCACCACCTCGACATCACCCTCGGTGGCATCAACACGTTCATCCTGCTGGGGAGCAGCCTCACCATGGCGCTGGCGGTCCACGCCGCGCAGGAGGGGAAGAGGGAGAAAACGATGCGCTTCCTCGGGGTCACGGGGATCCTGGGGACCGCCTTCCTGGTGATCAAGGGGTTCGAGTACGCGCACAAGTTCGAGCACAACCTGTTCCCCGGCGCGTCGTTCGCCTACCAGGGCTTCGAGCCGGACCACGCCCAGCTCTTCTTCATCCTCTATTTCATGATGACCGGCGTGCACGCCGCCCACATGATCGTCGGCCTTCTCCTGCTGGTCGTGATCGCCTGGATGACGGCGAAGGGGCGCTTCACCGCGACGTACCACTCGCCGGTCGAGAATTTCGGGCTCTACTGGCACTTCGTCGACATCGTCTGGATTTTCCTTTACCCGCTGCTGTATCTCATCGACGTGACCGGGAGGGTCCATTGACCCGGGCGCGCACCGCAACGAATCCGAATCATGGGGGGACGCGATGATCGTTCCGACAAAAATCTATTACCGGGTCTCGCTGGCCCTGCTGGCGCTCTTCATCCTGACGGTGGCCGCCGCCTTCATCCACTTCGGACAGTGGAACGTCTACATCGCCGTCACGATCGCGGTCATCAAGGCCACGCTCGTCGTGCTCTATTTCATGCACGTGAGGTACCACACGAAGCTGACCTGGATCTTCGCCGGCGCGGGATTCCTCTGGCTGATTATCTTCTTCGCGCTGACATTGAGCGATTACGCCACGCGCTCCTGAGTCCTCCGGAGGTCCGGGGCTTCGGCCCCCCCGCGGGGGTGGCCGGGATGGTCCCCCTTTCCCCGATTATCTCCCCACCGACGGCAACCAAATAGTCCGCCGATTGTTATATTACTGACGTCATCCTGAAAGGTATCCGTCCATGAAACGGGAATTCCGCCAGACTTCTCAAGTTCATCATACGCCCGCGCTCCTCGCCCTCGTCGCGCTCTCGTCCTCCCGGGCGGGGAATCGCCGGCAACGGTCCGGATCGCCATCGAGGGGATGACCTGCGCCGGCTGCGCCTCGACCATCGGGAAGGCGGTCGCCGATCTGGAGGGGGTCGGGGAGACCTCGGTGAACCTGGAGGAGGGGTACGCCGACGTCGTCTTGCCGTCGTCGATGGTGTCGACCGACGATATCGTCAGGGCGATCGCCGACGCGGGATACGCCGCCGCGCCGGCCGCCGACGCCGGGGAGGCGGTCCAGAAGCCGGGGACACCCCGCGTACCGAACGCGAAGCTCGACGACATCCGCGCACGTCTGGCGAAGATCAAGAACGGGCTGATGATGGACGGGAAAATATTCCTGCTGCATCGCGCCCTCGTGCGACTTCTGCGCGATGGCGATGAACGGCTGCCCCTGCGGCGACAACCTCGCGAAGGGGAAACCGGTCTGCGCGGAGTGCAAGGGCGGCTGGACGGCCGGCTACGGCACGAATCCCGACATCGATCCGAAGGACGTGAAGGCGCTCCCGGACGAGGAGATGAAGAAGTTGTACAGGAGCCGATCGGAACTGATCAAGAAATCGAAACTCGAAGGAGGCGAGAAGAAATGAGGACGACAATGATCGCGGCGCTGGCGCTCTCGGTCGCGGCCCTGGCCGCGCCCGGCGTCGTCGCCCAGACGAAGCCGGGCGGGGCCACCGCCACCAGCCAGTCGGGGGCGAAGGCGGGGGTCACGAAACCGCGCGCCGATTACGGCAAGTACGAGTTCTCCCTTACCACCCTCGAGGGTAAGTCGATCAAACTGTCGGACTACGCCGGGAAGGTTGTCCTCGTGAACCTCTGGGCACCCTGGTGCGGGCCGTGCAAGGTCGAGATGCCCGGCTTCGCGAAGCTCCACGAAAAATACGCCGACAAAGGATTCGAGATCATCAGCGTGGCCGTCCAGACGAACGAGTCCGCGGTGAGGTCGTTCATCGAGAAGACACCGCTCAACTGGCCGGTCGGGAATCAACGAGGACGTGGCGGTGAAGTACGGGACGTACGGCCTGCCCGACAACTACCTCTTCCTGCCGGACGGCATGATGGCGAAGCATTTCATCGGCTATACGAAGGAGGAGGCCCTCGAACCGCTGATCCAGGCGGGGCTGGCGAGGATACCCGCGAATACCCCCCCGAAGGCGCCGGGGAAGTAGCGGGCCGTCGTTCCGCCGCGTCCTTCCTTGAGATTTCGGACGATACTTCGTATATTGGCCCGTCAGTCCTCCTCAATTCGCCAACGAATAGAGAGTACCCGCCATGATACACATCGCAAAGAGAATGCAACGTCTCGGCACAGAGACCGCTTTCGAAGTGCTCGCAAAAGCGAGGGCGCTCGAGGCGCAGGGCAAGAACATCGTCCACCTCCAGATCGGCGAGCCCGACTTCGACACGCCGGTCAACATCCGCAACGCCGCCAAGAAGGCGCTCGACGACGGGTTCACCCACTATTCGTCGTCGGCGGGGCTCCTCCAGGCGCGGCAGGCGATCGCGAAGCACGTGACGGAAACGCGCGGCTTCCCCGTCAACCCCGACATGGTCGTCATCACGCCGGGCGGAAAGCCGATCATGAATTTCGTCATCACCGCGTGCGTCGACGAGGGCGACGAGGTGATCTATCCCAACCCCGGCTACCCGATCTACGAGTCGGTGATCGAGTTCATCGGCGCGAAGGCCGTGCCGCTCCCGTTGAAGGAGGATCGCGGGTTCGCGTTCGAACTCGAGGACCTGCGGAAGCTCATCACCCCGAAGACCCGGATGCTGATCCTGAACTCGCCGCAGAACCCGACCGGCGGGCTGCTGGGCCGCGAGCTGCTGAAGGGGATCGCCGAGCTCTGCGTCAGGCACGACCTGATCGTCCTCTCCGACGAAATCTACGCGCGCATCATCTACGGCGACGCGAAGCACTACAGCATCGCGGCGTTCCCCGGCATGGCCGAGCGGACGGTCATCCTCGACGGCTTCTCCAAGATCTTTTCGATGACGGGATGGCGCCTGGGTTACGGCATCATGAACGAGGAACTCGCGAAACTGGTCGCCAAGCTCCAGATCAACGTCACGTCCTGCGCGGCGAGCTTCACGCAGATCGCCGGCATCGAGGCCCTGAACGGCCCCCAGGACGACATGGTGAAGATGGTCGCGGAGTTCAAAAAGAGGAGGGACTTCATCGTGGACGGGCTGAACAGCCTGCCCGGTTTCCGGTGCCACAAACCCGACGGCGCGTTCTACGTCTTCCCGAACATCGAGGGGACCGGACGGAAGTCGAAGGAGCTCGCCGACATGCTTCTCTACGAGGCGGGCGTGGCGTGCCTCTCCGGGACCGCGTTCGGCAAGTACGGCGAGGGGTTCCTGAGGTTCTCCTACGCGAACTCGATCCCGAACATCACCGAGGGATTGAAGCGCATCGAGAAGGCGCTGAAGGGCCAGCCGGTCACGGCCTGAGACGCGCCGGATCACGGTGTCACGATCGTGACCCAGGGGGGTCGGGAGTACGCCGACCCCCTCGTTGATTTCATGCCCCTTCAGGGAAACAGCAGCGCCTTTTTCCAGCCCGCGCCCTTCCTCGTGTAGACGAGCCGGTCGTGGAGGCGGAAGTCACGCCCCTTCCAGAACTCGAACGCCGCCGGCGCCAGCCGGTAGCCGCCCCAGTGCTTCGGCCGGGGGACCTCTTTCCCCTCGTATTTTTTCGCCAGCCTCCCGAACTCCGCAAAGAGCACCGACTGGTCGGCCATCGGCCGGCTCTGCCGCGACGCGTGCGCCCCGATCTGGCTTTCGCGCGGTCTGCGTGGCGAAATAGGCGTCCGATTCGCGGGCGCTGACCTTCTTCACCCTCCCGTCAATCCTGACCTGGAGGTCGAGCTCCGGCCAGTAAAACAGCAGTGTCGCACGAGGGTTCGCGTGCAATTCCGCGGCCTTGCGGCTCCGGTAATTGGTGAAAAAGCAGATCCCCTTCGGGCTGACGTCCTTCAGGAGGACGATGCGGGCGGCGGGCGCGCCGCTTTTCGACGCCGTCGCGAGCGTCATCGCGTTGGGGAGTTTGAGGCCGGCGCCGATCGCGATTTCGAGCCACTCTCTCGAAGAGGAGGTAGGGATTGGCCGGCGTTTTCGTGAGTGAGATGAGTCGTATGACTTTCGGTTTCATGGGCGCTCAATTGTTGTCGGGATTGACCGGGTTGCAGGGATTCCTGAATGAAAAGAAGGGGTGGAGCTGACGGCCGGAATATAGCGATAAACGGCCCGATTTTCAATCCGCGGGAGCGCCGGCCGGGAGGAAGGAACGGGCGCCGCCGCCCCCCTTGCTGATCGGACGAAACCCTGACGGTCCAAGCGGCTTGACCGGGCCCGCTCAAGCAACGCTGCATCCCTCCGGCGCAACGCGTGATCCGCGTCGGGCTTGAATTGTGATGAAACGCACAAGGCGGTTTGAGTTGCGGCCATTTCGCAGTATGTTCACTCACGGCCGCCAAGGTGGCGTATGCCGTTGTTGCAGTGAATTTATAGAGGGTGTGAATTCACGGAGATAGTGAAATGGAACCGCACGAACTGTTAAACGGAATGAACTTCGGGCGCGTCGACGCCGAGACCGACTCGCGCTTCGACAGCTGCTTCATCGGGACGGAAATGCTCCGGCACGTCCTGCAGCCCCAGCATTCGCTGGTGCTCGGGAGCAAGGGGTCGGGAAAGAGCGCCGCGTTCCGGCTGCTCTGCCAGGACCGCAACCGCGTGGAGTCGCTCCTGCCGAAGAACTACGAGGAGCTCTTCTTCATCCCGGTCTACGGCCTGCAGACCGACGACGACCTGCCGGGCCTCGAATTCCAGGACCTGCATTTCAGCAGCATCGACGACTTCAGGAATTTCTGGCTGCTCTACATCGGCCTGAAATCCGCGGCCACGTTGACGCACAACAAGCGGATGGAGGAGATCGTCAACGCCAGCAAGTCGAAGGAACTGAAGAACGGCTACAAGACCATCAAGAACGTCATCCGCGACCTCGGCATCAGCCGCGAGCCCGGATCGTTCGCCAAGTTCAAGTTCAAGATCAAGAACTTCGTGCGGCCCAGGGTGAACTCGCAGGTCCTGGAGAGCGAGGCCTTCAACCGCCTGCTCTCGATCGATTTTCCGCACCGCACCGGGATGAGCGTGAAGGCCCTGCTCGACACGATCGACATGGTCCTCGAGAAGTCGAACTGCGTCGCCTGGGTCCTGCTCGACAAGCTCGACCTGATCTTCATCGACGATTTCGCGCGGCTCAAGTCGGCCATCACGGCGCTCGTCCAGATCCTCGTCGAGCACGGGAACCGGTTCAAGAACACGCAGTTCAAGATCTTCCTGAGGAACGACATCTACCGCCAGCTCAGGATCGTGAACAAGTCCCACCTGGTGAGCTACACCCAGGAGATGAAGTGGAAGGAACACCTGCTGATGAAGCTGCTGGTGTCGCGCGCGGTCGCCGACGACAACGTCCGGGAATACGTCTCCGGCGTGCTCGGCGAACCGATCGAAGTCGCGCACGTGATCCAGGGGGACGAGGCGCTCGTCCAGAAAGTGTTCTACGCCATCTTCGAGCCGTCGCTGAACGGGAACGGCAACGAATCCCCCCCGGGGGTGGTCCCCTTCACGCACATCTGGCTCCTGAAGCACCTGACCGACGGGATGGGTCACATCTATCCCCGCGAGCTGATCCACCTCGGCAACATCGCCGTCGAGAAGCAGCGCGAGATCAACAGGGAAGAGGGGAAGCACGCCTCGACCCGTCTCATCAGCTCGGCCGCGCTGCGCGAGGCCTTCGCCGACGTCTCCGTGTACCGGTGCGACACGTACCTCTATTCGGAGTTCCCGCACCTGGCGAAACACTTCGACCTCTTCCGCGGGAGCGACAAGGCCACGTTCCACCGGAGCGAGCTCTACAAGCTCTTCGAATCGCTCGACCCGACGGGCGACGAGGCGATCCGGTCGATTTACGACGCCGGGCTCATCACGCCGATGGGCAGGACGGTGGATTCGAGCATGGAGTTCAAGGTGCCGCTCCTCTACAGGACCGGCCTCGGCATCACGCAGCGCGGGAGCAAGCTGCGCTCGAACGGCAAGGGGCAGAAGAGCGTGGTCGAGGAAGAATCGACCTACGAGGACATCATCATCTGACGCGGGCCGCGCCGCTCCCGGTGAGCGGCCCCGGTGCGGGCGCCGTCAGGCGCCCGCCCGTCCGCCCGACACAGCCTTCCATCCGTAGTAGACGGGGATTCCCAGCAGGACGATGATCAAACCGGGCCAGGTGTAGGCCGGCTTGAAGATCAGCAGGTCGACGCAGAGCGCGGTCGTCGCGAGGATGTAGAGCGCCGGCACGACGGGATACCCGAAGGCCCGGTACGGGCGTTCGGCGTCGGGACGCTTCTTCCGGAGGACGAAAATTCCGGCGATGGTGAGGATGTAAAAGATCAGGACCGCGAAGATGACGTAATCGAGCAGGTCCCCGTACGACCCCGAGAGGCAGAGGGCCGACGCCCAGACCGACTGCACCACCAGGGCGAAGGCCGGCACCGACCGTTTGTTCAACTCCCCCGTTTTCCTGAAGAAGAGCCCGTCCAGGGCCATCGCGTAATAGACGCGCGCGCCCGCGAGGATCAGCCCGTTGTTGCACCCGAACGTCGAGACCATGATCAGGCCGGCCATGATGAATTCGGCCGCGCGTGCCGAAGATCGTGGAGACGGCCGCCGTCGCGACGCGGTCGCTCACGGCGAACTGGATCCCGCGGGCGACGACGTCGGCGCCTTCGGGGCTTCCCCTCACGGGCAGGACGAGGATGTACGCGAGGTTCGCCAGCAGGTAGAGCGCGGTGACGATGCCGGTCCCGAGGACGAGGCTCAGCGGGATGTTCCGCTTCGGGTTGACGACTTCGCCGGCGGTGAACGTGATGTTGTTCCAGGCGTCGCAGGAGAACAGCGAGCCCACCATCGCCACGCCGATCGCCGCCAGAATGGAGAATCCGGTGAGCGGCTCGATCGTCAGCCCGCCGCCCGACTGCAGCCGGGTCCAGGCGGCGCTCCAGAAGTCGGAGAAGTTCGCGCTGATCGCGAAATCGTTCGCGCCCCAGGCGATCGCCACCACGATCAGGCCGAAGAGCGCCGCGGTCTTCGTCAGGGTGAAAACGTCCTGGATCAGTTTTCCCGTCCTGCAGGCCCCGCAGGTTCAGCCAGGTGAGCAGGACGATGACGCCGATGGCCAGGAGCTGCGCCGCGCGTGACCTGCCGCCCGAAGGCGGCGAAAAGGACGTTCTCCTCGCCCAGGCCGGGGAAGAAGACGGCGCGTGAACTTGGCGAACGCCACGCCGACCGCGGCGATCGTCCCGGTCTGGATGACGAGGAACAGCGTCCAGCCGTAGAGGAACCCGATCAAGCGGATTGTACGCTTCCCGCAGGTAGACGTACTGCCCGCCGGCGTGGGGCATCATCCCGGCGAGCTCGCCGTAGCTCAGCGCGGCGGTGACGGTCACCAGGCCGGTGATGACCCAGGTCAGGAGGAGGAAGCCGGGCGAGCCGACCGTGCGCGCGATGTCGGCGCTGACGATGAAGATGCCCGACCCGATCATCGAGCCGATCACGATCATCGTGGAATCGAACAGGCCCAGCATCCGGCGCAGGCCTCCCGGCCCACCGGCCGCTACATCCTTCGCATCCATGGGTCCTCCGTGCGAAGTTCGGGGATTCTGGTCAATCCGCGGTCGACCGGAACTACGATCCGGAACCGGCGTTGCGCGCCCGGAGTTTCGCCAGCACGCTGTGCCGCCGGCCGTAGCCGAAATAGATCAGGAAGCCGAACGCCAGCCAGACGATCAGCCGCCACCAGTTCTCGACCGGCAGGGAGAACATCAGCAGGAGGCAGGAGAGGATCCCGAGGATCGGCACCAGGGGGACGAACGGCGCCCGGAACGGCCGCTCGGCTTCCGGATTCGTCCTCCGCATGATCAGCACCGCCGCGCAGACGATCACGAAGGCAAGCAGCGTGCCGATGTTCGTCAGCTCGGCCAGGATCGCTGAGGGGCAGGAACGCCGCCATGATGGCGACGAAGATGCCCGTGAGCGATCGTGGACTTCCAGGGGGTGCGGAATTTTTCGTGGATGGCGCCGAAGAAGGACTCGGGGCAGCATCCCGTCGCGCGCCATCGCCAGCAGGACGCGCGGCTGGCTGAGCATCATCACGAGAAGGACCGAGGTGATCCCGGTCATCGCGCCGATGTCGATGAGGCGGCTGCGCCCAGTGGAGCCCCATCTGCGCGAAGGCGTTCGAGACCGGCGCGTTGATGTCGATCTGGTCGTACGGGACCATCCCGGTCAGCACCGCCGCGACGGCGATGTAGAGAACGGTGCAGATGATGAGGGAGGCGATGATGCCGATCGGGACGTCGCGCTGGGGATTCTTCGCCTCTTCGGCGTGGGTCGAGACGGAATCGAATCCGATGTAGGCGAAGAAGATGATCGCCGCCCCGGCGAGCATCCCGACGGGGATCGTCGACGTCATGTCGCCGTCGCCGAAGAGCGGGACCCCGAAGAACCGAGAGCCCTGAATAGCCGTAGGGGGCGAACGGCGTCCAGTTGGCCGGATCGATGTAGAACGCGCCCACCACGATCACGAAGAGCACGATCACCAGCTTGACCACGACCATCCCGGCGTTGAACCCCGCGCTCTCCTTGATCCCCTTGACCAGGATGTACGGTGATGACCGCCGTGATGAGGATCGCCGGGAGGTCGAAGAGCGTGCCGGTCGTGAAGAAATGGCCCGTCTCGGGGTCGAAGTCGAATGGCGCCGAAGTCAGTGCGTGCGGTATCGACAACCCGAAACTATGGAGGAAATCCTGGAAGTGGGCGGACCATCCGTGCGCCACCGTGGACGAGCCGACGGCGTACTCTAGCACGAGGTCCCACCCGATGATCCAGGCCATCAATTCTCCGAGCGTCGCGTAGGCGTACGTGTAGGCGGAACCTGCGACCGGGACCATCGACGCGAACTCGGCGTAGCAGAGCGCGGCGAAGATGCAGGCGACGCCCGCGGCCCCGAACGACATGATGAGCGCCGGCCCGGTCCTGTCGTGGGCCGCCACCCCCGTGAGAACGAAGATCCCCGTCCCGATGATGGCGCCGACGCCGAGGGCCGAGAGGGTCGACCGGTCCGAGCACGCGCCTCAGACGGTTTTCACCCTTCATCTCCTCCAGGAGCATGGCGAGCGGTTTTTTGGCGAAGAGGTGTTTCATTGATGGTTCCTTCAGGATGATGTGAGATGACGTCGCCCCACCGGTCCGGTTCCCTTACTGCCGGTCGGGCGTGGATTTATCGAGTTTGAAATTGAAGATGACGCTCCCGGTCTGCGTTTTCTCGCCCATCGTCTCCGGGAGCGCCTCGAACCGCCAGGTCCGCACCGCCGACACGGCCTCACGCTCGAGGATTTCGTTTCCGCGCCTGGTCGGTACGACCGCCGACACCGTGCCGTCGGCGAGGACCGTGAACCGGACCGCGATGGGCATCTCGGCGTCCGTCCCCGCCGGGTATTTCGGCAGGCGCCCGCTCAGGAGCCTGCGTCCGCCGGTCCCGCCCCAGTCGATCGAGTAGCCGACGCCGGCCCCGATCCCTCCTCCCGAGCCCCCGCCTGTCCCGCCGCCTGTGCCGGGGCCCATCCCGCGGAGCCGCCTCACCGGCGCAGGGCCTGAAACGGACGCGCTCTTTTTCTTCGGGCTCTTCTCCGGTTTGGATTTCACGACCGGCTTGACCACGGCGGCCGTCGGCGAAATGATCCTGACATGGATCAGCTGGAAGTGGACCGTCTTGGCCGAACTTTCGTCCACGGACCCGTCCTCGCCGGCCGTGGAGCCGAATTCCATCTCGTACACTTTCTGGTCGCCGCCGCCGCCGCCCGACATGCCGCCGAGTTCCGGGCTGTCCTCGGCGATTTCCGCGGGCGGATCGCCGACCAGGACCGTGAAGAGCACGATCAGCAGGAGGATCGGAAGATAAACGCCGAGTATCGCGTTACGACGGATCCGCCTGACATCGTGTTCCTGGAGTATGCGATACCACCGGGTCAGGCCTTCGATCATCGTCCCGCGCGTGTCTCCATCCGGTCGACGGTGGGCACGGCCGGTGGTGTCAGGCCCGATGCCGGATCGTTCCCGGCCGGTTTCTTCCTCTTCAGGAACTTGATGATCAGGGGGAGGATCGACAGGAAGACGACCGCCGCGATCACGTACTCGACGTTCTCCTGGATGCCGGGGAAGGAAACGCCGAGGTAATACCCGAGGAGCGTCATGCTCACGATCCACCCGATCCCGCCGGCGATGTTGAACAGGAGGAACCGGCCGTATTTCATCCCCGCGATCCCGGCCACGACGGGCGCGAACGTCCTCGCGAAGGGGATGAACCTCGCCATCACGATCGTAAATCCGCCGTATTTTTCATAGAATTCCCTCGTCTTGATGAGGTGGTCCTGCCTGAACCAGCGCGAGTTCGGCCGGCTGTAGAGCGCGTGCCCCGCCTTCGCGCCGATCCAGTAGCCGACCGAGTCCCCGGTGATCGCCGCCACGCACAGTAAAATGACGAGCAGGTTGATGTCGAGCGGAACCGAGCCGTTGGCGATGAGGAGGCCCGCGGTCACCAGCAGCGAATCGCCCGGCAGGAGGAACCCGACGAAGAGCCCCGTCTCGGTGAAGATGATCGCGAACAGTCCGAGGTATCCCCCCCAGGTGACGAGTTCCTCGAGCGTCGGCAGGTCGAAGGGCATGGGCGTTCCTAGTGGCCCGCGGAGGCGCCGGACAACTGCTTGACCAGGTCGCCGATCACCGCCTTGGCGTCGCCGAAGAGCATGAAGGTCTTGTCCCCGAAGTAGAGCTCGTTGTCGATCCCCGCGAACCCCGGGTTCTTGCTCCGCTTGATGGCCAGGACCATCCTCGCCTTGTCGGCGTCGATGATCGGCATCCCGTAGATGGGCGTGGACTTGTCGTAGCGCGCCGCGGGATTGACGACGTCGTTGGCGCCCACCACGAGCGCCACGTCGCAGTGGGGCATCTCGGGGTTGATGTCGTCCATCTCGAGGAGGACGTCGTAGGGGATGTCCGATTCGGCCAGAAGGACGTTCATGTGGCCCGGCATCCGCCCCGCGACCGGGTGGATCGCGAACTTGACCGTGATCCCGCGTTTGGTGAGCTGGTCGTAGAGTTCGCGCACACGGTGCTGCGCCTGGGCGACCGCCATCCCGTACCCCGGGATGATCACGACGAGCGACGCCTGCTCCATCACCTGCGCGGCCCCCTCGACCGTCTCCTGCTTGTACGTTCGGGCCTCGGCGGATGCGGTGGACTTCTGCACCTTGCCGAACGCACCGAAGAGCACGTTCGTGAAGGAGCGGTTCATCGCGCGGCACATGATGATGGAGAGGATGAGGCCGCTCGACCCGTCGAGCGCGCCGGCGATGATCAGGAGCTTGTTGTCGAGGACGAAACCCATCGCGCATTTTTTTAATTACTTCGCCTAAATTCAGCTCTGTTTAGCTAATCCAACCTTTTGTCTGTAGGATGACCCCAATTCCTGGTTGCTCTGGTTAACTGCTAATATTCATTCATCTCTAAATCTCGTCTATGAGCGCATTATCCATTCGATGGGGCGAGGATTTTCGCCATGGTCAGTTTGCTGCATTTTAGCTGCTCAACAACTTCAAGTTTGACCAGCCTGCTGGCTGCAGATCGTGATTTAAGCGGAATCAGCAGTCTTCTACAGCGGGTTGGAGGAATTGGAAGCCTCCTGGGCAGCGGCAATCAACCTTATACGCTGTTGGCGCCAACCAATGAAGCCCTTTCTATCCTGGGAACTGATGCCGTCCAAAATTTGGTGAAGCCAGAAAACACCAACCAATTGATCAATTTGTTGAAACGGCAAATCATACCCGGAAAAGTTAAAGCAGATGACTTAAGGGCGGGAACAGTTATGAACGAAGCTGGGAATGCTGTCAGCCTGGGAACTACAGCACTTGGAGCGCCAATGAAGACAAAGGACGGCGGGCTGGTTTACAAAGTGAATCAACTTCTAGGCAAATAAAACTTTTGGGGACAGCCAGTGGTGGTCAACTATTTCAGTACAAGTTTCAAGGCTTCAACTGTCTTCTTCTCGCTCCCTGCAAAGATCTGGTTTCCTACAATGAACACGGGACGTTTCAGGAATGTATATTCATCGAGTATCAGTTTCTGAAGTCTTTTTCATCCAGCTTCCTGTCCTTCAATCCGAGTTCCCTGTATTTAATGGCGCGGCGACTGAAAAGTGCGTCATAGCTCCCTGCCGTAGCTTTTCATCTGCAAAAGTTGATCAGGTGTGATTTTTTCTTCAGCAATGTCCTGGAATTCAAAGCCACGTTTTTCAGCCATTACCTCCTTTATAATTTTCTTGCAGGTGCTGCAGGAGGGAAAGATAATAGACCTTTTTCATCATGAACGCTAAAATAAATGAAATAAAGAAGCGAAATATAATTTGGAGTCTCCGGCTTTTCTTTAATTTCAGGATGAAAATTGCCAGATGAAAAAACTCTTCTTTCTATCTATCATTTTTCTCAGCGCAAGTGCATTCTCGCAAAGCAAGGATGAGCAGGGAGATAGAGGAAACTAATGAATGACCAGATCCTTGCATGGAACAAAGGGAGCATTGAGGAATTTATGCAGGGATATTGGAACAATGATTCGGTCATGTTTATTGGGAAAAATGGTATCTCCTATGGCTATACTACGGTCCTTAATAACTACAAGAAAAAATTATCGGGACACCGTCCAAAATGGGCAAGCTCTCTTATACCTTGCTAAAGCTCGACCGTTTTTCGGCAGAATATTATTTTGTCATCGGCAAATTTTTCCTCAAAAGATCTGTAGGAGATATTGGAGGAATTTATAGTCTCATCTTCCGAAAGATCAAAGGGAAATGGTTCATCATTTCCGACCACACCAGCTAAATAAATTCACCCTGAATACATTTACTATGGCACTTATTATTCTTGGAATCATCGTCTTCCTCGTCGGCATGGCGCTCTCACGGAGGCAGGACCAGTTAAAAAGATTTGCAAATACCGCCCGAACCATTGGATTGCTTGGAATTGTATTGGGCTTGTTAGCCGCTTCTATTATTCAGATTGAAGCCGGCCAGGTTGGCGTGAAGGCATTATTTGGGAAAGTACAAAATGATGTTTTACCCAGTGGACTGCATCTTATTAATTTCCCGCTCTCAGTAGAGCGGATGGATGTCAAAACACAGAACTATACCATGAGCGGAGTGCATGATGAAGGGCAAAGACAGGGAGATGATGCGATCAGGGCCCTGACTTCGGATGGCCTGGAAGTTGTAATAGACCTGACAGTACTTTATAAGCTCCTTCCTTCAGATGCGCCCAATATAGTCAGAGAAACTGGATTGGATTATACAGATAAAATAGTCCGTCCGGTGACAAGAACGAAAATTCGGGACAATGCTGTATATTATGAAGCTGTGGCGCTTTATTCCACCAAACGAGACGAATTTCAACAGCGCATTTTCAAAAGCATTGATGAGAATTTTAAAAAGAGGGGACTGATCCTGGAACAATTGCTGGTAAGGAATATCACCTTGCCGCAAGCGGTCAAGACTTCCATTGAACAAAAGATCAGCGCAGAGCAGGACGCGCAGAAAATGCAATTTGTATTACAGAAAGAAAGACAGGAAGCGGAAAGAAAAAGAGTAGAGGCGCAGGGAATTGCGGATTACCAGCGCATCATTAGTGAAAGCCTGACAGATAAACAACTTCAATATGAGCAAATCAAGGCCATGAGGGGACTGGGGCAGCCTCACAAAATGCGAAAATGATTATCATGGGGAAGGGTGGGGCTCCAATCATTCTGGATGGCAAGGGCCAATAGAAGAGTGAGGCTAACCATGCGGAGAATTTTTGCTTCCAGGTTCTTAAGTAATACCTGATGAGCACGAAAAGGCTGCCCAGGAAAAAAATATAATACAGGATATTCCAAATTCCCAAACCGTTTTCGGCAAACAGCAATCCATAGTAAATGCCCAGGGTCATATTGACCATCATCCACACCATTCCAAAAAAAAACAGACCAGGCAATTTTGCGGAGAAATGTTTTGGCTTCGGGCTCAATGCTGCTCATGAAATTTCTTTCTGAGCAAAAGTTAGTAAAGCCCGTTCAATTCATCAAGATCTTTCTGAATTCAGATGGATCCCCATTAAATACATTAAAGTCTACCCTAGTATATATGCCTTTTACTCTGCCATTTTCGCTATGCTGCCAGAAGCTCCAGTTGCGGGCAATGCGTGGATGTTCGGGTTGTAGGTAGTGCGCTACCCAGAGGGGATAGGTGTCAAAATCATCTTTGAGGTATCTATCGTAAAAATCAACGTTTGTGTAAATGATGGGGACTACGCCGTAAAAGTCCCTGATAGCTTCCAACCATTCTCTGGCTCTTTGGCGGAGCTTGGGTGCGGGTACTCCAAGTAGCTTTTCTTTGTTCAATATCCAAGACGGGTGGCAGATCGCCGCTGACGAGTGTGACGGAATTGATAAAATTTTCACTTGTTCTCTCCCGCTTTTGGTTGCAAGAAAAAAATGGTAAGCGCCCCTTGTCGGCCAGCTTCTTTGATTTTCCTCCAGTTCCTTTCGAATAAAGCATCTTCATTTCCTAACCCTTCCGTGGCCTTGATAAAGGCAAATCCAATTCTCACATCCTCCACATTCATTGCTTTGACTGAGCCCCAATCAATAAAGTCCTGGTATTTTGAAACATGAATGCCATGGATTTCATGATCGTTGACGGGTATGCCAATGCCAAACTCCGGTATCCACACAGCGTGGGATTTTTTTTCCAGCCACCATTCATAAATGGCGTAGGAGAATACGACCAAAATGCTGGTGAATAAAAATGAAAATAATTCCCCAGGGTTTTCTTTTCTGCTTTTGCTTCGCCATAACTGGACTGCTCGGTTGCAAATATAATCTGGCTTGAGGGAAACCACACATTCATATCATCACCGGGTATAAAACGGATACCTATTCCGGTTTAGTGTTTTCTGACTAATTTTATCTGTCCATGGCAAATTTCAACTGGAACGATAGCTTTAATCTGCTTTCAAAGCTTAATACACGGCGTGTTTTGAATGGGGCAAAGGTATTGTCCAGTTATTACCTGAGCAAGTGGACGGGCAGACCTGTGCAGTGGGGTCTTCCGATTTCCATTTCCTTTGAGCCTACCACATCCTGCAATCTGCGCTGCCCGGAATGCCCAAGCGGGCTAAGGGCTTTTACAAGACCGACCGGGATGCTTAAAAAGAATTTTTTTAGTGAAACAATCGACGAGCTGTCAAAGGATCTGCTATACCTGGTTTTTTATTTCCAGGGAGAGCCCTATCTGAATCCCGAGTTCCTGGAAATGGTAAAATATGCATCGAAGAAAAAAATCTATACCGCCACTTCGACCAACGCACATTACCTGAACGATCAGAACGCAAGAATGACAGTGGAGAGTGGACTGGACCGGTTGATTATATCCATTGACGGCGCAACACAGGAAGTGTATCAGCAGTACAGAATAGGTGGCCGTCTGGACAAAGTGTTGGAAGGGGCAATGAATATTGTAAAATGGAAGAAGGCCCTTAAATCCAAAACGCCATATATATTCTTCCAGTTCCTGGTTGTAAAGCCAAATGAACATCAACTGGAGGATATCAAATGGATGGCCAGGGAAACAGGCGTGGATGGCGTAAGGTTTAAGACGGCTCAGGTCTATGACTTTGAAAATGATCCAAACCATCTCATCCCCAGCCAGGAAAAATATAGCCGCTATAAAAAAAATGAGCGTGGTGAATATAAGTTCAAAAATGCATTGCATAACCATTGCTGGAGGCTTTGGCATGCCA
>CAVRTZ010000008.1:0-329558 GCA_963724215.1 uncultured Ignavibacteria bacterium
GCCGGAGCCACAGCCACTTCCTTGGGAAGGCCGATGGACACCCACATCTCCTGCCAGGGCGGCGCGAGCCGGGCAAAGGCAAAAAGGCGCGGGTCCCCCGGCAGACCCACTCCCGCTGCCACCCCGGCATTGCTGACGGCCATGGCTTTTTTTAGGGCCTTCGGCAATTCTCGGCCGAGGTATTTCTCCGGATCAGGATAACGGAAAAGGACCTTTTGGGAGGAATCGGAAAACACCATAGCGGTGTCAGGCGTAAAACCCATCTGGGTCAGCAAATTCCCCCACCATTCCAGATTGGTTCCAACCAGAATTACCCCTTGCAGGTCCCCCTGCCGGTTGGCAATGGGGTAAGCCAAATCAAAAGCATACCTGCCGGTGAGGCGTCCTTTCACAAGTTCGCCGATAGAAAAGGTTTTCGTTTGCAGAACTTTCTTAAACCAAAGACGATCCGAATAATTGAGCGGGGCATGGGCGGGAGGGGCGCTGGCAAACAGTTGGCCCTGCAGGTTGACGGCGATTATGTCGTTAAAATATGGATTTTCCTCCATCGTCCTTAGCGAAAAAGGCATTGGAGCCCGAGCGGTCGAACTTTTTGTACTTCGGGCATTTGAGATAAGGTCATCAGGAGCCTTTTGGTATCGCTGATCAGGGCCTCCTGGATGACAGCCAGGTTTTTGGCCGCGGTTAGGCGTCTTTTTGCACTTCCCGGATTTCCCGGTCACGCTGGTCCAAATAACTGTAGAAGGTTAATGCCAATAGCGGCAGGATGGCCAGCAGGACCATTCAAAGAGTACGTCCTCCTCACCCTCTTCCTCGTCATCTCCCTCATACTGCTCGCCGGCAACGACAACCGTCAACTGAAGGCGGTCCGCGCCTACACCGTCGGGTTCCTCGGCTACATGCAGGACGCCGTCTCGGTGATCCCGAACGTCTTCACCCTCCAGCACGAGAACGAAATCCTGCGCGAACTGAACGTCAACCTCTCCGACGAGGTGAGCCGCCTGCGCGAGGCGCGCATCGAGAACGCGCGGCTCCGCGCGATGGTGGGCCTGCGCGACGCGAGAGGCGCCGTTCAACCTGGTCGCGGCCGACGTCGTCGGCAAGAGCCTCCTCCTGATGCGGAACACACTCACGCTCAACGTCGGGACGAAGGACGGTATCGTGGCGGACATGCCCATCATTTCGGAGCAGGGGCTGGTGGGAAAGGTCATCGCCGTGGGCGAGGACTATTCGCTCGGCCAGATCCTCCTGAACAAGGACTTCCGCGCGAGCGCGAAGGTCCAACGCTCGAGGGTGGACGGCATCCTCGCGTGGGACGGCGGGAGCGAGCTGCGGCTCACGAACGTGCCCAAGACGCAGGACGTGCGGACCGGCGACATCGTCATCACCTCCGGATACAGCAACGTCTTCCCGAAGGACATCACCATCGGGATCATCTCAACGATCCGGCAGAAGTCGGGGAGCCTCTTCCACGAGATCACCGTCTTCCCCGCCGTCGATTTCCCCGCCCTGGAGCAGGTGTTCGTCATCACGGAATTGCCGGACACGGCCCGGGCCGCGGTCGAAGCGAAGCGGCCCGCGGGGAAACAATGAAGCGGCACGCCGGCTACGTCTTCAAGGCCGTCGTCCTGCTCATCGTCCAGGCCAACCTGGTCGACATGGTGAGTTTGAAAGGGATCACCCCCGACCTCCTGCTGATCTTCATCGTCTACCTCGCGGTCAAGGAAGGCCAGATGTACGCCCTCCCCTGGGGGTTCTTCCTCGGACTCGTCCTCGACCTCTCCACCGGAACCGTCATCGGCCTCTCGGCGTTATCCAAGACGGTGGCCGCGTTCACCGCGGGGTATTTCTACAGCGAGAACAAGATCACGATGACGCTTGCGACGTACAGGTTCCTGCTCCTGGTCTTCTTCACCGCGTTCATCCACAACGCGATCTACTTCGTGATCTTCACGATGGGCGGCGACATCGGGTTCCTCGGCGCGGTGTTCGGCGTGGGGCTCGCCTCGGCGCTCTTCACGACCACCGTCGCCATCCTCCCGATGCTCGTCTCGGCCCGCATACGGGTATCGCCGTGAACGGACGGAAACAGTTCTTCTACGGTCTCGTCCTGCTGGTGGCGCTCGTCTACCTTTTCCGGCTCGTGCAGCTCCAGGTCGTGTACGAGGACGAGTACGGGAAGAAATCGGAGGAGAATTCCCTCCGCGCCATCGTCCTCAACCCCCTGCGCGGCTACATCTACGACCGGAACGGCCTGCTGATCGTGGACAACCGCCCGTCCTACACGGTCACCGTCACCCCCGCGGAATTCGACCACGCGCAGCTCGGTTACCTCGCGTCGATCCTGAAGATCGACACCGCCCTCATCGCGGAACGGATCCGCAAGGGGATGACGGTCAACCGCTTCGCCCCGACGAGGGTGATGCGCGACGTCGACTTCCCGACGCTCTCGTTCCTCGAAGAGCACCGCGACCGGCTCCCCGGCGTCGAGTACATCGTCGAGTCGAAGCGCTACTACCCGACGGGAGCCAGGGCCGCCCACCTGTTCGGTTACACGACCGAGGTTTCGGACCAGCAGCTCCAGTCGATGCCGGAGGAGTACAAACCGGGTGACCAGATCGGCGTGACGGGCCTGGAATCGAGGTACGAGCGGTACCTGCGCGGCAGGAAAGGATACAACTTCATCACCGTCAACGCCAGGGGAGAATCCCAGGGGCGGTACAACAACGGAGGGAGCGACATTTCGGTGACGGAGGGCGACGACCTCTACCTCAACATCGACGCCGGCGTGCAGGCCGTCGCCGAATCGCTGATGGCCGACCAGCGCGGCGCGGTGGTGGCCGTCGACCCGCAGACCGGCGGCGTGCTGGCGATCGTCTCGAAGCCCGACTACGACCTCTCCCTGATGGGGGGCGTCATCGCGCCCGAGCTCTGGAGCGCGCTCAACTCCGACCCTGAGAAACCGCTCTTCAACCGCGCGACGATGACGCGGTATCCCCCCGGCTCGACGATCAAGATGATGGTCGCGGCCGCGGCGCTCGAGGAGCGGGTGGTCTCCCCCTCCTGGGCGGTGAACTGCACCGGCGTGTTCCAGTTCGGGTCGAGGGGGTTCAAGGACCTCCACGTCCACGGGTACACGGGGTTCGTGGAGTCGATCCAGCGGTCGTGCAACGTGTTCTACTACCAGTTGATGCTGAAGGTCGGGCTCGACCGCTGGAATCGGTTCGGCCGCGAGTTCGGCTTCGGGTCGCCGACCGGGATCGACATCATGGAGGAAAATTCCGGCCTCCTGCCGTCGACGCAGTACTTCGACCGGGTGTACGGAAAAGGCCGCTGGACGCAGGGGTACCTTGTGAGCCTCGCGATCGGCCAGGGGGAACTGGGCGTTTCGCCGATCCAGATGGCGAGCTACGTTGCGGCCATCGCGAACCGGGGGGAATGGCACACGCCGGCCGTCGTCGCCAGGATCCGTGTCAAGGAAAGCGGCACCTGGATCGACAACCAGGTCCAGACCCGCAGGATCGAGCTCTCCCCTTCGGTCTGGAACACGATCCACGAGGGGATGGTCCGGTGCGTCAACGCGGAGGGCGGAACGGCGGCCCTCGCCCGCGTGCCCGGAACGATAGTCGCCGGCAAGACCGGGACGGCGCAGAATTCGCAGGGCCGGAAGGACCACGCGTGGTTCGTCGGGTTCGCGCCGGCGGACGACCCAAAGATCGCCATCGCCGTCCTCGTCGAGAACAGCGGCTACGGCGGCGTCTACGCGGCGCCGGTGGCGTCGCGCTGCATCGAGAAGTACCTCTTCGGCACCACCAAACGCCCGATCATGATCGACACCACGGCCGTCGCGGCCGCCCAGACCCCCGGGGTCGGAGACTGAGATGGAATCGATCGTCAGGGACAAGATCGACCCGGTCATCTTCACCGCCGTCACGCTGCTCATGCTGATCGGCATCGCTTCGGTGTACAGCGCCACGTACGACGCGGGTGCGTCGCTCTATTTCAACCGGCAGGTCGTCTGGGGCGCGGCCGGGTTCATCATGATGATCGTCATCTGGCTCCTTCCCTTCAGGACGCTGCAACTGGCCTCCTATCCCCTCTACGCCGTGTCGATCCTGCTGCTCGTCGCGGTGCTCGTCGCCGGGAAGACCGTGGCGGGCACGAAGAGCTGGTTCGGCATCGGCGGGTTCGGCCTCCAGCCGTCGGAGTTCGTGAAGGTCACCACGATCATGGCGCTCGCCTCGTACCTCTCGTACCGGCACCTCGAACGCGGAAAATTGTCCGAGGTCGCCGCGACATTCGGCATCGTGCTCCTGCCGTTCGCGCTGATCATCCTGCAGCCCGACATGGGCACCGCCATCATCTACCTCGGCGCCCTCTTCCTTATTTTGATCTGGGCGGGCGCGCCGGTGTTCCTCCTGCTGGCGATCGTCGCGCCGATCGCAGCGGCCGTGGCCACGCTCTTCAACACCACGGTGTTCATCATGGTCATCGCCGTCACGTTCATCATCCTCTTCTTCCAGCGGTCGAACCGGCTCCTCTCGTCGATCGTGTTTTCGGTGACGGTGCTGACCGGCGTTTCGGTGCAATACCTCTTCACCAAGCTCGCCCCGTACCAGCAGAGGCGCATCTTCACGTTCCTCGACCCCGATTCGGACCCGCTCGGCGCGGGGTACAACGTCATTCAGTCGAAGATCGCCATCGGCTCCGGTGGCATCTTCGGGAAGGGGTTCCTCCACGGGACGCAGACCCAGCTGAATTTCATCCCGGCGCAGTGGACCGACTTTATCTTCTGCGTGCCGAGCGAGGAGTTCGGATTCTTCGGCGCGCTCTTCGTGCTCGGGCTCATCACGGCGCTCCTCCTGCGAGGGGTCCAGCTCTCCTCCTCGGTGAAGAACCGTTTCGGGAGCCTTCTCGCCATCGGCATCGTCTCGGTCCTCACGATCCACGTCATCATCAACATCGGGATGGTCATGGGGATCATGCCGGTGATCGGCGTGCCCCTCCCGTTCATGAGCTACGGGGGCTCCAGCCTGCTCTCGAGCATGATCATGGCCGGCCTCCTCCTCAACCTGCACCGGAACCGGAAGGAATACTAGCGGTTCATTTGCGGTTTGGCGGGAACGTTCATATCTTCCGTGCGACAACGACCCCCATTGGAATGCCGAACAACAACCGCAGCAAGGAACTCAAGCCCACCGAACTCAGCTGGCACTGTTCGCGGAAAACACTCGCGCTCAACGCCTCAGGGGAACCCGACACGGCGCACCGGATCGTCGGCCAGGACCGCGCGATGAAGGCGATCAAGCTCGGGATGGAGATGCGGCGGCGCGGGTACAACATCTTCGTGACCGGCTCCTCGGGAACGGGCCGGCTCACCACCATCAAGCAGTTCATCGCGGAGGCAAAGGACCACAAGGTCATCCTCAAAGACCGCTGCTACGTCCACAACTTCAACGACAACGACCAGCCCGTCCTGCTGACGCTCGACGTCGGGAGGGGAAACCTCCTGCGCGACGAGATGGACGGCCTCATCGACGAGCTCCGCAAGAACATCCCCGCGGCGTTCGAGCGGAAGCGCTTCAAGGACGAACGAAAACGCCTGATGGAGCACTTCCACCAGCGCCAGCAGTCGATCCTCCGCGATTTCGAGGCCAAAGTAAAAGAGCGTGGCTTCGAGGTCATCCAGGTGCAGATCGGCCCGGCGGTGCGCCCCGACATCACGCCGGTGATCAACGGCGCGCCGGTAAACTTCGAACAGCTCGAAGGGATGATCAAGGATGGGTCGGTCACCCGCGAGAAGATCGACCAGCTGCACAAGGACAGGGGAGAGCTCGAGGCGCAGATGGAGGTCATCCTGCGGGAGCTGAGGAACATCGAGCGGAAAGCGAAGGATTCCGTCGAGGAGCTCGAAGAGCGGCTCATCCTGCCGGTGGTGCGCGAAAGCGTGGACGAGATCCGCGACAAGTTGAAGCCGATGCCCGACAAGCTCGCCGCCTACCTGAACGCGGTCCAGGACAGCATCATGGGCGACCTCCCGAGGTTCAGGACCTCCGAGGAGCCGGCCGTCCAGGTCCCCGGGCTCCCGCCCCTCGGCCAGGGCGAGGCTGACGATTTCATCGAGTACAAGGTGAACGTGCTCGTGGACAATTCGCAGACCACCGGCATTCCGTTCATCATCGAGACGAACCCGCGGTACAAGAACCTTTTCGGGACGATCGAGCGCGAGGTGGACAAGAACGGCGTCTGGAGGACCGACTTCACCCTCGTGAAGGCCGGGATCGATGATCCACGCCGACGGCGGGTACCTTGTCATCAACGCCGTCGACGCGCTGATCGAACCGGGCGTGTGGCCCACGCTGAAGCGGACCCTGCGCAGCGGCCTGCTCGAGATCCAGCCGGTCGAGACCGGGATTTTCGGGGCGACGTCCGCGCTCAAGCCGGAGCCGGTCGACCTCGACGTCAAGGTCATCATCCTCGGCGACTCGAACATCTACTACCTCCTCTACAACCAGGACGACGACTTCAAGAAGATCTTCAAGGTCCGCGCCGACTTCGACACGGAGATGGACAACAACCCGGAGATGATCCGGAGTTACGTCAACTTCATCCGGACGATCGCCGTCGAGGAGGCCCTGCTCCCCTTCGACGAGTCGGCGATGAAGGCGGTCATCGAGTACGGGGCGCGCCTGGCCGGCAGCCAGAAGAAGCTCTCCGCGCGGTTCAACCTCCTCGCCGACGTCCTGCACGAGGGGAGCTACTGGGCGGTGAAGGCGGGCGGGAAGGTCGTGTCGGGTAAGTACGTCCAGAAGGCGATCGACGAGCGGAGGGACAGGCTGCGGCTCGCCGAGTGCAAGACCCGCGAAGTGATCAGCGACGGGACGGTGATGATCGCCACGCGCGGATCGGCGGCGGGCCAGGTGAACGGACTCACCGTGATCGACATGCGGGAGTACGCCTTCGGCCTGCCGGTACGGATCACGGCGAGGACCTCGGTGGGCCGCGAAGGGGTCATCAACATCGAGCGCGAGGCGGAGATGAGCGGGCCCTCGTACAACAAGGGAGTGCTCATCATCAGCGGGTACCTCCACGGCAACTACGCGCAGGACAAGCCGTTGACGATGAACGCCAGCATCACGTTCGAGCAGTCATACTCAGGCGTGGATGGCGACAGCGCCTCCTCGACGGAAATCTACGCGATCCTCTCGTCGCTCTCCGGCGCCCCATTGCGCCAGGACATCGCGGTCACCGGGTCGGTGAACCAGATGGGCGAAATACAACCGGTCGGCGGTATCAACCAGAAAATCGAAGGGTTCTATTATACGTGCAGGTCCCAGGGCCTCACCGGGAACCAGGGCGTGCTCATCCCCGAACAGAACCGGAAGGACCTGATGCTTCGCGACGAGGTCGTCGACGCGGTGAAGAAGAAGAAGTTCCACGTCTACGCGATCTCCACGGTCGACGAAGGCCTCGAAATCCTCACCGGCGCGAAGGCCGGCAGGAAGCTCGCCGGCGGTGGGTTCGAGCAGGACTCCATCCACGCGCAGGTCGACGCCACCCTGGCCGAGTTCGCGCGCCGCTGGAAGGAACTCGGCGGCGGGCGTTAGCCGATCGGCGCCACGACGTCTCTCCCACCTGAGTAGCATGCTGTTGCAATTAAACGTAGTTGCGGGGGGCCGAACTTTCCTCTAGTTGCAACAGATTGGGTCCAAAGCCGTTGTTTTTATTTCAATTAGGGGCTGTCCCTGAGCTTGGTCAAATCCCTCCCGGGCGAATTGAATGAATCCCACCTGGAAAATCCTCCAAATCATTGGAACTCTGTCCGAAAATCACTCAATAATCTGCCCTTCGCTGAATTGCTCGAATACCTTTCGCATTGCGAAATTTTCAAGGTAGGTATCAATTCCACACACCATCAGGAATTTCCCTGCCTGAGAGGGGTTATAGACCCCCTCTGAGGGGGGGTATAGACCCCCCCATTTATAGGTATATACCACGCGTTGTTTTCTTGACATTGAATAAATCTGGTATTATCATTCAGCATAACCTCCCTCCGATTCGAGATTAGAGTATACGGAGCTAGTGTAGAGCACCCAATACTCAATCAATAAACCAACCCCAGATCATTCTGATTGTTCTTTCCCGGCTTTATTTTAGTTATTTCATCAAGAATAATTCTACGGACAATGAATCCCTTCGGTCGATGACGACTAAATTAAAAGTGATTCTTGTCGAGATAAATACAACTCCGGCCAAACGGACAGCATCATTGGATAGCAGGCCCCACATGAATCATCGAACAGATCGAGCAGCAAACGACGACAGCAGCGTGACCAAACTCACACGATTTTTCCAATTGAAATTGGTCCAACTACGGGGAGCAGAACACAGGGAAAATACCAGATTCAAGTTGGCACATCGTAAGGGGGCAGGTCAAGGTTCAATCGAAAAACATTATCATTATCTAGAGCATTACCAGCTCATGGATAGTGGTCATTTGCCAATTCGATTTAACCACTTACGGGGATCTCTATGAAAAAGCATATTTCAGCCCTCAAGATTTTCGATGGACTCAGCTATTACATTTTTATTATCATCGGGATCATCTTGTGTTATATAAATTCGGAAGTTGGGTCCGCCAGCATTCTAACCGGACAAAGTGTGCCGGGTGCGCCACTCTCCACAACCGATACTAGCATACTATCGATAGACAGTGGGTGGAACTTAATCTCACTTCCTCTCAAACCAATTAATCCCCACATCGACCAACTTTTCCCCACTGCACTATCCCGGGCATATCGATATGAAACCGGATATATCTCTGAGGATTCTCTTCAATGTGGAATCGGCTACTGGATAAAGTTTGATTCGTCGCAGATATATTCGCTCATCGGTATCCAATGTGAAGATTCAGGGATCGGTGTTTTTCAGGGATGGAACCTCATTGGAACTTTTACTGATACTATCTCAAGCTCAACACTATTCATCGAACCACACCATCAATTTACGACCGGATTCTACTTATACGATCCGGATTCCGGCTATCTTGAGTCAAACGAACTTTATCCTGGCCTGGGTTATTGGGTGAAGTCATCAGGTCCCGGAACGATTGTTCACGACAGCAACGGCACGGAGTGGGCGAGGGTCAGCGAACTTGAGGCCGACATATTCCGGTTTGACCCCTCCCGACCAGATATTATTTTCGCCTCAATCGCTGGGATGCCGGGAGAAGCGGACGGTAAACTATTCCGTAGTTTGAATCGTGGTGAATCATGGGATACACTCTTAATTGACATTAATGTCAGTTCCATCCGATTCGATCCTGTTAACCAAGGTACTCTCTATGCTGTCATCGGTCTCGTCGATTGTCCCGGAACCAGTTATCGCCCCGGGATCATTAAATCTACTGATGACGGGATTACATGGACCTATGCTGACAGTGGGATATATATCGACTGTGACATTTCGCCACGCAATATCGTGGTCGATTGGTCGGACCCGAACAATCTGTACTCGTCTACGGGGGGGGTCTTTCCGGGAGAATTGTATCGCTCCACGAATGCCGGGGAATCCTGGTTCCTACCGTACGATCCATTATCTCTAGAATGCCCGTCCGATCCGCGGTGTGGGCTAGGAAGCTTGCTCGCTCTCTACCAGAATCCCGTAAATCCGGACATCCTACACGGTGTTCGTCCGTGGATTGGCTCCGGAAGCGAGCGAATTCTCAAGGGTTCGAATGCTGGTATCGATTGGGTGTTTGTGAACGAGGTACCGAATGGTCCGGAAGCGACGGTGTATCTTGACCCGTCAGGGGGGAACTCCTTGTATTCTGTTGGATGGGGGGTGTATCGATCAACCGACTCAGGATTAAACTGGTATCGTCCTTTTCCTACTATTTCTGACACAATGTTTTATTCTATCCTTTCTATTCCAGCGAAGACTACGATTACATTCTTAGTAACGGGACTTCTTCCTGGTTTGGCGATCTATCGCTCTGACGACCTGGGTGCGACATGGTCAAATATCACTCATCCATTCTCTCACCTGCAGAATCTCATTATCGATGAAATCAATTATTTGTTGTATGCACTATCGGATAAAGAGATGTATAGGAAAAGAATTCTTGAATAAATTAAATCTCTTATAGTCAAATATTTTCCTTCGAACAACCCTACATGCGGAGGTTAACATCATGGTACTAATAATGCAAATACGATGCATTCTCATGATTATTCTCATGTCAATAGCTAGTCTATCTTTTGCAGGAGGTCATAATCGGAAGGGTGGATTCACATTCAAGGATGGTGATTGGAAGGGAAGAATGGTAGAATATGCCGAAGGAGTACTCGCTGTAAAGTTTAAACCATCATTAGTCGATAGTAGAATCGAAGAAATTCGTCGGGTGCTTTCTGCCCGAGTTATTGATACCCTTTCTCGAGTGAATTGGATCATATATGAAGTCGATCCAACTGTGGATCTATTTCAGAAGATTGAAGAGATCAAATCACTAAAGGATGTTGAAAATGCAGTTCCAATTACATCATACCAGGCCACTACAGCCCCGGATGAAGATTATCACCTTCAATGGTACCTGTCAAATACGGGCCAGGCAAGTGGTACAAATGGGGCCGATATCAGAGCTCAGCAAGCGTGGTCGATAACGGAGGGGGATAGTGATGTTGTCATCGCGATTCTCGATTCAGGAATTCCTCTTGATTCATACGGCAATCTATCCCATCCCGATTTGAACGATCAAACATTTATCAAAGGTCCTGACTTATTTTATCAATACTATGGTGGGTATGGTTTTAATGTTGAGCCTGACGGAATTAGAGACTACCTTGGTCATGGGAGCCACGTAGCCGGGCTTGCTGGTGCAGAGAAGGACAATACTGAAGGGATCGCTGGAGTATGCCCTGAATGTCAGAAATTGATCATTCAAGTTCTAGGAAAGAAACACATCCTCCAACCGGAAGAAAAGGATATATACTCAACGAATGGTCCTATCGTTCAAAATGCTATCGAGTACGCTGTAGATTATGGCATTACAAACGATAAACGAGTCGTAATTAATCTGAGTCTAGGCGGTGAGGAGGAAGATCCCTATATCGAAGATGCAATCGCATACGCACAAGAGAATGATGTGTTCATCATTGCCGCCGCAGGGAATAACTCTTATTTAACCTATTACCCCGCATTGTATGCGAGTGAGTATGGAAATGTTGTTGCAGTGAGTGCAACCGGAAATACCGATGCAATCACCAGCTGGTCATCCCGAGGGAGCTATATCACGGTCGCCGCCCCCGGGGGAACGATGAGCAGTGGTGGAGGCGGGGATGCATCCATAGAGTCCATTGAAGGAGAAATCCTCCCACAGGCAGTGACGTCGACCTACGCAGGTGCAATATATTCAACTTATCCCCCTGAATTGGCATACTATAAATACCTGGTAGGTACATCGATGGCGGCCCCCCTCGTGGCTGGAGTCGTGGGATTGATGCTGTCGGAGACCCCAAGCTTGGGGGTTTCGGATATAAAGGATTACCTCTCGATTTCAGCTGATGATGTAAATAATAATGGATTCGACAATAACCTTGGATGGGGAAGACTCAACGCATACCAAGCGGTTTTTCAGTCGAGTGGAAACAATTGCCTAAATTCTCCAAATGGGGCCCCCACCCTCAGTGTGATATGCGAGGATTATGAGAGCCCCTTCCTTTCCTGGACATATAGCAATCTATGTCAACTTGCCGGTTATAAACTATACCGTGCGGTCAATAATCCAAATAATATGCAGTTAATCGCTACAAAGAGTGCATCTTCTACCCTTCATTACACAGATTTGTTCTTCGTGAAAGACCCTGAAGGTGAAATGACAGCGTATTATCAGGTTAAAGCATATAACTGGGCCGGGACTCTCACGAATGCTTCGAATCAAATCTCAATCACTGCACAGGATAACAGCTCGTCAAATAGCTTCGTTGTGGACCTCGAATCACTTCCAGATAACTTCTATTTATTATCCAATTATCCAAACCCTTTCAATCCTAGTACTGAAATTGAATATGGAATTGCTGAACCATCATATGTAACCTTAGCGGTGTATGACGTGCTTGGTAGGGAGGTAGCCAGAATCGTTGATGCCAACCAGAATCCCGGTCGATACAAGGCAGGTTTTAATGCTCATAGTCTTCCCAGCGGTGTATACTATTATTCATTAACTGCTGGATTCAATCATGAAATGAAGAAGATGATGCTATTGAAATAATTCCTCTAAGGATCTTCATAGAAAGGGTGGGTTTAACGCCCACCCTATCTATTGAACAACGGCAGCAGTCTTTTGACAATCATCACCGATTTTTTTCTCATTCAACTTGGACCCGAAACGAGGAGCAGAACCTAAATTCGATCCCCAATATTCGAACCGGATCAGGTATTTGGGGGCAGGTCGGGTGGGATTTACGTATTCTACAGGCTCCCAAATCTTAAAGTAGAGATGAAACATCTGTTTAACATCCAGTCATCATCAGCAGGACAGACTGATGTTGATCGCTGATTCCATTCAATTCATAACGGCGCAGAATGGGGGAGGTCTTATCGGTTGATAAATCGATACCTCCGGCATTTTTCTTTAACCCTGGGTATCCTCTGATCTATTCGTTGTCATCTGTCAGACCGTCATCGCGTCGGTGATCTCGCGTCCTTCCTGTTACCCTGAGCATCGGGCTCACGGCAACCGATGCTGATGAGGTATTCCCACCCCACGGCTGGACTCGGGCTTCCGGCCTTGAAGACCATACCGATGCCGGACATGATGTTCGACATCGCATCAGCCCGATCAACCCCGTCCAAAATGCTTGTTTCTCTCCCAAATATTCGTAAATTTATTATGCATTCCCTCAATTATCCATGATCCTGACCGACCACCAGATCCTCGACGAAATGAAGAAGGGGACCATCCGCATCAGCCCCTTCAAGAAACGCTTCCTCGGGTCGAACAGCTACGACGTGCACCTCGGTAAATGGCTCGCGATGTACAAGGACGAAATACTCGACGCGCGCCTCCACAACAAGGTCCACTACTTTCCCATCCCTGCCGACGGCCTGATCCTGGTGCCGAGCAAGCTCTACCTCGGGGTGACCGAGGAGTACACCGAGACCCACGCCCACGTGCCGTTCCTCGAGGGGAAAAGCAGCATCGGGCGGCTCGGGATCGACATCCACGCCACCGCGGGCAAGGGCGACATCGGGTTCTGCAACACCTGGACGCTCGAGATCTCCGTCCGCCAGCCGGTGAGGATCTACGCCGGCATGCCGATCGGCCAGCTCATCTACTTCGAAGTGTCGGGGAAGGTCGACGTCCCCTACAACAGGAAGAAGTCCGCCAAGTACAACCGGCGCACGATCAAGCCGGTCGAATCGATGATGTGGAAAAATTTCAGGTGAATTTCAGAAGATTTTTAATTGACAAGGACATGATGAAAACAACAGCCATCTTCCGGTTCTACGTCACCGTCGCGCTCACGGCGGTAACGATGTTCACGGGCACGCTTACCGCGCAGAACAAGCGGGCCCTCGCGCTCGACGACATGTTCGCCATCGACAGGGTCGCCGATCCGCAGGTGTCACCGGAAGGCAAGCGGGTGCTCTTCGTCGTGACCGACGTCCTCAAAACCGAAAACCGTACGAACAGCGACATCTGGATCGCCCCCGTCAACGGCGGCGGAACGTCGGCGAAGCCCTTCGTCGTCTCCCCCAAGGGGGACCGCAACCCCCGTTGGTCGCCCGACGGCACAACCGTGGCGTTCGTCTCCACCCGCGGCGGCTCCTCCCAGATCTGGCTCGTCCCGGCCGAAGGCGGCGAACCCCGCCAGCTGACGACCATCTCCACCGGCGCGGACCAGCCTTTCTGGTCGCCCGACGGCAAGACCGTCGCGTTCGTGTCGGCCGTGTACCCCGAGTTTTCCGGCAAACCGTTCGCCGAGAGCGACCGCCTGAACGCCGCCAAGGACGCCCACCGCGACACGAGCAAGGTCAAGGCGAGGGTCTTTACACAGCTCCTCTACCGGCACTGGGACAGCTGGGTCGACGACAAGCGCCTGCATCTCTTCGTGGTCCCCTCGGCCGGCGGCGAACCCCACGACGTCACGCCGGGTGACCGCGACGCGGTCCCGACATCGTCGACATTCGCCGCGGGCGACGAGTTCGCGTTTTCGCCCGACGGCGCGGAAATCTCCTACACCGCGACCCCGCTCCCGGTGCGCGAACAGGCGTGGCGCACGAACCACGACGTCATGACGGTCACCCTTTCCTCCGGCGCCGTCCGGCAGATCACGACCAACCCGGCGGCGGACGGGTTTCCGCGCTACTCCCCGGACGGGAAATACATCGCCTACCGCGCCCAGGCGAAGCCCGGCTTCGAGGCCGACCGCTGGCAGCTGATGCTCTACGACCGGAAGAGCGCCAAATCGAAGAGCCTCACCGAGTCGTTCGACACCAACGTGGACGGCTTCGCGTGGGACCCGTCGTCGAACAAATTGTACATCGAGGCGTCGATCGAGGCCAACGCCGCGATCTGGTCGGTCGGCCTGGACGGCGGGAAACCCGTGAGGCTGACCGGCGAAGGGTCCTCGTCCTCCCTGAGCATGGGGGCGGAGGGAAAGGCGCTGGTGTATTCGTACCAGTCGCTCACGCGCCCCGTCGAAATCTTCTCGATGAAACCCGACGGCAGCGACGCGCACGCCCTCACCGACATCAACGGCGCACTCTTCTCGAAGATCGAGTTTTCGAAGCCCGAGTCCCTCTGGTTCACCGGCGCGATGGGCGCGAGGGTGCAGATGTGGGTGATCAAGCCCCCCTTCTTCGACGCGAAGAAGAAATACCCGCTGGTCTACATCGTCCACGGCGGCCCGCAGGGCGATTGGGGTAATTCCTGGTCGTACCGCTGGTGCCCGTCGCTCTGGGCGGCGCAGGGCTACGTCGTCGCGCTCCCGAACCCGAGAGGCAGCACCTCCTTCGGCCAGCAGTTCACCGACGAGATTTCACGTGACTGGGGGGGAAAGGTGTACGAGGACCTGATGGCCGGGCTCTCGGTCCTTGAAGCCCTCCCGTACGTGGACGCGACCAGGATGGCCGCGGCCGGCGCGTCGTATGGCGGGTACATGGTGAACTGGATGATGGGCCACACCGACAAGTTCAAGGCCTTCGTGACCCACGACGGCGTCTACAATTTCTACAGCATGTACGGAGGCACCGAGGAGGTCTGGTTCGACGAGTGGGAGCACGGCATCCCGTGGGAGACGCCCGATTTCGACAAGTGGTCCCCCCACAAGTACGCCCAGAACTTCAAGACCCCCACGCTCATCGTCCACGGCGAACTCGACTACCGCATTCCCCTCGGCGAAGCCCAGCAGCTCTTCACGACGCTCCAGCGAAAGGGAATCCCCTCGAAGTTCCTCTATTTCCCCGACGAGGGGCACTGGGTGCTCAAACCGGCCAACAGCGAACTCTGGCACAAGACTGTGTTCGGCTGGCTCGCCGAGTACCTGAAGAACGGAAAGTAAGGGACCGGTGGCCGCGGTATTTTCAACCGCCGGGTCCGTCGGAGGGTCGGCGGACGGGACCCCGTCGTCGCGCAGAATGGCTTCGGCCCGCAGCGTCCACGCGGCGCGCAGGACCCTTGCGGCCCTCCTCTGCCTTCTCCTGATCGCACCAGCGCCGGGATGCATGACCACGAAATCATTCAAACCCGAGGCGTTCGACGTCGGGGGCGACGACGACATTCACGTCTACATGAAGGGGCGTCGGATGATCGAGTTCGAGGGGGGCAAGTACAGCGCGGTCGACAGCGCGGGCACGCGGTACCTGGTCGGGAACGGCATCGACCACCGCCCTGACAGCGTCACCGTCCGCGTCCCGTTCTCGGGGTACCTGCCGTTCCCGGCGATCGACCGCATCGAAACCCGCATGGTCGACGTCTACAGCCTCCTGTACGTGACGGCCTTCATCGGCATCTTCGCGTTCCTCGGATTCTCGACGGACCTCAACAACTGAACATCACGGATCGGCCATGGATTTCATCGACAAACTCCTCCGCATCCAGAGGAAGAACAATTCGCTCCTTTGCATCGGGCTCGACACCGAGGTTTCCCGCCTCCCCGCCTCGCTCCGGCGAAGTGGCGAGGCCCAGTTCCTGTTCAACCGGATGATCGTCGACGCGACGAAAGACCTCGTGTGCGCCTACAAGCTGAACATCGCGTTCTACGAGTCGGCCGGCGAGGGCGGGTGGTCCACCGTTCACCGGACCCTCGCGGTGATCCCGGAGGAGATCGTGACGATCGGCGACGGAAAGCGGGGCGACATCCAGAGCTCCGCGGAGAAGCAGGCGGCGCTCTTCTGCGACGACTGGAAGTTCACGGCATCGACCGTCAACCCCTATATGGGCTTTGACGCGGTCGAGCCGTTCACGCGGAGGACGGACCAGGGAGCGTTCATCCTTGCGGTCACGTCCAACAAAGGGGCGAGGGATTTCCAGTACCTGAAGGTGAAAGGGAGGCCGCTTTACGAGCACGTCATCGCGGCGGCGAAGAAGTGGAACACGAAGAAGAACATCGGGCTGGTGGTCGGGGCGACGAGGCCGGCGGAGATGAAGCGCGTGCGCTCGCTCGCGCCGAAGATGCCCCTGCTGATCCCGGGCATCGGCGCCCAGAAGGGCGACCTGAAGGCCACCGTCCGGTTCGGGTGCGACGCGAACGGCGAGATGGCCCTGATCAACGTCGGGAGGGGCATCATTTACGCCTCGAACGGCGACGACTTCGCCGAGAAGGCCCGCGAGGCGGCCCTCCGGTACCGCGACGAAATCAACATCTACAGGGAAAAGTACTTCGGGTGAAGCGGGCACCGGGTTGTTCGGCGCGATCGGTGCGCGCGCCGGCGGTGGCTCCGGTGATTACTTCGGCCCGTCCGAACCGCCCTGCTCGAGCTGTTCGAAGTATTTCCTGATCAATTCCTCGTAATCGCGCGCGTATTTCCCCTCGCGCACCTGGAAGAGTTCCTCCCTCAGGATGTTCTTCCCCTCCTGCGTTCCGAAATTGATGTCCGCCGGGCTCTCGCGCCGGACGTTCGTCCCCGTTTCAGCGGTCCGCCGCTTCTCGTAGTCCCTCTCCCTCAGCGACTTCTGCGACTCGAGCAGCCTCGAGAGGATGCGGTCCTGTTTCTGAAGGGTCGCGGGGTTCACATCGCCCTGCGACAGGTTCGTCTGGACCTCCTGCATCTCCTGCGCGACGCGGTCGAGGTCCCCGAGGATCTTGCTGAACTCGCCCGACTCCTTCGCCTCCTGCGCGAGCTCCTGGAGCGACTTCTTCACCGACGCCCTGTTCGCCGGCGAGCCGGCCGTACGCCGCCATCTGCGCCGCGGACATGCCGTTCTGCTCGCCCTGCTGGCCGTTCGCCTGCTGCGTCCCCTTGTTGATGCCCTGCTGCTGCCCCGCCATCTGCCCGAGGCGCCCCATCAGGCCCGCCATCCCCATCTCGCCCTGGGCGTCCATCATCCCGCTCGAGCGCCCCCTGCATCATCATCGCCGCGCGGTTCATCGAGCCCATCGCCTCCCTCTGCTGCCGCGACGACTCGCCGGGGTTTCTCTGCTCCATCTGTTCCATCGCGTCGGACATCTGCTTCATCGCGTTGCCCATCTCGCGCCCGAGGTCGGGGCCGACCGCGAAGGTCTTCTTCGAGAGCTCCGTCATCGCGTTGGCCACGGCGCCGAGCCCCTCGCGCGTCTCCTGCTGGCTCTGGGCAGCGTCCCGGAACCGCTGTGAATTCGGCTCCATCGTGGTGGTTTCGTCCTTGATGGCCTCCTGGTTCTTCGAGAGGTCGAGGAGGTTCTGGATCTGGCGGCGCATTTCGTTGACGACCTGCTGCATCTGCTTTTCCCGCAGGGTGTTCTGCACCCCCTGCATCTGCTCGCTGAACTCCGAGAGGTTCTCCGAGGCCTGCTTTCTGGTCCTGGCGGGCCGATTCCATCTGCCCGGCCTGCATCTTCGACGAGGATTGCTGCATCTTCTGAGGGACCTGCTGCTGCTCGAGCGATTCCGAGGCCTTCTTCATTTCGTCGAGCGGCATCTCTTTCGCGAACTCCTCCATCTTCCTCCCGAGGTCCGACGCATCCTTCTCGAGGGACTCCGCCTGCTTCGACATGTCCTTCTCTTCGGCGCTCAGTTTCTCCGCCTCCTGCTTCGACGCGTCGTCCTTCGCCTTCTCCGAGAGCGCGTCCTGCCGGTCCTTCAGGTCGTCCGCGCGTTTGATCAGCTCGTCGATTTTTTGTTCTATGTGAATCCGCTTTAACAGCTCTACAGTCCGCTCGAGGTTCTTCCGGAACTGCTCCTCCGACATCGTGAGTTTGTTCATCGCGTCGCGCATTTCCTCGGGCGTCAGCTTCTTCATCGACTCCTGGAGCTTCTTGAGGGCTTCCTTCAGCTCCTCGGAGTTGAGCTCCTCCATTAATTTTTGGAGCTCTTTGAACTTGTCGAGCGTGTTTTCCGAGAGGAGGTTGTTCTCGTCCATCTTTTTGACCATCTCCTCGAGCGACTGGGCCGTCTTCTCCGCCTTCTGCCGGAGGGCCTCGTAGCGTTGCGCCAGCTGTTCGGCCTTTTTCTGCTGCTGCCAGTCCACCTTGTCGCGCTGCTTCTTCACCTCGCGGTTCAGCTCGTCGAGCGATTCCTTGAGAGACTGCATCTCCTCCGCCATCTTCTGCATGTCCTGCATCGTATTGTCGGAGGTGTTGTCGACGTCGGCGAGGACCTCCTCGAGCGACGGCAGGCGCAGGAGGAACGCCTGGCTGCGCGACGACTTCGGGCCCGAGACGTTGTCGTTGTCGAAGAGCTCCGCATAGTACGCTACGACGTCCTCCGGGACGAGGGAGAGTTTCGAGATGTCCCACTGGTAGTGGACGTCCTGCCGGCCGAACCCTTCCTCACCGGGCGCGCCGGTCCGTGCGGTCGGAATTTCGATCGACGTGTACTCCTTCGCCGGCTCTTCGTAGCGCGAATGCTCCATCCGGTACAGGAGCCGCAGCCGGCTGAACCCGTAATCGTCCCTGATTTTCAGGACGAGGTTGACTGGCGTGGTCCCGGCGATGTCGAGGTTCTTCCCCGGCGTGACGATCTCGACCATCGGGTACTCGTCGGGGACCGCCCTGACGGTATAGTCGATCGGGTCGGGGTTGGTGAGCCCTTCGCCGTCCTCGAGCCGGAACCGGTACCGGTCCTCGCGCCGCACCCTGAACGACCCGGAGATCTTTTCCCCGTCCGCCGTCATCGCGACGACCGCGCTGTCGTGGAACACCATTTGCGCGGCCGCCACTTCCTTGCTCGCCGCCATTTCGATCCGGACGGTGCTCCCGCGGAGTGCCGCCAGGTCACCGACGTTCTCGTCGAGGTTCCGTTCGGGGAGGCGCGTGTACGCCGGCGGCGTCACGGAGAGCCGGAACGATTTGACGATCGGCCGGTCGACCACGGTGATGGTGTACTTCCGGCTCTCGGCGTCACCCGCGCTCGCGTAATATTCCGTCGTGGCCTTCACCGCCGGGAGCTCGGTCGTGAACACTCCCGTGCCGCCCTTCGCGGAGGTATCGGTGAGGCCGGTGCGCTCGAAATCGATGCGACCGTCAGGCCGCGTATTCAACTCGACGCGTTCGACCGGGGCGCCGGCCGCTCGGACGGTGATCGTCACCGGCTGGCCGCGCACGACCTCGATGTCGCCCGGCTCGACGTCCAGCGTGACCACGTCCCAGGCGGCGAAGGCGCGGTCGTACTGCGCGATGCGGCCGAGGGATCCGCCGAACCAGCCGGGGAGGATGAGGGCGAGCGCGATGATGACACCGGCGGCGGCGGCGCCGGAGCGCGCGGCCTGCTTCGCGGACGCGTTGCTGACGACCGACGTGAAATCGAGCCCGCGGACCTCGTTCCAGACCGAGGCGAACGCGCCGTCGATGAGGTCGGGTGAGTAGTGTCCGGCGAGCCGATCCTTCTCCGGGAACATTTCCATCGCGTCGACCAGCCGGTCGCGGACGCCGGGCATCTTTATCGCCGACGAACCTTCGCCACCTCGAGCGGTTCCGGCCCCTTGAGCACTCCGGCGAGGGCGAGCGCCGGCCGGCCCACGAGCCAGGCCGCGGCCGCGGCCGTGAGGGAAATCACCGACGTGAAGATCCAGAAGCGGAAGGTCTGCCCCGCGCCGGTCGCCTGTTCGACGACCACCGCGAGGAGGAGCAGCGCGGAGACTACGGCAAGGGTGAGCATCGCGCCCCGGATGAGGTCGTACACGATCCTCGTCCGGACAACGTCCCTGAGCCGCCTCAGGATTTCATGGTATGGGCTGGAGGTGTCGGGCATGACCGGTTATTGAGTCAACGCCCACACCAGGACGTTGGTTCCGAACCTCAGGGCCTCCTCGCGCTTGGCGGGGGGGTCGCCGTGGACTTCGGGGTCGTTCCAGGCGTCGCTGGGGTTGGATTCGTACGTATAATAGAGGACGAGCCGCCCGTTGTGGAAGATGCCGAACCCCTGGGGGGTCTTTTTGTCGTGTTCGTGGGTTTTCGGGGGCCCGTTCGGGAAATCGTAGAAACAGTCGTAGAGCCCGTAGGAGAACGGGAGCTCCACGAGGGCCTGGTCGGGGAAGATTTTTTTCAACTCCCGCCGGAAGGCCTTGTCCATCCCGTAATCGTCGTCGGCGTAGATGAATCCGCCGTTCTCGAGGTAGGTCCTGATCCTCGAGGCCTCCGCCTCGCTGAACGAGATGTTCCCGTGGCCGGTCAGGAAGACGAACGGGTAGGTGAAGAACTTTTCGTCCGTCGCCTCGACGAACTCGTAGACCGGTTCGACGTCGACGGGGGCGTTCGCGGCGACGAATTTCAGGAGGTTGATCTCCCCCCGGGGGTCGTTATACCAGTCCCCGCCGCCGGAATATTTCAGCCTGGCGATCTTGACGGCACTCGTTTGTTTTACCGCGGTCTGAGGGAGGACGGGGGAAAACGCCGCAAGGAGGAGAATGGCGAGTGAAAGGCGTCTTATCATCTATAAACGTAAAGATTGCGCCGTGAAGATGCAAATGGGGGAGTGGGTGGAAATACCCGTCCGCGGCGCCTGGTTGATCGTGCCCCGATTATTTCCCCGCGGGCGGTTCCTTCACCACCGGCATCTCCGGGTCGCGGGTCCACTCCTGCATCGAGCCGTCGTACATCCGGGCGTCGTACCCGCTGAAACGGGCCATCACGTAGAGGAGGCACGCCTGCTGGCCGACGTGGCAGTACGACACGGCCGTCCTGGTCGTGTCCATCCCGCGTTCCGTGAACAGCGCGCGGATCTCGTCCGGCTTCTTATAGTGGCCGGTGCTGTCGATGAAGCTGTCGAAGGGGAGGTTCTTCGCCCCCGGGATGTGGCCGGGGCGCGAGGCGTTGCCGGTGTCCTGGCCGGTGTAAAATTCCGGGTCGCGTGCGTCGAGGAGCGCGACCCTCGGGTCCTCGAGCCGTCCGCGCACCCAGTCCCTTGTGACGACCACGTCGTCGTGGAGGCCGGGGCGTGACGCTCCCGCGCGCGACCGTGGGGAGGTCCGCCGTGACCGGTTTCCCTTCCGCGATCCAGGCCTGCATCCCGCCGTCCATCAGGTACGTGCGGTCGCCGAGGCCGAAATATTCCATGGTGAGATACACCCGCGCTGTGGGTGTGAACCAGTCCTTGCCGGGGTAGACGACGACGATCGAGCTGTCGGTGACGCCGCGCGCCTCGAGCACCGAATCGAGCCTGGCGGTTTCGGGGAGCTCGAGGGAGAGGGCGCCTTCGACGAACGGCTTCGCGATGTCGCGGAGGGAGAGGAACTGCGCGCCCGGGAGGTGGAGGCTGTCGTACTCTTTCTGGTCCCCGACGTGGAAGAGGACGAGCCTCGGGTCCTTCAAGCGCTCCCGGACCCACGAGGTCGTGACGATGAAGCGGTGGTGATCGTGCCAGTCGCCCGCCGCGGCCGGGGGCCCGGGGGTGAACAGCATGAGAAGAAGAGCGATGAACGTGATGAGCTTGATCATGATCGTATCTCCCGGTCGAGGTAAACATATGGGGAGGCGCCCGCTCGATTCGGGCGCCCCCCCGGAGACTACGATAGTTGATACGTTATTTACGTTGCGTTGTTACGGTATTACGGTGAACGCCGGGTGTCGCTTCAGTCCATGATTCTCCTGAGAAAGGCCGGCTTTTCTTCCTCGCGGTGGTCCTGGGCGCCGGGCAATTCGGAGCTTTCGGCCCTGTGCTGGTTGATCGTGATGTCGATGCCCTTCCGGATGTAGGCCGGCTCGTCCAGTTTCTGCAGGTCGTGCAGGCCGGACGGGATGCGCTCGATGATCCTCGCGCCCTGCTTGGCGGCGCGGACCGCGCCCAGGCCGCGCTTGTTGAACCCGGTCGCGATGACGGTGACCATCATCTCGTCGCCCATGTTCTCGTCGATGACGGCGCCCATGATGACGTTCGCCTCCTCGCCGGCCGCCTCGTGGATGACGCTGACCGCCTCGTCGACCTCGACCAGCGACATCGTCGGGCCCGCCGGTCACGTTGACCAGCACGCCGAGCGCGCCGTTGATCGAAACGCCCTCGAGCAGCGGGCTCGAGATGGCGGAGTGCGCCGCCTCGACCGCGCGGTTTTCGCCCGTCGCGAGGCCCGAACCCATGATCGCGTCGCCCATCTCCCGCATCACCGTGCGGACGTCGGCGAAATCGACGTTGATGAGGCCCGACACCGTGATCAGTTCCGAGATGCCGCGGGTCGCGTTGTAGAGCACGTCGTTCGCCTTGTCGAACGCGTCCTGCAGCGGCGTGTTCCTCTCGACGATCGACAGCAGCTTCTGGTTGGGGATGACGATCAGCGTGTCGACCTGCTTCTTCATCTCCTCGATGCCGCTCTCCGCCTGCCCCATCCGCTTCTTGCCTTCGCAGGTGAAGGGCTTGCTCACGATGCCGACGACGAGGGCGCCCATGCTCTTGGCGATGTTCGCCACGATCGGGGCCCCGCCCGTCCCGGTGCCGCCGCCCATGCCGGCGGTGATGAACACCATGTCGCTTCCGGCGAGGGAGCGGGAGATTTCGTCCCTGTCCTCCTCCACCGCGCGCTGGCCGATCGAGGGATCGGCGCCGGCGCCCAGGCCGCGCGTCAGGTTCTTCCCGATCTGGACCTTGTTCGGGGCCTTGTTCCGTTCGAGCGCCTGCATGTCGGTGTTGATGGCGAAGAAGTCGACGCCGGCGAGCCGTTTGTCGATCATGCTCGTGATGGCATTGCCGCCGCCGCCTCCTACCCCCACCACACGGATCTTCGCTCCGTGGTCGAAGTAATTATCGAGTTCTATCACTATCGTATCTCCTTATATGTGTTGATGGTGTGTGGTTTATGTACTGATAATTCCGTCCGCATTTCGTCTTCTACAGTTCGTCGAACCAGCTCTTCATCTTCCCGAAGATCTTCCTCACCGAACCGTCCTGCCTGGTGACTTCCGGCTGGAACGCCGTCGACTCCTGGTTGTTCAGCCCGTGGAGGACCAGCCCGACGCACGTCGAGTAGATCGGGTTCTCGATTTCCCGCACGAGGCCGGCGTAGAATCCGCCCGGGATGCCGATCTTCACCGGCATGCCGAGGATCTCCTGCGCGAGCTCCGACACGCCCTTGATGAGCGCGCCGCCGCCGGTGAGGACCACGCCCGCCGAGAGGTGCCGCGAGTAGCCCGACCGCTTGATCTCCAGCGCCGCGATTTCGAAGATCTCCTCCATCCTCGGCTGGATGATCTGCGCGAGCAGCCGCTTGTCGATCTCGAGCGGCGGCCTGCCGCCGATGCCGGGGATGATGATCGGCTCGTCGTCCACCACCGCCGAGGCGAGGGCGAACCCGTGCACGCACTTGAGTTTCTCCGCCTGCTCCGTCAGGACTCCGAGGCCCTTCCGGATGTCGCTGGTGACCTGGTTGCCGGCGACCGGGATCACGGCGGTGTGCCGGATGGTCCGGTCCTCGAACACGGCCATGTCGGTGGTGCCGCCGCCCACGTCGAGCAGGGCGACGCCGACCTCCTTCTCCTCCTCCTCGAGGACCGCGTACGACGAGGCGAGGGGCTCCAGCACCATGTCGCGCACGTGCAGGTTCGCGCGCTGGATGCACCGGTAGATGTTCTGTGCGGCGGTCACGAGCCCCGTGATGATGTGCACGTTCGCCTCGAGCCTCACGCCCGCCATCCCCACCGGGTCGAACACGCCGTCCTGCCCGTCGATGATGAACTCCTGGGGGATCACGTGGATGATCTTCCGGTCGGACGGGAGGGCGACCCGCTTGGTGTCCTCGATGAGGCGCGCCACGTCGGCCTGCCCGATCTCGCGCTGGGGCCCGCTGATGGCGATGACCCCGCGGCTCTGGAAGCTCTGGATGTGCTCGCCCGCGATCCCGACGATCACCGACTGGATCTTGATCCCCGACTGCGTTTCGGCCTCGGCCACGGCGGACTGGATCGACCGGACCGTCTTGTCGATGTTCGTGACGACCCCCCTGGTGAGCCCGTCCGACATGCTCCGGCCGACCCCGAGGATGTTGATCTTCCCGGCCTCGTTCGTCGACGCGACGACCGCGCAGACTTTCGTCGTCCCGATGTCCAGACCCACGATGATTTCGTTTTCCATCAGCGTTGTCCCTCGCCTTCCAGCATGGAAGATAGATTGACTGATTGTTGTGGTTTATTATTCCATTTCGCGACCACCTGGTCGCTGAAGCGGAGGTCGAGGTACTCGAGGTGCTCGGTACCCCCCTCCCTTGCGAACTTTTCCCAGAACGTCCTCAGGAGCATGAACTTCCTCCGCTCGTCGCCCCTGCCGAACTTGATGAGCACGGCGTCCTCCGACGAGTAGAGCGCGATGTCCCCGCCGTCCTTCATGTCGACCTCCGAGATGAGCCGGTACACCGAGCTGTCGGTCTCCATCGCGGCGACGAGGATCCCGAGCGCTGCGAAGTATTCCTCCCCCTCGACCACTTCCCCGATGCGGGTGCGGTTGAGCTCCGGCACGCCGGTGATCAGCGGGAGGTCGTACGGCATCCCGGACCTGAGGTAGGGCAGGACGACGCCCTCCTCGTCGATGTACCGGATCGCGCCGTTCACCGTGAACGACGCGACGGGGATCCTTTCGTCGATGGCGATGGTCAGCTCGTCCGGGTACGTCCTGCCCACCCGCGCGTCGCGGATGTAGGGGTGCGAGACGAGCCTCGCCCTGATGGCGCCGAGCGAGACCGTGTCCAGGAGCGCCTTCGCCGGCACCGAGGCCCGCGCGCGCACGTCCTTTTCGGAGAAGTACAGCGCCCCTTCGATCACCACCTTCGCCACCCGCCGGGTGTCCTTCCATTGCAGGGAGAGGACGAAGAGCGCGAGCACGACGCCTCCGATCCCCCCCAGGAACCAGAGGTACGACGGGCGCGTCTTCGCCTTCTTCTGTGCGGGCCTGTTTTCGACGTCCTCGCTCACGCGTAGATCTCCTCGTAGATGTTTTCCCCGAAACCGACGAGCTTGATCTCGAGCTCCATGCTGATTCCCGTCCGCTTCATCACCGTCGCGTGGGCCAGCTCCAGGAGCTCCACCACGTCGCGGGCCTTCGCGCCCCCGTGGTTCACGATGAAGTTCGCGTGGAGGGTCGAGATCCCGGCCTTCCCGCGCATCGTTCCCTTCAGCCCCGCCTCGTCGATCAGCTTCGCCGCGTGGTTGCCCGGGGGGTTCTTGAACATCGACCCCGAGTTCGGCATGTTCACGGGCTGGGCGCGGTTGCGTTTGATCAGCAGCTCGCGGCGCGAGCGCATCAATTCGGATTTGTCGCCCGCCGGGAGCCTGAACCGGGCGCCGAGCACCACCGCCTCCCCGAGGGAGGCGTGGCGGTAGGTGAATCCGGCCTGGTCCTTCGGGATGCGGGCGGTCCTGCCGTCGCGCATCACCTCGACGTCCACGAGGTGGGTCGATATCTCGCCGCCGTAGGCGCCCGCGTTCATCCAGACCCCGCCGCCGAGCGTGCCGGGGATTCCCGCGAGCATTTCGACGCCGCCAAGCCCCTGCTGCACACAGAAGTCCACGAACCTGGCCATCGGGATCCCCGCCCCGGCGCTCACGAGATCGCCGTCCATCGCGACGGAGTTCAGGCCCGGCTCGAGGTGCACGACCGTCCCGCGGATCCCCTCGTCGCTGACGAGCATGTTCGAGCCCTTCCCGATCACGGTGTACGCCGTCGAGCTCTCCTGCAGATGCGAGAGGAGGCCGATGGCGTCGTCGCGGTCCGCCGGCTCCAGCAGGAAGTCCGCCGGTCCGCCGATCCGGATCGAGGTGTACCGGAGCATCGGCTCGTTGATCGCGATCCGTCCCCGCAGCACTTTTTGTATGTCCTCCAGGTGGATCATCCGGCCTTCCTGAGGTTCCTGAAGAATTCCTCGCCGTACTTCCAGATGTCGCCCGCGCCCATCGTGATCACGATGTCGTTTTCCTTCACGATCCCCGCGAGGTAGGCCGGGACCGCCTTCTTGTCCGGGACGTAATGCACGTCCTTGTGGCCGTACTGCTTGGCCGCGTTCACGATCAGTTCCCCCGTGATCCCCTGGATCGGCTCCTCGCGCGCCGGGTAGACGTCGGTCACCACCAGTACGTCGGAGAGGAGGAACGATTTCCCGAAATCCTCGTAGAAGTCCCGCGTGCGCGAATAGAGGTGCGGCTGGAACACGCACACCAGCCTCTGCCGCCTCCACCCCGCCCTGGCGCCGGAGAGCGTTGCGCGGCATTCCGTGGGGTGGTGGGCGTAATCGTCGTAGAGCAGGATCCCCCCGTGTTCGCCCTTCTTTTCCCACCGGCGGTAGACGCCGGCGAACTTCTCGATGCCGGCCCTGATCTTGTCGAACGGCATGCCGAGCTCGAAACCCACCGTGATCGCCGCGAGCGCGTTCTGGACGTTGTGACGGCCGGGGATGTGGAGCGAAATCTCCCCCATCTCGCGCCCGCCCTTGCACCAGCGTGAACTTCGTCGTGTTCTCGTTGTGCATGATGTCGATCGCCTGCACGTCCGCCTGCGGGGTGAGGCCGTACGTCAGCAGTTTCTTGGTCTTGAACTGCGGGACGATGTCCTGCAGCGCCGCCTCGTCGAGGCAGAGCACGATGAACCCGTAGAACGGCACCCTCGAGGCGAACTGGATGAACGCCTTCTTGATGTCCTCGATGTCGCGGTAGCAGTCCAGGTGGTCCGTGTCGAGGGTCGTCAGGACCGCGATGGTCGGGGTGAGCGACAGGAACGATCGGTCGAACTCGTCCGCCTCGACGACGATGAACTCCCCGTGGCCGAGCCGGGCGTTGGTCCCGCCGAGCCCGCTCAGCTTGCCGCCCACGATGACGGTCGGGTCGAGCCCGCCCTCGATCAGCACCAGGCTGATCATCGACGTCGTGGTGGTCTTGCCGTGCGTCCCGGCGACCCCGATGCCGTACTTCAGCCGCATCACCTCGGCGAGCATCTCGGCCCGCCGGATGATCGGGATCTTCCGCCGCTGGGCCTCACGCACCTCGGGGTTGTCGCCCTGCACCGCCGACGAGTAGACGACGGCGTCCACGTCGGAGGCGATGTTGGCCGCGTTGTGCCCCTTCATCACACCGGCGCCGAGTTTCTGCAGACGCTCGGTCGTCTCGCCAGGCGCCAGGTCGGACCCGGTCACCGAGAAGCCCTGGTCGATCAGGATCTCGGCGATGCCGCTCATCCCGATGCCGCCGATGCCCACGAAATGTATTTTTTTAATGGAGCTGAACACGTTGTCCGCCGTTATTCGTCTGAATGATCAATCCATCCTGAATGAAAACCGTTTTCCCTTCGGCAACTGCTCGCCGATGCGTTGCATCTCCGCGAGCAGGTCCTTCTCGCGCTCGTACCGTCCGATGCGGATCCTGAAGAGCCGCCTCCGGTGCTTGATCTTGAAGACGATCACCTGCGACCGCCCCGCCGTCCTGACAGCGCGTTCCCTGCCGACGTGGAACCAGTCGATGTCGGACAGGAGGATTTCGCGGTCCCTGTACTTGTTGTGAAAGATGATCCTGTCGTGCGCGATCACGAGTTTCCGCTCCCTCGCCTTGTTCAGCAGGAGCACCGCGAACGAGATGATCACGAACAGGATGATGATGTAGAGCATCGGGTCCGACCCCATGGTCGGCAGCCGGTCGAACTCGAACGTCCCCCTGACGCCCGCGTACAGCACGAGGGTCACGAGGTAGAGCAGCGCCTGCTGGTAGTAGAAGTCCAGCTTGTACCTGAAGATCCTGGCGCCCGCCGGAAACTCCTTCGTCATCCCTTTCGCTCCTCCGCCGAGTTCCACCGCGTGCTTCGCGATCTCCGCCGCCGCGCCCGGCCGCCCGAGGGACGCGCTCGCCTTCGCCATCGCGTCGAGCCGGCCCGGGGCAAGGACGTCCGCGAGGGCCGGGAGCAACGCCCCGGCCGCCGCGGCGTCCGCGATCAGCACCGCGGCGCCGGAACGTTCCATCGAGCGGGCGTTCAGCGTCTGGTGGTCCGCCGCCGCCTGCGGGTACGGGACCAGGAGCGCCGGTTTCCCGAGCCGCGTCAGTTCAGCGATCGTCGTCGCGCCGGCCCTGCAGAGGGCGAGGTCCGCGGCGGCGTACGCGTAATCCATCCGGTCGATGAAGGCCCCGGTCCACACCGACTGCCGGGGGCGTTGCCGCGTCGCCGCGGCAATTCGTTCGAAATCGGCCTGCCCGGTCTGCCACACGATCCGCAGGCCCATTCCGAGAATCGCGTCCAGGTTCTCCAGCACCGCGCTGTTCACCGACCGCGCGCCGAGGCTGCCTCCGGACACCAGGAGGACCGTCCCGCGATCGCCCGGGTCCATCCCGAAAAATTTCATCGCGTCGTTCCTGCCGGCCCCCGCGAGGATGCCGCGGGTCGGGTTCCCGCTCACGAACACCTTCGCCGATGAGGGCAGGTGTTCGACCGTTTCCGCGAAGGAGACGTGCACTTCGCTTGCCCGCTTCGCGAGGAATTTCGTCGTCTCGCCCGGCACGCTGTTCTGCTCGTGGATGAGCGTCGGAATGCCCATCACCGACGCCGCCAGGAGCACCGGGCCCGAGACGTATCCGCCCGTGCCGATCACGGCGCGGGGTCGCAGGTCCCTCAGGTGGTTCCAGGCCTGTATCATCGAGACCACCGCCTTGAGTGGGACGAGGAGGTTTCCGGGCGAGAGGCTCCGCCGCAGACCGCTGATCCATAGCGTCCTGAACTCATACCCTTCAGCCGGCACGACCCTTGATTCGATTTTTCCCTTCGTCCCGATGAAGCAGATCCGCGCTCCCGGGACCAGTTTCCTGACTTCTCCCGCGATGGCGAGGGCCGGGTAGAGATGACCGCCGGTCCCTCCGCCCGCGAATACGTAGGAGTCTGCAGGCACATCAATACACCTTTCCGACCGCCGCTTTACCGGCGTTCACCGACCCCACGACCGGGACCTGCGTGGCCCTCGGGTGGAGGTCCGTCTGCGAGGAAATGTTCAGGAGCACGCCGACGGCGGCCGCCGTGAACAGCATCGACGACCCGCCGAAGCTGACGAACGGCATCGGGAGGCCCGTCGTCGGCAGGAGGCCGAGCGTCACGCCGGCGTTGACCAGCGCGTAGAGCGTGACGGTGCTCGTGATGGCGATCGCGAGGTTGCGGCCGAAGACGTCGGGCGCGTACCGGGCGATCTTGTACCCGCGGACCATGATCATCAGGAAGAGGAGCATGAAGAACATCGTCCCGACGAACCCGTACTCCTCGCCGATGATCGAATACACGAAATCGGTGTGCGCCTCCGGGAGGAAGAGGTCCCGCTGCCGGCTCTCGCCCGGCCCCACGCCGAAGATCCCGCCCCGCCCGAAGGCGATCAGCCCCTGCCGGAGCTGGTACGGGATCGCGCCCTTGCCGAACTCGCCGAGGACCGCCTCGATGTATTCCTCGATCCGCTTCACCCGGTAGGGCTCCAGGACCAGGATGCCCACCATCGCCGGGACGACGGGAGCCGCCACCATCGCGAGGTGCTTGAACCGCACACCGCCCACGAACAGCATCACCATGCTCAGCAGGACGATGATCGCCGCCATGCTGAAGTTCGGCTGCAGGATGACGAGCGCCGCCACCAGGCCGATCCAGACCATCATCGGGACGAACCCCTTCCTGAAGTCGCGAAGCATTTCCCCCTTCACGGAAATGAGCGTGCAGAGGTGGAACAGGAGCGCGTACTTCGCGAACTCCGACGGCTGTATCCTGAGCGGGCCGAGGGGGATCCAGCGGATCGCGCCGTTGGCGACCGCGCCGACGAGGAGCGTCAGCGTGAGCAGCCCGATGGCCGCGATCAGCGCGGGCTTCGTCAGCTTCCGGAACCGGTGGTAATCGAACCGCATCATGATGAAGAGCGCCGCCAGCCCGGCCGCGATCTTGGTCACGTGGTCGACGAGCACCTGTTCGCTGTCCTTGTAATTCCTGAACGACAGCGTCGACGAGGCGCTGTAGACGATCCCCATGCTCAGGAGCATCAGCGTAATGACCGCCACAAGCGTGGCGAAATCGATGTGGTTCCTCGTCCTGGGCGGTTTCATTTCCGTCACTGCAACTCCCATACGGCCTCCTTGAAGACCCGTCCCCGGTGCTCGTAACTGTCGAACCAGTCGAACGAGGCGCACGCCGGGGAGAGGAGCACCACGTCCCCCTGCGAGGCCGCGGCCGCCGAGCGCGCCACGGCGTCCTTCATCGAGGCCGCCTTCACCACCGGCACCGCTCCCGAAAACGCCTTCACCACCTTGTCCGCCGACTCGCCCACCGCGACGATCGTTTTGACCGACTTGGCGACGAGCGGCCCGCGATCTTCGTGTAATCGTTCCCCTTGTCCCTCCCGCCGAGGATGAGCACGATCGGCGACGGGATACGACTGCAGGGCGTACCAGACCGAGTCCACGTTGGTCGCCTTCGAATCGTTGACGTACCGGACGCCGCGGAGCTCCCGGACGAATTCGAGCCGGTGTTCGACCCCCTTGAACTCCGCGAAGCGTTGCCGCCGCCGTCTCCGCGCTGACCCCGAGGACGAACGCCGCGAGCGACGCCGCCATCGAGTTGTAGAGGTTGTGGAGCCCGGGGATGCCGAGCTCGCCGGTCGCGACGACCGGCGTTTCCCGACCGCCCAGCCGCACGACCATCGTTCCGTCCCTGACGAACGCGCCGTCTCCGGCCGGTTCCTTCAGGCCGAACGGCAGCAGCTTCACCCCGTTGGGGACGAGTCGTGCGACCCTCGTGTTCGTCTCGGCGTCGTCGGAATTATAAATCAGCGCGTCGCCCGGCCTCTGGTTCTCGAAAATCCTGCATTTCGACCTCGCGTACCGCTCGAACGACCCGCCGTACCGGTTCAGGTGGTCGGGCGTGATGTTCAGGATGACCGACACCGAAGGGCGGAAACGGTCGATGTGGTCGAGCTGGAAGCTCGACACTTCGAGGACCACGACCGAGTCCGGCGCGGCGTCGGCCGCGACGCCCGAGAACGCCGTGCCGATGTTCCCCGCGACCGCCGCGGCGATGCGCGCGTCCGCCAGGAGGCGTCCGAGGAGCGTCACCGTCGTGGTCTTGCCGTTGGTGCCGGTGATCCCGGCGATCTTCGCGGCGCAGAACCAGGAGGCCATTTCGATTTCGCTGACGACCCGGATCCCGCGCAGGCCCGCCTCGCGGATGACCTCCGCGTCGGAGGGGACGCCGGGGCTGATGACCATCAGGTCCGCGTCGTACGCCCTCGCGGTGTGTCCGCCCGCCTCGAAGGCGATCCCGGTCTTTTTCAATTCCATGAAGCTCTGGGTCAGCGGCCCCGACGGCGAGTGGTCGCTCACGAACACGGAGACCCCGGCCGCGTGCAGCAGGCGCGCCGCGCCCAGGCCGCTCCGCGCGGCCCCGATGACGGTGACCTTCTTCCCCTTCAGTTCCGACGTGTCCATGACGTCCGTATCGGGCTCCTCTGTCTGCGCGACGCCCATCGTTACCTCACCTTGAATGTTGCGAGGCTCAGGATCATCAGCAGGATCGCGACGATATAGAACCGCGTGACGATTTTCGGCTCGGGCACTCCCGCCATCTCGAAATGATGGTGGATGGGCGCCATCCTGAAGACGCGCCGTCCCTGGCCGTACCGCTTTTTCGTGTACTTGAACCAGAGCCGCTGGATGATCACCGAGAGCGTCTCGATGAGGAAGATCCCGCCCAGCGTGGGCAGGAGCAGCTCCTTTTTCAGCAGCACGCAGAGCGCGCCGATCGCGCCGCCCAGGGCGAGCGACCCCGTGTCGCCCATGAACACCTGCGCCGGGTAGGCGTTGTACCAGAGGAACCCCAGGCACGCGCCCACCAGCGCCGCGCAATAGATGCCGAGCTCGCCGTTCCCGCGGAGGAACGGGATCGTGAGGTACTGGCTCAGCTCCGCATGACCGGAGACGTAGGCGATCACCGCGAGCGTCAGCGCGACGATCCCGACGGTGCCGGCGGCGAGGCCGTCGAGCCCGTCGGTCAGGTTCACCGCGTTGCTCGTGGCGGTGATGACCAGGATGACGATCGGTATGTAGAGGATGCCGAAGTTGATCTCCGTGTTCTTGAGGAACGGGACGGTCGTCGACGAGGCGTACCTGACGAGCGTCGAGTCCATCATCTGGGGGACGTAGTAGACGGCCCCTCCCACCACCAGTCCCGCGATCACCTGTCCCACGATCTTGTACTTGCCGATCAGACCCTTCGGCTTCTTCTTGACGACCTTCAGGTAGTCGTCGAGGAACCCCACGGCCCCGAGCCAGACCGTCGTGAAGAGGATCAGCAGGACGTAACCGTTCTTGATGTCGGCCCAGAGGACGGCCGGTATCACCGTCGCGGCCAGCACGATCAGCCCCCCCATCGTCGGCGTCCCGGCCTTGGAGAGGTGGTTCTTCGGCGCCTCGAGCTTCGCGGCCTCGCCGATCTGGTGTTCCCTGAGGAAGCGGATGACCTTCGGCCCGATCCAGAAGGCGATCATGAGCGCCGTGATCGCGGCAGCTCCGGCGCGGAACGTGATGTACCGGAACAGGCCCATCCCCGGGAAATGGACGTACTGACGGATCAGTTCGACGATATAATAGAGCATTATTTCCGCTTCCTGTAGATCCGCCGTTCGGTCCTGACTGAATCGCTTCCCGTCGTTTTTTGCGTGATGGCGATGTCGAGCGTCGAGTCCCCGACCATCTTCCACACGTCGTGCTGCGAAAATTCCGTCGGCGGTTTGCCCGCCTGCCGCACGCGCGCTCGCGTGTCCATCACCACCGATTTCCCGTCGGTGCCCCAGTGCGCCGACATCCACCGTTCGGAGCCGCGGATCGAATCCCTCCGGTAGCCTTCCTTTCCGTCCATGACATAGATGAACGGCGGGAAGGGGACGTTCTGGACTTTGCCGTCCGCTCCCTTGCCTTTCATGCTGGCGAGGACGGTCAGGCTGTCGCCCTTCTGGCTGATCTCCAGGGTGAACGATTCCACGTTCTTGAACGACGCCGGCAGATTGACGCTTTTTTTCAGGTCGAGCTCCCACGACCCCCCGAAGTCGCCGCGGCGGCCCTGGAAGTGCAGGAAAAGCGGCGTGATCAGGAGAATCCACCACAACCGTCTCATGCCGCCCCCCGCAAATGATCGACCAGCGATGCCACAACCTCTTCCATTCTCATACCCCTCGATCCCTTCACCAGCACCACGTCCCCGGGACGCGTTATCCGGCATAAATCCGTTGCGAGTCGCCGTTTGTCGGCGTAATGTTTCCCCGGCCGGCCCGTCCGCAGGTAATGCCGGGCGAGCGGACCGTATGTCAGGACATCACTGAATCCGTGTTTGCCGATCGCCGCGCCGACCAGGGCGTGTTCGCGGCGGGCGGTCCTTCCCATCTCCAGCATGTCGCCGAGGACGACGATCCGTTTCCCGCGCCCCCTGAAGAGCGAGAGCGTGTCGAGAGCCGAGATCACCGACTCGGGGTTCGCGTTGTACGTGTCGTTCAGGATCGTGACGCCGTTGAGCGTCACGGTCTCCATCCGTTTCCCCACCGGGCGGAAGCCGGCGAGCGCGCTCCGGATGAGCGCGGCGCTCACGCCGAACGCGATCCCGATCGCCGCCGCCGCGAGGGCGTTCGAGGCCGCATGGCGTCCCGGGACCGCCAGTTTCACCGCGAACGGTTTTCCGCCCCGGCGATGGACGGTGAACCTCGGGAGGCCGGTGCGCGTCATCTCCAGGCCCCTGCCCCGAACCGTGGCCCCGCTCCCGCCGAAACCGAACGGAACGGTCGTGGCGTTCCTGCCGGAGAGCCGCGCCACCCGCGGGTCATCGGCGTTGACGAAGGCCGTCCCTCCCGAGGCGGCGAGGTATTCGAACAGCTCGCCTTCCGCCTTCGCGACCCCGGAGAGGTCCTTGAAAAACTGCAGGTGCTCCCTGCCGATGTTCGTGATGACGCCGTGCGTCGGCCGGGCAGTGTCCGCAAGGTACCGCACCTCGCCGAAGTGGTTCGTTCCCATTTCCACCACCGCGGCGCCGTGCCCGGGCCTGAGCCGGAAGAGCGTCATCGGGACGCCGATGTGGTTGTTCAGGTTGCCTTCCGTCGCGAGCACCCGGAATTTCTTCCCGAGCACGTTCTCGATCATCGCCTTCGTCGTCGTCTTGCCGTTGCTTCCGGCGACCGCCACGACGGGGAGCGTGAACTTCGAGCGATACGCGCGCGCGATCGATCCGAGCGCCTTCACGGCGTCCTTCACGACGACCACGGGCTTCGAACCGGCGCCCCGGCGCCCCAGCGGTGAATCCACGACCGCCGCAGCGGCCCCGCGCCGGAACGCCTCTCGCACGAACGCGTTCCCGTCGAAGTTGTCGCCGCGCAGCGCAACGAACAGCTCGCCGCGGCGGACCTTCCGCGAATCGGTGCACACGCCGGCGAAGCCCTTCCGGGCCGCCGTCGGAACATTATGTGCGCTCAGGTGCGGCACTTCCAGCACGTCCTCCATGCTCAGGTTCATTGCGCTGCGCGGATCGATTCTTCCACCACCTGCCGGTCGCTGAAGGGGATCCGCTCCTTCCCGACCACCTGGTATTCCTCGTGGCCCTTGCCGGCCACGACCACGATGTCGCCCTTGCGCGCCATGCCGACCGCCATCCGGATCGCCTTCGCGCGGTCCGGTTCGCGGAACATCGCCCTTCCCGGTTCGATGCCCGCGACGATCTCGTCGATGATCGTGTCGGGCCGTTCTTCGCGCGGGTTGTCGGACGTGACGATCGTAATGTCGCCGAGCGCCGCGGCGATCCGCCCCATCGCGGGCCGTTTCTTCCTGTCCCTGTTCCCGCCGCACCCGAACACCGTCACGATCCTGCCCCGAGTCCCTTCCGGGAAGGCCTCCCTGACCGCGGTGAGTGTTTTCTCGAGCGCGTCCGGCGTGTGCGCGTAGTCGATGATCGCCGTCCATCCGGCCGGCGACGTCAGCGGCTCGAACCTCCCCCTCACCGGCCTGAACGACGCGATGTCCCGGGCGATTGTCGTGAACGGGATCCCGAGGCTCAGCCCGGTCCCTGTCGCCGCCAGTATGTTGGCGACGTTGAATTTTCCGACGAGCGACGTCGAAACGTCGGCCGTTTCGCCGCCGTACGCGATCGTAAACGTCGTCCCGGAGGTCGAAAGCGTGATCCGGGATCCTTTCAGGTCCGCGCCGGAATCGATGCCGTACGTCAGGACCCTGCCCTTCGACAGACCGGCCAGTTTCCGGCCCCACTCGTCGTCCGTGTTGATCACCGCCCACGCGTCGTCCGTGAGGGAGGTGAAGAGCGTTTTCTTGGCGTCGAAGTAGGCTTCCATCGTCTCGTGGTAGTCCAGGTGGTCCCTTGTCAGGTTCGTGAAGACCGCCGTACGAAACCGGAGCCCGTCGACCCGGTGCTGGTCGAGCGCGTGCGACGACACCTCCATCACCGCCGACCGGCAGTCCGCCGCGACCATCTCGGCGAGGAGCCCGTTCAGCTCGAGCGGCCCCGGGGTCGTGTGGGTCGCGGGAAGCAGACGGTCGCCGATTTTGTATTCGATCGTCCCGATCAATCCTATCGATCCAAGCCTGCCGGGCCCGCCTGGCCTGTCCGCTTCTCCCGCGTGGCGCATCATCATCGAATGGATCAGCGACGTCGTCGTCGTCTTGCCGTTCGTCCCGGTGACCCCGACGAGCGTCATCCCGTCTCCCGGCCTCCCGAAGAACGAGGCCGAAATCGTCGCGAGCGCGATCCTCGTGTCGGGCACCACCACCTTGACCGTCCCGTTGTGCATGCAGAAGGAATCGTCGACCGCCCTGTCATCGTCCAGGACGACGACCTTCGCGCCGTTATTGATCGCGTCGACGGCGAACCGGTGGCCGTCCGAGTCCGTCCCCCTGAGCGCCACGAAGAGGTCTCCCCGGCGGACGCGGCGCGAGTCGTACGCGATCGCGTTCACTTCCACATCGTGGGTGACGACCATTTTTCCGTACAGGGTCTGGAACATTTTCCTGACGGTGACGTTTTCCAGCAACTTCGATAAGTTCATTCCGTTTCGACGGGAAGAGGTCCGCGAGACGGACGGGTGTGGATCGCTATTTAAGGTCGCCCGTTTTCGAGGGTTTCGGTCCGCAGGTCAGCGTGATGACGCTGCCTGACGACACCGGTTCCCCGGGACGCGGATTCTGCGACACGACGACTCCCGATCCGAACACGGAGGGCTCGAATTTTTCGTCCCTCAGGACGTTGATGGCCTCGCGCATCGACAACCCCCGCACGTCGGGGGCGATGTGGCGGGAGGCGCCCGCCGTCGATTTCTTTTCCGCCGTGCGGCCCGCGGCGTTCGGCTTCTGTTTGCCGCCGGTCCCGGGCCGATCGGCCTGCGCGCCGGTTTGCGTCGCGCCCTGCGCTCCCGGACGTCACCCGCGATCGGCACGGCGTACCGGTCCGACGAGGCCACGATCCGTTTTACGATCTCGCGGAAAATCGGCGCGCTCGTCGTGCCGCCGTAATAGTTGATGCCCCGCGGCTTGTCGAGCATCACCAGGCAGACGATCTCCGGCGCCTCCGCGGGAAAGAACCCGACGAACGAGGCCGTGTACTCGGCGCCGTCGTACGAACCGTTCACCAGCCGCTTCGACGTCCCGGTCTTTCCCGCGATCCTCATGCCGGGGATTTTCGCGGAGACGGCCGTTCCGCGCTCCACCACGCCCTCGAGAAACGACGTCAGCGTGGCGGCGGTTTCCTCCGAGATGACCCTGCGAACGGGCGCCGGTTGCGTCTCGCCGACCACTTCACCGTCGGCGCCGGTTTCGCTTTTCAGGATGAACGGCCGCATCAGCACGCCGCCGTTGGCGATGGCGCCGTAGGCCGCGGCGATCTGGATCGGCGTCACACCGACTTCGTAACCGTAGGAGAGGCTGTGTCGCGTCAATCCCGACCAGAGCATCGGTTTCCTCAGGACCCCGCCGATCTCCGCCGGGATGTCGATGCCCGTCTTCGTGCCGAACCCGTAGCCCCGGGACATCGTGTAGAGCTTCTCGTTGCCGATGATGTCGCTCGCCTTCGCCATTACGATGTTGCTCGAGAGCTCGATGCTTTCGCGAAAGGAGATGATCCCGTACTTGTGCACGTCCTTGATCACCCGCGGGTTCTTCCTCCCCCTGACGGGGACCTTGTAGATCCCGTTCTCCGCGTTGAACTTCCGCTCTGGCCCGATCAGGCCCTCGTCGAGCGCCGCGGAGGCCGTCACGATCTTGAACACGCTGCCGGGCTCCACCATGTCGGTGACCGCGCGGAGTTTCTGGTTTTCCTTCGACGCCTTCCCGAAGCTCGCCGGGTTCAACCTGGGATACTGCGCGATCGCGAGGACCTCGCCGGTCTTCGGCTGGAGCATGATGACGACGCCACCCTCGGCCTCGTTCTCCTTGACGCCCTTCTCGAGCTCGCTCTCGGCGATCTGCTGCAGGAGCAGGTCGATCGTCAGCGTGATATTGTGGCCGGGCACGGGGTCGGTCCGCAGGTTGTCGACCGTGGCGACGAGGGATGTCCGGCCGATCTTCTGGTAGACCATCCTGCCGTCTTTCCCGGTCAGCTTCGCATTGAATCCCATCTCGATGCCGGCGATCCCGCTGTCGCCGGGGTTCGTGATGCCCAGGAGCTGGCCCGCCACGATCCCGCCGTGATAGATCCGGGTTGATTTATTCGTGAGATCGACGCCCTTCAGGGTGTCGAGGGAGAGCCTCTGGACCGCCTCCATCTTCAGCCGGTTTTCGAGGAGCGCGTGTTTGTTCTTCCACCCTTTCCGCAGGAGGCTTTTATAATACGCCTTGCTCTTGCCCGTGATTTTCGAGAGCGACTTCACCAGTGCGGTCGAGTCGGAGCCCACATTCCGCGGGTTGGCCTCGACCATGACGAACATCGTGCTCGACGCGATCGGATTGCCGTTCCTGTCGAGCAGGGATCCCCTCAGCGCGGGAAGCACGACCGGGTTGTTGTACTGGTCGTCGGCGGCCTGGGCGAAGCGTTCCGATTCCACGATCTGGATCTGCACCAGCCGCAGGCACACCAGCCCGAAGAACGCAAACAGGCCGACCTGGAGGATGCGCAGTCTCCGCCGCCACCGGCGGATCTCCTTCGGATCGTCCGGCATCGTGTCCGTCTGGGGCAGGACCGGGATATGCGCTTCCTTCTGTTTCGTATGGGCTCCGGCTTTTATTTTTCGCCGTCCCTGGGGACGGCTTCGTAATTCTCGACTTCGAAGAAGGCCGGCTGGTCGGGATTGTGGATCATCCCGGCCTTTTTCTGGGCGAGGTCTTCGATCCGGTCGCGGCTCGATTTTCTGCCGATCTCTGCATGATAATCCCGGATGATGCTCTCGATCTCCTTCTGCTTCACCTCGAGGGCGTTCACTTCGTCGGCCAGCCGGTTCACCGCGATCTTGTTCCACACGTAGAACACGATCAGGACCGAGATCACCGCGATGAGGCTGACGATCTTGAACGGCGACTTTTTCCGGCGCTTGAGCGGTTTGTTCCCGCGGGTCAGGAATTCCGACTGGCCGCCTCCCGGTTCGCCGCTGTAGACAAAGCGCCGCTGCTTCTGGTCGGCGGTTTCGGGCGTTTCGAGCTCGCTCACGGGACCCCTGCTCATGACTGTTTTTTCTCCGCCGCGCGCAGCTTGGCGCTCCGCGACCGTTTGTTCTGCGACAATTCCCTCTCCGACGGCACCACCGGTTTTTTCGTCAGCGGCGTCAGCCGGCCCGCCACCTTCACCTCTTCGCGCATCCAGGTCTTCACGATCCTGTCCTCGAGCGAGTTGTAGGAGATCACGACGATCCTCCCGCCCGGCGCCATCAGGGGGATGGAGCTCTCGAGGAACCTCCGGAGGTTGTCGAGTTCGTCGTTGACTTCGATGCGGATCGCCTGGAAGACCCTCGCGAGGGATTTGAGGATGAAGCGTCCTCCCACCGCCCTGCGGACCGCGTTCGCCAGTTCCGCGGTGGATTCCATCGGTTTTTCCTCACGGTGCCTGGCGATTCTCCAGGCGATGCGGCTCGCCATTCTTTCCTCTCCGTACTCCCTGAAAATCCGTTTCAATTCCTCTTCCGTGTACGTGTTCACGACCTTCAGGCCGCTCACGTCCGCCCCGGTGTCCATCCTCATGTCCAGGGGCCCTTCCTGCTGGAACGAAAATCCCCGTCCGGGATCATCGAGCTGATGGGATGACACACCCAGGTCCAGGAGAAAACCGTCGACTTCATTGATGTTCAGCAGCCGAAGCCGGTTCCGGACGGCGTCGAAATTGTGAGGGACGAGGGCGACCGACGCTCCGAACCTGGCGAGTCGTTCGCCTGCGGCCCGGATGGCGTCGGGATCGCGGTCGAACCCCACGAGCAATCCTTTTCCTGATATCGCGTTGAGAACGGCTTCGGCGTGCCCCCCGCCGCCGAGAGTGCAATCGACGTACGTTCCTCCCTCCCTCGGTTGAAGGAAGGAAAGGACTTCGTCGAGTAGTACAGGGGTGTGATATGGTTGATCCATTTCATCCGGGTGAATCGGACGTGCCTCGCGTTCGGGCGAGGATTACTTCATGACTTTTTCCGCGATCTCTTCGTACGATTCCGTGAGCGAGGCCTCGTATTTCTGGTAGATTCCCGGGTCCCACAGCTCGATCTTGTCGAGCGTGCCGATGATCTTCACGTCTCCGCGGATTTTCGCGTAGTCGCGGAGATCGGGTGGAAGGGAGAGACGGGCCTGGGAATCGAGCTGCACTTCGTTGGCCATCGCGAGCACGGCCCTGAGGAATTTCCGGTGCTCGGAATTGTAATTGTTCAGTTCGCGCAGCTTCGCCTCCACTTTCGCCCATTCGTCGAGGGGATAGACGAAGAGGCACTGTTCGAAGCCGCGCGTCACGACATACGTGTCGTTGTTCTCGGGGGAGACGTACTTCCGCAATTTCGCCGGAAGGTTGAGTCTCCCTTTCTCGTCGACCGAGTGTGTGTATGTTCCTTTGAACGATGACATAAAATATTTTTCGGAGGGGTTCTTTACCCTTTGAAATCCATTAGAATTTCACTCCACAATTCTCCATTTTTCCCCACCGTGGTCTAGAAATTTAGCCAATTATCGATGAAAGTCAAGTTATTTTGGCGGTTTTTTAACATTTCCGTGATCTGAATCTCACCCCGGAGCGGAATGGCTGAAATTGATTGAGTTTGGAGGTTTTTCGTGGAGGGCTCGCGATGCAGATAAGGCCAAAATTCACTGAAATTGGGGGGAAATATGGAGGGTCCGGGAGGGGACCCTGCCCACCGGAGCCGGCCGGCCGAGCAGGGTCTATTCCTGACCAGCGTCATTGGCTCTTGCGCTCCTCCTTATTATATTGCATCGTATATGTGATAGAGCCAGCCTGCAGCTGCCTGCCCGCATTCGACGATTGGAGGACGACATGATTCGCTTCCTCTTTCTTCCACTCATTGCCACCCTCATTGGATTCACCGTGCTTCACCCCCAGCAGCGGTACCTGGTATCCCCCAACCAGGAAGTCATCCGGATCGAACCGGGACAGTCTGCCAGGTCGGTGATCGCGTCGAGGTCGAACGCCCGGACGACCGCCGGGCAGGTAATCTGTTCGGACAAGTTTTGGTTTGGATACTCTTGGCATCACAATCCTAATAGTCTTTTCGGCGGGTATCACTCAGATGTTCTCGGCCAGTGGTATGAGGCGAAAGCTACGGGGACGATCGATACAATTTTGTGGGAGCAGGGGCCCAACGTCGGCGCCAGCGACTCGACAATCTTCCTCCGGGTCCATCGATCGCTGATCGGCCCCGAGTACGGTCCGGGAGTTCGTCCCGGCCCGTTTCCGCCTCCCCCCTGCCAGAGCTGGGGATACTGGTTGAACACGAACGATGCCGACCAGGGGATCGCCGCGTTCCCCGAGGACGCGACGGACACCAACTGGGTCTCGACGATCGGCGGGTCGCCGGTCCCATCCACGCCGCTGTTGGGCGAGGAATTGTGGGGAGCGGGCGGCTATCCCGTTCCGGTCGATCCATGGTCGCAGATCGCGGTCCCGATGGACGCGCTTTTCGGGCCGATCGACGTGACGGTCGGGGACAAGTTTTTCATCTCGTTTCAAATCCCTCCGTGTGGTTTTCCCTGTCCATGGCATACCCACGCCGATCCGCCTCCCATCGAACGCCGGACGGACTGGATAGCGGATACTTGGCTCGTTTCGACTGCCGACGAGGATTATCCCTCGCGGCTCTGGAAATTTTATCAGCACGAGGTCGTTGCATCGAATTGTTCCGGTGTGTCGGACAGCAGCGTCCTGTGGGGCTGGGTGGCACGGGGTGGTTTCTACCCGGATTCCCTCGCGGTATCCAACATCTACCTATGGTACAGTATGACGGTGACATCCAATGCCCCACCGTACTTTGTGACGATCCCCGAAGTCCCCGGTAATCAATTTGAAGGGGGTGCCGGGACGGTCCCGATCAGCGCGATCATCGAGGATTGCGACCCTGAAAATCCGCTCAATGCCGGAGTGGACAACGTCGTGCTGGTGCACGAGATCGATGGAGTACCCCAACCCGACATCCCGTTGAATGACCTCGGCGCCGATTACTGGAAGGTGATGTATCCTCTGCCCCCGGCGACCGCGACAGTGACGTATCGAATCAAGGCCGTCGACCTTGCCGGAGTCAGCGCGTTGACCTCCCCGCGCTCGTTCAGCGTCGTCCCGTTCGGCGAACAGTGGTACGGCATCGACACAGCGATCGTTTGCGTTCCCCGAGACATCTCGGGAACGGGGACCTCCATCGACACCTCGGAGTTCTTCGATCCGATGTCGCCGGGAACCGTCGACAAGGACGGGGGCATCGCGGGCCCGTTCGACCTCGGCGGGACGGTGAGGCTCTTCAACGATGAATACCGGTACGCGTGGATTTCCGTCGACGGCGCGATCGGCCTCGGGGAAACCGCGACCGACACCGTGAAGATCGTCGGCGACAGCATGTGGGCGCAATTCCTGGACATCTCCCCCTCCCCGGCTCTTCCGGCATCGACGGCCCCGTCATCGCCCCGATGTGGGCAGAGCAGATTGTCGGCGACAGTGCGGGTGAGTATGGCAGGATTCTCTACGGCAACGACGGCGATACCTGCCTGTTCATCGTCCAGTGGGATTCAGTCGGAACGATCATTCCTTGGGGACCCCAGCCGGACATCACCACGTTCCGCGTCGTGCTGAATCGTTGCACCGGCGTCGTGGATTACGAGTACGAGTCCGTCGGCACCTTCGGCCTCGATTCGACAGCCCTCGTCGGAATGCAGGCCGATACCGATGCCGTTCCGGGTTCACGATATCTGTTCGTCAACGAAAAGGGGTACCCGATCGAGACCCGGCCACGTGACGGTTGGTGCGTCAGGCTCTACCCCCGAAATCCCGAACCGGAAGATGAGAAGTGGAACCTCGTCTCGATATCGGTCCTGCCGAACGACGGAAATTTCTCGGCGTTCAACCTCTTCCCCGGTGGCCCGGTGTACGATTATGTCAATTCCTACAACGGCATCCACGACTCCCTGCGGCCCGGCCGCGGATACTGGATGAAGAAGACGACCCCGGGCATCGACGGCGCGCCGGGCGTGTTCTTCGACAGCGTCATTGTCCCGGTCCAGGACAAATGGAACCTTGTCGGCGGCCCTTCCTGGCACGTCCCCACCGGTTCGATCGTCGCGACGGGTGGAACCGTCGCGTCGAACTACCTCGGGTACGGAACAACCGGGTACTACACCGCAGCCACGCTCGAGCCCGGGAAGGGTTACTGGGTGAAGATGAACGGTGCGGGCTCCCTCTCGATGCAATCATCGGCGGCGGCGCCGAAATCGTTGGCCGACAACGGTTTATCCACGCCGACGGGCTTCGCCCGCGTGACCACGCTGAAGCTCTCCGACGCATCGGGGAGAAGCCAGTCGCTCTACTTCGGGGAGCGTACCGCCCCGTCGCCCGGACCCGACTCGGAGTCCGCCCCTGACGCATCAATGTTCGAGCTTCCACCGCCGCCGCCCGGGGATCTCTTCGACGCCCGGTTCTCGTCGGGCCGGATGCTCGAATCATATCGCGCCGGCGACACGACGCACCGGCCGGCGTGTTTCCGATCGCGGCGAGCGGCGGAACGTATCCCGTCACGATCCGGTGGGAGGTCTCCGGCGATCCCGCACACGGGGTTACGTCCTCGCTCGAGGTGACGCGTGAGGGTGTCACACGCAGTTATTTAATGGACAAGGTTGGAGCGCTCACCGTCGACGGTCCGGCACAGATCGCCGTAATCGTTTCCTCACGGACATCGAATGCGCTCCCTGCCGGCTTCGACCTTTCATCCAACTATCCGAACCCGTTCAATCCCTCCACATCGCTTGACTATACGCTGCCTGTCGCGACGCGGGTGGCAATCGTGGTATTCAATGTCTCCGGCGAGGAAGTCGCGCGGCTCACCGACGGCGAGGTGCCCGCCGGATATCACTCTGTCAGCTGGGACGCGACGAATTCTCCGAGCGGCGTCTACTACTGCAGAATGACCGCGGGGGCATACCGGGGCGTAAAGAAGATGCTGTTGTTGAAGTAACGGTCCTGTCCGGGGGTCGAACGTGCCTTCACCGTAGCAGGAGCAGTGTCATCCCCTCGTTCGTGTCGCTGAAGTCGGCGAGTCCCACTCCTTCTGTCGACGTGAAGAGTTCCTGCATCGCGGGCAGGAACGGCGAGTACTCTTCCCCCGCCACGACCAGGTCGAATTTATCCCTCCTCCGGTAGGCCCAGTTCCGCACGGCCGTTTTCAGCGTCCCGCCTTTCCCGCCGCTCCCGTACCCGTGGATGACCCTGATGACGCGCGCGTTGCCGGAGAGCGTGGCCTTCCGGAGGATCTCGTCGAGAGATCTGTTCCGCTTCATCCGAGGAAAGAGGCGGATGCGCGACGTCGATCGTGACGACCGCGGACGTGGGGGCGTTTTTCATAACGGCAGGCGGTGGGATTTATTTTCGATCGTCAGAGCGGGCGATGTCTCGATCAGCGCGTAATGCCCGCGCGACGCCTGGCCGCAGTTGACGATCTTCGTGGTTTCGATGGCGTCCATCCCCCGCCCTTCGTGGATATGTCCGCACACGACCGCGTCGGGCGCCTCGTCCTCGACGAAGTCCCGCACCGCCGTGCTCCCGACGTGGATGCCGAGATGGATGATGTCGACCCTCGTGCCGTACGGCGGCGCGTGCGGGCACGAAGATCCTGAGCCGCGCGCCGCGAACATCGGCGTGCCCCGCCCTCGCGAGCGCGAGGATCCGCTCCTCGGAGATTTCGTACGGCGTTTTCAGTTTCGAATGCGGCGCGGCCGACACCCCGAAGAACCCCACGTCACCGATGATCTTCCCCCTGCCGTTGATCGAGCATCCCATCTGGAAAAACATGTCGTCGTGCTCGGGCAGGTCCATGTTGCCGGCGACGACCAGGAGCGTCGGGCATTCGCGCCGGAACAGTTCCAGCGCGTCCGACGCCTCCTTCATCGTTCCGACCGTCGTCAGGTCGCCGCCGATCAGGACGACGTCCGGCCTTTCACCGCGGATGATCGCCGCGGCGGTCTTGTACTCTCCATGGATATCGGTCAAAGCGACGATTTTCATGCAATTATTCCTTTGAAGTCAGTCCGCCGTTCGATAGATTAGACCGGGCATCCTCGACGCCCGAAATTATTTCCAGCACTCACGACCATGCCCGTCCACCAGGCCACATTCCCGGTATCATCGAAGGGGTTCACCGACGTCATCGACGTCACCGGCGCGGTGCAAACGGCGCTCTCGAAATCCGGCCTCGCGTACGGCGCCGTCACCGTTTTCGTCCCCGGCTCGACAGCCGGGGTCACCACGATCGAATTCGAAAGCGGCGCGGTCGAGGACCTGAAGGCCGCCGTCGAGAGGATCGCGCCGCGCGACATCGATTACGCCCACAACGCCCGCTGGGGCGACGGCAACGGGTTTTCCCACGTGCGCTCGGCGCTGCTCGGTCCGTCGATCTCCGTCCCTTTCAACAACGGGAAACTTCAGCTCGGCACCTGGCAGCAGATCGTCCTCGTCGATTTCGACAACCGACCGCGGAAGAGGGAGGTCATCGTTCAGGTCGTGGGCGAATAACTCCCGACCTCGACCAGCGCCGCCGCCGCAGCGGACAACCGGTCGCCATTGTCCTTTCCTTTGATCCCCGACACCACCAGCGTGAGCGACTTCTCCTGTTCCCGCAACCGTATCCGCCCCTTGCCCGACGACGCGATCTTCGCCATTAAATACTGAAACGGCGAATCAGCCGAGTCCGGTTTCCCGTAAAACGTTTCGTCGGACCGGTCCGGAAGGGTGATCGTCAACGTGTCCCCGGAGAGCGACACCTTCGGGAATTTGAGCGCCGTCGCCGTCTGCTTCAACGCCACGATCCTGAAGAGGTTCTCCACTTCTTCCGGGTACTCCCCGAACCTGTCGATCAGCTCCGCCTTCATCGATTCGAGTTCAACCGCGTCCGCGGTGCGGTAGAGCCGCCGGTAGAGGTCGAGCCGCTCCGTGTCCGACTCGATGTACACCTCCGGGATGAGCGCCTCGACGTCGGCGTCCACGACCGTCTCGACGAGGCGCAGCGGGTGCGCCTCGTCCTTCTCCTTCTCGAACACGCCGGCGAACTCTTCCCGCTTGAGTTCGTCGACCGCCTCCAAAATAACGCGTTCATACGTTTCGAACCCCATGTCGGCGATGAAGCCCGACTGTTCGCCCCCGAGCAGGTTCCCCGCCCCGCGGATCTCGAGGTCCCTCATCGCCAGGTTGAAGCCGGAGCCGAGCTCGGTGAACTCCTCGAGCGCCTGGAGCCGGCGCAGCGTTCCCCGCGGCACGGACGACAGCGGCGGCGTGAGGAGATACGCGTACGCCTGCACGTTCGACCGCCCCACACGCCCGCGCAACTGGTAGAGCTCGGCCAGGCCGAACCGGTCGGCGCGGTTGATGATGATCGTGTTCACGTTCGGGATGTCGAGCCCCGATTCGATGATCTTGGTGCAGAGGAGCACGTTCGAGCGACGCTCCATGAAACCGAGCATCGCCTTCTCGAGCTCGTGCCCGGCCATCTGCCCGTGAGCGACCTGGATCATCGCCTCGGGGACGATGTCCGAGATCTGCTTCGCGATCGAGTCGAGGTCGCCCACGCGATCGTGCACGAAGTAGACCTGGCCGCCGCGGTGGAGCTCCCTCACCACCGCCTCGCGGATCACCTCGCGGTGCAGTTCCCTGCTTCCTCCCTGGGCCGGGACGATCTCCGTGTTGACGGCGAGCCGGTTCCTCGGCGGCGTTGTGATGAGCGAAAGATCGCGCGATCCGATCAGCGAGAACTGCAGCGTCCGGGGGATCGGCGTCGCCGTCATCGCAAGCGTGTCGACCGTCGCCTTCAGCTGGCGGAGCTTCTCCTTGGCGCTCACGCCGAAGCGGTGCTCCTCGTCGATCACCAGGAGTCCGAGGTCCTTGAATCGAATGTCCTTCGAGAGCAGGCGGTGCGTGCCGATCACGATGTCGACCCCGCCGGCAGAGAGGTCCCTCACGATCACGGCCTGGTCCTTCTTCGATTTGAAGCGTGTGAGATTCTCGATCCTGGCGGAATACCGGGAGAGACGGTCGCGGAAGGTGTTGTAGTGCTGGTGTGCGAGGATCGTGGTGGGGACCAGCACGGCCACCTGCTTGCCGTCGAGCACCGACTTGAACGCGGCCCTCACGGCGATCTCGGTCTTGCCGAACCCGACGTCGCCGCAGATGAGGCGGTCCATCGGCGCTGAGCTCTCCATGTCCTTTTTGACGTCAGCCGTCGCGGTCGCCTGGTCGGGCGTGTCCTCGAACAGGAACGATGCTTCCATCTCCTTCTGCCAGTGCGAATCCGGCGAGAACGGAAACCCCCTCTCGTGTTTTCGCCGCGCGTAGACCGCGATGATGTCGCGCGCGATGTCCTTGATGCGTTTCTTCGCCCTCGCCCTCGTCTTCGCCCACTCTCCCCCGCCCAGCCGGTGGAGCGTCGGCGTGTGGCCCTCGCTCGCCGAGTACTTCTGCACCCGGTTCACGTAGTTGAGGTTGACGTAGAGGGTGTCCTCCTCCAGGAAGAGCATCTTCATCACTTCCTGCTCCACGCCGCCGACACGGATCCGCGTCAGCCCCGCGAACTGCCCGATCCCGTGGTCGGTGTGGACGACGAAGTCACCCTTTTTCAGCTGGAGGAGTTCCTTCTGCGTGATGCCCTTGAAGCGGCGGCGCCGCGCCAGGCCGCGCTGCTTCTGGCGGCCGAAGATTTCGTGCTCGGTGAAGATGGCGAGCCTGGCGGGACGGAAGATGAAACCGGAATGGAGTGATGATGGGACGATCGAATACGAGAGAGGCCCGTCCTTCGAGGTCGTGCCGGCGCCGGGGGCACCGCCATACTCCGACGCGGACCCATCCGCCGACGAAACGTCCCCTCGCACTCCGGCGACCTCCCCCGACCCGTCGGCAGGCATCGTACCGTCGTCGTCGCTCCTGCGTCCCGCGAAACGGTCCGACGTTCCGCCCGGCGCCGCAAGATGCTCCGTGAGAAGGACTTCCAGGCGTTTCGCTTCCACGTCGGTGTTGCAGGTCAGCCGCACCGCGATCCCCTCGGCCGTTCGGGCGCGGATCTCGCGTATGAGCGCTCCGAGGTTGCCGTTGAACGCCGGCTGCGGTGTGGATCCGAAATCGATGGCGCCCGTGCGGCGCCTTCCGGTCATCGAACAGGAGATTCGCTTGAATCGCGCGAGCCGGTCCGTCACCTCCTCGAACGTAATTTCCGGAACGAGGCCCTCGTTTTTCATCTCGTCGAACTCCGCCCGGATCATGTCCGGTTCCGAGAGGACGACGACGACGTCCTTTTCGAAATATGAAAGCAGCGACGCCGCGGGGCCCGACCGCGCAACGTTCCCCTCTCCCGCAGATGTGTTCTCCGGACCGGCCGGCACAGTCCCCGGCCCACCCGATCCACCGCCCGCGGAGATGTTCGGCACGATCGAGGCCGACTTCATTTCGCGGATGGAACGCTGGGACATCGGGTCGAACTCGCGGATCGATTCGACACGGTCCCCCCAGAACTCGACGCGCACCGGGTTGTCGCCGGAGTATGGATAGATGTCGACGATGCCGCCGCGCACCGAGTACTCACCGTACCCGCCCACGAAGTCCCTCTGCTCGAAGCCCTGCTCATCGAGCCGGCGCAGGAGTTCGTCGAACGGATGGTCGGCGCCCGCGGTGATCGTGATGACGGATTTCCTGAAACTGTCGGGCGGCGGGACGCGCTCGCTGAGCGATCGCGGCGATGCGACGACGAGTGATTTCTTCCCGGCGGCGAGGGCTTCGAGCGTTTCGATCTGGGAGATGGAGGCGCTCAGGTCGAGCGCCTGCGCGTGATGGAGCGGGCGGGAGCCGAAGAGCCTGACGCGACCCGCGCCCGCGAGCGAGGCGCAGTCGTCGCGCAGTTTTTCCGCCGCCTCGTCGTCTGGGACGACGACCAGGACCCCGGAGGGGAATTCATCGTAGGCCGCCACCGCCAGGAACGACGTAAGCGAATCTGGAAACCCCTGTGGCCTCCGCTTCATCCGTTGTCCCCCCGCGTTTCGCTCGCGCGAGGAGTTCCCTGACCGGTCCGGAGCTGATGATTGTCTGTTTGATCGACTTCATCGGTGTGGGCAGAATGCACGATACCCTGCCGATTCGAGTTGCAACCGGCTGGGTAAGGCAAAATATCCCGAATTCCCTTATATTTAACAAATGGCCAACATCATCGTCATCAACAGCCACACCGCGATCCCCTCTTCGGAGCTGACGTTCCGGTTCTCCCGGAGCGGCGGTCCCGGCGGGCAGAACGTCAACAAGCTCGAGACGAAGGTCGAACTGCTCTTCGACGTCGCCCGTTCGGCCGGCCTGACCGACGAGCAGAAGCAGCTGATCCTCACAAGGGAGAAGAACCGGATCGACGCGGACGGGATGCTCAGGGTGACGTCGCAGGAATCGAGGAGCCAGTTCGAGAACAGGGAGGTCGGCGGTGGAGAAATTCATCGCGATCATCGCCGGGGCGCTCGCGAAACGGAAGAAAGCGGCTGAAGACCCGCGTGCCGAAGGGGTCGCGCGAAAAACGGATCGAGGGGAAAAAACTGCGGGGGAAAAAGAAACAGATGCGGGGGCGGGTGGATTTCTGATTCGGGGCCAACGGCAGGCATCCGACAACGATTCAACCGGTAGGGGTCCCGGGAATTCGCTCCAGGCGCCCGGTGGTCTACTTCCCTTCTTCCTGTATCCTTGCCGAGCTTCTCGAGGAACTCTTCGGCTTCTCTCCCCTTCAATCCCTTCGACTCGAGCGATTCCTTCGTGAAGGTTTTCCCGGAGAGGTTTTCCGCGATCACCTTCATCTCCAGGCGCGAGAACCTCTCGCTTTTCAACATGTAATCCTCGAACGCCTCCCACGCGACGGGGGCCACCGTCTTCGTGATCTCCCCCATCGCTTCGCCGTAGACGCGGATCTCGTACTGCGCGTGCGGGTCGATTCTCAATCGGAGGAAATGGAAGAGGTTGTGGAGGTCGATCTTCCAGTACCACTCGGTGTAGAGCGAAAGCGGCAGGTTGATGCGGGCCAGCTCGCGGGCGATGTCGGAGTCGAGCATCTCCTCGTACTCGCCGTACATTTTCTGCTGCGACGACACGAGGATGTCGAGCACCTTCCTGCGCAGCTCCTCCGGAACGTCCTCCTCGCGCCGGCCCTGCTTGTTCCTCAGGCTCTGGAAGTGGATCGCGTGGTGCTCGGGCACGTAGAACTCGTCCTTCATCACCGAGTAGCGGCCCGAGTACTCGTTCACGTTGGCGGTGCGGTGCCGGATCCACTGGCGCGCGACGAAGATCGGCAGCTTGACGTGGAACTTCAGCTCCACCATCTCGAACGGCGTGGTGTGGAGGTGGCGCATTAAATATCGAATGAGGCCGCGGTCCTCGTTGACCGTCTTCGTCCCCTTCCCGTACGACACCCTCGCCGCCTGGACGATCGATTCGTCGCCTCCCATGTAGTCGACGAGCCGGACGAAGCCGGCGTTGAGGCACTTGAATTCCCTGTCGAGTATTTCGTCCGCCTGCGGATTGTTGACGCGAGCCATTGTTTGTCCTGAAGTGGATCTAATGAAAGAAAATTCATCGAATAACACAAGGAACCGACGCGCGTCGCGCGGACCTTACGCCGCCCGCATCGTCGCGATTCGCCACGACCGGCGGTCGTTGTTTTTCCCTCGCTCGTTCGTTATCTTTTTTCATGATCAAAGTTGCCGTGGGCATCATCGTGCGTGAAGGCGTCAGTGGCGCGGGCGCGCTCCGTGCTCCTCTGCCAGCGCAGGAAAGAGGCGAAATATCCCCTGAAATGGGAATTCCCCGGCGGAAAGGTCGAGGACGGCGAGGAGATCGTCGACTGCCTCGCGCGCGAATTGCGGGAGGAGCTCGGCGTGACGATCGGCCTATCCGACGCTCTTCCACCGCCAGGAGGCGGTCTATCCCGACAGCGGCCATTACGAAGTCTATTATTACCTCGTCGACGAAATCGGCGGCGCGATGGTGAACAGGGTCTTCCACCGGATCGAGTGGGTGGACGTGCGCGACCTCCTCTCTTACGACATCCTCGAAGGCAACCGGGAAGTGATCGGTATACTCCAGAAGAACGGTCATGGCGACCGCCCCTGACCCCGGCGACAGTCCGGCGGCGAATCCTCCGGTGGTATTCGCGGAACCGGCGTCCCTTCCCCTGGAGGGAAACCCGGGACCCGTACCGAATCCTGGTTTCCGAAATCATGCTCCAGCAGACACAGGCGGACCGCGTGGCCGTCCACATGCCCACGGTTTCTCGATGCATTTCCGGACATCGACGCGCTCGCCCGGGCCCCGAAGGCCGACGTCCTCAGGGCCTGGAAAGGGATGGGATACAACAACAGGGCCGTCCGGCTCCACGGCGCGGTGAAGGAAGTGATGGCGCGTTACAACGGCGCCGTCCCGCGCGATACCGACGCGCTCTCGGCGTTGCCCGGCATCGGCCGTTACACATCGCACGCGATCGCCTGCTTCGCGCACGGCCGGAGGGTCCCGGTCGTGGACGTGAACATCCGCCGCGTCCTCTCGCGCATCTTCCGCCCGATGAAGAGCGCCGGGGAGGCGGTCGCGGAGAAGGACGCCTGGGAGATCGCACGGACGGTGCTCCCCGCGAACGCCTACGATTGGCACCAGGCGCTGATGGATTTCGGCGCGATGGTCTGCACGGCGCGCAGCCCGAAATGTCCGTCGTGCCCGGTGGCCGGCGAGTGCCTCTCCTCCGGGCCGGATCGGGAAAGAGCGCACCGGCCCGGTCGAAGGCCCGAGCCCGCGCACCGCGGGATCGCCCGGAGGATCTGGCGCGGCGCCGTCGTCGAGGCGCTGCGCGCGTCGCCGGAAACCGATCTCGACCGACGGGCTTCTCAGGATCGTCCGGCCGTCGGGAAAGGCGCCGTCCGTGAAATGGCTGAACGACATCGTCGCCCGGCTGGAACGCGACGGACTGGTCTCGGTCCGGCGCGAGCGGGGACGGACCGTCGTGGGACTCGCCGCGTGAGCGCGGCGCCGCGCATCTCCGCCGGGGAGCTCACGGACCTCCACGCCGGCCGGAGGGACGCCATCGCGTCGAGGCTCTCCGATTTTTCGGCCGTCCCCCGGTCGGAATATTTTTACGAGCTGCTCTATTGTCTGCTGACCCCGCAGTCGAGCGCCGTCAACGCGGGAAAGGCGATCGACGTCCTGCGCGAACGGGGTTTCCGCGAAGGAGGAGTTCGATCCCGGCGCCGGTCCTGGCGCGCAGGGAGCATTACATCAGGTTCCACAGGACGAAGGCCGCGCGGCTGCTTTCTGTCCGCCGGGAGTTCGCGACGATATCCGCCCGGCTCGCCGACGGGTCCTCGTCCGCCGAATTGCGACAGTGGCTGGTCGGCAACGTCAACGGGCTGGGCCTGAAGGAGGCCTCGCATTTCCTGAGGAACATCGGGCATCGCGAGCTTGCCATCCTGGATCGCCATATATTGAGGAACCTGGTGGCCGCCGGTGTCCTGCGACGCCTGCCGAAGACGCTTACCCGGACGCGGTACCTTGCCATCGAGAAGAAATTCGCCGCGTTTCGCGAAACGGACCGGCATCCCGATGGACGAACTCGACCTGCTCTTCTGGAGCATGGAGACGGGACAGATACTGAAATAATCTCCGCCGACGCGGCGATGAGCGCCGCGTGCCGGCGGTTCGACGATGAACGAGACGAACCAACGATACCATCGAACATGAAGACACTTGTCATCGGAGCGGGAATGATGGGGAGCGCGGCGGCGTACGACCTCGCGAACTCTCCCGGGGTCGAAAAGGTCATCGTCGCCGACAGGGACGGGGCGCGGGCGAAGGACGTCGCGGCCGTCGATCGGGCCAAAGGCCGAAGCGGCGACCCTCGACACCGGCGTCCGCGCGGACGTGCTCGCGCTGATGCGCACGGTGGACGGCGCCATCGGCGCCACGTCCTACACCCACAATGTCGACCTCACGAAGGCCGCGATCGAGGCGCGGATCCACTTCTGCGACCTCGGCGGAAACATGGACGTGGTCTACCGCCAGGTGACGCTCGACGCGCAGGCCCGTGCTGCAGGCGTGCTCATCCTCCCGAACTGCGGGCTCGCGCCGGGGATGGCGTGCGTCATCGCGGCGGGCGGCGCGGCGAAATTTTCGGCGGTGGACGAAATCCACATCAGGGTGGGAGGCCTTCCGCAGCGGCCGGTCCCGCCGCTCAACTACCAGCTGGTCTTCTCCCCCGAGGGCCTCATCAACGAATACATCGAGCCGGCCGAGGCGATCCGCGGCCGGCCGCGAGATGAAGATCGACCCGATGGGCGACCTCGAATCGCTTTCCTTCCCCGCCCCGTTCGAACGCCTCGAAGCCTTCAACACCTCCGGCGGAACATCCACGCTCACGAAGATGTTCAACGGGAGGGTCAGGGAGCTCGATTACAAGACGATCCGCTATCCCGGGCACTGCGAAAAATTCAGGGTGCTGCTCGACCTCGGGTTCGCCGGGTCGGAGCCGGTCATCGCGGGGAACACGACGAGGACCGTCAGGGAGTTTTTCGAAGACCTGCTCAGGAAGAAGCTCACGGCCAACGGACCCGACGTCGTGCTGACGAGGGTCGCCGTCACGGGAACTATGAACGGGAAAAAACGTACACTTGCGTATGAAATGACGGATTATTATGATAATGGCCTGAAAATGACGTCGATGATGAGGACGACATCGTTCCCGACCTCGATCATCCTCCAGATGGCGATCGACGGCCGCATCCCGGACCGGGGCGTGAAGCCGCCCGAGCAATGCGTCCCGCTCGATCCCTTCATCGCCGAACTGGCGAAACGGAACATCGTGTTCAATACGACGGTCACGGAACAGTGAAGAACAATCACGGGCGCGCACAGCCGCGCCGGCGCCCGGACATCACCATCCATTCCAACGATAGAGGAGCCGATGAAACTCCCGTTGTCGATCATCGTCATCACGCGCGACCCGGTCACGAAGCAGGAAATCCACAACCGCTTCGACGCCCTCACGAGCCACCCGCGCCTGAAGATCCTCCTGATCGCTCTGCGCGCGGCCTTTTCGCTCTGACCGACCCCCGATGACCATCCACCGCCGTCCCGTCGTCACTCATCCTCCTCGCCTTCGCGCTCGCCGCCGGGGCGTCCGGCCAGGGCCGGATCCCCGTGGAGTTCACGTCCCGCCCGGGCGAAAGCGCCTCGGTCGGGTCGGTGGACCAGCGGCGGCCATCTCTACGGTTCCCTCAACGACATCGTCACGGTGTTCGGCCTCCGCTCGTACGAGAACGCCGATCCGCCGAAAAGTTCGAGATCAAGTCGGGGATGTTCGCCGTGAAGATCACCGCGAACAACCCGTATGTCGTCGTCCGCGACGAGGACCTCAATTCCAGCGTCTACCAGCTTCCCGCGGAGGCGCTACGGATCGGCGGGTAGTATTACGTCCCGATCGGTCCGATGTGCGCCATCCTGGACTACATCATCCCGGACGAGAATCGCGTTCAACGCGGCGTCGGGAACGATCGTGGCCGGCGGAAGCCCCCGCTCGTCCTCCCCGTACGACCTCGCGGGCCTCGAGCTCGAGGAAAAGACGAACGGCTTCCTCATCCGCCTCCAGTGCGGCCGCAAACTCCCTGATTACGAGAGCTGGGTCAAGGAGATCGGAGAGGATTCCTGGCTCTATATCACGCTGGCCAACGCGCGCGCCGACGTGGCGAAGATCAACGACATCAGGCCGACCGGCATCCTGAAACAGGTGCTGGTGTTCCAGTCGGCGACGTCGGTCCAGCTGACGTTCAGGATCAAGGGGAAAGGTCAGCTCCGCCGAGCTGCTTCCCGCCGAGGGGAGCGACGACATCCTGGTGAGCATCCACACCCCGACCGAGGCGGAGCTCGCGGCGAAGAAGACGCGGTCGTTCGAGCAGACGCTCGAGCGGGAAAAGGAACGGTGGAAGCTCGACGTGGTGGTGATCGACGCGGGGCACGGGGGCGACGATCCCGGGCACCGTCGGCATCAACCGCACGAGGGAAAAGGACGTCGCCCTGAGCATCGCGAAGAAACTCGGGAACCTCATCAAAAAGAACCTCCCCGACGTGAAGGTGGTGTACACCAGGGAGAGGGACGAGTTCATCGAACTCTACCGGCGGGGCCAGGTCGCCAATTCGAGCAACGGCAAGCTCTTCATCAGCATCCACTGCAACTCGATGCCGCGCAAGCCGCACTCCACCAACGGCTTCGAGATCTACCTCCTGCGGCCCGGGAAGACCGAGGCGGCGGTCCGCGTCGCCGAGAAGGAGAACGCGGTGGTGAAGATGGAGGAGGGATACGAGAAACGGTACAAGGAGCTCACCGAGGAAAACTTCATCCTCCTCAGCATGGCGCAGAGTTCCTACGTCAAGTACAGCGAGAAATTCGCGGAGATCCTCCAGCAGGAGATGGGGAAAAAGCTCCAGCTCGAGAACAACGGGGTCAAGCAGGCGGGTTTCATCGTCCTGTGGGGGGCCTCGATGCCGAACGTGCTGGTCGAGACCGGTTACCTGTCGAACCGGAAGGACGAACGTTTTCTCAGGAGCGAATCGGGCCAGCGCGAGATCGCCGAAGCGCTCCTCGCGGGGGTCAAGCGGTACAAGTCCGAGTACGAAAAATCGCTGCGCAGCGGCGAGGAACCCGGGAGCCGGTAGGGCGCGGCAGCCCGCGCGACCTGCCCCCCTAACTCAGAAAAATCCTCAGCGACGATTCCCGGTATTCCGTCCGGTACGACACGAGCGGCCTCTCCGACGGCCCCTGGACCAGCGCGCCGTCCAGGGTATAGCGTGAACCGTGGCAGGGGCACCGGAAGATGTTCTCTTTCAGGGCCACCTTGCATCCCTGGTGCTGACAGACCGGCGAGACGGCCGTGAACCTGTCGATACGCAACGCGCACCACGTAAATCGACGCATCGGTCCCGGTGAGCTGGAGCTCCACCGCGCCCCCGGTCTTGTAGAGTTCCGGGTACCAGCTCAGGAAGAGGTCGATGACGTTGCCGGTGGCTGCGTACCGGTAGACGGTCGGCCCCCCCGAGGCGCAGCCCTCCAGGAACACGCCGGCCGCGATCCCGCCCGCGACGAGCGCGCTCACCTGTCGTAAGAATTTTCTTCGCGAATCGGTCATTGAATGATCAGTACCGGAATGGGCAATGCGTGCCTGACTTTCGAAATCGACGCCCCCAGGAGGACGTCCTTCAACCCGCGGTGCCTGTGACCGCCCATCACGAGGATGTCGATGGCGGATTCGGTCGAGAGGCGCACCAGTTCGTCGGGGACAGGGCCGAATCCGAGGAGCGGGACCGCTTCGGCGCCTTCTTTCCGCAGTTCCGCCGCGATCTCCCCGAGGTGATCCCTGTCCTTCCTCGCCTCCTCGTCGTCCGCATCCTTGCCGAAGAGTTGTCCGCTCACGCCTTCGACGACGTGGAAGAGGTAGAGGGTCGCGCCGTGGTCGCGCGCCAGTGTGTTCGCGTGGGAGAGGACTTTCGAGTCGAGGTCGGTGTAGTCCAGGGCCACGCCGATTTTCCCGTACCGCGCCGCCGTGAGGTCGTATGTTTTTACCGCCGGCGCCGCCGGTTTCCTGCCGCGCCACGATTTTGGCAGTGAAATATACACAAGAAGCAGGGCTATCGCAACGACCAGTGGGACGACCGTCACCCAGATCCAGACGGCGTCGGGGCCCGATTCGGCGATCCACTCCGAGAGCGTGCCGACCACGAGCTTCGCGTTGAGTCCGACGACGATGATCGCCGTCGTCCAGGCCAGCACCTTGACCCACAGCTTGTTCGCGAACGATCCCATCACCGAGCCGTCGCTCGTGATCTTGATGAGCGGGATGATGGCGAACGGAAGCTGGAGGCTCAGGATCACCTGGCTCAGGATCAGCAGGCCGTAGGATCCCTCCTCGCCCTTGATCCCGATGACGAGGACCGCCGGGATGATGGCGATCATCCGGGTGATGAGCCGGCGCACGCACCGGCCGCATCCTGAACTTCAGGAACCCCTCCATCACGATCTGGCCGGCGAGCGTGCCGGTGAGCGTCGAACTCTGCCCCGCCGCGATGAGGGCGACGGCGAAGAGCGTGCGGCGCCAGCGTGCTCCCGAGGAGCGGCTCGAGGAGCTCGTGGGCCTGCTGGATCTCGCGTGACGACGACGCCGTTTTCGAAGAACACCGCCGCCGCGACGACCAGGATGGCGCCGTTGACGAAGAGCGCGGCGTTGAGGGCGATCGCGGTGTCGATGAGGTTGAACTTGCACGCCTCCTTCTTCCCCTCGATACTCTGGTCCACCGACCGGGTCTGCACGAGCGCGGAGTGCAGGTAGAGGTTGTGGGGCATCACCGTCGCCCCGAGGATGCCGATGGCGACGTACAGGCTGTCGCCGGTCAGATGCGGGCACGAACCCTACGGCGACGTCCCCCCAGTGCGGGCTCGGAGAGGAAGATCTCGAACGCGAAACAGAGCGCCGATGGTGGCCACGAGCGAGATGATGAAGGCCTCCATCTTCCGGATGCCGAAGTGCTGGATCACCAGGAAGAGCATCGTGTCGAACCCGGTGATCACGACGCCGTAGATGAGCGGGATGCCGAAGAGGAGGTTCAGCCCGATCGCCGTGCCGAGCACCTCGGCCAGGTCGCAGGCCGCGATGGCGATCTCGCAGAGGATCCAGAGCGCGTAGCCCACCGGCCGCGGGTAATTTTCCCGGCAGGCCTGCGCGAGGTCGCGCCCGGCGACGATGCCCAGCCGTCGCCGAGAGCGTCTGCAGGAGCACCGCCATCAGGTTCGACATCAGCAGCACCCAGATGAGCTGGTAGCCGAACCGCGCGCCGCCCTCCAGGTCGGTCGCCCAGTTGCCGGGGTCCATGTAGCCGACGCTCACCAGGTAGGCGGGTCCCGCGAACGCGAAGAGCCGCTTGACGAACCCGACGTTTTTCGGGACCTCCACCGACCGGTGGACTTCGGAAAGCGAAACTGCGTCGTCCGTTTTCAATTTCATCCAGGCCTCCTTATGCGATTTCGCCGAAGATCGAGCCGGCGACTTCCCTGCTTAAAAATTTTTGCTCGCCGCCGACGGTCACGACGAGCGACCCGTCGAAGCCCCGTTTTTCACGGACGACGAGCCGTGTTTTCAGCGAGAGGCCGAGTTTCGCGGTGTGCTGCAAAATGGCTGAGCTGTCGTCGCTGACGCGCAGGATCGTCACCCGGTCGCCCGGCGCGAATTCCGAGAGCGGCCGGCCCTTCATCGGGGGCAATTTCCCGTCGGCGGTGGGCACCGGCTCGCCGTGGGGGTCGAGGTCGGGGTTTCCCAGCATGTCGTCCAATCGCCTCTCCATCTCGTCGGAGGTGACGTGTTCCAGCCGCTCGGCCTCCTCGTGCACCTCGTCCCAGCCGTAGCCGAGGTGCCGGACGAGGAAGATCTCCCAGAGCCGGTGGCGCCGCATCATTTTCACGGCGGTACGTCGTCCCGTCCCGGTCAGCGACACGCCGCGGTAGGGGACGTACCGTATCAGTTTCTTCTCGGCCAGTTTTTTCAGCATGCCGGTGACCGACCCGTCCCCGATCCCCAGGTGCTTCGCCAGCGCCGAGGTCGTGACGTCCCGTCCTTCGGACCCGAGTTTGTGGATCCCCTTCAGGTAGTCTTCCGTCGATTGGTTTTTCATGGCAATTAACTTTAGGTTAACCTAAATATATGTTTTGCTAAATAAAAAGTCAAGCTGGAACAAAAAAAACCCGGGCCCTTTCGGGTCCGGGGTCGGATGGGGTTGGAATATCGCCGGTCGCGGGAAGGGACTTTTCCCGGCCGGGGCGTACAGCTTATCCGGCGGTTTTCGGCCTGAAAAATTTATCGTAGATCACGAGCAGGACCGTCGTGAGCACCCCGGCTCCGCAGACCACCCACCACATCAGCTCCGGCCGGTGCAGCTCCTCGCCGAAGTAGTGCAGGAGCCAGCCCGCGGTGGGGCCGCTGAACAGGTAGCCGATTCCGATCGGGAGGAACGCGTATCCCATGAACAGCCCCTGCTGTCCCGGCGGCGCCAGGCGCGAGATGTACTCGTAGTAGCGCGGGGCCTGCACCACCTCGCCGATCGCCAGGACGATGAGCGCCGCGACGATGTAACCGACCCCCGAGCCGAACGTGAGGATGACCCAGCTCAGGCTCGAGATGAGGACGCCCGCGATGATGGTCGGGAACGCCGGGAATTTCTTCGTGAGGTAATTGACGACGAAGGTGCAGAGGATGACCGTTCCGGCCTCGACGGCGAGCAGCTGGTCGATGTTCGCGTCGGGGTCGACGTAGGTCCGGACGTAGATCGGGAGGGAGATGTACTGCTGCCAGAACACCACCCAGAACCCCGAGAAGATCACGAGGAACGAGACGAACCGGAAATCGCCGAGCACGCGGAACAGGTTTCTGAACGACTCCCCGATGGAGGCCACGTGCGGCTCGGTGCCGCGGTCGGGCTCCGTGTAGAAGAAGAACGTGACGACCGACATCGCGAGCATCACGGCCGCGCTCACGATGAACACGCTCTCGACCCCCACGGTGGTCCGCACGAACGACGCGACGAGCGGACCGATCGCCGCCCCGACGTTGACGACGGTGTAGTAGATGGAGTACCCGATGGAGCGCACGTCCTCCTTCGCCGCGCGCGCGGTCGTGCCGACGACCACCGGCTTGACGACCGCGGGCCCCATCGCCGGGATGAGCATCAGCAGGTGCATCAGCGCGAACAGCGGCAGCGACTCGCGGATGGGGACCATCCAGTCCGCGGAGAGCGAACCGAGGAGGAAGTTGCCGAGCGCGAGGATGAGGAACGCGCCGATGAGCGTCCGCCGGAAACCGAACCGGTCGGCCATCGCCCCGCCGACGATCGGCATGAACCAGACGACGAACCCGTAGTACCCGATCAGCCACGTCGACTGTTCGGTCGTGAGGTCGAGGTGCTCGTGCAGGTAGATCGCCAGCACGGCCTGCGGACCGTAGTACGCGAGCCGCTCGAAGAGCTCGACGCCGTTGGCGACCCAGAAGGTCCGATGGAAGCCGTGGCGGATTTTCTGAAAGTCTTCCCGGAGGTTCATGCGTTCCTCAAAATTGTCGTGCAAAGTAGCGATTTGAGCATAAAGTTCCAAGGCAGCGGGCGGATGGCCGGAATCGGCCCGATGATGCGTAAAGAGAAGTAAATCAGCCCCATTCTGACCGTTTTAGGGGATTCCCCCTTTCTATTCAACCCCATTTTCCGTATCTTCACCCTACCTGCGATTCCACGACTCGAGCTTCGAAATTACTTCCCCGAGGAAATTCATCATGGTGAATCCCGATCACGTTGCGAATCAAACACTGAAATCGTGGGTGGGCGAGATGGCGAAACTCTGCGCCCCCGACTCGATCGTCTGGTGCGACGGCTCAGAACAGGAATACCGCTCGATGTGCGATCGGCTTGTCGCCTCCGGCACGTTCATCAAGCTCGACGAGAAGAAACGCCCCAACAGCTTTCTCTCCCGCTCCGACCCGGGCGACGTCGCCCGCGTGGAGGACCGGACGTTCATCTGCAGCCTGCGCAAGGAAGACGCCGGGCCGATGAACAACTGGGTCGAACCCGGAGCACATGAAGGAAATCCTGACCGGACTTTTCCGCGGCTGCATGAAGGGGCGCACGATGTACGTCATCCCGTTCAGCATGGGCCCCCTCGGTTCGAAGATCTCCCACATCGGCGTCCAGCTCACCGATTCGCCCTACGTCGTCGTCAACATGAAGATCATGACGCGGATGGGGAAGAAGGTCCTCGACGTGCTCGGCGACGGCAGATTTCGTCCCCTGCCTGCACTCGGTCGGCGCGCCGCTCTCGCCCGGCCAGAAGGACGTCGCCGTGGCCCTGCAACAAGGACAAGAAATACATCGTCCACTTCCCCGAGGAGCGGGCCATCTGGTCGTACGGCAGCGGCTACGGCGGCAACGCCCTCCTCGGCAAGAAATGCTTCGCCCTGCGCATCGCGTCGAACATGGCCCGCGACGAGGGATGGCTCGCCGAGCACATGCTGATCCTCGGCGTGCAGTCGCCGAAGGGCGAGAAGACCTACGTCGCGGCAGCATTCCCGAGCGCCTGCGGCAAGACCAACTTCGCGATGCTCATCCCCCCGAAGACGTTCGACGGGTGGAAGATCAGCACCATCGGCGACGACATCGCCTGGATCAAGCCGGGCCCGGACGGGAAGATCTACGCCATCAACCCGGAGGCGGGCTACTTCGGCGTCGCGCCGGGGACCTCCTTCAAGACCAACCCCAACGCCATGGAGAGCATCAGGGCCAACACCATCTTCACCAACGTGGCCCTGACGCCCGACGGCGACGTGTGGTGGGAAGGGATGAGCGACGCGCCCCCGCCGAGACTGACCGACTGGCAGGGAAAGGAGTGGACCCCCGACGCCGGAAGGCCGGCCGCGCACCCGAACGCGCGCTTCACCGCCCCCGCCGGCCAGAATCCCATCATCGACCCGGCGTGGGAAGACCCGAAGGGCGTGCCGATCAGCGCGTTCATCTTCGGCGGGAGGCGCAGCAACACCGTTCCCCTGGTGTACGAGTCGTTCAACTGGAATTTCGGCGTCTACATCGCGGCGACGATGGGGTCGGAAACCACCGCGGCCGCGGCCGGCGCCGTCGGAAATGTCCGCCGCGACCCGTTCGCGATGCTCCCGTTCTGCGGGTACCACATGGCCGATTACTTCAACCACTGGCTGCAGTTCGGCCGCGACATCGTCGACCCCCCGCGCATCTTCGCGGTGAACTGGTTCCGCAAGGACGAAAACGGGAATTTCCTCTGGCCGGGCTACGGCGACAACATGCGCGTGCTGAAGTGGATCGTCGACCGCGTCCGCGGAAGGGCGTACGGCATCGAGAGCCCTCTCGGGTGGATGCCGCGGTACGAGGACCTGAACTGGGAGGGGCTCGACTTCCCGAAGGAGAAGTTCCACGACCTGATGAGCGTCAACACGCAGGAGTGGAAGAATGAATTGCTCGACCACGAAGAGCTCTTCATGAAGCTGTTCGACAAGCTCCCCAAGGAGTTCTGCTTCACCCGGGAGCTGATCCTCTCCGGGCTCTGGCGCTCACCCGACAGGTGGCAGCTCGCGTCGGAGCGATGAGCATGGCATGATGAAAGCGGTCATCTTCGACAGGTTCGGCGACGCCGGAGTTCTCCATCACACCGCCGTCCCCCGCCCCGAGCCCGGCCCCGGCCAGGTCCGCGTCCGCCTCCACGCCGCCTCTCTCAACCACCTCGACCTTTTCATCCGGAGCGGCGAGAGGGAAAAGAACATCCCTCTTCCGCACATCCCCGGCTGCGACGGCGCCGGCATCGTGGACGAAACGGCCGCCGGCGTTACGTCGTTCCGTCCCGGCGACCGCGTGGCGATCTCCCCCGGGATATCGTGCGGGACCTGCTCCGCCTGCGACGGCCGGCCGCGAAACGTTCTGCGCCTCCTACCACGTCCTCGGCACGCGCGAAAACGGCACGTACGCCGAATACGTCTGCGTCAACGAATCGAACCTCGTCTTCCTCACCGAGAACCTTTCGTTCGTCGAAGGCGCCGCCGTCCCCCTGGTGTTCCTGACCGCGTGGCACATGCTCGTCTCGAGGGCCGAGATCAGGGCGGGCGAGACGGTGCTCGTCCACGGCGCCGGGAGCGGCGTCGGCTCGGCCGCGATCCAGATCGCGAAGCTCCACGGCGCCAAGCGTCATCACGACCGCGGGTTCCGACGAGAAGCTCGCGAAGGCGAGGTCGCTCGGGGCCGACGAGGTCATCAATTACAGGACGAAGGACTTCACCGACGAGGTCCGCACGCTCACCGGCAAGCGCGGCGTCGACGTGGTCTTCGAGCACACCGGCGGCGAGGTGTTCGCGAAATCGATCACCGTCCTCGGCCGCGGCGGTCGTCTCGTCACCTGCGGCTCGACCACCGATTTCATGGCGAACGTCGACGTGCGGTACGTCTTTTCGCGACAGCAGACCCTGATGGGGTCGTGGATGGGCTGGAAACACGAGCTCGAGCACGTGATGAAGCTCTTCGATTCCGCGAACGGCCGCAAGCTTGTCCCGGTGATCGACAGCGTCTTCCCGCTGGCGAAGGCCGCCGACGCCCACCGGCACATGGAGTCGCGGAAGAATTTCGGCAAGATCGTGCTGGAGATCGCGTGATCACCCCGGCATCCCCGCATTCCGTCACGGCGGCCAAGCGTCCCGGAGGCATCGCGCTGTATGGGCTCTGACCTTGTGACCTTCTCCGACATCGAGGCCGCCGCCGAAGTCCTCCGGCCGGTCGCGCACCGCACCCCCCTCCTCTCGTCGCGCACATTCAACGCCCTCACCGGCAACGAGGTCTATTTCAAGGCCGAGAATTTTCAACGCATCGGCGCGTTCAAGTTTCGCGGCGCGTACAATAAAATCCACTCGCTGACCGCCGCCGAACTGGCGAAGGGCGTCATCGCCCATTCCTCCGGCAACCACGCCCAGGGCGTCGCCCTCGCCTCGAAGCTCCACGGGACCCGGGCCGTCGTCGTCATGCCGCACAATTCGGTCTCGATGAAGGTGGAGGGCACGAAGGGGTACGGCGCGGAGGTGATCTTCTGCGAGGACTCCACCGACGACCGCGAGCGCGTGACGGCGGAGCTGATCGCGAAACACGGGTACTCGCTCATTCATCCGTACAACGACCCGAAGCTCATCGCCGGGCAGGGCACCGCCGCGGCGGAAATCCGCCACGACCTGAAGGACCTCGATTACCTGTTCGTCCCCGTCGGCGGCGGCGGGCTCATCGCCGGGTGCTCCATCGCCGCGAAAAACATTTTCCCGAACGTGAAGGTGATCGGTGTCGAAACGGAGGGCGCCGACGACGCGCACCAATCGTTCAGGGCGGGGAAGATCGTGAAGATCCCGAAGGCCGTGACGATCGCCGACGGGATGCGGACCCTCTCGGTCGGCGCGCTCAATTTCGAGATCATGAAGAAGTATGTCGATGACGTCATCACCATCCCCGATTCGGCCATCTTCCCCATGATGCGGTTTTTCATGGAGCGGATGAAGGTCGTCGTCGAGCCGACCGGCGCCGTGGCCCCGGCGGCGGTCATGACCAACCGGCTCGACCTGAAGGGCAAGAAGATCGCCGCCCTCGTCAGCGGCGGGAACGTCGATCCCGACACCTTGAAACAAGCGCTTTCACACTGACGATCCGCCGGAAGGAACTCACGACAACCGGGAGGATGTTACAGGCCTGGCGGGTGCGTCCTCCCCAAACCCATCATTCAATCACCATCATCCGAAAGGAGCGTTCTCTATGTACCTCATCCGCGACATCATGTACTGCAAGCCGGGGCAGGCCCGCCCGATGGTCGAGAAGTTCAAGGCCATGTCGAAGCACCTGAAAACCGCGGGCTTCAAGCCGTTCCGCATCCTCACCGACGTCAGCGCCGAACGCTACTGGACCGTCGTGGCCGAAATGGAAGTGGACGACTTCGAGACGTTCGTGAAAGAGTCGCGCAGCGCGATGAGCGACAGGGAGACGCAGGAGATCATGAAGGGATACCACGACCTCGTCGAGGGCGGACGACGCGAAATCTACATGGTCGAGGGTTGAGGCCGCGGGGCGCGGCGCGGTCAGGCCGGGTCCGGTCCGGCCCCCCACTCCGCAGCCGGCTTCCCGTGCCAGATCCACCCGATGTAATCCACGAGCGGAGGCTTTCCGCCGAGTTCCTTCAGGCGCGCGTTGACCTGGGCCCGGTGGTACTGGCTGTGCATCGCGACCTGGAGGATCGTGTCGCCGAGCGTGGTCACCCCGGGCGGGCGTCCGATCTTCCGCCCGACGAGTGTCGACCAGGGGACGACCATCGGCGACGGGAGGGAATCGGCGTCGATCGCGTCGAGATACGCATACGCGCCGGGGAACCACTCCCTGCCCCAGCGCATCATCGCCCGGGCTTCGGTGAATTCGGGATAGGGGGTTTCGCGCGGCTCCCCCCGCCAGACGCGGGCGAATGAATGCTGGACCAGGTGGAGGTGGTAGAGGAGTTTCAGCGTCCTGTCGTCGGACGCCGCGGCCGGGTGCGCGAGCACGGCCTTCCACACCGCCGCGTCGGCCCATTCCATGTGGCGGAAAAGCTCCCGCAGGATTTCCAGCTGTGTCATTGTGCCCTTCTCGCGTCGACCCTGGCGGGCCGGCGTCAGGCTTTCTTCAACGCCTGTTTGAAGTCCCCGATCAGGTCGTCGATCCCCTCCACCCCCACGGAAATCCTGATCATCCCCGGCGTCACCCCGTGCCGGGCCAGCTCCTCCGCGCTCATGTTGACGTGCGACGAGTAGACCGGGATGCTGACCAGCGTTTCCACGCCTCCGAGCGACATCGCGTTGATCGCCACCCGCAGATTGTCGCACACCTTCACCGCGGCCTTCACGCCGCCGCGGACCTCGGCCGTCACCATCGCGCCGAAGCCGGTCATCTGTTTCTTCGCGAGCGCGTGTTGCGGGTGCGACGGCAGGCCGGGATAGAGCACGCGGGCGACCTTCGGGTGTTTTTCCAGAGCGCGGGCGAGTTTCATCGCGTTCTCGCACTGCTTCCCGACCCTCAATTCAAAGGTCTTCAGGCTCCTCTCGAGCAGGAACGAGGCGAACGGGTCGGAGCACCCGCCGAAATGCTTCGCCCTCTCCTTCGCTCTTTTGATGAGCGCCGCCCTCCCGGTGAGCACGCCGCCGATGATGTCGGCGTGTCCCCCCAGGTACTTGGTCGAGCTCTCGACCATCACGTCCACCCCGTACCGGAACGGGTCCTGGTTCAGCACGGTGGCGAACGTGTTGTCGATCATGATGACGATCGGGTGCCTGAATTCCTTCTCCATCCTCCGGACGTCGCCGACGAGGCGTTTGATGTCCACGAGGGAGAGCGTCGGGTTGGTCGGCGTTTCCAGGTACACGAGCCTGGTGCGGGGCGTGACCAGGTAGAGCAGGTCGTCGAGCGAGGCCGGGTCGACGTAGCGCACGCCGATCCCGAAGTCGGGGAGCGTGTCGCGGAAGAAACGGTAGGTCCCGCCGTAGAGCGCGGGGGTGCTGACGATCTCGTCCCCCTGCTTGCAGTATGACAGCACCGCGGTGGTGATCGCCGCCATCCCGGACGAGAAGAGCAGCGCGCCCTCGCAACCGTACATCGCCGCGATCTTCCGCTCGACTTCGTCGGTGGTGGGATTGTGGTACCGCGTATAGACGTAGACGCCCGTGTCCCCCTTCGCGTACCTCACCGCGTCGTTCGAATTGTCGAACCGGTACGTGCTCGTCTGGTAGATGGGGGTCACGACCGGACCCTTGTAGGCGAACAGGTGGTCGCCGTGGACCGCCCTGGTGGAAAGGGAAGGTTTTTTCGGGGAGGATTTCTTCATGTCTGCCTTTCAGCGTGCGCAGGTCAGCGCCCGGCCGCCGTCGATGCTGATGGTGGTGCCGGTGGTCCATCCCGACCTCCCGGATGCCAGAAACAGTATCAGTTCGGCCACTTCGTCGGCCTGGCCGACCCGCCCCATCGGGTGGGTCGTCCTGCTGTGTTCGAGGAATGTCGCATACTTTCCCTCGTCGAACCCGCCGGCGCGGTGGAGGTTCGTCACCACGACGCCCGGGTTGACGGCGTTCACCCGCACGCCCTTCGGCGCGAGCTCGAGCGCCGCGCACCGCGTGAACTGGTCCACGCCCGCCTTGCTCACGCAGTAGGCGAGCACACCGGGGAACGCGCGCGTCCCGGTCACGCTGGAGACGTTCACGATGCTCCCCTTTCGTTCGATGATCGACGGGATGGCGAGCTGGGTGAGACGGAAGAGCGAGCGCAAGGTTGATGTCGAGCATCGCGTCCCACTCCCCCATCGTCGTGTTCTCGACGGTCCCGTTCCCGATGATCCCCGCGGCGTTCACCAGGACGTCGATCCCCCCGAACTTTTCGATCGCCGCCGCCACGAACCCGGCCCTGTCGTGCTCCTTCGTGACGTCGACGCCCGCGATGAGTTTCCGGTGGGGGGGTATCGACCCGGCGGCCGCCTCCATGTCTTTCGAACGCCTGGCGGCCATCGCCACTTTCGCGCCCCGTCCGGCCGCCATCAGCGCGGTGGCCTTCCCGATGCCGCTCGACGCGCCGGTGACGAGGACGACCTTCCCTTCGAAATCGTTCATGCGGAGACGACGGGTTTTCTCTTGGTCGAGAGCATCTTCTTCACCCGCGCGAAGACGGCGTCGAACATCGAATGGGTGAGCTTGCCGGTGAAGGTGTTCTGCTGGCTGGGGTGGTACGACGCGATCAGCACCTGCCGGTAGTTCAATTGTATCTCCGCGCCGTGCCTGAACCCGGGCCGCTTCGCGAGCGTGGTCATGTGGAGCTCGCGGTACGCGTCGAAGACGTTGTCGAACGCGACCTTGCCGAGCGCGACGATGATCCGGATGTTGAACAGGAGCCTCAGCTCGTCGAGGAGGAAGGGGCTGCAGTTGTGGAGTTCCGCGGCCGTCGGCTTGTTCGCCGGTGGCACGCAGCGCAGCGCGGCGGTGATGTAGCAGTCCTTCAGCTTCATCCCGTCGTCGCGCGAGAGTGACAGCATCCTCGAGGCGAGGCCGTACTTGTGGAGCGTGCCGTAGAGCCAGTTGCCGCTCGAATCTCCCGTGAACATCCGCCCGGTGCGGTTGGCGCCGTGAGCGCCCGGGGCGAGGCCGACGATGAGCACCCTCGCGCCGGCGTCGCCGAAGCCCGGCACGGGCTTGCCCCAGTATTCCCAGTCGGCGTAGCGGGCGGTCCTGGTGTTCGCCACCTTCTCGCGCCATTTCACGAGGCGGGGGCACTTCGCGCACTGGACGACTTCCGACTGGAGGCGGTCCAGCTGTGTGTGGTGGGTTTTCATCCGGGGTGGTATGCCTGCGGGACGTTAATAACGCGGAACTTTCGGGTCGATCGTCCTCGACCAGGCGTCGATGCCCCCGATGAGGTTCTGAACGTTCCTGAAGCCCTTTTCATAGAGGAATTCCACGGCGCGCTGGCTCCTGCCGCCGGTATGGCAGTGGACGACGATCTGCTGCCCCGGGTCGAGCTCGGTGTAGCGCTTCGGCAGCTCGCGCAGCGGGATCAGCCTGCCTTTGAGGTTCGCGGCGCGAAATTCGTCCGGTTCCCTCACGTCCACGAGCGTCACCTGTTCTCCCGCGTCGAGCTTGCTCTTGAGTTCCTGGACGGTGATCTGGAGCGAGCCGAGGTCGTAGGTCCGTTCGATCGGTGGGTCCTTCAGGAACCCCAGGTTGAACTGGCGGACTTTCTGGAAACGGGGCGGTTGGACCGGGAGGTCGGCCATGACGAACTCCACGAAGCCCGCCTTCGAATCGGCCCGGAGCGACGGGTTGAACCGGCGTTCAAACCCGATGGTCGAATTCGGCTTCGGGCTCATCGACTTCCCGCACGACGATCCGGCGAAATGGGTCGGGTAGATCTCGACCGAGTCGTCGAACGTCAGCAACTTGTTCCAGATGCTGTCGTAGAGCTGCTCGGCGCTGCCGTCGAGGTCGGGCCTGCCGGTGTCCCCCACGAAGAGCGTGTCGCCGGTGAGCACGAGCCACGGCTCGTCTCCCCTGACGGTGTCGGTGACGGCGATGCTGACGCTGTCGGATGTGTGCCCGGGGGTGTGGAGGATTTTAAATTGAATGTTGCCGAGGACGATCACGTCCCCGTCCTTCACCCGTTCGACGGGGAACGCGGTCTCCGCGGACTCGTGGAAGTGGACGGGGGCGCCGGTGGCGTCGGCGAGTTTTTTCGCGCCGGAGACGTGGTCGGCCTGGGCGTGTGTTTCGAAAATGTGCGTGATCTTCAGTTTGTGATCGTAGGCGTACCGGACGTAGGGTGCGACGTCGTACTGGGGATCGACCACCGCGCAGACGCCGGCACGGGTACACCCCACCAGGTAGGAGAGACACCCTCCCTCTTCGTGCCTGAACTGCTGGAAAATCATTTTTCCCTTAGGGTGCCCGGCGGGCCAGGCGCTGCGCCGCCTTCTCGAGCGCTGTCTGGATGACCTCTTCCTTCGATTCCCCATCCAGCCTGACGATCGTGGCTCCCGGGTCGACGTTGTCGATGTGACAGTAGTACTTGTTGCCGATTTTGTACGAGGTGATGTTGACCGTTAATCCAGAAATTTCCCGGGTGTTGACGCTGAAATCATCGGCTTTCAACATTGCTGAGATCCTTTCTCTGATGGGTGAGGTGAGGTGGCTCCCTTCGGGTAAAAGAACCGGTACAGCATGATGATGAGAAACGGACAAATCCCGATTGAATTAATAAAATCCGGCCTTCAGATGCAACGGTTATTCAAAATTCCGGTGTGGTTTTGGCGGTTTTTTGTCACAGGGAGTCCGCGGTTTCGATAAATTACGTATATTTTCGAGGCCCGGAGAAACTATTCCGGGCCTGACTTGTTCAATAAAGAGACCATGCGCCGGATCATTCCCATACTGGCCCTCCTGGCGGCCGTCGCGCTCCCGCTCGACGCCCAGAACAACCCGTCCGACATACGGACGCGCCTGGCCCAGAGCTACGAGAAGACGGGCGACATCGAGTCCGCCCTCAGGGTGTACAACGAGCTCTTCGTCTCCGATTCGGGCAACTTCACGCTGATCGAATCGCTGAAGCGATGCCACCTCAGGCTGAAGCAGCACGACGAGGTGATCGCGCTGATCGAGCACAGCCTCCGGCTCCACCCCGCGGACATCGGGTCCCTCTCCCAGCTCGGCAACGTCTGGTACATGAAGGGCGACGAGGGGAAGGCGCTCGACGCATGGCATCGCGCCATCGCCGTCGCGCCGGACGACGAGACCACGTACCGCGTGGTCGGGAGCTCGATGGTCCAGGCGCGCCAGTTCGAACGGGCGGTGGAAACGTACCGGGCGGCGCGGACGAACCTCGGGAAGCCGACCGTCTTCGCCTCGGACATCGCCTACCTCTACGGCGTGATGCAGAAGTTCCGCGAATCGACGGAGGAGTACATCGTCCTGCTGAGACAGACACCGACGCAGCTCAACTTCATCCAGTCCCGCATCTCGGCCTTCACCGGGAACGAGGCCGGCCTGAAGGAGGCCACGCTCGTCGTCGCCGAAGCGGTGAAGTCGGAGCCTAAGAACGTGGAGTTCCGCAGGCTCCACGCCTGGCTCTCGATGGAAGCGAAGGACTACGAGGCCGCCTTCGAGACCTACCGGCAGATCGACGCCCTCACGGCGGCCGGAGGGAAGGAGTTGTTCGCTTTCGCGGAGCGCGCGCTGAACGAAAAGAGTTATACCACCGCGTCTCGCGCCTACTCGGAGGTGATCGACGCAAACCCGAACTTCCGCGAGAAACCCCGCGCGCAGTACGGCCTGGCGCGATCGTTCGAGGAAATGGCCGTGCCCGCGGACCCTGCGGACACATCGGCCGCCGGGCGGTACGCGCGCGCGACGGAGATGTACGGCCGGATCGTGTTCGACCACCCCAGCACCGACATCGCGGCCCAGGCGCTGCTGCGTCTCGCGCTCATCAGGAAGGAAAGACTCTCCGATCCGTCCGGCGCGAAGGACTATCTCGAGAAAATTTCCCGCGACTATAAAATCTTCCTCCCGACCGCCGTCGATGCGAAGCTCGTCCTGGGCGAGGTCTACGTCGAGCTGGACGATCTCGACCGGGCCGCCGCAACGTTCGCCGAAGTTGCCGGCCCTCCCCCCTACGGGGGGCCCGACAGGGAAAAGGCCGCCCTGCGGCTGGCCGAGATCCGGTTCTACAGGGAGGACTACAAGGGGGCGTCGGCGATTCTTTCCGACCTGATGAAGAACGCGGTCTCGGACGCCGCGAACGACGCCATCCCGCTGCAGATGCTTATTTCTGAACAGGGCAAGGAGAACGCCGCAGGGTTGAAAACGTACGCCTCCGCCAGGCTCCTGCGCGCGCAGCGCCGCTACGCGGAGGCCCTCGAAGTCCTCGACAACGCGCTGAAGGCCGACACCGCCGACGTCCTCAGGGACCGGTACGCGTTCCTCAAGGGCGAGATCCTCGCCGCCGCCGGGCGTCCGGACGACGCCGTCGGCGCCTTCTCGCTGATCATCGACACCCTCCCCGAGAGCCTGTTGCGCGACCGTGCGATGTTCGCGGTTGCCGGCCTCTACGAGACCGCGAAGGCCGACCGTCTCCTCGCCATCGGGATGTACGAACGGCTGCTCGAAAAGTACCCGAACTCGATCCACGCCAACGCCGCGCGCAAGCGCATCCGCGAACTGAGGGGGGACAGCATTTGAGCCCCGCGCGTTCCGCCCCGCTCCGGCCGCGAACGGAACGGCCGACCCCGCGTCGGTCAGGCCTGTTCCGGAACGTCATCCTCACTGTCGCCGTCGCCGCCGCGTGCCTCCTCTCCCCGGCCGGATCCCGGGCGCAGAAGCTCCTGATCCCGATGGACCTGAAGCAGACGAACCACCTCAAGGCCTACGGCATCGCCTACTGGGCGCTGACCCGGGGGATCGAGGTCGACTGGCTGCTCAATTACCGGTCGGGGTCGTTCATGATCGACGGGCTCGACATCGTGAGCGCCGAATGCCGGGTGCGCGGCGTGACGTACGAAGCGCTCGCCGGGCACCGAGGCCTCCGGCATCTACGCCGAGATCCAGGCCGAGGACAACAACATGGACGTGATCCGGCTCGAGAAGGCCCCGAAGATCGCCGTCTATGTGCCCCCCAATTTCCACCCGTGGGACGACGCGGTGACGCTCGCGCTCGAGTACGCGGAGATCCCCTACGCCAAGATCTGGGACGACGAGGTGCTGCGCGATTCGCTCACCCACTACGACTGGCTGCACCTCCACCACGAGGACTTCACCGGCCAGTACGGGAAGTTCTACGCCAGCTTCGCGACCCAGCCATGGTATATCGAGCAGCAGGTGATGTACGAACGGAAGGCGAAGGAGAACGGTTTCAGGAAGGTCTCGCAGATGAAGGGGGCCGTGGCGCAGAAGATCAAGGAATACGTCGGCGCGGGCGGGTTCCTGTTCGCGATGTGCTCGGCAACGGACACCTACGACATCGCCCTCGCCTCCGAAAACGTGGACATCTGCGACGCGATGTACGACGGCGATCCCGCCCGACCCGCAGTTCCAGAAGAAGCTGGACTACTCGAACTGCCTCGCGTTCACCGGTTTCACGCTCGAGACCAACCCGCTCCGGTACGAGTACTCCGACATCGATTTCCCGCCGAGCGACATGGTGCAGCTGCTGAACCCCGAGACGGACTATTTCACCCTCTTCGAGTTCTCGGCGAAGTACGACCCCGTCCCCACGATGCTCACGCAGGACCACGTCAACGTCATCCGGGGGTTCCTCGGCCAGACGACGAACTTCAAGAAACGCCTCGTGAGGCAGACGGTGACGATCCTGGCCGAGAAGGAAGGCACCGAGGAGGTACGGTACATCCACGGCAATTTCGGGAGGGGGACGTTCACTTTCTACGGCGGCCACGACCCGGAGGACTACCAGCACCAGGTCGGCGACCCGCCGACCGACCTCTCGCTCCACAAGAATTCGCCGGGCTACCGGCTCATCCTCAACAACATTCTCTTCCCCGCCGCGAAGAAGAAGCAGCAGAAGACCTGACGCCGGCCTTCACCGCGGCGCGCCGCCCATCCCTTGCAACTCATCGCCCATTTTTGGTACATTGAACCTCCCATGCGCATCGCCATCATTTCGGACATCCATTCCAACCTCGAGGCCCTCGTCCGGGCGCTGAAGGAAATCGAGCAGGAGAAGGCCGACGAGGTCGTCTGCCTTGGCGACATCGTGGGCTACGGCGCCAACCCGAACGAGTGCGTGGACCTCGTGAAGGCGCTCACACCCCACGTCATCCTCGGCAACCACGACGAGGCCGCCATCGACCTGTCGAAGACCGAGTTTTTCAACCCGTTCGCGAGGATCGCCGCCGAGTGGACCGGCGAGACGCTGACGGAGGACAACAAGGACTACATCGCCGCGCTCCCCTTCACCCTCGAGAAGGACGGTCTCTATTTCGTGCATGCATCCCCCGTCCACCCGGAGGACTGGAACTACATCCTCTCCCCGTCCGACGCGGCCGAAAATTTCCCGGCGATGCCGACCGAGGTCTGCTTCGTGGGGCACAGCCACGTGCCGGAAGTCTTCGGAGAAGACCCCTGGACGCGGAACATCGTGAAGGGGGAAAAGTTCATCGTGAACGTGGGAAGCATCGGGCAACCGCGGGACGGCAACCCGAAGCTCAGTTACGGGATCTTCGATACGGAGCTCTGGAGCTACCGGAACATCCGGCTCGATTACGACATCGATCTCGCGGCGTTCAAGATCAAAAAGGCGGGCCTTCCGAAAAATCTCGCCGACCGGCTCTTCGTCGGGAAGTAACGGCGGCGATCGCGACCGGGCCGCCGCGCACCGCCCCCGACGCTACTGTTTCGCCCCTTTCAGCTCCGCGAGCTTCCCCTCCACCAGCTTCTGCTCATCCGCGGACAGCTTTTCGCCCGCCAGCGACGCGTACGCCTCGTACGCCTCCTCACTGAGGTTCATTTTTTCGAGGGCGTCCGCGACGCGCAGGCGCGCTTCGGTATGCGCGGCGAGCGCCGGCTCGACGCGGAAGATCTCCTTCGACCGGAGGACGCAGGTGCCGAAATAACCGTTGTCGTGGAGGACCTTCGTCCCGCCGAGGCGGAGGGCGTTCACGTCCCCGGACGCCGCGTGGGTCGTCGTCGCGCCGTCCCTGCCGGCTGCCCTGGTCGTCGTCGTCTTCGCGTCGCCGGGGTTTCCGAGTTTCGGGTCGGGCCGGGGCACCGAGCGCACGTCCTCCATCGCGAGCTTCAGGAGAAGGTCGGCGCGGGTGATGTCGCGCAGGTCGGCGATGTCCACGATCACCATCGCGGGCAGCAGGAGCTGCTTCCCGCCGGACTCGAGCATCGCCCAGCCGCCCTTACCGAGACGGATCGAGTCTTCCGGCTTCAGGACGTCGCCCGCGGCGACCGTCACCCATGCTTCGGAGGCCCCGTGCCGCACCTTTACGTCGTCGCCGGCATCGAGGACGCGGATGCCGGAGGCCTGGGAGGTCGCGGCCGTTTTCGCGGCGGGTCCGGTGGTCGGGACTCCCGCCGGGACGGGCGAGGAGGCCAGGACGATGGTCAGCGCCAGAAGGAATGTCAGCGTCGGGATCATCGCTGTCGTACGGTTGATCGTGATCGTTTTCATTGAGTCGTTCTCCTCAGAAATCGGTTTCGTGGTCGACGATGCGCACCCACCCGCGCATCTGTCCGAGCCCCACTTCCACGTCGTCATAATACTCGTTTGCGCCGTCCTCCCACGCGCGCGCGAACCCCTTCCGCGTGAGCGTGGTTTCCAGCGGCACCCAGATGGTCGCGCTTCCGTCCGGCTTTCCCCGGACGACGTACCGCTTCGGGTTGTCGCTCAGCAACCCGGCGGCGGCGGCCGGTATGCCGGTGTCGAACATCATGTAGATATGCGCCGAGTCGGGCCGCTCCGGCGGCACGACGTCGATGAACGCCGTGCGGATGCCGACGCTCGCGAGCATCGTGCAGAACAGGACCGTGAGGTCGTCGCAGTCGCCGCCCTTCAGGGCGATCGTCTCCGACGGGTACTGCACGTGGTCCTGGCTCCCGCGCGGGTCGTTCACGTAGAGCAGCCGCCCGGAGAGGGCGTCGAACAGCGTTTTCGCCCGCTGGAAATCGCGCAGTTGGTCGTCGGTCGTATCGATCGCGGCGGCGTCGGCGCCGAGCACCGAGCGCGTCATCGTGAGGATCTCCGGGTCCTCCGGCGTGACGAAATACTTCAGGAGCGTCACGTCGCCGTTCCAGTCGTTCTTCCCGCGCATCAGCACCCTCGCCGGATAGCTGTCGTCGGCCTCCCCGCGCGTCACGGCGGAGACCGACACCTCCGCGTCGCCGACCGTCATGGTGCTGATCCCCTGCACCGCGGTGTTGAGCACCGCGAAGAAGGGGACCTCGACCGCTTCGCCCGCGGGGATCGTCTGCGGCCTGCTCTCGGTCGGGGCGTCCATGTACCCGTTGACCCGGAAGCTCACGGTGGCCTCGATGGGGGCGTCGGTCACGTTCCGCACCCGCGCCCGGCCCACCGGCCGGAACGCGTAGACCGCGGAGGATGATGGATAAATGTCGCTCAGCATTTCCACGTATTCGATCTTCGCGATCGGTTCGCGCGTCCTGCCGAGGTTGATCGAGGCGTCGAACGACACCCGGTCGCCGGTGAACGCGTTGTACTCGATGCCGCCGATCCCGGACTGCTGGAAGGCGCCGAGGTCGGCGCTCCCGTCGCGGTTCGCCTGGTCGGTGAACAGGAGAACGGCGATCCCCAGGTCCACGTTGCCCACCGAGGAGGAGATCCCGGCCCCGAAGGCTTCCGCCTGGAAGTCGTCGGCGCCGTCGATGTACGCGCCCGCGCCCACCGTCAGGAAGCCGGCGACGGCCCATTCGGTTCCGGCCCTGACCTGGCCGTCGAAGTCGGCGTCGGCCGACAGGAGGAAATTCCTGAAACCCGCGTACGACCCGCCGAGGCGCACGGTCTTCGGAAGCTCGAGCTCGGGCACGTTCGCTTCGGCGGGCAGCGACGACTCGGTGATCCTGAAGAGGTTCTTCGCGACGGCGCCGATCCGGATCCCGGGGGCCGGGTCCCACATCGCGCCCCAGTCCACGGACCAGCTGGTGCCGGTATACTGCACCGGCGACGAGGTGACGACGTTGTTGGTGTCGATGTCGTACTCGGTGTCGTTGGCCTTCTCCTCGATGAAGTGCGCGCTCAGGCCGAGCGAGAAGCGGTCCCCCGCCCTGAACGCGTAGCCGAGGGCGAACTGCTCGGTGTAGGAAATCTCCTTGTCGAACTGCGTGACCAGCGATGAACCCGAATCTTCCAGCGTGAACGAGGACGGAACGATGAACTTCTGCGTGATGCCCGGCGAAAACCTCACGGCAGCCGCGTGATCGGGGAGGAACCTCTTGCCTCCCGCCGCGTGGTGGAACGTGAAGCTCTGCGCGTCCGGCGACGGACTGGATGAAGTTCGCCGCCGAGAGCTCCCAGTCGCGGACGCGGGTGAGCCCGGCGGGGTTCCAGTCGAGCGCGCTCAGGTCCCCCACCACGCCGGTGTAGGCGCCCAGCGTCATCCCCCGCGTCGAAGAGAAGTGCTGCGCCGTCCCCGCCGCAGGGAGCAGCAGGGCCGCGAGACCGGCCGTCAGTATGGGCGCGATGCGGGCCGTCATGGGGGCGCGTTCAGCGGCTGACCTGGACCACGATGCTGTGGGAGGTGAGCGCCTGGACGACCACGTCGTCCGGGTACCCCTCGAAGCGGGCGATCTTCGCCGCGCCCGAGAAAAATGTGAAGACGAAACGGTTCCGGTCGCGCGGCAGGAGCGCCAGGATCCTCGGGGGGATCGTGATTCCTCCCCTGTTCGGGCCGAGCCTCAGGTGCAGGATCGGTTCGGCGCCGCCTGCACGTCTTCCGCGTGGCTGATCACGAGCTGCACCGTCTCCCCTCCACCGGTCCACCTCACCCGCAGACCTTCGTCGGGGAGAATGGTCGTGGAGGGCGTGAGGTTTTGCACGACGAGCGCGGGAGGCGCGACGATCTCCGTCGTGAACGGGACGATCTCCCCGTTGCCGGTGGCCGTCCACCGGTACAGTTCACCGCCGGTGTACCGGAATCCGCCCGCCCAACGGTTATACAGGATGTACTGCGGACCGAGGAGGGTATCCGCGACCATGGAAGCGGACGCGCTTGTCGACCTTCAGCAGCGGCGTCCCGTTCAGGTCGAGTCCGCCGACGTCGACGCTCCGGTATGCGACCCGGTTCGTGCCGAGCTGGACAGGGGCGTTGCGATCGAACAGGATCGACCTGCTGACGTTCGCTTCGGTGCTGGCGAGCGGTCCGTCGAACCGCGCCCCGGCCACCAGGATCTGTCCCGACACCTTCTCCGGCGGGAGCGGGATGATCCCGGCGGAATCGGCGTCGCCCAGCTCCATCCCCGGCATCGGGGCCGGCGGCGGGGAAACGATTTCGATGGTACCGTTGGCGCCGTCGTCGATCAGTTCGACCGGCCCCTGCTCCTTACAGCCCGACGCCGCCAGTGAGGCGGCGGCGAGGAGGAGGACTGTTCTAAGAAATATTTTCATGGCGTTGCAACCTTTTCCAATGTACTGACTTCACACCTTTATCTCAAAATGAACCGGGCCCCCGCGCAATCCCCTTCTCTATTCCACATGGTCCACACGGCGGCGGGGGCCCGATACGTTCAGATCAGAACACCCTGTACGGCACGCCCCACCAGCTCACCGAGTAGGGCTCGACGTCGTCGAAGATCGTCCCGTGGGTGACCGCGTCGACCGCGGCGTGGAAGAACCCCTTCACGTGCGGCACGGTCCACATCCGTTCGTACACCCGCGTGAAGGTCCCGTCTTCGTTCTGCTCCTGGCCGACGAATTCCATCAGCGCGCGGCGTTTCAGGACCGGGTTGCAGCCGAACCGGAGCGCGACCAGGTCGGTATCGGCGGAGGCCGACACGATCGTCACCCTCATCGAGAGCCGCTGACCTTCGAGGAGTTCCGGCACCGCGGGACGGTCGGGGCGATCCGGGTTGGCAAGTTCGCCGTCGAGCAAACGGGCCCAGCGGTAACGCATCATATGCTCGAGCGGATTGGTCACGACGACCGTGTCCCCGTTCGGGAGGAACACTTCGACCTTTTTGATCGCGATGTCATCGTTCGGCTCGACGGTCCCGCCGGCGACGAGTGAGGTCCCCACCGGGATCCAGTTCCTCCAGAACCGCTCCGGGTCCCTGTTGATGCGCCGGAAGATCACCCTCTTCATCGAACGGTCGTGGAATTCCTTCCCGACGGTGACGGTGTCGCCTTCCCCGTTGATGCCGCGGATCTTGAAGACTCCGTAGATGTCCTTGGTGACGAACGCGACCGCGATGGAGTCGCCGGCCTCGTATTCAATTTCGACGTTCCTCGTGATGCTGCGGATGACCCGGCCGAACCTGAGCGGCTTGATGTCCGCGGCGACCTTGCCGACCAGGCCGTATTCCGCCGGCTGGAGATCGCCGTCGTTCATCGTCGCCTCGGTGTTGGCGGAGAACTCGTCGGCGAGGGCCATATAATTGATCGAGCTCTGCTCGTTGGTGACCCCGGCGGGCGGCTGGTTCAACGGATCGACGATCGCGTCGTCCTTCGAGCAACCGGCCAGGAAGATCGATCCGGCCAGCAGCAGGGCGAAGAAGAGAATCGTGGATTTCATGGAATTACCCCTTATTTATTGATTTTTTATTGATGGATGTTGTAGTAAACATACGCTCTTTGGATAAGGATACTACAAGCGGTGTGCCAGAGGTCAAATGCCTTGAAATCACGTCGGAAACGTGAAAACTGGGCTGGCGGAGGCGGAAAGAAGTGCGGGAAAACCGGTGCGAAGTGCGGGAAGGGGGGAGTTCAGGCGTTCGTTTGGCGGCCCTTCCTGATGACGGCCTCCAGTGACGCGTGGTATTTCCTCGGAAGGTTCTTGAATTTCGGTTTCGATCGTTCGAGCACGGTTTCCGCGGGAAGCGACCTGTCGGCGAACTCCAGGGCGTTGTCCAGGTACTCGGTGAGTTTCTTCGATACTTTCGTGTGGACGCCGTCGTCATCGCTCCCGGCGATCCTCGCGACTGTCCTCCCGACGTCGAACCCTTCGGCGACGTACGCGTCGAAACAATATCCGCGGAAGTACTCTGAGACCGTCCCCCTGTTGAACCCGCCGATCTCGTCAGCGGTCTCGGAGATGGCGCTCCTCGAAAAACCCTTTTCACGGAGCGAGCCGATCACCAGCCCTTCGATGTCGCCGGCCGATTGCATCGTCTCTGCGATTTCGTCCGGCAGGTCCCGCAGGCGGAGCATCGGCCTTCCGTCGGCCTTCGCCAGGAGGACCCCGCGGGTGATGACGCTCTGGAGTTCCCTGATGTTCCCCTTCCACTCGTTCGCCGCGAGCGCCTTCATCACGCTCTCGCTGGCCGCGAACCCCTCCTCCTGCTCCGAGATGAACTTCCTCGCGAGCACCGCGATGTCCCCCGGGCGCTGGCGCAACGGCGGGATCTCGACGGCGAGGACGTTCAGCCGGTAGAACAGGTCGGCGCGGAAGGAATTGTCCGCGACGGCCGCCTTCAGGTCCCGGTTGGTGGCGGTAATGACCCGCGCGTCCGATTTCAGCGTAACCGTTCCGCCCACCCGCTGGTACGTCCCGTCCTGCAGTACCCTCAGGAGCTTCACCTGGAACGATTCGCTCGTCTCGCCGATCTCGTCGAGGAAAATCGTTCCTCCCTGCGCGATCTCGAAGCGTCCCGGCTTTTCCTTCACCGCGCCGGTGAAGGCGCCCTTCTCGTGGCCGAAGAGCTCGCTCTCGAGCAGGGTCTCGGGGAGCGCCCCGCAGTTGACGGCGATGAAGGATTTTCCCTTCCTCGACGACGACTCGTGGATCGCCCGCGCCACGATCTCCTTTCCCGAGCCGCTCTCGCCGGTGATGAGCACCGTGGCGTCGCTCGCGGATATCTTCGAGACGAGGTCCACGACCTTCGCCATCCCCCCCGCGGGATCGTAAACGATCCCGTGGAAGTTTCCCTCTCCGGCGGACCGCGTACCGGCCCCGGCGGGGGCCGGGTGGAACGGCCGGAGGTCTTCGCCCGCCTGTTGCAGCGTGCCGATTTCCGCCTTGTACCGTTCGATCTGGTCGAGCAGTGAACGGACCCGCGCATCGTTTCCCTTCTCGCGGAGCCGGTCCAGGTCCCCCCGCGCCTCGGCGAGCTTCCGTTCGCGTTCACTCACCGTCAGCGCGATCCGCTCCAGTTCCCCCGACACCTGTGCGAGACTGCTCCCGGTGACCTTCTGGTGATGGACGAGCAGAACGACGATCAGCACCGCGCCTGAGAACCAGGCGACGAACATCGGGAGGAGCAGGGCGGCGGCCGAAAAGAGGATGAAGGAGCCGATCGTGTGGAGCCCCGTCATCGCGAGGATGGTGAGCAGGCCCCGGATGACGCTTCCGTGGGCCATCGAGAGCGTGCCGATGACGCCGATCAGCAGCAGCAGCGACACGACGACGAGGGGAGGAACGTGGCGCAGGAACCTCCCGTTCACCGCGTTGTCGATGAACAGGGCGTGGAGGCCGATGGCGGGGAACTGCGTTCCGAAAGGCGAGTCGACGAACGTGCTCCGGCCCGGGGCCACGACCCCGAGCAGGACGGTTTTCCCGCGCAGATCCCGCACGCTGATGAGAGTTCCACCCCGGGCGGATGGAGCCGCGTCCGGCCGCGAACGCCCCGCCCCCATGAGCGCCAGGGTCCCTTCACCCCCGGACTGGAATTCGTCGTATGCGCGGAGAAAATCGAGGAACGAGACCATCGCCAGCGAGCCGGTCCCTCCCGTGAAGTTGAGTGACGCGTCGCCGTCGCCGCGATACGGAATGTCGCACACGGCCTGCGGCGCGCGGAGCGAGAGCACCCCGTCGTTCGCGACGATCTGCGTGCCGTCCGGCATGCCCTTCAGGAGGACTTCGAGGCTGAAGAGCGGGAGCGCGCCGGAGCGCGTGCCGATGCAGAGGGGGAACGTCAGATCATCGTTCAGGTTGGTGTGGCCGAGTCCGGCGGCGCCGTCGAGGAACGGCGCGTACGGGAGGGTAAAGTGGAACCCGGAACGCCACGGCGCTTCCCCCGCGATATCGCAGGCGAACTTCGACGGGAAGACGGGGGCCGTTGAATGGGTGTCGGGCGCGCCCGGAGAAGCGAGCGAACGAAAATATCCGCTCAGCACGACGTTGCCCGATGAGGCGATCTCCGAGGCGAGGAGGTCGTTGTACTCCGGGGCCGAACGTCCGGAATCGGCCAATCCGAGGTCGATGCCGATCGTCTTGACGCCGAGCCCTGAGAGAGCCGAAACGGCGAGGGCGTAGTAGCTCCGTTTCACCGGAAGGCCGCCCAGCGCGTCGATGTCCTCGCCCGTCAGCGCGACGACGACGACGGAGGTGTCTATCCCCGCCTCTCCCCGGACCGCATACTTCCACCGGAGCAGCCCTTTCTCGATCCCGTCGAAGAACCCCGGGGCGAAAACATAAAAGGCGATGCAGAGAAGCATCGCCGTCATCCCGACCTTCAGGCGTTCCGCCAGGGGGCGTTTCGTCACGTCGTCACTTCCTGGAAATGGTCCGCGAACCGAGCCATTTCTCCGGATCCAGCGTCTCCCGCCCCCTCCATACTTCGAAGTGAAGCATCGGCCCGCTCAACCCTTCCCCGCTCTTGCCGAGCGACTGGCCCGCGGTCACCTTCTGCCCCTCCTCCACGTCGATGTCCCCCAGGTGCGCGTAGACCGTGCGGTATCCCCCCTCGTGCGCGACGATCACCAGGTTGCCGAACGACGGCAGCCACCAGATCGTCGAGACCTCGCCGGGAGAGACGGCCGACACCCTGCTCCCGGTGGGGACGGAGATGTCGATCCCCTTGTTCTCCGTCAGCGTGTGGAGGACGGGGTGCTGCTGCGTGCCGTACTTCGTGAGGATCCGTCCGCCGTCGACCGGCCATCCCAGGCCGCCGCGCGATGCCTCGAACGCGCCGCCGCCGGCCGGTGCGGGCGGCTTCGCCCCCGGGGTCGCGGCCTTCTTCTTCGCGTCCCGTTCGATCAGCGTCGCGATCTTCTTCTCCACTTCACGGAAATCCTTCTTCCGGCGGTCGATCTCCTTCTGGTAGTTCTTCTTGTCCCTGCGTATCCCGGCCAGGAGGTTCTTCTTCTTCGTCGTCATTTTCTTCAGGTTGCCCTGCTCCGCAGACTTGTCGGCGATCAGCCGCTGCCTGGCCCCGAGCTGCCGGGCGAGAAGGTCCTGCTGGTCCTGGAGGGTCTTCCGCTTGTCCGTGATGACGCCGAGGTCCCGCTTCCTCTGGGCCGAGAAGCGTTTCAGGTACTCCGCCCGTATGAAGAGCTGGTTCACCGATTTCGACGTGAGGAGCAGCTCGATGTCCGCGCTTGCGCCGCGGGTGTACGCGCTCCGGACGTACCCGGCGTACTGTTCTTTCAGGCGCTCGATCTGTTCGCCCAGGCCCGACACCGAATTCGTCGTGGAATTGATCGACGCCTCGAGCTCGGCCTCTTCCGCGTGGAGTTTTTTCACGAGCCTCTTCAGGAGGGCCTCCTGTTTCCCGTAATCGTCGAGCTGTTCGAGCGTCGCGTTTTCCTTCTTCTCCCTCTCCTTGATCTTCTTCTCGTATTGCGAGATCTCCGTCCGGAGCTGCTCGAGCTGGGTCTGCTTGCTCTTGAGCTCCTTCTGGAACGAGGGGGCCTGCGCGACGGCGAACGCCGAGAGCGACACGATGAGGATGGCCCTGAGCGCGCGCGTCTTCATCGGTTGAAGATGTCCGCTGATTTCGGGACGGTGAAGGAGCAGCTCGCCCCGTGATTGATCTCCAGGTCCGAATACGCCACCGAAATGCTCCGGCGCTCGACGGGGAAGACCACGCGAAGCAGGCGCGCCGTGATCGTGCCGTCCGTTTCTTCCGGCTCGGAGGCGATCGCCGTGACCGTCGGGCGGCCCGCGGAGTCGATGACGCGGTAGCTTCTGATGAAGTAGTCCTGCCCGTCCACCCGGTATTCCTTCCTCCCGGCCCCCGTCCGGTAGGTGAACACGTACGACTCCCCGTCGGTCGTGAACGAGTCCGGCGTCCCCGCACCCGGCGCGAGGAACTCGCCGGTGAATGCGCGCATCACCTCGTCGAAGGTCATCCTGAGGTTGAACATCGAGTGGAGCGTGCTGCCGTCGGATTTCCCGACGAACGCGTAATTGTCCTGGTAGTTATAGAAGATGAACTGTTCGCGGGAAAAGAGGAGGGTCCCGAACCTGATGCCGAACGGACCGCTCAGGCTGACGAGGATCGAGTCCGGTTTCCGCAGGTTCAGGCTGAAGCTGCTGCTGCCCGATTGTTCCGGGGATTCGATGGTCACGACTCCTTCGCCCCTGAGCGTCCTCACGGTTTCACTCCGTTGCCGCACCAGTTCGAGCACGCGGTCCGGCGGCGAGCGTCAGCTCCTTCCGCGCCCGCGCGGTGGTTCCGCATCCGGCCAGTAACAGTACGCTCGCTATGACCAGGGCGGGAAGACACTTCACAGACTTCCCCGCCTGATCTTTTCTGCGAGCGCCGCGTTGGCCGGGTCGTACTCGAGCGCCTTGTTCCAGTATTCCATCGCCCGCACGGTGTCGCCGAGCTTATAATAGATGTCGCCGAGGTGCTCGTGGATCACCGGCGACGTCGAGCCCAGGATGACCGCCCTGTTGATGTATTCCCTCGCCTCGGAGTACTTCCCCATCTGGAAGAAAATCCATCCGTACGTGTCGAGGTACGACTGGTTTTCCGGCTGCTGCTCGACGGCCGATTCGGCCATTTTCAGCGCGCGCTCGAGCTGGATGCCCCGCTCCGCGAGGCTGTAGCCGTAGTTGTTCAGGAGCAGGTGGTTCTCGGGATAGATCCTGAGGGCCCGCTCGTAGATCGAGTCCGATTCCGCCTTCTGCCCGAGCTCGTCGTACACGAGCGCGAGCGTCGAGAGGGCGTCGATGCTCTTGTCGTTGAGCTGGACGGCGCGCTCGAGGGCCGAGGCCGCGTCGACCCGCTTGCCGCTGCGCTGGTAGGTGATGCCGAGCAGGAGATAGAGCCGGAATTCCTCCGGGATGAATTTCTTCGCCTCGGTCAGGACGTTGATCGTCTCCTCGAACTTGCCGGCGTCGTAATAGACCGACGCCACGCCGATCCAGCCGTCGGGATTCCATTCCGCGAGCTCCTTCACCTTGCCGAAGTACCCGAGGGCCGCGGAGTCGTTCCCCGTCGTGTTGGCCAGCGCGCCGAGGAACCAGTACGGACGCCAGTCGTCCGGGAAACGCTCGCGGATCGACTGGAACAGTTTTTCGGCGTACGGGGCGACGGCGGAATCCTCCTGCACGAACGACACGAACACCTGCCCGAAACGGATCTGGTCGTCGGCCGAAAGGCTGTCGCTCCCCTTGAACACCGATTCGAATTCCGCCGCGGCGCTCGTGTAATCCTGTTTCAGGAGGTACGAATGCGCGATGGCGGCCCGGACCTCGAGGTTGTCGGGGCGAAGCTCCGCGATCTCCTTGAACACCTTCAGCGCCGCGTCCACGCTGTCCTGCCTCAGGTAGATGTCCCCGAGCGCTTTTTTGACCTCGAGGTTCGTCGGTTCGAGTTCGGCGAGCTGGAAGAGCGCCGTCGCTCGCTTTTACGTTTTCACCCGCCGCCGCGTACAGCTGGGCGAGCTGCGCCAGGGCGTCGCCTTCCGGCCCGAACCGCTTCAGGATCGTTTCGTACAGCGCCACCGCCTTCGACGGCGTGTGAATTTGATAGAGGCGCGCGAGGTTCATCTGGACCGTGCGGTCGGTGGAGTCGATCCGCACGATCTGCTCGTACTGGTCGACGGCCCCTTCCAGGTTGCTGGCGTGCAGGTAGATCTCCGCGAGCGCCTGCCGGTACTTGACGTTCTTCTCCTCGAGCCGGACCGCCTCCTTCGCGCTCGCGATCGCCAGGTCGTGCTTCCCGAGGATCGAGTAGTCCTTCGAGATGGCGTGGTAGATCGCGGGGTCCTGCTTGTATTTCAGCGCGTCCTGGTACTCGAGCACCGCCTTGGCGTGGTCGCCCTTCTGGTCGGCCATCGAGCCGGCGAGGAAATACTGGAGGGCGAGCTCCTGGTTTTCCGCGGACACCTGGGGCGGGGCGGCCTCCTTCTGACCGGAACACGATTGAACGAGGAAGGCCGAGGATCAGGACGATCCAGAGTGAATTTCCCTTGAACGATTGCATTTTCGTCATATTCATCGAAAAAATATAGAAAAATGAGGTGTGAATAACAAGATGCGGGTCGAAGGCGCCCTCCCCGGGTCGTCGCGACAATCCGGGCGGCCGGAGCGCCGTCACGGCGCCGCGGCCGGGAGCGGTTGACGCGTTTTATCTTGATTTTCCATATTCAATTCTCTACATTAGCAGCGCAATTCCAGCCCTATTCTCTTTGACCAGGGAGACAATGTGAAAAGATTCCTCGCAGTGCCGGCCATCGCGTTCTTCTCGCTTGCGCTTCTCTCCGGCTGCGGCAACACGAAGGAACTCGAGGCGTCGCTCGCCGAGAGACAGGCCGCCGTCGTGAACCTGGAGAAGGAAAACCAGGACCTCAAAACCGAAAACGGAAAACTGAAGACAAAGGTCAGCGAGCTCGAGAAGGACGCCGTCAAGGCGAACGCGCGGGCGATCGACCTCGAGCGGCAGCTCGACCAGGTCCGCACCGAACTCGAGCGCATGAAGGCCGTCCCGTCGAAGGGAAAGCTCGAAGGCGCCTACAGGGACGCGCTGCAGCAGTACATGAACCGCCGGTACGAGGACGCGATCGCGGGGTTCGAGGCGTTGCTCGCCGCGGGCATGCCCGATCCCCTCAACGACAACTGCCATTACTGGATCGGTGAATCGTACTTCGGTTTGAAGCGCTACCAGGAGGCGGTGGCGCGTTTCGACGAGGTGCTGGAATTCGAGTGGTCGAACAAGAAGGACGATTCGCAGGTGATGATCGCGCGGTGCTACTCGCGGATGGGTGAAATGGCGAGGGCGAAGACCGAGTACCAGAAACTGATCAGCACCTATCCGGCGAGCCCCTACGTCGACCTGGCGAAACACCGGATCGGAACGATGTAACCAACCTCCTCCCGGTCAGTCTTCGTCCTGCAGGAGCGGATTCTCCGGGACGAACGTTATCTTCTGCGTCCCAAGCACTGTCTCCCCGAGTCTCATTCCCTTCAGCGTCAGCGTCAACTGTTCACCGGCGATCTTTCTCCACGTCGGCGACGAGGTGACCTCCTTGCCGTCCAGCTCGAGGTCCTCGGAGTCCCCCGGGAGGATGGTCATGTCGGGGAGCGGGAGTGACTTGTTGTTGTACTGGTAGTCGATGTTCTTCGATGAGACCATCACCGTGCCGGGGTCGAGGAAGAGCGTGTCGGCGCTCCGGTTCTCGAACCCGATTTTGATGCTCGTGATGAATCCTTCCTCCATCTTGTAGGTGGCCTGGAACGTGTAGCCGACCGGGTGCTTCCGGTCCGTGGTGGAGTATTCCGCGCACTTGCAGTCGTCGTTCTGGATGAGATACCCGAACGTCGTGCGCGGCGGCGGGACTTTCTCGGGTTCGGGTTCGACTGGCCGCCGGCACGCCTGAGGGGCCCGGGAACGGCCGTGCCCGTCGATTCCTTCGACGACGAGCAGCCCGCGACGAAGAGGGCCGCCGCGAGCGGCGATCAGCGCTGAATTTCATTTCAATCCACCCACGCTCTTCCCGACTACCGGCAGCAGCGCGTCGTCTTCGAGCATCGCGACCGACGCCGCGATGTCGTCCGAGAGGACCCTGTCCTCCCTCAGGCGCTTGATCCGTTTGCGGACCTCGGCGTGCGCCGCCTCGACGCCCTTCCCCGACTTCATCGGTTTGCCGCTCTTCGGGTGGGGCCGCGCCATGTCGAGCCCCTGCGCCCCCACCATCAGCTCGATGGCGAGGACCGTGCGGACGTTCTTCAGCACCTGGAGGAGTTTGTGCGCGGCGATCGAGCCCATGCTGTTGTGGTCCTCCTGGTTCGCGGAGGTCGGGATCGAGTCGACGCTCGCCGGGTGCGCGAGCACCTTGTTCTCCGAGACCAGCGACGCCGCGGTGTACTGCGCGATCATCATCCCCGAATTGAGGCCGCTGTTCTCCGAGAGGAACTTCGGCAGGCCGCTCAGGCTGCCGTTCACCATTCGCTCGATCCTCCGCTCGGAGATGTTCGCGAGCTCCGCGAGGCCGATCGCCAGGAAATCGAGCGCCAGCGCGAGCGGCTGGCCGTGGAAGTTTCCCCCTTCCAGGTGGGCCCCGTCGGTCGGCCCGGTGGCTGGAATGATCAGCGGGTTGTCGGTCGCCGAGTTGATCTCGATCGTGAAGATCTCCTTCGCGTGGCGGACGGTGTCCCTCGTGGCGCCGTGCACCTGCGGCATGCAGCGGATGGAGTAGGCGTCCTGGACGCGGGTGTCGCCGTACCGGTGGGATTCCCTGATTTCGCTCCCGGAAATGAGTTTTCGCAGGTTCTGCGCGCTGGCCCGCTGGCCCGGATGCGGACGCAGGGCGTGGATGCGGTCGTCGAACGCGGTGTCGCTCCCCCTGAGGGCCTCGGTGCTCATCGCCCCGGCGATGTCCGCGACCTTGCAGAGCGCTTCGGCCTCCGCGGTGGCGATGCAGCCGATCGCGGCCATCATCTGCGTGCCGTTGACGAGTGCGAGTCCCTCCTTCGCGCTCAGCCTCACCGGTGTCAGCCGCGCGAGTTTCATCGCCCGCGCCGCCGGCATCTCGCGTCCGCCGTAGGTGACCTTTCCTTCGCCGATCATCGCGAGCACAAGGTGCGAGAGCGGGGCGAGGTCGCCGCTCGATCCGACCGATCCCCTCGACGGGATCGACGGGATGACCCCCTTGTTGTACATCTTCGCGAGGAACTCCGCCGTCGGACACCCTGATCCCGGAAAAGCCCTTCGCGACGGCGTTCAACCGCAGCACCATCATCGCGCGCACGATCTCTTCGCCGAGCGGGTCCCCCGCGCCGGCGGAATGGCTTCGGATTAAATTCAGCTGGAGCTGTTCGATGTTGTCGTGCCCGATCCGGACGGTGGCCAGTTCGCCGAAGCCGGTCGTGACGCCGTAGATGGTTTCCCCCCGGTCCACCCAGTCTTCCACGAGCGCCCTCGACGCCTGCATTCTTTTTTTGGCCGCCGGCGAGATGCCGATTCTATTGCCGGGCCTGGAGAGGCGGCGGACGTCGCCGACCGTGAGCGAATTGCCGTCGAGGAGGAGTGTTTTCATGGGAGTCGTTCGCGGAAATGGTACGTCAATGGCTGCAAGGTAGCAAGAAGGGCCCTGATATGCAACGATTGGGCCGAAACTCCCCGGCGTCGGGCCTCGTTTGCAACTCTTTTTTCCAATCGCTATCTTCCCCCGACTCTTCCATTCACTCTCATTGGAACCATCATCATGAAAAAGATCCTCGTCACCACGCTCATCACGTCCCTGTTCGTTCTGTTCCTCGTCCCCGGCTGCAGCGAAGATTCCACCGCGCCGCCGGCGGGCTTCGGCGTCAGCACGTCGACCCCGACGGTCGCCCCGGGCGCCGACGTCGTCGTCACCATCTCCGGCGGCACGACGCCCTACACCGTCACCGCGGGCACCGACACCGCCGTGGCGACGGCCTCGGTCACCGGAAGCAGCCTCAACATCCACGGCGTCGACGGCGGATTCACCACCGTGACGGTCAACGACGCCGCGTCGGGGACCGTGACGGTTTCGATTTCCGTCAGCGGCGCGATCACCGACGATCTCTTCCCGATCACGCTCGGCCGGAAATTCACGTTCGCCGGGCACGCGATCGCGACCACCGGCGCCACGCTTCCCGATCCGACCAACCGGTACCAGACCGTCTGGACGCTCGCCGCCGCGGGCCCGCTCCCCGGTTCGACGGTGATCGTCGATTCGACCCGGCTGATCCACCCGACGCTCGGCGAGATCCTGGTCGCCAGGAACCTCCTGATCGTCAAGAACAACATCACCGGCGAATTCTTCTTCGCCCAGACGCTCGGACCCTTCTTCAGGGCGTTCAACATCGAGCGCACCGACACGGTCCGCGTCATCTCCATCGCCAAGCCGGAGCTCGGCATCGGCGGCACGTGGGTCGCGCTCGATTCCACATACGTCGACAGCCTCGGCACCAGCAATATCCGCCTCGAAATCAACGGCGTCGTCGAGGGGGGCGAGGTGATCACCGACAGCTCGGCCGCCCACACGACATGGGAGACGATCCGGTTCAGGACCTGGCGGCGCATCAGCGTCAACGGCGCGGTCATCGTGGACAACGCCACCACCTCGAGGATCTGGCTCCGGAGGAACGTCGGGCCCATCCAGGTGCTGATCGCCCAGGACACCGAGAACCTCGGGCATTTCAGGACCCTCAAGGACAAGAACTTTTGATGTCACCCGACATCGCTCAAAAAGGCCGCGCGTTCACATCGTGCGGCCTTTTAAGTTTCCCGTCGATTTCCAGCCCCGGCTCCGTGAGGCGGCATGAGGACGATGCTGAGAACTCATCGCAATCCTGCTCGTCTCATCCATGGCGGCCGCACCGGTCCGGCGCCGCTCCCGCGTTCGCCGCATGGCCGGCGGCACGCTCCGCGGAACGATCACCGACAGCAGGTCGGGTGTGCCGCTCCCCCAGGCCAACGTCAGGATCGAGGGGACCTCACTCGGCGCCGCCAGCGGCGAGGACGGAAACTACCTGGTCGAGGGCATACCGCCCGGCGAGTACGATGTCCAGGTGTCGCTCATCGGCTACGAGCCGGAGGTGCGCCGGGGGATCGTGATCGAAGAAAATCGGGAAAGTTCGATGGACTTCACGCTGAAGGAGACGTCGGTCTCCATCGACGAAGTCGTGGTGTACGGGGCGTCGTTCAGGAAGGAGCGTCTCACCGAAGCGCCGTCGGCGGTGTCGGTGATCGAACCGGCGCAGGTGAAATTGCTGGGCGGGACCGGCCAGGCGCCGAAACTCCTCGAGACCCAGCCCGGCGTCGACATCGTCCAGAGCGGCCTGCAGGATTTCAACGTGAACACCAGGGGATTCAACAGCTCGCTCAACCGCCGGCTCATCGTCCTCCTCGACGGCCGCGACCTGGCGATCGCGTTCCTCGGGGCCCAGGAATGGAACGGGCTGTCGATACCGGTCGAGGACCTCGGAAAGATCGAACTGATCCGCGGCCCCAGCTCGGCGCTCTACGGCGCGAACGCCTTCAACGGCGTGATCAACATCCAGTCGGAGCCTCCCCACGAAATCACCGGCACGAAGCTCACGCTGGCCGGCGGGGAGCGGGAATATTTCCGCAGCGACCTGCGCTACGCCGCGGCCCGCGGGCTCTGGAGTTACAAGATGAACCTCGGCCGCGCCCAGGGCGAAAGCTGGTCGGTCGACAGGAAGAACATGAATTTCGAGTACGACGGGTTCACGCTCCTGAACAACGAAGAGGTGAGCCTGCTCCCCGGCGCCGTGGCGTCGTCGTACGGATCGCTCAGGATCGACCGCGAACTGCCCGGGGGCGCGCTGGCGACGATCGAGGGCGGGGCGACGCAGGTGGAGAACGAGGTGTTCGTGACGGGCATCGGGCGGGTGCAGGTGCCGAAGGCGCTCAAGCCCTGGGGCAGGATCAATTTTTCCAACAAGAATTTTTACGCGCAGGTCTGGGTGGCGGGACGCGACTCGAAGGAACCCCAGCTCTCGCTCTCGAGCGGCCTCCCGCTCATCGAGAAGTCCACCATCACGCAGGCCGAACTGCAGTACAGGACGGGCCTCGGTGGAAGCGACCGGCTCTTCCTGGTGACCGGCGGCTCGTTCCGGTACCAGCACATCAACACCGACGGCACGCTGATGCAGGAGCCGCACACCGACAACATGTCGGGCATCTACGGGCAGCTCGAATACAACGCGACGCCGTCCCTCAAGTTCACCGGCGCGGCGCGCTGGGACCGCAGCACCCTCCACGAAGACCGGATTTCACCGAAATTCGCCGCGGTCTGGTCCGCGGACAACAACCATTCGTTCCGCGCGACATTCAACCAGGCGTTCCAGGCGCCGAACCATTCCGAGCTCTTTCTGTACGTGCTGCGCACGGCGACCAACCCGTACACCGGCCTCAAGTCGTACTTCGCCTACCACGGCAACGACCAGCTGATCGTCGAGAAGATCAGCGGGTTCGAGCTGGGGTACAAGGGGATTTTCACGAAGAGCCTCTTCGTGACGGTGGACGGGTATTATAACATCCTGAAGGATTTCATCACCGACCTCGCGCCGGGCGTCCACCCGACTACCCCGAGCCGGTCATCCTGCCGGGCGACAGCGTCCTGCGCGCCATCTGGTCGTACAACAACGCCGGGGAGGTGACGGAGCGGGGGCTGGAGGTCGCGATGAATTACTATCCTGAACGACTCGTGGATCGTCGACGCGAACTACGCGTGGTTCGACTTCACCGTCATCGAAAAAAGCAGCAAGGACATTCTCATCCCGAACGCCCCGGAGCACAAGGTCAACGCCGGGATCACCTATCGCAACCCGATGGGGTTGAGCGTCAACCTTTCAGGGAAGTACATTCCGTCGTTCGACTGGGCCGCGGGGATTTACCAGGGGAGGATTTACGCGTACGCGCTGGTGAACCTTTCGGTGGGCTACCGGTTCACGCAGAACGTCGAGCGCCGGGGTGAACGTGACCAACCTGCTCGACAGGGTGCACTACGAGATCTTCGGAGGGTCACTGATCGGCCGGTTGGCCGTCGGGAGCGTGACGCTGACGTTTTAATCGACGGGCCGGGGTCGAGATTGCCCGGCGCGTCACCTTTTCTTCGATCGTCCCGGCGTCGGGGATTTCTTCGCGGGTTGTTCCGGACGGTTTGGCTTCTCCCCGGCTTTTGCCTGGCCTGCGATTTCGCCGACGATTTCACCGGCGCTTCTGAAGTTTTCCCGCCCTTCGACTTCTTCGATTCCTTCCCGCCCCTGACTTCGGCCGGCGCCTCGGCCGTCTGCTCATCCAACGTCATCTGCGCGCTTTCGGCCGCTTTCTCCGCCGCCTCGTCCTCCTCCGACCTCACGATCGCCACCGCGGCGGTGTGATCGCCCGACTCGAGCCTGATCAGGCGCACGCCCTGAGTGTTCCTCCCCGAGAGCCGCACCGACTTCGCCGGCTGCCTGATGATGATGCCCTTCGCGGTGACGAGCACGATGTCGTCGTTCTCGAGCACCTCCTTGATCGCGACCATCGTCCCGGTCTTCTCGGTCGCCTTGAGCGTGAAGATGCCCTTGCCGCCCCTGTGGCTGACGCGGTATTCGTCCAGCTCGCTCCGCTTGCCGAACCCGTGCTCCGGAGACCACGAGGATCGACGTTGACTCCCTCCTCACCGCCACGGCGCCAACCACGATGTCGTTCTTCCCGAGGTTGATGCCGCGGACGCCGGCCGCGGTGCGGCCCATCGGCCTGGCCTCCGATTCGTCGAAGCGTATCGCCATGCCGTTCTTCGTGCCGATGACGACGTTGTGCTTGCCGTCGGTGAGCTTCACGTCCACCAGGCGGTCGCCCTTCTTCATCGAGATGGCGGTGATGCCGTTGCGCCGGATGTTGGAGTATTCGGAGAGGCGCGTCTTCTTGATGAGCCCCTTCTGCGTCATCATCGCGACGAACTTGTCCTCGGCGAATTCCTGGACGGGGACGAACGAGGCGATGTTTTCGCCCGGTTCGATCGAGATCAGGTTGACGATGGCCTTCCCGCGCGCCGCCCTGCCCGCCTCCGGGATCTCGTGCACCTTCAGCCAGTAACACCTGCCGGCGTCGGTGAAGAACATGATGTAGTTGTGCGTCGAGGCGATGAACATGTGCTCGACGAAGTCGTCCTCCCTCGTCGAGGCGCCCTGGACGCCGCGCCCGCCGCGGGCCTGCCGGCGGTATCCCGACACCGGCGTCCGCTTGATGAAGCCGGTGTGGCTGACGGTGATCACGACGTTCTCCTCGGCGATCATGTCTTCGACGGAGAACTCCTCGGCCTTGTACACGATCTCGGTGCGCCGCTCGTCGCCGAACTTCTTCCTCAGCTCGAGGAGCTCGTCCTTGATGATCTGCATCTGGAGCTTCTTGCTGGCCAGCAGCGATCGGAGGCGCTCGATCAGCTTGATGACCTCCTTGTACTCGTCCTCGACCTTCTTCCGCTCGAGGCCGGTGAGCTTCTGGAGCCGCATGTCGAGGATCGCCTTCGCCTGGATCTCGGAGAGCTTGAACTTCTTCATCAGCCCTTCCTGGGCCGTGGGAACGTCCTTCGACTTCTTGATCAGTCGGATGATCTCGTCGATGTTGTCGAGCGCGATGATGTAGCCCTCGAGGATGTGGGCGCGTTTCTCCGCCTCGTCCAGCTCGTACTTCGCGCGCCGGACGACCACCTCGTTGCGGTGCTTGATGAACAGGTCGATCATCTGCCGCAGCGTGAGGATCTGCGGCCTGCCCTCCACGAGCGCGAGCATGATCACGCCGAAGGTGGTCTGCATCTGCGTGTGCTTGTAGAGGTTGTTCAGCACGACCGGGGCGTTGGCGTCGCGCTTCAGCTCGATCACGATCCGCATGCCGTCGCGGTCCGACTCGTCCCGGATGTCGGAGATGTCCTCGAGCTTCTTGTCCCGCACGAGGTCCGCGATCTTTTCGATGAGCGAGGCCTTGTTCACCTGGTAGGGGATCTCGGTGACGACGATCGACTGCCGCTCGGCCCTGCCGGTCTCGATGGTGGCCTTCGCGCGCACGACGATCCGTCCGCGCCCGGTCTTGTAGGCTTCTTTCACTCCCTCGTAGCCGTAGATGATGCCGCCGGTCGGGAAATCGGGCGCCTTGATGATCTTCAGCAGCTTTTCCTCGGGGAGCGCGGGGTTGTCGATCACCGACGACGCAGCCGTCCACGACCTCCGTGAGGTTGTGCGGGCGGGATGTTCGTCGCCATGCCGACCGCGATGCCGCGAGGTGCCGTTCACCAGGAGGTTCGGCACGAGCGCCGGCAGGACGGACGGCTCCTTCAGCGTGTCGTCGAAGTTCGGCGCGAAATTGACGGTGTTCTTCTCCAGGTCGCGGAGCATCTCCTCGGCGATCTTCGAGAGGCGCACTTCGGTGTACCGCATCGCCGCGGGCGAGTCGCCGTCGACCGAGCCGAAGTTGCCCTGGCCGTCGACGAGCGGGTAGCGCAGGGAGAAGTCCTGCGCCATCCGGACCATCGTGTCGTACACGGCGGAGTCGCCGTGCGGGTGGTACTTGCCGAGCACCTCGCCGACGATCCTCGCGCTTTTCTTGTAGGCGCGGTTGCTCGCCAGCCCCAGCTCGCTCATGCCGAAGAGGACCCGGCGGTGGACCGGCTTCAGGCCGTCGCGAACGTCGGGGAGGGCCCTGGCCACGATCACGCTCATCGCGTAATCGATGTAGGAGCCCTTCATTTCGTCTTCGATGTCGACCGGTACTATCTTTTCGCTGGTGGTTGCCATATTCCGTTCAGGGTGCTATGGATTCGATTTCGTATGCCGTGCGATTGCCGCGTTCGTCAGACGTCCAGGTTGCGGACGTACTTCGCGTTCTTCTCGATGAAGTCGCGGCGCGGCTCCACCTCGTCGCCCATCAGGATCGAGAACGTGCGGTCGGCGTCGGCCGCGTTCTCGATCGAGACCTGCAGGATGGTGCGCGTCTCCGGGTTCATCGTCGTGGACCAGAGCTGCTCGGGGTTCATCTCGCCGAGGCCTTTGAACCGCGAGATGATCACGCCGCCGTGCGATGACCACCGGCGTCTCCCCTTCCACGAGCGTCGCCGGGAGCTCTTCTTCCTCCCCTGCGGCGGCGTCCTTCGGGGCGTCCTTCTTCTTCTCGCTTTTCAACCGCTTGAGGATCTCGTCGCGCTCGTCGTCGTCGAAGGCGTACGCCTCCTGCTTCCCCTTCTTCAGTTTGTACAGCGGCGGCTGCGCGATGTAGATGTGCCCGAGTTCGATCAGCTCCTTCATGTACCGGAAAAAGAGCGTCAGCAGCAGCGTCCGGATGTGCGAGCCGTCCACGTCCGCGTCGCACATGATGATGATCTTGTCGTACCGGATGCGCTCGGCGTCGAAGTCCTCCCCCACGCCGGCGCCGATCGCGGTGAAAATGCAGCGGATCTCCTCGTTCTCGAGGATCTTGTGGAGCCGCGCCTTCTCGACGTTCAGGATCTTTCCCTTGATCGGCAGGATCGCCTGGAAGCGCCTGTCGCGCCCCTGCTTGGCGCTGCCGCCCGCGGAGTCGCCCTCGACGATGTAGATCTCGCAGTGCTCCGGGTCGTTGATGGAACAGTCGGCGAGCTTGCCCGGCAGGCTCGAGGAGTCGAGCGCGTTCTTCCTCCGGGTGAGGTCGCGCGCCTTTCGCGCGGCTTCCCGCGCCTCGGCCGCGCGCAGGCACTTCTCGATGATCCGCTTGGCGTCGCCGGGGTTCTGGTCGAGCCAGCCGTTGAGCTGGTCGCTCACGATCCCCTCGACGATCCCCTTTACTTCGCTGTTGCCGAGCTTCGTCTTCGTCTGCCCCTCGAACTGCGGCTCCTGGACCTTCACGCTCAGCACGGCGGTGAGCCCCTCGCGGAAATCGTCCCCGGTGAGCTGGACGCTGTTCTCCTTCACGAGGTTGTTCTTGGAGGCGTAGGTGTTGAGCGATCGCGTGAGCGCCGTCCTGAAGCCGACGAGGTGGGTCCCGCCCTCCATCGTGTTGATGTTGTTGACATACGAGAAGACGTTCTCGTTGAACTGGTCGTTGTACTGGAGTGCGACTTCCGCCTCCACCGGCCGGCCCCCCTCGTCCTTGTCCTGCCCCTTCGCGTAGAACGCCTTTTTCATGATCGAGGGCCGGGTGGAGTCGATGTACTTCACGAACTCGATGAGCCCCCCCTTGAAGTGGAACAGCTCTTCGCGCTCCTCCCCCTCGCGCAGGTCGACGATCCGCAGCTTCACGTCGGGGTTGAGGAACGCCAGCTCGCGCAACCGCTCGGCGAGCGTCTCGAACTTGAAGATGCGGTTCTTGAAGATGGTGCCGTCGGGCAGGAACGTGACCTTCGTTCCGCTCTGCTTCGCGTCCGCCTTGCCGGTCACCTTCACGTCCGCCTCGGGCTTCCCCTTTTTGTAGCGCTGGAACCAGGTCTTCCCGTCGCGCTTCACCTCGACCTCCAGATACTCCGAGAGCGCGTTCACGACCGACACGCCCACGCCGTGCAGGCCGCCCGACACTTTGTAGGTGTTCTTGTCGAACTTGCCGCCCGCGTGGAGCACGGTCATCACCACCTCGAGCGCGGAGCGCTTCTCCCCGGCGTGGATCCCGGTCGGGATGCCGCGCCCGTCGTCGATCACCGTCACCGAGCCGTTCTTGTTGATGCTCACGGCGATGTTCCGTGCGTAGCCGGCGAGCGCCTCGTCGATGGAGTTGTCCACCACCTCGTAGACCAGGTGGTGCAGTCCCCTCGTGGAGATGTCGCCGATGTACATCGCGGGGCGCTGGCGGACAGGCTCGAGGCCCTTGAGGACGGTGATGTCCTCGGCGGTGTACTCGCCTTCCTTGTGCGGTTGCTTCAATTTATCGTTCGTTTTTCCCATGACGGGTGTCGGTTACCTCAATTGAAAAATCTGCTGGAAACTCTGCTGGAAACTCTGCTGGAAATACTCTGCTGGAAACTCTCGCCGACGCTCATCTTGATAATCATCTAAAAATGATGTCCTTGACGATCTCCTCCCCCATCGCGGCGTTGAGCCGGTCGATGAGTTCCCGCTTCATGAACGTGAGCTCGTTCCTCCACGCCGGATGGCTGACGCTCACCCAGAGTTTCCCGTCCTTGATCCGTTCGGCGACCGTGACCTCCGCGATCTTCTGCCCGACCACCTCGGGCCAGCGCTCCACCACCTGCCGGTCGTGGAGACCCTGAGCGAGCCCCAGCTTCTCCAGCAGCGCCGGGATGAGGTCGCCGAGCCGTTTGGGGTTCGCGTCCTTCATGCATGATGGACGGCCTTCTGCTCCGCGACCGCGCCCCCCTCGATCAGGAAGTACCGGCACTCCTCGCGCCCCAGGTTCCACGATTCGATCAACCGGCGGTGCGTCGACGTGAGGAACGCCTGCCCCACGTTCTCGATGTAGCCGATGACCTTCGCCGTCCTCTCGTCGTCGAGCTCGGCGAAGACGTCGTCGAGCAGCAGGAGCGGCGTCTCGCCGCACCGTGCCTTGAGGAAGAGGAACTCCGCGAGCTTGAGCGAGATGACGAACGTCTTGTGCTGTCCCTGCGACGCGAAGTTCCGCACGTCGAGGCCGTTGATCAGGAACGACACCTCGTCGCGATGCGGACCGACGAGCGACGTGCCGAACCTCCGCTCGATGTGTTCCTTCTCCTTCAACTCCCGCCTGAACGCCTCTTCTGCGTCACCCGGGGATTCCGGGAATTCACCCGGTCCGAGCGGCCGGTAGACGAGCGACGGTTCCTCGGCGTTCTCCACGAACCGCGCGTAGACGGAGCGGACGATCGGGCCGAACTCCGCGATGAACGAGGCGCGCTTCGCCCAGACCGCGCATCCGAGCGTGACCAGCTGCTCGTCCCAGGGGTCGAGCAGGCCCGGCCCGCCCGCGCGGTTCAGCTTCATGTCGAGCAGGACCCGGTTCCTCTGCTTCAGGACGTTGCGGTATTCGAGCAGCGTCTGGAAATACTTCTGGCTCGACTGCGAGATGACGAGGTCGAGGAACTTCCTCCTCTCGGCCGGCCCCCCCGTGGTGATCGCCCCGTGCTCCGGCGAGAAGATCACGATGGGGAATTTCCCGATGACCGACGAGAGCGGCTCGATCCTCCGCCGGTTGATCATGAAATACTTTTCGTTTCCCTCGGCGAGGTAGGCGACCCTGACGTCGAACGGTCTCCCCTCGTCGGACACCAGCGTCCCGTCCACCTCGAACATCCCCTCCCCGAACCTCAGCACGAGCGTGTCCGAGCCGGCGTAGAAACTCTTCGTGAGGCAGAGATAGGAAATGGCTTCGACGACGTTCGTTTTCCCCTGCCCGTTGTTGCCCAGCAGGAAATTGATTCCCCGCCCGCAGTCGATCGTGGTGAGTGTGTGGTTGCGGAAATTTTTAAGTTGCAGCGTCGAAAGATGCATTCAGCGACGGGCTTTCAGGACGATCAAGACGGTCAAGACGGTCAAGAATTGAGCCGTACCGGCATGACGAGCATGATGATGTTCTCGCCCTCCTTCTGCTTCGCCGGCGCCACGATGATCGCCCTCGTGGCGTTGCTCAGGTGGATCGTGGCCTCGCCCGTCTCGACGTGGTTCATGACGTCGACGAGGTACCCGGAGTTGAACCCGATCTCCATCGCCTCGGAGGAATATTCGCACTTGACCGTTTCCTTCGCCTCGCTGCCGAAATCGGCGTCCTCGGCCGACACGACCAGTGAGTTCTTCGAGAGTGAGAGCCGGACCTGGTGCGTCGCGCTGTTGGCGTAGAGCGACGTCCGCCGGATCGACGCGAGGAAGTCCCCGGTGTTCAGGTTGAGCTCCTTGTTGTTGTCCGAGGGGATGACGCTTTCGTAGTTCGGGTATTTTTCCTCGATGAGCCTCGTCGTGATGGTGGTCGTCCCGAAGGAGAACAGGGCATGCTTCTCGTCGAGGGAGATCCTGCAGTCGCCGTCGGCCACGGCCTTCGCGACCGACTGCATCGCCTTCGCCGGGACGATGATGTCACGCTTCGCCTTGCCGGTGTCGATGCCGGTGTGGATGATCCTGACCAGCCGGTGGCCGTCGGTCGACACGGCCCTGACTTCCTTCCCCGATATCTGGAAATAGATCCCCGTCATCGCCGGACGCAGTTCGTCGTTACTGACGGCGAAGATCGTATTGTTGACCAGGCGGCGCAGCACGTCGTCCTTCACTGAAAATTCCGTATCGCCCTTCACCTCCGGGACTGTCGGATAATTCTCGCTCGATTCACCCGTGAGTTTGTATTCGCCGTTCTCGGTGACGAGGGAAATCTTGTTTGAGGCCGCGTCGGCCGTGAACGTGATGTTGCCCGGCGGCAACGCGCGCACGGTGTCCATCAGGCGTTTCGCCGGGACCGCCATTTTTCCATCCTTCACGCCCTTGATTGTGACGCTCACGGACATCGCCGTGTCCAGGTCTGTGGCCACGATTTTCAGTTTGTTCCCGGAGACCTCGAAAAGGAAATTTTCAAGGATCGGGAGGGTCGACCTCGTGGGAATGACCGATCCGACGTTCCCGAAATGCTTTTGGAGTTCGGCGATTGAGGCGGAAAATTTCATATCTGGGGCCCTGGATTAGATGGAAAATCTGGGTTGAATTTGGAGTTCAAATGTAGCGAATAATGTGGAGACTTCCAATCCTTTTTTACTCCTAACTATCTTATATATATATAAGTTAGGAAAGAATAAGTAGAAGATGATGTATAAGGAGTGTGGAAATGTTAATAAGTCTGATTTTTATGGAATGTGGTTGAATTACACTGCTTTTGATGTGGGAAAGATGTGGATAGTGCATTGACATGTCCGGGGGTTATCCACGAATTTTCCCCACTGTGGATAAGCGCGGGAGTTATCAAGAGTGGGGTCACAACCTGTCCCCCGACGGGGTGGCTCCCATCAACAATTTATCAACACGACATTCCGTCCGATTCCCGGAAGATCCCCCGGAAACGGACGTCGCCTCAACAGAAAACCCGGCAGGCGGCCGGGTTTCACTGTGCGTCATGGTCCTGTCTTCGTTCCATCCCATCACAATACTCCTATCGCTGACCGATCTCCAGCTTCGATTTCAACAACTGAACCATCGATTTCATCTTCTGGTCTTCCTTCATCGTGTCCTCGACCGTCTGGTAGGCGTGGATCACCGTGCTGTGGTCCCGACCGCCGAAATGAAGGCCGATCGTCTTCAGTGAGGAGTTCGTCAGTTCCTTTGAAAGGTACATTGCGATCTGACGGGCGGTGACGATCTCCTGCTTCCTGGTTTTGGCGCGAAGGAGGTCGGGGGGGATCGACAGGTGCTCGCAGACGACGCGCTGGATCTCGTCGATCGTGATGTGGGTCTTCACTTCTCCGACGATCGACCGGACGACGTTCCTCGCGAGGTCGAGGTCGATCTTCTTGTTCTCCAGCGACGCCCGCGCCAGAAGACTGATGAGGCACCCCTCAAGCTCGCGGATGTTGGACGTGATGTTCGCCGCGATGAACTCGACGACCTCGTGCGAGAGTTCGACGCCGTCGTCCGAACTTTTTTTCAGGAGGATCGCGATGCGGGTCTCCAGGTCGGGCGGCTGCACATCGGCCGTCAGGCCCCACTGGAACCTCGAAACAAGCCTCTCGTTGAGCCCTTTCAGCTCCTTCGGCGCTTTGTCGGACGAGAGCACGATCTGCTTGCCGAGCTGGTGCAGCGTGTTGAAGGTGTGGAAGAAGGTGTCCTGGGTCTTCTCCTTCCCGGTGAAGAACTGTATGTCGTCGACGATCAGCAGGTCGACGCTCCTGTAATAGTTCGAGAACTCGCCGACGGTGTCCCTCTGGATCGATTCGACGAAGTCCACTGTGAATTTTTCGCTCGACGTGTAGAGGACACGCTTCGCGGGGTCGGCTTTCAGGATCTGGTTGCCGATGGCGTGGACGAGATGGGTCTTGCCGAGCCCGACGCCCCCGTAGATCACGAGCGGGTTGAACGAGGTTCCGCCGGGGTTGTTCGCGACCGCGAGCGCCGCGGCGCAGGCGAACTGGTTGCTCTCCCCCTTGATGTAGTTCTCGAACGTGTACCGGCGGTTCAGCGTCGGCATGATCGCGCGCTGGAGCGTCCCCGTACCCAGGGCGATGCCCGCCGGTTCGGGCGTCCGTTGCGCGGGCCGGTCGAAGAGCGTCGCTCCCGGTTCGGTGCTCTCGACGGGGTGGGCGGCGTCTTCACGCTCCTCGGTCCTGATGAGATAGTGGGTCTCGATTTCGCGGCCTGTCACCTGGGCGAAGACTTCCTTGATGAGCGGGACGTAATGCTCGTCGAGCCACTCGGAGAAAAACTGGCTGGGGACCTGGAGGTAAAAATGATCGGCGTCGAGTTTCAGCGGCTGGATCGGCTCGAACCAGGTCTTGTAGCTCTGGCTGTTCACCCTACCGCGGATGATGTCGAGGCACCTGGACCAGCACTCGGCGGCGACCGGTTCCACCGGCGCCGGCTCGAGGGGAATCAACGGCGCATTATCGGTTTTCTGGTCAAATTCCATCAATGTAAGTCCAATATTTACAGCTCTTTAGTGTGCGCCCAGGGGGCTCTTCCACAAGTTATCCACAATATTGTTCACAGTATTCTGGAATTGGTGTGGATAACCCCGGAATACGGCACTTAGTCTAAACCTTTAAGAAAAAACTTAAAAAGAATGATTTTGATAGTCTGTTCCCGGTGTGAAAATGACCTGGGAAGGTATGTCCGTGGATGGAGGTGAGTGTTGTCCACATCTTTTCAACATAGGAAGATCGGCCCCCCCGACACCAATGATAAGAAGAAATTACACCGCTGGCAAGCGAAATATTGCCCATTATCATTAAAAATTCATTAGAAATAACATTTTCGGCGGTTTGTGTTTAAAAGTGGAAATCCCTATATTTACACGCTTCACCCGGGAGGATTCACAATGAAGGATTGTGAGAGACAATCCTTTTTTCATTTATTCGGTCACCCTTACAGGAGCAAGAGGAAATGAAGCGCACGTTTCAGCCCAGCAACCGGAAACGGAAAAACAAGCACGGCTTCCGGGAAAGAATGAAATCGAAGGACGGGAGGAAGGTCCTCGCCCGCCGGAGGAAAAAGGGACGACGGAAGCTGACCGTCAGCGATGAGAAGTAGACCGGGGCGTCGCGTTGCGCCGCACTCTGAAGAAATCGGAGATCATTCGGGGTAAACGGAATTTCGAACAGATCTTCGAGCGGGGCGTGCGGATCCGCTCGGGCCTGGTCCAGGGCCTGGTCCTCTCCGCTCCCGCCACCGCCGGCACCCCGCCCGGGGTCCGGATGGCGGCCGTGGTTCCGAAGGCCGTCGGCAAAGCGAATGTACGCAACCGCCTCAAGCGCCTCATCCGGGAGTCGTACCGTCTGGATAAATCGATCCTCCTTGCTCCGGGTCTGCTCCCCGACAATATGCTGAACGTGGTCTTTCTCTGGTCTCCCAGGACGCGGGTCCCGACCGGGACAGTCACCCTCGGCATCGTCCGGGAGGAAATCGCCGGGCTTCTGCACAAGATTAAAGAACAGTTCACGTGACGATCGTCCTACTCGGCCTCATCCGTTTCTACCAGCGGATCATCTCCCCCCTCATACCGGGGAACAACTGCCGGTTCTATCCCACCTGCTCGCATTACGCGGCCGGGGCCGTGGAGAAGTACGGTCCCCTGAAAGGGATCTGGTATGCCGTCCGGAGGATCCTGCGCTGTCATCCCCTCCATCCGGGAGGTTTCGATCCGGTCCCATAGGGGAGCCCGGTACGCTTCACATCACACAGTCTGAGATTTCACCATGGATCGCAACACAGTCATAGGGTTTGTCCTGATCGGGCTCGTCCTGATGGTCTGGATGTACATGAACGCGCCTCCCCCGCCGCAGCCCGGCGCCGGCGCCGATTCCTCCGCCGTACGAACGCACCGCCCCGCTCCCGACACGGAATCCGCAAAGGCGCCGCCGTCCCCGGCCGCCGCCCGGGAGCAGGAACAATCGGATCCCGACTCCCTGGGGCAATTTTTCTCCTCCGCCGCGGCCGGTCACACTCAGACCATCTCGATCGAATCCGACCTCTTCAGGACGGAATTGACTACGCTCGGGGGTGGAATCTCCTACTGGGAGCTGAAAAAGTATTCCTCCTGGAACGGCTATCCGGTCACCTACTTCGACCGCACGGAGAACGGCGCGCCCAACCTCTTCTTCCTCTCCGCCGACGGGAAGCAGATCAACACCAGGTCGCTCTATTTTACGACGACCCGCCGCGGCGGCTCGATCGTCACGCTCGACCCTGACGATTCCATCGAGGTCGTCTACACGCTGAAGGTGAACGAGCGGAGCTCCATCGTGAAGACGCTGGTGTTCCACGGCGACAGCTACGAGGTCGGCGTCTCCTACCGGTTCGTCAACATGGAGAACATCATCTCCAACTTCAAGTATGTCGTCAGCTGGGAGAACGGGCTCAGGTTCTTGGAGCACAACAGCGTGGACGAGGCCAATTTCGCGAAGGCCGCGGCGTATTCCGGCGGCGAGGAGACCGAGATCGACGCGGCGAAAATCGAGGAGCCCGTCAAACAGGTCCTCTCGGGACGCGTCGCGTGGACGGCGATCCGGAACAAGTATTTCGTCGTCGCGATGATCCCGCGCCTGAAGGAAAGCCAGGGCTCCTTCATGGAAGGCCACCGGACGTCGGCGCCCGACCATGGTTTCATCGAGTCGTACACGGTCGGCCTCGAGATGCCGTTCATCGGCAAGACGATCGACGAAGACCGCTACTCGCTCTACCTCGGCCCCCTCGACTACGACATCGTGCGCGGGCTGAACGTCGGGCTCGACCGCATCATGAGCCTCGGGGCGGTCTGGATCATCCGCCCGATTTCACAGTACTTCATCATCCCCATCTTCCAGTTCCTCCACTGGTTCATCCCGAACTACGGCATCGTGCTGATCATCTTCGCCTTCATCATCAAGGTGATCCTCTACCCCCTCACGAAGTCGAGCATGCAGTCGATGCAGAAGATGCAGGCCCTGCAGCCGATGATGACCGAGGTCAGGGAGAAGTACAAGGATGACCCGCAGCAGATGAACAAGCAGGTGATGCGGCTCTACAAGGAATACGGCGTGAACCCCGCCGGCGGGTGCCTGCCGATGATCCTGCAGCTCCCCATCCTCTACGCCCTCTGGTCGGTGTTCAGCTCCACCATCGAATTGCGGCAGGCCGGGTTCATCTGGTGGATCCACGACCTCGCCACGCCCGACGTGATTTTCGAGCTGCCGTTCAAGATCCCGCTCTTCGGCGTCGACAAGGTGTCGGGCCTGGCGCTCGCCATGGGCGTCACCATGTTCATCCAGCAGAAAATGAGCGTGAAGGACCCCAAGCAGAAGGCGATGGTCTGGATGATGCCGATCATGATGACGCTCCTCTTCAACAGCTTCCCGTCGGGGCTGAACCTGTACTACTTCATGTTCAACCTTCTGTCGATCATCCAGCAGTCCTACGTGAACAAGAAGCACAAGGACGATCCGCTCAGGAAAGTCGACGAGAAAAAACGTTCGGGCGGGATCATCGCCCGGCTGACCAAGAACCTCCCCCAGCCGCCGAAGCGCTGAGGGGGTCATTCAGGAACGAACGGAAAGGAGCGCGGCGTGAAGAAAACCGTCGCAAAGACCCCGGCCGAATATATCGCATCGCTCCCCGCCGGGCGGCGGGAAATCGTCTCGAAGCTCAGGACGCTCATCCGTAAAAACCTGCCGAAGGGGTTCAAGGAAATGACCGGCTGGGGAATGATCTGCTACGGCGTCCCCCTCTCGACCTACCCCGACACCTACAACGGACAGCCGCTCTGTTACCTCGCCATCGCCTCACAGAAAAACCACCTGGCTCTCTACGCGATGTCGGTCTACGCCGACAAGGAAGACGAACGGAAATTCAGGGAGGATTTTAAAAAGGCGGGAAAGAAGCTCGACATGGGAAAGTCGTGCATCCGGTTCAAGTCGCTCGACGATCTCCCCCTGGACGTCATCGGGAAACTCGTGGCCGGAACGTCGATGAAGGAGTTCATCGCGCGGGTCGAGCGCCGCAGAAAGTAGGTCCGCGGGCGCGCCCTGTCCCGTTCCAGCCGATCGGACGCGGTCATGGCCGACCGGGCCCCACCCGGTCCGCTCCCGTTCCTGCCCCGCCGGCCGTTCAGCACCCCATTCCCGCGACACGGCGCCGGCTGCACGCCCTCCCCAAAGCGGAGAAGGCATATTGTTATTCCCTCCAATCTTTCCTAAATTCGTTCCTGCCCGCTCGATTTCTTCCAATGAAAACACTGGAAAACGATACCATATCCGCCATTATTACACCCATCGGGATCGGCGGGATCGCGGTGCTCCGCCTGAGCGGGCCTGAAGCGATCCGGATCGCGGATGAAATATTTCGTGGTTCCGTAAAATTATCCACGGCCCCGGCCGGGACCGTCCACTTCGGGAGAATCGGTCACGACGATCGTTCCATCCTGGATGAAGCCCTGGTCACCCTCTTCCGCGCGCCCCATTCCTACACCACGGAGGACGTGGTGGAGATCAGCTGTCACGGCTCTGCGTTCGTTGCGAAAAAGATCCTCGGGCTCCTGGTCTCGAAAGGCGCGCGGCTCGCCGCCGCCGGCGAGTTCACCAGGCGCGCGTTTCTCAACGGCCGGCTCGACCTGTCGCAGGCCGAGGCCGTCGCCGACCTGATCAACGCCGGTTCGCGCGTCTCCCACGATCTCGCCCTCGCACAGTTGAGGGGAACGCTCTCCGGAAAGATCAACGGGATGCGTCAACGGATCGTGGACCTTTGTTCCACGCTGGAATTGGAGCTCGACTTTTCTGAAGAGGGAATGGAATTCATCCGGCGGGATACCCTGCGTGAGGAAATTCAACAACTGTCGACGGGCTTATCTCAACTTATTGATTCTTTTGAACTTGGGAAGATTTATCGGGAGGGGGTGAGGGTTGTCCTGGTCGGCTCCCCGAACGTTGGCAAGTCCAGTATTCTCAATTCCTTGGTCAGGGAGGAGAGGGCTATCGTGACGGAGATATCGGGTACGACCAGGGATACGATCGAAGAATCGATATCGATCGGTGAGATCAAATTCAACATTATCGATACGGCCGGGCTTCGTGCAACGAGCGACCTGATCGAGGCTGAAGGTATGAGGCGAACCCGCCAGCAGATCGAGTTTGCCGACCTGATACTCCTGGTCATCGATCCCTCTCAGGATGTTCAGATTCAACAGGATGGGGGCTTCGTCCAACGGTTCATCGGGAATGGAAAGCCGGAAAACATTATCGTTGTAATCAATAAGGCCGATATCTCAAGTCAGGCGAAAATTCGACAGTTGATGGATGGATTAAAGCCTTATCCGTTCGTCGTAACGTCGGCGAAAACCGGGCTGGGAATCGCCGACCTTGAATCAAAGATTTCAGCACGGGTCGAGGGAGTGTCTCACCAGCTCGCCGGTGAATCGATTATCGTCAATAATCTGCGTCAGAAGGAGAGCCTCTCCCTGGCACTTGGTTCACTGAATTTGACCCTCCAGGGACTCGAAGGTGGTGCCACCCCTGAACTTCTGGCGGTGGACCTGAGGTCGGCCCTCAGGCACCTCTCGCACATTGTCGGCGTGGATATCTCGGAGGAGGTCTTAAATAACGTTTTTTCAAGGTTTTGCATTGGGAAGTAAGGGTTTGTTTCACGTGGAACAGCGTTAAATGGTAAAAAACGCCAATTATGAGGTAATTGTTATCGGCGGTGGGCATGCAGGGATCGAAGCCTCGCTTGCGGCCGTCAGGATGGGGTGTTCAACCCTCCTGGTAACGATGACCCGCGAGGCCATAGGACGAATGTCCTGCAATCCGGCCATTGGGGGTACCGCAAAGGGCCAGTTGGTGAGGGAAATCGATGCCCTTGGTGGTGAGATGGGGAAAATCGCTGATGCCACCGGGATCCATTTTAGAATGCTAAACACCTCGAAGGGTCCTGCCGTTTGGTCTCCCAGGTGTCAAAATGACCGGGAGCTCTATTCCCGGGAGGCGCAGGAAAGGCTGGGCAGGGAGCCCGGCCTGGATATCCTGGAGGATGGAATTCACCGGATCAATTGCCATCCTGGGGATGGGGGTAAGGGGTTCGTAGTGGAGTCGATCACCACCACCACCGGCGTTCTGTTCGAGTGCGGCGCGGTTGTTCTCTGTGCTGGTACCTTCCTCCGCGCGTTGATGCATACGGGAATGCAGAGTTTGCAGGGTGGGAGGTACGGAGAGCCACCCTCGAACGGGATCACCTCCTGTCTGGCTGAATATGGAATCACGAGTGGACGATTGAAGACCGGTACCCCGCCGAGGATCGCGCTGGATTCGATCGATTTGTCTGAAGTAACTCTCCAACCGCCCGATCCAACCCCCGCGCCGTTCTCATTTCAGAATGAGCAAGTCGTTAATAAACAGATAGATATGTACTTGACTCATACCTCGAAAAAGACGCACGAGATATTGAGTACAGGATTTGATCAGTCCCCGATGTTTACCGGGCGTATCAAGGGTGGGGGGCCGAGGTATTGTCCATCCATCGAAGATAAAATAGTCCGTTTCGCCGACAAGGAGACGCACCAGATATTTCTCGAGCCCGAGGGCTACACATCGAACGTCGTCTATGTCAACGGGTTCTCCACGTCGCTGCCAGCCGACGTCCAGGAGCGCGGCCTCCGGTCGATCCCGGGGTTGGCGAACGTGAAGATGCTCCGGCCGGGGTACGCCGTCGAATATGATTTTTTCCCGCCCAACCAATTGAAGCTGACGTTCGAATCGAAGGACGTCTCGGGCCTGTTTCTCGCCGGCCAGATCTGCGGAACGTCGGGGTACGAGGAAGCGGCGGCCCAGGGCCTCATGGCCGGCATCAACGCGGCGTGCCTGGTCCGGGAGAGACCTCCGTTGGTCCTCAGGCGGTCTGAGGCGTATATCGGCGTCCTCGTGGACGACCTGGTCAATAAAAACACCGATGAACCGTACAGGATGTTCACCTCCCGGGCTGAATACCGGCTCCTCCTGCGTCAGGATAACGCCGACAGGAGGCTGATGAAGTATGGCCGCGAGCTGGGGCTGTTGCCCGATACGGTATACGATCGCCTCCTACTCAAGGAGGAGCTCATCGGAGGGGCGCTCGCCGGTCTCAGGGATACCCAGGTTCCGGCGGCCAGGATCAACCCCTTCCTGGAGAAATCGGGGTCGTCGTCGATCGCTCAATCCGAGAAAATGTCCCAGGTCCTCCGCCGGCCTGAAATTAATACGGAAGAATTCCTATCTTCAGGTTTCGCGGACGACGTCCCGGCGATCGCGAAACTCCGCTCCCTTGGCAGCGATAAACTCCGGAGCGAGATCGTCCAGCAGGTCGACATCGACCTGAAATACGAGGGATACTTCCGCCGGCAGGAAGACGAGGTCAGGAAGTTCGAACTGTATGAAGGGATGCGAATACCCGGCGATTTCGATTTCGCGGCGCTGAAATCTCTTTCGACCGAAGGGCGCGAGAAGATGAAGAAGGTGGGACCCGCGTCGATCGGCCAGGCGTCGCGCATCAGCGGCGTGACCGCCTCGGACATCTCGGTTCTGATGGTACACCTCAGAAGGTGAGCGGACCTGTTCCACGTGAAGCGATCGTATCGTATGTTAAATAATAACAATGTGTTAAAAGAATGAACCCCGACCGGGCCCTGGAACTGTTCGCGACCAATGGCCTTCCTCTCGACGGGAAAAAAATCGGGACGCTTTTAGAGTACGAACGCCTCCTCCTCGGATGGAATGAAAAAATCAACCTCGTGTCGCGGCGCGACACGTCGGACGTTTTCACGAAACAGATCGTCGGGTCGGTCGCGTTCCTTTTCAGTTACCGGCTCGCCGGGGATTCCGCGCTCCTCGACGTGGGGTCCGGGGGTGGGCTGCCGGGCATACCGCTGGCGATCATCCACCCGGACATCGACGTTACCGTGATCGATTCGATACAGAAGAAAATGAAGGCGGTGACGGACATCGTCGCCGGCCTCGGCCTGCCGAACGTCCGGGTGCTCTGCGGCCGCGTCGAAGAGCTCGACCCGGCCGGGACCGGCAAGCCCGGCATGCCGGCCGTGTTCGACTACGTCATGGCCCGCGGAGTGTCATCCGCCTCCGAGATCGTCGTCTGGTGTCGTCGGCTCCTTGGGAAATCGCGGCGGGCGGCAGCAGGCGATTCCGGGGGCAATACCGGCCCCCGGAAACTGATCCCCCCCGGGTCGTACGTTCTCCTGAAAGGGGGGACCTGACCGCGGAACTCGCGTCGCTCTCGGAAGTCGCCGATCCGGCGACGGTCACCGTCCGCTCACTGGGAGTGGAGGGGGTCGCCGATCAGTTCACGGATAAAAAGGTCATCGTCATCACTCCATGAAAAAGGCCGCAAAGGGATCGAACCAACTCTTCCGCCAGCTGGGGAAACTCACGACGGAAAAACGAAACCCCCGGAGCTCCGGGATCGACCGGCTGCCGGTCGAGGACGTCCTGAGGATCATCAACAGCGAAGACGCGAAAGTCGCCGCCGCGGTGCGGAAGGAAATCCCCGGCATCGCGAGAGCGGTCCGCCTCGTCGCAGGCTCGATGAAACAGGGCGGGCGGTTGTTCTATGTCGGCGCCGGGACCAGCGGCCGCCTCGGGGTCCTCGACGCCTCCGAGTGTCCGCCGACCTTCGGGACGGACCCTTCGATGGTCCGCGGCATCATGGCCGGAGGGAGGAAGGCGGTGTTCAGGTCCCAGGAAGGCGCCGAGGACCGCGTCGGCGAGGCGAAGTCGGCCATCCGGAAGGCGGGCGTTCGAAAGGACGACGTCGTGTGCGGCATCGCAGCCAGCCTCAGGACCCCCTTCGTCGCCGGGGCCCTGGCCGAGGCGAAGAAGAAGGGGGCCCACACGATCCTCGTGACGACCAACCCCCGGTCGCTCCTGAGTGAACGATCGTTCGCCGGCCTGAAGAAGAACATCGACATCGTCATCAGCCCCGACGTCGGCCCCGAGGTGCTGATGGGATCGACGAGGATGAAATCGGGCACCGCGCAGAAGATGGTCCTGAACATGCTCACCACCGCGACGATGGTCCGCCTCGGGAAGGTCTTCGAAAACATGATGGTGGACCTGCGGCTCAACAGCCGGAAGCTGGAAGAACGCGCGAGGCGGGTCCTGATGATTTCGACCGGCGTGGATTACGCCACCGCCTCGAAAAAACTCTCCGCCGCCGGCGGGCACGTCAAGACGGCCATCGTGATGATCAGGGGAGGGGTGGGCGCGTCCGAGGCGGGGCGACGCCTCCGCGCGGCCGGGGGGTTCGTCCACCGGGCGATCGGGTCGAAGAGTTCCCGCGGAAAATAGGGCTGCCGCAATTCAACGAGATCGGAAATCCATTTCGACAGGAATCGACCGAATGAAAGAAACTCCCATCGACCTCGACGTATATCCTCCGTTTGAGGGCTTTCCCCTCGAGGGGCTGAAGTTCCTCAAGCAGCTGAAAACCCACAACACCCGGGAGTGGTTCGCAGCACACCGGGACGAATACATCGAGTTCGTGAAGCTGCCGATGGAGTCGCTGATCGCCGCGCTGGCCGGCCCGATCGAAAAGATTGCGCCCGAAATGTCCGTGAACCCGAAGAAGAGCATGTTCCGGATCCATCGCGACACCCGCTTCAGCAAGAACAAAGACCCGTATAAAACGCACGTGGCGGCGATCTTCCACCCGAAGGGGCACTGGGAGGAGGGAGCCGGCTTCTACCTCCACCTCGAACCGGGGCAGGTCTATCTGGGAGGGGGGGTCTATATGCCCGACGGGCAGCAGCTCAAGAAGATCAGGGGCGCGATCGCCTCAAAACCGAAAGCGTTTCTCGGAATAGTCGGGAGTGCGGGGTTTAAAAAATTGTTCGGTGAACTCGAGGGGGAGAAATTATCCAGGGCGCCGCTCGGCTACACGCCGGACGACCCGATGATCGAATGGCTGAAGTTCAAGCAGTTCTTCGTCGCGGTGGAGTGGAAGGAGTCGGCGTCGCGCCGGAAGGATTTCGTGGCGCGGATCGCCGGTGTGTACAGGGAAATGCTGCCGCTCGTGAAGTTCCTGAACTCCGCCCTACATCGGTAGGCCGGCGTTCTCGCTGATCCAGCCCGCCATCGCGTTCACACCGTCGCGGAACTCCTCCGGTGGGGGGAGAAGGCTCACCACCACCACATCGTCCTCCTCGAAATCGAAAAAGTACCCGGGATAGCAGTACACCCCGGCCTCGTCAAGCAAACCCTGCGCGCACTCCTCGTCGCCCAGACCGCCCGGGAGCCTCAACACCGCGTTCCATCCCCCTTCGCACGGTAACACGCTGCATCCGGAGGCGCCGTCCAGGGTTTTCCCCAGGAGCCCAAGATTTTCGGCGGTCCGTTTCCGTATCTCCCGGCGAACGGTGGCGCCGGCCTCGAGAAGTTTCGGGAAGGCCGCCTGTGCCGGGGTATTGACGGAAAGGTAGATGTCGTTCAGGATCTCCAGCCGCGAGCGCGCCGCCGCGAGCAGCTTGCCCTCACCCCTGAGCGCGATCCATCCCACCTTCACCTGGGGAAGGGCCGCCATCTTCGAGAGACCGTTGAGCAGGAACGTCAGGCCTTCAGAGGGGTAAGCGTCCGCCGGGTGCGCGGCATCCGGCCGGTCGGAGGAGGCTGACGGCGCCGATCCGGGGTCGACGCCTCGAACCGGTACTCGTTGAACACCTCGTCGACGATCAGCGCGGCGCCGTGGCGCGACGCGATCGCGGAAACATCCCTGCGCTCTTCAGTCGAAAGAAACATCCCGGTCGGATTGTTCGGGTCGATGACGAGCACAGCCTTCACCGAGCGGACCATCGATTTCCTGAGCGATTCCATGTCGATCCGCCACCGGTCGTCGTGGACGAGGCGGTACGATCCGGTGCGCACGTCGTTGATGCCGGCGAGGTAATCGAAGAGCGGATAGGAGGGGATCGGGACGACCACCGTATCTTCGGGGTTGCAGAGGAGTCGAAAAAGGAGCGAGTACGATTCGCTCGTGCTTGCCGTCAGGAAGATGTCCCCGGGGTCGATCGTGAGCCCCCTGCCGCCGTAATACGCGGAAACGGCCTCACGCGCGGAGAGGAGACCGCGGGGATCGGGCCGGTAGACGAGCGATTCGGCCGTGGACAGGGCTTCGAGGATCGATTCTGCGGGATAGGTGAACCCGCAGACGGTGGGGTTGGAGACGGTCAGGTCGATGACGCGCCGGCCCGAGGACCGGCGCGCTTCGAGGATTTCAGAGAGGCGGTTTGAGGAAGATTCCCACTGTGTTCTCCTCGAGAACATCAGGGCCTCAGGCGGTCACCGTTGTTTTTTTCGCCATCCTCACCCGCTCGTTGTGGTCGAGGTATTTCTTCCGGAGCCGGAGGGACTTGGGGGTCACTTCGATGTACTCGTCGTCGGAGATCCACTCGATCGCCTGTTCGAGCGTGTGGAGCTTCGGCGGCTCCAGGCGGATCGCCTCGTCGGCGCCGCTGGCGCGCATGTTGGTGAGCTGTTTCGTCTTGCAGACGTTGACGATCATGTCCTCGTCCCTCGAGTTCTCGCCGACGATCATCCCCGCGTACACCCTGATCCCCGGCTCGATGAAGAAGGTCGTGCGGTCCTGGAGCTTGAACATCGCGTAGGCCGTTGAAGACCCGTCCTCCAGCTGGATGACGGCGCCCTTCGCGCGGCTGGAGAGCTCGCCCTTGTAGGGCTCGTAGCCGGAGAAATTGTGGTGGAGGATGCCGGTGCCCTTGGTCTCGGTCATGAACTCGGAACGGAACCCCAGCAGTCCCCTCGCCGGCACCATGAACTCGAGCCTCGTGTTGCCCTGCGACTGGAGCATGTTCTTCAGGATCCCCTTGCGGCGCCCGAGGTTCTGGATCACCGTCCCGGTGTGCTCGTCGGGGACGTCGATGATGACGTGTTCCATCGGCTCGCAGAGGACGTCGTCGATTCTTTTATAAATGACCTCGGGGGCCGAGACCTGGAACTCGAATCCCTCGCGGCGCATCGTTTCGATCAGGATGCCGAGGTGGAGCTCGCCCCTGCCGCTGACCTTGAAAACGTCGGGGCTGTCGGTGAGCTCGACCTTGAGGCTCACGTTCGACCGGAGTTCGCGGGTGAGCCGCTCGCCGAGGTTCCTCGTGGTAACGTACTTGCCTTCCTGCCCGGCGAAGGGCGAGTTGTTCACGATGAAGTTCATCGAGAGCGTCGGCTCTTCGATCGTCACGAAGGGGAGGGGGGTCGGATCGGCGGCGTCGGCGATCGTCTCGCCGATGTCCACGTCCTCCATCCCAGAGATCGCGATGATGTCCCCGGGCTCGGCGGTCTCGACCTCGACCCGCTTCAGACCCTCAAACGTGTAAATTTTGGTCACTTTCGCGTCCTCCAGCGTCCCGTCCCGCCTGATCACTTTTGTCGGCGCGCCGAGCCGGATCTTCCCCTGTTCGACCCTTCCGATCCCGAGCCTTCCCAGGTATTCGCTGTAGTCGATGGTGGTGACGAGCATCTTGAACGGAAGATTCGGATCGATCGGCGGCGGCGGGATCTTCTCCACGATGGCGCGGAACAGCGGCTGGAGGTCGGTCCCTTCGTCCTCGAGCTCGGTCTGCGCGATCCCCTGCTTCGCGATGCAGTAGATCGTCGGGAAATCGAGCTGCGAGTCGCTGGCGCCGAGCGAGAGGAACAGCTCGAATACCTCGTCGAGCACTTCGTGCGCGCGCGCGTCCTTCCGGTCGATCTTGTTGATGACCACGATCGGGATCAGCTTCAATTCGAGCGATTTCTTCAGGACGAATTTCGTGCCGGGGAGCGGGCCTTCCGCGGCGTCGACGAGCAGCAGGACGCCGTTGACCATCTTGAGCGTTCGCTCCACCTCGCCGGCGAAATCGGAGTGGCCGGGGGTGTCGACGATGTTGATCTTCACCGTCCCCTTCCTGTCGGTCCGGTCGTAGAACACGGCCGTGTTCTTGGCGAGGATCGTAATGCCGCGCTCCTTCTCGAGCTCGTTCGAATCCATCACCCGCTTCACGAGTTCCTGGTTCTGCCGGAAGGTGCCGGTCTGCCGGAGCATGTGGTCGACGAGGGTGGTCTTCCCGTGATCGACGTGGGCGATGATGGCGATGTTCCTGATTTCGTCGTGGATGTGCATGGTTTCTTTCGTTGGTGTTGCCGTAAATAAAAAGCCCCGAACCGGCTGCCGGCTCGGGGCAAGTGTTTTTACAAAGAGCCGGTCAGTTCGTCTTGTCTTTCAGGCAGTGCGAGTCGAACGCCGCCGTGAGCAGCGCCGCGACTTCCTCGGGTTCCCGGATCTCGATGTCGGACCGGTGGATCATCTGGACGAGCTTTCCGTCGCGCAGAAGGGCGAACGACGGGGACGAGGGAGGCATGCCCGTGAAGTAGGAACGCGCCCGCATCGTGGCTTCGCGGTCGGTGCTGGCGAAAACGGTGGCGATGACGTCCGGACGGACACTGTGGCCCATCGCCATCTGTAGCGCGGGGCGGGCGATGCCGCCGGCGCATCCGCAGACGGAATTGACGAAAACGAGGGCGGTGCCTTTGGTGCCGGTGAGGGTCTGATCGACCTCCGCGGGGGTGGTGAGTTCCTTCACTCCCAGCCGGGTGACCTGGTCCTTGATCTGTTGGGCGAGAATATCCTGCATTTTGACCTGTTTTGAAGAACTTTTGAAAAATTGATACTTAAATATAGGAAATAGTTGGGGGAGAAAAAAATGGGGCGGGCTAGCCGGAGATCGGCGGCCGTCGGGGCCGGTCGTCAGGCCATCGGCGTCAGAGAGGCCCGGTACGCACGGGCCCCGCGCAGTCCGATCGCCATGAGCCGGGCGCTCATCGCGATGATGAGGATTCCGATGAACGGCCCGAGGTCGAAGAGGTCCCTGGTATCCGGCGGCCAGGGAAAGGTCGCCGCGTTCAGGACGATGAGCGCCAGGCCCAGGATGCCGGTGATCACGCCCCAGGCTTTGCCGAACCGCGCGTCCCCGCTGAGCGCGGCGGAAAGCAGGATGAGGGAGGTGCCGATCAGGAAATCCCACGCGACGTCCATTCCCAGGTCGACGAGCCGGAGGGATCGTCGTAGGGCGTCCGCGGCCGCGCGGTCGGCGGCCGGGGTCGTGGAGAGGTATTCGGTCATCCCCATCCTGACCGCAAGCTGGACCGAAATCATTGCCGCGACGGTGGTGAACGCCAGGCAGGCGAAGACGAACGCGAGCTGGTTGAAGGCCCCGTCCTTCGAGGCGCCGATCACCCGGCAGAGCGCGTATGAGAAAACGATGGAGAGGACCGGCCAGAGCATCACGACTGGCGTAGCTGAGGGTGTCGCCCATCGGGACGAAGGCCGCGATGATGTAACAGAGGGTCCCGGCGACGCCGCAGGCGCCGCCGACGACCGCGAGCTGATGGACGGCGCGGTCGTTCACGGCTTCGCTCCCTCGGCCGCGACCCGGCCGAGTTTCGCGAGTTCCTCCTTATAGACTTTCCGCAGGAAACGGGGCACGAGCAGGCGTTCGAGTATGCCGGAGAATCCCTTTCCTTCCCACTGCGTCGTGATCCGCACCGACGATCGCGAGCCGTCGCCGGCGGGTTCGACGAAAAAAGTGGTGACGGCCCCGGTGTCCAGGTCGGTTTCGACGAGGACGCGCCCCGGCTCCGGCTCGGTGATTTCGGCGCGCACCAGCTTCGAAGTGCCGAGAATACTGATCGAAAAACGGATGATGGTTCCCGCCCCGGTCCCGCCTTTTTCCACCGCCAGGTCGCCGAAATATCGTTCCGGCAGGATGCGGGGGTGGCCCCGGTGGTAATCGGCGAGAATCCCGTAGACGACCGGCGCCGGCGCGTCGATGGTGGAATGTCCTTCAGCCAGAATGAGTCCCATGTCTCCCGTCCTCCATGGAAGTTCTTACGCGGTCCCCGTCCGAAGGTTGCGCGTGGGGGGCGATCCCGTCCGTCAGCGTTCCCGTATAGGCGATCGTCCGGTACCGGAAATCCACCGAACCCGAGCGCTGGCACCGGTGGAACAGTTCCGTGACGGCGTCGATCAGCGGGGCATGGCCCGGGTGTCCCGGCGGCGGGGTGTACGACGACGACGCGATCCATCCCCGGATCGCCGCGGAGGTGCATCGGCTTCGTCATCGGGCACTCGGCGCGATCGACCCGGCCCGGATGGAAGAACCCGGCGATGATCTCCGGCGTGACGTTCCGGTGGTCCACCTGCCGGTAATCGACGCTGTATTCCTGGAGGAGATCCTCGTATCGCTCGAGGAAGGGATCGCCCGTCGTCACCCTCTCGTACCAGAGCAGGACCACGCGCCCTCCCTTCCTGAGGATGCGGCGGAACTCGGTTTTTGTCTTCTCCCTGTCGAACCAGTGGAAGGCCTGCGCGGCGGTGACAACGTCCAGCGCCGCGTCGGGAAGGCCTGTGGACTCGGCGCTCCCGGCGGCGATCCGCACGTTTCGGAACTCCCGCAGATATTCCATCGAATGTTCACGCATCTCCCTGTTCGGCTCCACGCAGTAGAGCGTCCCGACGCGCCGGGCGAGCTGAGCGCTGAAGATGCCGGTCCCGGAGCCGACGTCGGCGGCGACCCCGTCGGGGGTGAGCGTACCGGCGGGAAGAAGGTCGAGCAGTTCTTCGGGGAACTTCGGGCGGTACAGCGCGTAGTCCGCGACGCGGCCGGAAAACCTGGTCGTGGGGTCCGGCGGCGCCGTCATCTCAGCCGCGCGACGATCAGGGCGATGGGCACGCTTTCCATGAGGAGGCGCGACGATTCGGAGCCGAAGATCCATTCGTCGAAGAACTTGCCCAGGTCGAGGCCGGAGATCTCCTCAGCCGTGCGGCGGAAGGAGTCGAAATCCGCGCCCGACGCGGGCGACCGCTCCCGGAGCGCGACGACGATCTCCGTGAACGCCTTCGCCCCGACGAGCTGCTCGAGCACATAGAGCGACCATGCGCCCTTGGTGTAGGAATGCCGGCCGAGCTCCTTCTCGCCGTAGCGGCTGATGGGGGTCGATGAGACGGCCTCGTCGCGCGCCGCGCTCAATGAGAACCGCTCACGGTATTGCTCCATCAGGCGCAGAAATGCGGTATCGCCTTGAAATTCGCCGACGGCAAGGGCCTGGAAGTACGATGCGAACGCCTCGTCGAAATACCGGCAGCGCCGCACAGACGGGGAGGGACGGGCGTTCCACGAGTGGGCGATTTCGTGATACACCTCCCCCATGTGCGAGCTGTCCCTGAACGCCGCGGCGGTCTGGAGGAAATAGTAATCCCCCGCCTGCGAGCCCCAACCCTCCGGGATCTCGATGATGGTATAACCCTGGAACGATTCCGGTTTGCCGAATCGCGACGAATAATAATCGATCGCCCGTTGTGAACCCAGAAGGACGCTCTTCGCCCCCGCCTCGTCGGCAGGGAGGCCGTAGACGGTGAGTCCCTCGCTCCGGTCGTCAATGATCGTAAATTGCGCGACCGCGATATCGAATCGCCAACCCGGTATCCGCGAGGTGAATCCGAATGTCACCGCCGAGTCGGCCGCGGTGCGGCCTGTGGGCAATCCGCCGGTCGCCACGGTGTACCCGGCCGGCACCGTTACGCTGAGGCGGTAGGTGAAAAGGTCGTCGATCGATCCGTAGACGCTCGAGAACGACGGCAGCGCGAGCGCCGGGAACGCGAACGCGTCGGGGCGGAACAACGAATATTCCTCGTCGATGCGGTCGTGGACGTACGCCATGACTTCGGTGTATCCGAGGAGATGCCCTCCGTAGGCCATTTCGAGCGCGACCGAGTCGCCCGGGGGGAGCGGGGCGGGGAGCCGCGCGAGAATGACGTTCGCCTGGAGGGTTGGTTCGTCATCGAACGCCGCGACCCCCTGGGAAAACGGCAGGGGGGCGCCGGTCTCGTCCCGGATGCCGCTCACCGTGACGAGGCGATAGAGGACGAACGGCAATTCCGTGACGGGCGCGTCCGTCGTGTTCCGGATGGTGAGGAGGGCCTCGCACGAGAACGTCCCGCGCGCCGGCTCGACGCGCATCCGGAGATCGAGATGCGACATGACCGGCAGGGGGCCTCCCCGCGAGCTCCCCGCCAGGATGAACAGGGCGAGAAAAATGCCGGCTGAGCGTTTCACGGCTCTTCGATCCTGAACAACGGGTTCTCGATGATGCCGAGGACGTTTCCGAACGGATCGATCACCGAGGCGACCTTGATCCCGCCGCCCACGTCCTGGACGCCGGAGTTCACCGTGGCGCCCAACTCGACGAGGCGGGCGAGACAGGCCTCGATGCCGTCCACTCCCCAGTAGGCCGCGTGACTGTTCCCGGGCGCGGAGACGCCCGTCATGTCGGGATCGAGGCCGAGCTCGAACCCTCCGACGTTGAACCCCACGTAAAATTCCTCATCGAAATAGGGCTGCTTGCCCAGCACCTCCGAGTACCAGCGTTTGGCGGCGGCGATGTCCGCGACATGATAGAGCGCCGTCCTCAGGCCTTTCAGCATGGCTCGCTCCTTTCTATCGATAACGGTCGCGTGAACATGATGGACCTCCGGGATGATTGGTGGAATGGACTATGCGTGGTACCGTACCTGCAGGTCGAAGACATCATACCGATCGCCGAGGGCGCCGCTGAGCGCCGCCGCTTTCTCGGTCTCCAGCCAGTCATGCCCGACGTCGTTGGCGGAGGCGACGTCCGTAAGCCATTGCTCCTCGAGACCGTGGATCTCATCGTCCGCGACCGCGAGCCTCAGTCCGTCCCTGAGGAATTTGCGGGCGACTTCGGCGCTGGAGAATTTCGGAGGCGTGTCGGTGATGTACCGGTTTTCGAGGATGTCCCGGATCGCCTCCTCGCAAAAACGGCGTTCGAGCCCGAGCGACCGGCCGATGGATTTCATGAGGGCGGCTTCTTTTTCGTCGATCGAATGGTCTTTTCGGATGAGCAGGAGCAGGCCTTTGAAGTACAGGCTCCCGTCGAGTATGTCGATGGTCACCGGTTTCCCCGCTGTTGCCGTCAATGTACGGAAAAACCGGATTCGAGGCGGATGTCGCCGGAGGATCGGCCCACCCCGATGCGGTACTCCCCCGGGCGGATGACCAGGGCGCCGGCGCCCTCGTCGAACAGCCGCAGCTGCTCCGGGGAAACGACCAATTCGACGTCGATGGTCCCGCCCGGTGGAATGAAGACCTTCGTGAAGGCGCAGAGGCTCCTGTTCGTGCGGTCGTCGGCCGGCTTGTTGACGTATGCCTGAACGACCTCGAAGCCCCCGGCGCTCCCGGTGTTGGTGACCCGCACCGACAATCGCACGGAGTCGGCGGCGCCGGCTTCTTCACGCGCGACGCGGAGGTCGTCATACCGGAACGACGTGTAACTCAGACCGTGGCCGAACGCGAACAGCGGCTCGCCGCGATAATACCGGTAGGTTCGCCCGTCCATCGAGTAATTTTCAAAATCGGGGAGATCGGCGAGCGACCGGTACACCGTCACGGGCAGCCTTCCCGAGGGGTTCGTCAGGCCGAACAGTATCCGGGCGAGGGCCGTGCCGCCCTGCTGTCCCGGGTACCACGCCTGGACGATCGCGTCGACGAGTTCCGTCTCTTCGGTGAGCGAGATCGCGCTCCCGGAGGTCACGACGAGGATGATCTTCTTCCCATCGTCATGGAGGGCGCGGATCAGGCGTTTCTGGTCGGGCGGGAGGTCGAGCGTGGTCCTGTCGCCGCGGAAGAATCCGCCGATCTTGTTCCGCGTGTCGCCGTCTTCCCCCTCGAGCGCCGCGGAGATCCCTGCGAACACGATGACCGTGTCGACGCCGTAGAGGTCGGTGAGGGCGAAGGTCGTCAGCGCAGACGACGTTTCGTCCTTCCACGCCGGATCCCAGGGTATCACGTAGCCCGCGGTGCGAACGATGCCGTCGCCGGCCGGGAGGATGCCGGCGATGCCGTCGAGGAACGTGACGGGTTCGGCGGGCGTGCCGTTGTAGTTCCCCAGGAGGACGAGCGTGTCGGACGCGATCGGTCCGACGACGCCGATCCGCCCGATGTCGGCCGGCAGCGGGAGGATGCCGTCTTCGTTCCGGAGGAGGACCATGCTTTCCATCGCGACGAGCAGCGCGAGGCTGTCGTGTTCCGCGGAATTGAGCGCCGCCTCGCCGGTCCTGAACCAGGGACGAACGGACGGGTCGCTGAACATTCCGAGCCTGACCCGGGTCAGCAGGAGGCGGAGGACCGCGCTGTCGATCACGGCCGTCGTCACGAGTCCGTCGCGGAGCGCGCCGGTGATCGCCGACATCTCCGGCCCGCAGGAGAGATCGCACCCCGCCGCGAGCGAGGCGGCCGCGGCATCCTGTTCGGAAGCGTAGGTCTTATGTCCCTCGACCATGTCGGAGATCGCCCAGCAGTCGCTCACCACGTGTCCGCGGAATCCCCATTCGCGCCTGAGGATGCCGCTGAGCAGCGAATCGTTCGCGCAGCACGGCGCTTCGGCGATGCTGTTGTACGCGCACATCACCGCCTCGACCCGGGCCGACTTCACGAGGTGTTCGAACGCGGGGAGGTACGTTTCGCGGAAGTCGCGCGCCGGGGCGGCGGCATCGAAGCTGTGGCGCGAATGTTCCGGCCCGCTGTGCACCGCGAAATGTTTCGCGGTGGCCGCCGTCTTCAGGTAGACCGGGTCGTCCCCCTGCAGTCCGCGCACGTAGGCGGCCCCGATCGAGGCGGTGAGGAACGGGTCTTCGCCGTAGGTCTCCTGGCCCCTTCCCCATCGGGGGTCCCTGAAGATGTTGACGTTGGGGGACCAGAACGTCAGCCCCTCGTACGTATCGCTGAACCCCTTGTCCGCCAATGCCTTATCGTATTTCACCCGGGCCTCCGCGGCGACGGCGTCGCCCTGGAGGCGGACAAGCCAGGGGTCCCACGTCGCGGCCATGGCGATCGCCTGCGGAAACACCGTCGCGAGGCCGTTGCGCGCGACGCCGTGGAGCGCCTCGTTCCACCAGTTGTAGGCGGGCATTCCGAGCCTCCCGATGGAAGGCTGCTTGTACTGGAGGAGTGAAATTTTTTCCTCGATGGTGAGCCGGGAGAGGAGATCGGCGGCCCGCGCTTCGGGCGTCAGTCGCTCGTCGAGATACGGGGGCGGGGGGGTGTCCTGGGCGCGGAGCGGCGCGGCGAGGAACAGCGCGAGGAGGATCGATGCCGGCACGACCCGAATGGCCCGCGTGATCATGATCCGAGGGCTCCCTACCGGGTGGAGAATTTATAGATGGTCGTCTGCCGGTACGTTTCTCCCGGCTTCAGGATCGTGTTGGGGAACGTCGGCTGGTGCGGTGAATCGGGAAAATGCTGGGCCTCGAGGCAGAGTCCGGCGTGTTTCGGATACACCGTACCTCCCTTGCCGGGCAGCGTCCAGTCCAGGAAGTTGCCGGCGTAGAACTGTATGCCCGGCTCCGTCGTGAAAACCTCCATGAGTCGTCCGCTCCCGGGGTCGTACAACGTCGCGGACGGGGTCGGAGAAATACCCGGGTTCGTAAGGACCCAATTGTGGTCGTATCCGCCGGGCACGGCCCCGATTTCCGCGCCGACCGCCTTCGGCGTCCTGAAATCCATCGGCGTGCCGATGACTCCGGGCAGGCGCCCGGTGGGGATCAGCTTCTCATTGACTTCGGTGTACCGGTCGGCATTGATCATCAGTTCGTGTCCGAGGATGGTGGGTTCCTTTCCTCCCGACAGGTTGAAGTAGCTGTGATGGGTGAGGTTGACCGGCGTCGGCCTGTCGGTCGTCGCCGAGTATTCGATCTTCAGCGCGTTGTCGGGGGTGAGGGTGTACGTCACCTCCGCGCGGAGGTTGCCGGGGTATCCCTCTTCGCCGTCGGCGCTCTCGTACGTGAACTTCACGCCGTCGCCCGAGGGGAGGATGGACGAGTCCCAGACCGCCTTGTCGAAGCCCTTCAGTCCTCCATGGAGCGAGTTGCCGTTGTTGTTCGCGGCGAGCGTGTAGGTTTTTCCGTCCAGTTCGAACTTCGCGCCCGCGATTCGGTTCGCGTACCGTCCGGCGATGCATCCGAAATACGGATTGTCCGGCCGGAGGTACCCGCCGATCGAGTCGAAGCCGAGCACGACGTCGGCCATCGTTCCGTCGCGCCCCGGGGCCGTCAGGTGGGTGACGGTGGCCCCGTAATCGATCATCTTCACGGACATCCCGGACCCGTTGGTCATCGTGAACTGCGTGATCTCCTTCCCACCGGCGGTGCCGTAGGGGGATCGTGTGACGGTCGGCGCGCCGGCCGCGGACGGGGTTGAGTTGTTCATTGTCCCTGGTGTGGATTCGTTTTTCCGGGAATCGCAGGAGAGGAGCGTGGCGGCGCAGGCGATCGCCGCGAGCATGACGGTCGTCCGGCGGCGGTTCCGGGCCGCGATGCCGCTCCCGGCGACGGCGTGTCTGGTGTACATATCAGTGGTTGATTTTGATGTCGACGATCTTCGTCGGGAGCCACACCTGCATCTCGCTCCCCCCGCGGTTCGCCCACGCGTAGTAGGGAATCGCGACGATCTTCTTCGGGGCCGTCCCGACACCGGTTCCGCCCTCGGCCGCCACGAACGAACTGGCGCCGGTCTCGATGGCGACGACCGGCTCGCCGGCCACGTTGTACGGCCTGGTCGTGAAGACCGGCTGCGCCGGGAGGAGGAAATTCCACGCGTCCCCGCCGTTGTCGGCCCCCTCCACGCAGTAAACGAGCGGCCCGCGCTGGAGGGCGATCCGGTCCCGGTTGGCGGCGACCTCCGGCCGCGATGCGATCTTCTGCACGTTCATCGGGAGGACGTATTCCACGACGTCGCCCTTCTTCCACGTCCTGTCGACGACGACGTACCCGAGTTCGCGGTTCTGCGGGGTTTCGGCGCCGTTGACCTTCAACGACACGTTTCCCGGACGGGAATCGGGGTAACTGTAGATGTCGTCCGGTTCAGACGATGCGCCGGCCCATGCCGGCAGGCGGAGCCGGAGCGCGAAACGCGTCTCCTTCACCGGATCGATCGCGATCGTGACCCTGCCGTCCCACGGGTATTTCGTCGTCATGCGGACCGCGACGTCGGTGCCGCCGGCGGACATCGTCGAGGAGCTCCCGATGAAGAGGTTCACCCAGATCCCCGCGTCCGAACGCCCGTACACGTAGTCCCCGACCGATGCCACCAGGCGCGAAATGTTCGACGGACAGCACGCCGTACCGAACCACTCGCGCCGCGAATGCTGGCCGTCGGAGGCGAGGACGTTGTCGTAGAAAAACCGGTCGCCGGCGAGGCTCAGGCCGTCGAGCGCGCCGTTGTAGAGGCTCCGTTCGAGCACGTCGATGTAGCGGCCGTCGCCGGTGAGCTGGTTCATCCTGTGGTTCCAGAAGACCATCCCGACCGACGCGCAGGTTTCGCAGTAGGCGTTGTCGTTCGGGAGGTCGAAATCCTTCCCGAACCCTTCGTTGTCGCCGGTCGCGCCGATCCCGCCGGTGACGTACATGTTGCGCTTCACGACGTCGTTCCACACCGTCTCCATCGCCTTGACGTACCCGGTGTCGCCGGTGACCGCGGCGACGTCCGCCGCGCCGGAGTACATGTACATCGCGCGGACCGCGTGCCCGGTGATCTCCGTCTGTTCCTTGAGGGGGGCCATGTCCTGCCAGTAATCGGGCGTGAGCCAGGCCCCCTGCGTGTACGTGAAATACCCCCGGCCGCGCTGTGCGAGGTACCAGTCGGCGAGCTTCAGGTAGCGGTCGTTCCCGGTGAGGCGGTAGAGCTTCATCAGCGCGAGCTCGATCTCCTGGTGGCCGGCGAACCATTTCCGGTTCTGGAGCCGCATCGTCGAGTCGATGTGGTCGGCGAACCGCGTCGCGACGTCCAGGAGCTTCCGTTTCCCGGTCGCGTTATAATAAGCAATACCCGCTTCGATCAGGTGCCCCGCGCAGTAGTCCTCGTGCTTCCCGATCTCCGTCCACCGCTGCGAGATGTCCCCGAGCTGGTAGAACGTGAACAGGTACCCGTCGGGCCGTTGCGCGGCGGCGATGACACCGATCCAGCGGTCGGCCGTCGCCTCGAGCGAACTGTCCTTCTGCGTCGCGATGGAGTAGGCCATCGCCTCGAGCGCCTTGTAGACGTCGCTGTCGTCGTAGTAGATCCCCTCGTGCTTTTCGCCCTTCGCGCGCACCACCTTTTCGTAGTTCCGGATGCGCGGCGTCTTCACCTCGGTCTGGTAGATGCACGCGTCGAGCGTCGCCGTCGCGACCTTCTGCAGCTTCGGTTTCCAGAATTCGTCCTCGATGGCCACCCGGGAGAAATTCACCGGCTCGTATTTCCGAAGGACGTCCTGGGCGGAAAGCGGGATGGAGACGATCAGGAGTACCAGCATCGTCGGAAGGATTCGCAGGCTATGTCGAATCTGTCGCATGGGCATCTCCGGTAGGGTCAGGTCGGGAACGACGGAACGTCTTTGAATTCATATCCGGCCCGGGCCACCGCGCGTCGCGTCGCCTCGATGATGTCGGGTCGTTCATTATGGGGGAGCACCGCGACCGGCGGTGTGTTTTTCAGCTGCAGGAGGAGTGATTCGGCTTCCTGCCCGGACAGGTCGTCCACGAGCTCGTAGACGCCTCCGGCCTTCTCCTCCAGCGCGTTATGGACTTCGAGGATGGAGAGCAGTGTGGCGATGATCGACGGGGAAGGTGGAGGGACCAGGAGCGCGACGAGAGCCCCGTGGTCGAGGCGCAGTCGCGCCGCGACATCGGCCTGTCGCCCGGATTGCATGCGGGCGACCGCCGGGAGCATCACCTTTTCCTCCATCGCGATGTGCCTCATCAGGCCCTGGCGGAAACCCGCGTAGGGCCCCATCTCGATGGCGCCGGGGGTCCGGAGCGCGCTGCGCAGCAGGCCGTCGAGCCTGTCGTGGTCCCCGGCGAGATAGCTTGTCAGGATTCCTTTCATCGTGGGGGTTCCGGTACGGTCAGGCCCCGGCGGACCAGCGTTTCAATTTCGGTATTCCCTTTACAAAAAAATGGCCGAGAAAGCCGGGCACGCGCATCTCCTTCAATTTCCCGCGGACGCGCTCCTGCATGCCTTCCACGGTCATGTTCGGGTTGGTGAACGCTCCCGAACGGTAACAGTGGCTGCAGTACATAGCGCTTTTCGAGCCGTCGGCTTCCGTCCCGCCGCCCTGCGGATCCTTCGACAACGGCATGCCGCAGCTCTGGCATTTTTTATAGGTCAAGGGAACCTCCTTCCGTCAGTGTCCGGAGCTCAGAAAGGTGTCGGGTTGGCTGACGGGAATATACTGACACGACCCTGCAATCGCAAGGTCGGCGGGGCCCTCCTACTTCGTAAAGAGCATCTTCAGGGAGACCAGGAGCAGGAATCCCCCGAAGATCCTCTGCATGATCACATCGGGGATCCCGACCGCCAGTTTCCCGCCGAAATAGCCTCCGACGAAAAACCCGGCACAGATGAGCCCGGCGATTTTGAGGTCCACCTGCCCCTGCGCGTAGTATGTCCACGCGGCGAGCAGGCCGATCGGCGGCACCATCAACGCGAGCGTGGTGCCCTGCGCCTGGTGTTGCGTGAAGCCGAAAAAATAGACCAGCGCCGGAATGATGAGGATGCCGCCGCCGATCCCGACCAGCCCGCTGAGCGTGCCGGCGACGAGGCCGAGGAGGATGTACAGATACGTGTTCATGATGGTTTGTCCCGGTTGATTGAGTGCGTTGCAGACGACGGGTCGTGAGGGATGTTATTTCAACGTGCCGTCGAGCCAGTGCGCCACGTTGAGCAGAAATTGGGGGTTGGCCGGGGCGGCGGGGTCGTTCATCCCCATCGGCGCCCTGTCGGGCCCTGCGAGCTGCGCCGAAAACATCGCCGCCTCGCCGAAGACGGCCACACGCCCCCTGCCGAAGGGCAGCGCCGCGCCCTGCAGCATTCCGGATGCCGGGATGCGCTGGGTCAGCCTCGAAAACTGCCACGCGACCTCGGGGAGGAGGAGGACGTTGCCCCGGCCGAGGGTCAGCAGGGGCGCGCCGGGCGCATCGAGCCGGAACGCCTGGCCGGTGAACGAAACGATTGAATCGACGCGCTCCGCGTCGTTCCGGCCGCGGGTGATCGGATGGTCGGCGAGCGTCCCGCCCGTCCGCGTCCCGCCGGCCTGCGTGAACCGCATCCGTCCGTCCTGCTCGCCCTCGTCGAGCGCGAAACCGTTCGACATCAGCACGCCGAACTCCGCGGCCAGCGCACCGGCGGCGCCGGGGAAGGGCATGTGGTCGGCGATCAGCCAGAGCGAGCCGCCCTCCCACACCCACTCGCGCACCGCGGCGATCTCCGCGGAATCGAACGCCGACGGCGTCGGCAGACTCCATTCACCGTCCGCGTTCTCCGGGGCGAGCGCGTTCGAGATCACCAGGATCCCCGCGCCTTCGAGCGCCCCGCGGTTGAATTTCGAACCGTTCGCGGCGACGTCGTATCCGTCCCGACGGAGGAGCCTCGCGAACGCCAGGAAGCGTCCCGACGCGGTGTGGAAATTATGGTGGGCCTCGTCGATCAGGACCTTCGGGCCCTCCCCGGGCCGGTAGGCCGGGGAGCCGACGGTCGGGTTGAACGAGGAATCCGCGACCTGCTGGGCGGACAGCGTCTCCGGGCCGGCCGCGACGGCGAGGAGTCCGAGGATGAAAGGGACGATTGCTGATTTCATGGAATACCTCCTGATGAGATCGGGACGCCACGGTGCGGCGATGGGATGTCGGGGCGGTACGCCGTGGCGGCGGTCGTGTTCACCGGCGTCGTCCACCGTCCTTCCAATTCCACCATTTCAGTTTTTCCGGGTCCCGTTTCCTTTCCTCTGTCCCGGCGAAGTACACCGCGCACCGGAAAACGTAGAGGAGGCACCGGTCCTGGACGTGACCCGCGAGCCTGTTCGACTTCTCGTATAACCGTTCGGGGTCCTTTCCCCGCAGGTCCGAAACCTTCCCGATTCCGATGCCGAGGAGGTCTTTCGCGATCGACGGGCCGACGCCGGGGATGACCGTCAGCCGTTTCATCGTTGCATCGGACGGACCGCGTGTCATCGGGAGCGCTCCTCCTTCGCGGGGGCGAGCATCGACGCCGCGACGCCGGCGGCGATGATGAAGAGCACCGCGCCCAGGAGGTAGAAATTGAAATGCCCGCCCAGCGCCTCCTTCAGCCAGGGGGCGATGAGCATCTTGACGCCGACCACCAGGAGCACCATCGCGAGCGCGGGCTTCAGGTACCTGAACTTCGTGATCATCCCCGCGAGCGCGAAATAGAGCGACCGGAGTCCGAGTACCGCGAAGACGTTGCTCGTGAAGACGAGGAAGGGGTCGGCGGTGATGGCGAAGATGGCCGGTATCGAATCGACCGCGAAGATCAGGTCGGTCGTCTCGACCATGATGAGAGAGATCGCGAGCGGGGTGAGCATCAGCGTCCCCGGCTTCGTCCTGTCCACGACTTCGTCCGCGGCGCGCTCCGCCCCGGGGTACGCGTCCTCCAGCGAAGCGGCGGCGCCCGCCCTGACGATGAAATGTTCGCCGTGATAACGGGACGTGACGGGAAAGAATTTCCGGGTGGCCCTGATGACGACGTTCCGGTTCGGGTCGGATTCCCCCGATTCGATGAAGAACATCTTCAGCCCGGTGAGGATCAGGAACCCGCCGAAGAGATAGAGGATCCAGTGGAACTGCGCGATGAGGGCGGCGCCGACGACGATCATGACGGCCCGCATCGCCAGGGCGCCGATGATGCCCCAGAAGAGGACCCTGTGCTGGTAGATGTCGGGGACGGCGAAGAACCCGAAGAGCATCGCGATCACGAAGATGTTGTCGACGCTCAGCGATTTCTCCACCACGTACCCGGTGAGGTATTTCACGGCCGCCGCCTCACCGTGGTTGATCGCGCCGTCGACGGAGTCGACCGCTTCGCCGAGCCCGAACCAGTGGTTCTCGTAGCCGTGGTAGACGAAGACGGTGAAACTCAGCCCGAGCGCGATCCAGAGGGAGGACATCCACAGGGCCTCTTTCATCGCCACCCGGTGGGCCTTGCGGTGGAGGACGCCGAGGTCGAGCGCAAGCAACAGCAGGACGAAGAGGACGAACCCCGACCAGAGAAGGATCATCGTTTGGCGAGCGTGAGGATGTCCGCGTTTTCAAGCACTCTTCCCGGCCCGGGGTCCGAAACGGTCCGGATCATCGCCAGGCCGAGCTCCCGGAGCGTGCAGACGTACCGTGGAAAGAGCGTCTTCCAGAGCGGGTAAAGGGGTCCCACGATCCTGTAGACGGTGTAGGCGTTCTTCAGTCCCTTCGTCGGCTGGATGTACCCCGGCCTGAACATGTATGCCGCCCTGAACGGAAGCCTCAGGAGCTCGTTTTCGGTTTTTCCCTTCACCCTCGCCCACATGCTGTTCCCCCGCTCCGTGCTGTCGGTCCCCACGCCCGACACGTAACAGAACGTCATCCCGGGATTCAACCGGGAGAGGGTGCGCGCGGCGGCCAGCGTCAGGGCATACGTGGTCCGCGAATATTCAGGTTCCGCTTTGCCCACCGAGGTGGTCCCGAGACAGAAAAAGCAGGCGTTGAACCCGGTCAGCCGTTCCTCGACAGCGCCCCAGTCGAAAAAATCGTCGTGGATCAGTTCGGTGAGTTTCGGGTGGGACACCGAACAGGACGACCTGCCGACGACGAGTGACGATTCAACGTCGGGGTGTTGAAGGCATTCGTGAAGCACGCCCTCGCCGACCATGCCGGTCGCGCCGAATATGACCGCCCTGATGTTCATGCGCGATCGGGGAGCCGGACTGTACGGGGCCGGATCATTTCGCCGTGGTCCCGGCCTTCTTCAGGTGCTTGTCGAGGAACTCCAGGACGGCGCCATACCCCTTGATTTCATTCTCCTTCTTGACGAAACCGTGACCTTCGTCGGGGAAGACGATGTATTCGACCGGCACGTCGTTCTTCTTCATCGCCGCCACGATGTCGTCGGATTCGGCGGGAAGGACCCGCACGTCGTTGGCGCCCTGCAGCACGATCACGGGGTTCTTGATCCTGTCGGCATGGAAGAGGGGGGAGATGTTATAGAGACGCACGGAGTCGGGGGAGAAGGGGTCCCCCATCTCGGCGTAGAGCGCCTTGCGGAACGATTCCCAGTAGGGGGGAACCGATCTCAGCGTCCGGAGCCAGTTGGTGACGCCGAAGATGTCCACGCCGACGCCGAACTCCTCCGGCTTGAACGTCATCGCGGCCATCGTCATGTACCCGCCGTACGAGCCGCCGATGATGCCGATCTTCCCGCCGTCGACGTAGTCGAGCGACTGGAGGTGTTTCTTGCCGTACACGCAGTCCATCAGGTCCCTGTCGCCGTGGTTGCGGTCGTCCATCGCGAAGAAGGTCTTCCCGTACCCGCTGCTCCCGCGGTTGTTCACCGCGAGGACGGCGTACCCGTGGTTCACCAGGTACTGGATGAACGCCGAGTACCCGACCCTCGACTGGCCCCCCGGGCCGCCGTGCACCCAGACAAGGGCGGGGACCCTGTTTTCGGCGGACGCCGTCAGCGGTCTGTAAAAAATCGCGGGAATTTCCAGGCTGTCGAACGACCGGAAACGGACGACCTCCGCGGAGACGAGGTTGGCGGGATCGAGCTCCGGGTTGAGCGTGCTGGTGAGCTTCTTCAGTTCCTTCGTGGCGAACGTGTACATGTAGAGGTCCGCGGGGGCCTTCGACGTGCCGACGGTGAGCTGCATCAGCTTTTCGCTCGGCGAGATGGCGACGGAGGTGATGTCGCCGTCGGGGATCGCCGGTATCGCGACGTCCGCGCCCGTGCGGTTGTCCGTCACCTTCAGCACGTTCTTGCCGTCGGCGTTCACGGCGATGACCCGGTACGTCTCGTCCTCGGAGACGTAGCTGTACATCACGTCCCAGTTCGTTTCGTAGACGGTCGACCTCCGCCCGGTCGCGATGTCGTACTTCACCAGGTACTGGAACTCCTTCCCGGCGTCGGTGATATAATGGAAACGCCCGTGGTCCAGGCTGAAATCGGACGCGCTGTAGGTCCCGGGGGCCGTGCTATCGGAGATTTCCGTCATTTTTCCGCCGGGGAGGCTGCAGAGGAAGAGGCGGTTGACGCTCGTGGTGACGCTCTGCGTGAGGGCCACCGTTTTTTCGTCCCAGGAAATGCCCGAAACCTGGAACCCCTGCTCGTTCTTGTAGATCATCACCGGCTTCCACGCGCCGACCGTCATCTTATAGAGGTCGAACATCCTGGGGTCGCGCCTGTTCGACAGGTAATACATCGTTTTCCTGTCCCTCGACCACCCGGTGAAATTCGCCTTTTCGTTTTCGCCCGGGGTCAGGTCGGTCGTGGTCCCGTCGGGAGCGAGGAGGTAGATGTGGTCGTTCTCGTTCCCGCCCTTGTCGGCCGAGTAGAGGAGGTCGGGGGTGCCGCGCACGTAGTCGACGGCGTAGAACGATTCCACCGTCGAGTTCGTCACCGCCCGGTCCGATCCCTCCTCGATGGAGATCTCGCGGAGGTTGAAGATGCCGGACTGGTCGCTCGTCACGAGGAGCCGCGTTTCGTCCGGGGAGAAGGCCCCGGCGGAGATCCGCGCGTTCTTGTAGAACTGGCCGATGGTGTACTGCGGGACGCTCTTCGGCGCGGCCGACTTTTCCGGGGCGCAGGAGGAAAACAGGAAAACCAGGAGGGACAGGGCCGGAGCGATGATGGACGTTTTTCATGGTTTTACTCCTGATGAGTGTTGTGGTAAATGGGGTTTCCGCCGGTGTACGCGTTTCCGGGTCCCCTGTTGCGGAAAACTCATCCGTCCCAGTAAAAAAGCCGTCAGCCAGCCGATGAGCATCATCGCCACGGCGAAGAGGGAATAGGAGATCCGCCAGTCGATCCCGGACGTCATCATGCTGAATTCGCTCATCCCGCCGATGCCGGCGACGAGGTTGAGGGGAAGGAAAACGATGTTGATGATGGTGAGATTTTTGAGCAGGACGTTCATGTTGTTGTTCACCAGCGAACCGCGGGCGTCCATCAGCCCGGAGAAGACCGTCGCGTAGATTTCGGTCTGGCGGAAGCACTGGTTGGTTTCGATGAGGAGGTCGTCGATCAGGTCGCGGATCCGTTCCGGGAGCGAGGTCTTCTCGGCGTGGGATTTCAGTTTCAAGAGGACCGCGTGGTTGCCGTTGATCGCGTTGGTGTAGTAGACCAGGCTCTCGGTGAGGTTGAACATCTGGATCAGGTGCCTGTTCTCCATCGAGGTGTTGATCTTCTGCTGAAGGTCCCGGCCGATCATCTTGATGACCTTCAGGTGTTCCAGGTAATGGTGGATGGTCTCGTAGAGGAAGGCGAGCAGCACGTCGAGCGGTGAGCCGAGTTTCTGCGCCTTCCGCGCGCCCGTCGGCGCGATGGACACGTCCTCGGTGAGGACCACGGCGAGGCGCCCGCCCGCGAGGAAGAGCCCCACGGAGGCGACGTTGAAATAAAAATTGTCCTGGCCGGAATAGTTCAACGGGCGCTTCCAGATCATCGTGATGTTCTCGCCGTCGATCTCGACCCGGGACTCCTCATCGGGGTCGAGGGCCGAGAGGAGGGAATGTTCGTCGATGTCGAACTCCTTCCGCATCCACTCCGACTCGGAGGCGTCGGGAGTGATGAAGACGAGCACCGGGGCCTCCGCCCTCTCGGAGGGCGCGAGCGTGTTATTGACCAGGTCGAATTTCTTGAGCATTGGTGGTAGTCCCTTGGTTGCATGCCGGCCGACGGACCGGCTGTTTCATGCCCGGCACGACGATCGTCCGGGTGATACGGATGGTTGAAAGGGCGGCGAACCAGCGCTTTATCCTCACCGGAGGTTCGCCTTCATTTCCCGCCGCCGGATTTCTTTTTCTGCTCCTCGAGGTTCTTCCGCCACGCGTCTTCCCCCCCTCCCTCGAACGACGGTGAGATCAGTTTCGCCTGCTTCCCGTACGAGCGCGCCATCAGCGTGTCACCGAGAAAATAGTGCACTTCGCCGAGGGTGTCCCACACGTTCGGGTCGGAGGGATTCGCCCCCGCCTGGAGGTGGGCCAGCAGCGCGGCCTTCGACAGGGCGTTCCTGCCGAGCGCGGAGTAGACCGCCCGGTTGATGACCGAGGCCGGTATGTGGTCGCGGACGATCGACCGGACGAGGCTGTCGCGTGAAACGCGCAGCGTCGTTTCGTCGAGCGCGAGGTAGCCGTCGGAGAGCGCGGTCGCGCTCACGCCGTTCACCACGACGTCCCGCAGCCCCTCGTACGGCTGCATGTCGTTCTTTTCCGTTTTTTCCCTGCTGAGCCTGATCAGGTATTCCGGCCTGAGGTTCCTCGCCGACATGAACCGGTCGAGGTCCTCCTCCCTCCCCGTGAGTAATTCCTTCCCGGCGACCTTCTCGCCGGTCCACTTGTTGTACATGCACGCGCAGTGGAGGTAGTTGTACTTCGGCAGGTAACAGTAGAGGTAATCCGCCGAAGGGGCGTTCGGGTATTCCTCCTGCGTGAAACGGTGGATGACGATCCTGTTGCCGGGGTCGGCGATGACGAGGGAGTCGCCGTCGACGAACGTGATGTTTTTCCCGTAGCGCGCGATGTCGGCGGAGTCCACGAACTCCTTCAGGCGCTCGAAGTTCTTCCTGGTCGAGACCAGCGTGACGCCGTTCGAAATAAAGGGGCGCACCGAGGAAATGCTGTGCGGGTGCCAGTGGCTGTGGACCACATAGCGCAGCGGCTTCGAAGGGAAATATCCCTTCAGCGTCCGGAGGACCTTTTCGCCGCCTTCGGCGTGTTCCTCCAGCACGCGCGCGTTGCCTCCCTGGTCTTTGACCGGCACTTCGATCAGCGCGAGGAAATCGTCGAACTCGACGATCGTGCTCTTCGACTGCGACGAGTCGTAGTACATGAAGTAGAGGCCGTCCCCGGCCTTCGTGATCGTGTTGGTCTGGGCCCCGGCCGGGGACGTCGCGAGCCGGGCCGCCAGCAGCAGAAGAACGATTGAGGTTTTCATGGGATGATCGTGGTTGAACAGGGTGACGTATCTGTTGCAGGAAAATACGAAATCGGCGGGGATAATGTTCCGGAATCGTCGCCGTCAATGGATCCGGGTGACACCGTTCCGTCCCACCTGCCGTGCGCGGACGGCGTTCACGGGTGAAAATTCGAGTATCCAGAGGTCGCCGTTTGCGGAGACAAGGCCGCCGGAGGGTTTCCAGGGGGATGTGCTCCTGTCGGCAACCGTGGTCGTGCCGCGGGGGTCGACCCGGATGACGGCCCCCCGTACCTGGACCGCCGCGTAGACGTTGTCGTTGACATCGGTCCAGAGCCCGAAGATGGCATTCCTGCTGAACGCGGGCCTCCTTCCTTCGTCGTCGGCGGTCAAGGCGCGCCCGAGGGTCCTCACCTCTCCCGCAGGGGAAAGGGCGAGGAGGTCGTCGCCGTCCACGAAGTACAGCGTCCCTCCGCGGGATACCGTCATCGAGCCCGCAGGCCGCATCTTCATTCGCGTAAGGTCGGTCGCCCGTCCGCCGGGGGTCCGTTTCCGAACCACCGTCATCGTGTCATCGTCTTCCCAGTACATGTTCCCGGCCCGGTCCCGCACGAAGTGAAAGTCGTCGTAATCGTCGCGGAAGCCGGAGCGCGCGGGAATGATGTCGGACACGACTCCGTCCGGCGAGCGTTTCCAGACCCGGTGGCCCCACTTCCCCGAGGAGTCGCCCTCGTACCAGAGATGTTCGCCGTACAGGTTGTCGAGCGTGTCGATCCAGAGTTCGTGGGTGTGGACGTTCGGCACCGCGACGGTTTTATTACCGTCCGGTGAGATGCGCCACACCTGCCTGAGGTCGGTGAAATAGATATATCCTTTCGAGTCGGCGACGATCCCGATCCCCGGATGGGCGACGGATATGCCCTGCGTGGCAAAAGCGAGGAAAATCCAGGCCAGCCCCCTCATCTCCGGGCTTCGCCCTCGAGCGCGCGGACCCTCGATTCGAGTTCCTCGAGGCGCCGGGCAAGTGACCCGTCGGCCTGTTTCTGTTTGAACGTCCTCCTGATCCATTCGGGGAGTCCGAGGAGTTCAAAGAGGAGGAGGATGACGATGATCGCGGCGATGCCGCTGACGGTGTCCCACATGCCTGGTCCTTTCAGTGGTGTTGGTTGAAGGTACTGAACATCCGGGAAAAATGTCCGGTTGTACCGCTCACCGGCCCCTGCCGAACCTGAGCGGGCTCGCCGCCCACGTCCCGACCGGCCTTCCGTCCACCGCCGCCTGTCCGTCGGCTAACCTGCGGGCAGGCGTTCCCGCAGCAGGTCCGACGGTTCGATGTGGATCAGCACGTCGGCGATGTCGGTGCGCGACGCGAGGATCGCCCTCTTCACCTCGCGTGCGATGTCGTGCCCCACCCGCACGGTGTGCGTCCCGTCGACCGTGACGTGAAGGTCGACGTAGTACGAAAACCCCATTTTCCTGACGAAGCACTTGTCCAGACCGACGACGCCCGGTACCCGCGCGGCAAGGTCGCGGACCGCCAGTTCGATGTCCGGTGACGGCGCCCTGTCCATCACCTCGTTGATCGCGGGGCGGATGATCCGGAACGCGTTCACGACGATGATCGCCGACGCGAAGAGCGCCGCCCAGTCGTCCGCGCTCTCGTAGCCGTCCCCCCCGATGAGCGCGATCGCGATGCCGGCCGCGGCGGCGGCCGACGTGATCGCGTCGCTGCGGTGATGCCACGCGTCGCTTTTCACCACGGTGCTGCGGATGCTCGTCCCGACGTTGAAAACGCGGCGGTACAGCGTTTCCTTGACGATGACCACGATGAGGAGGACCGCGAGCGTGAACGGCGCCGGGGCGTGGTGGGGGGTGACGATCTCCCTGACGCTCTGGATCGCGATCCCCGCGGCCGCCGCGAAGAGGGCGAGCGCGACCACCGTTGCGGCGAGCGGCTCCGCCTTCCCGTGGCCGTAGGGGTGGTCCTCGTCCGGGGGAAGGCCGGAGATCTTCAACCCGCCCCAGACGATGAGGGAGCTCGCGATGTCGGTCGTGGACTCGATGGCGTCGGCGATGAGCGCGTACGAATTGCCGAGGATCCCCGCGATCGCCTTGGTGACCGCGAGGAGCGTATTGGTCAACACACCCCAGATCGTGGTGCGGATCCCGAGTTGCGTTGGATGGGTCATGGTCACTTCGTGAGCACCATTTTCCGCGTCTCGATGGTTCCTTCGGCCTGCAACCGGTAAAAATACACGCCGCTCGTGACTCCCGACACCTCCCACACGACCTCGTGGGGACCCGGTTCCATGACGCCGTCGACGAGCGTGGCGACTTCCCTTCCCAGGATGTCATACACCCTCAGGGAAACGAACCCCTGCCGCGGCAGGTCGAACCGGATCGTCGTCGCGGGGTTGAACGGGTTGGGATAATTCTGGGCCAGTCGGAACACGGCCGGCGTTGCGTCGACCGGTCCCTCCGCCGCGGTCACACCCCCTGTGGACGTCCGGAGAATGCACCCGTTGTCGGCGACGATCGTGGCGGTGACCGGGTCGATCATCGATACGGACCTGAACGTGTTCGAGGTGCGGCCCTCCTGTTTCGTCCAGGTCACGCCGCCATTCGTGGTGCCGGCGACGAAACCCCCTTCGCCCACGACGAGCCCGTTGTTCTGATCGGCGAAGGCGACGCCGCGGAGGGAAAACGCCGTGCCGCTCGTCTGGGCGGTCCAGTTCGCCCCGCCGTCGGTGGTGTGTCGCACGACCCCGGCGTCGCCGACCGCCCAGCCGTGGTTAGCGTCAGTGAACACAACCGCGTGGAGCGCAAAGGGTGTGCCGCTCGCCTGGGGGACCCAATTCGCCCCTCCGTCGGTGGTGCGAAGGATCGTCCCGGTCGAGGTGTTCGATCCGACGATCGTCCCGGTGTCGGAATTGATGAAATGCACGCCGTACAGCCATTGAATGGTCCCGCTCGTCTGCGGGTTCCAGTTCGTCCCGCCGTTCGTCGTCCGGAGGATCGTCCCGCCCACTCCGACGGCGGTCCCGGTGTTCGCGTCGGTGAACCAGACGGAACTGAGCGTCGTCGTCCCGGCCCCGGGCTGGAACGTCCAGGACGTCCCGCCGTTGGTCGTCCGGCGGATCAGGCCCGACTGGCCGACCGCCGTGCCGTGATCGGCGTCGCCGAACGAGACGGCGTTGAACCCGCCGCCGACCCCCCCTTCCGGGAGCCACGTCGTCCCCCCGTCGGTCGTGCCGAGGATTCCGCCCGCCCCCACGGCCGTCCCGTTGTTCGCGTCGGTGAAGCACACCCCGTTGAGGCTCCCGTACGGCCCGGCGGATTCGGGAGTCCACGTGGCGCCGCCGTCGCTGGTGCGCAGGATCGTGCCCAGCTGTCCGACCGCGACTCCGTCGTTCGCGTTGAGGAGCCGCACGCCGGTCAGCGACCAGGATCGAGCCGGGGTTCACCGGCGTCCAGTTCGTCCCGCCGTCGGTCGTCGTGAAGACGTGGTTGCCGCCCGGGTCGAGCCCGACGATGATGCCGTTGGACGCGTCGGCGAAGTGCACGTCGGCCAGCATCCCGATCGAGCCGCTCGTCTGGGGGTTCCAGTTCGCGCCGCCGTCGGTCGTGCGGAGGATCTTGCCGCTCCACCCGACCGCGGTGCCCGTGGATCCGCCCGTGAAATGCACGGCGTTGAGCGTGCTCGACAACCCGCTCACCTGGGGAGACCAGTTCGCCCCGCCGTCGGTCGTCCGGATGATCGTCCCTCCCGCCCCGACCGCCACACCGGTGTCGGCGTCGAGGAACCAGACTCCGTACAACCACTGGCTCGTGCCGCTCGTCTGCGGGTTCCAGGAAGCGCCGCCGTCGGTTGTGCGAAGGATCTTGCCGTTGCTGCCCACCACCGTCCCGTTGTTCACGTCGGTGAAATGGACGGCGGAGGGAAACCAGGGCGTCGCGCCGCTGATTTGTTCGGTCCAGGTTGCTCCGCCGTCGGTGGTCCGGAGGATCACGCCGAGATCGCCCACGGCGGTGCCGGTGTTCGCGTCGGAGAAGGAAACGTCGTTGAGACCGTACGGGCCGCCGTCGGATTGCTCCGTCCAGGAGACGCCGCCGTCGGTGGTGCGGAGGATCGTGTTGAAGGCCCCGACCGCGACGGCGGTGGTTGACGTCGAGGACGGCGACGGAGAAGAGGTCGCTTCCCTGCGGATGGGGCTGTTGCCACTCCCATCCGGGCTGGGCATATGTCGTCGCGCACGCGACGAGGAACAAGAACAGGTAAACGAATGATTTCATGATGTGATTCCTGATGAATGATATGATTGATGATGTGGTGATGAATTTCAGGACCGACGACCGATATACCTGCGGACGCGGTTCCTGTAGTCGATGTATGGACGTCCGAACCGCGCCTCCAGGAACTTTTCCTCCCTGAGGATGATGCGATGGTGAACTGTCATGGTGACGGCGAACAGGAACAGGTTCAACGGGTGGATCGCGACGCAACACGACCCGGCGCACAGCAGGAACGCCGCCAGGTAGATCGGGTTGCGGCTGATCCGGTAGACGCCGCCGGTCCTGAGTTCGGTCTCCGACTCGGGAAGTCCGACCGAGAGTGACCTGCCGAGGGAGGCGAATGAGAAAACCGCCAGGACCGTCCCCGCGGCGTACAAGACCACGCCGACAGCCCGGGCGACGGCGCTGTCGTAACCCATCGTCACTATTTCGTACCGGCCCGCGAGCGGGAACGCCCAGCAACAGGCCATGGCGATCTTTCCGGCGATCAGGACCGGGGCCGCGACGGGGCTTTTACCGATCGGATCCATCGTTTAGCGACGGTGTGTGCGCCGCCCTCATCCGTCATCCCCCGCCGTGGGTGTACCGGATGACCTTCATCTTCTCCAGCGTCACGAGCCCCCCCTCCACCGTCTCGTCGATGAACGGCATCAGCAGGCCGATCTTCTCCTCGGTATCGACGATCTCGATCACCATCGGGAGGTCGGTCGAGAGTTCGAGCAATTTGGTGGTGTGGATGCGGCTCGCCGCGCCGAATCCCATCACCCCGCGCAGCACCGTCGCTCCGGCCAGGTTCAGTTCCCGTGCCTTCAGGACGATCTGCTCGTAGAGCGGCTTGCCGCGGTAATGGTCCGACTCCCCGATGAATATTCTGAGCAACAGGGCATCTTCCGGGAGCGTCATTGGTTCACCTTTTACGAGGACAGCATTTTAAGAAGGAGGCGGGCAACGTAGATGCCGGCGACGACGGAGCCGAGGCCGGCGGCGTTGCTGCCGATGACGTTCAGGGTCGCGAGGCCGAATTCCCCCTCGCGGAGCATCTGGATCGTCTCGTACGTGTAGGTCGAGAAGGTCGTGTAGGCCCCCAGGAACCCGATCGTCAGGAGGCTCCTCCATTCTGGAGGGATGACGGCGGCGTCGAAGAGCTCCATGAGGACGCCGATGAGCAGCGATCCGGTGATGTTCACGACGAGCGTGCCGCTCGGGAATGTTCCGCCGCCCGCCTGGTAGACGAGGGTCGAGACTCCGAACCGGGCGAGCGCCCCGAAGGCCCCCCCGACCGCGATGAAAAGCGCTTGCTGCATCAATTCACTGCCCGTGGCCGTGCTGTTTTTTCCTCCGCGACAGCGCGAGGCCGCCGAACCCGGAGATGATCGCCATGTAAAATCCGAAATCGTACCACCACCCGGTGTTGAACGGTTCGTAGATCCTGACCCCGTCGGTGAAGATGCCGACGATCAGCGACAGCGGGGCGATCCAGCCGTGCCACACGCCGGAGAAGAATCCGGCCGGTTCCAGCGGGGGAGTACGAATCACCGCCGGGAAAACAGCCGGTCAGGCAGAGCCGCGGCCGGCCAGGATCAACGCGACCGCAGCGGCTCGCACGGCCGTAGAGCGGGGGGGATAAACGCGTGGGAGTTTCATGGGCGCCTCGATGAAGGTTCCAGGGATTCGCAAAGGTACCGGACTATCCCTATATTAGCAAATATTATCATAGGGAAATGGAGAAACGGGTGTCGGTGTACGTCATGTGGTTTGCGATCGTACTTGTGGTTCTGGGGGCGGGCTATGCGTACATCGGGTGGCGGCTCATCGCCCCGTTTCGCCTCGCGCCGCCCTGGAACGTCATCGCCTGGTCGGGACTCGCGCTCCTCGTCGTGCTGCCCTTTCTCTCTTCGGTGTTGATGCGGACGGCCGAAGGCGCGATGGACCCGTTCGCGTGGATCGCGTACGTCGGGCTCGGGTTCCTGTCGCTGATCTTCACGCTCCTGCTCCTGCGCGATATCGCCTGGATCGGGACGCTTGCCGGGGCGAAGCTCATCGCGGTCGTGCAGGGACTGTTCCCGGACGCTGACCCCGCCCCGGCCGATCCCTCGCGCCGTCGGATGCTGCTGGAGATGACCGGCCTCGGCGTCATCGGCGCGGCGGGCCTGCTCACCGCGTACGGCATCTACGAAGCCCGCCGGAAGCCGGGGATCGTCGACATCTCCGTCGAAATCGCCGGCCTGCCGGAGCAGTTCGCGGGGTTCAGGATCGTGCAGATCACCGACATCCACGCCGGGCTCACCGTCAAGCGCGACTGGATCGAAACGATCGCCCGCGAGGTGGACGCGCTCCGTCCCGACCTGATCGCCTTCACCGGCGACCTGGCTGACGGGACGGTCGGGCACCTCCGGGACGACGTCGCCCCCCTCGGCGAGCTGAGCGCCCCCCACGGGAAATTCTTCGTGACGGGGAACCACGAGTATTACTCCGGGGTCCTTCCCTGGGTGGAAGAAGCGCGGCGTCTCGGGTATGACGTGCTCCTGAACGAGCACCGGGTGGTGCGCAGGAACGGCTCGTCGCTCGTGCTGGCGGGCGTGACCGATACGTCGGGAGGGCAGTTCCTTCCCGCCCACGAGTCGGATCCGGCGCTCGCGCTGCGCGGCGCCCCGGACGGCGCGGTGAAAATCCTGCTCGCGCACCAGCCGCGCACCGTCCTCCAGACCGGCTCCCTCGGCGTGGACCTCGTCCTCTCCGGACACACCCACGGCGGGCAATTCTTTCCGTGGAACCTGGTGGCGACGCTCGCGCAGCCCTACATCGAAGGCTTGCACCGGCACGACGGCACCTGGATTTACGTCAGCAAGGGGACAGGGTACTGGGGCCCTCCGGTGCGGCTGGGGGCGAGGTCGGAGATCACGGTGATCACTCTGCGCCGGGCCGTGGTGTAACCCCCGCGACGATCACGTCCCGAAATCCACGGTCGGGAGGAAGCGGGGAGGTTTCCTGGTCTTCGTCGCCTGCTCGAAGGCGTACGCGATCCGGATGAGCGCCGGTTCACTCCACGCTCGCCCGAAAAACGAAATCCCCACCGGCAGCCCGAAGACGTTCCCGGCCGGGACGGTCACGCCCGGGTATCCCGCCACGGCCGCGGCCGTCGAGCTCCCGCCGATGTAATGGTCCCCGTTGATGAGGTCGGTCGGCCACGCCGGGCCGTCGGTGGGGGCCGCCAGCGCGTCCAGGTTGTGCTTCTCCATCACGGCGTCGATGCCCTCCGTCCCCGCCAGGCGCCGGCATTTCTCCAGGGCGTCGAGGTATTCGGCGTCGCTCAGGGGTCCCTTCGCGTTCGCCTTGATGAAGAGGTCCTGTCCGAACCAGGGCATCTCCGAGGCATCGGTTCTTCTCGTTGAATTCGATGATGTCCTTGAGCGTGCGGAGCGGAAAATCCGGGCCGAGCCGCGCCAGGTAGACGGCGATGTCGGCCTTGAGTTCGTACAGCAGGACGGTCATCTCGGCGTTGCCGATTTCGTCGAATGTCGGGATCTCCACCGGATCGACGATGATCGCGCCCCTGTCCCTGAGGGTCCCGATCGCCTCCTCCATCAGCCGGTCCACTGAATCCAGGAATCCGAAATACGACCGCACGACGCCGATCCTCCGGCCGCGGAGTCCGTCGGGGTCGAGTCCGGCCGTGTAGTCGGCGATCGACCTGACCGCGGACGCGGACGTCGCGGGATCGCCCGGGTCGGCGCCGGCGAGCGCGCCGAGCAGGATCGCCGCGTCGGTGACGGTCCGGGCCATCGGGCCCGGGGTGTCCTGGGTGTGCGAGATGGGGATCACGCCGGTGCGGCTGACGAGGCCCACGGTCGGTTTGATGCCCACGATCCCGTTGATCGACGACGGGCTGACGATCGAGCCGTCGGTTTCCGTCCCCACCGCTGCGGCGCAGAGGTTCGCGCTGACCGCGACCGCGGACCCGGAGCTCGACCCCGACGTGTTCCTGTCGAGGGCGTAGGGGTTCCTCGTCAGGCCCCCGCGGCCGCTCCAGCCGCTCGTGGAACGGCCCGACCTGATGTTCGCCCACTCGCTCAGGTTCGTTTTCCCCAGGATGACGGCGCCGGCCTCCCTCAGGCGGCGGACCAGGAACGAGTCTGCCGGCGGCCGCGCCCCGATCAGGGCGTTCGACCCGGCCGTCGTGGCCATCCGGTCGGCCGTGTCGATGTTGTCCTTGATCAGCACCGGGATCCCGTGGAGCGGGCCGCGCGGTCCTTTTCCCTTCCGCTCCGCGTCGAGCCCGGATGCGATCGCGCCGGCTTCGGGGTTCAGCTCGATGACGCTCCCGAGCGACGGTCCCGCCCTGTCGACCGCTTCAATCCTCGAAGCGTATTTCTCCACGATCGATCGCGCGGTCCAGGTCCCCGATCGCATTCCCTCCTGGAGCCCGGCGATCGTCATCTCGTCGAATTCGAACGGGGGAACGTTGCCGGGCGTGTATGGCGCGGACCCGGTGGCGCCTCCCGCGACGTTATCCCGGTCGAAGAACGGCGCCGCGGCGGCGAGCACTCCCGCGGATAGGCCGGTCTTCAAAAACTTCCGCCGGCCGTATCCCGCGGGCATCGGAAAATTCATTCTTGTCGGATGCATGGACGTTCTCCTTATGTGAAGATCAGCTTCAGGCCCGCGATGACGAGCACGACGGAGAGAATCATCCTGATCGTCGGTCCGCTGAACCGTGCGCTGCCGTATCGCGAGCCGATCAGCCCGCCGGCCGCCGCTGCGACGGCCCAGAGGGGGATCTCCGGCGGCAGGCTTGCCACCGACGACACGTGACCGAGCAGCCCGGCGACGGAATTGACGAGGATGAACGCCGACGATACGCCCGCCGTGGTCTTCGCGTCAGCCCATCCCATGAAGAGAAGGACCGGGCTCAGGAAGATGCCGCCGCCCACCCCGGTGAGCCCCGAGAGGAACCCGATCACGACGCCGAGGACGACCGCGGGGATGACGGGCAGCGGATCGATCTCCGGCTGAGGGCGCCGGGTGGTGAGGAAGAGCCGGACCGCCGCGTAGAGCAAGACGGTCCCGACGATGGCCTTGTAGGTGGTCCCGGGGAGCGTGACGGATCCTCCGAGGAACGCGAACGGCACCGCGCCGAGCGCGAAGGGCCGGAAGATCGTCCACGAAAAACACCCGGCCCGGTAGAACATGGTGAACGCGATCGCGGCCACGAGGATGTTCAGCGCGAGCGCCGTCGGTTTCATCACGGCGGGCGCGACCCCGAAGAGCGCCATCGCGGCGAGATAACCCGACGCCCCCGCGTGCCCCACCGAGGAGTATAAGAGGGCCGCCGCGAAAATCAGGATGGTGAGGAATACGGCTGAGACGGGTTCCATGCGGTCGGCGACCGGTATTGTGTGTCCGTCATCGCGGGGTCGCTCCGGCGGGACGATCGGTTGCGCACGCCGGTAGTTCCGAGTGCGACAGCCATTCCCTCGGGGGCGTCTCCCGTTCCACCGGGTATCCGTTTTCAATGTCCGCCCTGAGCACGCGGAGAGATTCAATCTGTCCCTTGAGTACCGCACCCTTCGGACCGGCGAGCGATTGTTCGATGACCCTCACGCTTCCGTGCAGTTCATCGGGCCGGATGTTCCTGAAATTTGCGGCCGACAGCAGGCCCCTCAGCAGTCCCTCGGACGTCTTCGAATTCCATTCCATGAACACGGGACCGAGTTCCTCGGCCTCGACTTCGATCGATCGGCCGGGAACGGACTGCAGGATCATCCTGATCGACCTGCCGTTCGCTCGGCCGGTGGGGCAGACCTGCACGATCGCGTACGCGGTCCGGGCGACATCGTGGCCGGCTTCGACGAATCCTTTCGAAAGGATTTGAACGTCATACCCCGAAAGCGCGGCTTCGTACTCACCGTGAAACCGGAACCCGCCGTCCGCGGGACCGCAGCCGGCGACCAGCGCCAGGAGGACGACGAGCATCATCGTGAAGGATAGAAGGGTCATGACGGCGTCTCTCCGGCCTTTTCAGATGAAGTTTTTCCCGCTGTCCCAGAGATCCCTGACGGGCCTCAGGGGTTTTTTACAGACGCAGACCGGGAGGTCGTTTTCATACGGCATCGCATGCTCAGACCTGATGACGCCGGCTTCCCGGACTTCTTCGAAGTCTTCCAGCAGGTCGGTTTTCGGGACACCGATGACAATGATGACCGCGTCCTGCCTCAGGTGGTCGAGACTCCAGTACCAGTAACTGTTGTGCTGGCTGATGGCCGGGGGGAGTCCGTCCCCGCGGCCGAAATAGTCGATGGCCCCCGCCTCCCCGTAGTTGCGCCCGTAGACAACCGTGCGTCGCTTTTCAGAATCGGGGAGCGAGGCATACACCCGACCGACGACGCCGGCCATTTCCCGCCAGCCGAACCGGTCGGCGTAGTGCTGCGGCAGGTCTCCCATGCGGTGCCCCTCGGTGGAAGGAGGCGTCAAGCCGAGCCGGGCCTGGTACCTCACGAACGTTTCGACCGGCAGGAAATCGATCGTCAGCGGCGTGAGTAAAAGCCCGCTCGTGAACACGACGGCCGCGTACGGCCATCGGACCAGCCGGGAATGGCGTCCCAGGAGCCATCGTTCCAGCTGGACCGATCCGGCGGGCACCAGCGCGGTCATCGCCCCGGCGAAATACTCCGACTTCGAGTGGATGTTGACGAGCAGGATGACGAGGACGGTGAGGATGGCCAATCCGACGGGCCGGAATTCCCTCCTCGCAGCCAGGAACCAGCACCCCGCCCCCCATACGGGGAGTGCGAGCGGATTCATGAGCAGCGGTAAACCTGAGAGGAACGTCAGCGGGGTTTGCGACCCGTATTTGTCCGTGGAGGCATTCCGGATGAATGCGAGGTGGGCCCAGTCGTGTGTCATATTCCAGATCACGAACGGCAGGAAGAGCAGCGCCGCGATCAGTCCGGCGATCCAGGGGGCCGGAGACCTGAGAACGACGCGGTGCAGGGTGAGGAGGAATCCGGCGAAGATCCCGGCGCCGAGCCAGAGCATGCTGAGTTTGTTCAAGGCGCCGAGCCCGACGATCGCCCCGAGGAGGTACCACTGACGCGGCTCGCCGGTCTCCATGAGCCTCACGAGGACGAGAAACGCAAGGGCCCAGAGGACGAGATCGATTGCGTTCATGGTGTACAGTCCGAAAAACGCCAGGAAGATCGGAGCGAGCATCGTCACCAGCGCCGCCAGGACCACGGCATATCGCCCCCCTCCGAACGCCTGACAGAGCCGACCGACGATAAACGTCGTCAGGCCCGCGCACAGTGCCGGTATGACCCGCAGGGAGAAGAGCGAGTCGGTGAAGACCGACGTCCACGCCGCGAGCAGCCAGATCGACAACGGAGGGTGGTCCACATAACCGAGGTCCGGGTGTTTTGCGCAGGCGATGTAATAGAGCTCGTCGCGGAAGATTCCGTATCCGCCGCACGCGGCGGCCAGGTGGATGCCGATCGTCAGGAGTGAAAGCGGCCAGAGGAGGGAATATGTGACATTCCGGTTCATCCCTGTCGGCGTGTCGTTTCCGGTCGGGGCCCTGTCAGGCCTCCCAGGTCGCGGCGACCATTCCGCGTCCCAGGATCGACGAGCCGATGTCATACCTCCGGATCTCGACCCCCGGGATCCTCGCGATTTCGGCGTCGAGACGGCCCGATTCGCGCTGGATGTAGCTCACGATGCAGCGCCGGCCGAGTGATGAGAGTTTATTGATGGCCTCCCGGACATCCTGGATGTAATACAGCGTTTCCGCGCAGACGACGACGTCGAATTTTTCCGCGGCGTCGAACGAATCCAGGCTGGTCGTCATGAACGTCACTCCGGGGCACCGTTCCCTGGCGCGGGCGACGGCGGTCGGGCTCACGTCGATTCCCACGACCCGGTCCGTCATGGTCGAGAGCATCGACGTGAACACGCCCTCGGCGCATCCGACCTCGAGGACCGACCCGGGCGAGCACCGCGCGACCTCGTCGAGGAGCAGCTTCAGGCGTTCCTGTTCGTAGGGGGAGCTCTCGAAGTTCCAGGGGTCCTTCAGGGTCTTGAAGATCCTTTCGAGCTCGCGGTGATCGTCGCTGTACCACGCCGAACGGAAATACAGGGTCCTGAAGATGTTCTTGACGGCGGGCACACCGGGTCTGCCGTTCCTGCCCAGGTAGCCGGAGAGGAGGAACAGCAGGCTGGATTTCGGGTTCATGTCGTTCGCGTCGTTGTGTGCCGAATGATGTCCTGCGCCGCGGCCGCCCGCGGACGGCGGACGATGATGGCGGTCAGAAGAAGTGACAATATACGTATAATTTCCGCAGAGGTGTCGGCTTTTCCGGTCGCCCGGCCGGCGCACCCCCGCGTGGTGGTTCCTGAATTCAATCAGCCGGGAGGTACAATTTCACCGAACCTTTCCTCAGGACCACCTCGTCGAGGTGCCCCATCCTGGTTCTGTCCGCGGTCAGCAGGTGCATATGGACATAGGTGTCGTGGTGAGTGAAAACGGCCTGATGTTCGGTCGAGAAAATCCGACGATCTCCGACGGCTCGTTCCGTAGCGTGTAGATCCTGCGGCCCCGGTGGGAGTCGTCAGGCGAGCTCACCGTCGCGCCCGGCGGTAAATTCACGATATGGATCGTCGCCGCCTCGACCGTCCCGGTCAGCCTGAACGCAAACGGCCTCGTCGCGTTGGTGGTCATCCGGTCCAGGTAGCCCTCAAATTGGGGGAGGGTCCGGACGCTGTCGGGCACGTCGTGCTCCGTCCACCGGTCGACATTTCCATAGACGAAGAAGGGCGCGCCGGCCTTGAATGTTTCTTCGATCTTCATCGTGGTGTCGGTGTCGACGGTCGATTTGTACGACCTGCCGTCGATGATCAACAGTTCGCCGGACAGGTACTCCGCCGGGCCGAGCCCGTACAGGTGTTCCCTGTTCGAGATCGTGTCGAGGTCGATGGTGCGCCCGAGCTGTCCCTTCCACATGACATTCTTCATCGCGCCGACGACGCTGACGGCGCCGGCCGGGTGTCTCGTCGTCGGGCTGCAGCCCGGGAGGGAGACCAGCAGCGAAAGGAGCGTCGTGAGCGCCATCGAACGCGTCATTTTGGCTTCCACTCCGGGACTCGTCCCGGGGTCCAGGGCGCGCCGGCGTTTTCCATCGCGCCTTCGACCCGCTTCAGGTCGGTCTCAACGACCGTCTTCAGGTCCGCCAGCATCGGGGTGAATTCCTCGCCCGCGATCTCGTAGGCCCGGAGCTGCGTCCCGGTCGGCGCCGACGTGGATTGCCACAGGTCGTCGACGATGCCGTTGACCCTCTCGTTGATGGAGGGCGGGGTCCCTTCGTTGCGGCTCCTGAGCGTGTTGTCCCCGCGCAGGGCGCGAACGATCTCGTTCGCGTGCGCCTCGATCGCCAGGACGTCGACCAGCAGTTGCGCGGGGGCGGCCGGCGCGTCGTGGAGCGCCTTCTTGATGAGGGCGATGCGTCCTTTCACCTCGTCGGCGACCCTCGAAGCCCCGAGCACCGCGCGCTGAAGGTCGGCGACGCGACGCTGAAAGGCCAGGAGGGCGTTCCGGTCGGCGGCCGGCAGGGTCGTGTTGGCGAGCGGCGCAGCGGAAAACGTTTGCGGGCCGGCCAGTTCCGTCAGGACGCCGCCCGCGCGCTTCGCGAGGGAGACGGAATATTTCCCCGGGAGCGCAAGCGGCCCCTGGGGGCCTTCCGCCGCAGGGTCGTCCTCGTCGGGAGGGGCCAGCGTCGCGGGGTTCGACGCGGCATACCGCAGGTTCCACGGCACGCGGTTGAAACCCTTCGACGCCGGGCCGGTGAGCCGCCGGACGACGCCCCCGGATTCGTCGGTCACCGTGAGAATGATCGCCGGCGCCTCCTCCTCGTCTTCGACGCGGAGCTCGTCGAATGTCGGGTAGCGCGGAGTCTCGCCTTTCTTCACGGCCTCCTTCTCGGCGTCCTGCCGGAGCTGTTTTTTCGTCTTGACGGCGTCCTTCAGGTAATAGGTGAACGCGGCGCCGAAGGGCGGGTTGTCCGCCGTATAGAAGGCTTCCCCCTGGAACGACTTCCCGCGGCCGCCGTACGGGCTGGACGGGATGTACATGAGCGCGTCCTTCACCGGGAAGAGCCGGCCCTCCGCGGCGAGGGCCTCACCGCCGGCGTCGCGAAGGGGCGCGTAATTGTCGAGGACGTAGAACCCGCGGCCGAAGGTCGCAAGCACCAGGTCGTTCTCCCTTTTCTGGATGGCGATGTCGCGGACGGCGATCGTCGGGAGTCCGCCCTTGAGAGGGAGCCAGCGTTCGCCGCCGTTGGTGGAGGCATAGACCCCGAACTCCGTCCCCAGGAAAAGGAGAGCGGCGTTCACGTGGTCCTCGGCGAGCGCGTACACGGGGCCGTTCGCCGGCAGGTTCGCCTTCAGGGACGTCCAGCTCTTCCCCGCGTCGGTGCTCTTCAGGATGTGCGGCCTGAAGTCCCCGCTCTTGTGGTTGTCGAACGCCGCGTAGACCGTGTTCACCGCGTGCTGCGACGCGACGACCCGGCTCACGTAGGTCGTCTCCGGGACGCCCGGAAACCGGTCGATCTTCCGCCAGTGACCGCCGCCGTCCTCGGTCACCTGGACCAGGCCGTCGTCGGTGCCGGCGTAGATCAGTCCCTCTTTGATCGGCGACTCCGACAGCGCCGTGATGTTGCCGAAGAGCGAAGTCGAGGCGTTCTTCGCGACGGCGTCCGCGCCCCAGATTTTATCCATGACGGGAAGTTTGTTCCGCTCCAGCGCGCGCGTGAGGTCGCCGCTGACCGCCTTCCAGGAATCCCCCCTGTCGTCGCTCCGGAAAAGGACGTTCGCCGCGAAGTAGAGTCGCGTGCGGGAATGCGGGCTGATCAGCAGCGGGGAATCCCAGTTCCACCGGTAGGCCGCCTCCCCCTTTCCTTCCTGCGGCCGGATCCCCGCGTTCTCGCCGCTGCGACGGTCGAAGCGCACCAGGCCGCCGTACTGCGACTCCGAGTAGACGATGTTGTGGTCCTCCGGGTCGACCTGCGTGTAGAACCCGTCACCGCCGACGGTGACGAACCAATCGGCGTTGGTGATGCCGCTCGCGCTGATCGTTCTCGACGGGCCGCCGAGCGTGAAATTGTCCTGCGTCCCGCCGTAGACGGTGTAGAACGGCAGCGCGTTGTCCACCGCCACGCGGTAGAACTGCGTGACCGGGAGGTTGCTCTTGAACACCCACGTCGCGCCCCGGTCGAAACTCTCGTACACCCCGCCGTCGCCGCCGACCAGGTAGTAGTTCGTATTGTCCGGGTCGACCCAGATCGCGTGGTTGTCGACGTGTTTGTTCTTCTCGCCGAGGTTCCTGAACGTCTTGCCGCCATCGACGGTGACCTTCAGGTAGGTGTCCATCGAATAGACGCGGTCCACCTCCTTCGGGTCGGCGACGATCTCGTTGTAGTACTGGGGGCTGCCGCTGACGTGGTCACTCCGCTTTTCCCACGTCGCGCCCCGGTCGGCGGAGCGGTAGAACCCGCCCTTCCTGTTCGGCAGCTCGATGATCGCGTACACCACGTCGGGGTTCACCGGAGAGAGGGCCAGCCCGATCCGGCCGACGTCGTCTTTGGGAAGGCCGCTCGTCAGCTTCTTCCAGGTCGCCCCGCCGTCGGTGGACTTGTGGATCGCGGACTCCGGGCCGCCGTCGATGAGCGTCCAGACGCGCCGGGCGCGCTGGTAGGACGCCGCGTACAGCACGTCGGGGTTCCGCGGATCGATCGCGAGGTCGGAGACCCCGGTGTACTTGCTGATGAACAGGGCCGTGTCCCAGCTCTTTCCGCCGTCGGTCGTCTTGTAGAGGCCGCGGTCTCCGCCGGGGGCCCAGAGCGGGCCCTGGGCGGCGACGTACACGACGTTCGAGTTGCGCGGGTCGACCACGATCTTGCCGATATGCTCCGAGGCCTTGAGCCCCATGTTCTGCCAGCTCTTCCCGCCGTCCTCCGAACGGTAGACGCCGTCGCCGTACGACACGCTCCGCTGGCTGTTGTTCTCGCCGCTGCCCACCCAGACCACCGACGGGTTCCGCGGGTCCATCGCGACGCAGCCGATCGAGTACGATCCCTGGTCGTCGAAGACCGGGGTCCAGCTCGTGCCCGCGTTCGTGGTCTTCCACACCCCGCCGGACGCGACCGCGACATAGTACAGCGAGCGGTCGTCGGGATGGACCGCGAAGTCGACCACGCGGCCGGAGGTCACCGCCGGACCGATCGAGCGGAACTTCAGGCCGCTGAAGATCGAGGCGCTGGTATCGGGCGCGGTCTTCCCGTCGGATTTTTTCTGGGCGAAAGCGCCGTGAGCAGTGAAGAGGAGCAGGAGGGCGAGGATCGCGAAAAGGGACTTCATATGCGTCTCCGTTGAAAATGGACCGTGCGGATCGTCTTCGGAATTATTTGTTGCGACAGGGAGCGGCGGTAAGGTACGAAAATGTCCCGCCGAAGGCGAGCCGGTCGGCGGTTATTTGCGTCCCCCGGGGGGGGACCGGGGATCCTCACGGGTCTATTGTTCGCACTTTACCCTCCGGTAAGGAAAGTCAGCCCCCCGCTCCCTGCCGTCGATCGTGCCTTCAACCCTTGCGGAGAGCGAATCGCGCGTCACGAACCGGAAAATCGCCTCGTTTTGCCCCGACGGCTGCGCGAGATAATGGACCGATCCGTCATCGGCACGTTTCAGCCGGACGCTCTCGGACTCGATGGTCTTCCCGTTCTTCACCGTGCGGGACATCCCCATCATCAGGTCCCCCATCGGCTTCATCCACGGCTCGGAGACGATCCGGCCGTTGGCGTACGTCCCTTCCCGGCAACCGGCGAGCCAGCCGAGCGAATCCAGGTCGTTCCCCGCCGATTGGGAGAATGCGGAAGGCGCGACCATGGTTGAATGCGCGAGAATGACGAACAGGGGCTTCATGGCAGACTCCGAACGATGATCATCGTGTCGAGTGGCGGGTCCGGGAATCAGCGCTCCGGTTCTATCGAATACAGCACATACCCCTGCAGCTGGTAATTGGACAACACCGTCTGGGCCGTGAGCGATATTTTCACCGCCGGCAGGAGGTCTTCTTTTGCGAACTCGAAATACGCCATGGCCTGACCGCAGACGATGAACTTCGCCCCCGCGTTCTCCAGGTCCCGGACGATGTTCAGGTTCGGGTTATCGACGGAATGTTTCTTCCTGTAACCCTCCCGGGACGTCACGGCCTCGATGCCGGGGCCGTGGATCACGATGACCGGAACGAGTTTCGCGGCCGGTATGCCCGAAGCGACATGCAGGTTCAGCACCCGGGCCACTTCGTCGAGCCCGCTGTTGATTTCACCGGCCAGCGAATCGGGGTTTTTCGCGATGAACTCGAACAACAATTTATACTCCCGGTCCGGGTCGGGAACCTCCGTCGGGTTCGCGACGGGAATGACGCCGCTCCATTTGCTCCCCTTGATGTACGGATACTGGGCGACGGCGAAAAGCCCCGCCAACCTGACCGAGTCCCGGACCATGATGGCGCGCCCGAGGCTGTCGGCCGGGGGGGCCTGGGCGGATGAGATCGACAGCGCCGATCCGGCCATGACGATGAGGGACAAGAGTTTTCTCATGATGGTCTCTGGTTGAAGGGTTGGACAACGGGCCCGGGCGCGACCGTGAGACACGTCATCGGCGGGATGAAACCCAATGTACCAAAATGTCCGGTGGGATGTACCCTGGCGTCCGGTTTTTTTATCACTGAAAATATTCCAACATTCAGGCCATGACCCTCCATACCCTCACCCGGCGACAGTTCGTGCCGGCGCCGCCCGAAACGGTGTTCGGCTTCTTTTCGCGGCCCGAAAACCTCTCGAAGCTGACCCCTCCCGACCTGGGTTTCGTCATCCTCACGCCCTCGCCGATCGAAATGAAGAAGGACGCGCTGATCGATTACACGATCCGCCTCCTCGGGATCAGGGTGCGCTGGACCACGATCATCACGGCATACGAGCGGGGCGCTCCTTCGTGGACGAACAGCTGAAGGGCCCGTACTCATACTGGCAGCATTCGCACGACTTTGAAGCCGTCCCGGGCGGAACGATGGTGCGGGACCGGATCCGGTACGCGCTCCCCTTCGGGCCGGCCGGGCGGTTCGTCCATTCGGTGGCGGTCAGGAGACGGCTCGAGGAGATTTTTAACTACAGGGCGCGCGTGATCGACGGGACCTTCGGTGAGCGGGGAACGGACGTCGTGGCCGATGGACAACCGGGAATCGCCGGGGGGAGGCTTTCGCGATGAAGATCCTGCTCTCCGGATGCACCGGGTTTATCGGCGGCCGGCTCACGAAGGAACTGGCCCTTGAAGGCCACGATCTCGTATCCCTGACGCGGAGGACGGACCATTCGGGGCGCTTTTCCGCGAAGAATGTCAGGTACGTGACGTGGAATGGTCGCGACGCCGGTCCGCTCGCCGGCCTCGTGAACGGGGCGGATGCCGTCTTCAATTTCGCCGGCGAATCGATCGCCAGGGGACGGTGGAGCGACGCGCGGAAGAAAATACTGGTCGCGAGCCGCGTCGGGCCGACCGCGGCGATCGTCGGGGCGATCGCGAAGGCGGAATCGAAGCCGAGGGTGCTGGTGAACGCGTCGGCCGTCGGCTACTATGGGAACGTGGACGAGGGCGACGTGCCGGAAGGGCGCCCGGCGGGCGAAGGGTTCCTCGCGTCGCTCTGCGTGGAGTGGGAAAGGGCGGCGAACCACGCGGAGGCGCTCGGCCTGCGCGTCGTGACGCTGCGCATCGGGTTCGTGGTCGGCGGAAAGGGGAGCGCGCTCGGGAGGATGGCGCTGCCCTTCCGGATGTTCGTCGGCGGGCCGATCGGCACCGGGCGTCAATGGCTCCCCTGGGTTCACGTCTCGGACGTCACGGGCGCCGCGCGCTTCGCCCTGGCCGCGGAACAGTTGCGCGGACCCGTGAACGTCGTCGCCCCGCAACAGTCGCGGATGAAGGAGTTCTCCTCCGCGCTGGGCGCGGCGATGGGACGGCCTTCGTGGGCGCCGGTCCCGGGGTTCGTCGTCCGATTGCTCCTCGGCGAGCTGGCGGACATGGTCCTGGGCGGTCAGAAGGTGGTCCCGTCGGTCCTCCTGAAGGCCGGGTACGGTTTCCGGCATCCCGGGTTGACGACCGCGCTCGACGACGCCTTGAAAAAAGCCTGAAAGACGATGGAAGAACGGATACGGATCGGCGTCAGCACCTGCCTCCTCGGGGAGCACGTGCGCTACGACGGCGGCCACAAGCACGACCGGTTTCTCACCGACGTCTTCGGCCCGTACGTCGAGTGGGTTTCCGTCTGCCCCGAGCTCGAGGCGGGCATGGGGGTGCCGAGGGAAGCGGTGAGGCTGGTCGGGCCGTCGTCCGCCCCGAACATGGTCGGCGTCGATTCGGGCGAGGACTGGACGGAGAGGATGCTCGCATACTCCGACCGCCGCGTGGCGCAGCTCGGGAAGATGAACCTCTCCGGTTACGTGCTGAAGAGCAGGTCGCCGTCGTGCGGAATGGAGCGCGTGAAGGTGTACAGCCGGAAAGGAATGGCGGAAAAGGACGGAACCGGCCTTTTTGCCGCCGTCCTGATCAAGGGCCATCCGCTCCTGCCCGTGGAAGAGGAGGGGAGGCTGAACGATCCGCACCTGAGGGACAATTTCATCGTGAGGGTCTTCGCGTACCACCGGCTGTCAACATTGATGGACGGAAAGTTCTCCCTTGGAAAGCTGGTCGAATTCCACACCGCGGAAAAGTACCTGCTCCTGGCGCACAGCCCGAAGCACTATCGCGAACTCGGCCCGCTCGTCGCCGGCGCGAAGAAGATGCAGGTTGCGGAGCTGAAAGAACGGTACACGACGCTCTACATGGAATGCCTGAAGGTGATGAGCACCGTCAAAAAGAACGTCAACGTGCTCCAGCACATCGTGGGCTTCCTCCCCGAAGCGGTTCCGGCCGGTGAGAGGAAGGAAATCCTGCGGGTGGTCGAGGACTACCGGCTGGGGTTCGTGCCGCTGGTGGTGCCGGTGACGCTCCTGCGCCACTACGTCCGTGCCCACTCGATCGACTACATCCGGAACCAGGTATACCTCGACCCGCACCCGAAGGAACTGATGCTCCGGAACCACGTCTGAGGGGATGTTCCGATGGGGGGCGGGGGTGAGGGTGCGCGACGGATCCGCCCGCGGGTGGAGCCGGTTGATACGAATACTACCCTTTGGGGCGGGGACGGGCCTGACGCCGGAAGCAGGACGCGACGTGGTCGTCGACCATCCCGCACGCCTGCATGAACGCGTAACAGATGGTCGAGCCGACGAACGTGAACCCCCGCTTCTTCAGGTCCCTGCTCATCGCCTCCGAGACGGGCGTGGCGGCGGGGATGTCGTTCATCGTCCGGCGCCTGTTGACGACAGGTTTTCCGCCGGCGAGCCCCCAGAGGTAGTCGTCGAAGGAACCGAATTCCTCCATGACCCGGAGGTACGCGCGAGCGTTCTTCACGACCCCCTCCACTTTGAGCCTGTTCCGAACGATCCCCTCGTCCTTCAACAGGCGTTCGATCTTTCCCCGGTCGTACCGGGCGATTTTCTTCGGGTCGAAGTCATCGAACGCCTTCCGGTAGTTTTCCCTCTTCCGCAGGATCGTGATCCAGCTGAGACCGGCCTGCGCCCCCTCCAGGCAGAGCATTTCGAACAGGCGCCGGTCGTCGTGGAGCGGGACGCCCCACTCCTCGTCGTGGTATCGGACATACAACGGGTCGTCGCCGGCCCAGCCGCACCGCTTCCGTTCGGTGTCCATCGTCAGGGGGTGGCGCCGGGGGGTGTGTCGAGGAGCTTATGTTTGCCCTCGTGGTCCTCGATCGGTTCCATGTGGGTCGTCACGGTGCAGGGCACCTTCAGGTTCCGGTGGAGGATCGCCTCGATCTCGGTCGTCTGGTCGTGGGCGTCCTCGATGCTGGTGCCCGAGGGGAAGAGCAGGTGGAAATCGATCCAGACGGAGTTCCCGCTCTTGCGGTGCCGCAACTCGTGGTACTCAAGGGAGCGCTTCTTCGTTTCGGCGTCGAGGATCGCGCGGACGTCCCGGTCCACGCCGGGGTCCACCTCGTCCATCAGTCCGCCGACCGAGAGGCGGATCAGTTTGCCCCCCGACCAGAGGATGTTCAGGGCCACCACGATCGCGAGAATGGGATCGAACGGGAGCCAGTCGGTGAGCAACACCAGGACCAGTCCGCCCACCACGCCGAAGCTCGTCCAGGAATCGGTGAGGACGTGTTTGCCGTTCGCGATCAGGATGAGAGATTGGTGGCGCTTCCCCTTCCAGACGAGGTAGAAGCCGAGCACCGCGTTCACCGCGGAGGCGGCGGCGACGATCATCGTTCCGTCGTCGAGGTTCTCGAGCTGGAGGCCCCGGACCCACTTGAGGACCGATTCGACGATGATGAAGAGCGCGGCGACGACGATCAGCCCGCCCTCGATCCCTGCCGAGAAGAAGCTGACCTTGTCGTGCCCGTAGGGGTGGTCGGTGTCGGGCGGTTTGAAGCTGAGCCACATGCTGAACGCCGCGAAGCCGACGGCGAGCACGTGGACGACCGACTCCGCCGCGTCCGAAAGGATCGCGGCGGAACCGGTGAGGAGGTACGCGTACGACTTCCCGGCGAGCATGAGCACGCCGACGGCGAGCGAAAGCCGCATCGCGAACTTCTGTTCAGCGGCCGAGGCGGGCCCGGTCGGGACGGGTTCGGTGCTCATCGCGGCTCCGTCACTCGTCGCCGGGGTTACCGGTGTTCCTGCGCCCTCGTGTAGACGATCTCCCCGGCCTTGACGGGCGCGCCCTTCGCGGGAAACTCGTGCATCTCGAAGACGAACTTGTCCTTGCTGACCGTCCGGAGCACGTACTGGATCTTCTTGTCCTTTTCGCCGGTGAAGGGATCGTCCGCCTTGCCGGTCATCGTCAGCACCGCGCCGGCGGCGTCGAAGCCTCCGGCGGCCGTGAACATGCCGGTGGAGGTGTTGTCGATCCAGAACATCGTGTAGGTCTTCTTGAGGTTGTCGTAGCCGGTCATGCCCAGTCCGTCCATCGGCATGCCCATGAAATATCCCTGGAAATCCTGCCGCAGGAACCGGCCGCCGAAGGCCCAGACGTTCCTCGAAACACCCTTGCTGACTGCGGGCGGCTTGTCAGGACCGTCCATCCAGAACGACGACTCGGTGTCCCAGGTCCCGACGAAGGCGTCGAGCTTCTTGTGGTTTTGGTTGGGCGAAGACGCTTCGATGAATTTCATCATCGCGTCGTCCATCGCCGGCGGGGGCGGGGGAGGCGTGTCCTGCGCCGAGGCGCGGGCCGTGACGACGAGGGCGAAAGCCGTAAGAACGGTGCTGAGTTTCATGGGGATGTCCTTTAATGGTGAATGTGGCGGTTGTTGACGGGAACTGAACGTACGGCGGATGATGGTCTGAAAAATTACTAAAATTCCGGACGGGGCGCAACCGGGGGGACCGGTGACCCCCCGGCGGCGCTTACCGCCCGTCGAGCGAAAAAGGCGGCAGATAGGTGGAATTGAGGGTCCTCACCCACGTGGCGCCGGTGGCCTCGCGCTCCGCGGGCGTGGCGTACCGGTACTCGTAGAGGAGCGCGCGCACAAACACGGGCGGACGGTCCGGAAACGGGTTTCCGTCCAGGAGCCCGATCACCTCCGGCGAACCTTCCATCAACCTGATCGCAAGGTTGACGAGCCACCCGTTCTCCCGGTAATTCCCCAGCGCGGCGAACCACATCTGCCAGTCGAGACGCGGCTGGTGGGGCGCCACCCAGGGGAGCGGCCTCGAGACGCCGCCGGGCTTGTAGCGGAATTCGTAGGGAGTCCAGTTCGTCCGGTCGAGGCTCCCCTCGAGGACGATCTCGGGACGCTTCGTCGTCATCACGCGGAAGAGGCCGTAACCGTTCACGACATGGTAATGGGAGGCCCACGCCGAAATCGACGCCACCGTCGCGGGCCACCAGGAGCGTGGAAGGACGAGGCCGGCGACCTGGTTGAAGTTCAGCAGGAGCATCAGCGAGAACGCCCCGATGCCGACGGCGCCGTGGAGGCGCCGGAGGGCGGACAGGCCGACGGCCGTCCCCGGCCGCCCCTGCGCGGGGGGGGCGGCGGGTTTCCCCAATCTCCGCGTGAGGAATCGCGGGATCAGTTTTTTCGTCACGCCATCGTCGAGCAGGATAAGGCAGAGCATGATCGAAAGCCAGTTGAAGAACGCAAAATTGCCGGTGAGGATGATGATCGCCTGCAACCCGACCAGGAGGAAGGCCCCGAGGTGCCGGAGTCGCCTCGGGGTGAAGAACAGCAGGGGCGCCCCGATTTCGATGGAGAACATCACGAACGCCGATGCCTGGTGGAACCAGAGCGGGAGCCGGTGCGCGTACCACGCCGCCGGGGTCGGGAGGCATTGCGTCTGGTAATGAAACGAGAGTGCCGAGAGGTTCCACCAGTTCGGGTCGCCCGCCGCGAGTTTCACCACGCCCGACATGAACATCAGCCGGAAGGCCAGCAGCCAGAGGAGCCATCGGACGAGCCGCGGTGGCTCCGCGTCGTCGGGGAGTGGGCGGAGATATCCCGGCGGGGCGAAGAAGATCGTCAGGAAACCGGCTTCGAGAAGCAGGACGTCCCACTGGAACTGGAGGAAGACCTGCCCCGCGACGGCGAGCGAAAAGTAGAGCGCCCAGCACGCGAACGCCGAAACCCTCGGCGCGATTCCAACCAGCAACAGCCCGGCCGACGCCATTCCGGCCACGCACAGTCCGGTGAGGAACCCGTCCCCCGGGTCGAACCACGCGAGCGTGGGATAGAGAAGGGCGCCCGCGCTCCCGAGCTGCGCGTGCACTGCGTCGAGGAACATCGCCGCGGGTGAAATCCCCCCGGAGCCGACGAGCCCGAGGATCTGCGAGCCGAGGGAGGCGAAGGCGATCCCGTACACCACGGCCATCCCCCTGAGGAAAAGCCATCGACCGGCGGCGAAGCCGGGCGAGACGACGGATTTTCCCCAGAGCACCCGGGTCACCAGGTACATCTCGTCACGGTGGCCGGCCACCGACCGGTAGACGGCCTCGGCGATTTCCCGGAACACCGGAAATTTTATTATGGAGGAGGAGAAGGATGCGCCCGGCCGTGGATGTCCCGATCGCCGTCAACACGGCGCGCGCGCCGGTGAGGTAGCGAACCGTCGGGAAGGATGAGGACGACGCTTTTCCTGAATTCCTCAGGGGGTATGGCCGGTCGGAACGCCGGAGCCCCGGTCCCGGCCGCGACGCGCGACCGGCGCCATCATCCGGCGCGTCGGGGGGATCGACGCGAGCCGCGTATTCGGCCGACGTCACGTATTCGACGCTGTCGCCCGTGATGGTTTTCCACCGGTCGATCCACATCCGGCAGAACGCGCACTGTCCGTCGTAGACCAGGAGAGGTTTGTCTGGAGTGTTCATCGGCGGTAAGGTACAAAATAAAAACTGCCCCGGAAAAGTTTCCGGGGCAGCCCTTGAAATATCACACGAACACCGGATGCTGGTCCCCGCTCCTCCCGCCCGATCGGATGGTGGTTCAGGCCGGGGACGGGTCCCGCGGAGAGTGTCAGTCCAGCACCCACTCCGACGCCGATGGCGAACGTGACCCAGCTGAGGTCGCCCTCGTCGTCGGGGATGCCGGTGTAGTCGATGTGGGCGTCGACCATCATATTGCGGCCGGCCCTGAACTGTGCGCCCACGGCCGGGGCATAACCGAATTTCGAATCGCTGCCGCTGACGGCTCGTGACCGTCCCGCCGAGGCTGTTCGTCAGATCGCCGGTGGTCGACATGAAGAACATCCCCGCCTCGCCGGTGGCGTAAATCCTCGTGTCGCCCTCGAGGAAATAAACCTTGAGGCCGCCGAGCAGCGGAACGATCCCGTAATTGGTCTTGATCGTGCCCGGTCACTCCCGAAATCGTTTCGGTGATCTCCTTCCCGCCCGTGAAGATGTATCCGGTGCGCGCGGTGACGGCGAACCTCGATGAGAAGGCGTACCCGGCGTAGCCCGTGCCCCCGACGCCGAAGCTGGCGATGTCCTTGAAATCACCCATCGGCAGCGAGCCCCGGAAATCGAGCCCCCAGATCCAGTGTGAAGTCGACGGTGTCCTGGGCCTTTGCAGGGACCGTGAGAAAGACTGCGAGGAGAAGGAGAAGAATAATGGCGTTTTTCATGGTCATTCCCGTTTGAATTCGCGTAATATGTTTTTAGCCCGCATCCGGGCAGGAAATGTTACTAAATTCCGGCGTCGGATTCAACTTTTTCGCCCCCGAGGTTCCCCGTCAGCCGCCTGCGGTCACGCACGTCCCCGTTTTGCGCGCGATGCCGCGCGATCACATCGCGGCGACGGATTTCTGTTTGATGATGGCCGATATGCCGATCCCGGCGAGCAGCCACGCCGCGATGCTGTCGAACATCATCGCCCTGGTCCAGTCGAAGGACCATCCCAGCCAGTTCCACTCGGAGAGGTGGCACCCGACGGCGAACAGCGTCCCGATCATCCCGCAGTAGATCACCCTCGAGAGGAACGACTCGCCCACGGCCGTGCTCCTCGACAGGAGCCACGCGACGATCCCCGCCGTGACCATGAAGATGAGAAGCCCGGAGATCATCTGGTTGACCATGAACGGGTCCTTTCCCGCGGGGTCGAAGAAGATGAACCCGGTGGGACCTGACTCGTATTTCGCCATGTAGGCGGCCATCGCGGCTTCCTGCTCGGCCGGAGGGAGGTCGGCCGCTTCCTTCGGCATCAGGGGGAATACGTACACCCCTTTTCCGGGGAGCGAACGGCCGAGCGAAGCGACGATCTCCGCTTCGTTCGGGATCGGTCGCATGGCGGAGAGGTGGAGTGGGAGGACGACCCAGGAGATGAACCCCCAGACCCAGAGTATAAGCCCCCCGACGATGCCCGCAAAGACGATTCTTTTCATTGGCGATCCCTTTCAATGTGGTGTGCTGTCGGAACCCTCCCAATATAGCCAGAGCCCCGTTGAAGGTAAAGGGGAGGACGGCTGTTATCTTTCCGTAAAGTGGCGTTTCCGGCGTATTTCCGGGATGATCCCTGATGCGATTGGCCGGCGTCGGCTTGATTTGCCAGGAGATTTTCTCTATATATAATGATTGAAGGTCATGCGGGTTTCGGGGAACCCGTCACGCCGGGATGCATCCCACAGGCCGATGGTTTCGAAAAACGTCCCTTCTCCCGGGGACCATGCGGTTTATTTATTCAATCGATGAGGGTGGAGCGATGAAACGCAGGGAATTCATCTCGACGGTCGCCGAAACCGACCGGCCGGTCCAGCGGCCGCGGCGCCGGAAATTCGAGCCGAGCGATTTCGCCAACAAGGCGTTACCGACCGTCCCGAGGAGCGCCTCGGGGCTCGAGCCGTACGCAGGACCGTGGGGCGCCGCGCAGGTCAGGCACCTCCTCCGCCGGACGATGTTCGGCGTGAAGCCGCAGGACGTGACCACGCTTTCCGCGATGAGCATCAATGACCTTGTGGACCTCCTCCTGACCGAACCGGCCATCCCCGATCCCCCGGTAAGCTACAACGACAATGACCTCGAAGCGCCGGCCGGCACGACCTGGATCAACGCCCCGACATCCACCTCGAACGGGCTGCGCCACAACTCGCTCCGGGGGTGGTGGACGGGCCTGATGCTCGCCCAGGGCCCGTCCCTGCGCGAGAAGATGACGCTCTTCTGGCACAACCATTTCGCCACCGAATCCACCATCATCAAGGATGCGCGCCACACCTGGAGGAACCACGCCCTCCTGCGTCAACACGCCCTGGGGAATTTCAGGGACCTGACGAAGTTCGTCACACTCGACGGGGGGATGCTCCGGTTCCTCAACGGAAACACGAACACCGCCACCAACCCGAACGAAAATTACGCCCGCGAGCTCCAGGAACTCTTCACCATCGGGAAAGGCCCCGAAATCGGCCCCGGCAACTACACCAACTACACCGAGGTGGACGTCCAGCAGGCCGCCCGCGTCCTGAGCGGGTGGAGGGACAGCAGCGCGACCTTCGTCTCCTATTTCACCGCCAACCGCCATGACGCGGGCAACAAACAGTTTTCGCCGGCATACGGTAATACGCTGATCACGGGCCAGGCCGGCGCGGCCGGGGCCAACGAGGTGGACGACCTCCTGAACATGATCTTCCTGCAAAATGAAACCGCGAAGTACATCTGCAGGAAATTCTACCGCTGGTTCGTCTATTACGTCATCGACGCCGCCGCCGAGGCGAACGTCATCGCCCCGATGGCGGACATCTTCCGGAGCGGCAACTACGAGATCAAGCCGGCGCTCGCCGCCCTCTTCAGGAGCGCCCATTTCTATGACCCGGTCAACTTCGGCTGCGTGATCAAGAACCCGGTCGACCTGACCGTGGGCACGGCGCGGACCTTCTCCGTCGCGTACCCCTCGGCGGCGCCTCCCGACACGACGAACCTCCTGGCGCAGTACAACCACTGGAGATACCTCTCCACGCAGTCCACGGCGATGCAGCAGGAGCTGCTCGACCCGCCGGGCGTGGCGGGGTGGCCGGCGTACCACCAGGACCCGCTCTACTATGAAATGTGGATCAACGCCGACACGCTCGCGAACAGGACGGAATTCACCGACCGGCTCTCCGGGACCGGGTACTCTCAGAACGGGTTCAAGCAGATCATCGACCCGGTCGCGTTCGCGAACCTCTGCTCCAACCCGGCCGACCCGAACGGGCTCATCGACGAGTGGGCGGAATTCCTCTACCCGATCGCGATCACGGCGTCCCAGAAAACGTTCCTGAAGGACGCGCTGCTCCCGGGCCTGCCCGACTACGAATGGACGATCGAATGGTCCGACTACGTCTCGGACCCGACAAACCCCGGGAAGGCCGCCGCCATCACCACGAAGCTGCGCGAATTGCTCTCGGTGATGCTCGCGATGCCCGAATACCAGCTGATGTGAGGATGCCATGAGAAGAAGATCGTTCATACGGAATTCCGTTCCCGTCGCAGTCCTCCCGTTCCTGCTCGGCGGCTTCAACGTCAGGGCCTACGGCCGGTCGAAGGTCCTCGAGGGGCTGATCGGGGCCGGCACCCCCGGCGACCGCGTCCTCGTGCTCATCCAGCTCAACGGCGGCAACGACGGGCTCAACATGGTGATCCCTCTCGACCAGTACCCGGCGCTCGTGAACGCCCGCGGGAACATCGCCATCCCGGAGAACAAGGTCCTGAAGCTCACCGACGCCACCGGGCTCCATCCCTCCATGACCGGGTTGCGGAACCTCTACACCGCCGGAAGGGTGAACATCGTCCAGGGCGTGACATACCCGAACCCGAACAAGTCGCATTTCCGCGGAACGGACATCTGGCTCACGGCCTCGGACGCGGACGAGACCCTGAGCACCGGGTGGCTCGGGAGGTGGCTGGACCAGGCGTTCCCCGATTTCCCGGACGGGTATCCGAACGAGGTGATGCCCGACCCGTTGGCGATCCAGATCGGGTCGGTGGTCTCGACGGGGCTCCAGGGGCCGAACGGCTCGCTCGGCATGGCCATCACCAGCCCGACGACTTTTTACCAGCTTCTCACCGGCGGGGTGGACACGGCCCCCGACACGCCCGCCGGCCACGAGCTGACGTTCATCCGGCAGGTCGCGCAGCAGACGTCGGTGTACGCCGACAGGATCAAGGCGGCCGCCGGGAACGTACCGGCGCAATCGACCCTCTATCCGCCGGCCGGTTCGAACAAGCTCGCCGACCAGTTGAAGATCGTCGCCCAGCTCATCGCGGGCGGACTGAAGACCCGCATCTATGTCACCAACCTCGGGGGGTTCGACACGCACGCGGGGCAGATCGACGACGCGCTCGGGACGGAGTTCGGGGACCACGCCGACCTCCTCGGCAAACTCTCGGAGGCGATCCTCGCGTTCCAGGAGGACCTCCGCGTTCTTCGGGCGGACCACAGGGTCATCGGCATGACGTTCTCGGAGTTCGGGCGCAGGATCAAGTCGAACGCCAGCTTCGGGACGGACCACGGCGAAGCGGCCCCCGTCATCCTCTTCGGCAAGGGCATCAAGCACGGCATCACCGGCGCCAACCCGGTGATCCCCAACCCGGTCTCAAGCACGGACAACCTGGGGATGCAATACGACTTCCGGCAGGTGTACGCCTCGGTGCTGAAGCAGTGGTTCGGCGTGCCGCAGGACGTGCTCGACGCCGTGCTGCTGCAGAATTTCCAGACGCTCCCCGTCGTCGTCGGCCTGCCGGAACCGCGCCTCCCGATCGTCAACCAGGAGGGAGCGGCCGCGGACGGTCTCCCTGAAACCGTCGGCCTGGGCCAGAACTATCCCAACCCGTTCAACCCCTCGACGACCATTTCGTTCACGTCCGACGGCGGGCCGGTGAGCGTCAGGGTCTACGACACGCTCGGGCGTGAGGTGGCGACGCTGGTGGACGGCGTGGCGGGGGCCGGACGGTTCAACGTCACCTTCGACGCCTCGGCGCTCCCGGCGGGCATCTACTATTACAGGATGCGGAGCGGGGCGCACGAGGAAGTCCGGAAAATGAACCTGGTGAAATAAAGGCCCCCCTGGCGGGAACCACCCGTCGATCCCCGCGAAGACGATCTTGCATACCCCCTGAGCCCACCCGCACCAGCCGCAGTCCCGTTGATGAAAAATGTGACAACGGGCATCATCAGTCATGAAAGTGCCGTTACCGGTGTAATTTGATGTGATCCCGGTCACACCCACTCCGCGAAATTTTGTATCGCCGTCTGTTTTTCTCTACCTATAAGGACTGCATGGAGTGCGGGTTTTAGGGAGCCCGTCAAGCCCGGGTATATCCCAATGATCGGCAATACGCGGAATTGTCCCTGTTACCGGGGACGGGGCGGGCTGTTTTTACAACCGATGAGGATGGAGCGATGAAACGCAGAGAATTCATCTCGACGGTCGCCGAGAAAGACGGACCGGACCAGCGGCCGCGGCGCCGGAAATTCGAGGCGAGCGATTTCGCCAACAAGTCGTTGCCGGATGTCCCGCGGAGCGCCTCGGGGATCGAGCCGTACGCCGGCCCGTGGGGAGCAGCGGAGGTCAGGCACCTCCTCCGCCGGACGATGTTCGGCGCTAAGCCGCAGGACGTGACCACGCTTTCCGCGATGAGCGTCAATGACCTCGTGGACCTCCTCCTGACTGAACCGGCCATCCCTGATCCCCCTTTGAGCTACAACGACGGCGACCCCGAAGTGCCGGCCGGCACGACCTGGATCAACGCCCCGACGTCCAGCTCGGAAGGGGTACGCCTCAACTCCCTCCGTGGGTGGTGGGTGGGCCTCATGCTCGGGCAGGGCCCCAGCGTTCGCGAGAAGATGACGCTCTTCTGGCACAACCATTTCGCCACCGAGTCTTCCGTCATCGGGGACGCTCGCCATACCTGGAGGAACCACGCCCTCCTGCGTCAACACGCCCTCGGCAATTTCAGGGACCTGACGAAGCTCGTCACCCTCGACGGGGGGATGCTCCGGTTCCTCAACGGAAACTCCAACACCGAGAGCAACCCGAACGAGAATTACGCCCGCGAGCTCCAGGAACTCTTCACGATCGGAAAGGGGTTCGAAATCGGCCCCGGCAACTACACCAACTACACCGAGGTCGACGTCCAGCAGGCCGCCCGCGTCCTGAGCGGGTGGAGGGACAGCAGCGCGACCTTCGTTTCCTATTTCACCGCCGGCAGGCACGACCCCGGGGACAAGCAGTTTTCACCGGCCTACGGCGACACCCTGATCACGGGCCGGGAAGGGGCCGCCGGCGCCGACGAGCTGGACGACCTCCTCGACATGATCTTCCTGCAGGCCGAGACGGCGAAGTACATCTGCCGGAAACTGTACCGCTGGTTCGTCTATTACGTCATCGACGCCGCCGCCGAGGCGAACGTCATCGCCCCGATGGCGGACATCTTCCGGAGCGGCAACTACGAGATCAGGCCGGCGCTCGCCGCCCTCTTCAAGAGCGCCCATTTCTTCGACCCGGTGAACGTCGGCTGCGTGATCAAGAACCCGGTCGAGCTGACCGTGGGGACGGCGAGGACCTTCTCCGTTTCCTACCCCGCGGCCGTCGACAACCCGACGCTCCTCGCCCGGTACAACCACTGGAGATACCTCTCCACGCGGGCCACGGCGATGCAGCAGGAACTGCTCGACCCGCCCGGCGTGGCGGGTTGGCCGGCGTACCGCCAGGACCCGCTCTACTATGAAATGTGGATCAACGCCGACACCGTGGCGCGCAGGGCCGAATTCACCGACAGGCTGGCCGGGCAGGGGTTTTCACAGAACGGGTTCAGGCAGGTCATCGACCCGGTCGCGTTCGCGAACCTCTGCTCCAACCCGGCCGACCCGAACGGGCTCATCGACGAGTGGGCGGAATTCCTCTACCCGATCGCGATCACGGCGTCCCAGAAAACGTTCCTGAAGGACGCGCTGCTCCCGGGCCTGCCCGACTACGAGTGGACGATCGAATGGTCGGATTATGTGGCCGATCCGACGGACCCCGGGAAGGCCGCCGCCATCACCACGAAGCTGCGCGAACTGCTTTCGGTGATGCTCGCGATGCCCGAATACCAGCTGATGTGAGGTTATCATGAGAAGAAGATCGTTCATACGGAATTCCGTTCCCGTTGCAGTCCTCCCGTTCCTGCTCGGCGGCTTCAACGTCCGGGCGTACGGGCGTTCGAAAATCCTCGAGGGGCTGATCAACGCCGGGACCCCCGGCGACCGCGTCCTCGTGCTCATCCAGCTCAACGGCGGCAACGACGGGCTCAACACGGTGATCCCTCTCGACCAGTACCCCGCCCTCATGAGCGCCCGACGAAACATCGTCATCCCGGAGAACAAGGTCCTGAAGCTCACCGACGCCACCGGGCTCCACCCCTCGATGACCGGACTGCATGAGCTCTTCACCGACGGACGGGTGAACATCGTCCAGGGGGTGAGCTATCCGAACCCGAACAAGTCCCATTTCCGCGGCACGGACATCTGGCTCACGGCCTCGGACGCCGACGAGACCCTGAACACCGGGTGGCTCGGGAGGTGGCTGGACCAGACGTACCCCGATTTCCCGATCGGGTACCCGAATGAAATCATGCCCGACCCGCTGGCGATCCAGATCGGGTCGGTGGTCTCGACGGGGATCCAGGGGCCGAACGGCTCGCTCGGCATGGCCATCACCAGCCCGACGTCGTTCTACCAGCTGCTCACCGGCGGGGTGGACACGGCCCCCGACACGCCCGCCGGCCACGAGCTGACGTTCATCCGGCAGGTCGTGCAGCAGACGTCGGTGTACGCCGACAGGATCAGGGCGGCCGCGGACGCTGTGCCGGCGCAATCGCCCCTGTATCCGCCGGCCGGTTCGAACAGGCTCGCCGACCAGTTGAAGATCGTCGCGAAACTCATCGCGGGCGGACTGAAGACCCGCATCTACGTCACCAGCCTCGGGGGGTTCGACACCCACGCCGGGCAGGTCGACGGTACGCTGGGGGCGGAGTTCGGGGACCACGCCGACCTCCTCGGCAAACTCTCGGAGGCGATCTTCGCGTTCCAGGAGGACCTCCGCATGCTGAGGGCGGACAACCGCGTCATCGGAATGACGTTCTCGGAGTTCGGGCGCAGGATCAAGTCGAACGCCAGCTTCGGGACGGACCACGGTGAAGCGGCCCCCGTCATCCTCTTCGGCAGGGCCGTCAGTAACGGCATCATCGGCGTCAACCCGGTGATCCCCGATGCGGCTTCGAACTCGGACAACCTGGAGATGCAATACGACTTCCGGCAGGTGTACGCCTCGGTGCTCCGGCAGTGGTTCGGCGTGCCGCAGGACGTGCTCGAGGCGGTGTTGCTGCGTGATTTCCAGGCGCTCCCGATCGTCGACCCGAACGCCGCGGCGGGCGGTCTCCCGGAGACCATCAGCCTGGGCCAGAACTATCCCAACCCGTTCAACCCGTCGACGGTCATTTCGTTCCTGTCCGACGGCGGGCCGGTCACCATCAAGGTGTTCGACACGCTCGGGCGTGAGGTGGCGACCGTGCTGGACGGCATCCCGGGAACGGGCCGGTTCAGCGTCAACTTCGACGCCTCGGCGCTTCCTTCGGGCGTCTACTTTTACAGAATGCAGACCGGCTCCCACCAGCTGGTCCGGAAAATGAACCTGATCAAATAGGGGCCGCACCCCGCCGGATCCGCGCTCTCCCGGACCTGGCGGGCCCCGGATCCCGCCGGTTTCCGGTCCACCCGTACCCGGTCCCCTCCACCCCTCGCGGGCCGGATGCCGGGAACTTGTATTTTCCCTCAGCCGTTCGTATCTTGCGTTCCATTCCTTTAAGCTTAAACCATTGATTCCGAGGCGTTCATACGGGGAACGGGCCGATCGCGCACTCGCGATGTGGGTCAAACTGGCGCGGGCGTCGGCGACGTTCGGCAGGCTCACCGAAAAACACATTCACTCTTTCGGCCTGACGGAGCCGCAGTTCGGCGTGCTCGAATGCCTGGGGCACCTCGGGCCGCTCACGCTGGGGGAACTCTCCCGGAAGATGCTGGTCAGCGGGGGCAACATCACCTGCGTGGTGGACCACCTCGAGCGCGACGGGTTCGTCGAACGGGTCCGGGCGAAGAACGACCGGCGCAAAGTGGTCGCGAAACTCACGCCGAAGGGGAACCGGCTCTTCCTCACCACCTTCCGGAAGCACGCGACGTTCGTCGGCTCGGTGGCGTCGGTGCTGGACGCGAAGGAGCAGGCCGCGCTGGCGAGGCTCCTGAGGAAGCTGGGAGTCGGGCTCGCCGAAACCCACGGCCGCGAACGGGTGAACGGAGGCGGGGCCTGACAGGCCGCCGGGGATACGGGAGGCGTCCATCGATCGGAAGGGAACGACGATAATCAACCATCAACCATCATCACAACAGGAAGCACCCATCATGAAAATATTCTCAATTCTTTCCGGGCTCATCCTCCTCGCCGCGGGACCTCTCGCCGGCCAGGACGCCTGGCAGATCGACCGGTCGCACAGCTCCATCGAGTTCGCCGTCACCCACATGGTGATCGCCGAAGCGACCGGCCGTTTCAAGGACTTCGACGTCAAGATGACATCGACCGGCGAGGATTTCGCGGCAGCCGGGATCGAGGCCGTCATCAAGACCGCCAGCATCGCCACCGACAACGAATACCGGGACAACGACCTGCACGGCGCCGAATTCTTCGACGTGGAGAAATACCCCGAGGCCACCTTCAAGAGCACGAAGTTCGAGAAGACGGGCGACGGCAGGTATAAAATCACGGGGAACCTCACGATCCGCGATACGACGAAGCCGGTCGTGCTCGACGCGACCTACTTCGGCAGCATCACCGATGCGAAGGGCGGCGTGCGCATGGGCTGGAAGGCCGAAACCACCATCGACCGTTTCGATTTCGGCGTCAAATGGAACAAGGCGCTCGAAGCGGGCGGGCTTGTGGTTTCGAAGGACGTCAGGCTCACCATCCGGGTGGAGATGAAAAAAGTCCAGCCGGGAAAAAAGGAATAACCCCGCAGTCCCAATCATCCGGGAAAGCCATGGCCGGCGAAACGATGAACAGGATCTTCATGCTACCGGACGAGAAGGAGATGGAGGCGTCCGGGAAGACCACCATCCTGGAGGTCTCCCTCGATTCCGGCATCCCCCACGTCCACGTCTGCGGCGGGAAGGCGCGATGCTCCACCTGCCGTGTGGTGGTGGTCTCCGGGCTCGACCGTTGTTCTCCGCGCCAGGGCGCCGAAGAAAAACTCGCCGGCAGGCTCAACTTCGGGCCCCACGTGCGCCTCGCCTGCCAGACCACGGTCAGCGGCGACGTGACCGTCCGCCGGACGGTCCTGGACACGCTCGACATCCAGCTCTCCAACCAGACGGGTCCGGGCCTCAAGCTCGGGTCGGTCGGGGAGGAGAAACACCTCGCGATCCTCTTCGCGGACATCGGGGACTACACGTCGTTCGCGGAGTCGCTCCCCGCCTATGACGTGATCCACGCCCTCCGGCGGTACTTCATCACGATGGGAAGGGTGATCGACGCGCACGGCGGCCGCATCAACGACTACGTCGGCGACGGGATCATGGCCCTCTTCGGCATCGACGACGCCCCCGATCCGGTCTACCGCGCGATCCGCGCCGGCCTCGAGATGCTCTGGGAGGTCGATTCCCTCAATCCCTACCTGCAGGCGATGTACCGGCGGACGTTCCGCGTCCGCATCGGCATTCACTACGGTCCGGTGGTGATCGGCACGATCGGCATGGCCGACATGGAGAAGATGGCCGTGATCGGAGACGCGGTGAACGTCGCGGAAAGGATCGAGGACGCCAACAAACAGACGGGCACGTCGATGCTCGTCTCCGACGCTGCGCTGCGCGAGGTCTTCGGCCGGGTCCGCACGCGGGAATCGTTCAGGGACGTCTCCCTCAGGGGGAAACGCGCCCGCTTCACACTTCACGAGGTCTCCGAGGTCCTCTAGGGCGATGAAGAACCTCTTCGAAATACCGCATTGCGAGACCTGCCTGCCGCGCCTCCATTCAGTGTTCAGCGTGCTTTCGCAGGAGGGACTCGCGAAGCTCCAGCTCCACAAGGGATGCAATTTCCACCGGAGCGGCCAGGTGCTCTTCTACGAGGGCGACTATCCTTCCGGCCTCTACTGCATCAACCAGGGCAAGGTCAAGCTGACGAAGGTCGGTGAGGCCGGCCGCGAACAGATCGTCCGGCTGGCCCGCGAGGGGGACGTCGTCGGCTATCGCGCGCTCGTGAGCGGGACGCCGTACGAACTCTCGGCCACGGTCCTCGAGGACGCGTCGATCTGCTTCATCCCCCGCCAGACGTTCCACGTCCTGATGGCGGAAAACCCCGCGCTCACCGCGCGGATCATGCGGCAGCTTACGCAGGACCTCGCGCGCGCAGAACAGAAACAGGTGTCGCTCGCGCAGAAACAGGTGAGGGAGCGCCTCGCCGAAACGCTCCTGATGCTGAAGGAATTCTACGGCACCGAGGACGACCACCACACCCTCCGGAGCAAGCTCTCCAGGGAAGACATCGCCAACTACATCGGCACGGCGACGGAGACGGTCATCCGGCTCCTGTCGGAATTCGCGAAGGAGGGGATCATCGCGCTGGAGGGGAAGAAGATCAAGATCGTGGACCTCCGCACCCTGCGCGACGCGGCGCGCCTGCCGGACTAGCGACACCCCGCCATCCCCCCCCCTCCTGGGGGACATCCCCCCCCAAACTCTCCTGCTCGGGATCCCCGACCACGTGGTCGAACGGACAATCCGTCATTCCTCCATCGCACAACACGATATCCGTCATCATTCAGACATCTGCAGGTGGCCGGCGAAAATCATTCATTTTCGCCGATTCGGGATGCCGACATGATATAAATCATGTTTTAACCTTTCCAAGATCATACCCCCCGGCCCGTCGATTGCTTATTTTTTATACAGGATGTTGAAGAAAACGACAAATATTAACAAGATCCTGGTACCGGTCGATCTCACGGACGCCTCATTGTGCGCCGTTGAGGCCGCCCTGACCCTTTCAAGGGAAAAAAAATCCCAGATCTACCTTCTCCACGTCATCACCCGGGCCGACGACCGGCCGGGCGCCGGAGGGGAGACTGACCCGGAGCTGCAGAAAAAATACCGCGCGATGGAAGAGTTCTTCCTGAAGAAAGTCAGGCAGCAATCCAGGTTCGCCTGCATCGTCCGCACGGGGACGCCCGCTGTGGAGATCCTGACGTTCGCGAGGGAGGAAGGCGTCGACGTCATCGTGCTCCCCGTCGGGGCCGATCTGACCGGGGACGCCGTCCGGCCCGGGGGCATCGCCGACCAGATCGTCCGCAACGCCTCGGTCCCCGTCATGGTCGTCAAGCCGGGACAGGCCGCGCGGAAACTCACCGGTACCGTGCATTGGGAAAAGGAAGAGAGGAACTCCATGCAACACGACGAACGCTATCTCCAGGAAATACGGCAAAGGGTGTGCGCGAAGTGCATCGACCGCACGCCGACGGGTCTCTGCGTGACCTCCACCTACGATTCCTGCGCCATCAATAAATACCTGCCGGAAATCATTGACATCGTCCTCACGACCGGGGGCGACGACCTCGACGCCTACGTCGCACGGTTGAGGGAAAAGGTCTGCGCCGTCTGCCAGCACCAGTCGCCCGACGGGCGCTGCGACGTGCGGGACGACGTCGAATGCGCCCTCGACCGGTATTTCCCCATCGTCGTCGAGGCGATCCAGGAAGTGAAACACTCGCGATGAACCGCTCATGAAACCGAACGATCAATCAGCCGGAAACGCCGCACGCAACCCCCTCGCGCGGCTGATGCTCATGGTCGCGTTCGCGGCCGTGGCGTTTCTCCTGGCCGCGTTCTGGATCCTGGCAGGCCCGGCGAAGGCCCAGTCGAAGGACGACTGCCTGGCGTGCCACTCCGACGCTTCGCTCTCGACAGAGAGAAACGGGGCGCCGGTGTCGCTCCACGTCGACGCCGCCGTCCTCGACCGGTCGCCGCACCGGAAACTCGTCTGCGTCGCCTGCCACGCCGGCTTCGACCCCAACGAGCTCCCGCACAGGAAAACCATACGGCCGGTGGAATGCCTCACCTGCCACAAGGGCTCGGAATTGAAGCACGCGTTCCATCCCCAGATGGCGAAGTCGATCGCCGCCGGGGAAGAGCCTTCGGTCTCGTGCAAGGACTGTCACGGGACGCACAACGTCGTCTCGCCCAAAGAGAAGGAATCGCCGTTTAACCGCGCGAACATGTCCGAGGGGTGCGGCCGGTGCCACGGCGACGTCGTCGGGCAGTACGCTGCTTCGGCGCATGGCGGCGCGTTTTCGGCCGGCGTGAAAGGCGCGCCGGAGTGCCTCGGCTGCCACGGCCACGACGTCACGGCGTCGAGCCATCCGGACGACACCGTCGGCATGAAGCTCGCGCAGGAACGCCTCTGCCTCAGCTGTCACCTCGACAACCCCGACGTGAGGGAAAAAACCTCGCCTTCGGCGGGCTTCATCGCCGCCTACGAGCAGAGCGTCCACGGGCGGGCCCTGATGAACGGGAACGCCAGGGCGCCCAACTGCGTCGATTGCCACGGCAGCCACCAGATGGCGAAGGGTTACGACCCGGCGGCGAAGGTCAGCAAGATGAACATCGCCGAAACCTGTTCCAAGTGCCACGAAGACATTGCGAACGTCTACAACGAGAGCGCGCACGGCAAGGCGGTCGCCAAGGGCGTGGCCGACGCCCCCACCTGCACGAACTGCCACGGGGAACACACGATCCTCAGGCACAACGACCCGAAATCGCCGGTCGCGAAGCAGAACCTCTCGGCGCAGGTCTGCTCGCCGTGCCACAGCTCGGTCGCCCTCTCGACCAAGTACGGCATCGAGAGCGACCGGTTCAAGACCTTCTCCGACAGCTACCACGGCCTCGCCATCCGCGGCGGTTCGATCGAGGTCGCCAATTGCGCCAGCTGCCACGGGACGCACAACATCAAGTCGTCGAGCGACTCCACCTCGATGATCAGCCGGGCGAACCTCGCGAAGACCTGCGGCAGCTGCCACCCCGGGGCGAACCAGCGGTTCACCGTCGGCAAGGTCCACGTGGACGAATCCTCCCGCGCGGAGGAACCGATGCTCTACTGGATCACGACCGCCTACATCCTCCTGATCGTGGTCACCATCGGCGGGATGCTGGTCCACAACGCCCTCGACTTCGTGAAGAAATCTCGCCGGAAACTGATGATCCGCCGCGGACTCATCCCCCATCCGCACACGAGCCACGAGCTCTACCCGAGGATGAGCAGGAACGAACGGTTCCAGCACGCGGCCCTCCTGTTGAGCTTCATGACGCTGGTCATCACAGGGTTCATGCTCCGGTTCCCCGAGGTCTGGTGGGTGCAGTGGATCAGGTCGATCAGCGGATCGGTGTTCGACACCCGCAGCGTCATCCACCGCGTCGCCGGCGTGGTGATGCTTACCGCGAGCTTTTACCACGTCTGGTACATCCTCTTCACGGTCCCGGGGCGGCGGCTGGTGTTCGACATGTTCCCGCGGATCCAGGACGCGAGGGACGCCGTCGCGATGGTGAGGTACAACCTCGGTCTTTCCGCGGAGCGCCCGCTCTTCGACCGGTTCTGCTACATCGAGAAGGCCGAATACTGGGCCCTCATCTGGGGGACGTTCGTCATGGGCGCCACGGGCCTCGTCATGTGGTTCGACAACACGTTCATCGGTCTCTTCACGAAGCTGGGGTACGACGTCGCCCGCACGATCCATTACTACGAGGCGTGGCTGGCGACGCTCGCCATCATCGTCTGGCACTTCTATTTCGTGATCTTCAACCCGGACGTTTATCCGCTGAACGTGGCGTTCTGGAAGGGCACGCTCACCGAAGAGGAGATGGAGGAGGACCATCCGCTCGAGCTGCAGCGGATCGTGGCCGGCAGGACGAGTGAGGACCTTCCCGCCGAAGAGATGCGGGGAGAGAAACTCGAAGACGGCGATGGCGCCGGCAGGGCGGCGAAAAAACAGACGACCGATGTGAAACCTCCGGCCGACGGGAAACCTCCGGTCCAGGGAAAACCGCCCGCCGGGAATCCCGACAACCGCGGAGGCGGAAAGAAATGAAACGGACGATCGTCGTCGCCGCGGCGTTCCTGTTCCTCTTCGCGTTGAGTGCGACCGCGCAGGAGGACGCCGACTGCCTCTCGTGCCACGAGGACAGATCGCTGGAGGGGACCCGCGGCGGGAGGACGATGTCGGTGTACGTCAACGTGAAAACGCACGCCGGCTCGATCCACGGCGCGAACGGGTGCGTCTCGTGCCACGCCGACCTGGCGGGGAAGGAACTCCCCCACGGGGAGGACGTCGCCCCCGTCGACTGCGGCAGCTGCCACAGCGCGGAGCAGGAGGAGGAATCGAAATCGCTCCACGGCCAGGCCGCCGCGCGGGGCGACAAGCTCGCGCCCCTCTGCAAGGACTGCCACGGGACCCACAACGTGCTTCCGAAATCGAACCGGAACTCCCCGATTTCGCCCCTGAAAATCCCGTTCCTCTGCGGGAAGTGCCACCAGGAGGGTTCGCCGGTCCAGCGCCAGCGGGTGATCCACCAGGACAACATCATCGAGAATTTCTCGGAGAGCATCCACGGCGAGGGGCTCCTCAGGAAAGGGCTCATCGTGGCTCCCAACTGCGCCTCCTGCCACACCGGGCACTCGATCCTCCCCCACACGAATCCCGCGTCGTCGATCGCGAGGAAGAACATCGCCTCGACCTGCACGAAATGCCACGCCGAGATCGAGGCGGTGCACCGCAAGGTGATCAAGGGGGAGCTCTGGGAGAAGGAGAACCACGTCCTCCCGGCGTGCGTGGACTGCCACCAGCCGCACAAGATCCGGAAGGTCTTCTACGCGCAGGGCATGGCCGACCGCGACTGTCTCAGTTGCCACGAAAAACCGGAACTGAAGTCCTCCCGCGACGCTCATTCGCTGACCGTGAAGGTTTCGGAGCTCACGGATTCGAGGCACGTGAAAATATCGTGCAGCCAGTGCCACGCGCAGGTGAACGCATCGAAGGTGAGGCCCTGCGAGACCATCACGGAAAAGGTCGACTGCGCGTCGTGCCACGCCGAGGTTGGCCAGCAGTTCAACGTCAGCCTCCACGGCAGGCTCGTCGCGAACAAGGACCCGAACGGGCCGACCTGCAAGGAATGCCACGGCCGGCACGGCGTGAAGGGGAAACAGGACCCGGCGTCGGGCACGTTCCCCACGAACGTCCCCGACCTCTGCGCGCGGTGCCACCGCGAGGGGAAGAAGGCGGCGCTGCTCTACACGGGGGCCGAGCACCAGATCATCGAGCGGTACACCGAGAGCATCCACGGCAAGGGGCTGATGAAGAGCGGCCTCACCGTGACCGCGATGTGCAGCAACTGCCACACGCCCCACAGCGTGCTGCCGCGCAGCGACACGCTCTCGAGCGTCAACCCGCGGAACCTCCCGAAGACGTGCGGAAAATGCCACCACGGCATCGAGGAACAGTTCCAGAAGAGCGTCCATTCGAAGCTCGTCTCGAAATCCGACAAGGAGCTCCCGGTGTGCGACGACTGCCACACCGCGCACAAGATCAAACGCGCGGACTCGCAGGGGTTCAAGCTCGAAATCATGCAGCAGTGCGGCCGCTGCCACGAGAAGATCGCGGAGACCTACTTCGACACCTACCACGGCAAAGTGTCCCAGCTCGGCTATACGAAGACGGCGAAGTGCTACGACTGCCACGGCGCCCACGACATCCTCCCGGTGGCCGACCCGAAATCGCACCTGAGCCACGACAACGTGGTCGGGACCTGCCAGAAGTGCCACGAGGGCGCTACGCGCCGGTTCGCGGGATACCTGACCCACGCCACGCACCACGACCCGGAGAAATACCCCTTCCTCTTCTGGACGTTCTGGGGGATGACGTCGCTCCTGGTCGGGACGTTCCTCTTCGGAGGCGTGCACACGCTCCTCTGGCTCCCGCGGGCGTTCCAATACCGGAAATTGCTCAAGGCGAAGCACCTGGAGAAGATGAGCGGCGGGCCGCCCACGGCCCCTGAAATGGATGAACCCGGCAACGCGGGCGGCGGGAAGGAAGGGCGGGATGGATAAGCACGACGAGGGCATGAAAAAACCGGGCGGGGAATCCACGCCCCTGAAATCGAAGCCGGAACGACCGGCGCCCGCGCAATCCGCGCCGTCGCACGGCGCCCCGGCGCCCGCGGCGCCCGCGACATCCTCCCATCCCGTCGAGAGCGCCCCCCCCGCCGAGCGGCAGTTCCTCCGCTTCACGCGGCTCAACAGGGCCCTGCACATCTTCCTCATCATGAGCTTCCTGACACTCGCGCTCACCGGGCTGACGCTGAAGTTTTCCTACACCGGCTGGGCGGTGGTGCTCTCGCACCTGCTCGGCGGGTTCGAGAGCGCCGGCTACCTCCACCGCTTCGCGGCGGTGATCATGTTCGCCGTCTTCACCATCCACGTCACCGACGTCCTCAGGATGAAGAAGCGGGAGGGCCGCACCTGGAGGACGATGATCTTCAGCGCCGATTCGATGATGTTCAACGGGAAGGACCTCTCGGACTTCATCGGGTCGGTGAAGTGGTTCGTGGGGAAGGGCCCGCGCCCGCAGTTCGGCCGGTGGACCTACTGGGAGAAGTTCGACTACTTCGCCGTCTTCTGGGGCGTGGCGGTCATCGGCTCCACGGGGCTGATGCTCTGGTTCCCGGAGTTCTTCACGAATTTCATGCCGGGCTCGCTGCTCAACGTCGCCACGATCATCCACAGCGACGAGGCCCTGCTCGCCGTCGGGTTCATCTTCACGGTGCATTTCTTCAACACCCACCTCCGCCCGGAGAAATTCCCGATGGACATCGTCATCTTCACGGGAAGGATGGACGTCGACGAGTTCGCCCTCGACAAGCCCGCGGAGTACGAGGAGCTCGTGAAATCGGGCCGGCTCGAGTCCCGCCTGGTCGAGCCGTACCAGCCGATCGTCATCCGGGCGGTCAAGGCGTTCGGGTGGACAGCGCTGATCATCGGGTTCAGCGTGGTGATCTGGATCATCTACGCGATGCTGTTTGCCTACCGGTAAACGGCGATGCCGTCATTCCATTCACGGCGGCCCCGGTGTTTGGATTCAACGCCGGAATCATTACATTGACAACTGTTTCCAGCCAACGACCCCAGAATGAAACGCATCTTTCCCGCATCGTTCTATAACCTCACCACGCTCATCGGGGCGGCCGTCTCCGGCGTCAGCTTCGGCCTGATCCTGTTCCTGATGCTCGTCGAGTTCATGTCCGCCAACGAGCACCCGTACATGGGCATCATCACGTTCGTGATCCTCCCGGTTTTCCTCATGATGGGGATCGGGATGATGGTGTTCGGCGTGATGCGCGAGCACCGGCGCGAGCGGCTCGGCAAGCCCCACGGCCTGCACCTGCCGCAGATCGACCTGAACAACCCGAGGCACCGCACCGCGTTCGTGAGCGTTTCGGTGGGGGGCATCGCGCTCCTCCTGTTCTCGGCGTTCGGCAGCTTCAAGGCGTACGAGTACACCGAGTCCGACCAGTTCTGCGGGGAGACGTGCCACACCGTGATGGAGCCGGAGTACACCGCGTACCAGTTCTCCCCCCATGCGAGGGTCGGCTGCGTACAGTGCCACATCGGGTCCGGGGCGGACTGGTTCGTCAAGTCGAAGATCTCCGGCAGCTACCAGCTCTACGCCGTCGCCTTCAACAAGTACCCGAAGCCGATCCCCACGCCGATCGAGAACCTCCGGCCCGCGCAGGAGACGTGCGAACAGTGCCACTGGCCGAAACATTTCTTCAGCGAAAAACAGCGGACGAATACCTACTACCTCGCCGACGAAAAGAACACGCGCTGGGACATCAATCTGCTGATGAAGATCGGCGGCGGCAACGTCGAGGCGGGTCCCACATCCGGGATCCACTGGCACATGAACATCGCGCACGAGGTCACGTACAAGGCCCTCGACCGCGAGCGGCAGGTGATCCCGTGGGTCAGGTCCAGGACGCCCGACGGCACGGAGACGATCTACCGGAGCACCGAGGTCGACGTCCCCGAGGATTCGCTCGCGGCGGCGTTCACGCGCCGGATGGACTGCATCGACTGCCACAACCGGCCGACGCACATCTACCATCCCCCCGCGCGCTCGGTGAACCACGTGATGTCGCTCGGCTGGATCAGCCCGTCGCTGCCGTCGGTGAAATCGGTGAGCGTCGAGGCCCTCGAGGCCGGATACGAAACGCGGCAGGGCGCGCTCGACACCATCCGGCTCACGATGGAGGGCTATTACCGGGACAACCACCCGGAGGTCTTCGAGACGAAAAAGCCCACGCTCGACAGCGCGATCGCCGAAGTGCAGAAGATCTACAACAGGAACTACTTCCCCGAGATGAAGACAGACTGGAAGAAGTTCCCCGACAACCTCGGGCACCTCTACTATAACGGATGTTTCCGCTGCCACGACGGCAAGCACGTCAACGAGGCGGGAAAGGTGCTCTCGAAGGACTGCAACACCTGCCACACGATCCTCTCGCAGAAATTCGAAGACGACACGCTCCGGATCTCCCTCGAAGGCGTCGATTACAGGCATCCCGTCGACATCGGCGACGCGTGGAAGGAAATGAACTGCAGCGACTGTCACGCGCCCGACGCACCATAGTCCCAACAGGCATCATAGGACAGAACGATGAACCCCACCAGCAACCAGCCCGCTCCCGACGCCGGGAAACGAGACTTCCTGAAATACGCACTGGGGGGAGGATTGCTCGCCTTTTTCGCGTCGATCTTCTATCCCGTCCTCGCCTACCTGAAACCCCCGGTCCAGGCGGAGGTGGAGGTGAAATCGGTGAACGCGGGGAAGAAGGACGACATCCCCCGCGACTCGGGGAAGATCATCAAGTTCGGCACCAGGCCGGTGATCCTCGTCCGGACGGCCGACGACGAGCTCAAGGCGTTCGACGCCACCTGCACCCACCTCGACTGCACGGTGCAGTTCAACAAGGACATCGGGATGATCTGGTGCGCCTGCCACAACGGCAAGTACGACCTCACCGGGCGAAACGTCGCGGGTCCGCCCCCAAGGCCGCTCACGCCGTACAAGGTCATCATCCAGGGCGATGAAATCCTGATCGCGAAAAACGCATGAAGAACGCACTGAACAAAGCCTACGACTGGGTCAACGAGCGGGTACACCTCGAAGACCTGGTGAACTTCATGGGGAAGAAGTATGTTCCCGTGCACCGTCATTCCGTCTGGTACTACTTCGGGGGCGTGACGCTCTTCCTCTTCATCATCCAGGTCGTCACGGGGATCATGCTGCTCCTCTATTATAAGGGGAGCGAGGACCTGGCATTCGAAAGCATCCAGTTCATCATGTCGAAGGTGGAGTTCGGCTGGCTGATCCGGTCGATCCACAGCTGGGCGGCGAACCTCTTCATCCTCTCGGCGATGATCCACATGTTCAGCGTGTTCTTCGAAAGGACCTACCGCAAACCGCGCGAGATCACCTGGCTCACCGGGATGTTGATGCTCTTCCTCGGGATGGGGTTCGGGTTCAGCGGGTACCTGCTCCCCTGGAACGAACTGGCGTTCTTCGCCACGAAGGTCGGGACCGACATCGCCGGCGTCGTGCCGTTCATCGGCGAACCGATACTGGAATTCCTCAGGAGCGGCCCCGACGTCACCGGCGCGACCCTCTCCAGGTTCTTCGGGTTCCACGTCGCGGTCTTCCCCGGCCTCTTCACCGTCCTCCTCGGGATCCACCTCGTGCTGGTCCAGCGGCAGGGGATGAGCGAGCCGATGGGCCACGGCACGACGGACGAGGGCGGGGCGCCGCCCATGGCGATGAAGAAAATGCCCTTCTTCCCGAACTTCCTCTACCGGGACCTCCTGTTGTGGCTCATCGTCCTGAACCTGCTCGCCGTCCTCGCGGTGCTCTTCCCGTGGGAGCTGGGCGTGAAGGCCGACCCGTTCGCGTCAGCCCCCGCAGGCATCAAGCCGGAGTGGTACTTCATGTTCATGTTCCAGACGCTCAAGTACCTGCCTGCGAACGTCCTGGTCTTCGAGGGCGAGATGCTCGGCATCATGTTCTTCGGCCTCGCCGGGCTCCTCTGGACGCTGGTCCCCTTCTGGGACAGGAGCAGCGCGAGGGGGAAGAAGAGCCGGCTCGTCACCTACGGCGGCCTCATCGCCGTCATGTTCATCATCGTCATGACCATTATCGGCTGGCTCTCATGAAGACACGAACCGTCATCTTCGCGGCGGCGCTGCTGCTCACCGCCACCGGCGGGTTCCCGCTCCTCCCCGCGCCCGCGCTTCACGCCCAATCCGCCGACGCCCTGTTCCGGACCGCGACCGCCAGACCGGACAACTGCTTCACCTGCCACAAGGCCCTCGGCGAGGTGGCGGGGGTGAAGTACACGGCCGACATCCACTATAAAAAGGGTATCTCCTGCGCCGGTTGCCACGGGGGCGACCCTACGACCGACGACCAGGAAAAGTCCATGTCCGCCGACCACGGGTTCCTGGGTGTACCGAAGGGCGACGACGTCTCGAAGACCTGCCAGCGGTGCCACTCAGACGCGCAGGTGATGAAGGTGAACTTCAAGTCGTCGGTGGGGCTGAACCAGATGGAGGACCTCGCGGCCAGCGTCCACGGGAAAATGGCCGTCTCGGGGAAGGAAAAGATGGTCCAGTGCGTCACCTGCCACAGCGTCCACGACATCAGGAGCGTAAAGGACCCCCAGTCCCCGGTCAACCACCTGAACGTCAACAGGACCTGCGCGACCTGCCACTCGAGCGCACTCTTCATGAGGTCGTACAACCAGGCCCTGCCGATCGACCAGGAGGAGAAATACAAGACGAGCGTCCACGGGATGAAGCTTGCGAAGGGCGACGCGAAGGTGGCCGTCTGCTCGAGCTGCCACGGCAGCCACGACATCCTCAAGGCCGTCGACGCGAAATCGCACGTCAACGCGATCAACCTGCCCGCCACCTGCGGCACCTGCCACGCGAACGCGGAGTACATGAAGGAGTATTCCATCTCCACCGACCAGCTCGCGGAGTTCCGCACGAGCGTCCACGGCAAGGCCCTGCTCGAGAAGCACGACCTCGGCGCCCCCTCGTGCAACGATTGCCACGGCAACCACGGCGCGGCGCCGCCGGAGGTGGCGTCGATCTCGAAAGTGTGCGGCACGTGCCACGCGATGAACGCGTCCCTCTTCGCCGAAAGCCCTCACAAGAAGGCCTACGACGAACTCGGCCTTCCGGAGTGCGAGACGTGCCACGGCAACCACGCGATCATCAACGCCACCGACGCCCTCCTCGGGGTCTCGGACGAGGCGGTCTGCTCCCGCTGCCATTCGCAAAGCGACAACCCGAAGGGGTTCCAGGCGGCGGCGCTCATGCGCATCATGATCGACTCGCTCGAACTTGCCGAACACAGGGCCGATTCGCTCGTGTCGAACGCCGAGCAGAAGGGGATGGAAATCTCCGAGGCGAAGTTCAAGCTCCGCGACATCCGGCAGGCAAGACTGCTGTCGCGCACGGCGGTGCACTCGTTCAACGAGCCGAAATTCGCGGAGGTCGTGAACCAGGGGATCGCCGTCGCCGGCGTGGTGGCGGTGCAGGGGCAGGCGAGCATCGACGAGTACTACTTCCGGCGGTACGGGCTGGGCGTGGCCACGCTGATCATCACGATCGTGGCGATCGCGCTCTACATGACCATTAAACGAATCGAGAAGAAACAGGCCGAAAAGGCCTGACCGGTGGCCCCGCCTTCGCGCGGGGCCGGGTTACTTCACATACACCGTCTTGACGTTCACGAACTCCCGTATCCCGTGAACGCCCAGTTCCCTCCCGTATCCCGAATTCTTCACTCCTCCGAACGGAAGCCGCACGTCGGACGACACCATCTCGTTGATGAACACCGATCCCGCCTCCAGATCTTCGATGAACAGCGCCTTTTCCCTTTCGTCGTTCGTCCACGCGCTCGAGCCGAGTCCGAACGGCGAATCATTCGCGAGCGTCACCGCCTCTTCGGCGCCGGCGACCGTGAAAAGAAGCGCCACGGGCCCGAAGAACTCCTCCCGGTACGCGGGGGAGTCGTGAGGGATGTTGCTCAACACGGTGGGAGGGTAGAAGTTGCCTTCCCCGGGGAGCCGTTCGCCTCCGAGCAACAATCGGGCGCCCTTCCGAACCGATTTCTTCACCTGCCGGTCGAGGTCCTCGAGAATCTCCGGCGTGGCGAGGGGCCCGACGCCGGTGGCGGGGTCCATCGGGTCCCCGGTTTTCAGCTTCTTCATTTCTTCGACGAACCGTTCCGTGAATGCCGCTGCGACGTCCTGATGAATGATGAACCGCTTCGCCGCGATGCACGATTGCCCGTTGTTGACGACGCGCGCCTTCACGGCGGTCGAGACGGCGGCGTCCAGGTCGGCGGTCGGCATCACCAAAAATGGATCGCTCCCGCCCAATTCCATCACGCAGGTCTTGATCGACGACCCCGCGACTCCCCCCACCTCGCGGCCGGCCATGTCGCTTCCGGTCAGCGTCACCGCCTTGATCCTGGGGTCTTCGATCACCTTCGCGGTGCCGGCGGAAGGAAGGAGGAGGGTCTGGAACACTCCCTCGGGGAACCCCGCCCTGCGGATGATCTCCTCGATCGCGAGCGCGCATTGCGGGACGTTCGAGGCGTGCTTCAGGAGACACACGTTCCCCGCCATGATCGCCGGCGCGGCGAACCGGAACACCTGCCAGAAGGGGAAGTTCCACGGCATGATCGCCAGCACCGGACCGAGCGGTTCGTAGCGCACATAACTTCTCGTCGCGGCCGTCGGTACCACGTCGTCAGCCAGGAATTTCTCCGCCTCGTCAGCGTAGAACCGGCAGGCCCACGCGCACTTCGAGGCCTCGGCGATCGCGGCCGTGAAGAGCTTCCCCATCTCGAGCGTCATCAGCTTCGCGAACGATTCCTTCCCGGATTCCAGGATCTCGCCCGCCTTCCGCATCAGGGCGGCGCGTTCGGCGAACGTGGTCCTGTGGTGGGAGGCGAAACGAGTTCGGGCCTTCTCAATTTTTTGTTCGAGGTCCTTGTCGCTGATCTGCCGGAAGGATTTCAGGAGCTCTCCGGTGGCGGGGTTGACGGTCTGGATCGGCATGGCTGGGGCTTTCGTTGTCGGATTGACGCGTGTGTTCCGAAAGTAGAAACTTCCGGGGAGATATTCAATCTCACCGCGGCTCGTTCCGGGGGCGTGGAAATCACCCCACGATTATTTATATTGGGGGCGCAATCACCACCACCATCCTATGCGACTCCCGATGGAAAAAATCATACGCGTGGGGCACAGCCCGGACCCCGACGACGCCTTCATGTTCTACGGCCTGGCCAGCGGCAGGGTCAAGCTCGAGGGGATCAGGATCGAGCACATGCTCGAGGACATCCAGTCGCTGAACGCCCGCGCGATGAAGGGGGAGCTGGAGGTCACCGCGATCTCGGCCCACGCCTATCCCTACGTCCAGGACAAATACTGGATCATGCGCACCGGCGCGAGCATGGGGGACGGGTACGGCCCGGTGCTCATCTCGAAAAAGTACAAGACCCTCGCGGAGTTGAAGGGAAAGACCGTCGGAACGCCCGGGCCCCTCACCACCGCGACGCTCCTCTTCAGGATGTTCACCGAGGGGATCGAAACATCGACCGTCCCTTCGACCAGTTGATGCCGATGATCGACGCCGGGAGGCTCGACGCGGGCGTCGTGATCCACGAAGGGCAGATTACGTATCAGGAACAGGGATACCATAAGATCCTCGACTTCGGAGAGTTCTGGCGCGACGAGACGAAGGGGCTCCCCCTCCCCCTCGGCCTCGACGTGGTCCGGAAGGATCTCGGGGAAAAGATGGCCCGCGACCTGTCCGTGGGCCTGCGGGAGAGCATCGACTACGGCTACGAGCACCAGGAAGAATCGATCCCCTACGCGCTCGAGTGGGGCCGCGGAATCGACGCGGACAAGGGGGAAACATTCGTGAAGATGTACGTCAGCGACCTGACGATCGACATGGGGGAGCGGGGAGAAGCGGGGCTGAAGGAACTGTTCCGCCGCGGCGGCGAAAAAGTCGGGTTGCCGGCGGTGAAAGAATTCAGGCTGGTGTAACGTTACGCAGCCGCCGCGGGGTCGTACACTCGCAGAATGTTATAGAGCGTGTCCCGCTGCGCGGCGACGAACCCCGACTCGTGGATGAGGTCCATGAACTCTTCGGTGTTGGTCTTGTTGACGAAGTTCGCCGCCGCGTGCACGTTCTCCTCGAAGCAGCGTCCCGCCGAAATCGTCCGCGCCGAAGTGGAGCGCGATCTGCCCCGTCTTCTTCCCCTCCGAGAACCACGACGCCTGGATGTGGTCGAAGTTGTCGAGGTAGATCCGCGAGAGCGCGAGCATCTGGAGGTACCGCGTCGGCGTGGCGTAGTGCGGGATGATCTTCTCCAGCGGCGTGTTCCCCGGCTTGAAGCTCCACGGCATGAACGCCGTGAACCCGCGGTCTCGTCCTGCAGCTCCCGGACGCGTCGAGGTGCTCGACGATGTCCTCGTCGGTCTCGAGGTGGCCGTACATCATCGTGGCGGTCGAGTCTTGTAGCCGAGCCTGTGCGCCTCGCGCATCACCATCGAGCCAGTCGTCGCAGCTCGTCCCTTCAGGTGGCTGATCTTCTTCTTCACCCGGTCGGAGAGGATCTCCGCGCCGCCGCCCGGGATCGTCCGCAGCCCCGCGTCCCACAAGCTGCTGCAGCACCTCCGGCACGCTCAGCCCCGACACGTCGGCCATCCCGATGATCTCGGAGGTGGAGAAGAAGTGCGGATGGACCTCGGGGACTTCCGCGCACGGTCCGCTCGCACCATCTCGAGATAGTAGTCGAACGGCAGGGCCGGGTTGACTCCGCCCTGCAGGAGGACGGTGGTGACGCCGTTGGCGGCCGACTCCTTGAACTCGCCGATCATGTGATCGACGCTGTATGTGTATTCGCCCTCGTCGCCCGGATGCCGGTAGAACGCGCAGAAGATGCAGTCGATGTTGCAGACGTTGGTGTAGTTGGGGTTGGTGTCGATCACGAACGTGACCCGCGGTTCGGGGTTCTTCCGGAAGCGGACGCCGTTCGCCAGGTCGCCGAGCTCGAGCAGTTCGCCGTGCTGCAGCAGGACGACCGCCTCTTCCTGCGTAAGGCGCCCGCCGCCGCGGACCTTTTCATACACCGACGAGAGCCCGCTCATATCGTCACCTCCCGGGCGTCACCGTCGGCCGGTGCAGTTTCCTGAACTCACGCATCGCTTCTCGTTCCCGGTCGCCGAGCGTGTAGTTGAACCCCTCGAGGTACTCCTCCGCGTATGCGGGTCGGAGAGTCCCAGGATTTTCCCGTGGAGCTCGCCGATCGCGCGGTACCGGCCTTCCGTCCTGCGGAGCGATTCGGCGATCGTCGCCGAGAGCGCGTGCTTTGTCGACCGCCGGGAGCGCCTTCTTCACCGCCCAGACCGCGAAGACGAACGGCAGCTTCTTCCAGTCGTACCATTCGCGCGCGAGGTCGTAGACCAGTTCGAATCCTTCGAGCCCGTGTTTGTTATGCTGGAGCGCCTCGTCGCCGATCAGGAGCACCGCGTCGAAGTCGCGAGTAACTCGTTCACGCCGGCGTGCAGGCGGTCGAACTCGGCCTTCACGCCGTACTTCTTTCCGAGCAGGACGCGCAGGAGCTGGACGGAGGTGGCCGTCTCGTCGGTGATGCCGATCCTCTTCCCGTCGAGGCCGGCCCAGCCGTCGTTCGAGAAGAGCATCACGCTCTTCACCTGGTCGCGCGTGGCGATGCACCAGCCGAGCGGCTCGAGCGTCGACTCGTTCCGGTAGTAATCCATCAGCGAGAAAAGCCCCGCGTCGAGCTGGCCGTCGGCCGCTGAGCATCCCCATCCGCCGCGGGACGACCGGGAGGATCTTGAACTGCCCCTTCTCGAAATCGCGCGTAGAACGGCACGGAATTCAGATACGGAATCTTCCCGATGACGTTGTCGGAGTGCACCTGCAGGGGATTGTAGTAGACGTCCCGCTCGACCGGTATCTTGCCCGCGTCTCGGATGATCCGGATGATCTGGTCCTTCGCCAGCGTCATCGGGCTCGTCGCGCCGGCGTCGTGCGCGATCTTCTCCCGCCCGACGGTGCCGTCCATGTCGTCGGCGCCGAAGTTGAGCGCGACCGAGGCGACCTCCTCGGTCAGCATCACCCAGTAGGCCTTGATGTGCGGGAAGTTGTCGAGCATGAGCCGCGAGACCGCGATCGTCTTCAGGTCGTCGATCGCCGAGGTGAACCGGTCGCGCGGCTTGATGCCGGTGTCGCCCGGCTGGAAGGCCAGGGGGATGAACGTGAGGAACCCGCCCGTCTCGTCCTGCGCCTCGCGCAGCTGGATCATGTGGATCGAGCCGCTCCTCGAGCGTCTCGATGTGGCCGTAGAGCATCGTGCTGTTGGTCGGGATGCCGAGCCGGTGCGCCGTCTCGTGGACGTCGAACCAGCCCTTCGCGCCGATCTTCTGGTTGAAGAGGAGCTGCCGCACGCGCTCGGAGAACACCTCCGCGCCGCCGCCGGGCATCGTCTTGAGCCCGGCCGCCTGCAGCTGCCGGAGGACCTCCTCGATCGGCATCTTGAATTTCTTGTGGAAGAAATCGATCTCCACCGCGGTGAACGCCTTGACGTCGGCGTTCGGGAGACTGCCGTGCAGATGGTCGCGGACGATGTCGAGGTACCGCTCCCAGGGCCAGTCGGCCGGCATCCCGCCGGTGATGTGCACCTCGCGGATCTCCGGCGTGAGCTTGCGAGAGGATCTCCTCGGTCGTCATCTCGTAGGCGCCGGCGTCCCCCTTCTTCACGGCGAAGTCGCAGAACTTGCACGACAGGACGCAGATGTTGGTGTGCTCGATCTTCTGATTGAGGACGAAGTAGACGGCGTCGCCGCTCTTCTGCTGCTGCACGAAGTGGGCCATCTTGCCGAGCGACATCAGGTCGGGCGTGCGCGTAGAGCGCCAGGCCGTCGTCCATCGAAAGGCGTTCGCCCTTCTGGACCTTTTCCCAGATCGGGATGAGCGCGGTGTCGCGGAAATTGAATGTCATCTGTGCGTCGATTTCTTCTGTCGAATTCCTGTCGAGTCTCCGGACCGGGGGCGTCCGGTTCTTGTCATTTCCAGATCATTTCCAGAGCCTGCCCCACTTTTCGTCCACCCGGCGGACGACGTCGTCGTCCATCACCAGGGGTTTGGGATAGCCCTGCTTCCACGTCGCGTCGATCCCCATCGTCCCCTTATAGACCGGCGAGATGCCGATGAGACGGTTTTCGGTGAAAACGACGTCCCTTTCGCAGTCGAAGCGCGTGAAAACTCCCCAAATATAACTCTCCCGGTCGTGAATGTCCACGTCGTCGCTCACCGCGGCGATCATCGGGACCATGGCGAAGCGCGGGTCCTTCACGAGTTTCCCGACGATCTCCCTTCCGCCTGCGGTGACCTTGACGAGCAGCATCGTGGCCTGCGGGAACGCAGCGTCGAGGATGCGCGAATCGAACGAGCGGGCGTCGCTGACGATCGCGTCGGAAAGGACGATCCGGGCGCCCGGCTGACTGACGCGCCTGCATCGCCCCGGCCACCCTTGCCTGAGTTCCGATCCGCCGCGCTCCTCCCCGGCTTGCGGGTCGCGTCGATGATCATCTTGCTCCCGAGGTTCATCGTGAAGCTCGTGAAGTCGAGCGTGTCGAGCGGGACTTTCGGGATCATCACAAAATCGAAGTGCGGGTCGAAGTGATCGCGAACCTCGCGCAGGACACCGTCCCAGTCGCGCGGGTCGACGCCCGCCGAGACCGTGACGATGCACTTCGTGAGCGAGAGCTGGTCCGTGCCCATGAGGCCGAGCGCGGTCTTCATCGCCTCTTTCTGATAGCGCTGTTCGATCGCGACCACGAGCAGGTTATGAAATCCCGCCTCGTAGTACGCCCAGAGCGCGGTGACTTCCTTGTGGATGAGCCTGACCAGCGGACCGAGGATCTTCTGCGTCGCGTCGCCGAGGAACTTGTCCTCCATCGGCGGCTTGCCCACGACGATCGCCGGATAGACCGGCTCGTTCCGGTGCGTGATGGTCCGGATGTGGAACACCGGGAACTCGGCGGCCGCTGAGTAATGCCCGAAGTGGTCGCCGAACGGACCTTCCATCCGCCGTTCGCGCGCGGGCACGACGCCTTCGAGGATGAACTCCGCAGACGCGGGCACCGGGAGACCGATGGTCTTTCCCCGCGCGAATTCTATCCTGCGGTTCATCAGGAAACCGGCGAACATCGCCTCATCGATCTTCTCGGGGAGCGCCGCGATCGTCGCGAACAGGAGCGCGGGATCGGTACCGAGCGCGACGGCGACTTCGAGGTCTCGCCCGGCTTTTTCGGCCTTATAGTAGTGGAACCCGCCGCCTTTCTGGATCTGCCAGTGCATCCCGGTGGTGCGCTCGTCGAAGACGTGCATCCTGTAGATGCCGATGTTCCGCTTGCCGTTTTCCGGGTCGGCCGTGTGGACCTGCCCGTACGTGATGAACTTTCCGCCGTCGCCGGGCCAGCATTTCTGCACCGGGAGCAGGCCGAGGTCGGGCGAGACGACGTTCTGCTGGCTGAGCGCCGGGACGGAGGTCTCCTTCGGCCTGGCGTTCAGCGCGCGGCGCACCATCGGCCACTCGCCGCGGACGCTTTTCAATGACGGGGGAAAGATCCGCTCCGCGAAACCGATGAGCGCTTCGCCGAGGAGGTCGGGGTCCTCGCCGAGGGCGAGCCGGATCCGCTCCTCGTTCGAAAAATGGTTGACGACGAGCGGGAACGCCGCGCCGCGGGGGCGCTCGACCAGGAGCGCGGGCTTGCCTTCCTTCAGCGCGCGGGTGGAAATTTCAGTGAGCTCGAGGACGGGATCGATGTCGACGGAAGTGCGGTGGAGCTGCCCCTTCGACTCGAGGAGGCGGAGGAATTCTCTCAGAGCCATCGCGGTTATTCCAGCTCTTCCGACCGCCAGCCCTTGCCCGTCCCGGCGCCGATCACGTGAAGGACCCTGTCCACGAACCCCCCGACGTATTCCTGCACGGTGTCCGGCTTGTAATAGAGGGGCGGGGATACCGGCATGATGATGACGCCGGAACGCGAGAGCGGTCGCGCACTGCTCGAGCGAAATGGTCGAAAGCGGGGTTTCGCGGACGCAGAGGACGAGTTTGTACCGCTCCTTGAGCGCGACGGCGGCGGTCCGCGTGATGAGCGAGTCGCCGATGCCGGAGGCGATCTTCCCGAGCGTGGAGGTCGAACAGGGGAGGATGACGTACGCGTCGAACCTGTTCGAGCCGGACGCCAGCGGCGCGGTGAGGTCGTCGTTGGCGAACTGCTTCTTGACGTACGGCTGAAGGTCCTTCTCGGTGATCTTCAGCTCGTCTTTCAAGAAGAGCCTTCCCCCACTTGCTGACGATCAGGAATTTGTCGCCGGGACAGCGCTTCAGGAAGTCCTGCGCGTAGACGGCGCCCGACGATCCGGTGATGCCGACGACGATCCTCAATGGACCACCGTCCCGGTGATGATCATCCCGAAGACCACGAACCCGAGCCAGGCGTTGATCCTGAAGAACGCCAGGTCGACGTCCGCGGCGCGGTGCTGCTCGACCCAGAGGAGGACGCCGGTCAGCACGAAGAAAAGGCGAGGCGTACCACGACCTGATCGTCGTGGCGAAGAGCATCGCGAGGAACACGAACGCGGCGAGGTGGAAGCCGGCCGACCAGCGCAGCGCTTTCTCCTTTCCAAACCGTGAAACGAATGACCGCAGGTTGAGCTTCTTGTCGAACTCCTCGTCGAGCGTCGCGTAGATGATGTCGAACCCGGCGCCCCAGAAAACGGTGAAGAGGCAGAGCCAGACCGCCGGCAGGATGTTATCGAACGACTGCGCGGCGGCGAAGTATCCGCCGAGCGGCGCCATCGACATCCCGAGCCCCACGCCGAAGTGCGCGAGGACGGTGAAGCGTTTCATGTAGGGATAGACCATGAAGACCGCGAGCGGAATCGGGGAGAGGACGAGGCAGAACGTCGAAGATCGCCGCGGCGGAGGCGAAGTAGAACGCGCACCCGAGCGCGAGCACGAGGTACCCTTCCCGCACGCGACATCCTGCCGCTCGGCAGTTCGCGGCCGGCGGTGCGGGGGTTCTGCGCGTCGATCTTCCTGTCGATGATCCGGTTCAGGGCGAACGCCGCCGTGCGCGCCCCGACCGCCGCCAGGAGGACCAGGACGAGGAGGGAAAACTCCGGCGGTCCGTCCAGCCCGAGAATCACCCCGGAATAGATGAGCGGCAGGGTGAACAGCGTATGCTCGATCTTGACGAAATTGATGAATTTCTTCAAAGGGGGCGGCTTTCCGGGTGATGGTTGGAAAAATATACCCAAAAGGGGAGATGCAATCAAGAAACCGTCCCACGGCCGGGTGACCGGATATTTTCAGGCCGCATGCGTGGGAGGATGTTGACATTATTCCCGGGTAATTGTAAATTCAGCCCGTTGTACCCATCATATCAACCATCATAAGGAATTTTCGATATGCAGTTAAAGTCGTTGTTCTTGCTCCTGGCGGTCTTCGCGCTCATCCTCGGCGGCTGCAAGGATGACGAGAACCCGGCCGGTCCGGCCGGCCCCACCATCACCAGTTACGTCGGCGTCATGGCCGGCACCGGCGTTTCCGGCACGCTCACGATCAGCATCCCCACCGCGAAACGCGTCTATACCCCGTCGGCCGATCCCGGCGACACCGTCGAGATCACCGCGACGCTGAAGATCAACGGCGGTGCCACCATCCCGCTCACCGGACACCACATCGTCGCCACCGGTGCAAATCCACCTCGAGGGCGGCGGGTACATGTTCGACGGCATCGTCACCGCCGGTGGGATCACCGGCACGTTCACGTACGCCGGGCGGCAGCGGCATCTTCAACTGCCACGAGGGGAACGCGCTGAACGTCAAGACGTTCTGCGGCCGGTACCAGGACAACACCCCCGGGACCGAGGCGGGTGCCTTCAACATGACCATCAGCGGGACGGCGATTTACGTGATCGTGTATCCCGACGAAGCGGGCGGACAGTCCTTCTCGACGACCGGCTCGATCAACGCGGAGAACGTGATATCGATTTACAACCCCGAGAATACGGCCATCGTCATCGCGACGGGCACGTTGAACCCGACAGCGAACACCGTGAGCGGGTCAGTACTACGGCGAACCGGGCGGTACCTGGTCCGGCGAGCTCTGCCACTGATCGATTCTTCTCCCGGTACGACGGGCGGTCGACTCTTTTTTTTCAGGAGCGGCCGCCTTTTTAATTTTCTCCCCGGGGGTCCTGTGTTCCCCGCAACCGGCCGGTTTTGCCCTATCCTTCCCTTCAGGTATGGGTCGTAATCCCCGAAACCTTGTATTTTTTCGGATATTTTGGTATTATTTACATCTGTTTCAGGGCACATCACCTCCACTTCGCACAACGAAAGGAATTTCATCAATGGTTGTAAAATCCGCATCGGTCGCGGCGTTCCTGGTCGTATTCCTGTTCGGGGCCTGCTCCCCGAAGGTCGGCGAATCGGTCGTCCTCGAGGTCGGGACATCGAAGGTCACGCTCAATGAGTATGAGAATTTCTACGCCAGGAACAGCGGGACCGGGGACACGCTTTCCAATACCCCGATGGCCGAACGGGAACGGTTCCTCGACCTGCTGACGCGCTACCGATTGAAACTGGCGGACGCGGAGGACAGGAACCTCGCCGCCGATCCCGAAGTGCAGGGCGAACTGCGCGACTACCGCGCGAGCCTCGCGGCCACCTATATGATCGAAAAGGAAATCACCGATCCGGGGATCAGGCTGCTCTACGACCGGAAGACCGAGGAGATCCGCGGAAAGCACATCCTCGTCGCGTTGAAACCGGAGGCGTCACCCGCCGACACCCTGAAGGCGTACGAGAAGGCGATGGGCCTGATCGCGAAACTGAAGGCCGGCGCGGACTTCGATTCGCTCGCGTTGGCGGAATCGGAGGACCCCACGGTGAAATCGAACGGTGGCGACCTCTATTTCTTCACAGGCGGCCAGATGGTGATGCCGTTCGAAAACGGGGCGTACGCGATGAAGGTGAACGAGACCTCGACCATCCCGGTCCGCACCTCCTTCGGCTATCATGTCCTGAAAATCACCGCCCGCCAGCCGCGTCCGCGGATCGATCAAGGTCCGGCACATCATGGCCCTCGTGAAGCGGGCGCCGACCGACACCGGCGACACCGCATCCGCCATCGGCAGGATCCGCGCGTGGCAGGACAGCCTGGCGAAGGGCGTCGACTTCGCCACGCTGGCGACCGCAGTCTCCGAGGACCAGGGCAGCGCGGCGCGCGGCGGAGACCTCGGCTGGTTCGAACGGAAACGGTACGTCCAGCCGTTCGACGAAGCGTCGTTCCTCCTGATGCCCGGCCAGGTCTCGCCGGTCGTGAAGACCCCCTACGGGTACCACCTCATCAAGTGCGACAGCGCAAAGCCCCTCCCGTCGTATGCGGAGATGCGGGCGCAACCGGGGGACCCCCTGAAAGAAACGTACCAGCAGATCCGGTTCAACGACGACTACAACGCCTACATCGCCGGGCTGATGAAGAAATACAATTACGCGTTCCAGGAGGGGACATTCTCGTCCCTGCTGAGCGTCCTCGATTCGAACATGACCACCCAGGACAGCGGCTGGGACGGAAAGGTGACCGCGTCGATCCGCAGCGCGTCCCTGTTCAGGCTCGATACCGTCGTCTACGACGTCGACACCGCGCTCTCGATGCTGGTGAACCGCCCCGAGCTCCAGAACACGCTCCTGCGCAGGGGAGACCTCGAGAAGCAGTTCAGGAAAATCTCCGAAACACTCCTCCTCGACGCGCATTCGACGGGGCTCGAGCAGCGGTCGCCGGAGTTCGGCGCGTTGATGAAGGACTACCGCGACGGCATCGTGCTCTACAAGGCGGAACAGATCGAGGTGTGGAACAGGGTCAGCGTCACCGATTCCGCCCTCCGGGTCTACTGGGAGGGGCACAAGGAGGACTTCAACTTCCCGGCGAAGGTGACATACGCCGAGATGAACTTCGACAGCGACACGCTCGCGCTGATCATCTACGATTCGCTGATGCGCGGGGCCGACTTCACGGCGCTCGCCCGTGAGCACAACTTCGACGACTCGCTCAAGGCGAGCGGCGGCCTGGGAGCCCCCCAGCCCGCGAACACCGACGAGGTCACGGAAATGCTCGCGGGGATGAACGTCGGCGACGTCTCGGAGCCGCTCTCGGTCGGGAGCGGGATCATGATGATCGTGAAACTGGTCGCCAAGGAGCCGCCGAAGCAGAAGACCTTTCGAGGAGGCGGGGGCCGAGCTCTCGAACGCCTACCAGGACGCCGAGTCGAAACGGCTCGAGGGCCTCTGGATCGAAAAGATCAAGGTGAAGCACCCGGTCGTCCAGCACAGGGAACTCCTCAAGGACGCGTTCCCGCCGATGAAATGAGAATCCTCCCCGGCGCCTTCCTGATCGTCGTCATCTCGCTGCTCTCCTGCGGCTGCAGGGCCGAGCCGGAGGGGACGGTGATCGCGCGGGTGGGCGATTCGGCGCTCACGCTCGAGCAGGCCAGGGGCGAACTGGACACCACGGCTGCCGACATCGATGAGCGTCTCGCCCGGTACACGTCGGCGTGGGTGAACTCGGAACTTCTTCACCAGGAAGCGGTGCGGCTCGGGATCGAGGGCGATCCGGGTTTCGAAGCTCGCATGGGCGCGGTGCGGCGCCAGCTCGCGAACCAGGAGCTCATCGACCGGCTGATCTACGGCGACACCGCGTCGTTCGGCGACGACGTCCTCCGGTCCTATTTCGCCTCCCACCCGGACGAATTCACCATCGCCGAGAACCACCTGAAGCTCCGGCTCGTCACGTTCCGCGGGCGTGAGTTCGCCAGGAGATTTTCCGTGTCGGTGACGCCGGCGAGGAGCTGGACGACGGTGCTCGATACGGTCGTGAGGGACGCGAAGATGTCGCAGGAGCTCGTCTCGTCAATCCCGGAGCGGTGGTACACGCGCTCCACACTCTATCCGCCCGAGCTCTGGAAGGTCGCCGGACCGCTCGGACCCGGGGACGTTTCCTTCCCCGTGAAGACCGACGGGGGCTTCACGGTGCTCCAGTACGTCGCGCTCGCCCCCGCGGGGAAAACGACCGAATTCGACCTCGCGCGGGAGGAAGTGCTCAACCGGGTGCTGATCGACAACCGCCGCTCGCGCCTGGAGGCGCTCCTCGGAACTCTCCGTGAGAGGTACGGTGTTGAAATCAACATGAATGACGCCAGGCGTCGGGAAGGATCCGCCGATACCAATGAGTAAGAGGGACAGTTCCAGGGGGATCACGCCTGCGATCCTCGCCCTCGCGGGCGCGCTCGCGCTTTTTTTCCCGGCGGCCGCCCCCGCGCAGAACGACACGCTCGACAGGATCGTGGCCGTCGTGGGGAAGGAGGCGATCTTCCTCTCCGACCTCAAGGCCCAGACCGACTTCTACGCCCTCTCGAACCGCATCAGCCCCGAGACCCCGGGGTTGAAGGAGCAGGTCCTCGACGCCATGATCAACGAGAAACTGCTCCTCGCCCAGGCCCTCCGCGACACCTCGCTCAAGGTCACCGAAGACCAGATCACCACCCGCCTCGACGAGCTGGTCGCGCAAAGGATCGCGCACCCCCAGGTCGGCACGCAGGAGAAGCTCGAGGAACTCTACGGGATGCCGGTGAGCAGGATGAAGCGGGAGTTCCGGGACGAGATGCGCAAGCAGATCCTCGCGCAGCAGCTCCAGCAGGTCCGCTTCGACGGCGTGCAGGTGTCCCGACGGGAGGTCGAGGAATTCTTCACCACGTACAAGGACAGCCTCCCGGAGGTCCCGGCGGAACTGGAGCTCTACCATATCTTCCGCTTTCCCCGGGTGAGCGCCGCGAGTCGCGAGGCGATCATGAAGAAAGCCACCATGGTGCGCGATTCGTTGATCCTGGGCGGCGACTTCGCCGCGTTCGCGAAACAGTATTCCGAGGACAAGGCCACCGCCGGCTCCGGCGGCGACCTCGGGTTCTGGAAACGCGGGGAATTCGTCCCCGACTTCGAGGAGATCGTCTTCTCGCTCAAGGAAGGCCAGCTCTCCGGGATCGTCGAGACGTCCCGCGGCTTCCACATCATCGAGGTCATGGAACGCCGGGGGGACAAGGTGAAGGCCAGGCACATCCTGTTCCGCGCGGAGGTCGACTCGACCTCGTCGTCGGAGGCGGTCTCACTCCTCCTCTCCCTGAAGGACAGCGCGAAGGCGGGTGTCCCGTTCGCCGACCTTGCCCGGAGGCATTCCGACGACAAGGAGTCGGGCCCGCTCGGCGGGCTGATCGGCCGCCTGACCACGGACCAGTTCGACCCGGAGCTGGTGAAGGTGGCGGACTCCCTCGAAACGGGCGAAATCAGCGACCCGGTCGAACTCACTTCCGGCAACGTCCGGGGGTTCCACATCGTATACCTGAAGGAACGGATCCCGAAACACCCGATGAACCCGGCCCAGGACTGGAAGCGGCTCGAAGAAATGGCGCTGGGGAACAAGCGGAACGTGGAATACCAGAAATGGCTCCTCGAGCTCCGCGACCAGCTCTACTGGGAAGTCAGACTCTAACCAACGGTGACCGACGTGACTGAAAAACATCAACCCGCGGGCCCCGGCGACACCGAGGCCGTCGCGGAACTCAAAAAGGACTTCGACAGGATCAGGAAGGAAGTCGCGAAGGTCATCGTCGGCCAGGACGAGGTCATCGAGCAGCTGCTGATCGCGCATGTTCGCCCGCGGGCACTGCCTGCTGGTCGGCGTGCCGGGGCTGGCCAAGACGCTGCTGATCAGCACGCTGGCCGAACGTGCTCGACCTCAAGTTCAGCCGCATCCAGTTCACCCCCGACCTGATGCCGAGCGACATCACCGGCACCGAGATCATCGAGGAGGACCGCGCGACGGCGGACGCGAATCGTTCAAGTTCGTGCAAGGGGCCGATCTTCGCCAACATCATCCTGGCCGACGAGATCAACCGCACCCCGCCCAAGACGCAGGCGGCGCTGCTGGAGGCGATGCAGGAGCACCAGGTCACGGCCGCCGGCCAGACGTACGTCCTGGACGAGCCGTTCTTCGTGCTCGCGACGCAGAACCCCATCGAGCAGGAGGGCACCTACCCGCTGCCCGAGGCCCAGCTCGACCGGTTCATGTTCAACCTCTGGCTCGACTACCCGTCGCAGGACGAGGAGGTCGCGATCGTGAAGTCGACCACGAGCATGTACGCACCGCAGCTGGGGCACATCCTCGGGCGGAAGGAGATCCTCGCGCTTCCAGGACCTCGTGCGGCGCGTCCCGGTGGCCGACAACGTCATCGCGTACGCCGTCAGCGTCGTCACGACGACCCGGCCGAAGCACCCGATGGCGCCGGAGTTCATCAGGGACTGGCTCAGCTGGGGCGCCGGCCCCCGGGCCTCGCAGTACCTCATCCTCGGCGCCAAGACCCGGGCCATCCTCGACGGCCGCTACACCCCCGACATCGAGGACGTGAAGAAGGTGGCCGGACCGGTCCTGCGGCACCGCATCGTCCCCAACTTCAACGCGGAGGCCGACGGCGTCAGCTCGATCCAGATCGTCGAAAAACTGCTCCAGGCCGACTGATCCCGGCGGAGGGGCGACGATGAAACTCCTGCCGGTGTGGATCGCAGCGCTGTTGTTCCATTCCGTGCCGGCGAACGCGGGCCAGGAAAAGTACTGGGTCTTCTTCCGCGACAAGGGGCCGTCGCCCTCCGTCGCCGCCGCACGTGACGTCGGCGGGAGGGCGCTCCGGCGCCGGTCGAAGATGCTCCCCCCCGGGTCCCTCGTCCAACCGGAAGATTTTCCCAGTCCACAGGCCGTACATCGACGCCCTCGAAAAGCTGGGGGTTTCCGTCGTGACGACGTCGCGATGGATGAACGCCGTGTCGGCCGTCATCCCCCCGGACGCGCTCCCGGCGGTCGGATCGCTCCCGTTCGTCGGGAGCGTCGCGCCGGTGCGGAGGGCATCGCGCGGGATCGCGACTGAGGCGCGCGAGGGTCCGGGAGCGACGGACGGAAGCCCGGCACGCCCGGCCGGCTCCGCCGGCCAACTCGAACCGTTCGCCGCCGGCACGCCCGACTACGGCCCCTCGTTCGCGCAGCTCGACGCGGTGCGCGTCCCCGCGGTGCACGCCCTCGGGATCACAGGCCGCAGCGTCGTCGTCGGCCTGCTCGACAGCGGGTTCCGGTGGCGCGCTCACCGCTCGCTCGAGGGGATGAGGGTCCTGAAGGAATACGATTTCATTTCACGCGACGGCGACACGGCGGACGGCCCCGGCGACCCGCCCGGGGAGGATTCCCACGGGACGCTCGTCCTGTCGGTGCTGGGGGGGTACGCCCCGGGATCGCTCGATCGGCCCGGCGTTCGATTCCGAATACCTCCTGGCGAAGACGGAGTACGTCCCCACGGAGACCCAGGTCGAGGAGGACTACTGGACCGCGGGCATCGAGTGGCTCGAGGCGAACGGCGCGGACGTGATCAATTCCTCGGTCGGGTACGACACGTGGGACAACGGCTCGGGCTACAGCTGGGGGAACGGCGACTTTGACGGAAAGACCTCGACGGTCGCGAAAGCCGCGCGCCGTGCCGCGCAGCTCGGCGTGGTGCTCTGCGTTTCGATGGGGAACGAGGGGAACGGCGACGGCGTCACCGGCACGATGCTCACGCCGGCCGACGTCGACACGGCGATCTCGGTCGGCGCCGCGTCGGTCGACGGGCTCCTGGCCACATCGAGCTCCACCGGGCCGACGAGCGACGGCCGCGTCAAGCCGGACGTCACCGCGCCCGGCGCGGGAGTCTACGCCGCCTCGACCGGCGGGTTCGACGACTATTCGTACCAGAGCGGAACTTCGGTCGCGAGCCCCCTGGCGGCGGGTACAGCCGCGCTGATCCTCTCGGCAAGGCCGGAACTCACGCCGGTCCGGGTGCGGGACATCGTCCGCGCGTCGGCGGACACCGCGCGCATACAGAATTTCACCTCGTTTCCGAACAACTTCACCGGCTGGGGGTACCTCGACGCGCTTTCTGCGATCCTGAGCGTCGGGCCCTTCTTCTCCAACGTTCCCGGCGTCGGCCTCGAACCGGACGGCGCGGTCATTTCGGTGAACGTCGTGTCGGAGTCCGGCGTCAAACCGGACAGCGTGCTGCTCAGCTATTGGGACGACAACGAACCGGGTGAGGCCCCGGTGACTCTGCCGATGTCCCTCGACTCGTCGTTCCTGTTCCCGGGGTCCGGTCGCTACGCGGCGAAGATCCCGCCGCACCCGCCCGGGACGCCGGTCGCCATCGTCATCTCCGCGGTCGACAGCGCCGGCGGCTCGTGCGTGAGCCCGGCGCCGCTCTTCCACGACCGGTGGGTGTATCCGTACGGAACGGGGGAGGTGGCGGAACCGGTCGATATTCCCACCGCGACGCGCCTCCATCAAAATTATCCGAACCCGTTCAGCGGGGAAACCGGTATCGTCTTCGACCTTTCCGCAGACGGGAATGTGCGCGTGAATGTCTATAATGTGCTGGGCCAGCTCGTGGCGGCGCCGTTCGAGGGGTTCGTCTCCGCGGGCGATTACGCTTCGAGGGCCCCGGTCCTCTTCCGCGCCGGGGCGCTCCCGGCCGGCGTCTACCTCTGCCGGCTGTCGACCCCCTCGGGTGTGTCCATGAATAAAATGATGCTGATCAGGTAGGACGCCGCATGATCGTCGCCGAAATACAGTTCTCCCTGCTCGGGGGCATCGCCGTCGCCGTCCTCTTCGCGCTCGCCGCCGTCGCGGCCGCGTGGTTCAGCTACCGCCGGACAATTCCCCCGCTCCCGCCGGGGCGGCGGGCCTTCCTGACGACCCTTCGGGCGGTGACGATGGTCGCCCTCGCGCTCCTCCTGGCGGAACCGGTCATCCAGTTCGTGGACACCCGCACGGACGCGCCGGTCGTCGCGGTGCTCCTCGACAACACGCAGAGCATCCGGGTCTCCGGGAAGGACGTCTCGAACGCCGTGGCCGCGTTCCTCGCGACGTCGGCGGGTTCCGCGCCTGCCGGGGCGACGGTGCGCTATTTTCCCTTCGCGGGAACGGTGACCGGCGCGTTCGATTCTCCCCCCGAGAGTCTCCAATACTCCGGCCAGTCCACGGACATTTCCGCGGCGCTCGCCGAAATCCGGAAGCGGACGCGGGAGGAAAACATCCAGGCCGTCGTGCTCGCCACCGACGGCAATTACACCGAGGGGCGCAATCCGCTCAACGAGCTGGAAAACCTCTCCCTCCCGGTGTTCGCGGCCGGCGTCGGCGACACCGTCAGGCAGAAGGACCTCCTCGTCGACCGCGTCTTCACCAACGCGATCGCGTACGCGGGATCGAACGTGCCCGTGGAGGCGTACCTCCGGAGCTTCGGCTACCGGAACCAGCGGGTCGAGGTGGCCGTCCATGAGGGGAAAGAGGTCGTCGGGAGGGCGCCCGTTCTCCTCGACGCCGGGAGGACCGAATACCCGGTCCGCTTTTCGATCCCCGCGGGGGGGGAGGGAGTCCATAAATACGTCGTTTCGGTCGGCGGCCTCCCCGGAGAACTGACGCGGGAGAACAACTCGCAGACGTTCTTCCTGAGGGTGCTCAAGAGCAAGATCAGGGTGGTGATGTTCGCGGGCGCCCCGTTCCCCGACGTGTCGGCGCTCCGCCAGGCGATCGCCGAAGACCCGCAGATGGAAGTCAGGACGTTCGTCCAGAAGTCGGCCGGCGCGTTCGTCGGCGACGCCCCGTCCCAGGCCGTCATCGACAGCGCCGACTGCGTCCTCTTCGCGGGGTTCCCGTCGCCGCTGACGTCCGAGGGAACGACAGCGCAACTCCTGGCCGCGATGCGGAGCTCCAGGAAACCGCTGTTCTATGTCCACGGGAAATCCGTCGACCACGCGAAGCTCCGGGCCTTCGACGAATTTCTCCCGTTCACGGTGTCACAGCCCAACGGCGCCGAAGACCCCGTCTTCCCGTCGGTCCCGGAGAGGATGAAGGCGCACCCGCTGGTCTCCGGGGAACGGGCGGACATCACGCTCGAATCGTGGGAGAGGCTCCCGCCCGTCTATAAGATGCGCACGGTGTTCCAGGCGCGTCCCGGCTCGGACGTGCTCGCGTTTGCCCGGATCAACACCGTGACGTTGTCCGAGCCGCTCGTCCTGACACGGAGCCTGCGGGGGTTCAAGTCGTTCGCGATCACCGGCCACGGGATTTACCGTTGGAGGCTGATGTCGCAGGGTTCGCCCGCCACCGAGAAGTTCTTCGCGGCCCTGGTCTCGAACGCGGTGCGCTGGCTGACCACGCGCGACAACGAGAAGCCGGTGCGGGTCAATCCGGTGAAAGACATCTTCACCACCGCCGAGGGGGTCGCGTTCAGGGCCGAAGTGTACGACGACCAGCTCAGGCCGGTTGACAACGCGGAAGTGAGCGTGCAGTACTCCTCCGGCCAGGAATCCCGCACGTTGCCTCTCGAACCGATCGGGAACGGGCGGTACGAGGGGGCCGACGGCCCGGTCCCGGCGGGTGATTACGAGTTCCGGGCGACGGCGAAAAGCGGCGACCGCAACCTCGGCGCCGACGGCGGGAAATTTTCCGTCGGGCCCGTCAACGTGGAATTCCTGGCGACGACCATGAACCGCCAGCTCCTGGAGCAGCTCGCCGGACAGTCGGGGGGAGGATTCTATGCGATCGCCGACGGCGAACGGCTCTGGAAGGACGTCGCGGAAAAGGTACAACTGGCCCCCCGGGAGGAGATCACCCGCCGCGAGATCGAGATGTGGAATTTTGCGTGGCTCGGGGGCATCCTGGTCCTGCTGCTGGCCGGGGAGTGGTTCCTGCGGAAACGGTGGGCCCTGCTCTGATTCCTTGCTTTTCCCTACCCAAACACTTATTATAACTCTCCGTATACACGGTATGCACGGGCGCTGCCGACGGCACCGGTTCGCCCGGCGATACGCGGGATCCGCCGCACGACAGATCCGCTAAAAACCTCCACCGGGCTCACCCTTGGTCCGTAGAAGAGTTCCGACAACCATCATTGCAGGAGAAGCAGCCATGTTCATTCCATCTCGATCGTTCGCCGTGAAGGGAATGCTCGTCGCAGTGGCGGCGATGTTTTTCGCGGCGGCGATTCCCGCGCCGGCGCAGGTCGCCCCGGCCGTCGGGATCAGGCAGAACACGCCCGAGGTCCACGCGTTCACCAACGCCAGGATCGTCGTTTCGCCCGGTAAGGTCATCGCGAAAGGGACGCTGGTCGTCCGCGACGGGATGATCGAGTCCGTCGGCGCGAACGTGGGCGTTCCCGACGACGCCCGCGTGTGGGACATCCCGGGGATGACCATCTACCCCGGCCTCATCGAATCGTATTCCGACGCCGGCCTCCCGAAACAGTCCACCGAGCGCGGGGCGGGCGGCGGCCCGGGCCAGGGCGGCCAGGCGAGGCGCGAGACACCGGCCGCGCCGCGCGGCGCGAGGTACTGGAACAAGAACGTCAACACCTCCGTGCGGGCGGCCGAACTGTTCCTCCCCGACGCAAAGGAGAATGAAAAATTGCGGGGCATGGGGTTCACCGCCGCGCAGATCGTCCCCGCCGAAGGGGTTCTGAAGGGCGCGACCGCGGTCGTGATGCTTGGCGACGGCAAGCCGGGCGACCAGTTGTTGCGCGCCGACGTCGCGCAGGCGGGCACCCTCCAGCCGCCGCGCAATTCCGAGGAGGCGTATCCCAATTCGCTGATGGGTTCGATCGCGCTCATCCGCCAGGTCATGCTCGACGCGCAGTGGCACAGGGCCGCGCAGAAGGCGTCGCAGCAGCATCCCTCGGAGCCGAGGCCGGAATACGTTTCCGACCTCGCCGCCCTCGGAGACGTGATCGACGGCGTCCGCCCGGTCCTGATGGAATCGGCCGACGAGCACGACCTGCTCAGGAGCGCGGCCATCGCGAAGGAATTCACGCTGAAGCTCTGGGTCCGGGGCAGCGGGCGCGAATACCAGCGGCTCGCGGCGGTGAAGGCCGCCCGCGTGCCGGTGATCCTCCCGGTGAATTTCCCCGAGACGCCGTCGGTCGGCTCGCCGGAAGACGCGCTGAACGTGGGCCTCGCGGAACTGCGCTACTGGGACGAGGCGCCTGAAAATCCGAAGCGGCTCGCCGACGCGGGCGTGGAATTCACCCTGACGGCGTCGCTCCTGAAGGACCAGACAAAATTCATCCCCAACGTGAAGAAGGCGGTCTCCAGGGGGCTCTCCGCCGACGCGGCCCTCGCCGCTCTCACCACCACACCGGCGAAACTCCTGGGTGTCGACAAGGAGGTCGGGACGCTCGAGAGGGGCAAGAGGGCCAACTTCATCGTCACCGAGGGAGACCTCTTCGCCGAGAAGGGTGTCCTGCGCGAAACCTGGGTCTCCGGCACCCGGTACCCGGTGAAACCGGCCCCTGACGTCGACCCGCGCGGGACCTGGGCGGCGGCGCTCTCGGGCGCGCCCGTCGACACCCTGACGATGACGCTGAAGGGTGAGACGGAGAGTCCGAAGATCACCGTCACGGTGAAGGGGAAGGAAGCGAAGACTTCCACCGCCTCCTTCTCCAGCCTCCTGCTCCAGGCCTCGTTCTCGGGCGACTCGATCGTCTTCGACGGGGTCACGCGGATGAGCGGCAGCTACGCCGGAGGGAAATTCGCCGGCACGGGCGAACTCTCCGACGGCCGCTCGTTCACGTGGAACGCCGTCCGCACCGCGCCGTTCACGGCGGAAAGGGACACCGCGCAACCGAAGCCGCCCGCGATGGCGTCGTTCACGCCGCTCTATCCCCCCGGCGAATTCGGCCGGGCCTCGCTCCCGGAGCAGGCCGACCGCCTGTTCGTGAAAGGGGCCACGATCTGGACGTCGGGGCCGGCCGGCACGATCGAGAACGGCGACATGCTGATTGAGAAGGGCAAAATCGTCAAGGTCGGGAAATCGCTCTCCGTCCCATCCGGCGCGAAAGTCATCGACGGGAAGGGGAAGCACGTCACCGCCGGCCTGATCGACTGCCACTCGCACTCCGCCGCGGCGGGGAGCGTGAACGAGACCGGCCAGGCGATCACGGCCGAGGTGCGCATCGCCGACGTCATCGACCCCGACGACATCGGCATCTACCGGGAGCTCGCCGGCGGGCTGACGGCGGCCAACGTCCTGCACGGCTCGGCCAACGCCATCGGCGGCCAGAACCAGGTCATCAAGCTCCGGTGGGGCGCGCTCGCCGAGGAGATGAAGTTCGCGGGAGCGATGCCGGGGATCAAGTTCGCCCTCGGCGAGAACCTCAAGCAGAGCAACTGGGGCGACGACAACACCACCCGTTATCCGCAGACCCGCTCCGGGGTCGAGCAGATCATCCGGGACGAGTTCACCGCGGCGAGGGACTACCGTCAGCAATGGGCGGACTACCGCGCGCTGAAAACGCACATTCCCCCGCGGCGCGACCTCGAAATGGAGGCCCTGGTCGAGATCCTCGAAGGGAAACGGCTGGTCCATTGCCACTCCTACCGCCAGGACGAGATCCTCGCCCTGATGCGCGTCGCCGAGGACTTCGGTTTCCGGATCGCCACCTTCCAGCACATCCTGGAGGGATACAAGGTGGCCGACGTGATGGCGAAGCACGGCGCGGGCGGCTCGAGCTTCAGCGACTGGTGGGCGTACAAGATGGAAGTGTACGACGCCATTCCCTACAACGGCGCGATCATGCACTCCGCGGGGGTGGTCGTTTCGTTCAACTCCGACAGCGACGAGCTGGCGCGCCGGATGAACCTCGAAGCCGCGAAGGCGGTTAAGTACGGCGGGGTGGCTCCCGACGAGGCGCTCAAGTTCGTCACCATCAACCCGGCGAAACAGCTCCGGATCGACAAGCGCGTGGGATCGCTCGAGCCGGGGAAGGACGCGGACTTCGTGGTCTGGAGCGGCAGCCCGCTCTCGACCCTCAGCATCTGCGAGCAGACCTGGATCGACGGCCGGAGGTATTTCGACCGGCAGGAGGACAGGGCGATGAACGACGAGGTCACGCGGGAACGCTCGGTCCTCATCCAGAAGGCGCTCGAATCGCCGAAAGCGTCGTCCGACGACAAGAAGGGCGGCCGGGGACGTGGCTGGAAATATGAGGATGAATCCGATCACTATTCATGCCATGAGGAAGTCCATGGCGGGGAGGGACGCTGACATGAAGACCACGAATTTCACCCAGGTGAACCTGCATAACCTGTGGAAACTGCTGGCCCTGCTCGTCGCGATGCTCGTCCTTGCGCCCGCGTCCAGGCTCATCGCCGGCGGCACCGAGATTCCCGCGAAACCGCAGGACCACCCGATCGTCCTGACCGGCGGCACCATCCACCCGGTGTCCGGCCCGGCGATCGAGGGGGGCATGATCCTCTTCGACAAGGGGACGATCGTCGCGATCGGCGCGAACCTCACCCTCCCGGCCGGCACCGAGAGGATCGACGTCACCGGAAAACACGTCTACCCCGGGCTCGTCCTCGCGACGTCCTCCACCGGCCTGAACGAGATCGGCTCGGTCCGCGCGACGAGGGACGCCGTGGAGACGGGGAGCATCAACCCCAACATCCGCGCCGAGGCGGGGGTCAACCCCGAGAGCGAGATCATCCCGGTGACCCGCGCCAACGGCATCACGGTGGCGGTGACGATGCCGGGCGGGGGAGTCATCAGCGGCACGGCCGCCGCCCTCGAACTCGACGGCTGGACCTGGGAGGACATGACGCTCAGGGCGCCGGTCGGCATGATCGTCAATTGGCCCAGCATGACGATCAACCGGGCCTGGTGGGAGCGGCGGACCGAGGAGGAGCAGAAGAAGGAGCGGGAAAAACAGCTCGACGAACTGAAGAACGCGTTCCGGGACGCGCGCGCCTACATGGTCGCGAAGAAGGCGGAAGGCTCCGGGAACGGCCCGCGACACGACACCGACCTGCGCTGGGAAGCGATGATCCCGGTGCTCGAGGGGAAGGTCCCCGTCCTCCTGAGCGCGTCGGACCTGACGCAGATCGAGGCGGCCGTCGCCTGGGCCGACCAGGAGAAGGTCCGGTTGGTGATCGTCGGCGGGTACGACGCGTGGCGCGCCGCCGGACTCCTGAAGGCGCACAACGTCGCGGTGATCGCCGAGCCGATCCACACCACGCCGTCCCGCCGGTGGGAGGCCTACGACGAGCCGGCGACGCTCCCGAAGAAGCTCTTCGACGCGGGGGTGACGTTCTGCATCAGCGGCGGCGGGGGTTACGAGAACGAGAGGAACCTCCCGTACCAGGCCGCGGCCGCGGCGAGCTACGGGTTGCCGGCGGACGAGGCGCTCAAAGCGGTCACGCTCTACCCGGCGCAGATCCTCGGGTTGGCCGACAGGATCGGGTCGCTCGAGAGCGGCAAGGACGCGACCCTCATCGTCACCACGGGGAACCCCCTCGAGATCACGAGCAGCGTCGAGATGGAGTTCATCCGAGGGAAATCGATCAGCCTGACCAACCGGCAGACGCACCTGAACGACAAGTACCGGGAGAAATACCGCAGGATGGGGATCGAATGACCGGTGATGGAGGGAAAGTCGAGGCGGTGATGGTCCTCCGGGACCACCGCATGAAGCACATCCCGGAGCTGCGCGTCGGGCATGAAATCGTGGAGAAGCGGTTCGTTCCGGGTTGTTCGATGACGAACTGCAACGCGGACTGTTGCAGCGGCGGGGTGTACGCCGACGTCACCGAACGCGACGAAATCCTCCGCCACGCGGACCTGGTCCGCGCGCAGATGGACCCGGAGCAGGAGCGCGATACCGCCCTCTGGTTCGAAAAGGACCCGATCCCGGACGCCGACTACCCGTCAGGCATGGCGGTCGGAACGGAAGTGTACAACGACCGGTGCGTGTTCCTGAATTCGAAGGGAATGTGCGTGCTGCAGAAGGCCGCCGCCGCCGGGGGGATGGACCGTTACGCCCTGAAACCGTTCTACTGCTGGCTCTACCCGGTGACGGTCGACGGGGGCGAGCTCACGCTGCACGATCCGGAGTACGCCGAGCGCCCGTCGTGCTGCTCATACAGGGACGAAGGCCCGCTGACGGTGTTCGACGTCTGTGCGGAAGAGCTCACGCTCGCCCTGGGGGACCGGGGCGTGGAGGAGTTGCGCAGGGGAGTGGAATCGGCGCTCGGGGGGAAATAACCGGGGTGTATCCGCCGGGCGGTCGCGGTCGGGAGCTTCCCGCGCGTCACGATGGACGCGCGTGAAACGCTGAAGCGGGGTGCTACCGCGTGACCACCGTGATGGTGTTATAGAACCCGTAGAAGAGGTAGAGCGTGATCGCCGAGCTGACCAACCAACAGAACGCGTTGGTGAGCTTTTCTCCGAACGTCATGATAAACATATCCTGCCCTTTCTGCTGATCCTGTCCTGAATCCGGCCCGCCGTCCTGACCTGCGACACCCTCTGTAAAAAATATACAGCTGTCAATGATGAAACGCAAGGGGGGGTGCCGAGAAACGGGAAATTTGACCGTTTGGGGGGAAGAATTGGACCGGTTTAAGCGCGTAAAATGAAAACGCGCCCGGGGATGGCGGGTGTCGCGGGCTGTTACTTCGTCTCCGACTTTGCCACGACGTTCCGGATGGCCTGGTGGATTTCGTGCATGTCCACGCGGCCTTTCCTGAGGTAGGCGATGTCGTGCATCTTCAGTTCGGTGATGTCCTTGACGTCGAGGTCGCGCCCGGTGATGACGACGATCGGGATGTTCTTGTGTTTCAGATGGGCTTTGAGCTCCCTGATAAGGTCGAACCCGCTCAGCCGGTTCAGCGCCAGGTCCATGATGATGGCGGAGGGTTTTTCCTTTTCGACCCATTGCATAAAATTCTCTTCCAGAGGGAAAAGGACACCGTTAAACCCCTCGTCTTCCACCACGAATTTCATCAATTCGGAAAAACCGGGGCTGTCCTCGACAATGAGTACGGTTTTTTTCTTCATGGACAGAAAAAATCAGGAAATGGCAAAGAATTACGCGGGTGATTAGAGAATTTTCAGGAAATGCTCACTAAACATAGAGAGATTTGTCGAAAAAGTCAAACATCGGACCCCCACCAGGAATCACTGAAAAGGGCATCCCGGGTCACCCGGCACCCTTTGACATTGACACTGAAAATCCGTACCTTATTTTCGCTCTGTTTCCATTTCTCATCAAATCGGGGTTAAATCATCATGTTTGCGGTAGTTGAAGTCGCCGGGCAGCAGCTCAAAGTGAGCCCGGCCGAGCAGATATACGTCCCCAGACTCACCCAGGGTGTCGGCGATACCGTGAAATTCGACCGGGTGATCCTGCTGTCGGACGACAAGAAGGTGTCCATCGGCGCCCCCTACGTGAAGAACGCGACGGTGACGGCGAAAATTCTCGGCCACGTGAAGGACGAGACAGTCATCGTCTTCAAGAAGAAGAAACGCAAGGGATACCGCCTGCGCCGCGGCCATCGGCAGCAGTATACGCAGGTCGAGATCACCAGCATAGCCAGTTAACATCGAGGAGAAGATCGCATGGCACATAAAAAAGGGGGCGGCAGTTCACGCAACGGCCGCGACAGCAACTCGCAGCGCCTCGGCGTCAAGCGTTTCGGCGGGGAGAAAGTCACCGCCGGCAGCATCATCGTCCGCCAGCGCGGGACCAGTTTCTCGCCCGGCACCAACGTCGGGATCGGCAGCGACGACACGCTGTTCGCGCTGAAGGACGGCGTGGTGAACTTCAAGAATTTCGGGAAGTCCAGGAACGTCGTCAGCATCATTCCCTCGTAAGGCAACCGGTCCGGACGGGGGCTGTTCCGCCCGCCGTCCGGATCGTCATCACCGGCCATCAGGCCGACTCTGCGACCCGGCGTCCGGGCGTCGTTCTCAGCCCCCAATCCCAGTCCACGTCCACCATACAACCTCCTAAGGGACCATACCATGAAAATCACAGTCGTCGGAGCGGGCAACGTCGGCGCAACCGCGGCGCAGAGGATCGTTGACAAGGAACTTGCCAATGAAGTCGTGCTGATCGACATCGTCGAGGGCCTTCCCCAGGGGAAGGGGCTCGACATGTTCGAATCGTCGCCGATCGAGGGGACGGACACGAGGGCGATCGGGACCAACGATTACGCGGCAACCGCCGGCTCCGACATCATCGTGATCACCGCGGGGATCGCCCGCAAGCCGGGGATGACCCGCGAACAACTGCAGGAGACCAACGCGGGGATCGTGAAGAGCGTCACCGAGCAGGTCGCCCCGAAGTCGCCGAAGTCGATCATCATCGTGGTGTCGAACCCGCTCGACGTGATGACCTACGTCGCGTTCAAGGTCAGCGGCTTCGACCGGTCGCGCGTGGTGGGCATGGCCGGCATCCTCGACACCGCGCGCTACCGGTCGTTCATCGCCGAGGCGCTGAACGTGTCGGTGAAGGACATCCAGGCGCTGGTCCTGGGCGGCCACGGCGACTCGATGGTACCGCTGGTGCGGTACACGACCATCGCCGGCGTCCCGCTCACGGAGTTCATGGACAAGGAGACGATCGACAAAATCGTGAAGCGCACGCGGGAGGGCGGCATCGAGATCGTCAACTACCTCAAGACCGGCAGCGCGTACTATGCGCCGTCGGCGGCGGCGGTGGAGATGGTCGAGGCGATCGTGAAAAACCAGAACAGGATCCTCCCCTGCGCCGCGTGGCTCCAGGGCGAATACGGCCTGAAGGACACGTTCGTCGGCGTGCCGGTCAAGCTGAACAGGAAGGGGATCGAGAAGATCGTCGATGTCCCGCTGACGGCGGACGAAAAGGCCGCGCTCGCGAAATCCGCCGACGAGGTGAAGGCGAACATCGCGAAGCTGAAACTCTGAGGATGGATCTCTAAGGGGGATGTCGTGCCGCGGGAGGGGTGACACTCTCCGGCGGCGACAGGCTGCCACCGGGACCGGAGGCGTGCGGGGATTCGCGCGCCGCCGGTCCCGGCGCGCAACCCGCGCTTCAGTTCAATTCGAGCTTCATCGTCACTTCCCACCCGTCGTCGAACCGTCTCGAAATCCACCGAACTCATCAGCGAACGTATCAGGAACACCCCCCGGCCGTTCTCCCGCAGGAGGTTTTCCTCGGCCAGCGGGTCGGGGATCGTTTCGATGTCCACGCCCTTCCCCTCGTCCCTCACCTTCACGGTCAGCGCTTCCGAGTTGACGTCGACGCGCAGGAGCACTTTTTTGTTCCTGTCCCGCTTGTTCCCGTGGATGATGCCGTTGTTGACCGCCTCGGTGGTGGCCACCAGGAGCTTGTTGAACCTCATTTCGTCGAGGCGCAGCTTCTCGTTGATCTGCTCGAGAAACTTCTCGACGGCCATGATTTCCTTGGGGTCGCTCGGGATCTCGAGACGGTAGGATTCGGACATCGCGCGTACGGATGATTAAAGACTGACGTTTAAAGACATTGTAATGTTTGCGATGCCGTGATCGGGCAGGCCAGTCCGCGACTGGTGCTCGTACCAGCCCTTCACCAGGAGGGCCGTTCGTTCGCCCACGATCCATTCCATGCCGGTCGCCGGTCCCACGCTCCGCAGGAACTGTTGCGGTATGCGCCTGTCCCCGGCATAGTCAAATCGCATTTGACTAAAATAACGAATACCGAGGGAGAAAATCAAGGCCGAAGTTGCGCCATAGCGAACCATCCCGATATGCGTAAAATCCTCGAAATAGCTCACCGGGCTCTCCGTAAAGTCTTCCCAGCGCAGGTTTCCACGCTCATAGAGGCGGACATAGCTGCTCCATTCCACCGAGGTGCGCCTGGTCAGGGACCACACCGTCGAATCCGTGAAGGCGAACTGCCGGAAGACGAAGCTCCGCACCGCGGTGCCGGGGCTGTCGAAATCGTAGACGGTGTAGTTGGCGAGGACCTCGAAACGGTTGGACGAGGTGAAGGCGCGGTCGGGGGTCCAGACCAGGTGGGGCGAGAGCCGCAGGATCCGGTTCCACGTGTTGTCGGCGCTCCGATGGGCCGAGAGGTACACGAGGTGGGTCAGGCTGACGTCCGCCGCCACGGCCATCCAGAGGTACCGGCTGAGCCGGTGCCGCGTCGTGACGTTGGCGAGGTACCGGAGTTCGTCGCGGTCGTCGGTGTTGACGCCGCTCGGGGTGTCGTACTTCAGGATCGACCCCGATCCCGACACCGACACCTGGTCCGAGCCGGAGATCCTGAAATCGGCCGCCGCCGCCATCGTCGTCCGCTTCGCGACGTTGTTCATCCGTTCCTGGACCCGCCGGATCGAGTCCACGGCGGGCTCGAGGTACCCGTCGTCGTCCTCGATCCGGTGCGTTTCGTTCCGCTCCTGGAGCACCATCGTGAGCCTGCCGTCCAGCGCCGGGGTGACGGCCCAGGCGGCGCTCAGTTCCCCCCCGATGGTCAGTTCGTCCACGGTGCTGTTGAGGACCGGCGTCCCCGGGTCGGAGTACGATTTGTACTTCGACTCACGCCCGATGCCCCGCGAGAGGACCCCGGCGTTGGCGGCGAGCGAAAACTCCGGGGTCACGTTGTACAGGAGCGAATCGCGGACCCCGAACAGGTCCTCGGCCCTGGTCTCGATGTTCTGGTCGACGCCGAACTCCGCGGCGACACCCTGGTCCGCGCGCGTGTAAAAATCGCGCCGGTTCCTGTAGTACCGCAGTTCGAGGGTGTTGCGCGAATCCCCGGGAAAGCTCCTGGAGGAGGTCAGCCGCGCGTTGCGCATTTCGATGATCCGCGGGTCGAGCCGGTTGTATTCCCAGCTTCCGCCGAGGGCCGAGACGTACCCGGCGTAATCGAACGAGTCGGCGTCCATCCGGACCAGGTACGAAATGCCCTCGTCGGTGATGTCCGACTGCCGGTCGGCGCGGTACCCGATCAGCGGTTCAATGGTGAGGACGCCGGTCGGCCGGATGGCCGCCCCGGCGTGGGCTGAATAGGATGAGACGTCGCTCAGTCCGAGGCCCCTCCTGTCGGAGAGGATGTGGAGGTTCGCCGCGACGCGGGGCTCGATCCGCTCACCGGGCCTGAGCCGGAACAACGCCCGGAAGGACTCCTCGTCGGTGATGAGGTTCGTGCTCGTGCGGATGAGGGAAGAGCGGAAGTCCTGGCCGATGTCGTAGCGGAACCCGGGCGCGGCGCCGCCGTAGAGGAGCAGGCCCTGCCAGTGGTACGTCGAGAAGAGCTTGTCGAAGAGGATGCGGTACCCGTTGGAATTGACCGTTCCGCCCGTGTCGGCGCGGAAACTATCGGTGGGGGATTGTGCGGGGGCGGAAACGGACAACACCAGGCTCAATCCCAGTATGCCCAGCACGCCCGGCACGCCCGGCATGCCTGACATGCCCGGCAGGCGGGGCAGACCGGTCAGGCCGGTTGGGCCGCGCCTGCCCGCCAGGCCGGTGAGCGGTGCGAAGGGGGCACGGGTTCGGCGGCACATCCCTTCCCCCTCAGCAATCAAACTTCTCGCCCCTGGCGGGGATCCCGACGCCCAGACCATACCGCTGTCCGATGTCGTCCCCGAGTGCCGTCGCCCTCTCGAGGTCCCCGTGGACCAGGAACACCCTGCGGAGCCTTTGGCGGTCGAACTTTCCGACGTACGTCATCAACCCGTCATGGTCGGCGTGCGCGCTGAAGGAGTTGTACTTCACCACTTCGGCCCTCCGTCGGTACATCGCTCCGAGGATCCTCACCTCCTCCGCCCCGTCGACCAGCCGTTTCCCAAGCGTGTGCTCCGCCTGGTAGCCGATGATCGCGATCGTGTTTCTCGGGTCCTCGATGTTGTTCGCGAGGTGGTGGAGGATCCTCCCCGCCTCGCACATGCCCGACGCCGCGATGATCAGGCAGGGCCCGGGCATGCCGTTCAGTTTCTTCGACTCCGCGACGTCCCGGATGTAGTGGAGCCTGGCGAAGCCGAAAGGGTCGTGGTTCTTCAGCAGGTGAGCGGAAATCTCCTCGTCGAACGTTTCGGGGTGTTTCCTGAAGATGTCCGTGGCGTTCACGGCGAGGGGGCTGTCGACGAAGACCGGCAGGTCGGGAAGCCGCCCCTGGTCGCGCAATTTGTGGAGCGTGAAGATGATGTTCTGCGTCCTTCCGACGCTGAAGGCGGGCATGATGACCTTTCCCCCGCGTTCGATCGTCCGGACGATGTCGGCCCTGATGCGCTCCTCGCGGTCCTCCGGCGTGTCGTGCCTCTTCCCGCCGTACGTGCTCTCGCAGATCAGCAGGTCCGCGTTCCCCATGAACTCTGGATCCTTCACGATCGGGAGCTTGTCCGGCCCGAGGTCGCCGGTGAACCCGAGCGTCGTGCTCGTACCGCGCCCGGAGACCGTCAGCACGATCGTGGCGGAGCCGAGGATGTGGCCGGCGTCGCCGAACGTCGCCGTGACGCCGGGGAGGATGTCCGTCGGCGCGTGGTACGCCACGGGCGCGAAGAGGGCGGCGGCCTCCGCGGCGTCTTCCGGGGTATAGAGCGCCTCGACCGGCGGTTCGCCCGCGCGCCTGTTCCGCTTGTTGAGATACTCCGCGTCCCGCACCTGGATGTGCGCGCTGTCGGCAAGCATCAGCTCGGCGAGGTCTTTCGTCGCCGGCGTGCAGAAGACCGGCCCGGTGAAGCCCTGCTTCACGATCCCCGGGATGTTGCCGCTGTGGTCGATGTGGGCGTGCGAGAGCACGATCGCGTCGATCGAGCGCGGATCGAAGGGAAACGTGCGGTTGCGGCGGTTGGCCTCGTCGCGGTGGCCCTGGTAGAGGCCGCAATCGAGGAGGAGGGTCCTGCCGTTGACGTGAATGACGTGCATCGAGCCGGTGACGGTGCGGGCGGCGCCCTGGAATTCGATCTGCATTACGTGGTGGCTCCGAGGATGATCCCCGATGTCGGGGGCACGTTGATTGGTACCTGTCCACGCTGACCGATCCCCGCGGGATGCACGGCCGATCCGTCGGCGAGGACGTTCCAGCGGCCGGCAGGGAGCGTCCACGTCACCGTCCGGTCGGGGGAGGCGTTGAGCAGGACAATATAACGATTGGACCCGCCGTCCGCACGCCGGCCCCCCTCCTTCCGGGCCGCCGGTCGGGCGGCCCCCGTCACCCGCCGGTGGGCCGAGGCGGCTGACGGAGAAAGAAGCCTCGTTCGAAGGGAATTCCACCGAACCGGGGTCACGCGGGGCGCACAGGAGCGGATGGCGTTTCCTCAGGCCGATGAGCCCGCGGTAGTACCCGAAGAGGTCCGCGTTCATTCCGCGCAGGGCGTAGTCGATGTGGTTTGTCGCGTTGTCCTTGTTGTAGCTGTTATGATCGAGTTTCCCGACGTCCGGATCGGGGACGTCGCCCGCGGCGATCACCTTCGGCCGGGCGAACTCCTGTCCCTCGTGGACCATCACCGGTCCGGGCGAAGTCAACAGGATGAGCGCGGCGAATTTATTGAGCGCCATCTGGCGGGATGACAGGGCGGGGAGGGGGTTGCCCGGGCCCCCGGCGGCACCATGATCGGGCCCGTGAGCCGCGGGGGCAGGGAGCGTAAACCGTTCGTCGGGGGAGAGCTCCCCCGTCGCCAGGCGGATGAAGTCGCCGAGGGTATATCCGTCGTGGGACTCGAGGTAATTGAGGGCGGGCCGGCCGCCGGGCGCCTCTGCGCCGTTCGCCGGGAGCGATCCCGTGAGGATGAGCCCCGTCTCTGCGTCCGGTCCGGCGGAGCCTGCCGCGCCTGAATTACCTGAGTTACCGAAGATGAATCCCCTGGCGTGACGGGGGTCCCGTCCCTTGATCCCGTCACGGAAGCGGTCGTTCCACGACCACCAGCCCAGTTCCGCGAACCACCCGGGGTGGTGCCGGCCGCCGCCCCAGGGCTCGGCGATGAGCACGGCGCCGGGCTTCGTCTTCCGGACCATGCGGGTGATCTGCCGGCAGGTCTCCTCGTCGATCATCGCCGCCAGGTCGAACCGGAAGCCGTCGACATGGTACTCCTCCAGCCAGTACCTCACGCTGTCGAGGATGACCCTCCTCGCCATCGGCCGCTCGGTGTGAAAATCGTTCCCGCACCCCGACGCTTCGAGGAAGCTTCCCCCGGCGTCGCAGCGGTAATAATACTGCTTGTCGATGTACTTGAACGGGTTGAAGTCGTAGTGCGACGTGTGGTTGTAGACGACGTCGAGGATCACCGCGATCCCCTCCCGGTGCAGCGCCTTCACCAGGTCCTTGAGCTCCCGCACCGCCCTCCCGTCCGCGCCGTTCACCGCCCCCGGCGCGATCGAACCGTCGGTCCCGTAGTAACTTTCCGGCGCGAAGAAAAAACTCGTCATGTAGCCCCAGTGATTGCGGGCGTAGGGGTTCCAATCGTTCATCCTCCCGCTGTCGCTCAGCGCGGCCTGGTCGCGGTAGGGGATCTCGATCGTCCCGAACTTCATCACCGGAAGCAGCTCGACCGCGTTCACGCCGAGGGAGAGAATGTGGTCGAGCCCCCCCGCGATCCCCTTTTCGATGAACCCTGCGTACGTCCCCGGCCTGCGGGCCCCCGCCGACGGGTGCGCCGTCGCGTCGCGGACGTGGCATTCATAGATCACCAGGTCCTCCGCCTTTCGCGCTTTGAGCGGGCTCCGGTCGCCGCCCCAGTCGTAGGCGGTGTCGAGGATGAGTGTCTTCGCGGGGAGCCGCCAGTGGTTCACCGTGGTCACCGCCCTCGAGTAGGGGTCGGCCACGAGGACCGAGGGGTCGAACATCCCTCCCGGCTCGCGGGGGCCGTCGATCCGGTAACCGTACCAGCGGCCCGTGAGGTCGGCCTGAATTTCGAGCTCCCACGTTCCGTCCCGCCCCGGCGTCATCGCGATCGGGTCGCCGGGTTCGGTCTCGAAGCGTTCGAAGAGGACGAGCGTGACGCTCGTGGCGCGCGGGGCGAAGAGCCGGAAGGTGGTTTTCCGGGCACCCGCCACGCAGCCGAGGACGGCGTCGGTCCGGAGGTCGTCGGGGAAGCGCGGCGGAAACACGCCGCCGTCGTAGGGCGGATGTCCTGAGGGCGTCATAAGAACGACGCGATGCCGACGGTGAGGTAGAACCTCGCCGGGTCCCGGAACCGGTAGGTCAGGTCGACCCTCGCCAGGTCGAGGATCCGGCTGAACCCGATGCCCGCTTCGGAGTGCCAGCCGTCGCCGACGGGAATGTCGCCGTTCCACGCCTGGGCGAACGCGGCGTGCACGATGAGCTCCACCCCGTTGCGGTAGAGGAACGGGAGGTCGAGCGCCAGGAACGGGAGGCTGCGGAAGTTCTGTTCGATCGAAACCGCCACGACCGCGTCGCCCGCATACTCCTTCACCAGGGCGCCCCGCAGCGTGCCGAACGGCCCGAAGGCCGTCAGCCGCGTGTCGGCGCTGAACGCCTGCTGGGGCGGGAGATGGCCGAATCCCTTCCCGGCGAACGCCCGCAACCGCAGGGAGGCGGGGAAGAGGAGGTCCTCCCCGAGGAGGGGAATGCTGTACGTCAGGAGCGTCGAGACCCTCGCGTAATCGAAGTCGCTCGACAGGATTTCGGGGGAGGAGAGTTCGGCGGCGACCTCGATGTTGCTGGTGGTGACGATGTCGAGCGCCTCGCGTTCCGGGCCGACCCTGATCACGAGCCCCAGCGAGCGCCTCGTCCCCTCCGCGACGGCGGGGTTGGGTCTGTACGCCCAGTCGTTGGATGTGAGGCTGAAATCGGTGGCCACCGGCATCGACGATTCTTCCTGGCTCACGAAGGTGAACCGCGACTGGAACCTCCTGCCGGGCTCGTAGTCGACCCACGCCGAATACCCCTCGGCCCGGTAATAGTCGAAATAGTCGGTCTTGGCGAAGAGCGCCGCGAGCGAATTGATCTCCGGCCCGTAGTAGCCGCCGTCGGGCGTGTGCGCGACGCGCCGGTAGGCCTCGGCCCCGATCGTCAGGGGTCCCTTCGGGACCGGTCGCACCGACGCGGAAACCGCGTACTGCACCCTCTTGTCGCTGAATCCGTACCCCGCCCCGAGCCCCAGGACGGTCTGCGGGATGAGCGATCCGAACTTCTCGCTCGCCCCCAGGTAGAACCCCTCGACGCGCGTGAACCGGGCGTCGACGACCCCGAGGAGCGAGCCGGCCCCCTCCGAGTCGTCGTCGCTGAGGGTCCCGAGGATGCCCCCGGGTTTGAACTGCTTCTCGAGCGTCTCCGTGGAGTCGAGGGTCCCGTACGCGATCGTTTCGTCCGCCGTCAGCGGGACCACCTGGCCCGACCGCCAGAATGTCGAATCGTAGACCGCGCTGGAGGAATCGACCGTGACCCGGCGCTGCGCGATGACGCTGTCGGGCACGGGGACGTTCAGCTCGTAATTATAGATCGACGAGATCTGCCGGAACCCCACCCGGGGGATCCCGAAACCCATGATGCTGACGGTGAAGCCGCCGTCGATCCTGATGTCGGCCGGCATCCAGAACAGCGAGTCGTAGAGCGCGAACTGCTGGCGGTAGCGCAGGGCGATCTCCTTGACGAACGGCAGGGTGAACGTCTCGTTCGGCTCGAGGTCGACCCCCACCACCGCGAAACTCCGGTCGGCGATGGTGATCGTCCCGCTGAAGAGCGGTTTCAACTTTGTCTTCGGCCGCATCTCGATTTCGTACATTTCGATCCCGTCCGAGCGCCGCGTCCTGAGCAGGCGGTACTCGTAGTTGTCGAGAGCGTCGGGGGCGGTTGGGCCGGTGAAGGTGTACGCCCGGCGCTCGTTGTTCAGGTTGACGTTGAACAGCGTGATCCTGTCGTCGTTGAAGTTGACCAGGCGGCGCACGGCCGCGAAGTTCTCCTCCATCGGGACGTTGGCGGTCTGGCGTTTCTGGACGACGCGCTCCCTGAGCGTGTCGCCGCTCAGCACCCAGCCGGTCGTGAACGCCTCGGTGATGCTCGCCACCGACGTGTCCTTCTCGATCACCTGGCGGGTGTAGGCGTCGAACCGGTAGGTTTTCAGCAGGTCCATCCAGCGGTGCTTGTTTTCGATCGCCTTCCGGATGATCTCCAGCGCGGGGTCCTCGGCGAGCACGACCACTTCGGGATAGAGTATCGTCGAGGGCCGGAGCGACACGTCACGCGCGATCACCGGCCCGCCCCGGGTCCCCGGACCGGCCGCGGGCGCCTCGCCGGCGCCGATCACGATGCTGTCCCGCTCGTACGCGAGATGAATGAAGACGACCGTCTGGCGGCCGGGTCCGACAGGCAGGCGATACCTGCCGTCGGCGTTGCTGACCGTCCCTTTCGACGTGCCGAGGATCCGGACGTTCACCGCGGGTATCGGCGCGCCGGTGGACGCGTCGGTGACCCTTCCCTCCAGCCGCCCCGCCGGCTCACGGGCCTGCACGGGTCCGTCGCCGGCGGTCGTCTGCGCGAGCGCGGCCCCCGTCCGGTGGGCCGAGCAGGGCAGGACGAGCAGGATGGTCAGCGTGATGAGTGCGGTGCGGTGTCGTGGGGGGATCGGCCGGGTCATTTCTTCCGGTAGAATGCCCCGATGATGAGGCTCCCGATCAATCCGGTGAATACCGTGCCGATGAAGCCGAAGAGGGCCTGCAGGACCGGGGTCTGGAACTGCGACGCCATCTCCAGCTCGGCGGCGATCTCCGCGTCGGTCTTCCCCGCGGTTTTCAGCATTTCCTGCTGGACGGCCCTGATCTCCTCGAAATAATTCGGGAACACGACCAGGGTGAACAGGAGCGACGAGAGGATGATGATCACACCGCCCACCACCGACATCAGCGTGCCGGCCGCCACCTGGCCACCGTACGTCCGCCCCTGCGCCGCGGTCTGCTTCAGGCCCCAGACGAGGACGCCGAGCTGGATCAGGATGACGGCGTAAAAGGCCATCAACATCGCCGGGTCCTTGTACCAGCCGGAGAACCCCATGGCGAACGTCCAGATTGCGCAGAGGATCCCGATCCGGAGACCTCCCTTGACGATGACATTCATTTCAACCTCCGTAGTGATGATATGGATGTTCATTGTATGAGGAAAATCAAAGAGATGCAAGGAAGAAGGGCCGTCGGGAACGAGCGGCCCGGCGGGCCCGCGCACGGGATCGGTGCGTCCGGCAGTCGGGACTATTCCGGCAGCGTGATGTCCCTGACCGCTTCGAGGGTGCCGTCATCACCCCGGGCGGGCCGGATGATGCCTGATCCCCCCCGGTTGTGGAGGTGGGAGCGCTGTGACGGCGTGAGCAGGGGGTCGTCGGCGAAATGGAATTCGTCGATCCAGTATTCGGCCTTGCCGGGCTCCTTCACCGTGACGTGGATGTGCTCGGGGTTGTCTCCGCCCGGGTACGCGGCGGGCCGGATGGTCCTGAACTCGTACCTCCCGGCGGAATCGGTTTTCATCCATCCCCGGAGGTAACCGTGCCGCCGGGCGTTCCCGGTTTCCGTCCCCTTTTTCGGATACACCCCTTTCGCGTTCGTATGGTACGCGTAGAGGATCACTCCCGGCGCGGGGGTTTTACCGTCGGGCCGGTACACCGTTCCGCGGACGACGAGCCGCTCACCCGGTTCGTCCTTTCCCGCGATGGTGGTCCGCCACGACACGTCGGCGGGGGCCTCGCCGGCGCCGCACCACTCGCATTCGGGCGGTCGTTGGGAGTTTCCCTGGGCGGGGGATGGGTGGCTGAGCAGGAAGAGGAGGGCCGGGGTGAGCACGAGGGACAGGGTGGGGTTCATGGAACGACTCCTTGCGATGATGGAATGGACATTCCTTCCTCTTTCTTACGGATCGGGCGCGGAGAGAGTTTCACCGGTCCCTCCCGGTCATCCTCTCCGCGTGGGGGCTACGTGAGCCAGTTGAGGAATGCCGTTATGATGATCGCGTTCGTGAAGTCGATGAAGAACGCCCCCACGAGGGGGACGACCAGGAAGGCGCGGGGGGCGTCGCCGTATTTCCTGACGAGGGTCTTCATGTTCGCGACGGCGTTGGCGGTCGTGCCGAGCACGAAGCCGATGAAACCGCCCGACATCACCGCCGCTTCGTAGTCGCGCCCCATCAGCCAGAACGAGACGGTGGCGGCGAAGACGGTGACCGCGAGGGCCTGGACCGCGAGGATCGCGGCGAGCGGCCCGGCGAGGTTCAGCAATTCCCAGAGCCTGAGGTTCATCAGGGCGACGGTGAGGAAGATGTTCAGGCTCACCGTGCCGATGAAATCCATCGCCTGCTGGTCGATCCTGAACCAGTGCGTGGCGTCGTCCAGGTTCCGGACGAGGGAGGCCACGAGCATCGCCCCGATGTAGGCCGGGAGCGTCCATCCGAGCGACTCGAAATACCAGCCCACGACCGTGCCGGCGCCCATCGTCAGGGCGAGGATGAGCAGGTTGACGACGAACGTGGGGTCTTCGCGGTCGAGGTGGATCGACAGGATCTCGTGGTCGGCGATCGCCGTCGGGTCGTCGTGGCGCGCCATGTCGCGGGCAGGTTTCGCTGGCCGGGTCCCGTGAAAATTGTGTTTTTTGATCAGCCAGGTCCCGACCGGCCCGCCGATGATCCCGCCGCAGACGATGCCGAAGGTCGCGGCCGTGAGCGCCAGCGTGTCGGCCCCGACGACCCCGGCCTTCTCGAAGAGCGGTGCGAACGCCATCCCGGTCGCGGGACCGCCGACCAGGGTGACCGAGCCGGCGATGATCCCCACCAGCGGGCTCACGTCGAACGCCCGGGCGATCCCCATCCCGATGAAGTTCTGGAGGAAACAGAACGCCGTGGAGATGACCAGGAACAGGACCACCTGCACGCCGCCCTTCTTCAGGAGGGGGACGCTCGCCATCATGCCGATCGTCGTGAAGAACGCGACGTTGAACAGCGGCTGTGTGGCGGTGTCGAACCGGAGGTTGAGGAACCTGTCGCGCCCGATCAGCACGAGGATCGCGAAGAGCAGGCCCCCGACGACGGCGGACGGTATGTTCAGCCTGTCGAGAAGGGGGATGCGCCTCTTCAGGACGATGCCGGAGTAGTACACCAGCGCGGCGACGGCGAGCGTCTGGATCAGGTTGAGGTTGAGGAGGTGGATTGTCGCCGGCGTTTCGTTCATGGCTGCCCCTTCACCGGACCAGCAGCAATTTGATGGTTTCGCTGAACGTGCCGGACCGGAGGACGCAGAAATACACGCCGCCGGGCAGGCCTGAGGCGTCCCATTCCCTCGTATGTTCCCCGGGCGGGAGGAACTCCGATACGGGCCGGCCCACCGCGCGTCCGAGAACGTCGAGTATCGTCAGGCTCGCGTATCCCGCTTCGCCCAGGCGGAACGTCAGGGTCGTCGAGGGGTTGAACGGGTTCGGATAATTCTGGCGCAGGGAATATGCATGTGGTTTCGGGGACGGCTCCTCGCCCACGCCCGTGACCGTCCCGCCGTTGGAGGTAGAATAGATCCTCCCTGTCTGGCCGACGGTCCATCCGCGAAGGTCGCCCGAGAACTCGACGTCGTACAGGTCGCCGGCGAAGGTGACGCTCTGCGGAGTCCAGTTCTGGCCGCCGTCCGTCGTCCGCAGGACCGTCGCCGTTCCGACGGCGGTCCCGATGTCCGGGGTCGTGAAGGTGACCGCAAAGAGGTTCTGGACGGTGCCGCTCGCCTGGGGGGACCACAGTGCGCCGCCGTTCGTCGTTTTCAGGATCGTCCCCGAATATCCCACGACATAGCCGGTGTCGCTGCCGGCAAAGGAAATGCTCCTCAGGTCGGCGGTCGTGCCGCTCGGGCGGGGGGACCACGTGGCGCCGCCGTCGCTGGTCGCGAGTATCGTCCCGCCGAAGCCGGCCGCGTACGCGACCCTCGTATCCACCATGAATACCCCGGCCAGTTCGACCGCCGTATTCGAGGTGAGCGTGTCCCAGGTGCCGCCGCCGTCGGTGGTCCCCCTGATGGTCCCGTTCTGTCCCGTCGCGATGCCGTGGAGGTTGTCGGCGAAGTGAACGTGCACGAGGTGCTCGGTGGTGCCGCTCTGGCGGGGCGCCCAGTGGTCTCCGGCGTCGCTTGAGAAGAGGATGAGCCCCGACTGGCCGACGACGAAGCCGGTGTCGCCCGACGGGAAGTCGACGTCGCGCAGGAACATCGCGGTTCCGCTCGTCTCGGCGATCCAGGTCGTGCCCCCGTTCGTGGTGCGTTTCATCGTGCCTGCGGTCCCGACGAACATCCCGTTGATCGAATCGGTGAAGGAAACCCCCAGGAGCGTTTGCGCCGTGCCGCCGGCCTGCTGCGTCCATTGGGAGAGGCTGACGGACGCCGTGAGCAGGAGGAGAACGGTGATGTGCGCCGCACGGCGGGCGGCGGATGAATGCCGCGATGATGAGGTTGAACGTTGATCGGCCACGTCTGCCGGACCCTTTGGTTGTGACTATTGTCCTTCCGCGTCGTATCTCGCCTGGTGCCAGGCGCGTTCGACGGCGGGCGCGAGAAAGAACTGGTCGAAGGCGGCCTCCTTCCGGGCGTCGCCCATCGCGAATTTTTCCCTCCAGGCCGGGAGGGTCACCCGCTTCACCGTTTCCTCCAGGCCCGCGCCCGAGGCGACGGCGCTGTCGACTCCCGCCACCAGGCCGGAGAGGAGCCCCCTGACGCGGTGGAGATACTCCCTGTCCGTGTACGGCTGGCCGTGGCCGGGGAAGAGGATGCCGGCGGGAAGGGAATCGAGGCGTCCGAGCGTCGCAATCCACTCCCTGAAGTACGATCCGAACGCGAAGGGCACGGGATAGACCAGGAGGTCGCCGATCGCGGCGATCCCCTCGGCGGGAAGGTAGATCACGGCGTCGCCGCGCGTGTTCCCCCGCCCCAGCCAGAGCAGTATCACCGTGCGCGCGCCCATCCGGAGGACGAGGGAATCGGTGAAGGTCAACTCCGGCGGCGCGTCCTTCACCGTCGCGTACTCCCTGGCGCTCCGCTCGTAGAGGTCCCTGACCGCCTCGACCCGTTTCGTGCGGGCGCTGTCGAGCGCCTTGCCGTTGTCGTCCCTGCCTTCGGCCAGCCACCGCGTGTACCTGTCGAAATTCTCCTTCAACCCCCGGATGTCGTCGGGCCTGGCCCGGATGACTTTTTCCAGGATGTCTTCCCTGGTGTCCCTCTGGGCGATGAACTCGACGCCGGGCCAGATCTCACGGTAGACGAAATTGCCGTTGTTGTGGTCGTCATGGAAATGGGTGTTCACCACGTAGCGCACCGGCTTCGGGGTGATCTTTTGGAGCTCCGCGACCATGAGGCGGGTGGAGGAGGGAAAGAGGCCGGCGTCCACGACCAGCACGTCGTGATCGTTGACGACGAAGAGGGAGTTCCCCTCGATGGGGTCCGCGAGCGGGTCGGTCCAGATGAACCCGTAGACGCCGTCGGCGAGCTTCCTGACTTCGAACTCCCCGGCGGGAACGCCCCTGAGCGACACCGTCGCCAGGAGCAGGAACGCGGAGGCCAGGAGGGGCAGGAATCGTCCGGATACTGTCTTCATTGGAATCCGATCCGGGATGCCGGTCTGCCCGATCCTCCCCGCGTCGAAATGTCGTGTCGGTGTGCGATTCCGCCCGGCAGCGGAGAAAACTTTACCGCCAGCCGCCGCCGCTCCCGCCGCCGCCGCGATTCCCACCGCCACCGCCGCCGCCACGGAATCCGCCGCCACCGCCGCCGCCGCCGCGGGTCTCGGTGCGCGGACGCGCTTCGTTGACGGTGAGCGCCCGGCCCTTCAGGTCGTTGCCGTTGAGGCCGGCGATCGCCGCCTCGGCCTCGGACTGCGTCGGCATTTCAACGAAACCGAAGCCCCGAGGCTCGCCGCTGAACTTGTCCTTCAGAAGTGACACGGTCGCGACTTTGCCGTATGCCGAGAACGCCGCACGAATGTCGTCTTCCGTAACGTTGCGTGAGATGTTGCCCACAAAAATGTTCATCGAGTGACTCCTTGAGTTGGTATGGATGTTTGACTAGTGTGTTACTGGTTTTTTGCGGCGGAAGATGCGGAAGAGGACGACGGCGACGAGCCCATAGAACAGTCCGACCGAAATACATCCGATGGTGAGCGCGGCGTGATAACCGACGAGATCGTACGACGAATAACCGGCGAGAAACCCGGGATAGAATGCCACCTCGGCCCAGGGGGAAACCCCGAGAAAGGTGCTGCCACCGGCGAGGAGATAGATGGTGCAGGTACCGGCCCCGAGGAAGAACCCGGCCAGGAAGAGGTTCCTGAAAGCGCTCGACGGCGCCGGGGTGGAGACGGCTACATTCGTAATCACGGATCGGTCGATGATATCTGAATTGAATGTGGGGAAGTCCTGCATCAAACGCAACTATTATCTGAAAAACAGCCGTTGCGGGGCGGAATTTACACGTATTTTGCGGGAAACGAGGGCGTTCCGGGGCGGGCGTTGGGTGGGGAAAACGAACATTCGCTATATTATTCCATCATGAAAGCCTTCGACTCTGAACGGCTCAAAAAATTCGGCGCGGCCGGGTTTCTGTTTTTTCTCCTGAAGGGGCTGGTCTGGCTGCTGCTGTTCCTGTTCGCGTGGAGCGAGGTCTGAGATCCCCGCTCCGCCGCGCCGTTCATTCCGTCGTCCCGGCCTTCAACCTTTCCGGATAAACGTCCCCAGCCTCAGCTCCGCGAAGGCCTGGCGCAATTCGTCCTGCGTGTTCATCACGATCGGACCCTGCCACGCCACCGGCTCCTTGAGCGGTTTCCCCGACACCATCAGGAACCTGATCCCCTCGTCGCCCGCCGTCACGCTCACTTCGTCGCCGCTGTCGAAGAGCACGAGCGACCTGTTGCCGGTCAGGCTCGTCTGTTCCTCGCCGTGGGGCCCGACGTGGTCGGTCCTCACCGGTTGCGGCGCCGACGCGTCGCGGAACGAGCCCGAGCCCTCGAAGACGTACGCGAAGGCGTGCCGCGTGGTCTCGACCGGAAGCACTTTGCGTTTCCCGGGCGGCACCCACACGTCGAGGTACCGCGGGTCGGCCGCGATCCCCTCGACGGGCCCGCTCTTCCCCCAGAACTCGCCGCACACGATCCTCACGCTGGTGCCGTCGTCGTCCGTGACGGAGGGTATTTCCGTCGAGGGGACGTCCTGGTACCGGGGCGGCGTCATCTTGTGCACTTTCGGGAGGTTCGCCCAGAGCTGGAACCCGTGCATCCTTCCCTTCGGGTCGCCCTTCGGCATCTCCTGGTGCAGGATGCCGCTGCCGGCGGTCATCCACTGCACGTCGCCCGCGCCGAGCGTGCCGCGGTTGCCGAGGCTGTCGCCGTGGTCGACCGTGCCGGCCAGCACGTAGGTGATCGTCTCGATGCCGCGGTGCGGGTGCCAGGGGAACCCGGCGAGGTAGTCGTCGGGGTTCTCGTTCCGGAAATCGTCGAGCAGGAGGAAGGGATCGTATTCGTCCGTCTCCCCGAAGCCGAACGCGCGGCGCAGGTGGACGCCCGCCCCTTCGAGTGTCGGACGGGATTGAATGATGCGTTTTACCGGTCGTATGGACATAAGAACTCCCCTTTCATGATCGCATGCTCGATTGAGATGATCTAATATAAACATTCAACCGCCGAATTTCAGCCCGGGTTCCCTCCATCCCGGACGCGCTGCGCACCCGGGGGATGAGCGGGCCGACCGACGTCCGGCGACCGGGTCGGCCCTGAACGAACGCGGTGACGGTCACGCGGCCAGGACCGCTTCCACGACCTGGTTGAACTCCGCGAGGATTTCAATTTTGACCTCGTTGCCCACGACCACGCCGCCGGCCTCGGTGATCGCGTTCCACTGGAGCCCGAAATCGAACCGGTTGATTTTAGCGCGGATTTCGAACCCCGCGACGCGCGTCCCGCCGAAACCCGACACCGTTCCGTTGTAGATCACGTCCAGTTCCACCGGTTTCGTCACGCCACGCAGGGTCAGGTCGCCGGTCACCCGGAGTTCGTGGTCGGAGAGCTTCCTCACCGACGTGGAGACGAAGGTCATCTTCGGGTGGTTCGCCGCATCGAAGAAATCGGCCGATTTGAGGTGGCCGTCCCGCTGGTCGTTCTTCGTGCTGATGCTGTCGATGTCCGCCTCGAACGAGACGCGGGCGTCGGCGAAATCGTCGCCGCCCGATCCGCTCGATTCACCCGTTTCGATCGCGGCGTCGAACCTGCCGAAATGCCCCGTGACCGTCGAAACGACGAGGTGTTTTACCTTGAAATTGACTTCTGAATGGGTCGGGTCGATCTTCCACTGTGTCATGGCGCTGTTCCTTCTGTTATTGGTCTGTGTTCATTGTCCGTTGATCACACTACCAATATACCGCGAAGGGCGCCCGCGGCGCATTCACGCAGGGTAAGAAATGGGATGAACCCATGGTAACATATCGAAGCATCCCGGGAGGACCGGCCGGATCGGTCGAAGGGGCCGACGGCATGCGGGGCCATCCCCGGCTAGGGTTTCTTCGAAAGTTCCTTCCGGATGCGGCTGAGGGATTGCGGGGTGATCCCGAGGTACGAGGCGATCTGGTGCTGGGGGATCTGTTCGACCAGGGATGGATAGGTCTTGAGGAACGACAGGTATCGTTCTTCGGCGGTGTCCTTCAACAGTGAATCGATCCGGCGGCTCGTCGCGGTGAAGCCCGACTCCTGCAGGAGTCTGAAGTAGCGGTCGGCTTTCGGGGCGGTGTCGAGCAATTTGTCCCTGGACGATTTCTCGAGGATGAGGACGTCGGAGTCCTCGAGGGCGTCGATCGAGTGGACGGCCTTCCCTCCCGAGATGAAGTTCTGGAGGTCGGAGATCCACCAGTCGCTGATGGCGAACTGGTTGACGTGCTCTTCGCCCCTCGCGTCGACGGTGTACGAGCGGAGGCACCCGCTGTTGACGAAGGCGAGCAGCCTGCAAAGTTCCCCCTCCTGGATCAGGAACTGCCGCTTGCGGAGCTTCTTCGGGACGAAGAACGGCTCCCAGGCGGCCCACTCTTTTTTGGTGAGCGGCACCCGCTTGTTGACGTTCGCGTAGAGGATATCGTACATGGCCGGTTTATCGTTCAATTTGCCACGGACGGGGACTTCCGGAGGTACGTCGCGTCCGTGAGCTGCTTCAGCATGAAGTCCGCCACGGTCGCGCGCGATACCTTCACGGTCCATAACCAGCTTCCGATCCCGGCGCCATGCCGGTACGTCTCCCGTTTCTTCCCGTTGGTCAGCTGACCGGGCCGAACGATGGTCCAGTCGAGGGCGCTTCTCCTGATATGCTCCTCCTGGAGCTCCTTGTCCCTGAAGTAGAACCAGATGATGACCGGTATGACGAAGAGCGTATAATAGAGGCCCATCCGGCCGCGGGTGTCGCCGATGCCGAGCGCCGTCTCGCAGACGAAGCACTTCACGCCGTGGCGCTCCATGGCTGCGATGACGTTTTTCGTCCCTTCCGACAGGATGGTCGTTTTGATGAACCACCGCTTGTGGCCGAGCGCCGAGAGGACGGCGTCGTGGCCGGGCATCACGGCGTCGAGCGACGCGGAATCGAGCACGTCGCCCCGGACGACCGTGAGCCGGTCGTGCTTCGTGGCGACCTTCCCGGGGTTCCGGACGAGGGCCGTGACGCGGTGGCCCTGCTCGAGGGCCTGGGAGAGGATGGCCCGGCCTGTGCCGCCGGTCGCACCGATGAGGAGGAGGTTCATGATGGTCCGGTCAACTGTGGAAGGCTGTGTCTGGTATGAATGTATCCGATCACGCTCTGAGTGTCAAGCGGCCCGTCGGAATTCGTTCCAACGGATACAGGGCGGGGGAAAAGATCCCCCTCCCGGCGACGTGTGACCCGCCGGGAGGGGGTGGATTGACAGGGTCCCGGGTCAAGCCCGGGACCTGAGGAATTATTTCACCAGCATCATCTTCTTCGCGTCGATGAACGTACCCGCCTGGAATTTGTACAGGTAGAGGCCGCTCGGAAGTTCGGAGAGGTCCGCTTCCACCGAGTACCGTCCGGGGGCATAATCCCTGTCGGCGAGCGTCCTCACCAGCTGGCCGAGCGCGTTGTACACCGTCAGCCGGACCCGGGACCCGGCCGCGATGTCGAACGAGATACGGGTGGTCGGGTTGAAGGGGTTCGGGTAGTTCTGGCCGAGGGAGAATTCGGACGGCGTGCCGACCGTCGCCGTCGTACGCACGGCGATCGTATGCGCGTCCGACCCGGAGATGACGATCTTTTCGTCGGCCCGGAGATGATGCGTCGCGACGGCCTTCCCGCCGGCGTATTCCGCAAGCGAGTAATCGCCCGGCGCGGCCGCGCCCGGCTTGAACGATACCGTCAGCGGCCATTTCACGCCCTGCATCCGGATCGGCAATTCGATCGCCGCGTCTGCCCCGATGCGTCCCGCCATCCTGCTGTCCGTGAAACGCGCGTCGAACGCACCTTCCGGTGGAACGGGCGGCATCTCGAAGGCCCTGAAATCCCCGTCGTCGGTGGCGACGTAGAGCGACTGTTTCGCGCCCGAGGCGTCCGTCATCGCAACCTCGGAGAGCCCGGCCGTCGGAAGCGCCGCGGCCTTGGGCGATGCCGCCGGTCCGAGAGTGATTTGCCCGGACGCGCTGGTCTTCACCCAGTATCCCTTCCCGGGCGTGAGGACCGTCGCGGCGGAATAGCCGTTGTTGTATGCCCACACCGTGCCGGCGATGATCCCGCCGGAGGGTGCGATTACCGCGTGGTCGACGGCGCCGATGATGTTCCACCCGGAATCGAGCGTCACCACGGCGGAGTCGAGCGGCAGGCCCGCGACGGACTGGTTGATCCCCGCGGGGAATTTGCTCCAGTAGCCGATGCCCGCCTCGAGCGTGTCGCGGTGGACGTATCCGCTGTCGACGGTGAACGCCCACGTGGTCCCGCCGATGACGGTGGGGTAGACGGCGGAGACGGTGGGGTTGACCGCGTCGAGCGGCCTGGAGATCAGGTTCCAGCCGGTCGAGAGGGCGACCGACAGCGACCCCGTCCCGGAGGGTTCGACGTGGAAGCAACTGTCGGGACCCGGCCAGTCGGTGAGGGGGCTCAGCGTCGTCGTGACGTCCCCCGCGGGGCCGGTGAGCCCGGTGGCGAAGTCGACGTACCGGTAATCGCCGCCGAGGAAGTCCTTCATCCCGATCATGGCCCCGATGTCGGAGCCGCCGAACGTGCCGGCGACCACCGGCCCGTAGCTGATGTCGAACGCGTTCGACGTCTCGTACAGCCGGATCTGGAAGTTGACGACGGTCGTCGTGAGTCCGGCGTCGTAGTAGGCCCGCATGTTCTTCCACTGGACCGTGAAGATGCGCGTCGGCGCCGAGCCGGTGACGAGGTATTTCACCGAGGAGCCGGCCACGTCCATGCTGAGGTCCTCCCACCAGGCGCCGATCGCCTTCGTGGGGCGGGCGGTCGACCCGAGGGTGCCGTTCTGGTTCGCGCCGCAGCAGCCGAGCTGGCCCCCGGTGGAGAGGCCGCGCGTCGTGCCGTCGGTCCCGGCGCCGAATTCGATCCAGCCGTTGGTGCTGATCTGGACCTTGTTGTAAGGGAAACCGTCGAATTCGAACGAGAAGGGAATCGGCACGGTCATCTGGACGTCGTCGCCGAACGGGCCGGCGCCCCCGCCCGCCATCTCGACGTACGGGCACCCGGTTTTCGAGACGAGGTAGGTCTGGATCGTCGGCGCGAGCACCGTGCTGAAGGTCGTGGAGAGCGTGTCGTTCCCGCTGAGGCTGTCGTACTGCAGAGATATCGCCTGGACCGTGAAATTGCCGGTGTCGACCGGCGTGTAACTTCCGGGGAAGGTGACCTGGCGGATTTCGGCGACGCCGAGAAGTTTCGTCCGGAGGACGTTGGAATAGACCTCGGACGCATTGTGCAGGATCCTCAGTTGAACGTCGAAGGAATCGGAACCCGCGGTCACCCCGCTGTTCCTGAACGACGCCTTCAGGGGGCTGATCGGCGAGTTGACGTTCAGGACCCCGCCGGGGGCGGGCGAGGTGACGGCGTACGCCTTGTAGTCGAAGAAACCGGCCGGCACCTCGTTGAGCATCTTGCGCTCGTAGGCACCGTTGCCGTGGGTCCCCACCCTGATGCTCCGGTTCGACGGCGATATGCTCAGGTCGGAGACGATGACGCCGTCGGGGAGCCCTTCGCCGAATCCCGACCAGGAGGTGCCGCCGTTCGTGGAGACGTAGACGCTGATGTCGTTCCCGACGTACACGATGTCCGGGTCGAGCGGGTCGATCGCGATGGAGGTCGCCGGGGCGTCCGGGAGGGTGCCGCTGATGTCCGTCCAGGTCCCGCCGGCGTTGGTCGACTTGAAGACGTGGCCCGATCCGAACCCGCCCATGGCGATGTACACCGTCGCGGCGTCGGTCGGGTCGACGCGGAGGTCCATCGGGTACCTGTCCGGCAGGGTGCCGGTGATGTTCGTCCAGCCCGATCCGTTCACCCACCGGAAGACATCGGCATTGTTGACGTACGGCGCCATCCCGGCGTAGAGCGTGTCGAGCGTGGTGGAGGGCATCCCGAGGCAGAGCGCCTGGTTGCCGCCGTCCAGCAGGCCGGAGATGTCAGTGAAGGCCGTGCCGCCGGTCGTGGAGCGGTAGATCCGGGAAGTGCCGACGATGACCGTGAGCGGGTCGGCGGGCGACACGACCACCGGCGTGTTCCAGGCCCCGGCGGCGAAACTCGCCAGGCCGGAGAACGACGCACCCCGGTCGGTGGATTTATAGAGGACGCCGCCGAAACGGTTCACGGCGTACATGATGTCGTCGTTCGACGGGTCGATGGCGGTCCACCCGGCCTCGTCGACCGCGCTCTGCGCCCAGTCGAGCCCGCCGGTATAGATGTACCCCGGGATGTGGTCCTGTGACTGGACGAGGGCGAGGTTGGAATCGGTCGTCGAGCTCGCCAGCCCCTTGTAGAGCTGGCCGGTCTGCATCCCCGTGCCGACGTCGGTGAAACTCTGCCCGAAGTTGGTGGAACGGTAGATGCCGTCGTCGTTCGCCGAGTAAATGACGTCGGGATCGGTCGGGTCGATGGCGAACCCGTGGTTGTCGGAATAGAGTCCGGACGTGCCGAGGAACGTCAGTCCGCCGTCTGTGGATTTCGACGAGCCGACCGAGGCGGTGAATACCTGGCTGCTGTCGGTGGGGTGCACGGCGGCGTAGTGCGAGTACCATCCCTGCACGCCGTAGATCCCGTTGGTGGTGTAGTTGCTCAGTTCGATCCAGCTGGCCCCGAAGTCGGTGGTGCGCCAGGTCCCCCCGACGCCGGTCACGCTGTCGCAGACGCTGGCGTAGACCCGGTCGGGGTTCGCCTCGTACATGTGGAGCTGCGTCTTCCCGGAGTAGGGCGGCAGGTCGGGCACCGGCAGCCAGGTCGTGCCGCCGTCGGTGGTGCGGTACACGCCCCCCGCCGGGGTGCTGAGGTTGCCGAACGCCCCGAGCACCCTGTTCGTGTCGGTCAGGTGGACGACCACGTCGGTGGCCATGACCACCGGCCAGACGTTGTTCCATGTCCCGCCCGCGTCGGTCGACTTGTACATCCCCTCGGTCGTGGCGGCCCAGACCGTGGAGGGATTGAGCGGGTTCAGCTTCATCGCCTGGACCCCGCGCTGCTGGTTATAGGTCCAGTCGAGGCTCTTGGACCACGTGGTCCCCCCGTCGGTGGATTTGAGGATGCCGAGGCCGTAACTCCCGCGGGTGGTCCGCACGATCAGCCCGCCGGTGGCGCCGAGGTACCGGTAGACTTCCCCCGTCCCGAGATACATCACGTTCGTGTCGACCGGGTCGATGACGACCGCGCCGATGCCGAGCGCGGGGAACCCCAGGTCGACCATTTCCCAGTCGCCCCCCAGGCCGCCGCCGTACGACCTCCAGAGGCCGCCGCTGGCGGTACCGAGATAGACGGTATTCTTGTTCTGCGGGTTGATGGCCACAGAGAGCGACCGCCCGTGGAGGTTGGTGGGACCGATCGGCTCCCAGGTCGCGCTCGACGCGAGCTCCCTCGGGACCTGCTTGATGTTCCTCTTCGAGGAGAGGAACGCCTTGTAATACTTGTCCGCCGGGATGTCGTCGTTCGGGTAGGCCCGTGACGCCGTCCAGAATTCGAGGGCCTCCATGGCGCCGGAGCGGCGCGTGTTGGCTTCGCCGGGCAGCGGGTCTTTCAGGCCCTGACGGGCGATGAAGGCTCCCGCGAACACCGCGGCAGCGATTGCGAGCAAAAGGGAGGTGCGTTTCATGGTCGTACTCCTTTAAAGGGGGGGGATGGATGACGCATTGTACCATAACTGCGCCCGAATAGCAAGGCGATGGCGGAAAAACGATGGAGCGATGATGGACGACGGCGAACGACGCGATCCGACCGTCGCCTTCCCGCGGCCGGCTGGCCGGTCCGGCGGGGCGGGTCAATCCAGGGGGCTCTTCCTCTCCCGGTACTCCATCGCCGCGCGCACGAAGTCCTTGAAGAGGGGATGCGGGTGTGTGGCCCTCGAGCGCAGCTCGGGATGGAACTGCCCGGCCACGAACCAGGGGTGGTCCGGCAGTTCGATGATCTCCGCCAGGTCGTTGTCGGGACAGATGCCGCTGAAGACCATTCCCTTCTCCTGGAGGACTTCCTTGAAGGCGTTGTTCACCTCGTACCGGTGGCGGTGCCGCTCTGATATGTGCTCGCTCTTGTACGCCTTGTGCGCGACGGTCCCCTTCGTGATCGTGCAGGGGTAGGCCCCGAGCCGCATGGTGCCGCCGTAGGCCGTCACCTTCTTCTGCTCGATCATCATGTCGATGACGTTCTGGTCGGTCTGCTTGAACTCGGTGCTGTTGGCGCGGGCGAGGCCGCAGACGTTCCGGGCGAACTCGATCACCGCGCACTGCAGGCCGAGGCAGATGCCGAAAAACGGGATGCGGTGTTCGCGCACGTAGCGGATGGCCAGGATCTTCCCCTCGATGCCGCGTTCGCCGAAGCCGGGCGCGACCAGCAGGCCGTGGACGTCGCAGAGGTGTTTCTTCGCGCCGTCCCGCTCGATGTCCTCCGCGCGCACCCAGGTGATCTTCGCTTTCACGTTGTTGGCCGCGCCTGAATGGACGAACGACTCGCTGATGCTCTTGTAGGCGTCCTGGTGGTCGGTGTACTTCCCGCAGATGGCGATGCGCACCTCGCCGGCCGGTTTCTTCACCCGTTCCACGAATTTCTTCCAGTCCTTGAGGACCGGCTGGGGGCAGGTCATTTCGAGCTTGTCGAGGATGATGTCGTCGAGCTCCTGCTCGGCGAACTGCAGGGGCACCTCGTAGATCGTGGCGACGTCGTGCGCGTCCATGACGCACTGCGCCTCGACGTTCGTGAAGAGGGCGATTTTCTCCCTGGTGTCCTTGTTCAGCGGCGTCTCGGAGCGGCAGATGAGGATGTCGGGCTGGATGCCGATCTCGAGGAGCTGCTTGACGCTGTGCTGCGTCGGCTTGGTCTTGATCTCCCCGGCCGCCCTGATGAACGGCACGAGCGTGACGTGGACGCTGATGGCGTTCTTCTTCCCCTTGCTGAACATGAACTGGCGCATCGCCTCGAGGAACGGCAGGCTCTCGATGTCGCCGACGGTGCCGCCGATTTCGGTGATGATCACGTCGTACTCGCCGTCCTTCGAGAGCGCCTCGAACCTCCGGCGGATCTCGTCGGTGATGTGCGGGATCACCTGCACCGTCGCACCGAGGTAGTCGCCCCGGCGCTCTTTCGTGATGACCTCGTAGTAGATCTGACCGGTGGTCGCGTTGTTGCACTTCGTCATGTCGGTGTCGAGGAAGCGCTCGTAGTGGCCGAGGTCGAGGTCGGTCTCCGCGCCGTCGTCCGTCACGTAGACCTCGCCGTGCTGGAACGGGTTCATCGTCCCGGGGTCGACGTTGATGTACGGGTCGAATTTCTGCACGGTCACCCTCAGCCCGCGGGATTTCAGCAGCAGTCCGATGGAGGCCGCGGCGATCCCTTTCCCCAGCGAGGAAATGACGCCGCCCGTGATGAAGATGTATTTAACTTTCGTTCGAGCCACTTTCACCTCTTTCCTTGACGTTGAGTGTTCCGGTCGTGACGATGCCCCCGGACAATACGAGTTTGAGACCCTGTTCCACCGACATGTCGAGCACCTGCACCGACTCCCTCGGCACCAGGATGAGGAGCCCCGACGTGGGGTTGGGCGGGTTCGGGATGTACACGCTCACCATTTCCCGCGCGGGCGCCGCGTTCTCGATCACGATCTTGTTGGTCGCGAACCCGATCGTGGCCAGCCCCTTCCGCGGGAATTCCACGAGGACGACGTCCTTGAACGACCTCCCCTTGCTCGACGGAGAGAAGGACGTCATCATGTCCTTCATCGACCCGTAAATCGTGCGCGCCAGCGGAAGCCGTCCGATCACCCCCTCGATGCCCGCCATGAGGTACTTTCCGATGAGGTTCCTCGAGAGGACACCCAGGAGGAGGATGAGGACGATCATCGTGACGAACCCCAGCCCCGGGATGTGCCTCCCCAGGACCTGGTCGAAGATCGGCGACATCGTGCCGTCGATGGAGTTGAACAGAAAATTGAGGATCCACCAGGTGATCACCAGCGGGATCACGAGCACCAGCCCGCGGCCGAAGCTCGCCCTCAGGAGCGACCAGAATGTCCTTTTCGATTCGGACGGGTTCATGCCCCCCTCGCCAGGACGTGGTCCTTGTAGAACTTCCTCGCCTTCGCGAGGTCGCCGGGAGTGTCCACCGAGACGGTCTCGAAATTTCCCGCGGTCACCCTGATCCTGAAGCCGTGCTCGAGGATCCTGAGCTGTTCGAGTTTCTCGGCCGTCTCGAGGGGCGTCGGCGCCCAGGAGGCGACCTTCAACAGGAAATCCCGGCGGTACGCGTACAGGCCGAAATGCCGGTAGACGGTGCACGGGCCGCCGTCTCTATTGTACGGGATCGGGGAACGCGAAAAGTAGAGGGCGTCGCCGTTGAGGGCGACCGCCACCTTTACGACGGCGGGATCGGAGAGTTCCTCCCCGCCCGAAATCGGCGCGACCACGGTCGCCGTGACGACCTCCGCGTCGTCGACGAGCGGCCTCGCGGCGGCGTCGATCATTTCGCCGGTCACGAACGGCTCGTCCCCCTGGACGTTCACCAGGATCGGGTTTCCCGGGAGCGTCTTCGCGAAGAAGGCGATCCGGTCGCTCCCCGATTGAAGGTCCGCCGGGGTCATGACCGCCTCGCCGCCGAACTTCCTGACGGCGGCCGCGACCTCTTCGTGGTCCGTCACCACCACCACCCTCGTGACGAGGCCGGCCTCCTTCGCGCGCTCCGCCACGTGCTGCACCATCGGCTTGCCGCCGATGTCCGCGAGTGGTTTGCCCGGGAGCCGGACGGAGGCGTGCCTCGCCGGAATGACCGCGATGATGTCGGCGGGGCGGGCCACTTCAGCGCTCGCCCCTCACGGTCGGCACCTTGAAAAACTTCTCCGTGCGGTCGGGGGCGTTCCTGAGCGCCTCCTCCCGGGGGAGCGACGGGGTGACGGCGTCGTCGCGCATCACGTTCGTAAGATCGATCACATGCAGGAGCGGTTCGACCTTCGACGTGTCGAGGCGGTTCAACTGCTCCATGTAGGCCAGGATCTCGTTGAGCTGGCCGGTGTACATTTCTTTTTCCTTGTCGCTCAAGGAGAGCCGCGCGAGGGCGGCGACGTATTCGACCTCTTTCGTCGTGACGGACATGGTTCAGGCTCCCTGGTGAAGGTTGCGCGCGATGACTTCGCGGACGCGGTCGCGCAGCTGCAGTTCCGCCTCCTTGCCGTTGGCGCCCGGAGGCTCGATGGGGGCGTCCACCACCAGCGAGATCGCGCCCGACCGGACCCGCCAGGAATCGCGCGGGAGAACGTCGTGGCTGCCCCGGAGGGTGACGGGGACGACCGGGATGCCCGCCTTCACCGCGAGGTTGAACGGCCCGCGCTTGAACGCCTGGAGTTTTCCGTCGGCGGAGCGGGTCCCCTCGGCGAACAGCAGGACCGAGGAGCCTTCCCTGATTTTCCGCGCCGTGTCCTCCAGGGTCTGCAGGGCGTCGGAGGACTGGCCGCGGTCGATGGCGATGTAGGTCTTCCCGAGCTTCAGCCCCCAGCCGAAGAACGGGACTTTCTCGAGCTCTTTTTTATACACGAGGCGGACGTCCTGCGGGATCCCCGCGAGCACCGAGGGGATGTCGAAGTAGCTCGCGTGGTTCGAGACGAACACGTAATTGCGGCTGAGGTCGAGGCGCTCGGTGCCCGTCGCGCTCAGTGTCACGCCCGACATCGCGAGCACGCCGCGGGCGTGGAACCTCGCCAGCTGGTGGAAGATCTTCCCCGTCCGGTGGAACGGCACCGCCAGGATCTCCAGCGTCGACACGAACACCGTGAAGAGGACCAGGATGACGAGCCGGAAGGCGGAGAGAAGGAAATTCATGACGGGCTCGGGCCTCCGTGCGGGGCGGTGATCCTCGGGAGGAATCGTGTGCCGGAGGCGGGGTCGCGATCAGTGGAGCTGGGGGGAGTCTGGCCGGGTGATGACGTATCGTTGAAATTGAACGGGAATGACACGACGTCGGCCTCGGAACGGGTGAAGAACTTCGTGGTTTGCTCATAGTACGAAACGGGTGGTAGAAATGCAACACACCGCGCCGTGACGGGAGCCGCGCGTTGCGCCGGGAGGAAGCCGGCGCGCGGGAAGGGAGATCGCGGTGCGGGAATTATTCCCGGGAGCCCGGGGTCGGGCCGAGCGGATCAACGGCGCCGGAGAACCGGGCCCAGCGGCCCGTCAGGAGCGGCGCGGTCGTCACGGTCAGGGCCATGAAGACCGCGCCCCCGACCAGGTCGATGACGTAGTGGTACCGGAGATAGACGGTGCTGATGATGAGGAGCGTGCCGAGGACGGTGATGACGTGCCTCGAGCGTATTGCGTATTTCCAGGAGAAGTACATGGTGATCAGTGTCATCTGTGTGTGGCCGCTCGGGAAGACGTCGCGCTGGGCGAGCTCCATCGGGTTCGGCGCGCCCCGGGGGATCGATTCCCCGGCGTTGATGGCGTCGCGAAGGAAATTCGTCAGGAAGAGGCCGGGGAGCTCGGTGTTGAGCGAGCCGAAATCGTGGAGGGTAAACCTCGGCCCGACACCCGGGAAGGCAATGTAGCCGGCGTACGAGAGGAAGAACCCGTAGACGACCGTGAAGATCACGAACGAAAAGACCCCCCGCGGGTCGCGCCGGTAGAGCTCCACCCCGAGCGCGATCATGATGAAGTAATAACTCGTGTAGGAGAGCTGGAGGAGCTCGGTCAGCGCGGGATGGGCGAAGCGCGAAATCCACACCGTCGGGTCGACGCCGAACATCCAGCGGTCGACGGCGATGAACGCCGCGTCGTAATCGGTCCGGGCCATCGACTGGATCACGACGTGCACCTCCTTGAACGCCACGAAGATCATCGGGACGGGATAGAAGTCCCGGACGATGCCGAGGGCGCGGTTGCGGGTCGACGCGGCGGCACGGCCCAGGGAGAGGATCGCCGCCGTGATCGCCAGGTTGACGCCGAGGAGGTTGAGCGAACCGCCGCCGGTCCCCTCGACCGCCATGAGGAAAAACGTCAGGGCGAAGATGAACACGATGATGAGGGCGTCCACGGCCCGGAGATATTTCAGGGAGAAGATTCGCATGGGGCCCTCCGCGCGTCAGGCGATCCAGTGGAGGAGCGCGGTGGATAGCGACAGGAAGATCGTGATCCCCACGACGTCCTGGAAGGCGGTCTCGAACGGGCCGGCGGTCATCGCGGGATCGAAGCCGAACCGTTTCGAAAGCATCGGAGTCGCCGTCCCCACAAGGCCGGAGAGGTTGACGGAGATGAACATCGAGAAGGCGACGACGAGGCCGAATTCCCATTTTCCGTGCCAGAGCGTCCCGATCACGCCGATGACGATTCCGCACGCCCCCCCGATGATGAGCGTGGTCTGGAGCTGCCGGACGAGCGGCTGCCACCACCGATCCAGCGAAATATGGCCGGTGGCGAGTGCGCGCACCACGATGGCCGCCGACTGCAGTCCCGTGTTCCCGGAGATGGCCGAGATGATCGGCATGAAGGACGCGAGCAGGATGACCCTGCTCAGCGTCTGGTCGAAATGATGGATCACCACGCCGGCCCCGAACTCCATCACGAGCGTGATCAGCACCCAGGGGAGCCGCAGCAGGGCGATCTGCGCCGGGGAGCGCCTCTCCATCTCGTCGGCGTCGGACCCGACCAGTCTCGCCACGTCTTCGGAGTGTTCCTCCTCGATGACGTCGACGATGTCGTCGATGGAGATCCTGCCCACGAGTTTTCCTGCCGGGTCGACCACCGGGAGGGTCACCAGGTCGTACTTCCGGAACATCCCCGCCACCTCCTCCTGGTCCACGTCGGCAAGGATGCTCTTCGGCTCGGCGTCCATGATCTTGTAGACGCGCCTCCCCGGGGGGTGGAGGACCAGCGACTGCAGGGGGAGCGACCCGACGAGAAGGCCCTGATCGTCGAGAACGTAGACCGTGTAGATCACGAGGTTCTTCTTCGCGTTCGTCCTCACCGCGCGGATCGCCTGCGCGACGGTGTCGTTCATCCGGACCGCCACGAATTCCCGGCCCATGATGCCGCCGGCGGTGTCCTCCCCGTACTTCATCAGCTCCTGGACGTCGCCCGACTCCTTGGCCGGCAACGCCCTCAGGACCCTCTCGGCGACGGCGGGGGGGAGTTCGGCGATCAGGTCGGCGGCGTCGTCGGAGGCGAGCAGACCCGCGTAGGCGGTGATCTTCTCGGAGGGGATCTTCTCCAGGATGAGGGCGCGGGTCTCGGGGTTGAGCTCGCGCAGGACGGCGCTCCCGGTGTCGGTGTCGAGCAGCGCGAAGAGGTATTCCGCGTCGTCGGGATCGAGCCCGTTCAGGATGACGGCGACGTCGGACGCGTGGAGGTCCGTCAGGATGTTCAGCAGGAGCGGGGCGGCCCGGTCGCGGATGAGCCCGCGGATGTCCGCCATCAGCTCGTCGTCGACATCGATCGTTTCCGGCACGGCCGCCGGAACGCTCTTCAGGATCGGGTCTTCGCTGACGAAATTCTGGTCGAAATCCTTCTGTTCGTCGGTCATTGGATGGTTCGTTCCGAGGCTGCTGTTCGTTCCGAGGCTGCTGTTCGTTCCGAGGCTGCTGTTCGTTCCGATGGTGTCGTCCGTTCCGATCGTGTGGTCCGTTCGAGGTGCCGCGTGAGCCTGATGAAATCCTCGAGCGGCAGCTGTTCGGCCCGGAGGTCGAGCGACACCGGGCAACCCGCAAAGTCCCTCTCGGTCGAGACCTCCCTGTCCTCGATGTACTGGAGGCTGTTCCGGAGCGTTTTCCTCCGCTTGCCGAACGCGGCCCGCACCACGGCGCGGAAAAACGCGGGATCGAGGTCCGCCGGGAGGGCCTCCCTCATCCGGATCCGGACGATGCTCGACGTGACCTTCGGCTTCGGGGAGAAACAGTTCGCTGAGATGTCGAACGCGATCTTCGCCTCGCCGTGCAACGCTGTCATCACCGACAGGATGCCGTAATCCTTCACGCCCGGTTTCGACACCACCCTGAGGGCGACCTCCCGCTGCACCATGAGGGTGCAGTCCGCCACGGCGGGGAATTCCGCGAACATCTTGAACAGGATGGGGCTCGTGAGGTGGTAGGGGATGTTCCCGACCACGCGGAGTCTACCGCCGCAACGCGCCGCGAGCTCCGCGAGCGACACCCCGAGAATGTCGGCATGGATCACTTCCACCCGGGGGGAGCCGTACCGCTCCTTCAGTTCGCCGGTGAGCCTCTGGTCGACCTCGACCAGGAGAAGACGACACCCGGACTCCGCGAGCAGGCCGGTGATGGCCCCCCGTCCCGGCCCGATTTCGACGACCACGTCGCCGGGGCCCGGGGCGACCGCGCTCACGATCTTCCTCGCGATGTTCCCGTCGACCAGGAAATTCTGGCCGAGGGATTGTTTGGGCCGGGGGAACGCCGCCCTCACGCCTGTCGCCGCGGTCACGGTTTGGGTTTGAAGAGCTTTTTCAATCCCTCGGTCGCCTTCTTCAGAGGGTCGGCGAGTTTCTTCACGGCTTCGTCCTGGAGCTTCTGTTTCAGCATGGTCTCCTGCGCCCTCGTGTCGAGCTTCAGCACCGGAGACGAGGTCTGGCCGCTCACGAGAAAATCGAGGTTCAGCCGCCCCTCCTTGTCCTTGAAGAACTGCAGCAGCTGGTCGGCGACGCCCTGGAGCCTGACCTTGTCGGAGACGGACTGCGGCAGCCGGACGTGCATCGCATAGTCCATCGAGCCGTCGAGCCCGTGCGTGCCGTTCACGGTGAAGTCGACGTCCCGCCCGCCGATCTTCAGGTCCCTGATGTTCAATCGTCCGTCGGCGACCGAGAAGCTCTGCGACCAGCTGTCGAAATCGACCTCCCTGAGGTGGTCCGCCGAGAGGAACCCGGAGAGTTTCTCGAGCAGGGGCACACCGGTGAGTTTCCCGTTGGCGATGAGCGCGCTCCCGTCGCCGGTGAGGGTCGCGGGATTGATGCCGAGGGTGTCGTCGAGGTCGCCCCTGAAGGCGGTCGTGAGCGAGAGCGTGCCGAAGAGATACCGGCCGAACGTCGTGAAGGGCGTGAGCATCGAGTTCGACTCGACCCCCTTGATGTCGAGTTTCAGGTCGAAGGGCCTCGTGTCGGGCCTGCTCAGGTCGAGCGTCCCGTCCGTCCTGATGACGCCGCCGAAGGCGTCGAGTTGCATTTCTTTCAGTCTCGCAACGCCCCCCGTCATCGAAATGCCGCCCTTCGCGTTCGTGAAGGTGAATTTCTCGGTCTTCAGCGTCCCGACCTCGATCGTCCCGGCCATGTCGATCCCCGGAAGCATCGGCCCGCCGGACCCCTTGCCCGCGCCGCCCGCGGTCGACCCGGCGCCGGCCGAACCCGCGCCGGTCGTATCGGGCGCCGTCGAAATGTCCGCCGTGTTGAGCACCTTCGATTTCAGCGCGAAGGTGAGGAACGGCCTTGCGGCAGTCTTCTCCTCCCCGGCGAACGCGAGCGAGAGATAATTCTTCAGCGAGGCGTCGACGAGCATGTCGGAGCCGCCGATCGCGAGCGCGACGCCCTTCATGTCCAGGACCTGGTTGTTGAACGCGACGTCGCCGTTCAGGTTCCTCACGGGCCGGGCCATCGCCGGTGTGGAATACGAGACATTCCTGAATTTCAGCGTCCCGGAAGCCCTGATCGACCGGGGATCGGAGGTTCTCCCGTCGATGGTGACGTCGCTCGCCACCGATCCGGCGAGCTCGGTCCCGGGCTCCAGCGGGTAGTATTCCCCGAGTTCGTCGAGGGCGACGTTGCCCCGGAGCGAGGCCTGCACGGCCGGGTCCCCGAAACCGGAAACATGGAGTTTGCCGGAGAGCGAATTCGCGCCGAGTGTCGCCTCGAACCGACTGATCCCGAGCTCGCCGATGCCCTTCTTCCCGACCGGGGCGGAGGGCATCTCGAGCGTCCCGTCGAGCGCCACGCCGGTGATCGATTTCGCGAGCGACGCGTAACGCACGGTGCCCCCGGAGAGGCTGAACACGGCGTCCACTCCCGGGTTGACGTCGTCGCTGAACGGCCCGGCGATCTTCATCGAGAAGGAGACGTTGCCCGCCGCCGTCACGCCGCCGTTGTCCTTCATCATCGCCGCCGGCAGGAGCGACAGCAGGCGCTCGACCGTGAGTTCCGGGGCGTCGACGGCGAGGTCCATCACCATGGTCTCATCCTGGAGGTCACGTATCGCGCCGGAGACGTTCAGCGGCACTCCCTTCAGCGTGAGGGTGAGGGAGGTGAAATCGAGCCGGTCGTCGGGGACGCTGTACGACAGCTCTTCGGAGGCGGTGAGGGGGATGCCTTCGAGGTACCACGATGCGCCCGTGCCGTAGCTGAACTTCCGCACGTCGCTCGTTCCGGCGATCAGGAGGGCGGCCCCGCCGGGCGCGGTCTCGACGCGCATCGTCTGGTCCAGGCCCTCGATGGTCCATCGCGAATCGGACCTCCGGTTGTGCGACTCGATCCGGCCGTCGGTGATTTCCATGCCGGCGAGGAGGAGGGCGGCCATCGGCGACCCGGAGGCCTCCTCTCCGGTTCCGGCGGCCGCCTTCGCGCCGCCTTCGGCCGAATAGTTCTTCCTCCCGTCGGCGGTGACGTCGAGATAGACGACGGGGGCCTCGAGGAGCACCCTGTCGATCTCGACGCGCCTGCCGAGCAGCGGCATCAGTCGGACGTCGATGAAGAGGCGCTTGAGGGAGAGGAAATACGGGCTCGGGAATTCCCCCCGCGCCGGGTTGGACAGGCGGAAGTCCTCGACGGTGATGCCGATCGAGGGGAAGAGCGAGAGGGAGATGCTCCCCATTTCCGCCTTCCGGTGTGTGGAAGATTCGATGCCGGGGATGATGAGGGCCTTGAGTCGGTCTTCGGTGAAGTAGAGTTTCACGGCCAGGGCGCCGATCAGCACGAGGGCCACAGGGATGGCCAGGAATAATCATCCAGCGTTTCATAGTCTCCTCCGTTCCCGGAAAAAAATATATCGAAAATGGCAGTCATATCAAAGGATTGGATAAATTTCGCTTAATCTGTATATTCGACACACCCCATGCCACTGTCAACCATGCCGCAGAGGAGGTTCCCCGTCGCGATCGGCGCCGTGATCGCCGCCGCCGCGCTGTGGGTCTCCGTCAACATGCAGAGCGAGTACTCGATCGTGAAGAGCGTCCCCGTGGTGTTCGAGGAGATGAAGGAGGGGAAGGCGTTCCGGTACCCGATCCCGAAGGTGATGTCGATCAGGGTCAGGGGGAGCGGCTGGGTGGTGGCGAGGCTCTTCCTCTCCCCGGACATCAAGTATTTCATCAACCTGTCCTCCGTCTCGGCGGAACCGGCCCTCATCACGACGAAGGAGGTCCAGAACCACGTCACCCTCCCCCCGGAGGTGACGGTCGTCGACGTCCGGCCGGAAACGCTCAGGCTGGCACTGGCCGATTACTACGAGAAGCGCGTCCCGGTCTCGCCGAGGATCGTCCTGGGGTTCCGGGAAGGGTACGGCCAGGTGGGGCCCGTGAAGGTGGAACCCGAAAGCGTCACGGTCGGCGGCACCCTCGAAAACCTCATGGGCGTGAAGAGCTGGAGCACCGATTTCAGGCGGTACGACGGGGTGCACGCACCGATCGACGAGGAAGTGCCGCTCGAGGCCCTCCCGAACTTTGCGGTCGCCGTCCCGGTGAGGAGCGCCCGCGTGCGCGTCAATGTCGAACCCTTCGCCGAAAAGCTCTTCGCCGGAATCCCGGTGACCGTGCTTTCCGTGCCACCGGGGAGGGAAGTGATCCTCATCCCCCCGCGCCTCGACGTCGTCGCGCGCGGGGGCATCGAACAGCTGGCGGCGATATCGGGCGACCGGTTTTCGGCCTCGGTGGAGTACGCCGTGCTCGAGCAGGATTCGACCGGGTTCGTCGTGCCCGGGCTGATCGTCCCCGAGGGCGTCCGGGTCGTCGAGCGCAAACCGGAACGGTTCCAGTTCATCATCAGGAAAAAACTCTGAGACTCGCGATCAATATCGACCACGTCGCCACGGTGAGGAACGCCCGCGGCGGCGCGGATCCCGATCCGGTGACGGCCGCGCTCGCCGCCGAGCGGGCCGGGGCCGTCGGCATCGTCTGCCACCTCCGGGAGGACCGCCGCCACGTCGTGGACGACGACGTGAAGCGCCTGCGCGACAGCGTGACGACGAAACTCGACCTCGAGATGGCCGCGACGCCGGAGATCATCGCCGTCGCGCGGCGCGTCAGGCCGGAGCTCGCGACGCTGGTGCCGGAGCGCCGGCGGGAACTCACCACCGAGGGGGGACTCGACGTCGCGCGGTACGCGCGGAAGGTCCGTTCGGCCGTGGACCGTCTCCACGACCGCGGCATCGCGGTGAGCCTGTTCGTCGACCCGGTCCGGGAGCAGATCGAGGCGTCCCGCGAGACGGGGGCGGACATGATCGAGATCCACACGGGGGAATACGCCGACGAACGGAACGCGCAGCGCAGGAGGAAGTTGCTGGCGGTCGTCCGCGCCGCGGCCGTCCACGCGAGGTCGCTCGGCCTCGGCGTCAACGCCGGCCACGGGCTGAATTACCTGAACATCGCGCCGATCGCGCGCATCGCGGAAATCGAGGAAGTGAGCATCGGGCACGCGGTGATCGCGAGGGCCCTCGGGACGGGCATGGAACGGGCGGTGCGGGAAATGGCGCGGTTGATCAGGAATGCGGCACTCCGGAAGTGACTCGGCGCGGGGCGGCGGCCGCGGGCCGGGCGGGTTGGGCGGGCCGGGCGGGCTCGGATTGACGGGCTCCGATTACTGGCTTTGCTCGATCCTCCTGATGTCGTCCCTCAGCTGGGCGGCCTTCTCGTAATCCTCCCTCTCCACGGCTTCCTTCAGCTGGCCGCGCAGCGCTTCGAGTTTCGAGACCTTTCCTTCCTTGCCGGGCGGCGGCGCGACGGCCGCGGTCGCCCCTTCCGCGTTCTCCTGTTCTTCGTTCTCCGGGAGGAACCCCGCCTCGTCCATCACCTTGTCGACCACGAAGATCGGGGCGCCGAACCGTCACGGCCAGCGCGATCGCGTCGCTCGGCCGGGCGTCGATCTCCTGGGTGTCGAAGATCAGCCGCGCGAAGAACGTGCCGTCCTTGAGTTCGCTGATGGTGATCTCGGAGAGATCGCTCCCGAGCGATTCGAGGATGTTCTTCATCAGGTCGTGGGTGAGCGGCCGGGGGGGCTTGATCCCCTCCATCTCGAGGGCGATCGACTGCGCCTCGAACGCCCCGATGATGATCGGCAGGCGCCGGTTGCCGTTGACTTCCTTCAAAATGAGGGCGTAGGCGCCGCCCGATGCCGGGCTCGTCGAGAGCCCCAGTATGTCGACCTGAATTTTTTCCACGCTGCCTTCTTACTTCCCGAGAGTCTTTTTGAGTTCGCCGGTGAGCGCCGGGAGGATTTCGAAGACGTCCCCGACGATGCCGTAGTCCGCGACCTGGAAGATCGGGGCGTCCTTGTCCTTGTTGATCGCGACAATATACTTAGAACTCGACATACCCGCAAGGTGCTGGACGGCGCCGGAAATGCCGCACGCGATGTAGAGCGACGGGGAGACGGTCTTGCCGGTCTGTCCGACCTGTTCGTCGTGGGGCCGCCATCCCGCGTCGACCACCGCCCGCGAGGCGCCGACCGCGCCGCCGAGGGCGTCGGCGAGTTCCTCGACGAGCCTGAAATGCTCGGGGCCCTTGAGCCCGCGGCCGCCGGAGACGACGATCGCCGCTTCGGTCACGTCGGGCCGCCCCTCCGAGACCTTCACGGAGGTGACCTTCGACGCGAAATCCGCGTCGGACAGCGCCGGTTTCACGCTCTCGACCGCAGGCGGGGCTCCGTCGCCGGCCGCGGCGGTGAAGACGTTGGGGCGGAGCGAGAAGATCTTCACCGGCGTCGTGACCTTCACGTCCACGAGGGCCTTCCCCGCGTACACGGGGCGCGTGGCGACGATGTCGCCGTTTTCGATCCGGAATGCCGTGCAGTCCGCGGCCATCGCCGCGCCGAGCCTCGCCGAGACCCTCGGGGCCATGTCCTTGCCCATCTGGCTCGCGGGGAAGAAGATCACCGCGGGAGACTCCTTCGCGGCGACATCGGAGAAGACCTTCGAGTACGCGGTCGTGGAGTACCACGCCAGGCGGTCGTCCTCGACGGCGACGACCCTCGTCGCCCCGTAGGCGCCCAGCGCCGGCGCGATGGAGGAAACGTTTTTCCCGATGACGACGGCGGTCAGCGTGGCGCCGAGCCCGTCGGCCGCGGCGCGCGCGGCCTGGACCACCTCGTAGGCGCATTTCTTGAATTTGCCGTCCCTCTGTTCAGCGAATGCCAGGATGTGCATGTCGGATGCCTGTCGGATGTCGGTTATGGGATATTCAGTCTGGGCGCGGGGGCGCGGACCGCCCGCCGGTTTCGCCGACGGTCAGATGACTTTCGCTTCCTGCTGCAGCAGGCGCACGAGTTCGGGGACGGCCGCGGCGTCGGTGCCGACGATCTTTCCGGCCGCCTTCGCCGCCGGTTTCGCCATGGAGATCACCTCGACGCCGGCGGGGAACGGTTTCGCCGCGCGCTCCTCGATCGGCTTCGTCTTCGCGGCCATGATCCCCTTCAACGAGGGATAGCGCGGCTCGTTCAGGCCCTTCTGAGCGGAGATGACCGCCGGGAAGGAGGTCTCGACCACCTCGTGGCCCCCCTCGATCTCCCGCTCGCAGACGAGCTTTCCGTCCTTCGCCTCCATCTTCACGACGACGGAGACCGACGGCCAGCCGAGGTATTCAGCGACGAGCCCGGGGAGCTGTTCGTTGTAGTAGTCGATCGACTGGCGGCCGAAGAGGACGCAGTCGGGCTTCATTTCCTTCAACTCTTCGGCGATGGCGCGCGCGACCGAGAACGAGTCGCGGACAGTGTCGTCCTTCAGGAGCACGGCCTTCTCGACGCCCATCGCGAGCGCCTTGCGGAGCGTCTCTTTGTTGACGTCGGGGCCGAGCGACAGCGCGATGGTCTCGCCGCCGAACTGTTCCTTGAGTTTCAGCGCCGCCTCGATGGCGAACTCGTCGAAGGGGTTCAGCATGAAGTTGACGCCGGTCTTGTCGATGGTTTTTCCGTCGGCGCCGACCCTGACCTTGGTCTCGGTGTCGGGGACGTGGTTGACGCAGGCAATTATTTTCATTTCGGTCCGGGGTGAATGATGGCGATTGACGGCGGCAGGCTCGTTTTCCGGTGAAATATAGGGACAATCGGGTAGAAAGGCAAGAATCGGTATTGCAACTGCCGGGCCATTTCGCTAAATTTTTTTCATGAACGGACGCGCCTCACCCATCATCATCCCGGACAGACCACCCATGACAGAGTCGACGAAATTCATGACCCTCGAGCGGTTCATCAACGAGGGGGAGGAAATGCACCCCGGCGCGACCGGCGAATTTTCCGGCCTGCTGCACGACCTCTCGCTGGCGGCGAAGCTGGTCTGGCGCGAAGTGAGTAAAGCGGGACTCGTCAACGTCATGGGGTCGACCGACCGGATGAACGTGAGCGGCGACGTGGTGAGGAAACTCGACGTGTTCGCCGACGAGACGATCTTCAAGGCGATGGACCACGGCGGGCACATCTGCGTGATGGCTTCGGAGGAGAACGAGGACATCCTCCACATCCCGGACCGCTACAAGGCGGGGAAGTACGTCCTGCTGTACGACCCGCTCGACGGCTCCTCCAACATCGACGCGAACATCACGATCGGTTCGATCTTCAGCATCTTCAGGCGGGTCAGCGACGGCGACGGAAAGGGGACGCTCGCCGACTGCCTCCAGCCGGGGTACAAACAGGTCGCCGCGGGCTACGTCATCTACGGCTCCAGCACGATGTTCGTCTATTCGACCGGGCACGGCGTGCACGGCTTCACGCTCGATCCCGTCGGTCGGGGAATTCCTCCTGTCGCACGAGAACATCCGGATCCCGTCGAAGGGAAAAATCTACAGCCTCAACGAGGGGAACTTCTCGAACTGGGACCCGGGGATGCAGAAGTACATCCAGTACCTGAAGGAGCAGGACAAGCCCACCGGCCGGCCCTACTCGCTCCGGTACATCGGGACGATGGTGGCGGACGCCCACCGCACGCTCCTCTACGGGGGCATCTTCGCCTACCCGGGCGACCTGAATAATCCCGAAGGAAAGCTTCGACTGATGTACGAATGCAACCCGATGGCCTACATCTTCGACCAGGCGGGCGGAAAATCGAGCGACGGGAAACAGAGCATCCTGAACGTCCAGCCGACATCGCTCCACCAGCGGACGCCGGTGTTCCTCGGGAGCTCCGAGGACATCGACACCTGTCGAGATGTTTCTGAACGGGGGAAAATAAAAACAGCCCGGGGGGACGGGCTGTTTCGCGTTCTCTCAGGTCCCGAAACCCCGCCGTCACCGGCGGGCGGGCATCGCCGGTTTCAGTGGCCCGTGACCTGCGGACCTCTCACCACGAATACCGGATCGTGTACGTCACGGTCGCCTCGCCGTCCTTCGCCACGGTGACCGGGAAGCGGATCGTGGACTGGTCCACCTTCTCGAACTCCGACGACTTCTTCGTGATCTCCCACTCGTTCCACCGCCAGGGGTGCTCGTAGACCTGCACGGTCACCTGCTCGTCCTTGTGGTTGCGGACCTTGATCTGGATCGTCTCCTCGACCACCCTGCCGGAAGCCATCGACTTGAAGTCGATCTGCGCCCGTTCGCCCACGATGTCGAAGGCGTTCCCGAGGTAGAGCCGGACCTCCTCGTCCTTCGGCGTGTGGTCGATCCTGTCCTCGCCGACGAACTGTTCCTTCCCGTCATCGTCGAGCTTGTACACGCGCACCTTCCCCTTCGGGAGGGGAATCCCGAGCGCCGACTTCTCGTCGTTCCGGAACGTCACGTACGTCCCGACCTTGGTGTTCGACACCTCGCCGAAGGACTGCTGGTTCCGGTAGGAGTGGTTGTTCCACCAGTAGCGCCACTGGTCGGCGACACCGTCATAGATGAACATCTTTTTCGCCGCGACGTCACGGCCGGAGACCAGCTCGATCTGCTTCGTCTCGTTCGCGTTCAGGTCGGTTTTCCGCTGGAGGGTGTACAGCTTGTACTCGAAGAGCTCCGATTGCGCGAACTGCGGGGCAGCCGCCTCGGCCATGCTGCTCTTCATCATCCTGCCGTTGAGGGCCATCGCATCCGTCACCACGTTCACGTCGCCGGCCACGAGCTTCAGCCCCGCGTTCGGGAACGCCGTACCGGAATTGTTCGTGAGCGTCACCCATCCGGTCAGGTCGAGCTCGTCGTCGCTCTTCGACAGGAGCGCGACGTAGTCTGCGCTCCAGGAGAGGCCCCCGGCGAGGTAGCTGAGTTCGATCCTGTGGCTGCCGGCCTTCGAGTTGTCGACCATCCATCGCAGGCGCGGCTTCAGGATGAGTCCCTCCGGGAGCGACGGCAGCACCATCCTCCCCGCCGGGTCCATCTCGACCTTGCCGTTGATTTCCGCCACGACGCCGCCCCTTCCGCCGAACCCCGCGGCGAGCAGTTTTCCCTTGACGGTGTATTCCTGCTTCGTCTCCTCGTTGAGCCGGACGAATTCGATCTCCTTCCCGAGATATTTCTCGAGGAGCTTCGCCTGGCTCACGAGGTCGTACTGGTAGTTCTGCTCGAGGATGCGCACGCCGGTCGGGTCGAGGACGCTCCTGAAATGGAGCGACGTCCCGTCGATCGTCGCCGGGATGTCGGGGACGACGACGTGGTTGACGCCGGCCGCGAGCGTCACCGTCCGCTCCTCCCTGATGAGCGAAAGGTTCTGGTTGTAGACCGTCAGGTCGACCGAGGCGCGGTTGCCCGCGGTGGCGTCGGGCGTCTGCGCCGTGAGCGCGCCCGACACGCCGACGATGGTGAACGCCGCTGCGGCGGCGCGAAGGAAGCTGTTCATAGTGGCCTCATGAGATGATTGTCCGTCTTTCTTCTACTCCTGCGCAAGCTCAAATGTTCCCGCCCGCCCCGCGTCCCGCCCGCCGGCCTGCCGGCCCACCCGGCCTGCACGGCCCGACCCGGGTCCGCGCCCTTCAGGCGATCCGGCCCGGGACCGCCGCCTCCGCCTGCTCTTTATACTGAAGCCGGTACAGCTTGTGGTAGATGCCCTTCATTTCCAGCAGTTTTTGGTGCGTGCCCATTTCGCGGATTTCGCCCTTGTGCATCACGATGATCGTGTTCGCCCGCTGGATGGTGGAGAGGCGGTGGGCGATGACGATCGACGTGCGGCCGTGGAGGAGCTTCAGGATCGCCTTCTGGATCAGGATCTCGGTCTCGGTGTCGACGCTCGACGTGGCCTCGTCGAGGATGAGAATGCGCGGGTTGGCCGCCAGCGCCCTGCGCGAACGACACCAGCTGTTTCTGCCCGACCGAAAGCGTCGCTCCCCGTTCCTTGACCTCGGCGTCGTACCCGCCCGTGAGCTGCTCGATGAACCTGTTGGCCCCGACGACGCGGGCGGCCGCCTTGACGCGGTCGAGGGAGATCGTCTCGTTCCCCAGGCTGATGTTCGTTTTGATGTCGCCCGAGAAGAGGAAGACGTCCTGGAGCACCAGCGCGATGTGGGCGCGGAGGTCCGCTGCCGCGTATGATCGGATGTCCGCGCCGTCGATCAGGATCGAACCCTTCTGGTGGTCGTAGAAGCGCATCAGGAGGTTGATGATCGAGGTCTTGCCGGCGCCCGTGTGCCCGACGATGGCCACCGTTTCGCCCGGCCTGATCGCGAACGAGACGTCCTTCAGCACCCACTGCTCTTTATTATACGCGAACCAGACGTTCCTGAATTCGATCTCCCCGCGGGGCGTCCGCCAGGGGCGCGGGGACCTCCGGGTCCCGGACGACGGTGTCGTTGTCCAGCAGGGTAAATACCCGCTCGGAGGAGGCCATCGCCGTCTGCATGATGTTGTATTTTTCCGAGAGGTCGCGGATCGGCCTCCAGAACATTTCGTTGAACTGCAGGAAGGCCATCACGGTGCCGACGGTGATCGACCCGCCGAGGGCGTCCACCCCCGCGTACCAGATGATGAGGCCGACGGCGATCGCGCCGATGAGTTCCACGCCGGGGTAGAAGAGCGAATAATAAAAAATCGACCGGATGTTGGCCTCGCGGTGCGCGGCGTTGATCGGGGCGAACTTCTCGTACGATTTCTTCTCGCGGTTGAAGATCTGGTCCACCATCATCCCGGTGATGTGCTCCTGCATGAACGTATTGATGCGGGCCACCTGGAGCCGGACGTCCCGGTAGGCCTCCCTCGCCTTCTTCCTGAAGAGGAACGTCCCGTAGAAGAGGAGGGGGAGGACGCTCAGCGAGACGAGCGCCAGCTTCCAGTTCATGGTGAACATGAACCAGAGTATTCCAATGATGGTGAAGACGTCGCTGAAGACCATCACGATGCCGGAGGAGAACATTTCGTTGAGGACCTCGATGTCGTTGGTCACGCGGGTGATCAGCCGGCCGATCGGGTTCTTGTCGAAGAACCGGATCCCCAGCCTCTGGAGGTGGGTGAAGACCTGCATCCTGAGGTCGAGGATCGTCTTCTGGCCGATCCACTGCGTCAGGTAGGCGCTCGCGTACTGCACCATCCCGCGCACGATGAGCACGGCGAAGAAGAGGAGGCTCGTCACGAGCAGCCCTTCGCGGTCCCCCTCGGCGATGTTCACGTCCACCGCGTGCTTGGTGAACCAGGGCCGCACGGCCTCGAGCCCCGAGACGACCACGCTCAGGAGGATGCCCAGCGCGACGTGCCAGCGGTACGGCTTTAAATAGCGAATCAGCCGCTTCATCAGCCGGCCGTCGTACGCTTTTCCGAGTATTTCTTCTTCCTGCACTCCGGCGCCGTCTTAAAGGTTTTCGAGTTCTTCTTCGAGGAGTTGCTTCTCGTGGAGCTCGGCGTAGATGCCGCCCTGCGCGATCAATTCATCGTGCGTTCCGCGTTCCGCGATCGTTCCCTCGTTGAGCACGACGATCAGGTCCGCCTCCTTCACCGTCGAGATCCGGTGGCTGATGATGATGCTCGTGCGGTTCTTCATCACGGCGCGGAGGCGCCTGAGGATCTCCTCCTCGGTGTAGGTGTCGACCGCGGAGAGGGCGTCGTCGAGGATCAGGATCCGGGGGTCGCGCATCACCGCGCGGGCGATGCTGGTGCGCTGTTTCTGGCCGCCGGAGAGCGTGATCCCCCGTTCGCCGAGCATCGTGTCGAACCCCTTCGGGAAATCGGCGATGTCGTGAGACATCTGGGAAACCTCCGCCGCGTCGCGGACGCGCTCCTCCGTGCCGTCGTCGGTGCCGTAGGCGATGTTCTCGCCGAGCGTGTCCGAGAAGAGGAACGTTTCCTGCTGGACGTAGCCGATCGCTCCGCGGAGCGTCCCGAGCGGAATGGTCCTCACGTCGCGCCCGTCGATGAGCACCGCGCCGCCCGTGACGTCGTAGAGACGCGGGACCAGGTTGGCGAGCGTGCTCTTCCCCGACCCGGTGTATCCCACCACGGCGAGCGTCATGCCCCTCCCGACCGTGAGCGAAATCCCCGAGAGCGCCGGCCTCGGCGCGTTCCTGTGGGTGAACGTGACGTCGCGGAATTCGATCTCGCCGGCGATCGACGTAATGGAGTCGTCGGTCGCGGGGCCGTCGGCGATGTCGGGGACCGTGTCCATGATCTTCGCCAGGCGGCTCATGGACGCGGCGCCCTGCTGAAGGATGTTGGTGACCCAGCCGAACGCGACCATCGGCCAGATCAGGAGCATCAGGTACCCGAAGAGCGCCGTGAGCGTGCCGATGGAAATTTCGCCTTCGAGCACGCGCATGCCGCCGAAATAGACCGTGATGACGAGCGAAATGCCCACCAGGAGGAACATCAGCGGCCACATGATCGATTGAATCCGGGCGAGGACGAGGTTCTTGCGGAGATACTGCTCGCTCAGTTCGGCGAACCGGGCGATCTCGTACTCCTCCCGCACGTACGCCTTCACGATCCGGATGCCGGAGAGGTTTTCCTGGGCCCGCGCGGTGAGCTTCGAATAATGCTCCTGGCGGTCCTCGAACTTCTTGTGGATGACCTGGCCGAGCCGGTACACGGCGTACGACACGAGCGGCAGCGGGACGAGCGCCGCGAGGGTCAGCTGCCAGTCGAGCCAGAGCATCATCGAGAGCGACATCGTGAAGGTCACCAGTGTGTCGGCCGGGTACATGATGCCGGGGCCGACCACGTTGCGCACCGAGCCGATGTCGTTGGTGGCGTGCGCCATCAGGTCGCCGGTGGGCGTGTTCTGGAAAAACGACAGCGGCAGCCGCTGGATGCGGGAAAGAAAGTCGTTGCGCAGGTCGAATTCGATGTGCCTCGACATCACGATGATCGTCTGGCGCGTGAGGAACGTGAAGAAGCCGGCGATGAGGGTCAGCCCGACGATCGCGCCGGAATACCGGATGAGCTCGCCGGAATCGACCGATCCCGACTCGAGGCCCGACTTCAGGCTGTCGATCGCGTCGCCGACCAGTTTCGGCTGGAGCACCGTGAAGAGGTTGCTCGCCACCACCGTGCCGAGCCCCCAGATGACGGTTTTCCGGTATTTACGGAGGTACGGGAGGAGCCGAAGAAGCGATTTCACTCAGATTCAGCGCGAATTGGCGAGTTAACGGGAACGATGGCGGATCATGATCCTCTATAATACGAAAGTCGGCGGAAAAGTTCACGCCTGGGGAGGTTCACGCGTCGGGGAAGCCGGTCGGACGGGGGAGGGAACGTGTGGCGGGGCCGGGGAGGAGGGTCGGCGCCCGGCCTGTCCGGGGCCGCCTCAGCCGATGACTTCGAACCCCGTATAAGGATGAAGGGCCTTCGGGACGACGACCTTCCCCTCGGGCGTCTGGTAGTGCTCGAGGATGGCGGAAACGATTCGCGGGAGGGCGAGGCCCGAGCCGTTCAGCGTGTGGACGAACTCGGGTTTGGGAGAGCCGCCCCCGCGCGGGCGGAACCGGATGTTCATCCGCCGCGCCTGGAACGATTCGAAGTTGCTGATCGACGAGACCTCGAGCCAGCGCTTCTGGCCGGGGGAACGGACCTCGAGGTCGTACTTCTTGGACTGCGTGAAGCCCATGTCGCCCGTGCACATCAGCAGCACGCGGTAGCGCAGGCCGAGTTTCCTCAGGAGGGCCTCGGCGTCTTCGCGCAGCGACTCCAGTTCGTTGTACGATACCCCGGGGTGGACGAACTTCACCAGCTCGACCTTGTCGAACTGGTGGAGACGGTTCAAGCCCCGCACGTCCTTGCCGTACGAACCGGCCTCGCGGCGGAAGCAGGGGGTGTAGGCGCAGTACTTCACCGGCAGCGCGTCCTCCTGCAGGATCTCGTCGCGGTGGATGTTCGTGACCGGAACCTCGGCCGTGGGGACCAGGAAGAGTTCGTCCTTCGGGACGGTGTACATCAGGTCTTCCTTGTCGGGGAGCTGGCCGGTGCCGGTCGCGCTCGCGGCGTTCACCATGAGCGGCGGCTGGATTTCGCCGTACCCCCGCCCGCCCGCCTCGTCCAGGAAGAAATTGATGAGCGCGCGCTGGAGTTTCGCGCCCGCGCCCTTGTAGAGAGGGAACCCCGCGCCGGAGATCTTCACCCCCCGCTCGAAGTCGATGATGTCGAGCCGTTCGGCCAGGACCCAGTGCGGCTGCGGCTCGAAGTCGATGACCGGGTCCTCGCCCCAGGCGGCGATCTCCTGGTTGTCGGCGGGCGTGCGCCCCTCGGGGACCGACGGGTGGGGGATGTTGGGGACCGTGAGGAGGATGTCGTTGAGGGACATCTCGACGCCCTTCAACTCCTCGTCGAGCGTCCTGATCGATTCCTTCACTTTCTCCATCTCGGAGATGGGACCGGACGCGTCCTGCTTCTCTTTTTTCAGGCGGCCGATCTGCTCGGACACGATGTTTCGCTGGGCCTTGAGGGCCTCGCCGCTCCCGAGGATTTCGCGGCGCCGGGAGTCCAGCGCCAGGATCCTGTCGACGCGGTCGGCCTCCCCCTTCTTCCTGATCCCCTCGCGGACGAGGTCCGGGTGTTCCCTGATGAACTTGATGTCGAGCATGGGCTGTGTCCTGTGGTGTTTATTGCTGCGTGATTTCCACCGGGTGGCGGACGGTGGAGAGCTGGTTCCGGAGGATGAGCAGGCCGCTTTCCATGCCGGACATGGCGAGGTTGAGCTCGACCTGGGCCTTCAGGATGACGAACCCCGACTTGAGCGGGCGCGGGGCCGGCTGGCGGAGGTCGGACGTCCTGATCGGCGTGATCAGCTTCGCGTTGAACTTGAAGAGCCGGGCCACCTCGCGCGCAAAATCGTAACGGCTCACGACTTCGGGGCCGGAAATATGATAGATCCCGGGTTTCTTCAATTCGAGGATCTTGACGACGCCGAACGCGAGGTCGTCCACGAAGGTCGGGTTTCCCACCTGGTCCGACACGACCTTCACCGGCCGTCCCTCCTGCAGTTCCTTGATGAGCCAGAGGGCGAAATTCGGCTTGACCTTCCGCGCCTGGCCGTAGAGCACCATGGTCCGGACGATCGTGTGCCCGACGTTGGACGTCCGGAGAAGGTTCTCCGCCGCGAGCTTCGTGCGCCCGTAGTAGCTCAAGGGGTTCGGGCGGTCGCCCTCGGAATAGGGGCCGTTTCTTCCGTCGAAGATGTAATCGGTCGAGAGCTGGATGACGTGCGATCCGGCGAGTTTCCCCGCGTGGACCAGGTTTTCCACCCCCGCCACGTTGACCTTCCACGCGGCCTCGCGGTTGGTCTCGCACGAGTCGACGTTGGTGATCGCGGCGGTGTTGATGATCGTCTCGGGCTGGATCTCGTCGATCACCTTCGTGACCTGCTTCCGGTCGGTGACGTCCATGCGGGTATAGGGCGCCTGGTCGGCGGGGAAGACCGACTCCTCCTGGCTCGACGTGAGGTGGAGTCCGTAGGCCTGCGACTGCGAGAGGAGTTCCGCGACCTTCTGCCCGAGGAGGCCGTTGCTCCCGGTGATGAGGACGCGGCGAGGTTCCGGTTTCACCGCAGGCTCTCCTCCAGGGCGGTGGCCGCGTCGGTCTTCGCGTCGCGGTACTTCACGATGACCGGCGTGGAGAGGGAGAGCCCGTGCTTCGCCGAAAACGGATCGTCGATCCTCCGGCTCCCCGGGACGACGACCGCGCCCGCCGGGATGGTGAGAGGGGCGTCCGCCGTCCTGCGGTGCACGGTCTGCTTCGGGATGTCGTAGACGGGCGTCGAACCGGTGAGGATGACGCCCGAGGCGAGCACCGCGCCGCGGCGCACGAGGGCGCCTTCGTAGACGCCGCAGTTGCCGCCGACGAAGACGTCGTCCTCGATGATCACGGGGGAGGAGTTGACCGGCTCGAGGACGCCGCCGACCTGCGTCCCGGCGCTCAGGTGGACGCGCTTGCCGATCTGCGCGCACGACCCCACGAGCGCGTGGGAGTCGATCATCGTCCCGGAATCCACCCACGCCCCGATGTTCACGTACGACGGCGGCATCACGACCACGCCCTTTGCGATGAACGCGCCGTCGCGCACGGCGCTCCCGCCGGGCACCACCCGCACCTCGTCTCCCGTGGTGAGGGCCCGGGTGCCCATCGTGTCCTTGTCGAAATACCCGAACAGCCCCCCGGGCGAGACGTCGGCGAGGCGACCCACCCTGAACGCCAGGATGATGCCTTTCTTGACCCACGCGTTGACCTGCCAGCCGTCGCCGGCCGGGGAGGCGGCCCTGACGTTGCCGGAGTTGAGCTCCGACTTCAGTTCGGCGACGATCTTCAGGGCGTCGTCGCGGTCGATCGAGTCGGCCGGGAGCTCGTAGAGCCGTTCGATGATCGGCTTGAGCATCATATCAGTTTCAGGGCGCGGAGGATGCGCGACAGTTTCTTCCGGTTGTCCTTCCCCATCGGCACCAGCGGCAGCCGGTAGCGCTCCCCGATCTTCCCCATCATCGCGAGCGCCGCCTTCACCGGGATCGGGTTCGACTCGATGAAGTTCGCGCTCATCAGCGGCAGGAGCCTGTTGTGCACCTTCAGCGCCGCGGCGTACCTGCCCTCCAGGCAGAGCCGCACCATGCCGGAAAATTCGCGGGGCACCTCGTTCGAGACCACGGACACGATCCCGTCGGCGCCGAGGGCCATCAGCGGGAAGGTGATGGCGTCGTCGCCCGACCAGACGCCGAAGCCCTTCGGCCGCTGGCTGAGGATCTCCATGATCTGCTCCATGTTGCCCGAGGCCTCCTTGATGCCGTTGATCAGCGGGAAGTCCTCCGCCAGCCGGAGCGTGGTCGCCGCGGTCATGTTGCTCGCGGTCCTCCCCGGGACGTTGTACATGATGATCGGGAGGGCGGTGCTGTTCGCGATCTCGGCGTAGTGCCGGTAGAACCCCTCCTGTGTCGGCTTGTTATAGTAGGGGGCCACGCAGAGTATCCCGTCGGCGCCCGCGCGGGCGGCCGCCTTCGCGAGCTGGACGGTTTTCGCGGTGGAATTGCTCCCCGCGCCGGCGATGACCTTCACCGCTCCGGGGCGCGCGTTCGCGAACGGTGGCGATCACGATCGCCTGCTCGGCTTCGGTCAGCGTGACGCTCTCGCCCGTCGTGCCGACCGGGAGGATCGCCTCGACGCCGGCGCTCACCTGGAACGGCGACGAGGGAGACGAGCGCCGCGAGGTCGACTTCGCCGCGGGCGTCGAAGGGGGTCACGAGCGCGGTGCCGGTGCCCCTGAACAGGGGTTTTCGTATCATGTCATTCCGTTGTGAGGACATCTTCCATTGTGTAGACGCCTTTCCGGTTGCGGAGCCACGCCGCCGCGATGAGCGCGCCGTGGGCGAATCCCGACCTGTTCTTCGCCCTGTGGACGAATTCGAGCGAGTCGGCCTCCGAATCGAAGACGACGGAATGCTCCCCGATCGCGTGGCCGACCCGCTCCGACGAGATGTGGAGCTGTCCCGGTTTGATCGCCCCGGAGGCGTTCCCCGCGAGGATCGCCGTCTTCCTCCGGACGTTTTTCAGCAGGATCTGGCTCAGGTGCAGCGCCGTCCCGCTCGGGCTGTCGGCCTTGCCGCGGTGGTGGGTCTCGCGGATCGCGACGTCGTACATCTCGTACTTGTCGAAGAGGTGCGCGGCGCAGGTGAGCAGGTGGCCGAGGATGTTCACGCCGACCGAAAAGTTCGGGGAATAGACCAGCCCGGTCTTCCGGTCCTCGACGATCTTCCTGACCGCGTTCAGAGCGTCGTACCACCCGGTGGTCCCGACGACGATCGGCTTGCCGGCCTTCGCCGCCGCCTCGATGTTCTTGACGGCCGACTCCGGGAGGGTGAACTCCACGCACACGTCGATGCCCGCTGAGCGATTCCGCCGTGAGGCCCCTTCCGTCCCGGTTGTTCTCCTCCGTGAAGACCTTCTTCACCGCGATCCCCTTCGCGAGGGCGACGCGTTCGACCTCCATCCCCATTTTTCCGTTGCCGATGATCGCGATGTTCATGCGGTGGCCTCCTTCAGGTCCGCCCTGTCGAGTTGATGGAGCGAGAGTTTGTCCAGGTCCGACGACCCCGTGAGCGCCGCCTTCGCGGCGGCGACGGTGTTGGCGTACGCGGCGGCCGCCGAAACGTTGCCGGAGTGGACCAGGTGCGCGCAGTACGCCGCGCCGAACACGTCGCCGCACCCGGTCGGGTCGACGGCGCCGCCGGCCGGGATGCCCGGAATGTCGCTGCGCACGATGTGCTTCTTTTCGTTGACGAAGACGGTGCACCCCGCGCCGCCGCGCGTGATGACGAGCGCCCTGGTGTTCAGGGCGAGCCCCTGCTTGACGAGGTTCTGCTCGTCGTACCCCTCCGGGGTGAGCGCCGCCGCCTCCGCCTCATTCATCTGGACGGTGTGCAGCATGAACAGCCACCTCCTCCAGGTCTCCACGCTCCGGCGGAAACGCCCGAAGTTCTCCCGGACGCCCAGGGTCAGGCTGTGGAGGTCGAAATGAACGGGGATGTTCCGGTCGCGGGTCTTCATCCGGATCTCGTCGAGGGTCTCGAGCGTGATGTCGTACCCGGAGATCATGTTCACCAGCACGAGGTCGGTGTCGAGCGCCGGCTGGATTTTTTTCCAGGGCACGGGGTCGGAAATGTCCTTCGAGACCTCGATCCGCTCCGATCCGGAATGGTAGGTGAGCGACACACGGTTGGTGGGCGCCGGCATTTTATAGATCCCCGAAGGGTCCACGTTCGGGAGCGCCGCGAGCGTCTCGAGAAACTGCTGGTAGTCCTCCTTCCCCACGCCGAACACCGGCCTCACGGTGTCGCCGGGTGGGAGGACTTTCGAGAGGGTGGCCAGCGCGAAGTAGATGCCCCCGTAGCTCCCGGTGATCCGCCCGTCAGGGTGGTGGATCTCGTCGAGGCAGAGGTGGCCGATGACGGTGATCGTCACGTCGTCAGACCTTCGCGGTGAAGGGATATCCGCCGGTTTCGGCCAGGCGCCAGATCGCCTGGCAGGAAAACTTGTTTTCGTAGATCGCCCTGCGGAGGATCACCGAGTCGACGCCCGCCGGCAGGAGCGCCTCGACCGATCGCAGATCCTCCAGGGAAAGCACCCCGCCGGAAACGGTCACGCGCAGGCCGGTGGAGAGCGCCAGGCGTTTGAGCATCCCGGTGTTCAGAACGCGGGAGCCCCCGGTGGGGTCGAGTTCAGTATAGAGGAGGCGCCGGAAACCCATCTGCTTCGCGATTGCGCCGATCGCGACGGGATGCCCGGGAGATCTTTTATCTTCGGCATCCTCGGCGTCCCCGATCGTCCCCGCGGCCCCCTGGCGGTACTCTATGGCGGCGACGACTTTCCCAGGCCCGTGTTTCGATACGATCCGGCCGGCCGTATCGGGGGAATCGGTGAGCAGCCCCGGGCGGAGGACGACCCTGCAGGCGCCGCATTCGAGCAGGCGGTCGGCGTCTTCTTCGGAGGAAATGCCGCCGCTGATTTCGATCGGAATGTCCACGCACGAGAAGAGCCGCCGGACCGCGTCGAATTGCGAGAACCGCCCCTGCCGGGCACCGTCGAGGTCGGTGACGTGGAGGGTCTTCGCGTTCTCGATCCGGAGGAGCCGTGCGATCGCGACCGGGTCGGTCCCGGCGCCGCTGTCACCGCCCTGACCCCCACCCCCCCCACCGAGTCCCTCGATGGGATGGGCGGAGAAGCCGTTCTGGATGTCGATCGCCGGAATGATGAGAAGCATGGAAATGGTATGAGATTGGAGGAAAAATGCAGAAAATAAACCTGAAATTCAACCGGTGCGCCGCGATGCGCGCGGACGGGGCCGCGGGTGCGTAGGGTGTCGCGGGGGAGGCCGGAGTGGCTGGTGCAGCGAGAAGGTTGGCGTGCGCTCAGGAAGCGCCGAATTTTTTCCGGCGATTGCGGATGTAGTCCACGAAGATGAATTCCCCCAGGTTGTCGAGGGTGGAGTAGTAGGCCCTCCCCTGGTTCGCCCTGGTCAGTTCCTGGACGAAGTTGATGAGGTAGGGGTCCCGGGCGACCATGAACGTGCTGATCGGGATATGCTCCCGCCGGCAGGCGACGGCCTCGTCGAGCGTCTTGTTGACGATGCGCGGGTCGAGCCCGAAGGAGTTCTTGTACAGGCGTCCGGCGTCGTCGAAGATGGCGGAGGGTTTCCCGTCGGTGATCATGAAGATCTGCTTGTTCGCGCTCTTCCTCCTCCGCAGGAGGGTCCGCGCCATCCGCAGGCCCGCGCGGGTGTTCGTGTGGTACGGTCCGACGTTGAGGAACGGCAGCTCGTTCAGGCTGACGAGCCGGGCGTCGTCGCCGAACACAACCAGGGCGAGGTAGTCCTTCGGGTATTTCCGGATGATCAGTTCGGAGAGCGCCAGGGCCACCTGTTTCGCCGGCGTGATCCGGTCCTCGCCGTAGAGCACCATGCTGTGGCTGATGTCGAGCATCAGGATGGTCGAGCAGGAGGTGAGGTGCTCCGTCTCGTAGACCTCGAGGTCCTCCTCCGAGAGGTTGAAATTTTCGATCCCGTCCCTCCTGAACGTGTTCTTGAGTGTCGCGCCGAGGTCGATGCCGGCGGACGGGTCGCCCGGGGACCATTTCCGCACCTCGCTCGCGCGGTCGATCCCGGTCCCGGTCCGGGGGACGTCGTGCGACCCGACGTCGCCCTTGCGCAGCGACGTGAACACCTCCCTCAGCGCGTCCTCGCGGATCTTCTGGACGCCTTTCGTCGTCAGGGTGTGGATGTCGCCGGTCTCCTCGATGATCCCCTCGTCCTTCAGCTTCTGCAGGAGGTCGTCGGGGCTCAGGGTTTCGTCGAAGAGGCCGTGCTCCTCGGCGAGCCGGCGGAGCCATTCGAGCGCCTCCTCCACGTCGCCGCTGGTCTGGACGAGCAGGTAACTGAACAGCGACGTGAGCTGTTCGAGCCGTTGTTCGTCGGTCGCCGACTGCGCCGTCCACCTGCTGTACCGGAATCGCATGCTCGCGTCTCCTTAATCGTCATCGTTCCCGGGCGATCTCCGGTTGAAGATCGTTCCCACGAGGTCCTTGTACCCGATCCTGTGGTCGGCCTCCTCTTTCGCGATCCGCGAACTCTGGTGCAGGCCGTCGAGGACGAATTCCATCGCCGCCGCGAGGTGGTACCGGTCGCCGGCGGGGATGTCCATGTGCTTCAGGGTGATCTCCTTCAGGCCCTTCACCTTGTCCAGCTCGGCGTAGTAACCGTCGAGCGGCATGTCGTCGGAGATCTCGATGGCGTTGCCCGACTCGAACCAGGAGATGATCTGGCCGTACACTGCCTCCTCCCGCGGGGCCGCCGCCTCGCCCTGCCGCTGCGGGTTCCTCGGCCGCTTCTGCAGCGGGTCGGGGAAATACTTCCTGAAGACGTCCTTCACGGCCTTGCCGATGAGCGCCTTCCCCACGCGGGCCGGCCCCTCCTGCTCGCCCTCGAAGACGAGCTCGATCTTGCCGGTCATGCCCGGGAGCACGTGCGGCAGGTCGGAGATCCTCGGCGCGATGCGCCTGTCGCCGTTGAGGATCGAGCGCCGCTCGGCGTTGCTCACCAGGTTTTCGAGCGCGGCGATGGTGAGCCTCGCGCTCACGCCCGACTTCTGGTCCACGAACTCGCTCTGCCGCGCCTCGAACGCCACCTGTTCGATGATCTCGCGGAAGTAGCCCGGGACCTCGACGTCGCCCGAGCCCCTCTGGACCCAGGCCTCCTGTTCGGTGATCCTGATGGCGTCGCCGATCGTGCGGGGGTAGTGAGTGAAGATCTGGGAATCGATCCTGTCCTTCAGCGGGGTGATGATGTTCCCGCGGTTGGTGTAGTCCTCGGGGTTCGCGGTGAACACGATCAGGATGTCGAGCGGTATCCGGACGCTGAACCCCCTGATCTGGATGTCCTTTTCCTGCATGATATTGAACAAACCCACCTGGATCCTCGGCTGGAGGTCGGGCAGCTCGTTGATCGCGAAGATGCCGCGGTTCGTCCGGGGGATGATGCCGAAATGGATCGCCCCCTCGTGCGAATAGTGGAGCTTCCTGGTGGCCGCCTTGATCGGGTCGATGTCGCCGATCAGGTCGGCGATCGTCACGTCGGGCGTGGCGAGCTTTTCGCCGAGCCGCGCGTCCCGGTGGAGCCATTCGACGGGGAGCGCGTCGCCCGTTTCCACCGAGAGGTCGTGGCAGCGCTTGCAGACCGGGCTGTACGGGTTGTCGTTGATCTCGCACCCGGCCACGATCGGGATGTACTCGTCGAGGAGCGCCGGCAGGAGACGGACGATCCTCGACTTCGCCTGCCCCCTCAGGCCGAGGAGCATGACGTCGTGTTTGCCGAGGAGAGCGTTGACGATCGAGGGGATCACCGTGTCGTCGAAACCGATGATCCCCGGGAAGAGCGTTTCGCCCTTCCGCAGTTTTTCGATCAGGTTCTTCCTCACCTCTTCCTTGACCGGGAGGACTTTGTACCCGGAGCTCTTGAGCTCACCGCGGGTGGAAATCGTTGGCTTCATGCTGGTCTGGTACCCCGGTATTGAGAGACGACTTGACTTAGACAACAGGGTGGTGCGGCTTTTTGTTACCCGGCGCCTTCTGAAATGTAGACTGAATTTCGGCGAAAATCAAAAAATGAGTATATTCACCCGGTTTGCGTAAAGAAGACCGACATATCGCCCGGTTCGCATCGGCGTCAGCATGCCTTCTCCATCATGGCCTGGTCATCACGGCCCTCCTGCTCTCCCACGGCAGCGCGACCGGGCAGGCGGAAGGAACCGTGCTGGGGCGTGCCGAACCGCGCGCCCTCATCGACATCCCCATCGCGGGAATGCTCAGGGGTGGGATGAAATCCTTCCAGATCGACTTCTACCATTCCGACGGCCTCAACGCGGCCTTCGCCTACGGGCTCACGGACCGCCTCATGGTCGGCCTCTCGTACGGGGGGACGGAAATCATCGGCACCCAATCGCCCGACTGGAACCAGGTCCCCGGCGTCCTCGTGCGGGTGAGGGTGTTCGAGGAGTCGGAGAGCGTCCCCGCCCTTGCGCTGGGGTTCGAATCCCAGGGCGCCGACGGCTACATCGACGACATGGACCGGTTCACCATCAAATCGCCCGGCTTCTATGCCGTCTTCAGCAAGAACTACGAGGCCTCCGGTGACCTGGGGTTCCACGGCGGGAATCAACTACAGTCTCGAGAGGGACGACAACGACAAGGACATCAACCTGTTTTTCGGCCTCGACAAAAGCGTCGGATCGTTCATGTCCCTCGTCGGCGAGTACAACCTCGCCTGGAACGACAACAGCGGCGACGCCCTGGGCCGGGGGCGGGGATACCTGAACGCCGGCGTCTGGTTCCATCCGGGGGCGGGAATCACGCTCTCTTTCCACTTCAAAGACCTCCTCGAAAACCAGCCCCACGAGGGGTTCGCCAACCGCACCCTGAGGATCGATTTCACCCGTTGAATATCCAGTTGAATATCCGGTTGAGTCCCCTCCTGTCCTGAAAAAGCCACATTTTCCCTGCCCGTTGTGGGCAGAAACACACAAGACCCCCGGCCCGCCGGGGAAATCCTTGAATATCTGCGCGTTTATGAGTAAATTTTAACGTATTCAGCCCTCCGGCGGTGGCACTATTATTGTAGTTATTGAGTTTGTACAGTAGAGAGAGAAACGCCATGAAAACTTCGACGACAACGTTGATCGCCTTCTTTGCCGCCTTTGTGCTGCTGATCGGCACACAGGGGTGTTACACCCAGGTGGGCACCACCCGCGACGAGCCGGTCTATGACAACGACGACGAAGCGGTCGCCGGGAACGAAGAGAACGGCGAAGAGGTCGAGGGGCAGGCGGACGAAGACGCCGCCCAATACGGCCAGGACTGGGACGCCAACACGAGGGTCGGGTTCGATTATTACTACCCCTATACCTACTGGCCGTCGATTTCCTTCTCCATGGCGTACAGCGACCCGTGGTACGGGTGGTACGACCCGTATTATTCCTATGGCTACCCCTACTATGGATACGGCTATCCCTATTACGGGTATGGCTATCCATACTACGGTTACGGGTACGGCTGCTACTATCCGCCCGGATACTACTATGCCGCGCCTGTCCCGATCACGAACCGCACGTTCGGCTCGACCCGCGGGACGGGTGGATCCGGAACGCCGCGCGGCGGCAACGTCAGCACCGGCACGCGCAACGCGGCCGGCGCGCAGGGTGTGAACGCGAGCAGCGGCGGCACGCGCAACAACATCAGCGACCCGCTGAACATGGATCTTCCCAGCGGCTCCGGCCGGGGGGCGGTCACCGGCGGCATGAGCGGCGCCGGCACGAGCGCCGGCAAGGCGACGGGCGCGAAGAGTTCCACCAGCTCCCGCAAGTCCGGCAATTCGAGGAAGGCGATCTCGGACCGGGTGAATAAATCGACGCGGGGCAGCTCCACCAGCAAGGACAACAAGCGGATTTACCGGGACCGCGGAGCGGTTTCCGGCAGCACCAAGGGCGGCGGGTCGAACCCGTCACCGTCCGTCGAACCGAAGCGGTCCAATCCGTCGGCCGGGTCGTCCCGCAGCGGCGGCACACGCTCCTCCGGCAACACGCCCTCCACGCGGCAGAGCAGCCCATCGGGACGTTCCTCGGCTCCTCCCCCGTCGGCGGCGCCGAGGTCAGCTCCGCCCCCGTCATCCGGCGGCGCGAGCCGCGGCGGCGGCGGTGGCGGCGGCGCGCGCAGCCCGCGACCCTGACGTAACACCTTAAAACACGACAACGACGATGAAAACGACGTTCATGAAGGTATGGTGTGTCCTGTCGCTCCTGATGGTAGCGGCGCCCGCGGCGTTCGGACAGTTCCCCGAGGACGCCCTCCGGTATTCGTGGCAGGAGCTCGGCCCGGGCGGCCGCTCGCTCGGCATGGGCACGGCGGGGATGAGCTTCCTCGACGACTACTCCTCGATCTACTGGAACCCCGCGGGCATCGGCCAGACGAAGCTGAGCGAATTTTCCTTCGGGCTCTCGACCCTGTCGCACCAGAATACCGCGACGTTCATGGGCACCGAGAACTCCTTCACCAACAGCGAGACGAGCCTCGACCACCTCGGCCTCGTCTACGCCATACCGACGGCGAGGGGCAGTCTCTCGTTCGCGATCGGCTACGACCGCTCGAACGATTTCACCACCGGGCTCTCCTTCGCGGGCTTCAACCCGGGCAGCAACATCATCCAGTCCTGGGCCCCCGACGGCCAGCCGTATCCTCCCTACATCACCCGCGCCGAAGTGCTCGAGCTGGCGTTCGTCGATACGATCAACGGGACGTTCATCAGCCCGATCGACGACAGCGTCGACCAGGCCGGCACCACACTCGAGGGGGAGGGATGAGCCGTTTCTCGCTCACCGGCGCGACCGAGATGGCGCGCAACCTCTACGTCGGCGTCAGCCTCGAATTTCCTCTCGGGTTCGTACGAATACTCGAACAGGTTCTCGGAGTCCGACGGGCTGGGGCTCTACCAGGACTTCCCCTTCGATTTCAACTCGCTGGAGGTCCGGGACTTCATCGAGGCCGACATCAGCGGCTTCAACATCAACTCGGGGTTGATCTACAGGATCTCCAAAAACGCGAGGTTCGCGTTCACGGTGAAGACGCCCTCATGGATCACCGTGCAGGAACGCTTCACGTCCGAGGCGACGAGCTGGTTTGACGACGGCTCGTCCCGGACCGATCCCCCCGGCGGCGACGTCGGGTCCTACACCGAGTACGACGTCACCACGCCCTGGGTCTTCTCGACGGGGCTCTCCGGCGGGACCTCCGCATTCACGCTGGCCGGCGCGGTGGAATTCATCGACTTCACGCAGATGGAATTCAACGACGCCACCAACTCGCTCCTCGACCTGAACACCGACATCAAGCAACTGTACCGCTCGACCGTCAACATCCGCCTCGGCGGCGAGGTCCGGATCCCCGAGACCGACTTCTCCCTCAGGGCGGGCTACATTCTGCTCCCGTCCCCGTACGAGGGCGACCCGTCCTCGTTCGACCGCACGTACATCACCGGCGGCGTCGGGCTCAACGTCGTGAGCTCGTTCGGCATCGACCTCGCGTACGCGCACGGGTCGTGGGAAGCGTACCGCTGGCTCTACGGGGACACCTACACCGACCTCGAGGAGATCACCACGCACACGTTCAAGGGGACGGTCTCCTACCGTTTCTGAGTCCTTGAAATAGACCGGGCTTTCGGGTATATTCCCGTCCCGGGACGTTCTCCCCCTCCCGCGGGGGAAACGCCCGGGGACGGGATTTTTTTTGACATCGCACAGACGCCTTGACCCGACCCTCCATCCTCATCCTCGGAATCGCCGGAACGCTCATCGTGGCGCTCGTCGCCGCGCTCCTCTTTTTCCGCCACCTCGTCGTGAAGTCCTTCCCGGTCACCGGCGGGACCGTCGCCGCGGCGGGCCTGCGCTCGCCGGTCGACGTGTACAGGGACCAGTACGGCATCCCGCACATCATGGCGGCCGGGACCGACGACCTGATGTTCGCGACCGGGTACGTCCACGCGCAGGACCGGCTCTGGCAGATGGACGTCATGCGGAGGGCGGGGGAGGGTCGCCTCTCGGAGCTCTTCGGGGAGAAGACGCTCGCGATGGACAAGATGTTCAGGATGGTCGGCCTGGCGCGCACCGCCGCCGCCATCGAGCCGGAGCTCGACCCGGTCTCGCGGGACGCCCTCGCGTCGTACGCGGCGGGCGTCAACGCGTTCATCACGTCGCACCACGGGGAATACCCGGCGGAGTTCGACATGCTCGGGTACGAGCCCGAGCCCTGGACGGTCCGGCACAGCATCATCGTGACGCGCCTGATCGCGTGGGAGCTGGCGCTCTCCTGGTGGACCGACATCACCTACGGCGCCATCGCCGCGCGCGTGCCGGAGGCGAAGCTCAGGGCCGCGCTCCCGGACTATCCCGATTCGGTCAGGGTGACGGTCCCTTCGGGCGGGCGCCGACCCAGGGCCGGGGACCTCCCCGAAATGTTTTCGGCGGCGCTTTCCTACCGTACGATGTTCGGCTCCGGCGGGGTCGGGGGCGGAAGCAACGCATGGGCGGTGAACGCCGGGCGTTCGGAGACCGGTTACCCCCTGCTGGCCAACGACCCCCATCTCGCGATGCCCCAACCCTCGCGCTGGTACCTGATGCACCTCTCCTCCGGCGGCCGTGACGTCTCCGGCGTCACGATCCCCGGCATACCGGTGGTGGTCATCGGGCACAACGGGGCGCTCGCGTGGGGGCTGACGAACGCGATGCTGGACGATGCCGATTTTTATGAAGAAAAGCCGGACCCCGCGAAGCCGGACCACTATCTCCACGCAGGGAAATCGCTCCCGATGGAACTCCGCACGGAAACGATCTTCATCGGCGGGAGCGACAGCGTCGAGTTCACGGTCCGCTCGACGATCCACGGGCCTGTCGTCAACGACGTCCATCCCGTCACGACGGGCGACACGGCCCGTCCCGCGGGGGCGGCGATGGCGCCGCTCGCGATGCGGTGGACCGGCGCGGAGCTGTCGGACGAGGTGCGCGGGTTCCTCCTGATGAACAACGCGGACGACATCAGGGAGTTCGAGGAGGGCCTGTCGTACCTGACCGTTCCGGGCCAGGCGGTGGTCTACGCCGACACGGCGGGCAATGTCGCCTACTGGACGACGGGGAAGGTCCCGGTCCGGTCGACCCGGTACCACCCGATGCTCCCGCTCCCGGGTTGGACGGGGGACGCGGAATGGAAGGGGTTCGTGGGTTTCCGTGACCTCCCCCGACTGGTGAATCCGCCCGACGGCATGATCGCGTGCGCCAACCAGAAGATCAGCGACGACGCCTACCCCTGGTACCTGTCCTCGCTCTGGGAACCGCCGTCCAGGATCGTGAGGATCCGCGAACTCCTCCAGGGCGCGGCGCAGTTCACCGCGGACGATTTCAAGCGGATGCAGCAGGACGTCACGTCGCCGCACGCCCGCGAACTGACGGGCCTGCTGCTGCGCGTCGCCGCGCGGGCGCCCGCAGGCCGACACCGTGACGAACGCCGCCGTCGATTACCTGCGCAACTGGGACTTCCGCTTCGCGACGAACGACATCGCGACGACCATCTTCAACGCGTTCTACGTGAACCTCCTCCGGAACATCTACCTCGACGAAATGGGCCCGGAGCTCTTCCGCGAATTTCCAGGAGTTCGGCGCGATCCCGAACCGCGTGACGGCGCGGCTCCTCGCCTCCGACAGCTCTTCGTGGTTCGACGACGTCACGACGGCGGCCCGCGGAATCCCGCGACGACATCCTGTTGAAAAGCTTCGCGCAGTCGCTCGACAGCCTGCGCGCAGCGATGGGGCCGGTGATGAAGGAGTGGCGCTGGGGCACCATCCACCCGGTGACCTTCCGGCACCCGTTCGGCGCGCGCGCGCCGCTCAATCGCGTCTTCGACGTCGGCCCCTTCGACGTGGCGGGGGGGAGCACGACGGTCAGCAAGACCGAGTACAAGAGCTCGGCCCCGTTCGACGTGAGGGTGGGGCCGTCGATGCGGCAGGTGATCGACCTGGGGAAGCCCCTCGAGGGTTTCTTCGTGCTCACCGGGGGCCAGTCCGGGCAGGCGTTCAACGAGCATTACGAGGACCAGACGCCCCTCTGGCTCAACGGAGGTTACGTCAGGGTCACCATGGACCGGGAGGAGATCGTGTCGTCCCCGTGGGAACACCTCGTGCTGGAGCCGCCGCGGTGAGCGCCCGGAGCGCCGATGACCCCGGTCGATCACCGTCGCCGCCGGCAGTGGTGTCCGGGAAACTGATCAAAGCCCTGTCGGGGGCCCGGCGGGTGGCGTTCTTCACCGGCGCGGGGATCTCGGCGGAGAGCGGCGTCCCGACGTTCCGCGGCGACGAGGGGATCTGGAAGAAGTTCAAGCCGGAGGAGCTCGCGACCTTCAGCGCCTTCCGGAAAAACCCGGAGCTGGTCTGGGAATGGTACCGGATGCGGAAAGAGGTGATGACCACGGTGCAGCCGAACGCCGGCCACCGGGCCATCGTCGACCTCGAACGGCATTACCGCGTCACCGTGATCACGCAGAACGTCGACAACCTGCACCGGCGGGCCGGAAGTTCGGTGGTCCACGAGCTCCACGGCAACATCGAGCGGAACTACTGCACCGGTTGCGGGAAATTCTACACCGACGCCGAACTGCGGCTCGCCGAGGTCGCGGTCCCCACGTGCCCGAAATGCGCCGGCGCGGTCCGCCCCGACGTGGTCTGGTTCGGAGAGTCCCTGCCCGGGCAGGAATGGAAGGCAGTCGGTGGACGCGGCGCGCTGGTGCGAAGTCTTCTTCTGCGTCGGGACGTCGGGCGTCGTCTACCCGGCGGCGTCGCTCCCGTCGGTCGCGAGGCAGGCCGGGGCGATGGTCGTGGAGGTCAACGTCGAGCCGACCGACCTGAGCCCCTCCGTGGACGAAAGTCTCTTCGGGCCCGCCGGCGAGATCCTCCCCCGGATCGTCCGGGAGGTGGAATCGCGGGCGCCCGGGAAAATGGAGCTGAATTGAGATGCTGAAAAAGAGGACCGAGTCGAAAACCAAGATCGTCTGCACCCTCGGCCCCGCGTGCGAGCGCCCGGACGTGCTCGCGGCGATGGTGCGCGCCGGCATGGACGTGGCCCGGCTGAACTTCTCCCACGGCACCCACGCCGAGCACCTCACGAGCCTCAGGCGGCTGCGCGCGGCCGCGAAGCATCTCGGCGAACCGGTGAGCGTCCTCCTGGACCTCCAGGGCCCGAAGATCAGGATCGGGGACCTGACGTCACCGCCCGTGGTGCTGAAGGCCGGCGGCAGTGTCGTGATCACGACGAGGGACGCGCCCGGGAAGGGGAACGTCCTGCCGACCACCTACCGCCACCTCCCGAGGGACGTGAAGCGCGGAGACCGCGTGCTCATCGACGACGGCAAGATCGAGCTCAGCGTCCTCAGCGTGAAAGGGAAGGAGGTCACCCTCCGCGTCGACACCGGCGGTCCGGTGGGCGAGCACAAGGGGATCAACCTGCCGGGGATCTCCGTTTCCGCGCCGTCGCTCACCGAGAAGGACCGCCGCGACCTCCTGTTCGCGTTCCAGCACGACATCGATTACGTCGCCCTCTCGTTCGTCAGGAGGGCGCACGACGTGGCCCACCTGCGGGACTTCATCATCGAGCACGGCCCGAAGGGGAGGAAGATCCCGATCATCGCGAAGATCGAGAAGGACGAGGCGATCGAAAACTTCGACGCGATCCTGAAGGAAACCGACGCCGTCATGGTCGCCCGGGGGGACCTCGGCGTGGAGCTGCCGGCGGAGGAGGTCCCGCTGCTCCAGAAGATGATCGTGCGGAAGTGCAACGAGGTGGGGAAACCGGTCATCATCGCGACGCAGATGCTCGAATCGATGGTGAGCAACCCCACGCCGACGCGCGCCGAGGCGAGCGACGTGGCGAACGCGGTGCTCGACGGCGCCGACGCCGTGATGCTGAGCGGGGAGACCTCGGTCGGGAGTTACCCGGTGAAAGCCATCGAGGTGATGGGAAGGATCATCGCGAAGACCGAGGAGCACGTGGCCGGCAGCGTCCCGTTCGACCCCGACCACATCCCCTCGACCCACGAGTACGACCCCCTGAGCCGGTCGGCCTGCATCCTGGCGGCCCAGCTGAAGGCGGCCGCCATCGTTGTGCTCACCCACTCGGGGACCTCCGCGTTCCACGTGGCGAAATTCCGCCCCCCGTCGAGGATCATCGCCGTGACGGACCGGGAAAAGATCATGCGGCGGCTGAACCTCGCGTGGGGGATCCGCGGGCTGATCGTGGAGGACCTGAAGAAGGACAGCGACGTGGCGTTCCGGAAGATCCAGGCGGACCTCCTGAAGCAGGGCTACATCGCGAAGGGGGACACGGTGGTGATGATGGCGGGGATCCCGTTGTTCGAGGGGCACCCGACGAACACGATCAAGGTGGATGTTGTGTAGGAGCGGCCTTCGCTTTTTTGGGCCGGTCCGCGAAGTTCCTCAGGAAACGGACGCCGCGGTACAGGCCGGTCCGTATATATGCGGCGTGGAGGGCCTTCCCCTTCAGGGTCCGGTTGAAGAGGTAGAGTTCGTGACAGGCCTCGATCTTCTTCGTCCATCTCATCTTGTACGCCAGGTCGCCCCAGAGGAAGTTCACCCTGCGGACCCCCCGCCCGACGAACGCCTTCAATTCGGTGGCGATCAGGTAATTCCCCGGGGAAAACCGGTCGTAGGCCATGTCGAAACTTCCCCTGAGGCTCTCGACGGTGTCCAGGTACCTGATGCCGACGTCATACGCGATCTGTTTCCCGTCTTTTTCAAGAATCCATAACGTCAGGCCGCCGAGCCTGTGCGCGATCCTCAGCTGTGAGGCATACGAGGCGCGGACTTCGGGGTCGGCGAGGCTCAATCCGCCCGAGTATTTCCAGCTGCGCGATTCGACGTCGGTCATCTGGTCGAGGAGCGCGTCGATGTCGTCGGCGGCGGTGATCTCGAGGACCCTGAATCCGCCCTCCTTCTCCACCCTGTTGTTGTAGTGGCGAAGGTGTTTCCTGAACCCGGGGGTGAGCCCCGCCAGGTAGGAATCCCAGTCCCCCGGGAGGTCGATGACGGCGTTCGAGAAGACGGACCTCGCGTGGGACGGATACCCGTTCTCCCCCGCCCAGCGGACCAGTTCGGTGAGGGTCTCCGATCCTTCGGGCAGCGGATGGAGGCGGAGGTAGTCCCATTCCCCCGGGTTCGCGGAGAGATAGTCCGTCATGGCCCGGATGGGTTCGCTACCGCCGGCCTTCGTGATGAATTCGAGGGACGCCGAGAGGCTCCGGGGGCTGTACGCGTAGTTCCCCATCGACATCAGTTCGAGCCGTTTCGCCGAGAGGCCCGGAACGCCGCGCGCGATCCTGACGAGCGGGGCGATGATCTCGGTGTGCGCGCCGCGTTCGGCCAGGAGGACGAACAGCTCCCTGGGCGGCCCGCCGGAAAATTCCCACCATTCGGACATCCACTCGTGTGTGAGGTAGAGATACGGGCGGGAGGATTGTTCGACGAGCTCGTTCCACGCGGGGCGCAGCGCCCTGAACCCGGCCTCGCTGTCGATCCGCCGCACGGTGGACCCGGCCTGCCCGGTTCCCCCGGTCACGGCGTGGTCCTGTGCGGGGACCCTGTCCCGGGCCGAGCTCATTGCTTAATCCTGCTGTCTGCCGATGGAGGGACGGGCGCGCGACGCGGAGGGGAGGAATGACCGGATGAACGGCACCAGCCGGTCGTTGATGCGCCACTTCAGGCCCTGGTGGAAGGCCTGGATGCCGAGGAAGCCCATGATCTTCAACGACCGCATGTCGCGGGGCCAGAACATCGCCTTGGCGAAGGAGGTCAATTTGCCCCCCAGACGGAATTTGTAGTCCTCGTCGCCCCCCTGGAAGTCGAACATCGTGTATCCTTCCTGGATCGCGTCCCTGATCACCATCGACAGCAGCACCTTCCCGGGGCTCATGGCGACGAGTTCGTGGTCGCGGGCCAGGCCGCTCAGGTAGAAACAACACTGCCGGTTCACGAACATCGCGTGCACCGCGGCGAACCTGCGCCCGTCCTTCTTCAGGAAATAGAGGCGGGACCGGTCGCCGAACATCAACTCCATCGTGGCCTCGCACAGGAACCGGCTGAACCGTTCGGAGCTGAAATACCCGGCGACCCCCCTCGGCCTCCACGACTCGCCGTGGAGCCGGATGTAATCGTCGAATGCGGCGCGGTCGGGCTTCCGGACGACCTCGACCTCGACCCCCTTCTTGATCAGGTTGCGGGTCTTGCGTTTGAGCCCCTCGCGTTCATTCGGCGTGAGGCCCGCGAGGTACTGCTCCCATGTCGGGGGGAGTTCCATCATCACGCGTTTGATGACCACCGGCACGAAGCGTCCGTGGAGGCCCTGCAGCCTGAGCTGCGTCATCAGTTCGCCCATCGCCTCGGATTCCGGGGGAAACCTGAAAAGGGAGACGAGGTCGCACGCGGGGCTTTTCAGTGAACGGGCGAGTTCGTCCGCGACGGCGCGGACGGATTCGCGAAAATCGACGTGTCCCGTGAGGATCGTGTATTCCCCGTAGGTCTCGTACACGCCGAGCATGCGGAGTCGTTTGAGGCCGAGGCCCAGGCCGCCGATCCGTTCGAGGTAGAGGGGGAGGATCGCCGTGAGCCGCCCGTCGCTCCTGGCGGTGATGATGTGCAGCTCGTTCCGGTCCTCGCGGTAGACGTCCCACCAGTTCCACAGCCAGGTGAATGTCTGGAAGACGGTGCCGCCGGCGGCGTCGTGGAATTCATTCCATTCCCTGCCGAGCGAGTGGAACTCGTCGACGGTCCTCACGATATGGATTTCGATCCGGCTCAAGGGTTCGCGGGACGGCAATGGATGATGTCGTTCAACCCGGTCCCCGGGACCGATCGAACGATCACGTCGTTCCCCAGGGATCGGAGCTCCTCGGCGTACGCGCGATGGAGGGCCGCCGCCCCCGGCTGGTCGACGGGCCTGTTCAGCACCATCGAGCCTCCGGGGCGCAGGAGTCTGCGGATCGCCACGTAGATGTCGCTGCCGGGTGGCTCGAGCGCCGAGGTTGACGAGAAAAAAACATCATCGATGATGAGATCGAATGTACGCTGTTCAGCTTCAAATTTTTTCAGGAGATCGTGCGCGTCGCCCTCGACGATCCGAAGCCCGGGCATCCTGTCGATGTCAAAAAACGTCCTGGCGAGCCGTATCACCTCGGGGTCGCGTTCCACCGCGGTCACGGTCGCGGGACGAATTCCCGACGCCAGGAGATGGAGCGTCGTGCCCCCGCCCAGTCCGAGCATCAGGACGTCGGCGCCGGAAGGAGCCCCGAATGCGGGGTCCGCCATCAATCCCCAGTAATCCCTTCTCGCCTCGCCCCATCCCCAGCGCGGGAAAAAAACCGAGTGGACCTCCCCGTTCATGACGAGAACCCTCTCCCAGCCCCGGTCGTAGACGCCGACCCGTCCGCTCACTTCCGAAACCAGCTCGACGACCGGCTTCCGGTTGAACAGGACGCGTCGTATCCGGCCGAGCAGGGCGTTGACGGTGAGACGCTTGATGGACTTCCTCACTTTGCCGAAGTTTGTGCGGCAGATCCCCCCGAAACAGCCGGATCACGCCCCTGCCCCGTATCAGGTCTGAATGGCGGCTCTTCAATAAATCGCGAATAAAAGAACGTTTTCACAACAATACCTTGGGGAAACACCCGATGATCGATGCCCGGTCGTGCACCCAAGATAGAGAAATCTTCCGTCGGGAAACGTGAGATGGCTCACACTTTACGGCACTGAACCGGAGCATAATATAACCCGTCCGGAGGTAGTAATCAAAATAACGGGTAATTCGAGGAATACAAGGGGCCTGATTTTACCTTTCATTGGAGGATAATTCTGCTGAGATCCCGGGGTTTTTCGAGGGCGACCGAATGACCGCAGTCCCCGAGGTATTCGGGCGGGGGACCCCCGGCGGAGAGCGTCAGCAGGGCGGCCCGGTCCGGGGGATTCGTCCTGTCGTTCGCTCCCCACGCGATGCGGACCGGCACCGTGAGATTTCGCATGCGGCCGGGGAGCCGTCCTCCTCCCCTCCAGATATCCTCGATGGCGGCGATGAGGCAGTCGAGGTTTCCGGATCCGGCGAGTTGCCGGAGGTACCGGTCGAGGAGGTCCGCGGGCCTTGAGGCGATCTCGTGGAACGAACGCCGGCTGAGGGCGTCCGCCACGCGGCGGCGCGGGAGCAGGAGGCGCAGCACAGGCCGCAGGATGCCCCGGACCGGCGCGGCGCGCAGGAGGGCCGGGTAAGATTTCACGCCGGTCGGGCTGATCAGCACGAGGGCGCCGACCCGTTCGGGGCGCGCGGAGGCGAGCGACGCGGCGATCTCGCCGCCGTACGATAGTCCGGCGATGGTGACGCCCTCCACCCCGAGCGTGTCCAGCAGCAGGCCGAGGAGACGCGCGTGGCCGTCGGCGTCGAGCGGAGACCGGGGCGCCGGGCTCTCTCCGAATCCGGGCAGGTGGGGGACGATGACTTCACGACTCTCCGCGAGAATGGGCGTGACCCTCTCCCACATCGCCGGGCCGCCGAGGCCGTGGACGAGCATGACGGTCGGCCCCCGACCGTGGCGCTCATACCGGAGCGCGGTGCCGTCAATCGTGAGGACCGGCATCGGGGGCGGTCATCGTTTGCGGCGCGGCGGCGCCGATAGCCATTCGTCAGCGAGCGCCTTGAGCACCTTCCGGTCCTTCGGCGGAAGCTTTTTCTGTCCCTTCGCGAGCCGCTGCCTGAACGCCTCGTAGAGCGTCACCGCGCAGGCCACCGAGACATTGAGGCTTTCGATCATCCCGACCATCGGGATGCGGAAATTCAGGTCCGCCAGGTCGGCCGCTTCCTGCGACACGCCGCGGTGCTCGTTGCCGAAGACGAGCGCGACCCTCCCGGTCAGGTCGAGGTCGTGGATCGAGACCGCCTTCTTCCCGAGGTGCGTCGCGCAGACGGTGAATCCGTCCGCGCGGAGGGCGTCGTAACATTCCCGGATGGACGAGTGTTTCGTCTTCCGGACCCACTTCGACGCGCTCGCCGAGCTCTTCTTCCCCAGCTTCGGGAATTCGTCCGTCCGGTAGACGAGGTGGACGCCCGGGATGCCGACGGCGTCGGCGCTCCGGAGCACGGCGCTCACGTTGTGGGGGTCGTGGATGTCCTCGAGGACGAGGGTCAGGTCGGGGCGCCTGGCCGCGATCACCCGTTCGAATTTTTCTCTTCTTCGTTCGGTCATGAGCGTCTTCAGGGAGCGTGGACGGGCGGTGGCGGATGCGCTGGAACGGCGGCCGGGAGCGGCGCCAGTTCGGCCTCGTGCCGTATCTGCAGGAGGGCGATCGCGCCGAGCACCATCAGGGCGCCCGCCAGCTGGACGGGCCCCGGGATTTCCCCGACGAAGAGGGCCGCCGTCGCGATCGCGACGACCGGCTCGAACGTCGCGGTGATGATCGCGCGGGACGCGCTCAGGTGGTGGACGCCGCTGAAGTAGAGCGAGTGGGGGATCAGCACCGAGATCACGGCGACGAGGAGGAGGACCAGCCAGACGTCCGCGCCGTACCCGGCGGCGGCGATCACCCACGGCGGATTGACGAAGAGCCAGAACACCGAGGCGAAGATGAACGACCAGATGACGCAGGTCCAGACGTCGTACCTCCTCACCATCCGCTTCAGCCAGACGTTCGTGAAGGCCCAGCAGAACGCGGAGCCGAGCCCGGCCGCGAGGCCCGCGGGGCTCAGGCGCACCACGCCCAGGTCGCCGCCGGCGATCGCCAGGAAACACCCGGCGAGGGACACCGCCGCGGCGCCGGCCTTGACGGGGGTGAGTTTTTCCTCACGGCTCGACGCGGCCCAGGCGAGCACCAGCACCGGGGCGAGGTACTGCAGGAGGATCGCCGTCGCCACGTTCGTCTCCTGGATCGCGAAGTAGTAGGTGAAGTTCGACCCGGCCACCCCGACGATCCCGAGGAGGGCGAAATCCGGGAGGTCCTTCGGCGCGATCCGCAGGAGGCGGGGCCGGGCGATCAGGAAAATCGGGAGAAGGATGAGGCAGGAGAGGGTGATGCGCATCTGCACGAGCAACAGGGTGTCGAACCGGAGGGTGATCAGGTACCGGGCCGCCGTCGCCGAGACGCCCCAGAAGATCGCGGCGCCGAGGATGAACAGGTACCCCCGGAACCGGTTCATCGCGCGGCCGGGTCGGCCCCGTGCCCGGACCGTGTTTCGTCCGTCTTCCTCCGGTAGTACTCCTGCATTTCGTCGTTTCCGAGGATCTCGTAGAAATAGACCAGCCGTTCATAGAGCTCCCTCGGCCGGGGCACGTGTTCGGTGCCCGACTTGAGGAACTCGATCAGCTTCGCCATCGGGGGGATGTTCAGGTCGGGTTCGTAGCAGTCGGCGGCGCGGAGGTACGGGTCGACGATGTCCGGCCTCACCGAGGCGGCCTTCCGGTAGTAGGCGAACGTGAGCTCGTAGTTGTCGAGCATCGAGTGGGTCGCCTCGAAAACGCGCGCGAGCCAGACGTAGATGTCGTAGGCGATCTCGCGCACCTCCTCGGCGAGCTTTTCGCCGAACAGGCAGAGCTCGTCCGGGGAGAGGGACGGGTTCATGAACAGGAGACGGTAGAGGTCGATCTCACGGACCTTCTGCCCCAGCGCGGCCTCGAACGCGTCGAAGATCTCGTTGAAGTCGGTGGAAAATTCAAACCGTCGTTTTATTTCGTCGAGCGTCATCAGGGGTCCCGGGTGTTCCTCGCGCCGGCAGAAAGGGTTGCGCGCTTGGGCAAGTCGGTGATTACCCGGAAATAATATGAACAAATGGAGTGAAAATCAAGGCGCGGCGGCGTGGCCATTGCGGATTGCGGTGATTTTCCATATTATCCTCCATTCAACAGGAGGGAATATGGAAGAGAACATCCAATCGCAGTCCGGCCAGGTCGAAATCACGTCATTCGGCACGCGGGCCGTCAATGTCCTCACCGCCCCCGGCGAGCTTTTCGCGGAAGTGTCCGCAGCGCCGGTCCAGCGCTCGTCGTGGCTCATCCCCTATCTCGTCATGGTCGCGCTCGTCGGCCTGATGATGTTCGCGTTCACGAACAATCCGGTCCTGTACGACCAGATGCTCGAACCGCAGCGCCAGGCCCTGGAGAAGGGGGTCGCGGACGGTTCGATGACGCAGCAGCAGGCCGACCAGGCCGCGAGTTTCACGGCCAACAAGGGGATGTTCCTCGCCTTCGGCATCTTCGGCGGCGTCCTGTTTATGAGCGCGATCATGTTCGGGGCGCCTCTTGTGCTCTGGGCCGCGTCGAAGGGCGTGTTGAAATTCGGTGGGGGGTACAAGAAAATCCTCGAAATCTACGGGCTGGCCACCGTCATCGGGATCGTCGGCGCGCTGGTGTCGGTCATCATGATGACCATGATGGAATCGATGTACGCCCAGCCGAGCGGCGCTTTTTTCCTCAGGGACGTCTACGACCAGGAAAATTTCGGACATAATTTCCTGGCCGCGATGAACGTGTTCAGCATCTGGCAGACCGCCGTGGTCGGCATTGGGCTCGCCGCCGTGTCGGGGAAGAAGCCCGCGGTCGGGATGGCGCTCTCGTTCGGGCTCTGGCTGATTTACGTGGTGTGCGCCTCGTACCTCGGCTGGGGCGCGCGCTGACCGGCGCCGCCCGGAAACAGGCCGACCGCCGGCCGCTTCTCAGGAGCCGGTCAGCCGCTTGTAGTCGAACGGCCGGTTGAACGCGAGTTCTGCTGCCTGGACGACGGCGTCCGTCCCGTCGAACTCCTCGAGCCCCGCGAAGATGCCCAGGTCCCCCGCGTCCACGAGGCGCGCGGGCTCCTCGGGATGGGTGTCCACCTGCCGCGATATTCCCAGGTCCGCCCTGTATGATCCCCCCCCCGTCGACCTGACGGTGACGTTCCTGACGATCACGTCGTAGGCCCGTTTGCCGTTGGAGGGTAGATCGTCGTAGCTTCCCGTCGCCGTTTCCCCGATCGTCCCGCCCGCAATTTTCTCCAGCGCCGCCGTCAACACCACGAAGTTCGCCTTTCGGACAAGCATCTTGTCAGGGTCTCCCTTCGCGTGCCCCGATTCGATGAGGACCGTGCCGTACCCGCTCTTCTGGAACGTGTCGCCGAAGGCCCTCGGCTCGAAGGCGTCATCGTACCGGGCGAGCCGGCCCGGCAGGAGTTCCACCCCCGTTCCGGCGATGAACGACGCCACCCGTTTCGCCAGCAGCCTCGAGGGGTTGTCGGAACGCGAGTGATCGAAAGCGGGTGCGAGGAGCGCGAGGGCGGTGATTTCCCGCGTGTCGCCAGCGGTGCTCAGTTCCTGGTCGTGGAGGTTGAAGGACACCGCCGGCCTGAAGGCGGCGGCGGTATGGATAAGAAGCCGGGCTTCGGGGGTCCGGAGCGCGAGCGCGTCCCTGTTCATGTCGATGCCCTGCGCCGTCCGGCGTGTGCGCCGCGCGGCGCCGTCGGGGTTCAGCATCGGCAGCGCAAGGAGCGTCAGTCCGGACAGGATCGCGCGCGTCGCCGGCTCGTCCGCCGTCATCGCGAGATGATGGAAGATGTCGCCGAGGGCCCGCGTGGCCGTCGATTCGTCGCCGTGCATCTGTGACCAGAGAAACACCCGCGCCGGCCCGCTGCCGGCGGACACCTGGTAAATCGGGCGCCCCTCGAAGGATTGTCCGGCCGTCGCGAGTTTCAGCCGGCCGCCCGAACCGGCGCAGATCTTCGCGAGGACGGGGTGGAAGAGTTCCGGAGTGAGGTGCAGCGCGTCGAATTCCCGCACGCTGCAACGGTCGAAAGCGGCGGAGAGTCGTGCGACGTTTCCGATCGCGCGATGGTCCTGGGGTGGCATGAATGCTGCGATAAAGTTATTATGTCAAGTACGTCCCGGTCGGCGCAATATACGAATTTCCCTTTTGTCGCCGGAACCAAACCTTGCTTCACCGTCCGCTTCTTCGTATATTTTCACACCCCTTCATCCGTCCCTGAGCGTTTTCCCATGGCCAAAAAAGAAGAGATCAAATATCACGATCGATCGGACGTGTCGGTCGCTGACGTCCCGTCGAAACTGCCGGTCATTCCGCTGCGCGACGTCGTCGTCTTCCCCTCGATGGTCTACCCGGTCCTCATCGGAAGGGATTCCTCCCTGCGGGCCGCGTCGCACTCCTGGGAGCAGCACCGGTTCGTCTTTCTGGCGACGCAGAAAAACGCCTCCGTGGAGGACCCCGGGCCCGACGGACTCCACGCCCAGGGCAGCGTCGCGAAGATCGTCCAGATCGTCAAGATGCCGAACGGCCTGATGAAGGTCCTGGTGGACGGAATGTTCCGCGCGACCGCGAAATCGATCGCCTACAACGGGCAGTTCCTCGAGGCGGAGATCGAGGTCACGAACCACACCGTCGTGATGACGCAGGAAATCGACGCCCTGGGGCGCCACACCGCCGCGCTCTTCGCCGAATACGTCCACCTCAACAGGAACCTCCCGGGAGAAGTGCTCCTCTCGTACGAGAAAATCGCCGATCCCTTCCGCCGTCTCTATTATATAGCGGCGAACCTCACCGTGGGGGTGGAGATCAGGCATAAAATCCTGCAGTCCGAGGGCATCAGGGACCAGCTCTTCGAGCTCGCGAAGATACTCACCACCGAACTGGACGTCCTCCGGATCGAGAAGGACATCGACAACAAGGTCCACGACAGCATCCAGAAGGCGCAGAAGAAGTTTCTCCTCCAGGAACAGATCCGCGTCCTGCAGGACGAGCTGGGCGGCGACGACGTGCTCTCGCCGGAACTGGAAAAGCTCAAGAAACAGATTCAGGCCGCCCGCATGCCTGCGGAGGTGAAGGAAAAGGCGATGGAGGAGTTCACGAAGCTCCGGAAGACGCCGCCGCAGTCCCCCGAATTCGGCGTCGGGAGGAACTACCTCGACTGGATGGTCAACGTCCCGTGGTTCAAGAAGACGAAGGACAACCTGGACGTCGGCCACGTGGAGACGATCCTGGACCAGGACCACTTCGGGCTGGAGAAGCCGAAGCAGCGCATCCTCGAGCACATCGCGGTCCTGAACCTCGTGAAGGAAATGAAGGGGCAGATCCTCTGCTTCGTCGGCCCGCCGGGGGTGGGAAAGACGTCGCTCGGCAAGTCGATCGCCCGGGCCCTGGGGCGGAAGTTCGTGCGCATCTCCCTCGGCGGCGTCCGCGACGAGGCGGAGATCCGCGGACACCGCCGCACGTACATCGGCTCGATGCCGGGGAAACTGATCCAGTCGATGAAGAAGGCCGGGGTGGTCAATCCCGTGATCCTGATGGACGAGGTGGACAAGATGTCGATGGATTTCCGCGGCGACCCGGCCTCGGCGCTCCTGGAGGTCCTCGACCCGGAGCAGAACATCTCCTACAACGACCACTACCTCGACGTGGACTACGACCTTTCGCGGGTCATGTTCATCACCACCGCGAACGTCCGGTACAACATTCCGCTCCCCCTGCAGGACAGGATGGAGATCATCGAGCTCCCGGGCTACCTCGATTTCGACAAGACCGAAATCGCGAAGCGCCACATCATCCCGAAGCAGCTCGCCGAGCACGGGCTGAAGCCGCCCGACGTCGCGATCACCGACGAGGCGGTCGTCAGGATCATCCGCGAGTACACCCGCGAAGCGGGGGTGCGAAACCTCGAGAGGGAGATCGCCTCGGTCTGCCGCAAGGTGGCCAAGGAAATCGTCGTCGCGCGGCGGAAGAACGGGAACGGGGCGAATGGTACGAAACCCAAAAAAGCCCCGAAGGGACAGAGGCCGGCGAAGGGCGGGAAGGGGTCCGGGGACAAGAAAGTCACCGTCGACCCGAAGAAGATCGAGGAGTACCTCGGCGTGCCGCGTTTCCGGAACCGGCTCGCGGACACGCGACGCCGGGTGGGCTCGGTGACCGGCCTCGCGTGGACGAGCGTCGGGGGGGACATCCTCTCGGTGGACGTGACCATCATGGACGGGCCGGAGAAGCTGACGCTCACCGGGCAGCTCGGCGACGTGATGAAAGAATCGGCGCAGGCGGCCCTGAGCTACATCCGCTCCAACGCGAAGTCGCTCGGCGTGCCGCTCCACTTCTCGTCCAAGAAGGAAATCCACATCCATCTCCCCGAGGGCGCCATCCCCAAGGACGGGCCGTCGGCGGGCATCACCATGGCGATGGCCATGATCTCGGCGGCCTCCAACCGCCCGGCGCGCCCCGACGTCGCGATGACCGGCGAAATCACGCTGAGGGGGAACGTCCTGGCGATCGGCGGGCTGAACGAAAAACTCCTCGCGGCGCAGCGCAACGGGATGCGCACCGTCCTGATCCCGAAGGAGAACGAAAAAGACCTCCCCGAGATCCCCGCCCGCGTCAAGGAGGGGCTCAAAATCGTCCCCATCGAAAAGATCGAGGACGCGATCACCTGGGTATTCGGAAAATAATTCACGCCGTTGCCGCCACCGCTTGAAATTCGGGGCCGTATCCTTTATATTGCGAAACCCCATGGCCGAGAAGAAACATAGCGTCGACGCGCCCCACCTGGCCACGGCCCGCAAATGGCGGCCCCAGGTCTTCGGCGATATCGTCGGCCAGTCCCACATCACCACCACGCTTCGCAACGCCGTCGGCGCCGGCCGGCTCGGGCACGCCTACCTCTTCAGCGGCCCGAGGGGAGTGGGGAAGACCACCGCCGCCAGGATCCTCGCCAAGGCGATCAACTGCCTCCATCCGAAGGACTCCGACCCCGACAACGCGTGCGAGATCTGCAGCGAGATCACCGAGGGGCGGAGCGTCAACGTGTTCGAGATCGACGGCGCGTCGAACCGCGGCGTGGACGAGATCCGCAACCTGCGGGACGCGGTCCGCTACGGCCCCGGCGAAGGGGAAGTACAAGGTCTACATCATCGACGAAGTCCACATGCTCACCAAGGAGGCGTTCAACGCCCTCCTGAAAACGCTGGAAGAGCCCCCCTCCTACATCGTGTTCATCTTCGCCACGACCGAGGTGCACAAGGTTCCCGCGACGATCCTTTCGCGGTGCCAGCGATTCGAGTTCCGCAGGATCTCCGCCGCCGAAATCGTCTCCACGCTCGCTGCGATCGCCGCGAAGGAGAAGGTCGACATCGACGACGCCACGCTCGACCTGATCGCCCGCAGGGCCGACGGCTCGCTGCGCGACTCGCAGAGCATCTTCGACCAGGTCGTCTCGTACTGCGACGGCAAGGTCAGGGTGGAGGACGTCCGGTCGCTCCTGAAGATCGTCGACGACGAGTTCTACTTCCGCGTGACGGAGGCGGTGGCGTCGAAGGACGCCGGCGCCGGATTCACAATCGTGGACGAGGTGTCGCGCTCCGGCTACGACCTGCGCGAATTCACGGGCGGCCTCGCCGAGCATTTCCGCAATCTGCTCGTCGTCCGTTCGACCGGCGACGCGGATCTGGTCGATGGTTCGGAGAGGATCAGAAAACGCTATGCTGAAGCCGCCGGGAAGTTCGCCGAGGCGGACCTCCTCCGGATGATGAAGCTCGCCTCCGACACCGAGGCGGCGATGCGCTGGAGCCAGCAGCCGCGCCTGAAGCTCGAGCTCGCGCTCCAGATGATGGTCTCGATGGACGCCAGCGTGGACATCGGTCGCCTGCTCGCGGGCATCGACGAGCTAAAAAAAAAGGTTGAATCCGCGGGGAACGTTGCGACCGCAAATCCCACGGCTGCCGCACCACGCGCGTCGGGAACCGTCACCCGCGCTCCGGCCGCAGTCTTCGGGGTACCGGCCGCGGTCTCCCGCCCTGCAACCGCGAACATTTCATCCCCGGTACCCGTGCCCGGCGGCTCTCTCATCCCCCTGAAGGAACAATCTCCGGCGCCGCTGCGCGGCACGGTGAAGGCGACGCAGCCCACGCTCCGACCGGACCAGTACGTCATTCCCCCCGCCGGGATGAACCCCGTCATCGCCACGCTCATCGAACTTGCGGAGGAACCGGCGACGGCTGAATCGACCGCGGCGATGGCGGCGTCAGCGACGATCGGGACATCCGCGCCACCGGCAGCCCGCGCATCCGACGCGCCGGTCTCCACCTTCGCCGGGCAGGACGGCGCGCGCCACTGGGCGAACCTCGTCGAGCAGGTCCGACGGGAAAAAATCGCCATCGGGTCGATTCTCGCAGAGACCAGTTTCCACGGGCTGAACGGGAGCAGCATCAGCATCGCCTGCCCGGACGATTTTCACGCCGACCTCCTGAAACGGAACCGGCAATACATCTCGGCGCTGGCCGAGCGGATTTACGGCGCGAAGTTCCAGTTCGAGTCGATCCTCGCCTCGATGCCCGCCACCGCGTCGGCGGGGACCGCCCGCGACTCCGCCGCCGGCGGCAGGACGACCGAGCTCGGCTCCGGCGGCAGCGGCGATGCCTCCGACCGCATCAGGGAGCTTCCCCTGGTCCGCGCCCTCGTGAAGGAATTCGGCGCTGAAGAGATACACTGACCCCCCGTGGGAACCAATTTCCCCGAAAGACCATTCCTATAAGATGATGAACGGAGCCACGAACCATCGCGCGCCGGGGAGCGGCTTCCAACGGCTCTTACCGCTCGCGACGCTCGTGTTCTGTTGGACGCTCCTCCATTCGACGGATCTCACCGCCACATCCGGGAAGTACGCCGGTGAGTTCATGGCGATCGGCGTCGGGGGAAGGGCGCTCGCCCTGGGGAGCGCCTCGGTGGCGCTCGCCAACGACGTGACCGCCGGGTACTGGAACCCCGCCGGCCTCTCCCGCCTCTCCTATCCCCAGGTCGGCCTGATGCACGACGAGCGCTTCGGCGGGCTGGTGAACTACGACTATGGCGCCGCGGCGATGCCGCTCGGGAGCAACTCCACGCTCGGCCTCGGCGTCATACGGCTCGGCGTCGACAACATTCCGGACACCAGGAATGCGGGCGTCGACGCCGCCGGCAACCCGCTCCCACCGGACCAGTGGGAAAACTTCGCCGGCATCGACCCCTCGAGGATCACCTGGTACAACTCGGCCGACTGGGCCGTCTATCTCTCCTACGCGAAGAAGGTGAACGGGTCGTTCGGCTACGGGGCGAACATCAAGTTCATCAGGAGGGAGAACGGCGGTGCGTCGGCGACCGGCGTCGGGTTCGACGTCGGCGCGCTCTATACGATCGACCGGCTCACCCTCGGGGCGAACCTGCAGGACGCGACCTCGACCCTCGTGGCCTGGAGCACCGGCACCAACGAATTCATCATACCGACGCTCAAGCTCGGAGGGGCGTACGACTTCGACCTGTCGGGCAGCCGCCTCACGCCGGTGGCGGACGCCGACGTGCGCTTCGAGAACCGCGGCGCGTCGGCGAACCTGAGCACCGGCCCCGTGAGTTACGACTTCCACGCCGGCCTCGAGTTCTCGTACCAGGAGATCGCCGCGCTGCGCGTCGGGTACACCGACATCGGCTCGCTCAGCGTGGGGGCGGGGGTGAAGCTCCCGAAGATCAACGTCGATTATTCATTCTCGAAATTCGACAACACCGACCAGCTCGGCAACACCCACCGCATTTCGATTTTGTTCACGCTCGAGGCGGAGCGGTTCCTGAGGCCGGGATCCTGAAACCGTCCGCCGCGTTCCTCCGGTCGTTCAGCGCGTCGCTCCTCCTCGGCGCGACCCTCGTCTCCTGCGGTTCCCCCGTCCGCTATTCCGATCCCGTCCCGCTCTCCGGCGTCATCTTCCACATCCGGCAGGGCAACATCGCCGGAATGATCCCCGAGGGGTGGGAGGCGCAGGGCCCCCGGTCGGGTGACAATTCCACGGCCGCGCTGACATTGACGGAAGGGGACAGCCTCCGGATCGTCTTCAGGCCTGTCACGCTCGATTCGGCCGCGACAACCTATTTCTCGAAGCACGGCGCGGCCGACCTCGCGTCGCTCACCAGGACACTCCACGATTCGACGGTCGGGACGACGAGCAAAGGCATCAGCCGGTTTTCGTCGGGCGACCGTGAGTGTGCCGCGTACGAAGTCGAGGCGGAGGGGAAGTGGACGAGGGTGGTGGTGTTTCCCGCGGGGGAGTATTTTTACGAGTGCGAGGCCTGGTCCGCCAGGCCGCTCGACAGCCTCACGACGTACCACCGGCTCTTTTCGACACAGCAGAGTGTGGTGAAGTCTTTGCGCTGACGAGTCTTGCCCATCAACCTGTCGAATCTTCGTGGTTTGATCTATTCAGGTGGCGGCAAGCCCTCACCGATCGGGGTTCGTCCTCAGATCATATTCTTATAAAACCTGGCGCGGCTCCATTCCTGTTCTATCTTGTTCTCTCTCTGACGGTAAAGATTGTCTCTCGTCGCGTTATCGCCGATTGACTGTATATAAATCCGGGGGGACACTACGAGTTCCTCAGACCCTTCATTGCTTATTGGTTGATGATTGTAACTACACGGAGTAGCGGGGGGCCGAACTTTCCTCTAGTTGCAACCGATTGGGTTCAAAGCCGTTGTTTTTTGTTTCAATTAGGGGCTGTCCCTGAGCTTGGTCAAATCCTTTCCGGACGAATTGAATGAATCACACGTGGAAATCCTCCAAATCATTGGAACTCTGTCCGAAAATCACTCAGTAATCTGCCCTTCGCTGAATTGCTCGAATATCTTTCGCATTGAGCAATTTTCAAAGTAGGTATAAATCCCACACGCCATTAGGCATTTTCTCCCTGAGAGGGGGTATAGACCCCCCCCTCAGGTAGGTATAGACCCCCCCCATTTAGCGGTGTATACCCCATTGACATTGATAAAATCCGGTATTATCATTCAGCGTAACCCCCCTCCGATTCGAGGTAGGAGTATACGGTGCTTGTGTAGAGCACCCAATACTCATTCAATAAACCAACCCCAGATCATTCTGATCGTTCTTTCCCAAATCCTCGGCGTTCGACAATGCATCCACCAAGATCAGCGTATGGCGACACGAGTCCAACTCCGAGGGTGCGCAAATTATACGCGGCTTCTGACTCCGGTTGAATTCATCGACCAGATCGAGCAGGAACCAACGACAGCAGCATGACCTAAATCACACGATTTTTCTCATGGTAAATGGTCCAGCTACGGGGAGCAGAACACTTTGGTTCACAGATTGGGGGCTGCCCATGAAAATAATAGTCCAAATATTATTACTCCTACTTCCTATATCAGTCACCCTCGGCTTTCAGCAATACCAGTGGGTTCCGTTAGGACTCGAATCCGAATGGATAACCACGATCGCCATAGATCCAGTAGATGATCAGACGATTTATGCCGGGAGTACAAGTGACATAACTGTCGGTAAATGGGGAGGAGTATTCAAATCGATGGATGGTGGGGCTACATGGGATACTTTATTGAGAGGGGGACAGGTTACGAAAATATGTATTAATCCGTCAGACCAAAACGACCTCATGGTGGGTCTCCATACAATCGGTTTTATTGCTGCTGGTATATTAAAAAGCATTGATGGTGGTAATTCTTGGTATCGTGCTGATAGTGGAATCACACTTGATAATGAGATAGGTATTAACACGGTGGCATATGATCCGATGAATCCAAATACATTATACAGCGGTACAGGTGGGGGTGGTTTTCTTGGAACGTTATACCGATCAACCAATGACGGGACTTCATGGATACCGGTCACAGATAGTCTCTCGGACATCACAGGAGCAATTCAGCTTATTGAATTTAATCCCGATAGCAATAATATCATATATGTGACAAGTAATATTGATCGATTCTACAGGTCTATTGATCATGGTATTCATTGGTATGAACAATATTTACCAGTCGGTATATCCAAACAGATCGGCTTTGGCGGGGTTGCCACAACATTGTATCTCAGTGCTTCAACGAGCTCTCTATTTCCAAAAGCAATTCTTAAATCGTCAGACGGGGGATTATCCTGGTTCGGTATCGGTGACTTACTCCCGGGACTATTCGCGAGCACCACGGGAGTTGTTACGAAGCGTACGACTGGTGATGTTTTAATATCAGGAAGGACATGGACCGAGTTTGGTGCCGACAGCGGACGTACGGCTGGTATTTATTTTAGTAGCAATGGGGGGGTAACTTGGAACCCTGAGAAGGATTCTCTAAATGTTACTACGCTTGCAATATCTTCGAATACACAGGATATATACGCAGGCGTTCAAAGAGTAATTGATTATTCAGCTCTTGGTGGGATCTATCGTAGAGAATTAGTAACAGGTGTAGAATATTGTATCCCATCGGTGTTAAATAATATGACCCAGGTATCTGTTTACCCTAACCCATTTAACTCTTCAACTCAGATATTGATGACTCTGACCAATCAAAGCAGCATCAGCATAAATATCTATGGTGTTAACGGAAATCTAATTCGTAATCTGATCTCTAATGAAATATCTTCCGGAGCGGTTTCATGGACATGGGATGGAACAAATTACGCTGGTCATCCGGTCAGTTCGGGAATATATTTTGTCAGAATCACATCCTTGGGCATTAACCATAAAGAAGAAACGCTTTTCATTAAATCCCTCTTTATTGAATAGTTTAACAACCACCTAGTTAGAGGAGGATCAGGCAATGAAAAGTATTAAGTCAAATAGTCCAGTGATGGGTATATTATTAATTATTTATTTACTGTCTAGCTTAGAGACTTTCTCACAGGATAAAGTTAACAATCACGTTATAAGTTCTTCTCTTATAAATGGTAATCAGATTGAATATGCAGCGGGCGATATCCTCGTTAAAATTCAAAATGAATCGAAAGTAGCCGCCCTACTAGCTGAAATTAGTCCTCATGATGGTAAGATAGAAAAAGGATGTGACGAAACGAGTTGGGTTACCGTGCATTTTAACGATTCAACAGATATCTATGCTATGATTAATAAATTCAAGAAAATGGATTTTGTTCTCGATGCACACCCCAATTATATTGTGCACGCAACGGATAATAATCCATCCGACGCCTACTACCCCTTTCAATGGTATCTCAATAATCTTGATACATATGCAGACATTGATGCACCGCAAGCATGGGATATCACCGTCGGTTCCAGTGACGTGCTCATGGCAATCCTGGACACTGGCATTCCGGAATTATCCGAAAACCTCATCCATTGTGATCTTGATGACTTGAGTGGGAAAATATATCCAGGAAATAATTATACAACGGAGGGGGGCATCTACGAACTGAAGGATTATCGAGGTCATGGTACATTGGTCGCAGGAATCGCAGGCGCCGAGACAAATAATGATGGTTATACGGATGGTACGCAATATTGTCCCGGTTTTGAATCGATCACGATAGGGACAGCAGGGACATCTTGGGGTAGTAAGATGCTGATAGAAAAAGTGATGAACGTCAACGGACAGGGAACGACGGAGGATGTTGCGAGTGCTATCCTTCATGCATCATCTTATGCCGTCGGTAACACAAAGGTAATCATTAATATGAGCTTAGCGTGGACAGTTGACTCCGTAAACCGCATCGAGGACGTCATTAAAATTGCTGCTGATCGAGGTGTATTAGTTGTTGTGGGCAGTGGTAATTATGGTGGTAATGGTGATAACACTTACATCGTTCGTGCTGCCGGGACCTATGCATCATATCGAAGACCAATCTACCGAACGGGCGGAATGGTTGAGTGGAAAAATGTGATAGCCGTAGGTGCAACTGAATATTTTGATGCTAAAGCTAGTTATACGAAATATTTGATCAATTCTTTAGGCGGTAAAATTATTGTTTCTGCGCCCGGAGGGGAGAATATTGAATGGCGAGATATATTTTCAACCTGCACTAATTATACGACGTTCCTCTGTCCATATGGTGATGACCAACAATATTGGTCACAGTGGTTAGGAAGAGCTGGAACGTCCATGGCAGCCCCGATAGTAACCGGAGTGGCAGCGTTAATATGGTCAATTAGTCCGTCTTTAACTCCTGAAACAATTCGATTTATTCTAGAGACTACCGCGGATAAAGTGTCGGGATATTCTTATACGGATGGCTATGCAGTTGAGGTTGGTTACGGAAGAATCAACGCTTACAAAGCACTAAAGTATACACTGGAAAATTATAATTGTATTTTAACCGGCACCGGATCCACAAGAGTTCGGTTTACTCAAAGTATAACGACAAAGTCAGGTACGACATTAACTATTGCTCCAGGGACCACGGTACAGTTCGACAATGGTAAATCTTTAACTATCAACGGCACGCTGATCGCAGAAGGCACCGAAACAAATCCTATCACGTTCACCTCATCCTCAGCGACACCCACACGAGGGATCTGGAACCAAATACGGCTCAACGGTACCAACAACAGTATAAAATACTGTGACTTCCGATATCCCAACTATGGTCTCATTGTTGCAAACACCTCATCGAATATCATCGATCATTGCACCTTTACTGATTGTTCACAGAGTGGTATTTATGCGTTGGGTACGAGTTGGCCTACAAACCCCGACAGTGCATGTTTAATGACAAACTGCACGTTCACGAACACATACAGAGGACTTCTGGCGAGTAATGCGCGCGCTACAATGAAGTATTGTACTATCCAGAATAATCTTTCTCCAACGGGATATGGAATTTATGCCTCGAATAGCACTATCTTTATCGATCACTCGACAATTCAGAATCATTACACGGCCGGCGCATACATCACCGGCCCAAGCGCTTGGATTGTATTTGGAACTACGGACATCCAAAATGGATGCAACACCCTCACTCAAAGTGCCAAACAAATCTACGTAACGAGTAATGGAAGGACCCATCTCGGAGCAGGAACTAGTGCACCGATGATGGCCTACAATAATGTGTACAATACGACTGGATACCTCATCCAGAACATGACATCCATTCCGATAAATGCTAGATGGTGTTTTTGGGGCACACCGATTAGTATTTATGGACCGGTCGACACGCTGAATAAACTCGGATCGCAGCAGTGCACCGGCGGGGCATGGACCGTGCCGATCGTAGCACGCGAAGAAGGGGGCGATACGGGGATTGGGAGCAGCATGGAAAATAATATTACAGAATTCTCTGGTTCTCAATTGTCTACCTCGGAGATATACATGTCCGAATTCACAATCGATGAATGGTTGGAAGATATCTCGAGAGATGATCCAACCTCCGCCACGGCGCTTTCCCAACTCGCTGCGGCGCGGATGGAGCTTCGGGAACAACTCCACAATCGTTTAAATGAATCATGGGATTCCTATCTTATCGGTATCGAACAATCCACTACCAGATCCGATCTCTCAGAATTAGTACGGGTTCACCGCATCAAAGCTTTGATAGATGACCGTGCATTGGCAGATGGCCAGGTGTTGATCGATGCGACGCTTGCTCGTAAGGAAATATCCAATGAACTCTGGTTTTATTGCCAGGGACAAAAAGTATACAGCAACCTATTGGATGGGAACGAGGAGGATGCCAGGAAGGTCCTCACGTCTATTGAGCAAACTGCGAATAATATCGATCCTCAGGGTTATAATGACCTCCTTGAAATGACGGAGACCTTCGAGAGTGGAACGGGTCTTTCTTCAGTTAACCAATCATCTGGAGAGTTCAAACAATTCACGCAACCATCCTCAACTCCTACGGCATACGTACTTGAACAGAATTACCCGAATCCCTTCAACCCACTAACGACTATTCACTACGCCATTCCCGAGGATGGATATGTGACACTCAGAATCTATAATATGCTTGGTGTCCTCGTTTCCACCCTCATAGATGGATACCAAGGGGTAGGATATAAGTCGGTTTCGTTCGACGGTGCCCAATATCCAAGCGGAGTGTACATCTATCAACTGCAGGCAGGGACCTTCTCCGATATGAAGAAGATGGTATTGATCAAGTAATACTAAGTATAAATCGGTTTCTGATAGCCCCACCATTCGGTGGGGCTTTATTTTTGTGTGAATTCACAGGGCGATTTTTTAACTATAAATTCTCACAGCCGCTACAGCTGGACAGGCTGATGCGATTTATTGAAAATGGTAAGAAAGAATATCAACCGCGGAGGGCAGGAAATTTCATCACCTTTCTTGAACGCCAAAGCCCTACTTCTTCACCATCACGAACTCGCCCACCCAGCCGGACGGCGGCGGGGCCGCGCGGAACATCTCCGATCGTGAAATGTACATTGCGGCGGGGTAATCGCCGGGCTTCGCCTCGAGCGCCTGGCGGAACTTCCCGATCGCGGCGTCCCACTCCCGTTTCCTGAACAGCTTCAAGCCCTCGTTGTACCCTTCCAGGAATTCCTGCAGCCGCTCCGGCTCCTTTGTCTCACCCGCGATCCCCAGCAGCTCATAGATGCGTATCGGTTCGGTCTTCCCGGCCGCCACCAGGAGGTCCAGCTCGCGGGCGATCACACGGTCGGCGACCTTCGCGTAGGTGTTCCCCCCGATGATGATCCGCGTGCGGTACTCCTTGTTGGCGTTCTCCAGTCGCGAACCCAGGTTCACGCCGTCGCCCACCACGGTATAATCGAACCGGTTCACGCCCCCCAGGTTCCCCACGATCACCTCGGCGGTGTTGATGCCGATGCGCGTGCGCAGGACCGGTTTGCCCTCCCCCTCCCAGAGCCGGGTCAGGCCGTCGATCGATTCCTGCATCCGCACCGCGGTCCGGCAGGCCAGAAACGCGTGGTCGGCCTGCGGGAGCGGGGCGCCCCAGAACGCCATGATGGCGTCGCCCTCGTACTTGTCGAGCGTGCCGTCGTTTGCGAAGATGAGCGACGTCATCACGTTGAGGTACTCGTTCAGGACCGACACCAGGTCCTCGGGCGGCAGCTTTTCCGAGATCGTCGTGAACTGTTCGATGTCGCTGAAGAACACCGTCAGCTCTTTCCGCTCGCCGCCGAGCCGGAGCTTCTCGGGGTTCTCCAGGAGCTCGTCCACGACCGCGGGGTTCACGTACTGCGTGAACATGTTCTTGATCATCAGCCGCGCCCGGCGTTCCGACACATAATTGTAAATCGAGCTCCCGACGTACGACGCGAGCACCGCCAGGAAGGGTGCCGTCATGTCCATCAGGACGTTCCGTTCGTTGAAGAGCTTCAGGCCGAGCCAGTAGATGATCATCAGCAGGCCGAAGAGGACGGCGGCGCCGAGAATTTCCAGCAGCAGGCCGTACTTCGTGCGGATCGCCTTGATGCCGGCGGTGAGCGAAAAGCTGAAAAGGCAGAGGCCGATGACGATCATCGAGACCTGCCACCGGGGCTGGCGGAGGATCTGGTTGTTGTCAAGTATCGACTGGATGACGTTCGCGTGGATCTCCACCCCGTACATCTGGTTGTCGCCGTCGATCCGCCCCTCGCCGATCGGCACCGTGAACAGGTCCTTGTCCTCGGGCATCACCGTCCCGATGAGGACGATCTTCCCGGTGAACGTGCCGTCGTAGAGGTAGCCGTTCTCCGGGTCGTCGAAGGTGTTGATCTCCATGCCCGGGCTGGCCAGTTCCTCGCTCGTGTCGAAGGTGCTGTCGTCCAGGACGTCGGCGATGTTGAGGCGGCGGAAGAGCCCGCTCGCGCCGTAATAATTAATGAGGAAGGAGGTCGAGTCGTATCCCGGGATGATCCGGTCGGCGTACGCGAAATTCTTCCCGTCGATGTCCGCGGTATATCCCGCCTTCATCCCCAGGAACACGTTCAGCATCGCCATCGAGAACATCGGGATACGTTTGGATTGCGCCGAATCGTAGGCGAAGGGCATGTACCGCCTCAGGACGCCGTCCTCGTCGGTCACCACGTTGACCAGCCCCAGGTGGTCGGCGGCCCCGGTGAAGATGTTGCCGTAGTCCTCGTCGGCGCGAAGGATGCGGTACCGTCCCTCTTCCGGTTCGAGTTTCCCGGCGAGGACGACCTCGGGGCTTTCCGCCAGCACGTCCCTGAGCTCCTTCTCCGCGGCGGCCTGGTCGGGGTCCGACGACGAAAAATGATGTCGATCCCGATCGCCTTCGCCCCCGCCCTGTGGAGGTTCCGCACCAGGCGGGTATAATAGTCCTTCGGCCAGGGCCAGCGCTCGGGGAGGGTCTTGTACGATTCCTGCGAGATGGCGACGATGACGATGTCGGACGAGTCGGGGTCCGCGAGCCGGGTGCCGCGCTTCTCGAACCGGAGGTCGATCAATGAAAGCTCGGCCCGTTTGAGCGGGGGAAATTCGAAGAGGAACTCCTGCGTGAACAGGATCACCATGAGGGCGATCGAGAGGGCGATCCCCAGGTTGGTGAAGATGGCGCGATTCCGCCGTGAGAGCAGCCGGGCCATGCGGCGCCTAGACGTCCGCCCGGAGGACGAAACTCCAGATGACGTCGGTGTCGTCGTGGTCGTTGAGGTAGATGCCCAGTTTTCCTTCGAGGCTCAGCGACCTGGTGAAATTGAACCGCGCGCCGCCGTCGATCAGCGTGCGGGTGATGTCGCCGATCGTCGGGCTCACCGCGGCGTTCAGGGCGAGGCGCTGTTGCATCAAAAGGTATTCCCCGCCGAAGAAGAGGATGGTGTATTTGAGGGCGGTGGCGCCGCCGCCCGTCAGGTCGATCTCGTTCGAGAAGAACATCGCGCTCGCCGTGGTCCGCAGGGGCGCGTTGTAGCTCGTGACGACGCTCATCGATAATGAATAGTTGCGGCTGTCGAGGTTGCGGAGCGTCTGGTCCTCCCTGCGCGAGGCGCTGAAACCGGCGCTCGCGAAATGCTTCGCCCCGAGGACGATCTGGCGGCTCAACTGGAGCATGAAGCGGAGCGTATTGTCGTCGATGCTCCAGGAGAGGTCGTGCGCCACGGGGTTCCTGTTCGTGGACGACAGGACGCTCAGCGTGATGTTCGGGACCTCACTCCTCGAGAGCCACGACACGCCGCCTGAAATCGTCGTGAAGGTCGTGGTGGCGGGCTTCGTGTCCGCCGTGTTGTCCTGCAGGCGTTCGACGCCGGCCGACACCTGGAGCCGGTTCTCGAGGATGCGGAACCGGTCGTTCGCCGAGAAGCCCTCGATGTCCCTCCGGTAAAAGGGCTGGCCGAACGAGACGTAGCTTGCGCCGTGGCGCAGCCAGGTGAAGCTGAAATTGTTCGGCTGGTAGTTGAGGGCGAGGTTCCCCTCCCAGGAGACGGTGGTGAGGTTGTCGAGCCCGAGGGGGACCATGTTCTCGTTCACCGTGATGAACCGCGAAAAGATGTCGACCGCGTCCTCGAGGTCCTGCCTGCTGAAGGTCCGGTCGGTGCTGTCACTGAAGAGCGAGTCGATTTCCTCGTCGCTGATCGTGCCCCCGCGGATGTTTCCGTTGTACAGGCTGAAGCCGGCCTGCGCCCTCACCTCGACGTTCTTCCTGTCGAACGAGAGCGTGAGGTCCGTCCCCGCCACGGTGTTCTCCTCCGGCGCGCCGCCGTACGTCACCGAGGACACGTCGTCCTTCGAGTGGAGCGCCGTGAGGCCGAAGCTGCTGTTTCCGAACCTGAAGGACGGCCGGACGATGACGAGGCTCCGGTCGAAGGTCCCGTACCGGTATTTCGCCCAGACGTCGGGCGTCGCCGAGGTGTCGTACGGACCGTAGGGGCCCGTGGGGTCGCCGCCCTGCTGCGCGGCGAGGCTGTCGACCGGGAACGTGAGGAGGGTGTCTCCCTCGACGCTGCGCACCATTTCGCCCGCCACGACTTCCAGGTTGAAGAAATCGGCGGAAAGATCGCCGTTGAACCCGCGGACGCGTTTCCCCGAGATGATCATGTCGGGCATGACCGGGTAGGTGTCCCCGTACCCGAGCTTCAGCCAGGGCGACTCGGCGCCGATGAAGAAGCGGTTCTGCGGCTGGCGGTAATCCTTCTCTTCGTTCGTAAGATGGAGGTGGCCGGTGAACTCGAACTTCCCGTTCGTGGCCACCGCGTCGATCGTGGCGCGGTTGAACGGCGTCACGACGTCGGAGATGTTCTCGTTCCGGGTCTCGAGCCGGAGGTTGCCGTGGCCCGTCCACTCGCGGGACTGGCCCTCGTCGGCGCGGTCGCCGAGCCGCGGCCCCCGGACGAAGAAGGTCCACGACTTTTCCGGAGAGGAAGGACGCCGGTGGTGTCGAAGAGGAGCACCCGGACGGTATGGGGGCCGCCGTCGGGCGTGGCCCCGGCGTTGTCGGGCCGCAGGACGAAGAGCCCGTCGCTGACCACGAGGTGTTCGGAGAGGTCCTCATCGTCGAGCAGGACCTGCGTCCGCGTCCGGTCGATCGCCGAATCCGCCCGGGCGAGCGAGAACGAAATCAGCGCGTCATCTTGATTGATGTGTTCGCCCGGTTCGGGGCTGAGGACCACCAGCGCGCCCGTCCCGCCGGCACGCCGGGCCGAGGTCGACCGTGAGCGGCGCCGTGTCCGGGTTCATTTCAGGATACGTCGAGTCGGAGCCGCCGTCGGTGCGCGCGAACGCGAAGAAATATTCCAGGATGGCGGGCCGCAGTTCGTCGGGGGGGATGCCGTAGAGGGCGCTGTTGCCGATGATCTGCATCTCGCGGACGGTCCAGGTCGACGCGCCGAAGAGGCGGTACGAGACGTTGACCGCGCGGATGCCGTTGAGGTTGGCGAAATCGAGGGACAGGAGGAGCGGCCGGCCGGGAGTGTATTCGCCGACTTCGACCCTCAGCACCTGGTCGCTGAATTGCGCCGGCGCCGGCGGGGCGAACAGCGCCCCGGCGAGCAACAGGAGCGCCGGGAGAAATCGCATCCTCCGCGTTAAACCGTCTTGCCTCATCATCGTGTCAGGGGGTTGATGGTGTCAGCGTTCGGTTCTTACAGCCGGAACATCCCTCCGGTCGTCGATATCATTCCCTGTATTTGATCTTCAGGTCCTTTTCGTTCCCGTCCTCGTCCCGGAGTTTCAGGTCGAGTTCGCGCGGGGTCCCGCCGGTCGCCGCCCGTCTCGCCGCCGCCAGCTCCTGCTCCGTCGCCGGCCTCATCGTGAGCGAACCGTCGGCGTTGGAGAACGCGACGTATCCCGCGGGGACGTCGAGGTTCCTGTCGGAAATTTTATTGAGCAGGCTCACCAGCCCCGTGGGAAGGATGAGCGTGTCGTTGCCCAGCCCGCTGCTCCAGGTCCCCATCGTGCCCCGGATGGACGCGACGGACGTGGGGGACGTGAACCGGAACTTCTCGTCGGACTGCTGTTTCTGGATGTCGAAGCCGTAGGAGCCGGTCGCGCCGTCGATGGTCTTCACGGTGGCCTTGCCGTCCGATTCGGTCGTCATCGCGATTTCCGACTTCTCGCGCACACGGACGATGCTCCGGTCGTTGAATTTCAGGATCGCCAGCGACTGCTGGCCGGTCTTGACGCGGTCGCCGGCCATCAGGAGGTCGCCCTTCTCGGCGTCGTCCCAGTCGGAGGAATCGTTCCTGTGGCTCACCTCCCTGACCACCTTCGTGATGAGCGCCAGCGTGGCGCCGGGGTGACCGGAAGCCGGCCGCGGTGATGGATAAGAGCATCGCCGCCGCCAGCGTCAGGAATGCATACACAATCGTTCGTCTGCGTGTCATCGTTGGGCCCGTCCTATTCAAACGTGAGTTCGGATGAGTCGAGCGCTTCCTGCAGCGCGTCGAGCACCTTCAGGAGGTCCGCGTCGCTGAGCGCTGCTGCCGTCCAGGGCGTAGATCCCGGTCGGCTTGTAGCCGGCGCTCGCGGATCGCCCTGAAGACGTCCGGGTACCGTGAGCCGTACATCATTTCGAGCCTCGCGAGGAGGGCGTCGAAGTACGTGCCGCCCTCGGACACCGTGAAGCTCCGGACCGGGCTCGAGAGGTCGACGGTGCCGCCGCCGGCGATCGTCGTCAGCGTCTGGACGCGCCACACGTACGATTTCCCCTGCTCCAGCGGCCGTCCGCCCGAGTAGAGGAACGACCGCTCGGCCGTCAGCTCGGCCACGAGCATCGGCGGATCGCGGTCGATGGCGTCTTCAGTAGGTCTGGCCCGGGGCGAGCTCGGCGACGGTCAGCCTGGCCGCGCGCCCCTCGTGGTAGAATTCGAAGAACGGGTATTCGCTCACGCCTTCCCCGTCCCGCGGCGAGATCAGCTCCAGCCGGCTCGGGTTCCTGAGCTCGATCCTCACCTCGCCGCTCCCGGCGCTCGGCGCAGTTTTCGAGCGTGAAGCTGAACGTGTAGACGCCCGCGGGGAGGAGGCCCGAGGAGAGCGTGCGCGCTTCGATCGCGTCCCTGCCTGCGTCGTTCGACGTCGAAATACTCGAAACCGATGCCCGACGGTTTCCCGAGGTCGAGGTTCGTGACGGTCCTGCCGCCCGACGGGGACCGTGAAGGGGTCGGTCTTCATGACCGTCGCCTGGAAGAAATTCTCGCCCGTCGCCAGGATGATGTTGAGGACGACGTCCATCTGGATGTTCTGCGGCGGAGGGATCGGGATTCGCGATGTTGACCGTGAAGAGGAGGCCCCGTGACTCGAAATTGTCGATGTCGAAATCCGCGATGGTGAGCTGTTCGACGGGGACCTGCGTCACCGTCAGCGCTGAGGGGGCAGGCCGATTGCGCGGCCACGGGGGTCGTTCCGGCCGTCATCCACGCCGAAAAGCGACGATGACGAACGCCCGGAGGTTCTGCCTTATGTCATGAGATGCCATACCCGCTCCGAATAAAAAATTCGAAAAAGTATACTTAAAATCCCGCGTTAACGCAAGACTCCTAAAGCTCTGTTAATATAATAGAAGGGATTGGATAAATCGCGTGAGGCGAATCACGCGATGTGATCAGAAGCGTCAGAAGCGGGAGATGTCATTATAGATGACAAAGGCCATAAACGCGAGCAGGAGGATGAAACCGACCTGCTGGATGGCGATTTTGACCCTGTGGGGGATCTCGCGGCGGATGACTTTTTCGATGACCAGCATGACGAGGTGACCGCCGTCAAGGGCGGGGATGGGGAGGATGTTCAGAATGGCCAGGCTCATGCTCAATTGGGCCATGAACCAGAGAAACGCGATGAGGCCGTATTCGGCGCTCTGCGTGGCCAGCTGCGCGATGGCGATCGGGCCGCCGAACGATTGCTGGACGGAGGCCTCGCCGACCACGATTTTCTGCATCGTGAGGGCGAAAAGCCGGACGGTTTCGCCGGCTTCGCGAACGCCCTCGCCGACCGCCTCGAACGGGGAGTAATCGATGTGGACGCACGGGGCCGCGGTACACGCTCATCAGGCCGACGCCGATCTTGCCGCTGTCGTTGACGACGACGGTGCCGGACATGGTCCGGTCGGCGCGCTTCCACCGGAGATCGACCGGTTTCCCGGGGCTGGCGCGAAGCATGTCGAAGATCTGCTGGCGGCTCTCGATCGGCACCGAGGCGATCGCGACGAGCGTGTCGCCGCTCTCGAGCCCGAGCGACTCCGCCGGCATTCCCGGCTGCACGGTCTGGATGAACGAGACCGAGTGCCCGATGTAGAAGCCGAGGTTCTCCATGCGAGAACTCGGGCGATTGCGGGCGGCTGATGTTGATGGTCGTCCGGTCGCCCCCCTTCCGGTCGACGACCAGCGAGAGGTCACGCCCCATGTTCTCGATGTAGATCTGCTGTTGGACCTCCTCCCACGTCGCGACGGGAGTGCCGTTGACGCTGACGAAACGGTCGCCGCCGCGCATCCCGGCCTCCCACGCAGGGCTCCCCTCGTGGACGTACCCGACCTCGGTCGTGTCCATCGAGTCCTTCCCGCGGATGGAATGGATCGCCGAGAAAATGGTGACCGCCAGCAGGACGTTCATGATCACGCCGGCGCAGATCACGAGGATCCGGGCCCACATCGGCCTGGCACGGAATTCCCACGGCTGGGGCGTCGTTGTTGGCGAAGTCGGTGTCCATGCTTTCGTCCACCATCCCGGCGATCTTGACGTATCCGCCGAGCGGCACCCACGAGATGCAGTAGTCGGTGTCGCCGATCTTTTTGCCGAACGCCCTGGGGGGAAATCCGATCGAGAACCGGTCCACGCGCATGCCGGTGAGTTTCGCCGCGATGAAGTGGCCGAACTCGTGCACGAAAATGAGAATGCCGAGGGTGACGACTGAGTAGAAAATCGTGTTGAGAGAGCCCATGCGGCGGAGTTCCTCTGTTAGAGGTTGTTTGTTTCGAATGTGTTGCGATACGACCGCGTTTCCGGTCGATGCGGACGATGTCGCCAAGCGACGGAACGGGCCGGGCCGGGGAGCGCGTCGAGCGCTTCTTCGATCAGGGCCGGAATCCTGTCGAACGTGAGCCGGCCGCTGGAGGAAGAGGTCGACGCCGACCTCGTTCGCCGCGTTCAGCACCACCGGCGCGCTGCCGCCCGACCGCGAGCGCGCGGTAGGCGAGCGGCGAGGCAGTGGAATTTCTTCGTGTCCGGTTCGTGGAACGTCATGTCCGCGAGCGTTCGAGAAATCGAGCCGCGTTGCACGGCGTGCGCCGGCCGCTCGGGGTAGGTGAGCGCGTACTGGATCGGGAGTTTCATGTCGGGAACGCCGAGCTGCGCCTTCACCGACCCGTCCACGAACTCCACCATCGAGTGGATGATCGACTGGGGATGAATCACGACCTCGATCCGGTCGGGCGGGAGCCCGAAGAGCCAGTGCGCCTCGATCACTTCGAGCCCCTTGTTCATCAGCGTCGCGGAGTCGATGGTGATCTTCTTCCCCATCTTCCAGGTGGGGTGACGCAGCGCCTGCTCGCACGGTGAGCGTTCCGAAACTGTCGACGGTCGACGGTCCAGGAACGGCCCGCCGGACGCGGTCAGGATGAGCCGCTCGCACCGTCGCGGGATCCTCGCCCTGCAGGCACTGCAGGATCGCGCTGTGCTCGCTGTCGATCGGGACGAGCTTCGCGCCGTGTTTCCGCGCGAGCTCCGTCATCAGTTCCCCCGCCACGACGAGCGTTTCCTTGTTCGCGAGGGCCACCGTCTTGCCGAGCCTGAGCGCCTCGATCGTGGGCGCGAGCCCCGCGAAACCGACCATCGAGCCGATCACGATGTCGACGTCGGGACGGCGGACCAGCTCGAGCAGCCCCTCCGCGCCGGTGTAGAGCTTCACCGAGCCGTTCATCCGCGACCGGAAGAGCGCCGGCGGCGGCCGGATCGAGGATCGCGACGGCCGCGGGTTTGTGCTTCCGCACCTGCTCGGCAGAGCATGTCGACGTTGCTGTTGGCGGTGAGGCAGACCGGCCTGAAGCGGTCGGGGAAGCCCTCGATGACCTCGAGGCTGCTGACGCCGATGGATCCGGTTGAGCCGAGTATGCAGATGTTTTTCATTGAGCCTTAAAACGAGGTGATGCCCCTGATTCACGGGGCATGTTCGTCGTCAAATTTACCGAATTCGTCCATCGGATACAAGCGTGGCGGCTGCGATGGTGTCGCGATGCCTCTCGCTGGAGCTGGTCCACCAGGTCGTTCGCGGACCCCGCCCCGGTCCGGAGGGCGTCAGAACGGCATGTCTTCTCCCACGCTGACCGGCAGGTGGAGCATGCTCTCCATACCGATCGGCGCGAGACGTTCGAAGCCCGCGTACTCCTTCCGGAAGGCCAGGCGGATGACGTTCGGTGGGCCCGTTGCAGTTGTTTGCGATGATGATCTCTCGAGAACGGCGCCGGTTTTCTCCCGTCGAGGTATCCGCGCCACGTCCTTGTGCTGGACTCTCTGATCTCCAGCGTCACGGAGTCCACCGAGTTCTGATTCAACCCGTACCCGACGAATCGCGGGACATCAAGTTTGCGCGCATTGACGACGTAGACTTTAAAGGAATCCATCGGCTCATATCGACCCCGCGCGTAGTATGAGATCCATTTCCCGTCGGGGGACCACCTCGGCTGATAACAGGCCATTTCTCCCGATGTTATCTGCCGCATGTTCGTGCCGTCCCGGTTCATGACATATAAATGCCGATTTAACGTACCAGGAATCGCCATTCCGACCCGAAAGCAGTTTGCCGTCAGGAGAAATGTCGGGGTATTCAAAGTACTGTTCGCTCGCAAAAACTTCATCGCGTTTCATCGATCCATCCAGGCTTGCCACCCAGAGACGACCTGTGATTCTCGTTTGCCGGAAGACGAGTGTTTGCCCGTCCTTTGATAGGATCGGGGAATCGACGTTTCGGAATCCCTTCGTGATCTGCACCGGCGTACCGCCGGTGGCGGGCACCATCCAGAGGTTCATTTCATCACCAACCGAGGAGGAGTAGATAAGCCGGTTGTTGGGAGCCCATAACAGATTTCATTCTTATGGGTCTTGTCGGAGACGACGGGGCGTTCGACGTGCGTTTCCAGATCGTGGATCACGATCGCGCAATGGCGTGTGTTGAGTTTGCGCAACCACGCCACTGACCGGCCATCGGGAGACCATGAGAAGGAGAGGATAGGTAAAGCATCCTTCGTCACACTTCGAGTCGATGAATTCCAGACGATTCCCGGTCCCATCCGGATTCACCGTCCAGAATTCGCCGTTGCCGTCTTTGCTGCGCGAATTGTACCACCGGAGGGTTCGAGAATGTATCCGATCCGCTTTCCATCGGGGGACCACTTTGGCGTTACACCGACGGCGATGTTCTTGCTCGTCCCGCCGTTCATCCCTACAGTACAGATTTCAAGAGCCCCCCCTGACCATCGACAATAAACGACCTGATCGCCGTCGGGTGAGATATTCACCTGGCCGGCGTAGAAACTGGAATCCTGCGTCAGTCGTCTCACTTCTCCCCCCGTCGCCCGGACGACATACAGGTCCATGTTCATCATCTTATACGAAGCTCCGAACACGACCCACTTTCCGTCCGGCGACACTCCCGCCATATCGGGGTCGTTTAATGGAATTTCAAGCCATCGTGTTGTGAATGCCGGATTGAGTTCCACTCCCGGTTCACGAAGTAGAGATATCCCGTCACGCAGAGGAGAACCACGACTGATGCCGTAACGATCACCCTGCCGTTCCGCCTGAACATTCCCTGCCTTGTACCGCTCACAGGGGAGAATCCCGTCCTCGACGTGTCCTTCTTCAGACGCCGCAGGTCGATCAGCATGTCCGCGGCCGACTGGTACCGTTCGGCGGGGTCCTTCTCGAGCGTCCTCCGGATGATGTGCACCAGTTCGGGCGGCGCGTCCGGGACCAGTGCCTGCACAGGCTGGGGTTCCTCGTTCACCACCGAGTAGAGGATCGCCATGTCGTGCCCGCCCCCGAATGGCAGCTTCCCCGTCACCATTTCGTAGAGCACCACCCCCAGCGACCAGAGGTCGCTCCGGTGGTCGAGGGTCTCCCCACGAGCCTGCTCCGGAGACATATTGACGCCGTCCCGAGTGTCGAGCCGGTTTTGGTGAGCTTTGAGAGCCCGCTCCTGTGCGCGAGGCCGAAGTCGAGGATCTTCACGAGCCCCTTCCCGGTGACCATGATGTTGCTGCTCTTGATGTCCCGGTGGACGATCCCCTTCTCGTGGGCCGCCTCGAGGCCTTCGGCCGCCTGGATGGCGATCGAAACGGCCTCACCGAGGTCGAGCCGCCCTTTCTCGAGGCGCTTATTCAGCGTTGTGCCCTGATAGTATCCCATGACGATGTACATCTGCCCGTCGGGGGATTCGCCAGTCTCGTAGATGGTGCAGATGTTGGGGTGGTCGAGGGCGGAGGCGGCCTTCGCCTCGTGGATGAATCGGGAGCGTTCCTCTTGGGATGCGGCGAGATCGTGGGGGAGGAACTTCAGCGCCACCTCGCGATCGAGAGCGGTGTCGCGGGCCTTATAGACCACACCCATCCCGCCCTCACCGAGTTTCTCGAGGATTTTATAGTGGGATATGGTTTGCCCGATCACTTCTGTCGCTTTCCAGATGGATGCTTACAGAGATGGGACCAATATGGAGCTGTTCCCGAAGAACATCGGACGGGGGATGGGATGAATCCTGCTAGGAACGCTCTCCCGAACTCTAGCAGTGATTAAAGGAAGCTGATGCCAAAAGGTAAGACGAATTTCCGCGAAAATCAAAAGGGCGCAAGTAGCGCCCTTCTATGAGGTTATGATGCCAGAATCCGGGTCAGAACGGCATGTCTTCCCCGACGCTGACCGGCGGCGGGAGCATGCTCTCCATCCCGATCGGCGCGAGGCGTTCGAAGCCCGCGTATTCCTTCCGGAACGCCAGCCGGATGACGTCGGTGGGGCCGTTCCGTTGTTTGCCGATGATGATCTCGGCTACCCCTTCCGAGGGGATGGTGCCGTATTCCTCGTCCTTGATTTCGAGGATGCCGTACGATTCGGGCCGGTGCACGAACATCACGACGTCCGCGTCCTGCTCTATCGCACCACTTTCACGAAGATCCGCCAGCATCGGGCGCTTGTCGCCGCGCGCCTCGACGGCGCGGTTGAGCTGGGAGAGGGCGATCACCGGGATGTTGAGCTCCTTCGCGAGGGCCTTCAAGGACCGGGAGATCATCGAGATTTCACGCTCACGCGACTCGGCGTTCTTCGGCCCCTGGATCAGTTGCAGGTAGTCGGCGATCACCAGTCCGATGCCGTGTTCGGCCTTGAGTCGGCGCGCCTTGGCGCGCAGCTCCAGGATGCTCAGGGCCGGCGTGTCGTCGATGAAGATCTTGGCCTCGGCGAGGCGCCCGACGTTGCGGCTGAGGTTCTTCCACTTGTCCTCGTGGAGCCGCCCGGTGCGCAGCTCGTGCGCGTTCACTTTCGCCTCGGCGGCGAGCAGGCGGATGATCAGCTGCTGTTCGGCCATTTCGAGGCTGAAGATCGCGACCGCCGTCTTCTTGTCCTTGTGGAGGGCGGCGTTCCGCGCGAGCGACAGCGCGAACGCCGTCTTTCCCTGACTGGGCCGTCCGGCGATGATGACAAGGTCCGATTTCTGGAACCCGCCGGTCTTCTCGTCGAGCTTGGGGAACCCGCTCGGCACGCCGGTGATTCCGCCGTGCTTGCCGTGGAGCGACTGGAGGATCTCCATCGTCTCGGCGAGCGCGGCGTTGAGGGGCGTGAACGATTTCTTGAGGCGCTGCTCCGAGATGGAGAAGATCTTCGCCTCGGCCTCATCGAGGAGGTCGAGGGCGTCCTCGGTCTCGTTGTAGGCGCGTGAGGCCACCTCCGTCGCCGACGCGATGAGGTTCCGCATCAGCGATTTTTCCAGGATGATCCGCGCGTGGTACTCCACGTTCGCCGAGGTGGAGACGTTCATCGTGAGCTCGGTGATGTAGAGCGGATCGTTGGACGGGTCGAGGGCCCCCTGCTTGCGCAGTTCCTCGGTCACGGTGACGGCGTCCACCGGTTCGGACCGCTCGAAGAGCCCGTTCATCGCGCGGAAGATCTTCCGGTGCATGGGGCTGTAGAACGAATCGTCGTTCAGCACCTCGAGCGCCTTCGGCACCGCCTCGCGGTCGATCAGCATCGCGCCGAGCACGGCCTTCTCCACGTCCACCGCCTGGGGCGGGACGCGCCCCTCGGACGACCCGATCGTCGCCGACGCCGGCTGTTCCGGAACCCGTTTCCTATACGCCACGGGTCGCCTCGTATGCGGTCATGAACATTTTCATATCCTCCCACGTCGGTTTTTTCCACTCGGGGTTCCGCAGGAGCGCCGCCGGGTGGTAGGTGACGATCAGTTTCGCCCCGTGAAAATCGTGCATCCTTCCCCTCATCGCCGAAAGCCCGTCGGCGGTCTGCAGGATCCACTGCGCCGCGGTCCTGCCGAGGCAGATGATGAATTTCGGCTTCACCAGTTCGATCTGCTTCATCAGGTAGGGCGTGCACGTCTCCTCTTCGGCCGGGAGCGGCGGCCGGTTGTTGGGCGGGCGGCACTTCACGATGTTGCAGATGTACACCTGTTCCCGTTTCATCCCGGTCGCCCCGATGATCTTGTTCAGCAGCTGCCCTGCGCGGCCCACGAACGGTTCACCCTGCGCGTCCTCGTCGGCGCCCGGCCCCTCGCCGATGAACATCACGTCGGCGTGCGGATCGCCCACGCCGAAGACGAACTTCGTCCGCGTCGGCCCGAGCGCGCACTTGAGGCAGTTGCAGATCGCGGCGTTGAGCTCCGGCAGGCTGCCCGTTCCGACCCACGGCTCGTCGGGGTAGGGGAACGGGGAGGCCGCCGTCGCGGCCTGCGGATCAGCCGCGTCCTGTCCGCCGGCGAGCCCGGGAGCGTTCGATATTTTCGCGACGTCTTTTTTCATGCGGGATGTATCGCCGGTCGCCACGACGTCGCCGAAGAGTTCCTGCTGCTGCTCCAGGAATTGCCGCGATCGCATAAGGAAATCGAGAAGTTCTTCGTTATCCGGGGTGGACACGGTGCGCAGGGATTATAGGAAAATTTTTGAATAGTCCGCGACCTGATTGAACCCACCGTCGATCGGGCGATCGGGAGCCCCCCCGGACGCGTTGCGTCGACCGATTTATCGGCGTCGGAGGGCCTTGCGGGCCTTTGTGGCCTGCGCGCCGCGCCGGGCCTTCGGGTCCGACGACGTCCTTCCACCCTTCAAGCCGCCCTTGACGAGCATCGGGCGGAGCCGGTCGAGCAGTTCGTTCGCCACGCCGAATTTCGGGAGCATGCGGAGTTTCTCCGTGCGGCCGCTTCTCCAAAAGAACGTAACGACGTTCGTGTCGCCGCCGAAGGCGGAGCCCTCCTTCAACGGGTTGTTCAGCACCAGGAGGTCGAGCTTCTTTTCCTTCAGTTTCGCGCGGGCGTTCTTTGCCTCGTCGTGTGTCTCGAGCGCGAACCCCACCACCGTCTGCTTCGAGCCGTCGGCGGCGAGCGAGAGCAGGATGTCCTTCGTCGGCTTCAGTTCGAGGCGGAATACCCCGTCCTTCCCGACGGCTGATTTCTTGATTTTCTTTGGCGAGACCGATGCCGGCGTAAAATCGGCGACGGCGGCCGCCATGACGATCGCGTGGAACCGGGAACGGAGCCGCGTCACCTCTCGCAGCATGTCGGACGCGGACCCGACGTCGACCCGCTTCACGCCGCGGGGGGTGGCGAGCCGCACGGGGCCGGAAACGAGCGTCACTTCGGCGCCCCTTTTCGCGGCGGCCGCGGCGATCGCGTACCCCATCTTCCCGGAAGACCTGTTCCCGATGTAGCGCACGGGGTCGATCGGCTCGTGCGTGGGTCCCGCCGTGACGAGGATCTTCGCGCCGGCGAGGTCGCGCCTCGAGCCGGTGACAATGGATTCAGCGGTGTCGGCGATCCGTTCGATCTCCGGGAGCCGTCCGGGGCCGGCGAGGCCGCTGGCCAGTTCGCCCTCTCCGGGGTCGAGCACGTCATAGCCCATCTCGCGGAGCGTCGCGACGTTCGCTTGCGTCGCGCCGTGCTCCCACATGTCGTAGTCCATCGCGGGACAGACGAGGATGTCGTTCCTGAAGGCGAGGGCGAGGGTGCTGACGGCGTCGTCGGCGATGCCGTGGGCGAGTTTCGCGACCACGTTCGCGGTCGCCGGAGCGATGACCATGATGTCGCCGCCGCGCGCGAGGTCGATGTGCCAGGTCTTGCCGGTGTGGCCGGAGCCGGGGGAGGGGAAGGTGCCGACGATCGTTTCGGACCCGCTGAGGGTCGAGAGCGTCAGCGGCGTCACGAACTTCGCGGCGGAATCGGTCATCAGGACCCGCACCGACGCGCCGCGCTTCACGAACTCGCGCACCAGGTGCGGGATCTTGTACGCGGCGATCCCGCCGGTGATCCCGATGACGATCTGTCTGCCCTTCAGCATGACGCGCGCGCGGTCCGGCGCCCTACGCGATCGGGGGGAGGACTTCCTCTTCCTTGTACCGGTAGCCGATCTTCTTCTCGGTGAGCTCGCGGATGGCGATCTCGGTCGGCTTCGGCCGCTGTTCGAACTCCTTGGCCACGAGGATCTGGTCCGGGTTCGTCTGGGGCTGCTCGGTCTCGTCTTCCGGTTCGAAGATCCGCGACTGCAGCATTTCGATCCGCTGGTTGAACTCGATCTTCATCTCCTCGTTGATCTGCCGGGCCCGCTTGAGGAGCACGACGATCGCCTCGTAGATGTTGTCGGCGCTCTTCGAGAGCTTTTCGATGTCGAGTGGTTTAATGGGCATTCGTTGTTCCTTTATGATGATCCTGTGTATTGATGTCCCTGAGCGCGTCGCGGACGATGTCGTCCACGCGGCGCACCGCGTCTTCGAGCCGGTCGTTCACGACCTGGAAATCGAACCGGTCCGCCTCCGCCATCTCGAGCGGGACACGGTCGAGGCGGCGCTTCAGCGCCTCCGGGTCCTCGGTCTTCCTGTTCTGCAGCCTCGTCAGCAGACTCTGCACGTCGGGTGGCTTCACGAAGACGAGAACGGCGGTGTCGCCGTATAACTTCTTGATGGAGAGGGCGCCCTTCACGTCGACGTCGAACAGCATCGACTTCCCCGCGTTCAACCCGGCGTCCACCTCCCTCCTGAGCGTGCCGTACATCTGCCCGAAGAGCTCCTCCCATTCGACGAACTGGTTCCCGGACACCATCCGCTGGAATTCCTCCCGCCCCAGGAAGTGGTAATCCACCCCGTTGACCTCGTAATCGCGCTTCGGCCGGGTCGTCGCCGAAACCGAGAAGACCAGCGAGGGATGGCGCCGCAGGATCTCGCCGGCGATGGTCGTCTTTCCGCCGCCGCTCGGCGCGGAGATCACGATCAGTCGTGCCGTGGGCATCAGGGCGCTTTACTCGATGTTCTGGAGCTGTTCCCTGATCTTCTCGAGCTCTTCCTTGACCACGACGACGTTCTGCGCGATCGTCGCGTCGTTGGCCTTCGAGCCCATCGTGTTCACCTCCCGGTTCATCTCCTGCACGAGGAAATTCAGCTTCCGGCCCGGCGATTCCTCCTCCTCCATCGTCTTGCGGAAGAAGGTCATGTGGCTCCGGAAACGCACGCACTCCTCGGTCATGTCCAGCCTGTCGGCGTAGATCGCGATTTCGAGCTCGAGCCGTTTTTCGTCGAGCGAGGACGTGTCGTCGAGCAGCTCGGCGAGCCGCTTCCGCATCCGTTCCTTCTCGTCCGGGACGCGGGCCGACCCCTGGTGTTCGATCTCCGCGACCTTCTTCTCGATGAACTTCAGCCGCGAGACGAGGTCCTTCTTCAGCTCCATCCCCTCCTTCGAGCGCATCTTCGCGGTGTTGTCGAGGGCCTTCGAGAGCGCCTGCTGTGTGAGCGTCCACTCCGCGTCGTCGGCGTCGCCGAGCCCGTCGCTCTCGAGCACTTCGGGAAATTTCAGCAGCTGGTCGAGCGTGATCTCGTCTTTGAGCTTGAGTGACTTCCGGAGCGACGTCAGGAGTTTGTAGTAGGCCTTCGCCGCCGGCTCGTTGATCCTGAGCGGCGTTTCGGCGTCGTTGCCGCGGCTGAGGGTCACCGTGAGGTTGATCTTTCCCCTGGAGAGGCTTTTCCTGACGATTTCCTTGATGTCGTTCTCGCGCAGTGAGAGCGAGCCGGGAATCCGGAGGCTGACCTCCAGGTACCGGCTGTTCACGGTGCGTATTTCCACGGCCGCGGACGTGCGGTTTTTGGATACCTCACCGCGTCCGTAGCCTGTCATGCTCGAAATCATCGGAAAAAGCCGCTTTTTTGGGGGATGAAGTAGATCAAAGTACGAAATAATCGCGCGATCGTCAAGGAGGAGTTACCACGAATTCGTTGGGATTCTCTCCCGCGAAACCCTATATTCACGCACCGTATCTCCCCATTCCCGCCGATGATCGCACATTATTTCACCCTGGAGGCCCTCGCGAACGGGCTCCGGAAGGATCTCTCCGGCGCGACGGTGATCGAGTCGTTCACCCAGTCGAAAAACGAACTCATCCTGACCCTCGGCGCCCCCGGCCGGGAAGACCGTTCGTTATTGATCGGAGTCGCCCCGGGGATGAACGCCGTCTTCCTCCGGGACGGCCGGATGCGCGCGAAGAAGAACTCGACCGACATCTTCCCCGAGATCTTCGGCTCCGTCGTCTCCGACATCGGCATCGATCCCTTCAGCAGGGTGGTGACGATCGTCCTCGGCCCCCTCAGCGTAAAAGCGCACCTCTTCAACAACTCCTCCGCCAACGTCTTTCTTCTCGGCGCGGACGGGGCGGTGCTCTCGGCATTCAGCGGCGCCTTGGAATTTGCCGGCCGGCCGTACGAAGTCTCGTCGAACAGGGGGGAATTTTCTGACCCCCTCGACGCGGGCCGTCTCCGTGAACTGTTTGCCGTCCGGGAAGAGCCCCTTGAGAAGGCAGTGAAAAAACTGTTCCCGTGGTTCGGCCCGCTGTATCAGCGCGAGGTGCTCTTCCGCGCCGGGCTGGACGGGACGACCCCGACGCGCGACGGAGCGGAAAAATCCGCGCTCGCCATCGTCGCGGTCGTCGCGGAGATGCTCGGCGAGACCCGCGAACCGGGCGGATGGCTCTACGCCGCGCCCGGCTTCGACCGCGGAGTCCTCAGCGCCGTCGAGCTCCGGCATCTCGCGGGGCACGCGATCCGCGCGGTCCCGTCCGTCAACGACGCCATCCGGGAAATATTTTCGACCGGCCGGAGAGGAGGCGGGTATCGACGAGGAAAAATCGGACCTGCTGGAAGCTGCGGCCAGGGAGCGCCGGAAGGTCGAACGGTCGCTGAAAGAAGCAAAGTCGCGGGCGGACGACACCTCCGTGGCTGATCGCTGCAGGGACATCGGTCACCTCATCCTCACCCACCTGAACGACCTCAAAAAGGGGCAGACGGAGGCGCGCCTCGCCGACAGCGCCGGCGCGGAACTCCTCATCCGCCTGGACCGCACGCTCACGCCCGCCGCGAACGCCAACGCGTACTTCGACAAGGCCCGCAAGGCGGACACGGCCCGCGAGGAGAACGAAGCCCGCATCGGGGTCCTTACCGAAAAACTCGGGCGGATCGACAAACTCCTCGAGGAGGTGGAACGGTGCGACGACGTCCGGCAGGTCCGGGAGATCAGGAAACGACTGCGGTCGGGGAGGGGCGCCCCGGTCGAAATGCAGGGGGGCGAGCGGTTGCCGTACAGGATCTTCCCGATCGGCGAAGAGTACGAGGCGTGGGTCGGGAAGAGCAGCTCGGACAACGACGCGCTGACGTTCAAACACGCCGGCCAGCACGATTACTGGATGCACGTCCGCGGCTCGTCGGGGTCGCACGTGGTCCTGAGGTCACGGTCCGGGGGCAGGTTCGACCCGCCGAAAGAGGTCCTCCGCGCGGCGGCCCGGCTTGCCGCCTACTACAGTAAAATGAAAAAAGCGGGTATGGTGCCGGTGGCGTATTGCGAGAGGAAGTATGTGAAAAAACCGAAAAACGCTCCCCCGGGGACGGTGACCCTCCAGCGCGAAGAAGTCATCTTCGTGGAGCCCGCCTTACCTTGACAAATCCGACCGTTGTGCGTATATTCTCACACTCTTAATCTAATCCGCCGTAACACAACGACCTTCGTCCCGGGGAGCAGACGGTGGTCGCATCTTGCGCAATATCCAGAGGAGAATGTATGAAACCCCTGTTGTTAATCGTCGTCTGCCTGCTGTTATGCCCGCTCATCCCCTCCGCCCTCGTTGCCCAGACCGACACGGCCGCGGCCGTCGCCCCCATCCCGGAAATTTCCGTGCCGGGCACCTGGGAAGTCGTGGCCGCGGGCGGGTATACGTGGCCGTTCGAGCCGTCGGAGTTTAATGACCAGTTCGATCCGAGCTTCAATTTCGGCGGCGGCATCGCCTATTCGCTGCCTCCGGGTGAAGCGGGGTACGGTGAGATCTCATTCCTCGTCCAATACTATAACGTCCTCTTCGCCGAGGACGCCTTCAGGGAGGCCAACGGCCTCCCGGCCAACGCCGTGATCTACGGATATCCGGGCGATATCCTCACCGGCATGCTCCAGTTCCGGGGGGTATACGCGACGACCAAGGACCGGATCGCGCCCTATTTCACCGCCGGTATCGGATACTACTACATGGCCCTTCCCGCGCTCGGCGTCGAGGGCGCCCCCGCACCCATCGTGGAGGAGTTCACGTCCTCCAGCGTGGGGTGGTCGGTGGGCCTCGGCGTGGACGTCCCCGTGATGGACAGGCTCACGCTCTTCGCGGACGGGAAGTTCATCCTCGGCGTGACCGGGGACAACGGTCACAAGCTCTTCACGGCGGGCGGGGGAATCAGGTTCAGGTTTTAAGGGACGGCGCGATCAGCGCGCCTCCCCCATCGTCAACGGTCGACATTTTGTAAGGGCCCCGGACCTCTTTTGCCAGGTCGTTTCGAACCGAAGCTTTTCACCGTCCTCCGGGAAGGCTATTCCCGGCAGCAGCTGACCTCCGACATCACCGCCGGCGTCATCGTCGGCATCGTCGCCCTCCCCCTCGCCATCGCGTTCGCCATCGCCTCCGGGCTGAAACCGGAGCAGGGCCTGTTCACCGCCGTCGTCGCGGGGCTGATCGTGTCCGCCTTCGGCGGCAGCCGCGTCCAGATCGCCGGCCCGACGGGGGCGTTCATCGTCATCGTCTACGGGATCGTCCAGTCATACGGGTACGACGGCCTGGTGGTGGCGACGATGATGGCCGGCGTGATGCTCATCGTCATGGGGCTCGCCCGGTTCGGGACCCTCCTCAAGTTCGTTCCCTACCCGCTGATCGTGGGGTTCACCAGCGGCATCGCCCTCATCATCTTCTCGTCGCAGCTCAACGACCTCCTCGGCCTGCGGATCCAGAACCTCCCGGCGGACTTCATCGGAAAATGGGGGGTGTACGCGGTGAACATCGCCGGGGCGGACCCGGTGTCGCTCGCGGTCGGCGCCGGTTCGCTCCTGGTCGTCCTGATCGTGCAACGGCTCGGATGGCGCCTCCCGGGTTCGCTGCTCGCGATCGTCCTGGCCACGGCCGCGGTGCACTCGATGCGGCTGAGCGTGGAGACGATCGGCTCGCGTTTCGGCGACGTCCCCACGATGCTCCCGGCGCCGCACCTCCCGTCGTTTGCGTGGCAGGACCTCTCGCGGCTCTTCTCCTCCGCGGTCACCATCGCGCTCCTCGGCGCGATCGAATCGCTCCTCTCGGCGGTGGTCTCCGACGGGATGATCCGTTCACGCCACCGCTCGAACATGGAGCTGATCGCGCAGGGCGCGGCGAACATCGTCTCGCCCCTCTTCGGGGGCCTCCCTGCCACCGGCGCCATCGCCCGGACGGCCACGAACGTGAAAAGCGGCGGGAGGACCCCCGTCGCCGGCATCGTCCACGCCCTGGTCCTGATGCTGATCATGCTCTTTTTCGGGAAGTGGGCGACGCTCATCCCGATGCCCGCGCTGGCCGCCATCCTGATCGTGGTCGCCTACAACATGAGCGAATGGAGGTCATTCCGGAAAATCCTCAAGGCCCCCCGCAGCGACGTCACGGTCATGCTCGTGACGTTCTTCCTCACCGTGGTCGTGGACCTGACGGCGGCGATCCAGATCGGGATCATCCTCTCGGCGATGTTCTTCATCAGGAGGATGGCGGAGGTGAGCCAGGTGACGCCGATGACGAAGGACCTGCAGGACGCGGACGAAAAGGAGGTGGACGCGGGGCGCCCGCAGAAGATCCCCGACGGGGTGGAGGTGTTCGAGGTGTACGGTTCGCTCTTCTTCGGGGCGGTGGACCAGTTCACCGAGACCATCCGCGAGCTCGAGAAGAAGCCGCGGATCTTCATCCTGGAGACGAAGAACCTGCTCGCGATCGACGCGACGGGGCTCCGGGCGCTCGAGGAGCTGATCACCTCCTTCACTCAGCAGGGGACCACGCTCATCCTCTCGGGCATCCACAAGCAGCCCCTGTTCGCCATCGTCCAGGCCGGCCTGCTCGATAAATTGGGGGAGGACAACCTCTGCGGTTCGCTCGAGGAGGCGCTCGAACGGGCGAGGGGTCTTACGGCCTCAGCACCTTGAAAGCGTGCATCCAGTCGTTCCGGAGGAACCCCGGGATGCACCAGAGCATCGCGAGCGGTTCGATCGCCCGCGCCGATTCGACCTTCCCGAGGTCGTCGGTCTCCCACCCGAACTTGTCCAGGATCTCCAGCACCTCTTTCTTCGCGCCCTCGTCGTTGCCGCAGATGAACATCGTCGGCCGCGTGCCGCCGAAATCGGGGTCGACCATGTATTTGTGGCCGGCGCAGCTGAACGCCTTCACGAAGTGCGCCGCGGGGACCTTCTTCTGAAGCCGCTCCATCAGCGAATCCTCGAGGCTCGTGAAGTAGTGGAGCACGCCGTTGACGGGCGGGACCTCCGCGATCGGGTTGCTCGTGTCGATCACGGTCTTGCCCTTCAATCCTTCCGGCCCGATCCCTTCGACGACCGACTCCGCCGCCGACCCCTTCACCGCCAGGACGACGATCCCTCCGAACGACGCGGCATCATTGAAGGAGCCGATCTTCGCCTTCCCTCCCGTCTTCGCCCTCAGCTCCCCGTGCTTCGACGGGGTGTTCGTCCCGATCATGACGTCGTAACCGTATTTGATCAGTCCGTTCGCGAGCGTTTTCGCGACGTCTCCCGAGCCGATGACCCCCGCTTTTTTTCCCATGGTGTGCTTCGTCAGTGGTTGGTGATTGGTCCCGGGTGATTCACTCCTGCCCGGGCTGTTCCTGCAAACCGTTCGGGAGCCTGAACGACCCCCTGCCGCACTCATCGATCGCCTTGTTCATGAAGGCCATGATGGCGGATTTTTCGTCGAGCTCTTTCTTCCCGATCGAGCCCGCCGTCATCCCGATCGGGCGGTACTCGACCCGTTCCGCCGTGTGGGAGACCGAATCGTTGAACGCGGAGTTGTCGGTGCGGAACGCCCGGACGTCGTCGAAACGCCCGTCGAATTTCTTCGAGCGCGCAAGGATCTGCCGGTAGACCCAGTTCCTCTCCGGGTCCATGTCCGCCTGCACCACGGCGTCGATGCTGCCGTCGAAGTTGTCGTCGGCCCAGTGGTTGAAGATGATTTTACATTTCGCCACGAAGAGCTCGATATGGTGGACCATGGTCGTCTGGCCCTGCTTCGGGTAATTCTCCGGGAAATCCCCGTCCTCGAACGGGGCGGCCCCGCCCACCAGCGCGAAGTAATCGATCTTCCCGTCCCGGTTGCGGTCGAAGGGGTATCCCCACGTGGACACCTTCCCGAGCGTCGGCCGCGACTTGTCGAACCCGACGGTCGGTGAGACGTCCCGCACCGGGTCGGCGAGCGAGTCGAGCGTGAACGTCACGTAGAGGAGTGTCTTCGTGTTTTTGAACCCGACGAAGGACACCCACCGGTCCTGGACCCTGACCTGACAGAGCGTGGTCAATTCGGTCCGGAACGGGGGGTGTTCGCTCACCGAGTCGGCGACATCAAAAAAATCGGTGATGTCAGGCTGGGCCCGGAGGCCGGTGAAGGCGGCGAACACCGCCGCCGCGAGTAAAAACAGGCGTTTCATCGGTTATTCATTCTCTTTCTGATCGGGCTCGTCTTCCGATGAACGCTGGAGATCGATGGAGAGTTTCCGGAGGTAGGCCCCGGTTTCCAGCGACTTGCCGGTCGCCCGCCGCACCCGTTCGCCCCATTCCACCGTTTCGCCGTCCCTGTAGAGGTGCTGGACCATCCACGCGGCCACGCTCGGGTCGGTGAACTTGTTCCTGCCGAACTTGTTGGAGAGGGCTTCCTGGAGCTGGGTGGAAATCATCCCGGAGAGGATGTAGTTCTGGTAGTAGCAGGGGTACGACGCGTACCAGATCGACGACGCGTAGCTGTGCGGTTCGTTCTCCTCCGGGGTGACCAGGAGGTACTTCTCGAACATCGCCCGTTCGAGGAGGGCCAGGTCCTGGTCCGGGTTCTTGTACATCTCGTACTCGAAAAAGAAGTCCTTCATCAGGCGCCTGAGGCGGTGGAGCGCCGGCAGGTTCCGCCCGGCCATGTACTCGCGCAGCACCCTCGCCGGGGTCCTGCTGTAGGCGCCGAGCCAGACGGTGTCCTCGGTGAATTCGGCGTGCATCTCCGCGACGCCCTCCTCGTAGGCCGCGCACTGCGCGCCGGGGATCCATTCGTAGCCCTTGAGGATCGGGTCGGGCACGTCGGTGTTCACGGCCTTCAGCGAGTGGCCGTACTCGTGGAAGGCCACGCCGTAGAAACCTTTTCCGCGCGTCGGGTTGACCAGGAACCTCGAATCTTCCGGGATGAGGATCCCGAGGCTCAGCCCGCCGTACGGGATGTCGCGGACGACCTCCCTGATCGGGAGCGTGTCCACGGGGAACCCTATCGCCCCCTCGAACCGGTGGATGACGGAGAAGACGGAGTCGGCGGGGAAGTATTCGTCAGGGATCGACGCGGCGTTCTTCAGGCTGAGGTCGAAGTCCCACGCGTTGAACCGTTTCAGGCGCATTTCCGCCGCCGAGTTCTCGATAAACCCGCGCAGCGCCCGGCGCGTCTGCGCCTCGAGGGCGTTGAGCGTCTTGACGAGCCACTCCTCGTCGATCGCCTGGAGGTGGAGCGAGAGGGAGTAATAGTTGGGAAACCCGAACTCCTCGGCCTTCGCGTTCCGGAGTTTCACGAGCTCGGTAAGTTTCGGGGCGGCCACGGCGGAGAGCTGCGCGTTGACCTTCCAGAGCGAGTGCCGCCGCTTCTGGTTCTTCTCGGTCTTCAGCCTGTTGCCGACCTGCGCGCGCGTGATCGGTCCGCCCTCGAACCGGAATTTGAAACCGGTGATGAGGGCTTGCAGTTCGTTCTCGAGCTTCGCGATCCCGGGATCGGCGTAGATCGCCCCGCCGATGAAACAGCGGTGCCAGATCTCGAGCCTGCGGGCGAGTGTCTGGTCGGCGAGCGAGCCCGATTTCCTCCTCCACTCTTCGACGGTCGCGCGCGCGGTCGAGTCGAGGAAGATCCGGGCGAAGAGCGCCTTCGCGGAGTCAAGGTCGTACGGCGCCTCGCCGGAGTAGCTGTTCCAGTTCGCCGTGCCGGCGGCGACGCACGCCTTTTCATATTCGGCCTCGAGCGAATCGAGGTACACCAGGAGCTCGTCCTTGATCGAGATTTCCTGCGCGGCCGGTTGGGGTTCCTGTTTTTTTTCGCACGACGTGAGGAGAAAGGCCAGGGCGAGAAGCGCCGGCAGGCCCGCGGGGAGGAGTCGCTTCGTCATTGGGGATGGAGGAAAGCCGGTATTGGTCCTTGTCGGTGGGGAAAATTCGTGAAAAAATAGGTGGGATGCAAGAATAGCCGGGACGGGGGGGGGATAAAAAAAACGGCGTCCCTTATCCGAGGACGCCGTTTTACTTCGCCGCTGCTCTCGATGAGCTTTCGGGGATCCCGGGGAGGGTTCCCCTTGTTATCCTCCCGGACCGTTAATCCACCAAACGACCCGGTAGAGCGTTCTTCCCTAAAGGAGGATTGCATCAATATATCCTGACATCGGGGGGTGCCTGCGGAAAAATTCATCACCGAACGAATAATATTATTACGGACCTCCGGAACGCCCCTGGACGGGCCGAAAACAGCAATTCCTTGATTCTATTAATGGGCTTTTTTATTATATTCCAATACATTTACGCCATTTTCTCCGGACCTTTTTAACCACAGCCCTTTGAATTCAACCCAGGTACGCCGGTACCTCGCCGCCCGGAGAAATCTCGTGAACCGCGGACTCCGGCGTCTGGTCGGGTCCGGAAAACCGGCGATCGTGTATGCCCCGTTGCAGCATACTCTTTCCTCGGGCGGAAAAAGGTTGCGGGCGCTCCTGGTGCTCCTGGGATGCAACGCCGTCGGGGGCAGCGACGCGACGGCGCTGCCGGCCGCCGTGGCCGTCGAATGCCTGCACAACTTCACGCTCATCCACGACGACGTGATGGACCGCTCGCCCGTGCGGCGGGGAAGGGCCACCGTCCACGCGAAGTGGAACGACGCCGTCGCCGTCCTCGCGGGCGACCACCTGATGTCGCTGGGGTACCAGGCGCTCCTCGGGGCCGGTCGCAGGGGAAAGAGAGGACCGGGGATCGAACGGATCCTGACGGTCTACACGCGCGCCTACCGGGACGTCTGCGAGGGACAGGGGTTCGACCTGGAGTTCGAGGGACGCCGCGCGGTGACGATGCGCGAATACCGGAAGATGATCGACCTCAAGACCGCCCGCGTGATGGCGGCGGCGGCGGAGATCGGCGCGCTCGCCGGCGGCGGATCGCCCGCGGAAGTGAGGTCGCTCAGGGCCTACGGACAACGGCTCGGCCTCGCCTTCCAGGTCAGGGACGATGAGCTGGACGTGACCGGGAACCAGGCGGAATTCGGGAAGAAGATCGGCGGCGACATCGCCCGCGGCAAGAAGACCTGCCTCCTCGTGAAGGCGATGGAGAAGGCCCGCGGAAAAGACGCGGCGCTTCTCCGGAAAGTCGCGGCGGGACGCGGCGGCCGGCTGGTCGCGCAGGCGCGGTCGGTCTACGAACGGACGGGCGCGATCGACGCCGCCCGACGCGAGGTCGCGAAGCTCACCCGCGGCGCGAAGTCCGCGCTCCGGACGCTCCCGGCGAGCCCGGGGAAGGCGGTCCTGATCGACATCGCCGACCGGCTCGCGGACAGGACCGCGTGAGAGCATGATCGAACGAGAGGTCGTCATCAAGAACCGCAGCGGCCTCCACACGCGGCCGGCCGCCACGCTCGTGAAAACCGCGGCGCGCTTCAAGGCGGAATTCTACATCTATAAAGACGGGATGGAAATCAACGGCAAGAGCATCATCGGTGTGATGACCCTCGCGGCGGAGCAGGGGGCGACGCTCCTGCTCCGGTTCGAGGGCGCCGACGAGTCCGAGGCCGCCGCCGCCGTCGTGGACCTCTTCGAGCGCGGATTCGACGAGGCGTCATGACCCCCGCCGTCGACACCAGGAAGAAGGAGGTCGTCCTCAACGGCATCGCCGCGTCACCGGGCATCGTATGCGGGACGGCCCACCTGTACGTCAAACCCGCCCACGCCGTCGACGAGCGGAATCTGGACGGGCCCGCCGAAGCGGACCTGGAGCTGGAACGGTTCGAGAAGGCGCTCGCACCGGTCCGCGGGCGAGCTGAAGAAAATCCTCGCATTCGCCCAGCAGAAGGTCGGCGAGGCGAAGGCGCGCATCCTCGAGGCGCAGATCATGGTCCTCGACGACCCCTATCTGCGCGACGCGATCCGGAAGCGGATCAAAAACGAAAGGAAGAACGCCGAGTTCGTCGTGGACGACGAGATCGGGAAGTACGCGAAGATGATGATGGCCGCCCGCGACGAGTACATGCACGAGCGGGCCCACGACATGGACGATCTCAAGAACCGCATCGTCCGGAACCTCTCGGAGGTGACGATGAGCTCGAAGTTCGAGGGGTCCGACATCGTCATCGCGCACAACCTCACAACCGCCGACACGATGATCCTGAGCCGCAACGCGGTGATGGCCTACGCCACCGACCTCGGGGGGGTCACCTCCCACGCCGCGCTCTTCTCCCGTTCGCTGAAAATACCGGCGGTCGTCGCCCTCGGGGACGCGACGCGCGAAGTGCAGACCGGCGACACGGTGATCCTGGACGGCTACAGCGGGCGGCTCGTGGTGCACCCGGGGCCCGCGACGATGCGGGACTACGAGGCGAAGCGGAAGAAGATGGCCGCCTTCGAGAAGAAGCTCACCGGCCTGAAAGACCTCCCCGCGGTCACCACCGACGGGCACACGATCGAACTCTCGGCGAACATCGAGCTCGCCGACGAGCTGGACTACGTCGTGATGCAGGGATCGCAGGGGGTGGGGCTCTACCGTACGGAGAGCCTCCTGTTCGGCAGGGACGACTTCCCGACCGAGGAGGAACAGCTCGCCGAATACAAGAAAATCAGCGCGAGGATCTACCCGGCGCGGGTGATCATGCGCACCTTCGACATCGGCGGCGACAAGATCGCCCCCGAGATGGCCGAGGAAGCAAACCCCTTCCTCGGGTGGCGGGGCATCCGCGTTTCGCTCGACCGGCCCGAGCTCTTCATGACCCAGCTCAGGGCGATGCTCAGGGCCAGCACGAAAAAAAACGTGGCGATCATGTTCCCGATGGTCTCGACGCTGAAGGAGCTCCTCCTGTCGCAGGGCTACGTGAAGAAGGCGAAGGACGAGCTCCGGGCGAAGAAGGTGCGGTTCGACGAGAAGATCCCGGTCGGCGTGATGATCGAGGTCCCGTCGGCGGCCTTGAGCTCGCCGGCGCTGGCCCAGCACGCGGACTTCCTGAGCATCGGCTCCAACGACCTCATTCAGTACATGCTCGCGGTCGACCGGGGAAACAGCCTCGTCTCGACACTCTACGAGGAATTCGACCCCGCGATCCTGACGGCGATCAGGCACGTCATCAACGCGGGCCACAAGCAGAAGATCTGGGTCGGCCTCTGCGGCGAAATGGCCGGCAACCCGATCGCCGCGCCGCTCCTGGTCGGGATGGGGATGGACGAGCTCTCGGTCGTGCCCCAGATCCTCCCCGAGATCAAGAAGATCATCAGGTCGGTGTCGTACGCCTCGCTCCAGGAGCTCGCGCGCAAGGCGCTGGCCATGACGTCGGGCGAGGACGTCGAAAACCTGCTGAGGGACTTTATCGCGAGCGAGGTCCCGGAGATCCCGCTCGAGGAAAGCCGGCCGGGGCAGATACCCCGGGTCTGGCCGTGAACACACATCATTAGAGAGGAAAAAGCACGATGAAAGAAACCACCATATCGCTCTACGACAGGTCCGACATGCGGGCGCTCCTTACCGGGTTCCCGCACCAGGTCCAGAGCGCGGTCAGGATCGGGAGGGACGCGAAGCTCGTCGCCCTGAAGGGAAAGCCGACCGGCATCGTCGTCAGCGGCCTCGGGGGTTCGGCGATCGGGGGGGACCTGTCTCCGGTCCTACCTCGCCGACCAGGTCGACATTCCGTTCGTCATCAACCGCCATTACACGCTCCCGCGCTTCGTCGGCCCGTCGACGCTCGTCGTCATCTCGAGCTATTCCGGGAACACCGAGGAGACGATCGCCTCGTACCACGAGGCGATGAAGCGGAAGGCGCAGGTCATCTGCTTCACCTCCGGCGGAGAGATCGCCGCCCTGGCGAAGAAGAACAAACAGACGCTCGTCGTCCTTCCGAAGGGGTACCCGCCGCGGGCCGCGCTCGGCTACTCGTTCTTCCCGCTGATGCTGGCCCTCGCGAGGTACAAGATCATCCCCTCGCAGGACGCCGCCGTCCGTGAGACGCTCGCGCTCCTGAAGAAACTCTCGGTCAGGTATCGCCTGACCGGCCAGAAGAACCCGGCGCTCGAGCTGGCCCGGCAGCTCTACAACAAAGTGCCGGTGATCTATTCGTCGACGGAGCGCACCGACGCGATCAACCTCCGCTGGCGCGGCCAGATCGCCGAGAACGCCAAGACCCTCGCCTTCGGGCACGTCTTCCCCGAGATGAACCACAACGAGCTGGTGGGGTGGAGGGTGTTGCGCCGGATGATGGAGGAGATGGCGGTGGTCTATCTCCACGACCGCGAGGATCATCCCAGGGTGACGCTCCGGATGGAGGTCGCCCGCGGGATCATCGGGGAGTTCGCCGCGAGGATCATCGACGTGAAGAGCGAGGGGCGGTCCCGCCTCGCCAGGACGTTCTCGCTGATCCACCTCGGCGACTGGATGAGTTTCTATCTCGCGATGCTCAACGGCGTGGACCCGACGCCCGTCAGCGTCATCGACTACCTCAAGCGGCAGCTCGACAGGACGTAGCGTATCCACCCCGTCGCCGCCCCGCGCGGCGCGGGACGGCACCGCTCCGGCCACGGCGGAGAGCGGCGGAAATCACTCCCATGGCGTAGCGCGATCGTATGAGCCGATTCGTCATCTGCCTCTGTGCCTTTCTGGCCCTGCCGGCCACCGCGGCCTCCCAGTTCTTTTACTTCGGGCGGAACAAGGTCCAGTACACCGATTTCGACTGGCATGTGCTCAAGACCGAGCACTTCGACATCTACTATTATACGGAGATGAAGGACCTCGCCGGCCGCGGGGCGGCGCTCGCCGAGGAAAGTTACGCCGTCCTGGCCACGAAGTTCAACCACAACGTGGCGAACAGGATCCCGCTCGTGTTCTACAGCTCCCACCTCCATTTCCAGCAGACCAACATCACCCCGGGGTTCATCCCCGAGGGGGTGGGCGGGTTCTTCGAATTCATGAAGGGCCGCGTCGTGATCCCGTACGACGGCTCGATGTGGGACTTCCGCCACGTGATCAGGCACGAGCTCGTGCACGTCTTCACGCACAGCAAGATCAACCGGGTGCTCACCGACCACAGGATCGCGCCGGACCAGCTGCCGCCGCTCTGGTTCATCGAAGGGCTCGCGGAATACTGGTCGATCGACTGGGACGTGCAGGCGGACATGGTCCTTCGCGACGCCGTCGTGAGCGGATACCTGGTGCCCCTGGGGTCGATGGACAGGATCTACGGAAGCTACCTGATGTACAAGGAGGGGCAGGCGGTGCTCGAGTTCATCGGCTCGACCTACGGCGAGGAGAAGATCCTCCTGATGATGGAGAATTTCTGGAAGTCCGCGCTGTTCGAGACCGTGTTCGCCGCGACGACCGGCCGCGACTACGACGAGTTCGACAGGGAATGGACCTACGCGCTCCGGAAGAAATACTACCCGCTCCTGTCCGTGTCCGATCTCCCGGGGTTCGTGACGGCGCCGCTCACCGACGGGGGGTTCAACTCGAAGCCTGTCTACCACGAGCGGTCCGGAAAGAAGGAAGTGTACTTCATCGGGAACCGCTCGGGGTACGCCGGCGTTTTCCGCGTGCCCTTCGACGCGCCCGGCCCGGACGCCCCCGAGCCGGAGCTGGTCGTGCAGGGGGAAAAGGTCGAGGATTTCGAGGCCTTCCACCTTTTCCAGAGCAAGATCGACGTGAGCGCGGACGGGCGGCTCGCCTTCGTCACCAAGAGCGGGGAGAACGACGCGCTGCACGTCTACGACCTGGACGCCGGCGAGATGGCGGCCACCTATCACTTCGCGGGGCTCGTCGTCCTCGGCTCGGTCTCGTGGTCGCCTGACGGGCGCCGGCTGGTCTTCAGCGCCATCGACAAGTCGGGGAACTCCGACCTCTACGCGTGGGACGTGGACGCCGAAACGCTGGAGCGGCTCACCAACGACGCCTACGACGATCGCGATCCCGCCTGGTCGCCCGACGGCCGGACGATCGCGTTCAGTTCCGACCGGACCCCGACGGGCGGGGGCGGGAGTTACAACCTCTTCGTCCTCGACCTGGAGACCGGCGGCCTCCGGTACCTGACGCGCGGGACGGAAAGCTACGCCGCGCCTTCCTGGTCGCCGGAGGGGGACGCGCTCCTCTTCACGTCCGACCTCGGCGGGTCGCGCAACGTGTGGATGCTGAAGATGAACGTCGGCCGCCCGGACGGACCGATGAGAAAGCTCACGAGCCTGACCACCGCCGCGTTCGACCCGGCCTGGGCCGACGGCCGGATGGTTTACTCGGCGTTCGAGGATTTCAGCTTCCAGCTGCGCAAGGGGGGCGTCGTCAGGACCCTGTACGACTCCGCCTCGGTTTCGAGGATGCCCGCGCCCGGATCGCCGGACACCCTGTGGAGCCGGCCCTCGATCGCGGGCGCCGGCGAAATCACCGAGCTCCGGTACGAAAAGGAATTCGGCCTCGACGTGGCGTACAGCGAGATCGCCACCGACCCGGTGTTCGGAACGTACGGCGGCGCGTACCTCTCGCTGAGCGACCTCCTGGGCAACGAGCAGTACTACTTCCTGATCTACAACACCGCGCAGTCCTCCGACGACATCCTGTCCAGCTTCAACGTCGCGATCTCCCGCGTCTCGCTCGAGCGCAGGGCGAATTACGCCTACGGGATCTATCGCTACGCCGGCAGGCGGTACGACCTGACCGACCCGGCCGAGTATTTCTATGAGCAGGTCTTCGGCGGTTACCTGACGATGAGCTACCCCCTCTCCACCTTCCGGCGGTTCTCGATGCGGATGAGCCTCAGCAGCTCTGAGAAGGACGTCTCGGAGGGCCTGCTGATCACGACGCCGGTCGAAACGATCGACCTCTCCCGCAGGGCGCTCTTCCTCTCGAACTCGCTCACCTACACGCACGACAACTCCCTCTGGGGGCCGAGCGGCCCGCTCGACGGCAGCAGGTACAGCTTCACGCTCGCCTACACGACCGACGTCCGCAGCTCGAACGCCAACTATTACTCCGTCATCGCGGATTACCGCCGTTATTTCAGGATCGCGCAGCGCTCGGCGCTCGCGATGCGTTTCTGGCTCTTCTACAACGACGGCACCGAGTCGCGCAGGTTCTTCATGGGCGGGAGCTGGGACCTGCGGGGATACCCGCGCTGGTCGATCCGCGGAAAAAAACTCTGGCTCATCAGCCAGGAACTCCGATTCCCCTTCATGGACCGCCTCGGCCTCGGGTTCCCCTTCGGGACGGTCCCGCTCACCGGGTTCCGCGGCGCGATCTTCTTCGACGCCGGCGGGGCGTGGGACGAGGAGTACCGGGAGACCCTCGGGGCCGTCGGGGCCGGCCTGAGGCTCAACCTGGGCGGCGCCATCGTCCTGCGCTACGACGTCGGGAAACGGATCGAGGACGATTTTACCGACTTTCAGAGGGGGCTGTTCTACCAGTTCTTCTTCGGATGGGACTTCTGAGATGAGGCGCACGATGAACGAGAGCCGCCCGGGGCCCGTCGCCCTCTGCGCCGTTGCGGCGCTCGGAGCGGCGCTCCTCCTTTCGTCCTGCACCTCGGACAAACTCGTCCTGAAAGCGCCGCGGGGCGGCGACGCGTGGAGGATGTTCGGCGGCGCCCCGGATCGATCGAACCTCGCCGCCGGCACGATCGCCCCGCCGCTCGCGCCCGCGTGGGACTACGACGCGGGGAGCGGGTTCGGCCCCGCCTCGGTCTCCGTCGCGGACAGCACCGTCTTCGTCGGAACCTTGAACGGCGACCTGCGCGCCCTCGACCTCGCCACCGGCCACGAAATCGGCGCCCTCGAATTCGACGGACCGATCTTCGGCACGCCCGTCCTGCTCGGAGCGCGCATCGTGGTCGGGCTCTCCGGGGCCGGCGCCAACCTCGTCTGCAGGAACCTGAGGAGCGGAACGGTGGCATGGACGGCGGAAACGGGCGACATCGAATCGTCGCCGCTCAGCGCGGGCGGGATGATCGTCGTCGCGTCGCTCGACGGCATCGTGGCGGCGTACGATACCGGCAGCGGGAACGTGCTGTGGACGTTCGAACTCGCGGCTGCGCCGGGGCGGCCCGGGATCCGTTCGTCCCCCTCCAGCGACGGCGAACGCGTCGTCTTCGGGACCGACGGCGGCGAGGTCATCGCGCTGGATCTCGCCTCCGGCGTCCCGCTCTGGAAGGCGGCCGCCGGCGCCGCGGTGTTCGCCCCGACGTCGATCGGCGGCGGCAGGGTGTTCGCCTGTTCCCTCGACGGGAAGGTCTACGCCATCGATCTCGCGACGGGCGCCGTCGTCTGGACCTTCGACGCGGGCGCGCCGCTCTACGGGGGGGCCGCCGTCGGCCCGGGGATGATCGTCGCCGGGTCCTCGGGCGGCGGGCTGGTCGCACTGCGCGCCTCGGACGGCACGCCCATCTGGAGGGCGAAGACCGAGGCCGGGGTCGGCTCGGCGCCGCTCATCGCCGGCGATGTCGTCTACGTCGGCGACCTGATGCGGAACCTCTACGCGTTCAACGCGGGGACGGGGGCGGAGGCGTGGAGGGAGAAGCTGGACAGCCGCGTCCGCGCGACGCCCGTGGCGGCCGGCGGCATGCTCATCGTGCTCGCCGAAGATCGCACGGTGCTCGGATTCGCTCAGGCGAACCGATGAGGAGGCCGCGCTCATTCTGCGGCGCCGGACCGTTCCGGTGGATCCTGATCGCCCTTGCGGCCACGGCCATCCTCGGGACCCCGGGGGCCCCCCCGACGGCCTCCGGGCAGACGGCGTTCCGTCTCATCGTCACGTCCGATCCGTCCGGCGCCGGCGTATACGGCGACTCGGGCCTCATCGGCACCACCCCGCTCGATACGACCCTCCCCGTGGCCGCAAATGCGCGCGTCCGGGCGTTGCGGTTGAAAATCGTCGGTGGGGAGAGCGGGAACTGGTTCGTGCCGGTCCTGTTCGATTCGATCGGCCTGCCGACCGGCACCATCACCCGTCATTACGATCTTCCGCTCGCGGCGCGCGTGGCGTCCGAGCCGCAAGGGGCCGATGTCCTGCTCGGCGATTCCCTCCTGGGGACCACGCCGCTCTTCGCGGTCGTGCCCCGCACCGTCGCGCTGCTGACCCTCCGGAAGGACGGCTACCGGTCCCGGGAGATGATGCTCGATCCGGGGACGCCGAACTACCACGTACAGCTCGACCCGGTCGACCCGGCGGGAGGCCCGAAGGCGGTCTACCTTGTGGCCGACGGCGGGAAGAGCGCCACGACGATGTTCATCGCCGCCGGGACGGCGGTGGCCGCGGGTGCGACGGCCGCGTACTACAAGGAGCGGGCGGACCGGGCGTATGCGGAGTACAACATCACCGGTGACGAGGGCACGCTCGACCGGATGCGGAAGAACGACCTCGTCTCCGGAATCGCCCTGGCGGTGGCGGAAATCAGCCTCGGATACCTGCTGATTGAACTCCTTTCCCGCTGAATATCGCGAAATAGGCACCAAATACTTGACTTTAAACCCCATCAACCCTATATTGAGAAACAAAATAGCGGCGAAAGTCACTGTCTCTGATGACCTTATGAACCTGCCAAACGCGACACATCAGCCCCTCTCCTCCGATCTCGGCGAAGCGATGGAATTCATCCGGAACGTTCCGATCTTCAGCGACATCGAGTCCGGGGAGCTGGCGAAGATCGTCCGCGTCGGCGTCCGGAAGAAATACAAGAAGGGGAGCATCATCCTCCTCGAGGAGGAAACCGGTGCCGCCCTGTTCGTCATCATTTCCGGGAAGGTAAAGATCGTCCGGACGGACGACGACGGGAGGGAAGTGATCCTTTCCATCCTGGGCGAGAATGATTTCTTCGGCGAAATGTCCATCCTCGACGGCCTTGCGCGTTCGGCCTCGGTGGTCGCGATCACGAAGGCGGAGCTCTTCATGATCCATCGCCGCGATTTCCTCAAGTTGCTGCAGGACGTGCCGTCCGTGGCCGTTTCGCTCCTCAAGGAGCTCACGATGCGGCTCAGGAAAGCCGACGCGCAGATCAAGAGCCTCTCCCTGAAGGACGCGGCGGGACGCGTCGCCAACGTCATTCTCCAGCTCGCCGACGACATCGGCACCATCAGGAAGGGCCGGGTCGAGATCGACGAGCTTCCGCTCCAGCAGGACCTCGCCAACATGGCCGGCACATCGCGGGAAACCATCTCGAGGGTCGTCCACATGTTCATCAAGAAAGGGCACCTGGACGTCCACGGGAACAGGCTCATCATCCAGGACTACGAAAAATTCAAAAGCCTCTTCACCTGAAGAGGTTATCATCGGGAGGATGTGGAAGAAGGGGTAGGATCGTGTGGATGCATTAGCGGATCTTCATACACATACAACGCACTCTGACGGGCATCATTCGCCCCTCGAGTTACTCCGGAAAGCGAAGGACGCCGGCATCTCCATCCTGGGCATCGCCGACCACGACAGCGTCGGCGCGCTCGACGAGGCCATGGAGATCGGCCGGGTGCTCGGCATCGAAGTCGTCCCGGGCATGGAGCTGAGCGCGTCCTCGCCGGACGGCGAGATCCACGTCCTCGGGCTACTTCATGGATTACCATTCCCCGGTGCTCAACGAGGCGCTCTCGATCTTCCGGCAGAAACGCCTGGACAGGGTCGAGCGGATCGTCGGCAAGCTCAACCGCATGAAAATCCCCCTCACGGTCGAATCGGTCCTCGCGGAAGCCACCGGGGAAGCGGTCGGGCGGCCGCACATCGCGAACGCGCTGGTGAACAACGGCCACGCCGCGACGTACCACCAGGCCTTCAGCAAGTACATCGGGGAAGGGCGTCCGGCGTTCGAAAAAAAGGCGGAGTTCTCGCCCGAGGACACGATCCGGCTGATCGCCGACGCGGGGGGCCTCTCGTTCCTTGCGCACCCGGGCCGCTCGGTCGACGAAAGCCTCCTCCACCACCTCATCAAGTCCGGGCTGGACGGGATCGAGGTCTACCATCCCAGCCATCCGCCGGAACTCGTGCAGTACTACAAGGGCATCGTGAACGAATATTTCCTCCTGGAGAGCGGCGGGTCGGACTACCACGGCGGAATGAAGAACGACGACAACCTGCTGGGCCGCGTGGGCGTGCCGGTCTCGTCGGTCGACATGATGCGCCGCAGACTCTTCCCCAACCAGTAACCCCGATGGGACGCACCATCGAAGGCGCCTACACGGCCGTTCCGGGTAAAATCGGGATCGTCGTGTCGCGCTTCAACGAATTCATCACCCGCAGGCTCCTCGACGGCGCGCTGGACTGCCTCCGCAGGCACGGCGCCGACGACGCCGACATCGACGTCGTCTGGTGCCCCGGGGCGTTCGAGATCCCGCAGGTGGCCCGCAGGCTCGCCGCCGCGCCCGGCTACCGCGCGATCATCTGCCTCGGGTGCGTCATCCGCGGCGAGACGCCGCATTTCGAATACGTGGCCGGCGCCGCCGCCTCGGGGCTCGAAAAACTCTCGATGGAGTCCGACGTCCCGGTCATCTTCGGCGTCCTCACCACCGACACGCTCGAACAGGCGATCGACAGGGCGGGCGCCAAGGGCGGGAACAAGGGGTGGGACGCGGCGATGTCCGCGATCGAGATGGCCGACCTCTTCCGGAAGATCCCCGGAAAACGAAAGTAAGTCAATCACTCGGAGCGAGAGGGTGCGCGGGTTCCTGCTGATGGTGTGTTGTCTTTTCGCCGCCGGGGCGTATGCGGGCGTTGACGAGTGGAAAACGTACACGCCGAAGAAGGAGGTCCGCGCGATCACCCCCGCCGCCGGCGCCCTCTGGGCCGCGACCGCCGGGGGCCTCTTCTCCCGCAGTTCCGCCGACGGCTCCTACGCCACATTCACCACCTCCGAAGGGCTCAGGTCGATCGACCTCACCGCCCTGGCCACCGACTCCTCCGGGAACGTCTGGATCGGGGCCTCCGACGGCATCCTCCACCGCCTCCGCCCGTCCACCCGTGAATGGACCTACATCCAGGACATCGCCCTTCTCGACGCCTCCAGGAAACGGATCAACGCGATCCAGGTCTGGGGCGATTCGCTGATGGTCCTTTCCGACGTCGGCATCTCGGTCTATTCCATGTCGCGCGCGGAGTTCGGCGACAGCTACCTGCGGTTCGGGGAAGACCCCGGGCGTGATTTCCGGGAACGTCACCGGCGCCGCGCGGTACGCGGGCAGGATCTGGGCCTCGACCCGCTCGGGCGTCGTATCGACGCCCGCGTCGAACCCCAACCCGACGGAGCCGTCGTCGTGGGACGTTCACGGAACCGCCGAGGGGCTTCCCTCGGCGAACGCGACCTCGCTCCTTGTCGCCGCGCGATTCGCTCTATGTCTCGACCGGATCGGGCATCGCGGTCTGGACCGGGGCGCAGTGGCGGGTGGTGGCAGGGCTCGCAATCGCTGAACGTCCTCGGCCTCGCGCTCCCCGGCGGGAGCTGCGAGAGCCGCCCTCTTCGTCACGCCGGGTTCGATCGGCGCCATCGGCGCCGCCGGCGACGCGCGCATTCTGGATTCTCCGGCCGGTCTGACGCTCTCGTGCGTCGCCCCGGGAGGATACATCGGCACGATGAACGCGGGGGCGGTCCGCTACGACGCCTGTCCCGCGCCGGGTGACACCGCGGGGATCGCCGAAACCGCACTTCCGCCGGGCCCGCCCTCGGGAAGGTTCGTGAGCGTGGCGGTGGACGAGGGGGGATGGGTCTGGGCCGCCACGGGAAAAACGAACGGCGAGGGGTTCATGAGCTTCGACGGGACGTCGTGGCGCGCCTACACGGTCGCGTCGAACCCGGAACTCCTGACAAACGACTACTATATCGTGAGCGCCGGTCCCGGCAACATGAAATATTTCGGCGGGTGGGGCCCCGGTCTCGCCGTCGTGAACGCCTCCAACGACGTCGAACGGGTGCTGAACACGTCGAACGGACTTCCGCCCACGGTCGGGAGGGAGCCGTACGTGGTCGCCGGCGGGTCCGCCACCGACTACGCGGGCGTCACGTGGCTCACGTCGCGGACCCCGGACGGCGACACGACGCTCGTGACCCTCGGCCCCGGGCGGCGTCCCGGGGTACGTGACCGGCTGCATGTACGACCTCGACAACACCTGCAACACCCGTTCACCGCTGCGGATCGTGAACGACGTGGTCATCGACGATTACGGGACGAAATGGTTCGCCAACTACGGCAGGTTCGAGACGGAGCCGGCCAGGGGCCTCTACTACTACAACGAAACGCGGAACCTGCCCGGGTCGCGCGCGGGGTGGGGAAAACTGACCGACCTCGACGGCCTCTCCAGCAACCAGGTCTGGTCGGTCGCGGTCGACAGGTTCGGCGACGTCTGGGTCGGTTCCGACCTCGGCATCTCGATCATCTACTCGCCGACGAACCCGGGGGCTTCGATCGCCCCGTACCGGCCGCTCCGCGACCAGATCATCCAGGACATCCTCGTCGACCCCCTGAACAGGAAATGGGTCGCGACGAAGCGCGGCGTGTTCCTCCTCTCGCAGGACGGCACGGACGTCCTCGCGCATTACACCGTGGAGAGCACCGGGGGGAAGCTCCTGGCCGACGACGTCGCCTCGGTCGCGATCGACGGCAGGACCGGGGTCGTCTGGTTCGGCACCGAAAAGGGACTCACGAGCCTCTCGACGGCCGCGGTCTCACCGGAACGGTCCTTCGCGGAACTGAAGGTCTACCCGAACCCGTTCGAAATACCCGCCGCGGCCCCGGTGACCGTCGACGGGCTGGTGGAGGGCTCGTCGCTGAAGGTGTTCACCATCGACGGCACACTGGTGAGGGAGATCGTCACGCCGGGCGGCAGGATCGGCTTCTGGGACGGGGCGGACGGCCGCGGGGAGCTCGTCTCCACCGGCGTCTACGTCATCGTGGCGTACTCGGAGAACGGGACCGACGTGGGCAGCACGAAGATCGCGGTCATACGAAAATAGGCACCATCCGGAACCAGGCATACAGAACAGATCGGAGCCAGCATGGAAACAGACGAACATCCGCACGACACGGAGACCGGGACGGCGGGGCAGGAGAACGTTTTTTCCCGCAGGGTCCGCGCCGGCAAACGGACATACTTCTTCGACGTGAAGGCCACCAAATCGGTGAAGGATTTTTACATCGTCATCACCGAGAGCCGCCGGGTCGCCGAGGAGAAATACGAAAAGCACAAGATCTTCCTCTACAAGGAGGATTTCTCGAAGTTCATCGACGCGATCACCGAGACGACACAGTATGTCGAGCGGGAGCTCCTCGTGAAGTCGGCCACACCCCCCTGAAGTATCCGCCGGGCATCATTTTCCGATTCGCTCTGTTCTTGAGCCGGGGGGGGCCCGGAGCCGGCCTGATGCCTTGACTCTCGGGGCGTGATTTCCTATATTATTCGGTGATTTTGCCGAAAAGGCAAGATTTTCGCACTGTTCATGAAGGAGGGCGCGCATGAAACCTGGCCGGAACGGGGGTGACGGGTTGAAAATTCGGGTTTCCGGCCTCTCCTCCGGGACCTACGAATACTCCTTCACGGTTTCCCCTTCGAACCTCCCGCTCGACGCCAATTTCGACGCCCCGGTGGAAGTGAAGGTACGGCTCGAAAAGACCCCGAGCCAGATCGTGGTCCGCGGCGACATCGCGACGTCCGGAACGTTCGCCTGCGACAGGTGCCTCGGAACGTTCCGCCAGTCGCTCTCGTCCCGGTTCGCGGTGGTCTAGCAATACGATGAGTCGAAGCAGACGAGCATAACA